>NZ_BOOP01000008.1 GCF_016863295.1 Planotetraspora phitsanulokensis
AGCTCACGAGGCCATCGCCGCATAGAAACGTCTCCACGCTTTCAGGGGATTGCCAGTTCCTCCTGCCGAAGTGGCCAAGCGCGCCGGCCACAGTGTTGACGTTCTTCTCCGTGTCTATGCCAAGTGTATGGATGGGCAACAAGAGCGCATCAACGGGAAGATCAACGAGGCCCTCAACGATTAACCCGGGTTTCGGATGAGTAACGTCCTCGCCTGCTGCGAAGCGGGATGCGCAGACTCAAATCGGACCGGGATGCCAATAGTCTCTACGACATCGACACTCTGGCCTGCGGAAACGCGGGCCTTTGCGAAGTATCGGCTTCGCTGGGTCCAGCATATGGCCTCTGGCTCTAGGTGGCGCACTAGACCGGTATGTCCCTGAGGGGCATTATCGTTCTTCCCATGAATCAAGAGATCTCATGGTGGACCCAGCTGGCATCGGCTGTGATTCTTGCAGTTTTGGGCGCGGCGTTAACTCTAGCCATTCAGCGGTTCGGCGCCCGCAAGGAGAGCATGCATAAAGATCTTGAAGCATGGCGTGAGCTTCAGGTCGAGTCGCTGATAAAAGCTCAGGAGGCGGTTAACGCTCTATGGCATATGGCGTGCTCGGTGGACGTTAAATCTCAAGCGCGTGAAGACGCTGCTAAAGTGCTTGCAGGCTACGGCGACGTGCTCATGTTTTCGGCGAGATTGGACGATCAGGGCTTAATTGGTGCCACTCGGAAATGGGCTGAGGATGTGCTCGCGCACTACAACTATGCCGTCTCAAAGTCTTCCCCTAGCATGAAGGTAATGTTTCCGAACCTGAGGCTAACTGAGGACTACGGCACACTGGTAACGCGCATGGGATTTGCGCTGCGTGACGTGCGGCAGCTGCGAAATCTTCCGCAGAGATCCTCAGAGTAGCGTGTCAAGTTAGATGGTCGGGTAACCGTATGGCCCAGTCCTAGATTAGTTTATGCGGCGATTGCTTATCGTTTCTTAATCCATGGCAAGCCAGCGCGCATGGCGCCCTTTTTTTGGGGGGTGTAGCGCTCGCGACGCCGGTAGTTTGACTACAGTGATAATGTTCGCGGGGTGCCAAATATTCTACTTCGCTTCATGGATCGCCACTGATGCTGATTATCCTCATGCTTTCCGTGCTGTTCGTGACTATGTGATCAGCTTGATGCTCTTGGCTCGGTGCGGAGTCCGGTTGATCCATACGGTGCGTAGGCTGGCGGTGCGTCCTCCAGCGATGTCCTTGATGAAGTGGTCGCCCACCATCCATCCGCCCATGGAGAGGGTCGCACCGCAACGCTGAGCCGCGATCTCGAACAGGCCAATGTCGGGCTTGCGTATGCCTTCGGCGCCCGACAACGCGTAGCCATGGACCACATCGGCCAGTCCGGTCCGCTGGATCTTGCCCAGCTGGTTGTCAGCCATTCCGTTGGTGACGATCCCAACCCGCCACCCTTCCGCCCGTAGCTCCGAGAGACCGGCCAGAACCTCGGGACGGCACTCGACGAGGTACGGCATACGCCTGCGGTAGGCAGCCCACAGGTCTTCGACCGGATGGGACAAGCGGAACTGGTCGCGCACGGCACGGAAGAAGAGTTCCCGATGTGGGAGGCCGTTGCGGTCCAGGCTGAGCAGCCAGCCGACGCCGTCCTGGCCCAGGCCGTGATCCTCAGCGAACTCCTCGGCCCACGACACGAATGCGGCGTCGAGATCGATGAGGGTGTTATCAAGGTCGAAAAGGGCCAGGCGCTGCACGAGCCTCAGCCTAGGGAGGGTCCATGAGGCTGCGTACCGCGGGAACGTCCGGGAGCTTCCACGTCGAGAAAGCGGCTGTGACGTGGGTGAACATCACCCGGACTGGTTCGCATATGGTTCGCGATCATTGACCTAAGGCTGCATATGGCTGCTCTCAGCTGCCTACGCCAGGGTGAGTCACAAGAGAGAACTCGCAGGTCAGGGGTGATATCGCAAGGTCAAAAAAGTGCCCCCGGCAGGATTCGAACCTGCGGCACCCGCTTTAGGAGAGTGGCGGCCATACAGCTACGGCGCCTGGTCTGAGCTGTACCAACGCCCTGCACGACGAGTACCAATAACAAGATCATCCCGTGTATGTCCCGCATTCAAAGCTGCCCGCTGGTTGCCGAATCCACGTCCACTCTGAAGTACGATACGTCGCCCTACATGCGGGGCTGGGTATGACACAAAGCCTTGATCCACAGGCCAGCGTCATCGCTGATCTCCTCGGCCCAGGATGGTGACAATGCCCACCAGGACCCCTCCTCCTGCTCCCAATCCAACGATGAGGGAATGGGGCCACGAAGCGCCATCCGCCAGCATCAACGATGTCATCACCGTCGCGGCAAGGCCTGAGCTGGTGAGTGCCATCAGGGCGCGTTCAGAAAGCACGGTGATCTCCTCGTTGGTGGTCTTCGTGTGTTGACGAGTGGTGATGTCTTGGTGGCTACCGGGCTCGGGGTGTGTCGGGTGCCGTTGGCCTGGCTTGATGGGAGCGCCCTGGCTGGCGATCCCGGCAGTCGAGATGTGTGAATCTTGGGTGTGGTCGGTGTGCGCCATAGTTCCTTCAGTGGCATGGATTGCCTGCGAGGTTGATGTCACTGAGGGTTTAGGTGGTGTCGCCCGCTTTCCCCTCGCTATGGCCGCCAAGAAAAATTTTGAGGTTCCCCGAGGGGAAGCTCGCTGCGGCTGCATAGAGCAAGGTGTTCAGAACTTTCATCTCCCGGGCCGTGATGTCCTCCACGGTCCCTCCCAACCCCCGAGGGAGCGAGTATGTCGATGGCGCATCTCGCCCAGCCCAGCCCAGATCGGACCGCGCTTGACAGTGAGGTGGATGGGCCAGGCCAGGGCGGCGTATCGGTCGATGGCGATATTGAGGACCTTGCCGAGAGCGAGGAAGGGGCACAGCTCCTACTGGTCGAGGCCATCACTGAAGTTGACATTGACCGCGTGGAGCAGGAGTACGCATCCGAAGCCGAGGTGGAGGACGAAGCGCAGCGCAGGGCCCGGCTGGCCAATGATCACAAGATTGTCCTAGCGATACAGGCGGATTTGGCGGCTGGGGGTCGCGACCTTTTTAAGCGTGCGGTCGACCCGTTGGCGCAGTACGCCTTGCCAATTCTTCGCCGTTGGTTGAGCAGCGGCGAGATTTTCGCCAAGGTTAATGAGATTCGTGAGCGTGCAAATCAGACTCGGGCGCGAAGCGGCCGGGGCCCCCTGCCGCTGATACGTCGTAGTGACGCTGACTGGGGTTGGCTCGGGAAAGAGAAAGATCTGGTCTTCGACCTCCTCGTTGAGGGCGTCGAAAGATTTCGGCGGACGGTTCAGGCAGGCCAGTGGGACCCCAGCCGAGGGGCCTCGTTGAAGACGTATTTTGTCGGAGCCTGTTTGGTCGGATTCGACAAGGTTTACCGTCAGCGCCGCACGGAGCGAGCTCTGCATCGGGCTGTGGTCAGGGCAGGTTCGAGTGATGACCTGGCGGTGATCGAACCTTTTGCCCTGACGAGATCCGGGCGTGGCCCTGAGGCGCAGGTGATCCTGAGAGATCAGGTGGATCGTGTATTGGCCAAGATCCCAGATCTTCAGATGCGTGACGTCCTGGTCTATCGCGCGCAGGGGTACACCCAGCGAGAAGCCGCTGAGAGAAGCGGATTGAGCGAGAAAGCCGCTGAAGGCCGGCTGGCTCGGTTACGCAAACAACTCGCCAGGGAGAACACAGCTCCGGGGACCCACGCAGACTCTGACGGCGCGGAGAGGTGATGATCATGAACGAGCACGAAGCTCACAGCACAGTCGAACTAGTCGACATAGAATCTGCCCGGCACGATGCCGCCGGCGGTGACGCGTTCGATGACTTGCTGGAGGGGTCGTCGCTAGGCAGTCCGGCCGCCCGACGGATTCGGAGTCTGACATCGCCGGACGACCTGCGTCGGTTGAACGGCCGACTTCACACCTCTTTTGCTTCCGCCCATCTTCCTGGGGCCGACGTCGATGACGCAGTGCAGGCTCTGGTCGAAATGTGCAACCGCATAAAGATCGATGACCGATTCTGTCCTCGGTCGTCGGAGCTGATGAAAGAGAATGTAGACGCCTCTCCTGAGGATCAATCCACGAACCAGTTCCGATTGGTGTCGCCATACTCATCGCTAGAAGTGGTACTTAGTCGAGTTATAGAACACCAAGAACCTGGCCGAAGCGGTGACGTCGCCTTCCCCGTAGAGGCGTCATGGGCGGCGATGCGTCTGGTTCAGCGACTCTTAGCACGGCCTGGTGGGCCAGCCCGTGCCCTCCAATACATCATCGACCAGGACGTGGTCGATGACGTGGGCCAAGACGTTGCTATCGCCATTGCTTCGACTACGCTTTCAAGCATCAGCGCTTCTTCGCCGGTTGTGGTGCGCGCCTGCACGGCGGCCGTGGAAAACAGTTTGATATCCCAGAACATGGTTCAAGACTTCACCGATTCCAAGGCTGCCGCACTCGAAGAGCCTCCATGCTGGGAAGACCTGACTCCACGTTCTCGGCCGTGGCAGGCGTATGACACCGGTGGCACGGATCGAGTTGGACCCAGTGTAGAAGCGAAGGGTCCTTCGTTCCTGCTCAACAAGCAGCAGTCCGCGGTTGGTGGCAGCCCTCACGTCGTGAAACATCCGTCATCCGGCAGTAGGCAGACGTTACGGAATCTGCTACCGCGGGAGAGAGTCGCGAGTCTTACTCCTGTAATGCAGGATCCGACGTGCACACCCATAGTGCTCCCCGCCTTAGTGGGTACCGTGCACCAGGGAAAGTCCAATCTTCTATCCGCCATGAGTGTGCTTCCGAGCCTGGGCGGCGATCTTCTCGTACCGGATCGACGGGATTGCGGCGCCGATCTGCAATGGCTATCACGAGTGGATCGGTGCTTTTCGCCTGGTGCGGGGCGAGGATGGTGGCGTTGTCGCAGTGAGGAGGCGTACGAACGCGCCTGGGCCTCTCGCGTCGTAAACGATCTTCGGGTTCGGTTCTGGATGTTACTGAAGAACCATCCGATGGAAGTCCTGATCGTCGACCTTGGTCGAACCGATAGATCCCAGACGTCAATCGAGTCGTGCCGTCTGGTTCGAAACTACTATTGGGAACGCATCATTGATGATGTGATTTCCAGCACGTTCGGATTTGTGCGTCACGACGTACAGGAGCTATTGGAGCGGGCCACAGCCAGACTCGTGGATTCTTGGCGCCCGTATGATCGGCGACTCTTGTCGTTCCGCCTTCCATTCTGGGACAGAGTCTCTGATCAATGTCACTCGAATTCGTATGTATTCTCACAAACTTCCGGTGACGTTGTCGCTGTGCCACAATGGTGGCCGGGTCCGACATGTCGCCAGCCGGCGCTACCGCTGGCTGGAAGTCCTGTGGTAGGCGCCGAGACTCGGATATACGGCTTAGAGGCGCCCTACCGGCTCGAGCAGCTTGATCACGTGCTGAGTTGCCCGTTACCTTCGGGCTCCGCGAGAACGCGAAATGGTGTCCCCCCAATTTCGTCACAAAAAGCTGACCGTTGGTGGCCGAAGGTCGAAGTCGCATCTCTCCGACCGGAGGTCGGGGGGTTCGATGGTGGATGGCCCATCAGTGATCCGCCTTTTCTTGATGATCTCCTTGCGAGAGTACGGCGTTCAAATAGTGATCAGGATCCCTTCGATATGCCCTTCAGTGAGACTTCGGATCGCATCGATAGCGGCAGTAACCAGCCACTTAATTCGGCTCTTCACGGTTGAGGGTGTAGTCGTGGTCTGAACCCGCCGGTCTCGAGCAGGCTTCTGGCGATGTGGTTGGTAAGGTTGCGGAACCCGAGTGCTGAGCCGCGGAGGTGTTCGAGGCGTCCGTTGATCGCCTCCGTGGGCCCGTTGCTGGTGCCAGGCCAGTCGAAGTAGGCGAGCACGTCGTCGGCACGCTTCTTCAGTGTCCGACCGAGCGTGACGACCTCGACAAGAGCGGCCGGGACACCATGGCTGACTGAGTCGATCAGTGCGGTCATCAGGTCCCGGCCACGGCGGCGGTCTTCGTGGCGGTAGGCGGCGATCATCCGCTGGTAGATGCCCCAGGTCGCCTCGACCTCGACATGCTCCTCGACGGCGAACAGAGCACGCAGCCGGTGGATCTGCTTGTCGGTGAGCAGCCCGGCCCCGGTATGCAGCGTCCGGCGCGCGGAGTAGAGCGGGTCGCCCTTGTGGCCGCGGTGTTCGTGGATGGCCTGCTGGACCCGGCGCCGGCACCGATCGAGCGCGTCGCTGGCCAGGCGGACCACGTGGAAGGGATCCATCACCGCGACTGCGTCAGGCAGCTCCTCGCTCGTGGCGGTCTTGAACCCGCTGAACCCGTCCATCGTGACCACCTCGATCCCGTCGCGCCACGCCTCTGGGCGAGCAGCAAGCCAGGCCTTGAACACCTGCTTTGAGCGGCCCTCGACCATGTCGAGCAGCCGTGCTGGGCCGGTGCCGTCGCGGATCTAAGCGCCGCCACCTGCATCGACGTTGGGTGCGCTGAGCGCGGATGAGATCGTCAGGCGGGCTAGCGTTCGGTGCGACAGAGGAATCGCGGCAGGGTAAGACAGCAACGAGGCTCCCGGGCTGCGGCATTGGACCTTGGTCGACCGCTGTCTTTACTGGGAGCCTCATCTCATCCCAACCCCAGCCTCGTACGTCCACTGTGACCAGCATCATCACGATGGAAATGGCTCATTGGATAGGTCATCTCAAATAGCCCTGCCGTGGTCTTGGATACGGCGCCATTCCTCGTCCAGGTACTGCTGCTCATCGACCGGCTGTGCCTCAAGCAGCGCGTCAATGTCCTTGGCGAGGTCGCTCGGGCGGGCGATCCTGTTGAAGACGTCCGCCTTGAAGTTGGTGCGTGCGACCAGGCCTGTCTCCACGGTGTTCTTCGCGATCAGGCGGTGCACCATGACCCGTTCGGTCTGGCCCATCCGGTAGGCCCGGCCGACGGCTTGCCATTCGGTCGTGGGCTTGTATTGCGGCTCCATGATCACAACTACGGATGCAGCTTGGATATTTAGCCCGGTGCCGCCGATTTCGATCTGTAGAGCCAAGACAGCGAAGCCCTCGCGCGCAGTGAACTCATCGATCAAATGATCGCGTCTGGATTGGGGAACCGCACCGCTTATCTCGCCACACTCATCACCGAACATGCTCTTGGCTGTGGAAACGACATCACTGAAGAAGCTAAAGACCAGGAGCTTTCGCCCACCATCCTTGCACTCTCGAGCGATCTCGGACAGGTATTTCATTTTCGCGGAATTCGGACCATTGGCCGTGGATAATTTTCGGCGTGCGTCCATCAGATTGTGGTCGGCGATGGCCGTGTTGTACGCCTTGGATTCTGTTTTCCCCACCTGGATCAGCTCGTCATGCCAGATGAGCGTTGGCAGCTCCTCCAATACCTCCTTTTGATTTCGACGGAGATAGACGTGTGCGATCTCTCGACGGAACTTGTCGTCCTGAATATGAGCGGTCGTGCCGTCACCAAAGATCTCCCGAAGCCTCTGTCCCTTTGCGGGACTGACAAGCGCGGCCAGGTCGATGAACTCCTTGGCCTTGTTCTCCATTGGGGTGCCCCCCATCACAAGAGCCCTGCGCCCGCGTCGCATCAAGGTCGCCGCTGTCTGTGTCCGGCTGGTCTCGGGGTTCTTCACGTAGTGAGCCTCATCGACAACGACGAACCCGAGCTGTGGCAGCACCTCGTCGGCAAGTTTGTTCGCCTGGTTGAAGGAGACCACGAGGATGCCTCGGTCGATGTTCCAACGTCGTAGCGTGTCCGCCGCGTCGGGACCGCGGTACGCGTGACCAGCCACCTTGTGCAGGGTCTCGTCGATCTCCTGAAGCCAGTTGTCGATAAGAGATGCGGGACAGATAACCAGGTGATGGTGCTGGCTGTCGTGTTCTATCGCATGGGCGATGGCCGCCAGCGCTTCGATCGTCTTGCCTAGGCCCATCTCGTCACCCAGCAGAGCTTGTTCTACGACGAGGGCGAACTTGGCGCCGAATTGCTGGTAGAGCCGTAGATCTCTTCGCACCAGTGTCAGATCCAAGGGCTGGGCTTCGATCCGCGCCGCCAGGTCAGGTGGAAACAGCGGCTGTGTGAGCCCATGAAGAACGCTTGCTTTCTCCTGAGGATCGCCTTCCTCAAGGGTGAATCGCTCTAGCAGGGATAGCAGGCTTGCACTGGATCGTTGCCAGGTCGCTCGCAGGTCTGCGCCGCTCTGCGGTTCGCTGCTAAGGCGATGAACGTGATCGATCTCGCGTGCCATTTTTTCCAACGCCTTGCCCGTCAAGGGCGACCTCGCGCGCCGGCGAGCTGCGTCGTACAGGTCACGGGTTTGCTGCCTGCTCCGCTTTGTGCTGAACGTCCACGGCCACCATTTGGTCGCCCGCTGGACCGAATTGAGATCACTCGCGAGCGGTCGCAGGACGTCCCATTGTGGAGATTGAGCGAGGAACCTGGTCTCGGCGTAGGCGTGAAGTGCACGTACCAGTTCTTCATCCTCCTCCCGCCATTCCTCAGAACTCGCAGGAGGCCGTAGGTCCGAAGCCGTGAGACGCCGGGCGTTTTTCAACCCTTCGTGCAGCTTGCGGACCCCCGCTGGGCCGATCCCGGGGATGCTCCCGAGCCTGGCCTGCTGTCGCTGGACGTCGGCGGCTGTGTGCAAGCCGCCATTGTGAAGAGCAGCGGTGGATATTCGAGGGGCCTCGTAGATCATGTCGGTGACCGGCAACTCTCGCAACCGTTTGGTCACGCTGGCGTGTTCCCGGTCACGGAGTGCAATTCGCAGATGCTTAGCGCAGCTGGCGACCAGAGTATGGCTATGTCCCTCCAATGGGTCGATGGTCGGCAGCAGTTCTGTTGCCCACCTGTGAATCTCCTTACGTTCGTGGTGAGTTGGGGGCATGCCTGATCCCATCGCTCGTTGAGGCGCTTTCCGCTGTTTTGTGAAGTCTGTTTTGCCTCGTCGAGGCACAGCGACATGGCTGTGGATATCGAAAGCGAGACCAAGAACGCGGTGCGGGGGCGGCGGGCCAGGGCTATGACGGCAGACTCTCTGCCAGGTCGTTCAAGGTGGCGTTGACGACTGGCCAGCACATCTCCACCGTGTCTCTGTCAGGAGTGTGACTCATTCGCACTTGGAGATGCGGGTGGACCAGGTTGCGAAAGTCCCTGAGCGCGTGACAGAGGCGAAGGACGTCTACCGCTATGAAGCCGTTGTGGTGAGCGAGCTCGATTAGGTCGTGGAGATTCTTTTTTCCGAGCGAGCTCTCGGGTATAGATAGCCGATCTCGTGCGGCATCGAGGAGGACTCCTTCGAGAAGGCTTCCCAACATGATGATCGCCGCCACGTGGCATCCGTTGTCGCTGCAGGTGCGTGCTTCATCGAGTCGACCTTGCAGCACCTTGGCTAGCTGGGCGTCTTTGACTACCTGACTCATCGTGACCTTGAGCGTGACGGGCGCGAGGGATCCGGGTGTGGCAAGTGTGGGATCGCATTCGATCACTCGTGGACGACCTGTGGGCCTCTCGACCTTGTATCCCTCGTGGATCAGAAAGTCGTTGAGCATCTTGGTGACCCGTGCCGCCGTGTCTGCGGGCTCTCCTAGATACTCTCTCTGGTCGCAGAGACGGAGTATCACCTTTTCGATGTCGTCGGGAGCCTTGCGCCGTTCCAGCAGGCGATCCGTCGTCCATTCTCTGCGCGGCCCTCCGTCGTAATCCGGGACATCGGTCCATCCCGCGCCTAGGAGGAACCCCGGCAGTTCCCATCCTTGGCGGCGGAGAGGCCCATCGTCGCCGCAGATGAGGCGGGCCAGCTCTTGTAGGGTTTTGTCATCAAGACGTTCCATGGGTCTCCTCGCCGGTGTCGTTTGAATTTCTATCTCCCGTTTCCTGAAGATCTACGGGCCTCCAGGTAGAAGCAATGGGCGATCCATCGGTGGCTATACCGGGCGATATGCCTCGTAATTCCAGTTCCCGCCAGAGTGGTTGCAGCGCCGTATCCGGATCGAGGAAGAAGTCGCCCTCACGCAGCCGCCAAAACTCCCAGCCCGCGCGTCGTAGCTCCTGTTCGCGGATAATATCTGCGCGTACCCGCTCGGGCGTCGAGTGCCATTCGCGTCCGTCGCATTCGACAGCCAGCTTGCCGTGTCCACCGGTGACGACTAGATCGATCCTTTTCCCTCCGCCTGCGGGAACCTGAGGAATCACGTGGTACCCGCGCTCGCGGATACGTAGGAAGACACGCTGTTCGAATAGGGAGTCGAAGGGCCGGTGTGGCACGTCGGGTCGTATGTCCACGAGTTCGGTGGGGGTCAACTCGCCGGTGATCGGCTCGCTCATCCACGTGAGGAGCGAATGACGAAGATCATTGGTTTTAAGGCGATGCGCCGGAACTGAGGTGAAGAGCCACATTTGATCGCGTGCACGGCTGGCAGCCACATTGAACCGCCGGCGCTCCTCTTTCTGCGCACCGGCGATTCTAGGCGGATCTGTGACGACCATTGAGAGGATGATCACATCACGTTGGTCACCCTGGAAGTCAGCCGGTGCACCCACGCGCAACTTCCGGCGCTCCTGCTCTGGCACCCCGATCTCCTTGCTGATCAGGCGTTCCAGTACGTGGATCTGGCCCAATCCTTGAAGCACGACGACGCCGAATGTCTTGCTTGTGTAAGCCGGATCAGCGAATAGTTCGCCTAGCTTTTCGACGATCTGCTGTGCCTCGGTTTCGTTGCGTATCTTGGAGTCTCTGCCCTCGGTGAAGGCATTTGCGACGTACTCGACGCGCAACGGGTCCAGCCGATCGGCACCGAACTGGCGTAAAGGCACGAGGCGGCCGTCGTAGAACTGTCGAGATGACCAGCCGATGATCTCTGGCATGCAACGGAAGTGGTCATTCAGCCGAATGACCTTGGGGAAGCGGGCTGACAGCAGAGTGTAGAGGTTTGCTGTCGGAGCGAAGTCGTCCCGGAATGCCGGACGCATGTCCGGGAGATATGTGTCGAGTCGGTCATGGATCGGTTTTAGTTCTCCGAACCCCATGGCGGACGGTGCACACTGCTGGTCATCGCCAACAACGATCACGTGCGGCGCGAGCCACAGCAGGAATGCGGCGTCAATGCGCACCTGGCTTGCTTCATCCACGATTACGACATCGAAGGAGTCCGGCTGTGGCTGAATCGTCTCCGCAACGAGCGGTAGCGGCATGATCCACGCGGGCACGGCCCCCTGCGCGAGGGACATCGCGTCTCGTGCGGCATGGCGATAACGCTGGGCGTACCGCTTGCTGGTGCCCTTGCCGAGATTGGTCATCCGGTTCTTGTATGCCTGAAGTGCCTGACGCTCCAGCTGCGTCATCCTCGTCAAGCAATGCAGCCATGCCTCTGCGGCGGCGAGCTCGGCTGTGATGTCGCCCAGCCTTTGCTCGGCTGTCTCCGATTCTTGTGCGAGTTTCTGGTCGCGGAGCGGGTCGCTGAGGCGGCGGCAGTATGCCGCAGCATGCCCCCATGACCAAACGGCTTCTAAGTCGGCCAGCCGCTCAGCCCACTCCGGCTTGTCCGATGAATCGACCATGCGTGCGGCTAACGCGGGATGGGCGGCGCGCAAGCGCTCGATGAGCTCGTCACACCGCTGCTGGTCACGCCGCAGCCGCAGGGCAGTTGCTAACGAGTGGAGACCGTGCTCGTACGCTGAAGCATCACGCTGTCGTGCTGCCTGACCGAGGTGCCACGCGTGGGGTGAAGGCTCCACCAAGAGAGGTGTGAGCTCGCCCTGGAGCGCGTCAAGGACTACGACGGCACTTTGCGCGGCTGCTTGGTCGCGGCCCCACTGGATATTCTCGAACAACTCATCCCAGCCGTCGGGCGTACGGACAGGATGACGGAGGCCCGAGGCGAGCAGAATCGCATCGATCTCTTTGCAGACTTCGCCGAACGACCGGATCTGCTCCAGATCGTCGGCTCGATCACGAAGCGCCGACAGTCGAGCGGCCAAAGTTCCAGTCAGGGACTTCGCCCCCGCCGACTGCCAATGCTCAGCGAGAGCTGTGACGACCTCCTGCGCACGGAGATACACGAGGATCGCGTCCACATCCTCCGCTCTTTCGGGCGGAAGCCCGTCCACGGAGCACCGGGACAAGATCGGCTCCGCCTCCCGGACGGCGCGTGGTTTTATGAGGCCGCCCAGCTTCTTCCCGTCGGCCAAGTGCCGGCGCAGCGCCATACTGATCCGCACCATGGCCGCAGCCTCTTTGGCGTCAACCTGCGGAATATGCACCTGACGCAGGCTCAGCGCGGTAAGCGCCCTTTGGTGCTGCGTAACCCCGCTGGAAATGTCATGCAGATGCTGCCATCGCCCCTGGTCTCGGCCGGCGAGACTGTCAAGCAGTGCTCGGCCACGCCATTCAGCTCGGTCCCATGAGGTTGCCCGCTGCGATGCCCCAAGACGGTGCAACGCATCCAATCCACGTTGCAGAAGCTGTTCCACCGAATCGAGTTGCGGCTTGGGTAGCTGGCTGAGCAGCTCCCCAAGGATGCTCGGCGCCGCCCTGTCCTGTACGGCAGCCGCCTTCACGAGCTCTTTGAAAGCTTCTGGGCTGGGCACGTCCCGCGCGTCAGGGAGGAACTGATGGACGAGTGCCACCCGCTCTGGTGTCATCCCTAGAAGGAGGTGACCAAGCTCCAGCGCCTCCGGCTTTGTCAGAGGTGGGGTCTGCGTTATCTCATTCGGAAAAGGCCCGACCCAGTCGTATCGCGGTGCGACAGCCTGCACGGCTTCGATCACATCGGCTCGTGTACCCGAGTAACCCTTGGCAACCTCACGCTGGACTGTCTCGCTTTCTCGCAGTTCGAAGATGTCGTTGCGGAGAGCGGCGCGAGCTCTCAGGGCCTCCGCATGCTGTTTCCGTAGGAGCGCTATGGCACCCGCTAACTCATAGGTATCGGCACTCGTCACGCGATCGGAGAGTGCGGTTATGGTACGTTCCAGCTCCTCGACTCCGCGGCCACCCTGGGACGCAAGGCGGACGCACAACTCCTGGAGGGGCCGAGGAAGCATGTCCCTGACAACAGAGAGTGCCTGGTCTTTAGCGCTGGTCACTAGCACACGCTTACCGCGTGCGAGCAGGGCAGCGAGAAGGTTCGCAATCGTGTGTGTCTTTCCGGTACCGGGCGGGCCTTGGACCACGACGGCAGTGTCACTCTGCAGCCGCTCGAGTACCGATTGCTGTGCCGCGTTCGCCGGCAACGGGAAGAGCGGATCTGCACCGAGCAGAGGGTCGGCGGAGTGACCAGACCGAGTCCGCCAGGCGAGACGCTCGTCCTGTTCCAGATCGACCACGAGTTGCGCCAATCCGAGGGGCGCGGTCGCCCCGGGCGCCTCGAGAGAGTCCAGAACCCGTTGGTAAAGATCCACAAGAACATTGCTGTCCCGCTCACGAACGATTAGAGCGGGCGAAAGCGTCATCACTGCGACTCCGTCCACGGAGTCGGGACGATCCCAACCTTCAGAGAACCGGACAGCATGATCTAGTGCGAGGGAATGCCATTTCTGCAGGAGGCCGCGGACCTCGACCGACAAGGGACCGAAGGGGTTCTCCTGGAATTGCTGTCGGAGTGCGTCCACGCGCTCGGCTACGAATCCGTCCTCCACCTCGAGAAATTGCCGGTCTTCGAGATGAAGGGGAGCATCGTCGGGGATCCGGACGATGATCCCGGCCGTCTGCTTATCCACAGACAAGTCAAGACGCACGGTGACCAGGTGGCGCTGCACCTGGTCACCTCTGCGCGAGTCCAAACTGAGCAGTCCCACCCCAAGGACGACTTCGAGCGTGTCGTCGTGCTGACTCAAACGACCGATGACATTAGCGATCTCGCGATGCAACTTCCTGCGAGGCTCTGCTGCCTGTTCTGCTTCCGCCCAGCTACGCCAATTGCTGAGCCACTTCTGAAACACCGAGGTGACACGCCGTTCGTCTTCCATTGGCTCGGTGGCCGGGACCAGGGATCCGCTCGCGGCTTCCGCAGAAGGCTCTTCCTGGGAAAGCAGCCTGGGATCGCCGTAAGGGTCAGATACTTGATCGATATCTACAAAACGCGTCAGCAGATCGGGGACCTGCGGAGGTGGCATCCGAGGCTCGTAATCGAGCACGAGCACGGTTCCATCCTGGCGTTCGCCTGGTCGCTCAATCCCTTCTGGAAGGTCGGCTAGCCACCAGACCCCCTCCCTTTCCTTGTACTTGTCGCAGTTACGGATCGAACGGCGACCAGCGCGCACCAAGTCTTGGAGGTAGGCAACCAATCCGACAGTGGCCCGGAGCACCGACGGGTCGGTCGCGGTTCTGACCTCGGATGTCGGCATGGAGTGTCCCCCTTGTGAGTAGCAAGCCTTTCAGGATCCACCGAGATCGCTCATCGATCAACCGCTTCCTCAAAATTGACCCAAAGCGGCCAACCTTGATCTTTGTCTCCTGCGGGTCCGCGGGACGTCAACACCTCTAGCGCGGAAGGGCGGGCCTAATGATCGCGATCCGGCCGGCCAGCCGCGGCCGGTCGCGGACCCGCGTTCTCAGGGCCAATTCAGTTGACAACAGCGAGACATGGACAGAGGCAGCGGCCCAGGCGGTGGCAGACCTAGATCAATGTTCGGTAGCACGCGCTGTACGTCCTATCGGTCTGAACAGTCACTAGATGGAATGCCGTGATCTGGTAGATCCTGGGCCAGCAGGTCACGGGATGCCGGATGAGGAAGCGAGCTGCGGCTGCACCGCGCGCACGGCATCATGCGGTCGTCCGCTGGGTGCCCACCTGCCACGCTTCGCCGCTAAGTCACCATCTTTGCTGATGCGGGACAATGTGACGGGATTGTGATGAGGCAGACCTACGATCTATCCCATTCAGGGACGGGCTGCGGGGACTTACCAAAGGGCTGATAGTGAACGCCTCACACAAGAATGATCTTGCGAAGTTCGCGGTGCTTGGGATTTTTATTTCCCTGCCCATCGCCGTGAGCCTTGTAGGTGCCCAAATATGGTTAAGCAGGAGTTCCTCAGGTCTACCGACACCATCCGTGACGGTTACTGTCACGACATCTCATGAGCCGGCCAAATTTCTACCGTCTGACGCTATGTCGGCAACACCGACACCCGCGTCAAAGGCTTCCCCGGTAAGGAAGCCCAAGCCTCGCCCTGAGGGCACAGTTGAGTTGGTGGAATGGCACGATCAAGTTGCCGATAGCAAGTGTGTCAAAGTTCAGACGTTCTATGAAAATCGTTCAAATACGGCAATTAAGATGATCGCTCAGACTTTCCTGACTGACTACACACCCAAGCATCGAGCCGGGCAATATCCTGACAGCAAGAACGGCCCGATCAAGACTCTGACTCAGAACGTGGGAATTCCTCCGTTCGAGACCCGAGAGGTTACGTGGGATGTCTGCGCACCGGAGCTCGCAAAGCTTATGAATCCTCCATCAGCCGATGGTACGGACGGGTATATGTCCGAAGTCGGTGCGGCCCCTCAAGGGTTCAAATGGAGATGGTTTTCACGCTGATCAATGATTCAGTGGATGATCTATGGCCCGATGTCGAAGTGGCATTGTGCCCAGTATGAGGTTGCCACGTTGAAGAACGGCCTCCCGAATGTCTGCGCGTCTGCGGTCGTCCAGGCATGCAGTGAGCGCAAGTCGTGGCAACATTAGCCATCGCGGCCGGCACTTGTCGGTCTCCGCCGCTGTAATCGCGCAAGATCGCCTTCATTGGCGTATCTGCTGGCCGGATTGATCAGCTGATCGGCCCATCGATGGGCCGATCAGGTCTCGATTGCAGGGATCAAATGTGTTAGGAAGTTGCGGGTAGCCGGGTCGACCGCGTAAATAATCGTGCCGCGCATCCCGCGAGTGAGTAGCACTTTGTAGACGTTGCGAGCGAGCTTGTCGAAATCGACATCCGGTACCGCCTTCTTACTCCTGAAGGCGGGATCCTTGTTCTCAGAGCGAACCGTGACGAGGGAACCGTTCCGGGCTACGAGGTCGGGGCCGATGATGACGCCGGACCAGTCGTACTCGAAACCTTGGGCGGTGTAGATGCATCCGACCTGTCCGAAGCCGCTTGGTTCGGTTGCCCACAGCATGCTGGGCGGGGCGTCGCCGACGGCTCGGTCCCTCTTGACGTTCCACGGTCGTGACCAGTCGCCGATGACGACGTCGTCCACAAGGGAGTCGTCAGTACGCGGGTCGCTCCACGGCCAGCAGAACCCCGCGGTCATGCGCGCGGTGCCGGGCTTGGCGTGGAGGGCGGCCTCGAGTTCCTGCGGGGAGTGCGCAATTCGTACCTCGAAGTCCTCGTCGCCGTCCCATGCCACAGGGTCTCCGCTGTTCAGGCCGAGCAGGCGCAGGACCCATTGCTCGTACTTGCGGCTGCCGCCGCAGCGGAATTGTTCGTCCAGGGAGACACGGTTGACCGTGTAGCCCCGCGACTGCGCGTACTCCTCGATGGTTTGCACGGCGCCGATCTCACCAGGCCGTACGACCTGGTGCTCGTCGAGCAGGAAGACCGGCACCCTGGCGGCGGCCATCAACTCGTCGAGTTGTGGGCGGCCGATGCGTTTCGCCGCCGGCGTGAAGCGGTTGGTCGAGGTTTCACGGATGCGGTGCGCTTCATCGCAAATCAAGACGTCCAGGCTGTTTTGCTCGGCGTCGGTGAAGCTGTTGAAGTACATGAAGAGGTTCTTGATTCGCGTGCTGCCCCGGCCGGGATAGCGTCGCATGGTTTGGGTGAACGACTGCGAGCCGGTCGCGTGCAGTGCTGTCCTCCCCTGTCGGTAGAGCTCACCCAGTAGGGAGAGGGCGATTACGCTCTTGCCGCTTCCGGGGCCGCCGGTGACGATGACGACCTGTTTGAAGTCGGCTCGGCGTGCCTTGTCGACGGCGCGCATGACCAGTTCGTAGGCGACCTGCTGTTCGTCGAGGAGGGTGAACTGCTCCCGGTCGCGAATCTCATTGGCGGCGTACTCCATGAGCTGCTTGCTCGGCGCTACCGGGCTGCTTAGGAGCCGGTCGGCGACTTCGGCGCCCGGCTTGTCGGCCAGTCGCTCGCGTAGGTACTTGTGGAAGTCACCGCGCCGCTGCTTGGTGAACAGCCTGCTCCGTTCGTCCTGGACCTGGTCGTGAAGACCGTCTACGTCGAGGTCCATGGCATTGTGCAAGTAAGCGGCGCCGTGGACGGCTTGCGGCCGATCCTTGAGCACGCCGAGGAAGTCACACATGTACTCGCAGTAGCGCCGGACCTGCTCGGCAGGGTTGAGCATCTCTCCACCCGGCATGCCGTCCACGATTACCAGGTGCTCGCCTTGGTCGGACGGCTCTGCGCGGCTCCACTGCTTAAGCTCTACGACGACGTAGGAGTCCTCGCCGGTACGCGGGTGCACGCCTGCTAGCACCACGTCGGCGCGCTTGCTGGTCAATGGAAGCTTGTACTCGACCAGCATCTCGACTTTGCTGAGCCCCGCATCGGCCAGGTCTCTGGCGAGTGCGGGAAGGCTCCGTTCCCATGACTTGGCTTCGGAGGGGGAGGGGCCGCGGCCAGTTGTCATCCGCAGGTGCTCGCTGATTTGCTCGGCAAGCGCCGCTTCGTTGGGCGAGGCAATGAGGCTCTCCACGGACAGCCGTAATGCCGTCACAGGCTTCCCCCAGGCAGCACGAGGTAACTCGTGCGGGTGGGGGCGTATCCGCTCCGGCGTTAGCCGTACAAGCGCGGAAGCCCGTCGGGCCGCATCACATGGTCATCATGAGGTTAGTGGAGGCGCTTTCCTAGCTGAACCGCGATAGAGATCAGGATCGTAACGACGCTCGTTCTCGTCCAGTTTGGCGTTGGCGGCCTCGATGAGGTCCACGTCAAGCAGATCGGCAAGGCGGACGAGGTAGAGGCTCACGTCGGCAAGCTCGGACCGTACGCGGTCGAAGGTTGCAGGCTCCAGATGCTTTGACTGTTCTGGCGTCAGCCACTGAAACTCAGCCACCAGCTCGCCGACTTCGCCGGCAAGGGCCATCACCAGGTTCTTCGGCGTATGGAACTGTCCCCAATTCCGAGCACTCGCGAAGTCCTGCAGCCGTACGGCCAGCTGATTCAGGTCGGTCGTCACCTCTGTAACCGTACTGCTTTGGGCACCAGGCAGCGTCTCGACTCGGCCACCTGGTCCGCTGCACCCTCACGCAGTAGGAGAGCGGTCGTTGTGTCGACCCCTCACATGGTCTGACCTGCGCAGACATCGGATTCTGCTTGCGTTCGCTACGTGATGATCCCGCATATGCCCCGTGTTTGTATGGTCGACCACTTCGTCACGCTGCACTAAACCTCAACCAGCCGGGAGAAGCTCTGCAGGAGACTCGGATGGCAGCCGAGCGCTACCCGGACGGCGCCCGGCCCTGGCTTTGGCCCACCCGGAAGAGCAGGTCTGTCCGCCATATCCCTAGCTCCCCCTCCGCCAAAATCACGTTTAGCGGGCGCGCAGGAACGCATTGAGGTCATTCATCGGGCGGGCCTCCCGTGACGCAGACTCCGCAAGGTGTCCAGCCAGCTGCTTCGGCGAGCTCGGCTGTTGCGAACCGGTGAACGTCGTGTTGTTCGTAGCCTTGTACCTCTCCGCTGAGCCGGCCCGCACGAAGCCCCGAGCAGTCCTCTCTCACGTGATAGCGGTCACCGGCGCCGGTAGCGACGAACTCGATCATGGCCGCTACTCCTCTCGTTTTCCAGTTGCCGACACGGTGATGGACTCGCACGCTGGCCGCGCACACTCCAGGATCGCCGACTTCCCGGAATCAGCGGCGCGTTCTCCGCGTAATCTGACGTACCTCGAAAGAGGTTCGGGGCATCGGGACTCTTCGTCTGTCCCGGTGGAGATCGCCGCATCATGTCCACTAGGCATCGTCAACGATCCAGCCCTTACCAAGGCAGGCCAATAACTGCTTGAGGCCAGAAGGCGATTGCTTCCAGTTTGGATGAATCGCCCTCGACCTGGCATAACCAACCGATGGCGTTGCGAACCTGCCTCACGATGCCCTGATCAGATCGCTGGACAAAATAGAGGATCTTCCTAACCCTCGATGTCAGGCTCTGGATAAAACACACCAGTGGTGGTGAACCGATCGGCGAGGACCCAAGCCTGACGACGGCTGTAGTCTCCGTGGACCTATGGACGGCCATGGTCAGTGACAAGTGACAGGCCGGCCAGAGTCATGCGATTCATGCACGATGCTGCAGACACCATGCTGGCTCACTGACCGAACCCAGTGAGCGCTGAGGTCCGATACCGAGCGATCAAGATCCAAGGCATGCCCCGATACCTCTTCGCTGCCATTGGTATAGACATTCTGCACAGTGATGTCATACTCGATCATGTCCTGAACTTCCCGATGTTGCTGGCGAGACGGCTTTGAGTATGTGGCTGGAGCGAAAGAAAGTCCCAGAACCCGACAGCGCTGACGCCCACTTCGCAATTTCGCAATTCAGTGCATGGATAATGAACGCCGACACAAAAGCAGGCGTACTCGCAGCCGCACTCGCCATATTGATCAACGGGCTTCTCGGTCAAAAGATTGCCATAACCGCGCTGTTGCCACCAAGGAATGTGGCGGCATGGCTGCCGTTAACTGCATTGACAGGTTCGGCGATCTGCATCATTGCTGCGAGCATGCATCTTATTTTGGCGGTGCGACCAAAGATCAGGCAGGATGAGTTCAGTCGCTATTCATGGCCTTCTGTATCTAAATCCACTATATCGCAACTCGTGTCGCGTGGGACTGATACAGATCGGGAGGAAGCGTGGAAAACAGCACATACACTAGCGTCGATTGCCGAGATTAAGTTTCGTCGACTCAGAGTGGCATTCATATGGTGGCTAATTGCCGCGCTGCTACTACTGCTGGGTATCGCCAGCCTCCCCTGATAAATAGTAGGGCAATCCCCTTGACGAGAGGCCGCGCATTTGGGTATCTCATGATAGGTCAACAGTGCCGCGTCGGGGGGATTGCAAGCAAATGTACGATTTTGGAGATGAGTATCAGATGGCGGAGGACGCGAGCGCTGTCGTCATATTTGTGGATGTTAGAGGTTTCACCAAGTGGGCAGAGGCGAATGAGGTCTTCATAAACCTCGATAACTTCATCGGCGGATTCCTCGGGATATTGAGACGCCGGTTCGCCGAAGAGTCGTATCACTTAAAGCCATTGGGTGACGGTGCTCTATTGCTTCGAGAGCTCCCGGTAGCTCAGAGCAATCGAGAGATGACCGCCCTCTTGGCGAGGATCCTTCTGACAATAGCTCGCGTGGAAAAAGAATTCAACAGACACTGTACCGACTTTGCCAATCGTGTTGGACATTCCTCTGAATTGCGGCTTGGCTGGGGCATCGTGAGAGGAAAGGTTCTGCGCGTGGGCGATGATTGGGCGGGGCATAATCTAAACAAGTGCTCGCGCCTTTGCGGCGAGGCCAGGCCCTTCGGGATAGTCATTGATCGCGATGACTTCCCTGAACTTCCGCGAGATGCGCGCGGTTTAGTTGAACAGGTGAGGAAGCTTCGGGGAATCGGAGATACTCCGGTCTGGGTTACCGCCGAAATAGCCTCGCAATTCGTGCCGCGGGAGAGGCTTCGAGAGACCCCCGAAGTTCATATCGCGGGGACTTGTTTTACGGAAGACAAAGATCAAAAAATTAGGCTGCTATTGGCTAGGCGATCCTTGGATCGTGAGCTATTCCCAGGGAAGCTCGAAGGCTGCGGCGGACAGCTACGCTATTCCGAAACGTTCGCTGACGGCCTCAAGCGGCATTTTAGATCGGAAATGAACATAGATGTGGAGGTACTCGAAGATCTTCATTGTCTATATGAGATCAGAGAACCGGGTTCACCCATAATACCTGGGATTCGGTTTCTGTGTAAGAAAGTCGGAGATAACTCTCCTTACTCATCGAATCACTCCTCGCTGATCTGGGTGCAGGAGAGTGAATTTAGAACCATGCCTTCGCAGAGTTTCGTGGGCAATCTCAAGCAAGAACTTATCGATCTACTCGATCGCTACCGACGAAGTGCGCATTGAGTCGAACGTTGACCGTGCCTCGTCACACCGCTAAGAAGTCCAAACAGCGTTGGAGTTTGGCCAGTCGGCCTGAAGGTCGGTAAGCGCCATGTGTGAACTGATACGGATCGCCCGAGTGCTGACCCTGCATGCCGGGATTCCCGGCATGGCTACTCACCCCGTCGCCGCAGCGCTATACGAGTGGTATCGCAAGCTCGGCCCGTACGCCCCCCAAGGTTTCTGCGTCCAGAGTGCGGGACTCTTCCGGCGTCAGCCACTGGAACTCTGCCACTAGTTCGCCGACCTCGCCGGCGAGGGCCATCGCCAGGTTCTTGGGCGTATGGAACTGTTCCCAGTCACGGGCACGTGCGAAGCCTTGCAGCCGCATGGCTAGCTGATCCAGCTCGGTCGTCATCTTCGCAACCATAGCTTTGAGGGCTTGATGGAAATCCGGTATATCTGCGCCTGTTGAGCGACGACCCGGGAAGCGCTCGATCGTGCACAGGAGGCTCTGGACATGTTTGTCACGGCTGCCGCATCCCGGCTCCGCTGTGCGTGAAGAGACGGTCCAGTCATGGCCGGCGGCTGTGTTGGCCAACGCTACGGCGAATGGCAAGTCAGCGACGGCCGCTACTGCCGGAGGGCTCCATGACCCCACTCGCCACCACGACAGACCAGCTGGCCGAAGCCTTGGCGCCGACCGCCCCGGCCTCGTCATAGTGACAACACTCGCCGACCCCACATGATCGGCTGGAGTTACACCACTCAGTGGGACGCGACCTACCGAGAGCTCTGCTGCCTTGGTGTGTACGGCTGAGCAGGATGGGCGAGGTTGTATTGATACACCACGTGCTCAGGGATCGCCTTGCCAGGTCCGAACTCGTACCGTTGCTTGCGTGCCCACTGCACAACATCCTTGTACTGAGGACCGCCGGATCGGAAGGAGCCATCTGCGGCGTCCGTGGCCGACGCCCTCCATCCCGCTAAAGTCGCTGCTTCCTCGATGAGCTGTACCCGCCTCCGTGTCCTGCCCGGGAGGCCTAGCTCGCTCAGGACGTTGTCGATGAGGTCGTCGTACGTCAAGGCGCGTCCGTCTCCCCAAAGCCAGCGGATCACCGCCATGAGCTCATCTGACTCATATGCGGTGATCGGCCGGCTACCCGATCGGAGGAAAAGTGGGCGCTCAGGCTTCTTCGTGGGGCTGGCCTTCGCTGTTGGCAATTCCCGCCGTGCGTCTCCTTGGGGAGAGCTGCGAATTCCTCGCCCCGAGATCATCCGTGCCGCGCCATCATGATCTTGAATCGAGTGCGTCATGCGAAAGACGTTGGAGCCCCAGGCGAACTGGAGATCGGCCATCGATACATCAACGCGTCCAGCGGTCCGGGAAACCACGTCCCCGGGAGCTTCGACCATGAGCGTTGCTTCGTCAGAAGCCAGACTTGCCCGAACACCGCGTCGTGCAAGCGCGTCAGCAAGACTCCTGAGGTAAGAACGAGCCCTGTCATCCGAGGTACGCCTGCCATGTGTTCCAGTGTTGGACGGCAGGTCTGTGGAGCCACCGTCACGCTGCTGTGCTGCTCGCACGATGTCCTTGACACGGTGTATGGCCCATGTGGATGCGTGTGCAGAAAGCTTTAATTCACTGGTTATGTCCCTGACGAGATCGTTCTCCGACCGTCTCCGTCCGTCGCTTTTGATCCACAGGGCTAAAGCAATGAGTTCGTTATCGGTGTAAGTGGCGATCGCGCGACCCAGGGGGATGGGGCAGACGCCCCGGGAGTCCTTTTTATGATTTCCGGATGAATGAGAAACGGCCGCCGTGCCGTTCGTCGCATAATGACCTGACTCAGAGGAGTTGTCGTTACTTCTCCTGAATGCCCCGCCTTCAGGGTCTTTGATCGTATGCGTGTCACCGCCGTCCCAGGCGGACATGCTGCTGTTGATCGAGGCTTCTATCCACCCATCAGTGCTTATGGCGATTCGCGGCGGTTCGGGAGTAGACGCTTGTCTTTCGTGCACGCGCAGGCCGAGTGTAGGATCCGCGCGAGTGGTCTGTGCGGATTCATTGGGGGTCGCTTGCCCAGTGTTCCGGGACAGTGAGTTTGCGCCACTGTCTGGAGCCGTCTTTTGGGTAGCTCTATCGTCTTGTGCGGTAGCGCGTGATGCCGCAGCGTCAGTCCTTGTAGCTTCCTTTGGAAGGAGTCGTTCGGATTCGCTGCGAAGAGAGATGAGGCTTTCCTCGCTGATCTTCTTGGCTGCGCCGTAGTGGTCTGCAACGGGGTGCGAGTCCCGTGAGATACGAACGCCCCACACGTATCTGGCGCTGCTGGTCAATACTCTTACCTGACCAGCTGTGCGCTCGACGACGGCTGCCGGTCCATTGACAGCCAGAACCAGGTTCTCGGGTTCCAGAGCTACATCGATGCCCAGTTGACTGAGTGCGCCGGCCAGTTCGACCAGGCGAGCGAGGGCTTCACTGTCTGTATGCACGTGTCGGGAAGTGGCACTGCCGGCAGGGGTCGTGGGCGTAGAAGATCGATGGACCCCACGAGGCTGGACAGGGTTAGACCCACGGCCTGATCGAGCTATCGCATAGGCGGCTCCTTCGGTGTCCTTGATGGGATGAGTGGAACGGAATCGACCTGCGCCCCATACGAAGCGGCCGTTCGCGACCGAAGCCTCGATCCGACCTGCGGTCGCAATGATGGCCTTAGAGGGTTTGCTGACTGTCAAGGCCGGTTCGTCAATGCTGGACGTTAAGGATGTTGAAACGCCGCGCCTAGTGAGAGCAGCCGCCAGCGCCTGTAGATACGAGCGAGCTTCCTGCTGTCGGCCACTCCCTCGGACGAGCTTGCCGTCGGTGGTAGTCGGGATAGAGGAATTGGTCCGCGCGACTCTTGCCTTGGATGCGACCATCTTCTTTCTCGCCGTAGGCTTGCCTAGGGGTTTCACCTTTGGCGTTGCCTCAGGTTGCGGCGTCCTCCGGGCAGCTTGCCGACCAGCAATCTGGCGGAGTTGAGTCAAGGCCTTTCCCTCGAGCTGACGGATCCGCTCTCTCGTGACGCCGACGCGATTGCCGATCTGCTCCAAGGTCCACTCTTCACCGTCGAGCAGCCCGAAGCGGAGAGCCAAGACCTCAATTGATCTTTTCTCTGGAAGCAGCTTGAGTAGCCGATAAAGCTCACGCGCGTCCATCTCCCTGTGCACCTGGTCCTCGAAGGGGGGAAGATGGTCGGTCGGCGCAAGAAAATCACCAAGCGATGCATCCTCTCCCACAATTACGTCGAGGGAAGCGGTCACCTTACTGAGCTTCAGCGCCTCCATCACCTTCGACGGGGACAGGTCCAAAACGAGCGCTATCTCTGCAGGGCCAGAGGGAAGTCCGCGCTCGAAAAGCGACCGTTGCGCCTGCCTCACGCTGTTGCAGGTTTCGTGCATATGCACAGGAATTCTGATCAGTGAACCGAAATCTGCGATGCTTCTGGATAGGGACTGCCTCACCCACCATGTGGCATAGGTGGAGAACTTGTAACCCTTCGACGCGTCGAACTTTCGGACTGCACGCATGATCCCCAGAACCCCGTACTGAACGAGGTCCTCATATTCCATCCCTTCGGGGAGCGGCAGCTTGGTAGCTATGCTGTGAACCAAGCCGAGATTGTGAACAACCATGCACTCCCAGGCCATTTTGGATGGCGATCCAGGTTCCAGCGTGTTCGGAAAGTCCTCCGGCAGATCCACATCGAGTGCTCGCCCGTCCCTGATCAGATGAGCAAGTCCCAATTCTTCTTCCGCGGTTAAGATCCGCTTCCACGGCCGATCCGTGTACCGATCATCCTCGATCACTCTGACGGCGGCGGCGACGGCGTCGGAGAGCTCAACTGAGGTGACGGTCCGAGCTTTGCCCTCAAGACGATCAGTTGCCTTCGGGGCACCCTCCTGCCTGGCGGTCGCCGCCCGCGTACCCGCGGTGGTCGGCCGATGGTTGGCCACCCGGGCGTTGCCGGCACTCGGCTCATGCCGCCGCTCCGATTCAAGTCCGCCAGGTATCGCCAATCCGAACGAAGGAGCGAATTCCAGAAGTAGCCTGGCCTCGGGCTCGCTCAGTTGGGCCGCGTCAATGACCCGCTTCCACCCGGCCTCGCTCATTACCGCACCGTGTGCGAATCGCAGTGCAAGACGCAAAGCGCCGTCGACGCGCATGTTGCCGGTGCTGCGCAGGGGTGCAACAGAGTCAGCGTCGGTCGCATCAAAGGACGGGATGAACATGGAACGTACTTTGTCACTCTGCACCGACAGAATCACTAGCCGACATTGCCAAATGTGGAATACGTTGCGATCGCTGCCATCTCTGGTATATCTGGCGATTCCGGGCGCGACTGCGCCGCCTTCGACCTGGATTGAGCGTGAGAGCAATGACGGTGGGGGCAGCCGGCGACCCGACGGCTCTACGGGCGTCGTTCGTCGATTACCTGAGGCAGCAACTGGTCGGTCCCGTAGGTGGAGATCGTGAGGTGCTCACCGACCCACCCGACCGGCGCTATCTGATGGGAACGCTCTATCCACGCGAAGCGGCCTTCCAGGATGTCGCCACTTTGGACGGCGAGTCCCCGGACGAACAGACCGACTCTGACGACGGCGGAGATGAGGGACAGGCCGCGCAGGATCCGGTGTCGGATGCCGGCGCTTGGCTGCCTTCATCCCTCGGGCTGTCGTTCTTCACCGACGCTACGGACATCAGGATCCGCTGTTGGGGCGGCACTTACAGCATGGCCAGGCTAAACGATCGGCGTCAGTGGACGCGCGACCCGCTCAGAGTGGAGGAGCACAGGCTCCCGGACGATTCCTTGTCCGTGTTCTCCGGTCGTGGCGAGGTCCGCGTTCGGCGACGTCCATACGGGCGTGGTCACCTCATCACCGTCGCCTTGGTCAACTCACATGTTTCGTCGAATAACAGTCGGGACTGGGCCCACATGTTGTTCCAGGTTGGCTTGGAGGTCCGCGCTGAGGACGGGCAGGTTCTCGAGTACCCGAGTGTTCGTCTGAGCAGCCAGGACGAGGAGGAGCAGGAGCTACGTCTCCAGTACAGGCACGCGAAGACGTACTCGATCGGGCACGGCTGCGCCACAAAGATTGTCTCGGGGGACGAGAGCGGTAGCGTCACCGCGATCGCGACTGAGGTGATGCCCGAGGAATCCGTGGCTTCAGTACGAGCTTCAGGACCACAAGATCTTGCAGTTCTGTCTCTCGCCAAGCTCTCCGACCCCGCGCTCGGGCCGACGGAGTTGGCGGACTCGCTCAGTGACTTCGTGCGGGGTTATCGTTCCTGGTTCGAAGGCCAGGTTGCCGCGGCAGCCGGACTGGAATCCTGGGGGCGAGCTCCCGCGCAGCGGATTTTGGAACGTATCGACCGGGCGATTCGGCGCATGGAGAGGGGCATCGTTTGCCTCGTCGATGACCAGGAGTCGAAGGCCTTCGAAGCCTTCCGCTTGGCCAACCGTGCAATGGCTCTCCAGATGCGCAGATCCGAAGCCGACCTCGGTGGTGCAAGGCGCAGGCGGGGTGAAGCGGTGGCGCAGGTGGCCGAGCCGAATCTTCGCGACTACAGATGGCGTCCGTTTCAGCTCGCCTACTTCCTCATGGTCGTGGAAGGCCTGGTGAGAGAGGACCATCCTGACCGTGAGGTAGTCGATCTCATCTGGTTTCCGACCGGCGGCGGCAAAACTGAGGCGTACCTGTTCGTGGCTGCTTTCGAGATCATCCTGCGACGGCTCAGCCATGGTGAAGCAGGTGGTGGGACCACCGTCATCAGTAGGTACACGCTGAGCCTCCTGACCACTCAGCAGTTCCAGCGGGCGGCCAGCATCATCTGCGCCTTGGAGTACCTGCGCCGCGGCTTGGATACCGCCTTCTCACCTGCGCTCGGCGAAGAACCGATCACGATAGGTCTGTGGGTCGGTGAGGCTACGACTCCGAACAAGTACTCGGGCGACTCGGGCGCCGAGGAAGCCCTCCAGCAGCTTCTCGGCATGAGCAAACCCGATGACCGTTTCCTGCTGGAACGCTGCCCATGGTGCGGAACCGAAATTGTGCCGCGCAGCAAGTCCCAGAGGAGCGACTACGGCATCAAGGCGACATCGTCATCGTTCAGGTTCCACTGTACGAATGATGGCTGCGCGTTCTCGGAGGTACTTCCAGTCTCGGTCGTCGACGACCACCTGTACGAGTTCCCGCCAACCTTCTTGCTCGGAACCGTCGACAAGTTTGCCCGCCTTGCCTGGGAGCGCCGAGCCGGAGCGTTGTTCAGCAGTAATGGACGACGCCGACCCTCGTTGATTATCCAGGACGAGTTGCATCTGCTCTCGGGCCCGCTAGGTACCACAGTCGGTCTCTACGAAGCTGCCATATCGGAACTTTGCGCATGGGACGGCATCCGGCCGAAGATCATTGCTTCTACCGCCACCATCCGACGGGCCGGCGATCAGGTTCGCGGTCTGTACGGGCGGCCGGTTCAGCTCTTCCCGCCTGCCGGCCTAGACGCGAGGTATTCCTATTTCTCGGAACCTGATCCAACTCGAGCCGGACGCCTGTATCTCGGGGTCATGGCTCAGGGACACACCAACTCCACCGCCATAGTTCACACCACGGCAGCGATGGCGCAGGCCCCCGTCGAGACCTCCGACGACCCCCTGTTTCAGGATGCCTACTGGACCCTGGTCGCCTACCACCACAGCCTCCGTGAGCTGGGCCGGACCGTAACACTTGCTCGTGACGACGTCGGTGCCCGCCTGAAGTACCTGGGCGCGCTCAATGACAAGGTGCGTTCCTGGAGCGAGGAGAAGGTGGAGGAGCTTACTGCCAACTTGTCCCGTGCTGAACAACCCCGACTTCTCGAACGCCTGGAGATTTCACATCCGGAGGAAGGGGCGGTCTCGTTCCTGGCCTCGACGAACATGTTGTCCGTGGGCATCGATGTGAGGCGGCTCTCGTTGATGCTGATGATGGGTCAGCCGAAGACCACCTCCGAATACATCCAGGCCACAAGCCGCGTCGGCCGTCACAGGGTTCCCGGGCTCGTGGTGACGATGCTCCGTCCCACCAAGCCCAGGGACCGGTCGCACTACGAGGCCTTCGGCGTATACCACCAGTCGCTGTACCGGCACGTCGAGCCGACCAGTGTCACGCCCTGGTCGCTGGCATCCAGACAACGGGCCCTCCACGGCTGCCTCGTGATCCTGTTCAGGCACGGCCTTGGCCTGTCCGCCGACGACCAGGCTGGGGAGGTCCTGCATCGCAGCGACGACCTCGAAAGGATCAAGAAGCAACTCCTTGCCCACGTGGGAACCGCAGATCCTCATGAGCTGGCGGCCACCGAGCGCGACCTGAATCGGCTGATCACTGAGTGGATCGACTTGGCTCAGATCGCTGAGAGATCGAACAAAAAACTTAGATACACGTTCCAAGGCAGGGCTCAGAAGAACTTGATCAAGCAGTTCGGAAGGGGCGACGGCCTCTGGGAAACGCTCAATTCCATGAGAAATGTGGACAACGAGGCGCTGGTCAAGGTCAGAGGAGAAGAGTGATGGCCCTTCGTCGACGGGTCCGGCAGTCCCAGACAATCTTCCCGTTTGGAGTTGGCGGGATCTTCGACCAGCGAGGTGAGTCGTTCACCGCTGTCGACATCCGACACTGGCCTCAGCAAGCCAAGAAGATCCTTTTTCCGAGGCTCGCGAAGAAGCTCAACGTAGATCATTTCCGCGGGGCCCCGGTAGCACCTTCCGGCCGCGCTGATCCGCCGAGCGACTGGCCGAGGGTGCCCTACTTCCGGTTCCCCGCATGGCTCTTTTGCGATCACTGCCGCCGCATGTACCGATGGAGTCCTGAGAAGGAAGAGCAGGACCAAGCGCCGATCTGCCCGCGCTGTGCTCCGGTCTCGAAGCTGGTTCCGATGCGATTCATCCAGATCTGCTCTCGCAGTCACATGTCGGATGTTGACTGGTCGTGGTGGGCGCATTCCACCCTGTCGGTCGATGATCGCGACCAGTGTCCTGACAATATGCGGCTCAAGTTCACCACCTCAAAGGAGACGAGCGGGCTCGATTCTCTCCGGGTGTCGTGCATCAACTGTCCAGCAAGCCGGAGTCTGCACGGAGTTGGCGGCGACGAGATCGTCAAGAAGCTGGGACTGACCTGTCGTGGTCGCCAGCCCTGGCAGCCCATCAGTGAGGCTGACGAGTGTCAGGAACAGCCCCAGATCGTTCAGCGAGGGGCTGCGAACGTCTACTTCCCCGTGATCTACGGCGCAATTGACATTCCTGCCTTGGCCGTACCTTCTGACGTGGAAGAGGGTGAGGAGTCTGTTCGGGTCAAGTCACACAACACTTGGACGCTCTTCCTTACTGCACCAGCCGCGACCAGGCACCTGTTCAGACAGATCATTTCCGTAGACTGTGGAGTCCCCGAGGAGTTCGTAGAGCACCTGGCTACCTTCCCGGGAGATGCAGATGAGGCCGGCTCCGAATCCGCGGTCGCCCAGAGCATCGATCTCGATTTCGACGAATGGCGAGTCTTTACCACGCCCGCCGACGAGCGACCGACGACCAAGAACTTTGTCACACGAGACACCACACTGTCCGCGGGAATTTCTCAGGCAGTCGGCTCCTTCGGCCTGAGTTCGAGAATTACGGGCATCGTCCTCGCTGACCGGATCCGAGAAGTCCGAGCACTGACTGGCTTCTCCCGCCACTCCCCTGGTATCAACGTCATCCCGGCCCACATGAAGTCCACCCGGCCCAAATGGTTCCCGGGTGTCGAGACTTTCGGCGAAGGGATCTTCCTAGCCTTCGACGAGCAGCAACTCAGTGAGTGGGAAGCGTCATACCAGGTGAAAAACCACGTAGAGGCGCATGAGGCGGATCTTTCCAGGTCCTTTCAGCAGGACCTACTTCGCGATCGATCAGGTACGCCCATGCTGCCGAGGTATCCCCTTCTCCATACCTTCGCCCACCTGCTGATCAGGCAGTTGTCCTTCGAGTCGGGCTACAACACCGCCTCTCTCCGAGAACGCGTCTACGCACGTGTTCCCATGGGAGTGACGGCCGCGCCAATGGGCGGAATTCTCATCTACACCGCAGCCGGAGACGCGGAGGGTACGCTGGGCGGCCTCGTCCGTCAGGGAACACCTTCCTTCCTGACCGAGACGCTCGTCCGTGCCCTCGAAGCCAGTGCCTGGTGCTCGAACGATCCGCTCTGTTCGGAGAACTCCGGTCAGGGACTTGGGAACCTCAACCGAGCCGCCTGCCACGCCTGCGCCCTCCTGCCAGAAACGAGCTGCGAGGCTGGCAACGCGCTGTTGGACAGGACTCTTGTCACTGGCAACGGGATCGTTCAAGGATTCTTCGAACCAGTTCTCAACGCTGCACGCGCCGATTCAGCAACGGAGGCAGGCAGTTGAGACTGCCCTCGATTCTGGACCTATCCGAGGAGCAGGAGTTCGTAACGAACCTGCCCGCCGTCGGGAGATTTCTGATCAGCGGCCCGGCTGGTTCCGGAAAGACCATCATGGCCCTCTACCGCACATGGTCCCTGGTCATGCAAGGGCGAAGGCCTGTTCTCATGACATATTCACGCCCGCTGAAAGGTTACTGCGCACAAGCCGCACGACGCCTTGGTCTTGAATCAACGGTGATGACATTCCACGAGTGGTTTTCGAACTACTGGAAGAGGAGATTCAACCAAAATCCACCAGTCCAGGATGACAGGTACAGCTTCAACTGGAATGCGATCCTTCTTCGACTGGGGCAGGCGGACCGCACCGAGATCGAGATCGAGGACCTCGTCGTTGACGAAGGGCAGGATCTCCCGCGTGAGTTCTATCTGGTCTCAACACTGATCGCCGAGAACGTTACGGTGTTCGCTGACGAGAACCAGCGGATCACGGACACCCAGAGCACCCTTGAAGAGATCAGATCCTTTCTCGGCCCAGGTACCCTCCACCGCGCCGTTGGTCTGAATGCGCGGAACACCGTCGAGATCGCGCGATTCGCCGGCCTGTTTGCAGATGAAGCCCTTCCTGTGCCCACGCGGCGGGGACAGCCTCCTGAGCTGCACTGGTATTCAAGGATGAGGGAAGTCATCGATCGGATCGTCCGGTACACCAAGGAGAACCCTGGCCACGAAGTGGCGATCACCGCGCAGCACCAACAAACCATCCTCAGCCTGTGGACAGAGCTGGACAGGCAGCGGGTGTCGTCGGCGCAGATCTATGTTCGTCGCGGCACCATCCGCAGAGATATCGACTTCGGTAAGCGGGGCACCAAGATCCTCACGGCTAGGTCCATGAAGGGACTCGAATTCGACGCGGTGTTCGTCACTGACCTTGAGACGTACTCGACGGACGCGACCGACCACGCCACGCGCATGCAGATGTACGTCCTCGCCACCCGTGCCCGCGAGCGGCTACATCTGATGTACCGCGGTTCTGCTGAGCCTCCGATCGTGGCGCAGATCCCAGACAATGTCCTTCTTCGCAGTCCATGAGGGGTCAGCAGGTTGCGTCAGACGGTCGGTGCGCCGCATCCGCGGCGGCAAACGGTGCGCCGGGTGGTCGCGATGTCGACCATGGCGTCGGACGGAACGGTGCGCAGCTGTGGGGGATGGGTATCGCCATCACGACTGGGCCCGGTCGTAACTGGGCCAATTCTGAGAGCTGTTCATCGACGCGCTTGGCCCATCTTTGGGCGAGGACCCGCGGCGGCCATTCAATTCATATGAAGACCGAAACTGCCGGCCGCCGGGCGTCTTGGTCTACAGAGAAGTGAGCCAACATCTACCGCGGAGCGGTGGCACACAGATAGCGATACAACTCGCGAGCGATCGCCTGGGCGAGGCCGGCGGGGACGGCGTTGCCGATTTGGCGGGCGATCTGGATCTTGCTGCCGACCCACTTGTAGTTGGGTGGGAAGCCTTGAAGGAGGGCGGCTTCCAGGTGGGTGATCGGGCGGTCGGCCTTGGGGTGGAGGTATCGCCCCTTCTCGGGCTTGTAGAACTCGGTGCGGATCGTCACCGAGGGGCGATCCCACCAGAGGCGGCCCATCACGTCGCCGGAGCCGTTCCGGTGGTTGATCCAGTTCTCGGTGGACAGCTCTTCCGGCAGGGAGTGGCGGTTTCCGCCCTCAGGGATCGCTCGGTAGCGCCTGAGCGAGAGTTCTGTTGGGTTGCGGCCGATGTGAAGGTCGGTGGTCAGGAATGTTCCTGGCAGCGTTGCTCCGAGCAGATCACAGCTCCGTTCGGGGAGTTGGGTGGTCTCAGTCTCTGGGGGGGTCGTGCTGAAGACCACGCTGGATGGGATCCAGTCCTCGAGAGGTGTGAAGAGTGTGCCCTCGCTGCCCTTCTTGTCCGGCTTCCGATGGGTGGGGTGAGGGTGCTCAAGAGGCTTGCGTGATGGATGGGAGGCGACGAGATCCCGGTGAGTGGCCAGGACGATTACGCGCCTGCGGGTTTGGGGGACGCCATAGTCAGCCGCGTTGAGGAGCTTCGTCTGCAAGACGTAGTCGCTTAGTTCGCCGTCAGGGCGGGTGGAGGCGGTGAGCAACTCGAACTCGCGCGACCGCAGGAACCGGTCCACGTTCTCGATGACGAATATCTTGGGCTTGAGGGTGAGGACCACACGGACGTACTCCTTCCAGAGCTTGTTCCGGGGGTCGTTCGGGTCCTCCTTGCCCAGTCCGGAGAAGCCCTGGCAGGGTGGGCCGCCGAGGATCACGTCCACGGTGGAGGCCACGTCCTTGGGGTCCCACTTGGCAATGTCGCCGGCGTGAATGTGGTCGGTTCCACCGGCCTCCTCGGCGAAGTTCGCGGCATAGGTCGAAGCCGCCGCGATGTCCCACTCAACCGCACCTACGGTGCGGAAGGCGCCGGGCTTGAACGTGTGGAATCCCTGGGTCAGACCCCCACACCCCGCGAAGAGGTCGACGATGTTTATGGGGTTGGTGGCGGGGGCGGTCATGGGCGTCACCTTATCGAGGGCAAGGGGCCAGTGCTGCCGCGATGTGGTGGCCTACGGCCTCGGCGAGCGGGGGTGGGAACACCTGAGCGACCTGTTTGTAGCGTGCGGTCTTGCCCCCGGTGACGATCCAATCGTCAGGCAATCCCTGCAGCTTCATCACCTGATCGACGGTCAACTTGGGCACTCCGTCCCGGCCGAGCTCCGGGTCGAAGCCGAAGTCGTCGTCGGGTGCGTCGTTGCCGAGGCTGTGGGCGTTCACGGCCAGGTCCATCCACTGCCGCTTGGTTCGGGTGGGGCCGAGGTCGGCGCCGCCGTGGTTCTTCGATCCGCCGACGATCGTCGGTGCGACACGGTCGGCCAGCATCGCCCAGGCGTCCGCGAAGGGCCAGCCCCTGCTGGCCATCGAGTCTCGGAGCGCCTCGCCGACCGTTGCGCTGGCTTGATGAGTCGTCGGAGGCCATGTGAAGCGGGCGAAGTCGTCCGGGTGCATGGCGACCAGCAGACAGCTGCGCCTGGTCTGCGGCACGCCGAAGTGTTGGGCATCCAGGACGTTCCATTCCCAGCAATAGCCGAGGTGCTTCAGCTCTGCCTCGACCTCCTTGCGGACCTGTGCGAACTTCGGGGACAGCAGCGACGGCGTCGTCTCCAGCAGGATCGTGCGAGGCTGCAACTCGATCGCGAGGTAGACCGCCGCGGCCAGCAGGTCCCGCTTGTCGTTGGTGCCCTCCTGCTTGCCGGCAATGGAATAAGGAGTGGACGGCACGCCGCCGGATAAGAGGTCGACGGTTGAGATCCCATGGTCGGCTCCGACGAAGTCCTTGAAGTCCATCTCCAAGACGTTCCAATGCGGCCGGTTGGCGCGCAGCGTTCGACAGGCGTGCGGATCATTGTCGATCACGACAACTGGATTGAACCCCGCCCGCTCCAGGCCGAGCGCTTGTCCACCGGTCCCGGCGCCGATCTCCAGGCTGGTGAACCGCCCGCCCATGCGTACTCCTCCTTGATCCAGCTCGCCGAGAATATGTGATCCCGTCTATCAAGCGTCCCAGAACTACTCGGACATTTCTCTGACACTGGGACTATCGGCAAAGAGTTGCGTGAAGAGGGTGGCGAGGATGTCCACCGAGCTGGAGCGTGTCCGCCCATCGGAAGGACCGATCGGCAGCGAGTCATAAGGCACCAATACGCCCGTCAACTCCTCGATCCAGTCGCGGAAGGCGTCCACGTCTCTTAGGCCGTCGGGCGCATGCGCCTCATAGGACAGTGTGCTTCCAGCGGTATTCACCGCTTGTGCAAGGGCGTTGACCTGCCGCCCGGTACGGATCACGTCAGTGGTGAGCAGTTTGATGATTGCCTGGGCGGTCGGCCGGTGGAGGATGACGTCGAGCCTTAACACAGTGTTTAAGACATCCTGGTTACTGCAGGCCACCACGACCGGCCCATAATCCGGTCCATCCCGGAACAGTTCGGCAGCCCACCACAATCGGGCGAACGCCTGGGAATGGAACGGCCCAGAAAACCGCGCACGGGACACGCTTGGAGGATTCCCACGACTTAAGTGCCGCCAGTAGACATAATCGGGTGCCAACCGTAGGGCCACATAGTTCCAGATCCGGGAGCCCGAAGCCTGACGGCGGGTCAATCGCAACGTCGCGTGTAGTACCGGAGCCAACCAGGCATCGGCCGAGGTCCGCTCGGACGGCGTGAATCGCTTCATCGCCTCGTCGAAAAGCTGTCGTAGCGGCTCAGCCTCCCAAGCGGTCGGCTCCGACATCTGATCGATTGCGGCGAGTGGCAGCGGCTCGCTGTTCTCCAGCACGCCGGTGGTGAGGAGCCTTGCGGCGGCCTCGTCAGGCAGCAGGCGCACCGTCGTGTTCACTCGTCCTCCGGCAAGGTCTTCTCCAGGGATCGAATGAAGCCGCCCAGGCTACGCGGCATGCGCGCCTGTTTGGCCGCTGCATGTAGCACCCGCGTCTGGATCCGACCCACACCCCGGTTGACGATCTCCCGGAGCGCATCGTCCGGCGAATGGTCAGGGAAGAGATCGGGCAGCATGCGTTGAAGCACCAGACCACGCCAACCTTTCGGCCACTCATGGTTGTCGACTTGGTGAGCCGCTTCATTGAAGAGCGCGGTCCACATGTCCACCGCGATCTGTGCCGCCAGGGCATCGCGCATCGGCCGCTCCGCGGCCCTGGGGCTTTCCAGTACGGCGCGCAGGCCGTCAAATCCGCTGTTCAGATTGAGCACGGCCGCCTCGTCTGTGGTGGTCACCGCCCAGGGGTCGCTCTTGCACCAAATCAGTTCCGGATCCTCGGCGAAGTTGATCCAGCGTGTCTGGATTGACTCCCGCTGTGTTGCCACACGAGCCCGGAGATCCACAGTCCACGGCTGTGCGACGGTCGCGATCACGCGACCGGGCACATCAGCCACCGTAGCCACGAGTTGTCCGGCGATCTGGACCCGGCCGAAGTGGTCGTCGCGATGGAGTTCCACCTCGCCGGTCCACTCGCCGGGCTGCCTCATCATGAGCTTCACGGCCGAATGTGTGTTGGTCCGCCGTTCGGACGCCGTGACCAGAAAGGCGAGGCTGAACCAGGGACCCGTGTCCAGTTCGTGTCGCGGTGCGCTCACCTGGAGCATCAGTCGTACGACATTCCAGTCCTCGCGCTCAAGGAGATGCAGCGCAACCGTGTGGTCCGGTTCCGAGATCATTCCGTACGGCAACGCCACATCGTCGAGCCGAACCTCGCGCACGCTCATGGTGACCTCGCCCGCCAATACCGGGTAGGGCATGATCTGCTTCATCGGCCGGTGTCCTTGGCTTGGACCAGGTCGACCTCGGCGATCGCCATTCGACCGGCCACGGGGTGGCTGGCCACATCGCTCACGCCCGTGAAGACCGCGGACCGCTCCCGGGCGGCACAGAGCAGCACGTCGCCACTAACCTCGCAGTTCGACTCGGCGGAGAGCTCGGCCCACCGTGCTTCGGGCTTGGGGCCCGAACGGGTGGCGAATCGGAGCAACGGTCGGAGCACCCAGGCATCTTCACGCTCCGGAAGCTTGATCTCGACCCTAATCCGCCACGCGCCCATTTCGTCGACTTCGCCGGTTGCGCTCTTGACGGTCGGATACCCCTTGGTGCGAGGCAACGGTAGGGGTTCGAGGCTGGTCAAATCTCGCAGGACGGAGGGAGCGCCCTCCTGCTCGACGGGTTCGGCGGGTTTCACGGCACCTCGAACCATGGCGAGGATCGCCTTCCGAAACTCCTTCAGCCTGGTTGTGGCGCCCCGCGCGTAGGTCGAGGTCAGGTCCTCGGTGGGCTTCCAGTCGTTGTGCTCGGGCGGTTCGGCGGCCCGCAGAAATGCCTCGGCAGCCTCGTCGGCCGGCAGCTCGGCCTTCGTTGCGATCCCGGCAAGCAGCACTGCCTGGAACCGGGTCGAGCCGAGGGGCGTACCGGTGACGGGTCGATCCAACACGGTCATCCGGGTGCCGCGCATGCCGACCAGCCGATTGGGTTTCTGGTCGTCCTCGGCCGCCGGGGTCACCAGCAGCACCGCGCGGTGTTCGATCGGAACGGCGCCGGTCTCGGTCTTACGCGGCGGCACGGTCAAAGGCACGGACAGCTCGACAACATCATCGGACTTGGTGAGTCGTGGCGCCGTGGTCCGATCCAGGAACGCCCGTACGGCACGCGCTCGGGCGGGCTCGTAGCGGTATGGGTCCACTCGCTCCTCGGCCACGACGACCTGGCCGTCGCGCAGCGCCGCCACCGAGGCCTCCAACATGGGTGCCTGGCCGCGACCGGCGATCATGGATGCCCAGAAGTCCGTGGCCAGGCCATGGACCAGGACTGTGTGCATCTCTTCGAGAGTGATTGCCTCGCCGGAAGGATCGTGCGCGCCGACGATCAGGAAGCTTGTACCCGGGTCGGAACTGCCCCGGGTGAGATACAGCTCTTCGACCGTGCGCTCACCGGCCCACCAGGAGCGGGCGGCAGACTCTCGCGTGGGGTCGCTGCTGCCGAGCCAGGCCGGTCCTGCGTATTGGACGCCGTTCAGCTCGTGCCAGGGGAGATCAATGCGGCCGATCATTCGCCGCTCGCGCAGGTTCTCGTGAGGATCAGAGAGCGTGCTGTTGACAATTACCAGGCCGAATCGGCTGGCGCCCCAGATCGTGGCCTTGCCCAGACCGAATGAGCCGCCGGCGGGGCCCTTCTTGTGGCTGTCGAGTTGCCTGCGTACGACTGCGGCGAATCGCCCGTCGTCATACTCCGGACCGGTCAGGCCGTTGGCGTTGTAGTCGTCGATGCGGAGGAGAAGCAGCTTGCCGGTTTCCCGTAGTTCGTGGAGACCGTCGGCCAGCATGCGGCCGACCTTCTGCTTCGAGTCGCCGGCTGCCTCGACGTGGGGAACGAGGTCGTCCCAGCGGATGGCCTCCTGCAGCCGGCGCAGACGCTCGCCGGTGATCTCGTGCAGGGTGAAGCGCATTCGGACGGGACGCTGCTCGTCATGCCGCTCGTCCAGGCTGTTTTGCGTCGCCTCCCTGGCGGTGATCGCTAGCGAAGAGTCGAAGGCGAAGGCCGCCGCGTTTCCCAGCTCTCGGCCACCATCGGAGTGGGCCAGACGGTGATGCCAACTGACGTAGCCACTGGACTCAGGAACCTCGTCCCGTGTAGTCGAGGAGCCGGCGGCCAGGTCGAGGATCTCTTCAATCGCTTGAACCTTGTCGATCCGGGGCGTGGCGCGGCCGGTGATCCAGGCGGAGACCGCCGCGCGGGTCACGTCCAGGGCGGTGGCAAGTTCCGACTGGCTCATGCCCTTGCGGCGTAACTGTCTGCCCAGCCAAGCCCCGAAGGCCTCCGGGTCCCGGGCGATGTCTTCACCGTCCTGCGTCATCGCGAGGTTTCTCCAGGTGAGACGGGGGTTCGATTGACAGCCCATGCTAGCGTCAAACCAAACTTGACACCACCTGGCTGCCGTTGGCTCTATGAGGAGTCCGATGCTTCGAGGATCCGAAAAGGACAATTCGGCCAAATGGGCGGCATTTCAGGTGAAAAGCCCATCTGTTTTCTTCTCTTGCGAGCAAAGTGTCACTCATGTAAAGATGGGCCCACTCTCAGGAGGAGTCGGACGAAGGCTCTTCCAAGGGGTAAAGTCTATTCGAATCCGTCCGACCGTCCCTCTCGCTTTCTCACCGGCATCGAGCCGTATCTGAGTGTGCCCGAATAGAGCGGCATCAATGCGCCGCCGAGGCCTTCGTCGGCGTGCCCGATTTGGTCTCTCGCTCTTGCCCAACCCCCTCAATTGGCATTCCAGCGTTGGGAGACAACTGCTGTGAGCAGCGAAGAACCCTCCGTTCTCGCGGTCATCCTCCAACAGACCGTGCGCGTGCTTGAGACCTACAAAATCGATCCCGGCCTGATCCAAGAACACGCTAACGGCGAGCGTCGTATCAAGGAGGGCGGCTACGGCGATCGGCAGATCTATGAGCTTGTCCAGAATGGCGCCGACGAGCTTAGGAACGATCCAGGCGGCGAAATTGCCGTGGTCCTCACCGGCACTCACTTGTACTGCGCGAACCAGGGAACCGCCATGACTCCCGAGGGCGCGGACACCATTCTGCGCATGGGAGTTTCGCGCAAGCGAGGCGGCCAGATCGGCCGGTTCGGTGTTGGCGTGAAGTCCGTGCTGAGTGTGACGGACGTCCCCGAATTTTTCAGCAGAGAGGACGACAAGAGCTTCGGATTTGACAGGGAGTGGGCCGAGCTGGAGATCAGGCAGATCCAGCCTGCAGCCCCGGAGACGCCCGTACTCCGGATCGCCCGCCCACTCGATAGGAATCGGGCTGCTGCCACTGACGCGATCCTCAAGGAACTGCTTTCTTGGGCGACGACGGTCGTGCGGTTGCCTCTGAAGCCCGCCGCCGTGGCTCGGTTGGCCAAGGACATTGACGACTTTCCTGCGGAGTTCTCCCTGTTCTCTCCGCACGTCGGGACGGTCACCTTGGAGAAGCGGCTGTCCGGGCAGGTCTCCAAGCGACAGATCTTCCAGCAGACCAACGGCGACCGCCGCGCCCTGCAGAAGCTCCTGTCCGTCGGAGGAAGGGAAGAGCGGGAGGAGACCGACGAGTGGCGGGTCTTCACTCGCGTCTACCGTCCCTCCTCCAAGGCTCTGGAGGAGGCCGGTGAGCTTCACGACCGTCCCGAGATCGACGTCGCGTGGGCGGTTCCCGATGTGGAGGGCCGTGCCGCCGGGCGCGGACAGTTCTGGGCCTACTTTCCGACGAACTACACCACGACGCTCCGCGGCATCGTCAATGCGCCGTGGAAGACGAGCGAGGACCGCCAGAACCTGTACGCGGGCAACCAGTTCAATGAAGAGTTGATCGCCGAGGTCGCCGACCTGGTGGTCTCGTCCTTCCCGCTGTTGGCGCGCACTGACGACCCCGGGGCGTACCTGGATTTCGTGCCGGCCCGTGGTTTCGAGGAACCGCAGTGGGCAGCCAAGGCACTTGTCGCGAAGACCTGGGAGATTGCCGCCAACCGGCCTGTTTTCCCGGACCAGAGCGGCAAGTTCGGTACCCCGGCCGACGTGCGCCTGCATCCCGATGACCTGCGGCCGGAGTGGCTGCAGTGGTGGGGTGAATACAGCGGCCGGCCGGTGAACTGGGTCCACCACTCCGTTGAGAAGGCCAAGAACAAGCACCGCCGAGACAGCGCCAACCGGATTCTGTCCCACACGGCCACCCCGGTCGCCACCGTCAAGGAGTGGCTGGAGGCACTCGTCGCCGACGGCTCGGCTGAAGCGTCGGCACGGGCGGTGCTCATCGCCGCGGACATGAAGCGGCACACGCATCCGCAGGCTGATGACGCCTTGCGGGCAAAGATCGTTCTCACCGAGACGCTTGGCATGGTCGCCCCGTCCACCCGGGTCTTTCGTCGATCCGCCGCGGACGGTCTGGCCGACAACACGGTTTACGTGGACGAGCGCGTCTACGGGGGCGACGAGGTAATCGCGCGGGCACTGGACTCGCTCGGCATTCACGAGGCCGACCACGTCGGTCGATTCGCCTCCGTGGTGGAGCGCGGTTTCTACGGCTACGTCGACCGCGACTGGGTCGCGTTCTGGGAGCTGGCGCGGCTGGCGGGTCCCGCCGGCGTACGGGCCGCGTTCGACGGCCGTGACATCGACACCGCGAAGGAACTCAAGGTCAAGACCCTGATGGGTGACTTCCGAAGGATCAGGGACAGTCTGCTCCCCGGCCGCGTGGTTCCCGGCGACGGTTCCCGCGACAGTCAGGTCACGGTGGACATGACGTTCCACCGGGAGGATCGAGCATTCCTCCCCCAACTCGGTCTGCTCGACGGCCCCATCGCCAACGTGGAGCCCGACGGGGAGGACTGGTTCGAGGACTACAAGGAGGTCTACTGGAAGCAGTATGTGGCCAAGCTTCCGGCCAATGAGCCTCGGCCCACCCTGGCCAAGATGCAGTTCGAGGGGACCAAGCCCGCGGGGCCGCTGCATCTGTTCATGTCGCTGTCGCATGAGGGACGTGCGGCTTTCCTCAAGGCGATCCCATCGGGTGCGGCGGTGGCGAACTGGACCATGCAGCCAGGCAACAAGGGTGTGTCGAGTCGAAGGTCGATCCCATCCCCGATGCGGTGGCTGGCACGTAGGTATGGCTATCTGCAGACAACGCGGGGACTGCGTACGATCGCGCGTTGCGTCGGCCCCGAGCTGATCGCTCACAAGGACGTCCTTCCGGTTGCTGACGTGTCCGCCAGCGTCGCCTCGATGTTGGCGTTGCCGCACACGCTGGGCGATCTACGGGAGTCGCTGTGGGCGGAACTGGTCGAGGAGGCGTCCTCGTCGACCGATGACACCTTCCCCGGCAAGGTCTACGCCCTGCTGTTTGAGGTCGTTGTGAGCTTCCCCGAGGGAGCCACGAAGCGGTGTCGCGTGGGCGACGGGTGGCGTAGCGACGTCGAGGACAAAGACATCGCGGTGACCGCGGTTCGTTCCGAATACGAGGCACTGATACGTGAGAGGGTGCCGGCCCTGCTGGTCCCGACCGACTCGCTCGCGGAGACGATGCGGGAAGAGTGGGGCATGCTCGCCCCCTCGGACGCGATCCAGAAGGAGATCAGGTATGTCGGTCAGGCGGACGCCGTACTGCTCATGGAGGAGTTCCCGTACCTGAAGACGCTTCGACGTTCGCAGGTTGAGGGATGGTCCACGGTTCGGTGCGACGAACTGGAAGAGATCATCCGGACTCCTAACGGCATGCGGACTCAGCCGATCCCCGCGGCTGTGATGCCACAGGAACGCAAGGTTCTCGTCCGGATGCCTGCAGACGATCTGCAGGTGCTCAACGCGGTGGACCGGGTCCTGAAGCTTTCGCTCGGTCCGGCGCACTGCAAGAGCGTTCTCGACCGGCGTGAGGCGGAACGCAACAACGAGCGAATCCAGCGGATACGCAAGACCGAGAGCCTGGTCGAGAAGCTGCTGCTACTCGTGGGGGCTGAGGCCTTGAGGAAGGGGCTCCCAGAGGGCTTGGTGGAGAGCGACCAGGCCGAAAAGGGTGTTGCCCAGGGCGAGCGGCGTGTCGCCGAGCTGGCCCACAACGCGTATGGGACCGAAGTTCTGCGGATCTACCGCAAGGACATCGAGGTGGCGTTCCCCCAGCTCTCCGCGAGCTTCCGTGGCGACGCCACGTCGGTGCGCATCGTCAACGACCTTCGCTTCCCTGGTGAATATGCGGGAACCAGGGGAGAGACGCTGCCGCCGCTGGAGAAGGTGTCCGGGCCGACCGCCTTTCCGCGACTCCACGACTACCAGGAGAGGCTGGCGCAAAAGGCGGTCGAGCTGCTGGCCAAGTATGATGCGCCGCGCGCCATGCTGTGCCTGCCGACCGGCGCCGGTAAGACCCGTGTGGCGGCCGAAGCCGTCATTCGGGTGATCAAGGAACGCGGGTTGGGTGGCCGCCCAGTGCTCTGGATCGCCCAGAGTGAGGAACTCTGCGAGCAGGCGGTCCAGAGCTGGTCGTTCGTCTGGTCCAAGGTCGGGCCGGCCGAGCAACTCGTCATCAACCGGCTCTGGTCCACCCGCGAAGCCGCTCCCAGCAACGACACGGCTCAGCTGGTGGTCGCCACCGACGCCAAGCTCGATGTTTGCCTGTCCACGCCCGAGTACGCCTGGCTTCGCGACCCCGCGCTGGTGATCATTGACGAGGCGCACGCCTCAATCACGCCGCGGTACACCCGCATCCTGACGTCGATGGGCTTGACGTTCAGGGAGACGTCTCGTCCCTTGCTTGGTCTGACGGCCACGCCGTTCCGCGGCTTCAACGAGACCGAGACCAATCGTCTGGTCGATCGTTATGGGGGGAATCGCCTTGACGACGGCATCTTCGCGAGTGGAGATCCCTACGCCGAACTGCAGGAGTTGGGCGTGCTCGCGCGGGTGGACCACCAGCAGCTCGAGGGCATGACGCTGGCCCTCTCGGAGGAGGACCTGAGGCAGGCGACCGCCTTCGAAGGCGCGAGGCTGCCCGCTTCTGTGGAGGAGAAGCTCGGGCGCGACATTGAGCGCAACCAGATGCTCATTAGGGAGATCAGGGCGCTGCCTGAGGACAGCCCGGTCCTGCTCTTCGCCGCTTCGGTCAACCATGCCAAGCTCATGGCCGCGCAGCTCAACGACCTGGGCATCAGGTCCGCGGCGATCGACTCCGGCACTCCGGACGCCGATCGACGCACCCTGATCGAGAAGTTCCGGCGAAGGCAGATCCGCGTGCTGGCCAACTACGGCGTACTCGCCCAGGGCTTCGACGCCCCGGCCACCGAGGTGGTGATCGTCGCCCGGCCGACCTACAGTCCGAACGTCTACCAGCAGATGATCGGGCGTGGTCTCCGTGGCCCCAAGAACGGCGGCAAGGAGACCTGCCTGATCCTCGACGTGGCCGACAACATCATCAACTACGACCGTCAGCTGGCCTTCACCCAGTTCGAGCACCTCTGGGGCAACAAGTGAACGGCGCCTACAGCGCCACCCCCGCGCTCACCGCCGAGCAGCGGGCCGTCGTCGAGCAGCCCGCTGACGCCCTGACCCTTGTGACCGCCCAGGCGGGTGCAGGCAAGACGCACACTCTCGTGCGTCGGCTCGACCGGCTGGTTGCCGAGGAAGACCTGAGCGCCGGGGAGATCCTGGTGCTCACCTTCTCCCGCGCCGCCGTTCGCGAGCTCAGGAGCCGCCTGTCGGGGCACGGCGAAGCCGCCCGACACGTGCGGGCGCAGACCTTTGACTCCTGGGCCCTCAGCCTTCTCACGCAGGTTGACGCCCAGGGCGACTGGGCCGGCAGGTCGTTCGACGCCCGAATCGAAGGCGCGCGTAAGGCGATCGACGAGGGCCTAGCCGACGAGCTGTACGAGCATGACCTCCACCACGTCGTCATTGACGAGGTTCAGGACCTGGTCGGGGTTCGGCGGGATCTGGTGGAGGCTCTGCTGGACCGGTTCGACTGTGGATTCACCGTGGTGGGTGATCCGGCTCAGTCGATCTACGGCTTCACCGTCAAGGATCCCGAGGAGCGCAAGCTCGAGACCAATCGGTTCTTCGAGTGGCTTCGGATCACGTTCGGTGAGGATCTGACGGAGCTCAGCCTGACGAAGAATTTTCGGGCCAGGACCGGAGAGGCCAAGGTGGCACTCGGTTTTGGCCCCACGCTCCGACTCCTCTCGGAGTCGGGCAACGTGGATGGCGAGCCACACTACGCAGACCTTCGCGTTGCCCTCACCGGCGTCATGGACTTCGGCGGCTTCGACGAGCTTGCCGGCGATGCGTTGACCAGTTACGGCGGAACCACCGCGATTCTCTGCCGGACCAACGGCCAGGCGCTGATCGTCTCCGAGCGGCTCCACTCCGTCGGCGTGCCGCATCGCCTCCAGCGGTCGGCCCGCGACCGGGCCGTTCCCGCCTGGATCGGTCTGCTGATGGCTCGGAGCGGGTCGCTGTCACTGAGCCGGGAGAAGTTCGACGAGCTGATTGTCGACCTTCCGCTGCCGGACGGCTCAGACATTGACCTTCTATGGCGGTCGCTGCAACGCACCGGTTCGGGGCGCGGATCGGATCGAATTCTCGATCTTTCCCGATTGCGGACGACACTCGCATCCGGATGGCTGCCCGACGAGTTGACCGCGCAACCGCCCGCACGGTTGGTGGTCTCTTCCTTCCACCGAGCCAAGGGGCTTGAGTTCGATCGGGTCCTCGTCGTGGATCCCGGCCCGCTGCAGATCGCCCAGGCCAAGAGGCGCAGGAGCATCGAGAAGGATGCGGCGGATGAGGCCCGGCTGCTCTACGTGGCCATGACCAGGCCGCGAGAGGAGCTCTACCGGCTCGCGCCCATGGAGAACCTCAACATCCGTGTCGACGATCGAACCGGCCGATGGGGGCGCTATTTCTACCAGTACTGGCGTCGTGACGGACTGGAGCTTGGAGGCGGCGACGTGGTCACCGACTACCCCGCCGGAACCGTGGACTTCGACGCCGACGCGACCGAGGTGCAGCACTACCTGGCCACGGCCGTACAACCAGGCGACGCCGTGGAGCTGGAGCGTCTGTATCCGAACCCGATCGCGATCGCGGAGAGTCCGCCGTACGTCATCAAGCACCGGGGGCGTCCGATTGGAACGGTCTCCGAGCGGTTCCGCGGCGATCTGTGTCAGTACTTGAAGACCAGCAGGACCTACACCCCGCAGAACTTTCCGGCAGCGGTCTCTAATGTCCGCATCGATGCGGTGGAGACGGTCGCTGGCAACGAGGCGGCTGCCATCCGCGCCGGACTCAACCACCACGGGATCTGGCTGGCGCCACGCCTCGTCGGCCTATCCACCTTCACATGGGATAAGAAGACCCAGGAAACGGAACCCGATGTCCAGGCACAGTGAGCACTACGCCTTCCGGAGAGATCTGGTCAAACGCTTACGGCTTGACACGATCGGCCCGGTGGGCGGGGACGACGAGATTCTCACGGACTCACCGGTGACGACCTACGCGGCCGGTGTGCTTTACCCTCAGCGGCGCGATCGCGAAGAGGTCCAGGCGGAGATGGGGGAGCGCGATGTCGATCTCTCGCCCGAGACGCGGGTCAAGGACGATGCGCCGGATACCGGTGTCTCCCTGGCGAACGATCAGGCACCCTCTTCCATGGGGCTGACCTTCGGGGTAGACCCGACGATTTCGTCGATCATCACGGTGACCGTGACGGCAGCGATTTATGAGTCGGTGGACAGCAGCGGTCGCCCGGTGAAGGCCCAGCGCGCCGAGCGTCGGACCACGGAGGAGCAGGAGCTGCGCTGGCGTCGTCGCCAGTTGGAGATCGACCCGGTACTCGTTGATGCGAACATCGTTGGCCAGCTCACCCAGACTCTTGCTGCAGGTGTCGAGCTGCGAGTCCGGGTACGGAAGCCGAAGGAGGGCGCCGTCTCCATCACGGTGGCCCTGCTCAACGTGCACGAGGTCGAGCAGTTCGGCATCCGCGACGCCTACTGCCTTTTCCAGCCCAGGATCAATGTGTCCGGTGCGGAGGGGACGAAGCCGTTCGTAGAGCGCCCCGTGCCCGTCGGCGCAGACGAGGACGAGATCAAGACGAACAGACTGCTCTACCGGTACGCGCCGAACTTCGCGGTCGGCCACGGCTGCGCGGCCGACTGGGACTGGACGCCTTCCGCCCCCCGTGATGAGGCGATGTTGAAGGGCGCCGCGGCTGCGGTTGCTGAGATCTGGACTGAGTTTGTCCCGACCAAGGAAGTGCTGCTCACCGACTCCAATCCGGAGATCGACGACTCGGCGCTCCGCATGATCGATCTGGCTCGGAAGCCCGATGAGGAGATCTTCTCGGCCGTGCGCGGGCTGGTGGAGGGATACCGCGCCTGGATCGCGGAACGCGCTGAGGAGTCCCGCCTGCTGGGTACCACGGAGTACGGGCAGGCCGCACGAGACCAGATCAGACTGTGCGAAGCCGCCTGCGACCGAATGGTCTCGGGCATTGAGACGCTCCAGCGCGACCCCCAAGTCATGGCCGCCTTCCGGTACGCCAATGAGGCAATGGCCGTTCAACGGGCCCGCACGAGCTGGATCAAGGGCCAGAAGAGGAGCGAGGTGCAGCTGGAACTGGGCAAGTGGCGCCCGTTCCAGATCGCCTTCCTGCTGCTGTGCCTCGACGGCATCGTAGACCCCGATCACCTCGACCGGCGGCGCGCCGACCTCCTCTGGTTTCCCACCGGCGGTGGTAAGACCGAGGCATACCTGGGCATCATCGCCTTCACCGTCTTCCTACGCCGGCTGAGCAGGGGGGCGGCCGGCGGAGGCGTCACCGCGATCATGCGGTACACGCTCAGACTGCTCACTCTGCAGCAGTTCGAGCGCGCCGCCACCCTCATCTGCGCCATGGAGAACATCCGGAGCGCACTGTCGAACGAGCTGGGCAACGAGACCATCTCCATCGGCATGTGGGTCGGCGCAGCAGCCACGCCGAACAAGCTGAAGGACGCCGCCGAAAGCCTCAAGAAGCTGCGAGACGGTGGCGAGCTGCACAAGGAGAATCCGGTTCAGCTCCGCTTCTGCCCATGGTGCGGCACCCCCATGGGACCGGACGAGTATGAAGTCGACCTCACCAGCTCCAACATGCGCATCTTCTGTGCCTCCGAGGAATGTGACTTCCACGACGCCCTTCCAGTCCACGTGGTGGACGAGAAGATCTATGCGATTCGCCCGACACTGATCATCGCCACTGTGGACAAGTTCGCGCAGATCACCTGGCGGCCCGAGGTTGCGGCACTCTTCAATCGGGATCGCGAGGGCACGGCTCCACCGGAGCTGATCGTTCAGGACGAGCTGCATCTGATCTCCGGGCCGCTGGGCAGCCTAACCGGCCTCTATGAGACCGCGATCGACGTTGCCGCCGAGCAGCCCAAGGTGATCGCCTCGACTGCCACCATCCGCCGCGCGAAGAAGCAGGTCAATCAGCTGTTCAGCCGGGAGGTGGCACAGTTTCCGCCCGCCGGCCTGGACGCCCGCGACTCCTGGTTCGCAGTGGAAACGCCGGCTGCGGACAAGGCGTCACGGCTCTATGTCGGGTTACTCGCGCCCAACACCAGTCAGGCGACCCTCCTGGTCCGCTCGTACGCGGCGTTGTTGCATCACGCGGCCCAGATCGAGGGTCGCGACTCGGTTCGGGATGCCTACTGGACCTTGGTGGGCTACTTCGGCAGCTTGCGCATCCTCGCCGCGGCCGAACTCCAGGTTCTGGATGACGTCCAGGATCGGCTCAAGTTGCTGGCCGAGCGGCATGAAACCCAAGCCCGACGCGCGGACCAGCTCACCGAGCTGACCAGTCGGGTGAAGTCAAGTGAGATCCCGAAGCGGCTCAAGGACCTGGAGCGCATGCTTCCAGACGAGAACGTTTTCGACACGGTGCTCGCAACGAACATGATCTCGGTCGGTGTGGACGTCGACCGGCTGGGCCTCATGGCCATCACAGGCCAGCCGCAGACCACCGCCGAATACATCCAGTCGAGCAGCCGTGTCGGACGTCAGCACCCCGGCCTGGTCGTCACGCTGTACAACGCCAACCGATCGCGGGACCGCTCACACTACGAGAGCTTCGTGCCCTATCACTCGGCGCTATACCGGCAGGTGGAGTCCACCAGCGTCACGCCGTTCTCGCCCCGAGCTCGTGACCGGGCGCTGCATGCCGTCCTGGTGGGCATGGCTCGGCTCATCTACCCCGAGCTCAGGCTGAACGGGGCGGCGGCGGCCGTACACAAGCACATGAACCGAGTCGAGGAGCTGCAGGATCTGATTCTCGCCAGGGTCAAGGCGGTCGATGAGGAGGAGCTGAGTGGGGTCGAGAAGGACCTCAACGATCTCATCGCCAAATGGCTGCAGCTCGCCGACGATAATCCAGACCTGGTTTATGAGGCCAAGCCCCGGCACAAGCCAAGCGAGCGGCGCAATCCCGACGAGGCGCTGCTGCGCAGCCACACAGACACCGATCTCACGAAGGCGACTCCCACGCTGTGGAGCCTCCGTGACGTGGACGCCGAGTCCGACCTTTACCTGGAGCGATGAGATGGCACTGCGTAACGGCCGAACGCGACAGGCCGGCCAGAACGGCGATGGCGACGTCACCCGAAAGCCGCTCGGCGCGGTGCGGCGCGCCCAGGCCATCACCACGTACGGTGTGGGAGCGATCCTCGCCATCGAGGATCAGTCGTACATCGTCAGCGGGCTCGACAGCTGGCGTGTGTGGCCGTCTGACATGATCTATGAGCCGCGGCTTCAGCACTGGCTTCGGGTCGCAAAGTTTCAGCTTCCTCCCGCGGATGAGCCCCCCTCCGGGGATGGGATCAGGGTTCGCCTGTTCCCGGAGATGTACTCCTGCGCCTCGTGCATGAAGCTCCAGGAGTTCCGCCGGTTCGGTTCGCCGCCAGGTAAGAGCGTCTGCGGGGCCTGCGAGAAGCCGCTAACGCCGTCACGGTTCGTCGTTGCCTGTGAGAACGGGCATCTGGACGACTTCCCGTACTTCGAGTGGGTGCACAAGAAGAGCGACCAGACCCGCGGGGAGAGCGGGCAGACCAAGCATGAACTCACGCTGGAAAGCACCGGTCAGACAGCCTCGCTCCGCTCCGTCGTGATCAAGTGCTCGTGCGGAGTGCGACCGGCATCGCTCGAAGGAGCCTTTGGCGGCGGCGCCATGTCCGCCTTGGGGATCAAGTGCACCGGGCAGCGGCCCTGGCTCGGGCGCGATGCCAAGCAACCCGGGTGCACCGCCGCGCCGCGAACGTTGCAACGAGGCGCCTCTGCGGCCTGGTTCCCGATCAACAGATCGGCGCTGTCGATCCCTCCATGGTCGGAGACGCTGCAGCAACGGCTGAACCCGCACTACGCGATGTTCGGCGTTCTGCTGGATAACGACCTGCCGGATACGGTCATCCTCGAGACGATCAAAAAGACCGACATCATGGATGACGGCCGGTTCACCGCGGAGGAGGTTTTGTCGGCTGTCCGTCGGCGTCGGGAGCTGGAGGCAAGTGCCCTGCCGGATTCCGACGAGACGGTCATGTTCGAATCCGCGAACGAGCTGCGTGAGGAGGAGTACAACCAGCTCTACGACGGCACCGGAGGCGTTGGCCGCGACGAGAATTTCGAGTGCGTACAGGCGCCCGGCGACGGCAGAGCGCTGCCCTACGGCCTCAAGCGCTCCATGCTGGTGAAGCGGCTCCGCGAGGTCCGAGCCCTCCAGTCGTTCACCAGGGTCGCCATGCCGGATCCGACCGGGGGGGACACGCGGAAGGCTTCGCTGGCAAAGGGGCCGGTGGACTGGCTGCCGGCGGTCGAGGTCAGCGGCGAAGGCGTTTTCCTCGCCATCGACGAACAGCTTCTTCGGGAGTGGGAGCAGCGGCCGGGACCGATGCGACGGGCGCACCAGATCTGGGGCAACCACACCGCGATCCTGCGCGAGCGGGCTGAGCGAACGGGAAGCACGAAGCCACCCGGCGACATCACATCTCCGGTGACGCCTCGCTATGTGCTTTTGCACACGCTGGCGCACGTTCTCATCAATGAGTGGAGCCTGGACTGTGGCTATCCCGCAGCGGCGCTTCGCGAGCGGCTGTACATCTCCGACAAGATGGCCGGCGTGCTCATTTACACGGCCACAAGCGATTCGGCCGGCAGCCTGGGCGGCGTCGTGGCCCAAGGGGAGCACCGCAAGCTCCACGAGACGCTGGAATCAGCTCTCGCGCGCACCGAATGGTGCTCCCAGGACCCTCCCTGCATGGAGTCCGAGGCCAGCGGCATCGACAGCCTCAACCTGGCTGCCTGCTATGCCTGCGTGCTTCTGCCCGAGACCAGCTGCGAGACCAACAACGTCTTCCTGGACCGGGCCATGCTGATCGGTACCCCGGAGGACCAGTCGACCGGTTTCTTCTACAAGGGCATGTGAGTAGCGTGATCTTCAGGCCCGATCACGGCAGGTCGGGCCTGACGCGGCTAGGGAGGAGACGACATGGCACGTCTGGGCATCCACCAGGACTTCCTGCAGGATCTGATCCGCTTGGAGCGCCCAGTCCAGCAGAAGGTCGTCGACACCATTCTCAAGTTCGAACAGACCGCTCATGCCGGAGCGCACCTGGAGAAGCTCAACAACATCCGTGACGAGCGGCTGAAAAGCATCCGGATTGACCGGAAATACCGGGGCATCGTCCTGGTCCCCGACAAGGGCGATCAGCTCACCCTGCTTCGCGTCGACACTCATGATGAGGCCTATGCGTGGGCTCAGAACCGCCGGGTGTCGGTCAACGTGGCCACCGGCCACATGGAGATTCGTGACGAAGCAATCATCGACACGACGATTGAGGCACTGACGCAGGTCCCCACGGAGCGAGTGAGGCCTCTGTTCGAGCACATCTCCGATGCCGACCTGAGCCGGCTGGGTATCGACGACCAGATCCGCAAGTTCGCGCGGATGTTGACCGATGCGGCCATGCTGGAGGCACTGGAGGGCAGACTTCCCCAGATCCAGTACGACGTGCTCTTCGGACTGGCCGCCGGGATGTCCCCCGAGGAGGTCTGGAACGACGTGGTCGGCTCTGCCGCACCGGAGAGAATCGACCCGGAGGACCTCGCTGCCGCCACCCGGCGCATGCCTGACAAGGTGGCGCTGGTTCGGGGGCCTGACGAGCTCATGGAGCTGTTCGACAAGCCGTTCGCGCGGTGGCGCGTCTACCTGCATCCTCTGCAGCGGGAGGCGGCGTTTCGGTCCTACTCGGGTGCGGCCCAGGTGACCGGTGGTCCCGGCACGGGCAAGACCGTGGCAGCCCTGCACCGTGCCCGACACCTCGCTCGAGGGGGTGGTCGGGTGCTGCTCACCACGTTCACCGCGACGCTCACCCGATCGTTGGCAGAGTCGCTTCGGCTGCTGGAGACCGACGATGAGATCCTTTCTCGAATCGACGTGCTCACCGTGGACCAGGTCGCCCGCCGAGTGGTGGATGGGGACTCCGGGAAGTTCGCGCTGCTTCGCGACGATGAGGAGATGGAAATCTGGCGGCGGATCATCCGTCGCCGTGACCTGGACTTCGGCGAGACGTTCCTCCGCGAGGAGTGGCGGCAGGTGGTTCTTTCCCAGCAGATCACCACCTCCGACGGGTACCTTTCGGCCCATCGGATCGGGCGCGGCCGTCGACTCGGCCCCCTGCAGCGGGCGCAGATCTGGCGCGCGATCGCAGAGTTCGACCAGGAGTTGAACGACCGCAACTTCCGCACGTTCGAGACGGTCTGCGTAGAGGCGGCCCGTCTGTTGACCGAACGGGACGGCAATGCGTACGACCACGTGATCGTGGACGAGGCGCAGGATCTGCATCCGGTCCGCTGGCGGGTGCTGCGGGCAGCGGTGGCCGAGGGGCCCGACGACCTGTTCATCGCCAGCGACACACACCAGCGGATCTACGACAATCGGGTCAGCCTCGGTTCGGTCGGTATCCACCTGGCCGGTCGGTCCACGCGGTTGAAGATCAACTACCGCACCACCGCGGAGATCCTCGCGTGGAGCTGCGCCATGCTGGCCGCCGACAAGATTGACGACCTTGATGGGCAGCGGGTCAGCCTGAGCGGCTGCCGCTCCGAGGTCCACGGTGCCAGACCCGAGTTGTTCGGGGGCTCGACCAAGAGTGCGGAGCTCGCTCACCTGGTGGAGACCGTGCAGTCCTGGCTGGACGCGGGAGTCCAGCCTGAGGAGATCGGTATCGCCGCACGTTCGGGCCCCCTGGCCCAGGACGCGGCAGCCGCGCTCACGCGTGCCAACATCCCTGCCAGCCACCTGACGCGCGACAAAGATGGCGCCGAGGGGCACGTGCGGGCCACCACCATGCACCGGATGAAGGGCCTAGAGTTCCGCTGCGTGGCGGTGATCGGGGTGGGAGGGAACCAGGTGCCCGCCGCAGGTTCGATCACACCAGTGGAACAGGACGCCCCGACCCACTCGAACGACCTGCAGCGGGAACGATGCCTTCTCTTCGTCGCCTGTACCCGGGCGCGGGAACGCCTGCAGGTGTCATGGCACGGTGAACCAAGCCCGTTTCTCAACCTCGCCAGTGGTTGACGATCGCCGCGATCTCCTCGTTGGAGATCGCGGCAAGTCTCAGCGGGTACGGCATGCTCTTCCGGCCAGTAATGAGCAACCCCTCCCCGGGGCGCAGCGACTCGGCACCCACCTGGTCGAGCACTCGCATGCTCTGTTCCGCCGTCGGCACCTTCAGGGCCAGCCGGGCCGTGATGTAGGCCTTGACCTGACCGGTGATCACACGTTCGTCTGAGGAGGTCGTCCGAACAATGACATGAACGCCGACCGCGCGGCCTTCCCTGGTCAGCTCCCTGATGGCCTTTTCTGCGGAGGGCAGCCGCATGGTTTCGGCCAGCTCGTCGACGACCACAAGCACGTGCGGATGGACCTGCTCGGCATCGCCCAGGGCCTCGAGCGGGACAGGCGTCCGCCCTTCGCGCACCTCCCGGTTGAAGTCGTCGGCAGTACGGCAGCGCATCGCGGACAGATCTGCATAGCGTCGTTCAACCTCGGCGACCGCCCACGTCAGCGGATCCTCCTGTTGCACTACGTGCGGCAGCTCTGTGAAGGGGTTCAGGCCGCCCCTCCGGGAGTCGAGTAGCACCAAGCGGAGGTGACGTGGGCTCTGTCGCATCAGAGCCGAGGCGATGAGAGTGCGGAGTGGATCAATGTCCTCGGCGTCACCACCGATCAATACATGCGGTGATTGCGTCAGGTCCAGGATGGCTGGATTGCCATCTCGGTCGCGCCCAATGATCAGCGCGTCTCCCGTGGGCGTTTCGCGCAGCAGATCGCCGAGGCTGATCAGGTCGGGCGTGCTGTGTGGCACCTCGACGATCACGGCAGCGACACCCGGTAGAGGCGAACTCGAATGTTCCAGTTCGACAAGTCGAACTGCGGTGTTGTTCAGGGCAGCGGCAAAGGCGGCTGCCAATGCGAGCACCTCACCGGCGGGCGTTGTCGGTCCCAGCCTGATCTCGAACCGAGTAAGACCGGGGACGCGGGTGTATCCAGCCAGCTTGGCGTCGACGCTTGTCTTCCGTAGAACGGTCTCGATCTTCTTCGCCGCGGCGTCGTCGACGTCGGTGTGTTTCCGCTCCGGAACGCCAGACTTCAGAAGTCTTTCGGACGGAGGCTGTCGGACCGTTCTGGCGCCGGCGGACGGCTTGGGTCTGGGCGTCGAGCGAGTCCGCATGGCCTTCAACCGGGCGGCGACCTCCGCCGCCGTCTCCGGGCGGTTCTCCGGTTTCTTGGCCAGCATCTGGAGGACCAGTTCGTCCAACTCGGCCGGGACTTCGGCGCGGGTCGCGCTCGGTGCCTCCGGAGTTTTGGAGTTGTGCTGGAAGATCAGTTGCCAACCGTGGCCGAGGAAGGGGCGATCACCGGTCAGCATCTCGTACAGGACGCAGCCCAGAGAGTAGAGGTCGCTCCGCTCGTCCGGTTGGCCGTCGAACTGCTCCGGAGCCATGTAAGCGGCAGTGCCCACCTGTGCGGTCGCCTTGCTCTGGTCGGGCTCGAGGACCCTGGCAATCCCGAAGTCGCAGAGCTTCGGTCGATCGCCGGGCAGAAGCATGATGTTGGCGGGCTTGATGTCCCGGTGGATGACTCTCTTGGAATGCGCGGCGGCCAGCGCGTCCGCCAGGCGCGCTCCGATGGTTATCACGCGCTCGATCGGCAGGCCGTTCCGAGCCCTGGACATGACCTTTGCCAGGTCCTCACCGGGCAGCAACTCCATGACGAAGAACAGCTGGCCCTGGTCTTCGTCCGCGTCGTGGATCACTACAATCCCGGCGTGCTGAAGCACTCCACAGATCTGCGCCTCCGCTCGGAAACGCTCAACCCGATGCGGGTCCGGATCGAGATGATCGGGAAAGATCTTGACCGCCACCTCGCGGTTCAGCCGCAGGTCGAAGCCCTTCCAGACCTCGCCCATCGCCCCTGAGCCAAGCTTCTCGTCCAGGCGATACCGATCGGCCAACGTGACACCGTCCAGCACGGCACGCTCCGTTCCGATCAACGGGAGTCATTGAGGTCGTCGTGCTTCCGACCGATGGTCTGACGACAGTCGGAGCTCGGTACGGATCGTAGTCGCTCCGGTGGGTATGGCCACGTTTACACGGAACTGGGCCTGCCGTTGCGGCATCGTGAACCGCAAGCCTCGCCGTTCGAGAGTGTCCCTGAGCCCGGCCCGGTGGGAGGACAGGCGTGAGTGTGCCCCTTGTGGCAGCTCGTTCTTGATGATCCCGACGAGCATCGACAATCTTTGCCCGGAACAGAATGCTCGGCTCGGGTACTATCCGAGGCTGGGAAGGCAGGGGTGAGCTGCTGTGGTGGAAGGTTCACGTCGATCCGTCTCCTGGGCATCCAGCGCAGGTGTGCGACGAGCCATGCAGTCCAACAAGGGACGCGACACCCGACCAGAGTTGGCTCTGCGGCGAGCAGTCCACGCATTGGGCCTGCGATACAGGGTCTGCACGCGACCGCTTCCTGGGGTGGGTACAGCGGACCTCGTCTTTACCAGAGCTCGGCTGGCGGTCTTCCTGGATGGATGCTTCTGGCACGGTTGTCCGACGCACCATACGGTGGCTAAGACCAACTCTGACTTCTGGGCCCGCAAGCTTCGGATCAATCGCGAGAACGACCAAAAGACCAATCGTCTTCTCCAAGAGGCTGGTTGGGGCGTTCTGCGCATCTGGGAACACGAGGATCCGGGGGAAGCGGCAAGGCTTGTGCAAGAGGCGTATCGACACCGTTTCGAGTCTGCGCATGACACGCAAGGGTTGTCCGATTCCGCAGATCACCAGCGGTCTGGCGGGCTTGTTGGCAGCGATCGTGAGCGCGGCGAGGCGAGAACATACGACGTGGACGCGTGACAATCGGCCATTCCGGCTACCGGAGCTAGGCGTTCCCGTGGTGCGAGACCGAGTGGCCGCGTGTATGCCGCAGACGCCTGCGTGAATCACCACCGATGCATGGTTCCGTGTTGTGTTCGCGCGAGCAGCGGAGGCAGGGTCCTCGAGTCCGGCCCTGCGCCGGTCGCCAAGAGTGCAAGACCGGTGAAGTCATTCCGCTGGCGAGCCCTGTCCCGCGATCATTTGGCGACGGGACTCGGTTATGACGGACCGAGCGAGTATGGTCCGTTACCGTGCCAGCTCATGACGAGACAAATCCACGACCGCACCGCAAGAAAACCTATGGTGTGAAGCTCGTGCGAGGTCCTTTTGTCCGGCTTGTGCCGCATCCAGAGTCGACCCCCGACACCGCCTCATTTCTTTCGTATGCGGCGACTCTACGGAGGAGCGGTGCTCGCCTGGCCGCGGACCTGTTCTGTGGCGCTGGCGGCCTCAGTCTCGGTTTGGAGGACAGCGGCTACAAGGTGGTGCTGGCGGTTGACCACGATCGGGAGGCGACCGAGACCCACCGTCATCACCACGGCGGGCTGACCGTTGACTGGGATCTTGGTGACCCGGCGATCATCCAGCAGGTCGCCGATCTGATCAGAATGGCAGGGATCGAGCTCTTGGCGGGCGGACCGCCATGCCAGCCGTTTTCCAAGGCCGGCCGCTCCAAGATCCGCTATCAGGTCAGACATGGTTTGCGTGATGCGCGTGACCGGCGTCGGAACCTGTGGCAATCGTACTTGGAGATCATCCGGCTGGCTCGGCCCGCTGCGGTCCTCATGGAGAACGTGCCGGACATGGTGCTCGACCGGGAGATGTTCATTTTGCGCACCATGGTCCACGAGCTGGAGCTCATGGGCTATGCCGTAGAGGAACGGGCTGTGGACACCTACCGGTACGGAGTTCCGCAATGGCGGCAGCGGCTCATCCTTGTGGCGTTGCGCAACCGCACCGCCTTTCACTGGCCGGGGGAGGTGCCGGAACGGACAACCGTCATGAACGCCATCGGCGATCTGCCTTCGGTGGAGGGTGGGTGGCGTCCGGAAGGCGGTGCGGATGGCTGGGCCGATTATGAGAGGCCATTGACGTCGTTCCAGCAGAGGATGCGGGCCAGGGTGAACTTGGCCGACCGCCACAAGGTGTTCGACCATGTCACTCGACCGGTCCGAGAGGACGACTTGGCGGCCTTCGAGTTGATGAGCTCCAACACCCGTTACTCGGAGCTGCCAGCCGAGGTGAAGCGCTATCGGGACGACATCTTCGACGACAAGTACAAGCGACTCGACGCCGATGGGCTGTCTCGCACGATCACGGCGCACATCGCCAAGGACGGCTACTGGTACATTCACCCCTATCAGAACCGTACTCTGACGGTCCGTGAGGCGGCACGTCTCCAGACGTTTCCGGACACGTACAGGTTTGCAGGTCCGCCCTCGGCGGCATTCCGGCAGATCGGCAACGCCGTTCCGCCGATGCTGGGTGAGGAACTGGGGCGGGCCATCATTGCCGCGCTTGACGCTCCGGTGAAGGCACCGTTCGCGACGCAGGACGTTGCCCGCGCGCTCGCCCACTGGTATGTCGCCCGACAGCGTCGAACGTTCCCGTGGCTCGCTGGTGTGAACCGCTGGCAGGTCATCATCGGCGAGACACTTCTCGACCGAGCCCATGCCAACACCGTGCGTCTCATCTGGCCGCTGGTCGCCCGCTGGGATGGGCCTTCGAAAATACTCGGCAATGAGGAGCAGTTTCGCGAGGTCGCCCGGTGGATCGGCCGGGAGGACCGCGCTGACCGGATCTTGGGGATTGCGCGTCATCTCGTGGACAACCCTGGAAACCTCGGTGACGACCGTCTCCGAGACGTCCCCGGCCTGACTGACGCCATCGCCGCTCTGGCGGTGCTCGCGGCTCCACTTTCCGCCGAGACTTCTCTCGCGGCAGAAGGCGAGGAGTTGCCAGATGCGGAGGCGCCCGGAAATGAGGAGCCGGTGCTTGTCACGAAGGGCGTGCTCCGTGTAGCCGGACGATTCTCCGGCGAACCGGTGGAGGACAAGAACAGGATGACCGATGGTCGCCTCGCGGTTGCGCGGATGATCGGGGATGACGATGACGCCCGCGACGCCCACCGTGGCCTGATCGAGCTGGCCAACAGTTTGTGCAGGCCCGAAGGGCCGGCCTGCATGGACTGTCCGCTGCACAAGATGTGCCGCGCCGCTGTCGAGCCAGCGAACGTCCTGTTTTGAACGCGGTTAACGGTGGAGCCCCAGCAGCCGCGCCGACTCTGGGTCAGTCAGCCGCAACTGGTCGATGATGCGGGTGAGCGCCGCGTATTCGCCGGCCACCATGGCGGCTGCACGCAGCGCCAACCCGGCCGTTCCCGCCGCATTAGCGACCATCTGTTCCTCGCGTGGCATCGCCAGGCCTGCCAAACGCTCGTTCCCGGCCTTGCGAGGTGTCTTTCGGTAGGCGCCGTTGGCGAGCACGCAGAGTTCGTTGACGGCCGGCTCGACCAGCTGCCGCAGGGACGGGGGCAGGGTCACCCGCATCTTCGCCACGTCGATGTTGAACGCATTGTCGAGATCGGTGTCGAAGTCAACCGACGCGCGTGCCAGCTTCGTGTGCTCATCGATTCCGCGGATACCGGCCCAGCCGCCCCACTGCACCAGCCGGTCCGCGCGGTACACATACAGGCCCTGCTGCCGGTTCCAGTTCAGTGGGCCGGAGAGACGTTCAAATTCCGCGAGAGCGGAGAACTGCTCCCGTGACGGCAGCACGTACCGGCGCAGCGTTACATGCCCGGACAGGTCACCGATTTGCACCTCGAACCGAAGCGCGGGAAGGTCCTGCCGATGTTGCTCTTGTGGGGCGAACGGGTTCCACGCCTGCACCTTCTCCCCGTTAACGGTGATGACCAGTTGATGCCCAGTGGTCCCTTCGAGATGGCGGTGAAATACAGCACCGAGATGTTCGGCCGTCTTCGCCGCGAGGGACTCGAGCCGCCGTCGTGCCCATCCGCCCTCCGGTCGCTTCTCCGGTAACACACGGTCGAGGTTGCGCCATACCACGACCGTGCCGGCCGACTCCGCCAACCACGCGTGGCACCGGTCGAGAACCTCGTCCCGAGCAGGGTCGGCGACGACCCACTGGTCCCAGTCTTCGATGAGATCGAGATCGAGCTGTCTGGCATGCACACGGCTCGCCGCCGAGGCGCGCGTTGCCACCGTGACCGAACGGCACTGCGACAACGACGCGGTCTTCAGCCCGAGCCCATAACGCCCGAGGTCTCCCCGCCGGTAGTCGCGGCGGCTGCCAAAGCGTAGGGCCTCGTTCAGTGCGCCAGGCTTCATCCCGGCACCGTCATCTACGATGAATACGCGCGAGGCCAGTCCGTCGAACTCGATGAGGACGTCCACCCGCTTGGCCCCGGCTGAGACGCTGTTGTCGACGATGTCGGCAATTGCTGTCGGGAAGTCGTAACCGATGTCCCGCAGGGAACCGGTCAGCCGGGCGGCTGACGGTGGAACCTCGAACCAGCTGCGCGACGCCATATGTCCACCCTCCGACGGTCATCTTGAGGACCAGGATTTCACAAGACAGGGGGTGATCATGCCGTCGGTTGTGGTCCTGTGGAAGCGGCACCGCTAGATCACTTCAATAACGAAGAATGACGAGCAGCCGCCCACATCTATCGCCTGCGACCCGCGGCTTTGCAGTCTTCTTCAGCGGTCGGTCGTGACCTTCGGCTCTGTTAATCACTATGTGGCTGGCTGTCTGATCGCATGCAGGGGTGGAGCGGGTTAACGGTCTACTCGCTCAGGCGTCTCTCGTCCCAGCCGTCCGTTGCAAGCGCTAGGTGTTGTTCGAGGTAGGTGGGAGTCGGGCGGAGCTGTGGTGCGACCTGGATCGGCGCATTGTCGAGCACCGCCAAGTGGGGATAGTCGTGCAGGCTGGGTGCGATGCGCAGTGTCCAGGTTCTGGTGTCGATGACCAAGAGTCCGCGATCGAACAGTGTGTGGAGATCGCGGCGGAGTAGTAGGCCGCCATTGAGGTCGTGGTTGGGAGTGTCCGCGTAGCGGTAGAGGTGGGCGGCTTCGAGGCACTCGGCCGGTTGGGCTCCCGTGATGGCGCAGCAGGCGCCGTAGCGCTCTAGGAGGTGGCTCCGGAACTTCGCCTGCCCCACTCGTGCTTTCTGAAGGACCTGTCTGTGGCCACCGTTGATGGGAGGGCGTACACCGCCGTCTTCCCTCCACCACCTAGGGCCAAGGCCGGCAGCGGTGCGGAAGTGTTCACGCAGGCCATCTGGTTCAATCGGGCGGATGGACTGTTGTCCTGACCGGTTTCCATACAGGTTACGGAGGGTCTTCTCCGGCATCGGTGTGTCTAAGGGGCGCCAAGTGCGACCGTAGTGACCCTCGAATACGGTGACGTCGATGGTCTCTGATGTCGGGGTGTTGAACTCTTCCCCGCATGGTGAGCACTTGAAGCGAACATCATGCCTCTTGCGTGGTTTGAAGCCGGTCGATCCGCATTGCGGACAACGCCGGCGCTCCTTTCTGCCCGGACCTGAAACGATCTCGTCCATCCAGGCAAGCCCGAGAACCCACCCTCCGTCCTTAAGGATGATTAGATCGCCTTCTTGGACGTCCCGACTGTGGGCGACGGTGCTGTTCCAGATGTACTTCTCGCCCAAGACGTCTTCATAGCCGAGGTTGCCTCCGAATTGCCGGTCGGCTTCCTCGACACTCAGGAGACTCCATGCTCTGAACATCGGCTCATGATGCCATGCCAGATCCGGAATTTGCGGAGGATCAGGTTTCGTCTCCAGTCGCGTACCGTCCCCGCTGCGCTTCCCTACTTCGTGTCTCCGGCGATGGCGTTGCCGTATTGGCCGACGGTCGTGTCCTGATTCTTCGCCAGCCCGCATTCAAGGGCCCGAAAGTCGACCGGTGGCGCCAGGAGGATCGACATGAATCGGCTCCGGGAGCGATCCACGGACTCCCTCTTTGGAGTCGACTGGGTGGCGCGCGCTTCGCGTCCGGGAATGCGATCAACCACGATGCGTCTCGCCGCCGTGCGCGTGGGTCGAGAAGCCAGAGAAGTCGAGGGCTCCTCTTGCCGGGATGTCTCGCTACCAGAGGGTGGCGGCGCCGGGTCGCTCCTGCAGGGCATATTTGCATGATGTGGACAGAGGGCAGGTGCCGCAGAGCGGTTCTTTCGGAAGGCACGTGGTCAGGCCTAGCATGCGGAGCCCAGCCATCCGAAGCGGCGCCGCCTTGCCACCACCGATCAGTCGTGCGAGATCCACGCGGCCGTCGGTGAGCCGGTTGGTTTTGTCCGAATCGCTGCCTGAGACCCTGGCGGCCACCCGGAGGGACAACTGGGACGTGAGCATGAGGTCTTGGTCGCTCAGGAGTGTGAGCAGGGCTTCTTCTGCGGGCTGTAAATTGAGTTTCTCCGCCAGGTCGGCCGGGTCCTTCCACACGTTCTGCTTCGTAGTCAGGTCCGAGAGCGGCTCCAAACGCTGCGCGGCCTTTGGATCATCGAGTGCCTCGACGAGGGTGCGGTACTCCTTCTGTGTGAGTTTCCCCAACCCCTTGAGGGGGTGCAGAGCCTGAGCCATGTGGCGGATGTCGAGCCGGCCGCCGAGGCTGAGCCTGGTGACGACGGCGGCCACGGCGGCAGTCATGTCAGGTCCAGGGAAGCTGAACCAGTTCACTCCCTCCCTTTGTTCGGCGGCCCACTCTGACAGTTGCTTGTGGATGAGCGCCCATCGGTTCGGGGAGGAGAAGAGCTCCTCCTGGTGAGCGTTGTCTGGGTTGATGGCTTGAGCTGCAAATCGACCCAGTTCCGGCGGTACGGCATTGCCGATCTGGCGGAAGGCGTCGCTCCGGGTGCCGGCGAAGCGGAAATGATCGGGGAAGGTTTGGATCCGGGCGGCCTCACGAACGGTGATCGTTCTGTTCTGCTCAGGATGGATGTACCAGTAGCCGTCCTTGGCGATGTGAGCGGTGATGGAGCGGCTGAGGTCGTTCCAATCGAGACGCTTGTACTTGTCGTCGAAGGTTTCCGCGCTGTAGCGTCGCAGATCCTCGGGGATGTCCGAGTACAGGGTCTTGTGGTCCATCAGCTTGAATACTTCAAGGTCATCGGGCCGGACCGGGCGTGTCATGTGGTCGACAACCGTGCTTGGGTCCGCGCGCTTGCGCATCCGCTTGGCGAACTCGGAGGCGGAGGCTTCCCCACGGTACGGCAGGCTCCTGCCTCCGACGGGATCGTCTTCGGGCAGGACCGGAAGATCTCCGATCGCGTCACGAACAGTGATCTTCTTCTGGGTTTCCGGCCAGGGAAACTCGTGGTGGTCGTTGCGAGCAAGAACGATGAGACGCTTCCGGTGCTGCGGGATGCCGTATGTCCACGCGTCGACCAGCCGGACGTCCGTGTGGTAGCCCACGTTTTCGAGGTTCTCGACTATTTCGCGCACAACCCGGAAGTCGTCGCCCAAGGCCATGTCGGGCACGTTCTCCATCAGTACCGCACGTGGCTTGACTGCCAAGACGACCTCGAGGAAGGCACGCCAGAGCTCCTTGCGCGCATCGTGCGGGTCACGCCCGGCGTGTTCGATAAGACTGCGGATCTTGCTACGCCCGGCTCGGCTGAACGGTTGGCATGGAGGCCCACCAGCCACGAGATCAATCTTCGTCTGTTTGAGGAGCCGTATGAGCGTCGCCCGTGCCTCGATGTCGGAGAGATCGATTTTGAGGGAGAGCCCCGGAAAGTTCGCCTTGTGGGTTTCGACGGCGCGCTGATCGTGGTCGACCGCGGCGACCACGGTCCAACCCGCCTGTTCCAGTCCCAAGCTCAGTCCGCCGGCACCCGAGAAAAGATCGACGGCCAGTCGGTCGCCACGCGCGAGCCTCTCGTTACACCACTCGGGAAACTGTTCCTCCGAGCAGGCGTCTGGCGGGTCGGGGAGGGACAGGACATCGCTGCGATGCAGCTTCACCCCGTAGAAGGACACCTAACCTCCTTGTGCTGTACTCCCCGAAGACCACCAGGAGAACACAGACCCCCGGCCGCGGCAAGTATTCTTGCGCACCTGCAGCACTTGCGCCCCATGGAAGATCGTGATGCTCGCGAACCGCCATGGGGGTGACGGCGAGACTCAGACTCCCACCCAGTTGATGTCTTGGACCGCCTTCCAGCAGTCGACCTTCTTGCACCACTCGGTGACGTTGCCGGATCCAGGGGCGTCGAGCAGAACGTTGCGCACCAGTCCGCTGAGGGTGGCGACCGACCGGAGCGTCTCCGGAGCCAGTCCCTGTGCCCGCCAGATGCCGCTCAGAGTGGCCTCCACGTTGATCTCTTGGACTAGGCGCGCAATGGTGTAGGTGGTGACGTTGGCGAGATAGCCTGCACCCGGGTTAAGGCGCATAATTTCCTTCCGCGCCTGAGAGAAGAAGATTGCCTTCGCCACGAGCTCGCGGAAGTACTGGTCGTCGGGGAGGCCGTCCCGCCCGGCGATGACATTCATCGTCCACTCGTGAAAGCACTTTTGAGCGCCGAGGCTGACGGTGTGCGGCTCCTGCTGGAACGTCATGTCGTACTTCGCGGCATCGGTCTTTGTGAACTTCTGGAGCCGAGGGTTTTCCTTGTCGAAGGCCTTCTGCTGTGCCCGCGGCAGTCGCGCACGATCGACCTGGTACTGTCCACGCACCCGCTCGTAGAACCAGTGACTCTCATGCTGGGCTCCGTCGCTTGCGGGTGCCCACAGTCTGCGGGAAAGACGCTCCAGCTCCACGTGGAACGGGCTGTTGGACTCGAAATCCGCCTCGTTGATGGTGTTCTGGGAGTTGGCGTAGAGGGAGATCTTGGGCACCAGCTCGTCGAGCAGTTCAGGCTCAACCACCGTGATCTTTGCGGGAACCTGGATCATGCTCAGGTCGGCATCGTCACGCCTGGCCGCGTGGTGGAGCGAGGCCGTCGTCTGTCCACCGTTGACGATCTGGACGTCGTGAAGTTGCGTGAGGGCGTCACCTGACTGGGTGAGCGTGGCGCCGGTGGCGGTCACCGAAATCCCGTTGTTGTAGGCCAGGAAGCGACCTGGGGCCGTTTTGATGGTGTCGTTGAGGCCCTTGTTGACCTTGCCGCGGGCTTGGAGGAAGGCGCGGATGTTCCGCTGCAGAAGCTTGGCGCCGTGTTCTTCGTACATGTCGGCAAGCAGTTGGCCGGGAATGATCGCCAGGAAGCAGCGGTGATCATTGTCGGTGCCGGTGGCAGGGAGGCATGGAAGGGGACCACCCAGTGCATCGAAGTCGATGGTGATCGGCTCTTCGTGCCGTCCTGAGGTGGCCAGCTTGCGGAGCCGCTCAATGTCCCAGACATGCTGGACCACGGGGATGTCGCCGAGGCTCTCCTCGGGAAGGCCGGTCAGAGTCGTGCGCCCGTCGGTGAAGAGGAAGATTCTGATCTTGCCGAACTCGGGCCAGTTTGCGTGGATGGTCTGTGCCATGTCGAACTCGGGAGTGGACTCCTCCATCTGGAGGTGGTAGCCGTCCGAGCAGCTTGCCGCGAAGTTCAGTGCCCATTTCAACCGCTTGAGCACCTGGTCGCGGGGGAGGGTCTGCCCGGAGTTGCCGTAGTTCGCAACGACGAGGTCCAAGACGCGCCCATCGTCGCTGATGTAGTAGCCGGCGACCTCCATGCGACTTCTGCCCAATGGGGCAACGAAGTAGCAGATCCGCAGGTCCTCCAGAGCCCCATCCTCTACGAGGTACTCCTGGACTACCTGGACGAAGACGTCGCGCCTGAGCCAGCCGGAATCATGCCCCAGCCGCTCTTCGACGGCCTGTTCAAGCTGAATGGCGAATTCCTCGGCGGTTTCCCCTTTCACGGCTGCTCCTCTGTTGTTCCGCCGGATTTCACCGACTCGCGTACGGCTCCTTCGTCCACCGCGTGAGAACCGCATGTGGATAGATCGACAAGATATGACACACCGGACACTCCTGTCGGCAGGTCAGCTGAGATCATCCGCGGAAACGCCGCGTCTACGACAAACGACTGCCTCCTGATGAGGACGTAGCGATCGTTGACGTACTGGTCTCGGTGAGCGTCCAGCCAACCCGCCTCTAGGAGGCAGTTCTCGAAGCAGGAGAGTTCTGGCTTGATCTGTGGGTCCACGCGGAGATCGTCGATGATGCCCTCTAGGGAGGTGCCGTCCTGGGAGGTGCCAACGACCTGATGGACAAGGAACAGATGCTCCAGGTCTGTTGAGTCGAGCTGGTGCTCGTTACTGATGCGGCAACGTTGAGGATCACGCCGTGACACGGTTTTGACCTCGAGTGCCGTGTTGCCGTGTAGGAAGTCCTGGGCTCCTCCGGAGGGCCCCAGCCATGTGGGGACCGCGGCTGATCCGAGGGACGGTAACAACACCTCCCGGAGTACCAGCAGCTCACCGTACAGGCCCATTCGGGCCTCGGGGGACAGCCCGGTCGGCAGGCCGCGGCCGAGCATGCGCCGCCAGGCGTGGAGGCGCCGGATCAGTGCCGTCGCCGGCGTGTTCGTAGGTAGATTCAGCTGGTTTAGCAGGTCGGCCAGGAGCGTGCAGAACAGCCGTCGGTCGGTCTCGGGACTGGCGACGATCTCCACTGTGCCGCCCCTGGCGCGGCAGGTGAGGCCGGTCGCAAGAAGGAGGTCGCGGTCCTCGACCGTCTCTTCGCTCTGCACCAGGAGCACCCAGTCGCGGCCGGGAAATCTTACTTCCGTGAACACATCCAGGTTGGATCCTGGCAGAAGTCGCCTTCGCACAGCCCCGTGAGCGGGGCCGCCGGCCGCCTCCGTGGTACGGAACGACTCTTCGAGTTGTTCCGGGGAGCTCGTCACTGCTCCTCATCCTCATCTTCTTCCACGGCCTTCAGCAGGCCTTCGAGGAAGACTTCGTTGACGCGGTAACGGACTTTCTCGGCCTGCGTCGAATGGGGAAAAACGACTGCGTAACCGATGGCGGGGATGCCTTCTTTCGGTACTTCGACCCCAGAGGCAACGGGGTCGATGGGGTAGATCAACAGCAGCCCTTCGGTGGGATCTCTCAGCATTCGGAGAGACTCTCCACTTGCACGCGCGGGTGCCTTCCCCTTGCCGCTCTTCTTGAACTCCTCGGCAGTCCGCTCTAAGGCCCGCTGCACGGTGTCCGGGGACAGGCCGAGTTCCTCGTGAGCGGGGCTGACGAGGACGCCGACCTCGAATTCTCCGTCCCTTACGCGGGAGCTGATCGGTTTGCGTTGGACCAGCGGAATGTCGACACTGTGCGAGGTGAGACGGGTGGCTGAGCTGCCTGCCGTGACCGCGACCGTCCAGCGGAGCAGCTCGTCCTTACTCATCTGGGCACGGATGTAGGCGACCAGGTTCTCGGGGTTCGCCGTGAGAACTCTTGGGGAGACGTCGAACCCTTCAAGAAAGTTCAGCACGACCTGGGCGGGGACACTCTGCCGAAAGAAGCCTCGTCCAGCGCCATTGACCTGTTGGTCGGGGACCGCGGGCATGGAGGAAATCTGCTCCAGTAGCTCTTCAAGGCGCGCGTTGTTCCTGGTCAGGGCGCGTTTGTCGGTCCGGATGACCAGGGTCTCGGCTCGGGTGGCGGAGAAACTGACGGACATGCTGGCGGTGGACCGCATTTTGGCTGCCGCCGTGACACGCAGGTTCCCAACGCCGTCTAGGACCCGCATTCCTACATGCTTCGGCTTGTCTCCTGCCTTGGCGACAGCGCTGGTCAGGTCCATTAGTTCCCGATTCGCCCGGGTGATATGGACGTAGTAGCTGACCAGGTCCTGCGTCGTGTAGAGCCGCGTGGCGTCCAGATAGCCCGGCCTGTAGCCGAACCACCGACCCATCTGCAGGAGGGTGTCGTACATCCGCGATGCCCGTAGGTAGTAGGAGACCGAGAGCCCCTCCAGCGTCAGTCCTCGCGACAACTTGTCTCCGCCCACTGCAACCACCGTGATGGGGGTGGTCGACTGGTAGTCGAGCACGTCCGCTGCGCTGCCGTTGATGCGGCGCACACCAGCGGCGGCATCTTCGAGTACCTGCGGAATGGCCTGCTGGACGCTCGCCCATGAGACAGGTGGCCCCACCATCGCGCTCACGTCGTCGCGGCTGGCGAGTGTGCTGTAGGTGGGCGTGAAGTCTGTTTCCCAGAGGTTTTTCAGGCGTTCCCGCGTTGCGACGCCGGACTGTCCGTAGTCGCCCCATGAGTCAGCCATCTCCTGGAGGTGCTGTTCGATCTGCCGGGCGACAGCGGCCTGCACCTCGGTGTACCGGGTGACGTGGACCAGCATGGTGCTGTGCCCACCCGCGGTGTCATGGTCGCGGCCTCGGACACGCCGGACAGCGGTTGACAGCACGAACGCGTCCAGCGCTTCCACCAGAGAGGAAGGCAGCGGGACCTGCGGCTTGAAGCTCTTGGGATGCGCGTCCGGCAGCCAGACGTTGTAGTCGTCCACCTCGCGGATGATCGGCAGGGGCTCCCGAATCTCTGCGGCAGCAGGGTCCTCCAAGCCGAACACAACCTCCGGGCCGCAATAGTTCGAAGGGGGTTCCAACGCAACCATGAAGCTGCGCGGGAAGAGGTCCTCCCCCAGTTCTGGATGATTGGTGCTGTTCGAAATGAAGATGTTGGCGAACGGCGTCGCGGTGTAGGCGAGGTACACCCGCTTCTCGAACAGCTCTAACAACCCGCGGATCGCCTTGTTGATCGCTGTGGGGTCGTGGTCCGGGTCGCTCTGGGTCCGTCCGTTGGTCGGCCGTTTGGTGTCCACCGAGGCATAGTCGGCTTCGTCGTCGATGAGCAGCAGCGGGGTGTTGATGATCAAGCGGGAGCCGTCCGACTGCAGCTCTGCGAAGTTCCCCAGCCAGGCCTTCAGGTTGTTCAGGATGCGGGCGTTCTTTTTGGCGACCACGAGGATGCGCGTCTCGGGCACGTTCACGGCCGATCCCTGGAACTGGGCGGCGGTGAAGTCGCTGTCGCGAGTGGTTACGGCCTGGCACGTCGCCGCAGGAGACTTGAGCCCCAGTGCGCCGACTCCGATCTTCTTGGAACTCTCGGCGTCAGGGTCCCGGGTGAACTTGGTGTTGAAACCCAGGAATTCCCTGTCAAGACGTTCCTGGGTCTGGTGACGCAGGCTCTCGTGCTGGCTGGTGAGGACCACGACGACCTGGTACCCGGCGTCCACCGCCTTGCAGATGAGGCCTGTGTAGTTGGCGGTCTTGCCGGACTGGACCTGGCCGTAGACCATGCCGTAGGTCTTCCATGAACCCGACCGGTTGGGATTCTCCATCAAGTCGAGGATCTGGTCCGTCGTCTGATCCAATGCCTCCACTGCGCTGGACTTCCACCCCTTTTGGAGCAGGGTGCTATAGCGGCTCCAATAGGCAAACTCGATGTCCCGCCGCCGTTTGTCCAGCCATGGCTCGTGGTCACCGGGATCGCTGACCACGATGGCCTGTGGCACCCACACCTCGAATTCGGACTCAAGATGCCGTGCGACCGTGTCGACCGAGACGGGACCAACCGAAGCGTTCAACATTTCGCTCGCCTGTTTGGCGATCTCCCGGAGTCGTTCCGGGGTTCTGTCCTGCTTGTCCAGGCCAAGCACGATCTGCTTGGCCATGGTCAGCGCAAGGTCCGTAGGGTCCAACACGATTAGTTCTCCTTGGAGGTCTCGGACTCGATGATCTCTTGGACGAGACCGGGATACCTGCTGAAGGGCTCGGCCTTTGCGAGTGCCTGCATCAGGGCGCGTCTTCCTTCGGGGGCCTCGGGTAACCCGGTTAGCATCGAGCGGAACAGGGCCAGAATCTCCTCGACATCCGGTGCTGATTCGGCCGTGTTGTCCGCAGCGTCGGCAGACGTTGCGATCTCCTGAGCGATGAGATTCACGGGGATCGCGGTCTCGATCATCCGGAGAAGACCGTCGATGGCGTCCCCTCCGGGGCCTGAGATCACGGCGGCCACCAGGGGATGACTCCGGTTCACGGTGTACTCCGAGGTGCCGAGCCGGCGGACCTGCTGCCAGACCACCTGAAGCTCCCGCCTGTCGCGTGTACCTGGCGTCGGCGTCCCGCGATGGGTGAAGACCCGTTCGGAACGTGCGCGGAGATCTTTCGCGATCTCGACGATCCGAGCTTCCAGAACGGACGGCGGGCGAACGGTGGACTTTCTGACGTCCACCTCCCACGAGAGGTCAGCACCCGGAGGGATCTCCACCGACAGTCTGGCCAGCCTGGTGGGCTGGGAGTTGTGCATGCCCGACAGCCCGAGCCAGCCGCCTGCCACCACTAGGCGGTCCCCTCGGTACACGTAGAACCCCTGACGGGCCAGCATTCCTCCGGGGCCCGAGGCCAAGGCTGCATCCTGCCTGGTGAGACGGGAAGGGTGGGGGAGCACGACGGGATTGAGTCGGACTGTGTGGCCCTTGTGCTCGAGGGTTTCTACGCCGCGGTCTTGGGTGGCGGGATGTTTCCGAAGATATGGATCCATTGCAGTCAACTGGTGGCCGCCGACGTGGAGTTCGAGTCGGCCACGTTCGATGAACCGGTGAAACAGGAGCGACAGCTCTCTGCCGGCTTCGTTGATGCGGCGGGAGAGCGAGGGACCGTGCCCAAGCTTGTCGGTGTTCCTCCACAGGACCAGGGTCCCCTGATCAGTGAACTCCAACTGGTCGGCGATCTTCCGTGCCTGGTCATCGAGTTGGGTGATGACCAGCCACTGGCGGCGCATGATCACATGATCGATGTCCCAGCTGCGGACCGAGAGGTTGCCGCTCGCATCTTTGGAGAGAACCGTGAGCTTCCTGGCCTGGGAGAGCGAAGCCGTCTTCAGCCCAAGACCGAACCGTCCCAGATCGCCAGCCGCCCGCTCGGCATTGGGATTGCGGGCGAAGCGCATGGCCGCCCGGAGGGCCTCCTCGCTCATACCGCGGCCGTCGTCCATGACGGCAACCCAGGCAGAATCCCGATCGGAGGAGTATGCCACCCGGACGGTCCGCGCCCCCGCGGCGATGCTGTTGTCGACGAGGTCCGCGAGCGCGGTCGGCAGGTCGTAGCCGAACGCACGCAACGACTCGATCAGATCTTCGGGGAAGGGGTCGAGCAGCTCCTCGTCTGGCTCTGCTGACGTCATCTTCCGTTCCGATCCCTTCTACGGAAATTGCCCAGATCCAGATTTCGTGCGTCATCGACCTTATTGGCGCAAACTGTCGATAGGCCTCGAGGATGCCCTACGTTGTTCGACTCCCGTTCCCGCAGTCTGGTTTACATACGGGCCGCCATGTGGATACCTTTCTGAAGCTGACAGTTCGGTACAGAAGGTGCGTTCTATAGTGCACTTTATGTGCCCCAAAACCGCGACGCCGGTAGCATGGCGGCGTGATCTCGTGTCTACGCTGCGCGGCGGGCAGGGCGGAACAGACATGGACTGCGCACTGCCCCGCGGGTGCCGGTGGGGTAGTCGGCTCGAGTCGGCAAGTAGCTACAGCCGGGGGTGAATGTGCCTGAGGTTGGCACGACGGCCGGACGTCATCAACCATTGCGCCCCCGCGCCCGACTGATGCTGACACTCGGCTTGGAGCTGATCAGCAGCGAGGCCGTGGCTCTGTCCGAGCTTGTGAAGAACAGCTATGACGCGGATGCGAGCACGGTCGTTATTTCTCTGAGGGATGGCACGCCAGAGGGCCCCGCTTCCCTCACCGTTCTCGACGACGGCGTCGGCATGTCGTCGGACACCGTAATGCGCACCTGGTTGGAGCCGGCCACTCCCAGCCGTCGTCGCCGTAAGGTGAGTCCGACCGGACGTCGTTCCCTCGGAGAGCCCAACAGGCCGCGTCCACGCTGAGCTTCCACGCCGGCGTCAGACGCAGGACGCTGGAGAGCTGGGTCATGCGCCGGACTCTGCTTCGGATGACCATGAAGGACGTCAACAAGACCATGATCTCCATCCTTAAGCTCCTCGATCGATCCCCGGTCGATACGGTGGGCGACAGACAGTGCGGAACTTCCTCGCGGCTCAGCGGGCAGATGCGCATTTGTGGCCTACGGACGCAACGATGAAGGCCGAGCTTCCCTCGCTCAAGCTCTACGGATACATCCGCCAAACGCGTCTCCGCGTCGTGCTGGAGGCGATCGAGAAGAAGCTTCGCACCAAGTTCCACGAGGACGTTGAGCTTCCGGCCAAGCTCGAGATCGAACACGTCATGCCGCAGTCGTGGCAGACCCACTGGAACCCTGAGCCGCGGCTCACGCCCGTGCAGGCGGCGGACCGTGACCCGACGCATCCAGACCCTTGGCAACCTCACCCTGGTTGCAAAGAGCCTCAACGGTGCTCTGTCGAATCGGCCGTGGACTGACACAGAGGCTGCGGGCATGACTTCCGGCGGTGAGGTTGGCTTGGGCAAGCGCAGTCCACTGGAGAAGTACAGCCTGCTGGTGCTGTCGAAGGACTTGATCAAGGAACATCCTCATGCCTGGAGCGCTGGTGATATCGAGGCGCGGGCCCGAACTGACTGGTCACATCTGCGAGGTGTGGGCCGGTCCGCCCGCCGACGCGGCGTCACTGGAAACGATCGAGCAAGTCAGCTCTTCCATACCGGCCAACAGCCGTGGAGCCACGCCAACGAATGTGTCCCGCGACTTGGTCTGACTCCGCCCAAGGCTGTTTCCATCGCCGGATAGCGCTGGCCTCCAGACCCCAGTGAACTCGTCGAACGTGACCCGCCGATCGGGGCCTTGGGCGGCAGGCACTGGTCATGGGAGGGCGAACCCGGCTCGGTAGGCATCGCGGTGGAGTTGGGTGGTGGCGCGGGCTCAGGGTGCCGTTGACCGACTACACAAGCGCCCTGATGAGGCGCCCGAAGACGACCGAATTGTGATGGCTGCACTGAGTTTGCGGCCCAAGTTTGGCCGTGATACGTTCACGGGCTTGCTTGAACCGGGAGGAGGGAAATCTGATGCCTAAGGAATGGGAAGGTCGGGCGGAAATCCGCGCCAAGCTGCAGGCTGCCGGCTATCGGCTGGTCCAGCTCGATCCCAAGATCGACGCCCATTTCAACCGCCGCATTGACGCGCTCGCGTACGCCGCGAACGCTAGCGGCGACCTCGTCCCGTGGCTTGTCGTAGAGGCGAAGAACGGCGCGAACATCAAGCCGGAAGTGACGCTCACGCAGCTGCTCAAATGGCGCGAACTGCTTGGCACGGTCGAGCATTACGCAGTTATCAACGGTCAGTGGTTCCGCGCCAACCGCAGCATGCGCTCGATGGAGCCGGTCGATGGTCCGGTGGCTCCCGCCTACGGTGACTCCGGATTCCTGACAGATCCCGCGCTGGCCACCTCGCTCTTCACTGAGCGTCTCTGGTTTGAGGCCGAGAAGGCCCGGGGCAAGGGACATCGTGCCGACTTCTTCTTCCCGCCGGCCGACCTGCTGGCAGAGACCGCCATCCCCGGCATCGAGACCGCCAGCGGCGAGTTCGTTCCTGTACGCCATGACGTGCTTTGGCAGGCCCGGCGTCGAGCGCTCGCGTCGTTCGTGCTGCGGGCGCCATACGCCGTGGAGCACACCACCGCTCCGGTGCTCGCCGACGCGGTCGCGCGCCTCATCGGCAACAAGCTCGTCGACACGGTCCTTGACCCGTTCTGCGGCACGGGCAATTTCCTGTGGGCCGTAATGGATCGCGCGCGGGAGCTGGACGGGCCGGTCGAGTTCGTGGGGCAGGAGATCAACACGCAGCTGGCCGAGCTCGCCGAGCAGATTGCTCGGACTGGGCCGATGCTGGCCACGATCACGACCGGTGACTCGTTCACCGCTGAACTTCCCGATGCCGACGTCATCGTGACGGCCCCGCCGTTCGGCCGCCTTCAGCAGCCGTGGGTCCTGCTCACTGGGGCGCCCGCACGCGAGTTTGAGGTCGCCGCGATCGACCTCTGCCTGCGCAAGCTGCGTCGCGGTGGTCGTGCTGTATTCCTGCTGCCAAACAACATCACCTTCAAGCAGACGCTCGAGGCGTACCGCCGATACCTGGCGAGCGAGTACCGCGTCGGCGCCCTCATCGGGCTTCCGGCTGATGCGCTCGAGGGCACCGCTGTCCGCGCTGTCCTGCTCGTCATCGACCGCGCCGAGCCGGGGGAGACTTTCGTCGCCCAGCTTGGCGCGGACTGGGTGGCTCAGCTCTCTGAGACCGGCGCGGCCATGAGCGCGGCGCTTGAGCACCTGGACGGCGAGTAGGTCGCCATGTTCACCAGTGCGATTCTCGATCTGCGGCTCGAGCGGAATTGGGAGCCCGGTCGTCTGACTGCTGAAGCGTTCCGCTGGCCCACATCGGATCCCGAGCTTCCGCTCCGCGAGCTCGCAACCCATCTCGCCCCGCGCTCCTTCGCGGACGCTGGTTCGCCGGTGGTTACTCCGGCGAGCGTCGACTCTCAGAGTGGAGGCGTCCGGCGACGGAACAAGAAATACCAGGGCGCGGTCTTTCAGGTTGGTTCCGAGCTACGTTCAGGAGATGTGTTGGTGCCGCGTCTCGGCGTCGGCCCGGCCCTGCTCGTCTCCGACCATCTTCGCGGCGCACTGGTCGCCGCCCGATTCTCGGCACTGCGCCCGCTTGAGCCGGAGCTCGGCTTGTGGCTCTGGGGTGTATTGAGTAGCGAGAGTGGGCGTCGTCTTCGGGCCAATCTCTCGCAAGGAGCGGCCGTAGCTGCCGTCGAGGCGTCAGTGCTTCTTGATGCCACTGTTCCGGTCCCGCCGCTCGAGCGGATGCGCCGGGTGACCGGGCCCCTTCGCGCCATCGAGGACTCGACCCACGTCGACGAGGAGGAGGCGGTCGAAACATGGTGGCAGACGACCGACCTTCGTGCTACCGAGTGGCGAATTGCGCTCGCGACGCCAGACCCATCGCTCCTGACCGCGGGCGCGCCGCTGGCTAACTTCTGCGGTGAGATCGCTCGGGGTAGGAGCACGCGCAGGCTCGCCATTGAGGAGGAGGCGCCGGGCTACCTGCCGGTCGCCGACGTCTCGATGCTTGGCGGTAAGCCTCCCCGTCGCTGGGTGCCTCAGGACGAGGGGAACCCGACGGTCGCGTATCCAGGTGACCTGCTGGTAGCCGCCCTCGGGAACCTGCCACACGCCCGCGTTGCCGATGCTCCCGTGGCCGCGGACACCCACGTCCTGATACTCCGCCTGCGAAACCCCTCGCTCGGCCCCGCGCTGGCGCACTACCTCAACGGGCAGGACGCCTATCGGGTGCGACAGATGCTCACCGTTGGGGCGACGATCCCGTCGATCTCCGCCACCGACATTGGACGCATCCCGGTGCCCGCGGCGGCTCTGGAGCAGGCCGATGCGCACGCTGCCGAACTTCCGCTGGCCCAGCGTCTGGAGCAGGTTCTGTGGGAGAGCTGACCTGCCAGCTCTCGCCGCTGGTGTTCGCCGAGCTCTACCGGCTGCTGCTCGGGAGCGGCGACTTGCGCGACGAGCTCACCGAGCGGCTTGGTGAGATCGGATGCGACCTCGAGTGGCTGGAAGCGCGAGCAGAGGACTACGACGCCAAGTGGTGCTTCGATGCGCCCTCGCTCGAGCCGGCGACCGTCGATGACTACGCCTTGCCTGTGGAGCACTCGGTACTCGCCACATGGTTGCTCGCCGGCCTTCGAAACACCGGCGTCTCCGATGAGATCTCCTCGGATCTCATCGACGCGGTCCAGCGGCGCATGGACGCGGACGCGCCCCAGCTGGGGGCTCGCCCCCAGTCGCTGTCGCCGGCTATTCGCGGCTGGACGCTAGGCTTGGTGGCCGGCACGCTCGATCCGACACTGCCGGTAGTGCTGGCTTGGCATCCGGCCGACCCGCACATCTCCGCGGCCTACAAGGGCCTCGTCGAGCAGGTACTACACCTCCAGGACGTGACCGAGCCCTGGCCGGAGCTGGCGGGCACCGCACTGTACGTGCGAACGGGTGGCCTCGCAGAGGCTCTGCGGCCCGCTCCCGAACCGGCAGCAGGTGAGCGGAAACGCGGGCTTCAGTACTCCATCGACCTGCTCATGAGGGAGGCGAGGCCGCAGGCCCCGCTTAATGTGTGGGATCGGCTCCGCGTCAACTGGTTGAATTGGGTCGCGCGACGGAACATCCTCACGCACGTCAAGCCCGGCGAGAACTCCAACTCGACGTTTGAGGACAATGCTGCCCAGGTGCGTACCTGGTACGAGATCCACCTGACGGTCTTGGGCATCACCCAGTTCATCTGCCAGGAGGTCTCCCTGGAGCTGATGGAGATCATCCCGCCCGGACTCCGCAATAACGACCCTTGGGAGTACCTCCAGTACGACGTCAAGACGGAATGGTGACAGGCGTGCGTTTTCGAGGCTCCCGACTGAGCCGGTTGGGCCGACGACGGGCTTCTTCGGCTTGACCGAAGCTGCCGCTGATAGTCGGCGCGTGTACGTGCACCGGTGAAGGAACTGTTCACCGCGGTATGCCGTTTCGCTGGCCACACCAGGCACGCAGGGCGCGTTCTACCGCGACTGGCGGCTGACCGCGATCGACGGCACCACCTTCGACCTGCCGGACCGGGACACGCACGCGAACGTGGAGGCGTTCGCCTCGCCCGCCCGGTCAGGGCGAGGCTAACAGAACGTCGGCTATCCGCAGATCCGTATGGTGTCGGCTGGTGGAGTGCGGTACCCACGGCCCTCCGTTGGTGTCAGCTGTGGATGCAGAACGCGTTTCCGTCTGCATCCACTATGACGACGATTACCGGCAGCGAGTGTCCGAGCCAGCAGGCAAGGCGGTCGCTGCTGTCCCGGAAGGTCCAGCCGTCTGCGTGCGGTTCCGCGAACCGAGACGGGCCGCCCTTGATCTGCATCGCGAGAAGGCGGCCGGTGACGAGGCTGTCCGCAGAGTCGAGGCCAGGGAGAGGCTACGTCTGCGGACCGACACTTTGAGCCGTACCCTGACTGGGATGTAGGTGGACCTTCGGGACCCGGCGATGCTGATCAGACACGGCCCGGCCAAGCCACCAAGATCATTGCTCCAACTGCATCAGCAACTCCAGCAGCCTGTCGTGCACAGCGATCAGGTCAGCGACGTCACGGTCGCCAGCTGCTTGCTTCGCCAACACACCCAGTCGCTGCCGCGCGATGACGGCGTCCTGCTGGTCGCAGCGCTCCGTGACAGCGGCGCGCGCTGATGCCGCCCACGGACCAACCATCTCCTCAGCGATCTCCAGCGCCTTCGGACGCCAGCCGCGACTGCGGTCGGCTTGCTGCCGAGCTCGCTGTGCGCCTCGGTACTCCTGCCAGAACCCGAAGGCTGTTTCGCCGATTACGAGGGCGGGTCCGAGCGCGCGGGCTGTCTTCGCGGTGCCCTCGGCTGCTTTGACCGCTCCCCACGGCTTGAACTTGCCATTGACGCCGTGCCAGATCTGCTTGACGACTGTGTTGCCGACGCCGCCAGGCCGGGCGCCGGCACCGCCGAAGTCACGGGCGATCGACTGCAGACCGCGCAGGATCTGTTGTCGGATGACCGGCCATACGGGAACGGCGGAAGGTTGCTCGGGGACAGCGAGCTCTTCGCTTCTGGGCTTCGGCACATACCGTTCCAGAGCGCTCCCCACGTTCTCGCTCGTCCGCTCCGCGTCGGCGTCCAGGACACTGTCGAACTGCTTCTGCGCCTCGGCGGCGACCGCGCTCAACTGGTCCTCGTCGATGTCGGGGCCCAGTTCCACGAGCTTCGACGCCACGAACGCCGTCGCCTCCTCCGCGGCGCGGGTGACAGATTCGTTCATCTGTTGCCGCTGTTCAGCGAAGGCGCCAGCGACCTCGTCGAGTTGGCTGAGGAGCGGGCCGCCGCCGGCTGTGACGGACATCGTGTCGATCGCGTCACCGCAGTAGGCGGTGAGCTCTCGCAGTGGTGTTGCAAGCCGCAGGTGTGCTCCGCGTGCGCGAACTGTCTCGTCAAGAGAGTCGGCCAGTTCGCGTATGCGTGACATCCGCCGCCGCTGCTCTGGCTGCGGGAAGTCCTCTGCCTGCAGCCAACTACGTGCGTCCGTCCGCACCACCGGTATCAGGTCGAAGACCTCACCGAGTACTTCTCGTAGGTGACCCTCAACCTGTGCCGGGTCTGACCCTTCTGCGGCGCTCTTATTGACGACCAAGAGCAGTTGACTGAGAGTCCGTAGCCGCTGCCGCAGGAGTGTGAAGTAGTCCGCGGCGACGTCATCGAATCCTTCTGCTGTGGCGACGAAAACCACTGCGTCGGCGCCGCGCAGCGCCTCCTCGGTAATCCGGTCATGCGCTTCGTGTTCCCCAGTCCTTACTCCTGGTGTGTCGACGATGAGATGGCCTTGCCACGGGTATGGCGTCGCTTGCGTCGTCGCGATGTCCGCGCCGATCTCAATGTCGAGACCGGTGAGGCATTTGATGAGCGACGACTTGCCCGCTGAGTATTGACCGACGAACACGACCGTGACCGCGTCCGCCGCATCGGCGGTCGGCACATCAGTGGCGAGCGCGCGGAGCTCGTCGTGCGCCGCGTTGGTGAGGACTGCGACAAGTCGGTCGCGGGCGTCGTGTGTCGCGCTGACTATGCCGGCAAGCGCGAGCAGGTCGGCGCCTGCATGGCTGATTTGGCGATCAGTCATGTCTCAGTCCGTCCGTGATTCAGCTTCACTTGTAAGTTCCCTGACCAGGCGCGCGAGCTGAGCGGACCACATCGCGTACGTCTCGATGCGCAGAGCCCTCTCGTTGAGGACTGTATCAATGCTCCAGCGGATTGGCTCCCAGCTTGCGCGCACAGCGTCTTCGGCGCAGGTACGGGCCTGCGCCAGCGCGGTCATGTAAGCGGCCTGGGCCGTGTCCACTGAGGCTTTCCGTTTGGCCAGCTCACGCTTGACCGTCGGCGCAAGGTCTTTTCGGATGTTGTCGACGGTTCGTTCGTCCACAAGGCCAATCAGCAATGAGGCGACCCGTCGGTTGGTAAGCGCGATGGCGGCCACGGCAGCGGCTCCCTTCACCCCGCGAGCTACCCAGTTGGCAGCGCGCGCGTTGAGTGGGTCGCCCTCGAGTGACGCTTCAGGCAGTTGCGGCGCCTCGACCTGCATCTGCAGGGTCGGCGGGTCGAGACCGTGGCCGTCGACGAGCTGCTGCAGGCACTTCTCGGCGGCACCCTCTGCGGCCTGCGCGAGACTCGCGTGTGCCTGCTTGCTCGCTGCGACCGCCTCGGACCGCATGTGCTCCTGCGCCTTCCCCCGGTGCGGCTCCTTCTCCGCGTAGCGCGCAGCTGCCACGACCTGCGTGGTGGCCGATGCGAACGCGTTCGCAGCTGCTTGCCTGACCTCATCCCCGTATTCGTCCGCAGCGGCCTCGGTGTCAGCGCGCAGTTCTTTTCTTTCGGCGACGAGTTCCCTCTTATGGGCCCGAAGCGTCGCTGCGACGACATGAGTTGCCTCCGCTGCATCAGCAGCGCGTGCGCGGAGCACCGCAGCGGCGGTTGCGGGGCGACGTGCGTGTGCTTCCGCCGCGGCAACCGCTAGCGCCGCCTCTGCGGCGGGCACGCCAGACTGGCTCAAGAGCTGCTGGTCTTCGCCCTCGAGACCGCGCTGCGCAAGCCACAAGTTGACGTGCGCGATCGTCGGGTCGCTGACATCAACTTGTGCCAGCACACGGCGAATCCGTGCTTCTTGACCAATGATGTCGGAGAAGATCACTGCGGGCGACAGATCGCCGGCGAGTTCCTCGGCTGTGAACATCTGCTTGTGATTGACAAGGACGAAGACGGGGATGCCGGGAGCGATGGCTTGCAGCACGCGGGTCACTGTCGCCGGCTGCTGGCTGTCGGACCCCGCCACCCACACAACGAGGTCAGCATCTTTCGCGGCCGTCAAGGCGGACGCATCGTCGACGGCTCCCTGGTAGGCGCCGACGCCGGGCGTATCGACAACGTCAATGTCCCGCCACCGGTACGTGATCGGGATACTTGTCGTGCGTTGCCCGCCCTTTCCGATGCCGTCGGCGCCCTCGCCCGTCAGCACGAAGCGAAGCGTCGACTTCCCCGCCTTCGTACGACCGATGCACACCACCCGCGCAGCATCGCCGCGCACCCGGACCAGCTCGGCCAAGAGGCCTTCGATGATCTCCCGTGCCCGCGCGATCCTCAGCTTCAGCGAGGCATCGCGAACCGTGTCATCCTCTTGCCCGATGGCGGCCTCGACCTCTTCGAGCATCGCCAAGAGCCGGCCGGCGACGTCGACGACCTTCGCGTTCCCGCCCTGCGCGTCCGCAGGCACTCTTGCCTCCTCCCTGTGCGGTCAATGCACCTCGAAAGGGACATTTACGCCATTGTGCCCCGTTCAGCGGCGTTGCGTCATCATGATCGCACTCCCCCTGCCAGTCGTCCTGGGGGCGTCGCCGTGGCCACTGGGAACGTGCTGAGTATTGAGGCGCGTCTCCTATACCTACTTGTATAGATATGAACCCAGCAGACCGGTGGCAAAGATCGACGAAGTCGATCTGCGGCAGCGATCGCCCCAGCCCGAGAGGCCGGGACCGAAGTCGGCGATCGTCACGGCCTCGACCACTTCGAGACGAAGCCACCTACAGTAGGCATGGGCCTCGTGGCTGGCGGCGCGCACGGCGGCGCCGGCCGGGACCGGCCGAAGAGCCGCAGCCCGGCCGGCTGGCCGACTTGCGCGCGACGCGGGCCGCCGTAGGCGGGCCGCTTTAATTACGAGAAGATAAGTTGCTTTCGATCACGGAACAGGCTCTGCCAGACTCCTGGCGTGGCGATAACGCAGCAGCTCGTCCGAGTGCCGCAAGCGGTGCTGATGACCTGCCGTCACTCGGTTCACGAGTTGGACCGGTTGTGCTCTTTCAAGCTGGCGCCGACCAGCGATCACCTTGATCTTGACTGGGCACCTGCTGGACTAATCCAGATCGCTGAACTCTCAGGGATGGACCCTCACCCCGTGGCGGCCCTGCGGCGCGCGCTCCGCGGTGACTCCGAAGTCAGCCCCGCCTACCGAGACCATCCCAACACCATCTGGGAACATCCCGTCACAGCCCTCGACGCCGACACCGTTGGCGGGGTTGCCGCGGTGCTCGGGAGTCTCCCCGACGCCGCGTCCGTCCTCGTGCCGCCAGCAGGCCACGCAGCTTGGAATGCCTTCGACAAAGCCCCGCAAGGCCTCGATGACCCTCGCGGCTACCTGATCCTTCACCTCACCGCGTTACTCGAGTTCTACGATCAGGCCGCTCGACGAAGATGGGCCGTCGTCATGTGGTGGGACTGATCGCTCCATCAGCCCCGGTCCAGACGCGTTCGAAGCTGGCTAGATAGGTACCTGCGGCACCTTCCTCATCGGCGCGTAGGTGCATGACTGGCGCTTGAGCTGCTGGTGCGCCGTACGCGTGGACGTTGACGAGAAGGTCGTCGTCTGAGCGGTAGAGCGAGTTGTAGAGCACGGTTCGATGTAGGCGTATCTCGATGCCCTCGACGTCCAGGAGCGGGCGGTAGAGAGCGAGCGCGTTTCTGATCCGCGCCGCCATGATGTCCGGGCCAATGCCCTCCTCGGTGCCTCGGGCTGCCACCTCAGGACTGTCCGAATCGCCGAGAAGGATGCGAACCTTCACGCCAGCACGGGCACGGCTGGCCAAGAGGCGGATTATCCCGGTGTCTTCGGCGAGGAACAGGCCGCTGTAGGTGAGGATGCCGATCTCCTTGGTTGCGCCCTCGAACAGTCGGCGCCAGACGTTGTATGGGACGCCCCAGCGATGGGCGTACACAGCTTGCACATCCTTGGAAATGGCGCGGCGGTGCTGGGGGATCTCGGGCCAGAGGTCTGCTTCGTCGACCTGGAGGAGGTCGGCGATGGCCCAGCGATGCCGCGGGTATGGGATGCGGCCTTTCAGCCAACGGTTCACGGTCTTGGGGTCGACGGCGAGGGCTGCGGCGATGTCGACGGCTTGGAGTCGGGCTGTTGCAAGGGCGTGCCGGAGGTTCTCGCTCACGGGGCCTCCCGGGGGGCGTCGGCTCTGTTGGCGACGCTAGCACAAGACGTCCCTAGACGTCCCTAAGTTGTGGTGTAGAGGTTCCGCTCCGCATCAGAGGCTCAAGCGGGCGGGTCAACAGAAACGCCCTGCTCATCGAGCCGAAGGAGCATCCCTGGTGGACACCATTCGTGAACAGCAGCGGGCCTATCAACAGGATCTGCTGACGGACCTACAGGACATGCTCCGGTCGCGCGAGATCACGACGGTCCTGATCGCTGATCAGTACGGGCGGCCGGCGCTGGAGGTCATGGACAGCCGGTGCCGGATGCGTCGCGTCTTCGTCCATCTCGCGTTCTTGTGGTTCTACTGGGGCGACGAGCGCGACGAGCGTGTGTCGTGTCTGCGACTGCTGGCCGCGGCTGATCGGATCGAGGCCGCCGCAGGTGAGGGCTGGCGCGAAGGAGAACAGGGCGAAATCGGCATCGACCTGACCAAAATCCCTGATGCGCACCGCTCGTAACGTGCGCGGGGGACACCTGACAGGGTGGCGCGTCTATACGCAGATCGCCGACCGTGTTCGGGAACGCATTCTCACAGGCCTGTATGCCGCTGGGGCCTCCTTGCCTTCGGAAGCTGCCCTGTCGGCGGAGTTTCGGGTAGCTCGCAATACCGTGCGCCGTGCCCTGCGCACTCTGGAGGAGGACGGACTCATCGTGACGGCACCATCCAAGGGGCGGATCGTGAAACCTGAGGGACAAGAGGTCACGGCCGTCTACCGGTACCAGGTCATCGCGGACGATCTCCGCCGGCAGATCGAGAGAGGCGACCTCGCGCCCGGAGACGCGGTGCCCAGCGTGGCTGAACTGCGCTGGCTGTACGACACCTCCCGCAACACCGTCCGGCAAGCGCTCGGTGAGTTACAACAGGAGGGACTGATCATGTCGAGGCCAGGCAAGCGGCGGTTCGTCTGCTCACGGGAGTGAGACGTCCTGGGACGTCCTTTCGTGTGCTCTAGGTCGGTTCACGGCGTGGGTGCCTATTGTCTATGGCGTGGGGCAAGCTGAGTGGGCGCACGACCTGGCCAAACAACTCCTGGCGGAGCCGCTTCCGCGGCGGTGGGCACACACGCAAGGAGTCGCCGCCCGTGCCATGGCGCTGGCTCCGATCCTCGGCGATGAGACGGACAAGCTCACTGCTGCGGCCTACCTGCATGACGTCGGGTACTCGCCCGAGCTGGTCGACACCGGATTCCATCCCCTGGACGGCGCACGCTACCTGCGCGACGTGGCGAATGCCGATGACACACTCTGCCGCCTGGTGGCCCACCACTCCTGCGCCGTGAACGAGGCCGCCGAGCGCCACCTGTACGACGCGCTCACTGCTGAGTTCGACGAGGAACGCCCCGAACTCGTGGAGGCGCTGACCTACTGCGACATGACTACCGGCCCGGATGGGACGCATCTCCAGGTCACGGAGCGATTGGCTGAGATCCATTCCCGCTACGGCCCTGAACACCTCGTCAGCCGCTCAATCACCGCCTCGACCCCATGCATCCTGGCGGCAGTGCGGGCAGTCGAAAGCACGCTCGCCTCAGTTGGGGATATGTCCAAATGATCGAGGTTGGCATGATGAGGGGATGCGATTCCCCACGCCCAATGACCCCGAAATGGTGGCGGCCGTCGAACACTACGTCGTACCGGGTGAAGGGGCTTCGCGACGGTACCTGAACTTGCTTCACGGCAACTTTCTGGAACTACCGGGACAAGAGCGCTCCCAGTTCGGACGGGACTTGGCCACCGCCGCTCGGCAGATCAGCGACGAGGAGCTCGCGCTGCTCCTCGACAGCGAGTGGCGCTCCCGGCTCACGGCCGCGTGGCTGATCGGCATCGGTCGTCGCACCCAATTCCGCGACCGTCTGGCCGAGATGCTGCTGAACAGCGAACTTGTGTACTCAGGCCAGGGGTACTGCTTCGCGTTCGCCCGCTTTGCCGACGAGTTCGCCACCGCCGCTCTCGTCGCTTACCTGGATCGCTACCTGCCCGACCCGGACTACTACTACGACCAGCATTGGGCGATGGGCGCGCTGCTCCACCTGGACGAGCGGCTGAGCACCGAACATGCGTCCCATTTCCTCGCGCCGGAGGGCCTATGGGCCAGATCTGCAATGCGCGATCGGGATCCGGCCGAACTGAAGGAAGAGATGGACCGGCTGTGCGCCTTCGCGGAGACCATCAGCGTGTGATCACCCGTCACCATGCATGACGGGGAGTCTCCGGACGAAGGCGGTAGCCGACCCACAGCCGGCTCCCGTGACATCGTCACAGTCGCTGCGACCAACCAGGCCTTCAATGAAGGCTTAGCTGTTGAATGAGTCCTCGTAGGCTTTGCGGATCTTGGCACCGCCGTACTGTCCCGGAGGAACGCACACCGGGCATCCGCAGGGCGGTTTGCCGTGTGCGTTGGGCATGTAGCGCCATCCGGTCACCTGGTTTACTCGCCGAACCCGGTGGATCTCCCTGATCTGGATAGGCCGGGGGACGAACAACTCGTATCCGCGGGCATCGGCCTGCTCCGCCACGAGAGCGGCGGCCTCTGCGCTGGCAAGTCGAACCGGAGCGGAGTTGTAGTGCCCGACCCACACCATCTCGTCGTCCGGGATGCGGAAGTGCACGGCGACGAAGGTGCGCTGACCGCCGCGCCGCAGCTCACGTCCCCACTGGTAGGTCATCTGGTAGGAGGGCAACACCGGCACGCAGTAAACGCCTGTCCCCCCGCCACGCCCGTGACTTTCCGCGCGAATCCCAACGCGTCGCACGGAGCGGATGTTCTTGGCTGCGGTGAGGTGCACAAGCAAGGTCATTGGGTCGCCTTCGTGCTCTGCAAGTGCTTAACCGATGTACGGCACAACCGTGCCGGTGAGGTAGTGACCGATCCTCAAGGCCATTGACCGGTCCATCGACATGGCCTCGGCTTGGCCGCGGGGCACCCATCGCACCTCGGCCGACTCGCTGCTCGGGGTGGGCTCACCGCTTAGCGCTCGGGCGGTGAGCGCGATGGAGAACTCCTGCCGGGCTTCGCCGTTGCTCGTGTAGAGGATCACGTGCTTGGGGTCGGTGTAGGTGCCGACGATTCCGGTGATCTCGCAGAGGATTCCGGTCTCTTCGAGGGTCTCGCGGACGGCTGCCGCGGGGAGGGACTCGCCGAGGTCGATCGCGCCGCCGGGGACGGCCCAGTTGTCGTTGTCGCTGCGGCGGATCATCAGCAGGTCCCCGGCGTCGTTGGTGACTACGACGTTGACGGACGGAACCAGGCTGTTCGGAACGGGGGCTTTGGGGTCGTCGTAGAAGTCGATCCGGCGTGCCATGATCACAACTCTACCGCTGTGGCCTGCTCCCACACCTTTTCGAAGCTGTCGACGTAGGTGGTGACCATGTCGCCACCCACAACTCTCCGCAAATGCAACACGGGCGCGTTGCCGGCGGGCGTGCCGTACACGTGGGTGTTGACCAGAACCTGATCGTCCCCGCGGTAGATCGAGTTGTACAGCACAGTCCGGTGGAGCCGGACCTCGACGTTCTCGCGTCCCCGGATGGGCTTGTAGAGGACGAGGACGTTACGGATCTTGGCGGCCATGCCGTCGTCAATGCCCTCGTCCGCGCCGCGCTGGGCCACCTCGGAACTGTCCGGGTCGCCGAGCAGGATCCGTACCCGAACCCCTGCGTCAGCTTTCTCGCCGAGCATCCGCACGATGCCCGCGTCGTCGGCAAGGAACAGGCCGCTGTAGACGAGAATCCCGATCTCCTCGTCGGCCTGAGCGAACAGACGTCCCCATGCGTCCCTCGGGACGGCCCAGCGGTGCGGGTAGACGGTGACGATCTCGCTCTCGGATGCGGACGCGACCTGCTCCCGCGTCAACGCCTCCGGCCACAGATAACTCTCGTCCGTCCCCAGGTGGGCGGCGACGGCGTACCTGTGCTTTCGGTACGGTGCACGGCCTTTGGTGATCCACCGCTCGACCGTCTTGGGGTCCACCTGGATCGCATCCGCCAGCTCCGCGATGCTCACTCCGCGCTCCAGCAGAACCGCGCGCAGTCGCTCGTTGGCCATCTCACCTGCCACGTTCGGGGACGTCCAGGGACGTGGCCATCCTAGACGGGACGTCTTGAACATGTCCCGTCCTGTAGTGATCTCGTCCTGCCCTCTGGCCGCACTCTCGGTGTCACACCCCACACCGACTGCGACGAAAGGACAGGTGATCATGACAGACACGACCGTTACCCCGCCCGATGAGACCCCCGATTGCGAGTGCGGCGCTCTCCTCGACGACGGGCAGACTCACTGCCGCAAATGCCTCGCCCGTGACCGCTGGGCCCGCCGTCAGGCCGCCCGGCTGCGGGCCCAGCGCCGGCGCGGCGCGACCCGGCGCCCTCCGCGTGACCCCCACACCGCAGCCGCGAGGGGAGTGAGCTGGGCATGAGCACGCTTCCTTTGATCATCGCCCTTGTGTTGGCCGGCGGCGTGCTCGTCGGCTACATCGCGGTCCTCGTCGGCATCAAGCGCGAGGACAAGGCGATGAGCCTCACATCCGCCCCGGACGGTCAGTCGGCCCGGCTCGCCCGGCACGTCACCGGGTTGCACATCCGGGGGGGCGGGCCTACCGGTCGGATCGCTCCGAAAGCGTCGACTCGACCTGGGCGAGCCGTTCCGACAAGTCCCGTACGGCGGTGCGCAGTTCGATGACCTCGTTGACCAGATCCACCGCCGTCCCCTGCCCCGACTCGCTGGACTCTTCGTCCCGGACGAAGACGCCCTTGCCTTGCTGGCCGATGAGCAGGCCTTCGTTCCGGAGGATCCCGACCGCCATCTTCACCACGCTCAGCGATGCGTCGTACTGCTCGGCAAGCTGCGCGGTCGACGGCAACGGCGCCCCGGGCGCGAGAGATCCGCCGCGGACCTGCTCGCGCAGATCGTCGGCGATCTGGAGATAGGCGGGCCGTCCCGACTTCTTGACCATGCACCCTCTTCCGCTGCTGGCGCCCCTATCTCACCACGGACAAGCAACCAAGCCAACCAAGGCCATTGACAACCAGGCCAACTAGGTCAACTATGTTGGTCGCGAGCTTAAGGAGGTCACCACATGCGCACCATCCCGATCCCGGTCGACGTCACCAAGCTGCAGTTCGTCTGCGTCCGCGCACCCCGGCCGCGGATCCTCAATCAGGACACCGGCGAGATCAAGACCGACAAGAACGGCCAGACCGTCTACGAGATCGTCCTGTCCGTCGAAGACGAGCTCGGCCGGATCGAACTCGTCAAGGTCGGCACCTCGGGCGAACCCCAGGTCGCCGCCGGCCAGGACGTCACCCCGGTCAGCCTCGTCGGCTACGCCTGGGAGATCTCCCGCGGCGGCGACACCCGGTGGGGGATCAGCTACCGGGCCGCCTCGATCGTCCCCGCGGGGATGAACGCCCTTGCCTGACACCCTGTGGACGACTCTCGGAGCCCTGGCCGCCCTGGCGGCCGGGCTCTGGGCCTGGCGTCGCTACCACTACCCGTCGTTCTGGCTGGTCATCGGCTTCCCGCTGATGGCCATCACCATCCGCTCCACCTGGCGCACCGTCGCCCTCGGCTGCGGCCTGACCAAGAAGCGGCAACGCTTCTGGTTCACCACCGTTCCCCGCCTGATCGCCTCGACCGGCCTCGTGAAGGTTCGGCGGCGCTTCCAACGGGTTGTCGTCGACACCAAACCCTTCATGTGGCTGCCACGCCCGACCCGGCACGGCTGGCGCGTCACCCTCCACACCCTGGAAGGGCAGATCCCCGCCGACTACGCCAACGTCGCCGAACGACTCGCGCACTCCTGGGGCGTCCACGCCGTCCGTGTCTCCTCACCCCGTCCCGGCCGCATCGTCCTGGCCGCGACCATGCGTGACCCCCTCATCCGCCTCGACCACATCCCGTCCTCGGGCGAACTGCTCAACGTCACCATCGGCAAACTGGAGACCGGCGGCCCGTGGACCATCGACTTCCGCACGATCCCGCACTGGCTCAACGCCGGCGCCACCCAATCCGGCAAGTCCAACTTGGCCAACGCGCTAATCGTCGGCCTGGCTCCGCAGCCAGTGGCGCTGGTCGGGTTCGACCTCAAAGGCGGAGTCGAGTTCACCCCCTACGCTCCGCGCCTGTCCGCACTAGCCACCACCCGCGCCGAATCGGTCGGCCTGCTGGATGACCTGGTCGCGCTGATGGTCGCCCGGATGGGCCTGTGCCGTGCAGCGGGCGCACGCAACATCTGGCAACTCCCCGACGCGGTCCGCCCGGTCCCGGTAGTGGTGCTGGTCGACGAGCTGGCCGAGCTGTACCTGATGGCTGACAAGTCCGAGAAGGACGAGATCGCTAAAACCTCGACTGCGTTGTTGCGGGTGGCGCAGCTTGGGCGGGCGTTCGGCATCTACCTGTTCTGCTCCGGCCAACGGATCGGCTCCGACCTCGGACCCGGCGTCACCGCACTCCGCGCCCAGTGCTCGGGACGGATCTGCCACCGGGTCAACGACCCCGAAACCGCGACCATGACCCTCGGCGACCTCGATCCCGACGCCCTGGCCTCCGCCCGGGCCATCCCGGCCGAAACCCCTGGCGTCGCGATCGTCGCGAGTCAGGACGGCCAGTGGTACCGCGGCCGGTCCTTCTATGTCTCCGAGCAGGCCGCCGAACACGCCGCCACCACCTACGCGGACTGTAATCCGTCCTGGGACGAGATCACCCGTCCCGGACGGTCCTCCGAGGTGACCGAGACCGACCTGTCCGAACTCCTCACCGCCTGACCGACAGAAGGGAGGGAACGATGCGACGCCTCGCCTCATGGCTGCTCGACACCGGGCCGGTCCTCATCCTGGCCGCTATCGCGGGGGCTGGATCGTTCACCCACATCCGCGACACCGCCACCGATCACGGGCAAACCGGCTGGATGTCCTGGGCGGTCGCCGTGTGCGTCGACCTCACCTGCGTCATGGCCGCCCGCGAACGGCAACGTGACAAGAAGACCGGACGAAGGCGGACCGGCCTTACGTCCTGGCCGACCCTCGTCCTGATCGCAGGGATCGTCCTGTCCCTGGCCGCCAACCTCCAGCAAGCTGAACCCACCATCTGGGGACGCCTCACCGCCGCCGTCCCCGCTGGCGCCTTCCTCATCGCGGTCTCCATGCTTGAACGCCGCGCAACCGCGCCCCGCCTCGAACCACCCGCGGCCGTAGCCGTCCCGGCATCGTCCCCGGTCACTGCGCAGCCGTCCGCATTCGTCCCCAGCTCGTCCTCATCGGTAGGCGCGCCGTCCTCTGTGCCCGTCGCCGTCCTGACGGCTCAGGACGGCAGGACGGAACCGATGGGACCGTCCTCGACGCTGGTCGACTACGCCCGCCGCGTCGCCGACGACCACCACGCCAAGCACGGGAAACCCATCACCCGCGACTTGCTCCGCTCGCGTCTGGGTGTGTCCAACCAACTCGCCTCCGACCTGCTTCACACCGTACGCGCCGCCGCCTCGGAGCCCACCTGACGAAAGGAGCCCTGACCGTGAGAATCCGCCTCGACGGCACCCCGGCCGAAATCATCGACGCACTGTTCCGGTTGCGCCAGACCTTCACCGTCTCGGGCGTCTCCCGCACCTACCCCGACCGCGCCAAGAAGCACCGCTCGCGGGTCTTCGTCACCACCACACCACGCGAAAGGAGGTGAATCACCGTGGACGACACCGAGCAGTCCCCTAACCCGGAAACCGAGTCGGCCGCACCTCTGCGGTGGCAGTGCTGCCACTGCGGCGGGACCGGCCTGGACTCCTACGGCGAGACCTGCCGCCACTGCAACGGGCTCGGCCTGTGCTGACCCCGTGAGCGCCCCCGGCCTGGCCGCACATCCGCCAAGACACACGCCAGGTCGAGGGCCATCCCTCCACCCGCAACGAGTGAAAGGAGGACACCATCTTGCCCGCATCCACCACTAACGCGCACGCAATCCACGGCGCCATCAGCCGCCTGAAAGACCCCCACTACACTCGCTGGGCATCCCAGATCCGGCGCTCAGGCGGCTGCCGACAGCCGATCCACCTCCGCGGCAAAGTCGAACACTGGGACACCGCCACCGGCACCCTGCTCCACCGCTATAGCACCCGCCTCGAACCGGACGGCGTCCTACGCGTCCCCTGCAAGACCCGGCGCGCCTCGCGCTGCCCGTCGTGCGCAGAGGTCTACCGCGCCGACACCTACCACCTCATCCGTGCCGGCCTCGTCGGTGGCAAAGGCGTCCCGGAGTCGGTGACGGCACATCCGTGCCTGTTCGTCACCCTTACCGCGCCGCCCTTCGGCGCTGTCCACACCCGCAGGGAGCGAAACGGCAAGATGCTGCCCTGTCACCCCCGCCGGGACGCCCAGGTGTGCCCGCACGGGATCATGCCGTCGTGTATGGTGCGGCACCAGCCGAATGCCGAAAGCCTCGGCGAACCACTCTGCCCCGGCTGCTACGACTACACCGGCTCCGTCCTGTTCAACGCCCTCGCGCCCTTGCTGTGGAAACGCTTCACCAACGCTCTGCGCCGCCACATAGCGAAAAGCGGTGACCTCACCTTGCGCGACATGCGTGAACAGCTCACTGTCGCGTTCGCCAAAGTCGCCGAATACCAACGCCGCGGCGTCGTCCACTTCCACGCCGTCATCCGCCTCGACGGTCCCAGCGGTCCCGGCCTCGACCCTCCCGGCTGGGCCACGGCTGACGTCCTGGCGCAAGCCGTCCAGCACGCCGCAGGTGCCGTCACCGCGACCACCCCTGCGGCTGCTGGTACTTCAGCGCGAGTTCTGCAGTGGGGACGCGAGATCGACGTCCGGCCCATCACCCTGCGGGGTGACCTGACGGAACAGGCTGTGGCCGGCTACATCGCCAAGTACGCCACCAAAGCGGCCGAATGCGTCGGCACCCTCGACCGGCGCATCGTCCCCACCGAAGATTTGGCGCTGCTGCCTGTCCGCGACCATGCGCGTTGTCTCATCGCCGAATGCCTCCGCCTGGGCGCCTTCAGCGGGCTGGCCGGCCTGCGGCTCATCCACTGGGCGCACATGCTCGGCTTCGGGGGCCACTTCTCCACCCGGAGTCGCCGCTTCTCCATCACCCTCGGCGACATCCGCGCCGACCGCGCTGAACATGCCCGAACCGAGGCCGTCTCGACCGGACGCCTACTTCTCTTCGACGAGGACACCGCCCTTGTCGTCAGCGACTGGCACTACGCCGGACGAGGCTTCACGCCTGGTGACGCGCTCCTAGCGGCCTCCATGACCAAAGGCAGTGTCTCGTCGTCAGGTGACGGGGGTGGTGTGTGATGTCGACCGACGACATGCTGACGCTGCCTCAGGTGCTGGCCGAACTGAATGGTGTCTCTCTGCGCACCTTCTATCGGTGGCGCGAACTCGGCAAGGCTCCCGTCTGCACCCGGTATCCGAACAACAAGCTGAGGGTACGGCGGAGCGATCTAAACGCTTGGCTCGACGCACGTAGGGAGGCGTCGTGACGACCAGCTATGACGTCCGCTTCTGGGATACACGGCGTAACGCCTCCAGCAAGAAGCCGTCGTACGAAGCCCGGTGGAAGGTCGGCGGCAAGGCGAAGTCGAAGACGTTTCGTACCAAGGCGCTTGCCGACAACTTCGTGTCTGACCTGCGGCAAGCGGCCAAGCTGGGGGAGGCATTCGACGTCGTCACTGGTCTTCCGCTGTCGATGCTCGCAGCAGACAACTCGAAGCCGTCTGGTCCTACCTTCCTGGAGTTCGTGCAGTCGTACCTCATGAGCCGTTGGCGCAGTTCGGCCGCGAGGACTCGTGAGACAGACGCCTACGCCATGCTGTCGCTGGTTCCCGCTCTTGTGGCGGACCTGCCGAGCCGGCCAAGTGATTCGGAGATACGCGGTGTTCTCCGCAGCCACGCGCTCCTACCGGAGGGGAGGAGGGCCGACCTCACCAACAGGCAGGCTGTCACGCTCCGCTGGCTGGAGAAGGCGTCACTCCCGATGTCGGATCTAAGGGAAGCTCGCTTGCTCCGCATCGCCCTCGACGCCATCGCAGAGACCTTCGCCGGCAAAGAAGCCGGGGCGAACACAGTCAGGCGCAAGCGAGCTGTCTTCCACCATCTCCTTGAGCAGGCAGTAGAGCAGAAGCTCTTCGTGAGTAACCCGCTCGATGAGATCAAGTGGACACCTCCCAAGGCCGTCACCGCTGTCGACCCACGTACAGTCGTCAACCCTGCGCAGGCGCGGAAATTGCTGGACGCCGTATCCATGGTCGGCCGCAAACGCGGCCCACGGCTCAAAGCCCTTTTCGCATGCATGTACTACGCAGCCCTGCGCCCGGAGGAAGCGAGCGACCTACGTCTGAAGAACTGCACGCTGCCAAGCGCGGGATGGGGATTGATCATCCTGGAGAAGGCGCGTCCTCAAAGCACCAAGCGATGGACGAACACGGGGGAGACCCACGAGCCGAGAAGCCTGAAGCATCGTGCTGACAAGGAGACTCGGGAGATTCCCATCCCGCCCTCCCTCGTCGACGTCCTTCGCTCCCATGTCGAGGAGTACGGCACGGCGGAGGACGGCAGACTGTTCCGGACAAGTACTGGCGGGACCCACTCCAGCTCCGCGCATTCCTATGTCTGGCAGGAAGCCCGGAAGCTCGCCCTCACGCCGGCACAGTCTGCGTCGCCTTTGGCCGCCCGGCCATACGACCTTCGACATGCTGCGGTGTCGCTATGGCTGAATGCGGGCGTCTCGCCTACTGAAGTCGCCAAGCGCGCAGGGCACAGCGTGGATGTCCTCCTTCGGGTCTACGCCAAGTGCATGGACGGTCAGCAGGACGCCATCAACAACAAGATCAATGATGTTCTCGACTGCTAACGGTTTATGAACGTAGTGGAGTCGCCTCCATCGTTCGCTAGATCTGGTGCGGCATGTACCAACCCAACTACTTGCCTTAATGCAATATGTCGATGCTGACATATGTGGGATCCGTTATCCGCACAACCACGGGCCAGAACGAGTTAGCCCGATGGTGCGACCTGGACATTTACGTCGCGCTGCCGCTGGTAGTGAGTCCGGGCAGAGGCCGACGCCCGGCAGTTCGAGATGTTTGCGGCGAGAACCTTCTCTACAAGGTCAAGGCGACCCGCCTACGGCGGTTCGCGGCGCTCCGGCCGGCCAGCGGGCCGGGCATGCGGCTCTCCGGCCGGCCCCGGCCCGCGCCGCCCGACACGGTGCGGCATTTGGTACGCGAGGGCCCAAATGTATCAGTTTGTTGTAGCGCCGCCTCTAATATCTACGATCGAGGTAGCCTCAGGGGGAACAGTATCCTCTCAACCGAAACGTGGGTATCGAGGCACATGAATGATCGCTTTTGGTTGTACAACTGGATCGACGAGAAGGCCATTAAGTCAGAGAAGGACATTGATAGAGTAGTCAAGAGGCGAGCCACCTTTGGCGAACTCGAGCGTATTGCCGAGGTCATCCCTTATACAACAGAAGAAGTGAGCCACGAGGGGCCGTATGCTCTTGCAGGCAGAGGAATGGATCTGACTGGCGAATTAGACTGTTACGCGTGGAACTGCCAGAAGAAGCAAGTCGATGTCCTCTTCTCTCGGACCTGGCATTACTTCGACAAAATCGTGGTCACCGGCTTGACCCCCACGCGCTTTTGCCAGATGTTGGACAGCTCCTACGATTCCCAGTTCAGGAAATTGGTCCTCGCGTCACAGCTTCGACTATTGCTGTATCTTCGAGATATAGGAGCCGAGGCGAATCTCATATTTCGCCAGAAGACCCCAGCGTGCAGGCAGCATTTCGAAGAGCACCTGCGAGAGTCGGGTTTAAGCCATCTTGTCGATGCGGCTGCCCCACTTGTAGACGAATTAGCTCTGGCAGGTCATTACACGATCGATAGGCGTTGTGATGACCATTTACACTATACTTTCGAGCATCCTCTATTGGAGCATGTGCAGTCCGGCGCTGTAGGAGCAGGATTAGTCGGGGAGGATCTTGCCCGGGCCATCGCAATGGATGTCTTCAAGCTGTATTCGGCGCACATGGTTGCCGACATTCGCACATCGAGGATTGTGAAGGCGCCGCTTGCCGCCGTAGTGGGACTGCATCGCGAGACGCTATATCGGGTGCCTGCAGCGGATGAGCATTCCATCGCCCTAGAACTCGGACTCCCTTTCCTTAACGGAGTACCAGTCAAGGATCTAATCCAGATCAGAAACGACGAGTATCTCTCGTTTGAAAAGTTTCGAACTTCACTTCGTAAGGCAATCAAAGAAAAGGTTACATCGGCGACTGAAGGTGGGCCGACAGAAGTCGCCAATGAGATCAGCCGGGATATAGTCCTTCCTTCTCTTAACGAGATAGCGCTTAAGCTCAACAAGGCTCAGAAGGTGCTTACCAAAAAGTCGGCCCTCAGCGTTGGTGTCGGTGTGGCGGCGACGATGATCGGAGCCATCGCCGGAATTCCCCTTCTACTGCCCGCGGGGGTTGCGTCCGCTCTATTGCCTTCCGCCCACTACATGAAGTACCTAGAGGAGAAACGAGATATTGAACTAGCCGACATGTATTTCTTGTGGAAATTGCAGGGGAAGGCCACTCCGTGATGCGCAATGTTAAGTCGTGTGCGGCCGGTGCTGGGGCGCAGAGGGCATTGACATCTCGGTCGGGCTACGTGTTCGGCAGCTATCGGTGGGCAGGGGAGGGAACAGTGCAAGACCCTAGCCGTGCCACTAGCGGCCCGGTCGTTATGGGGTGAGGCCAGCCGAGTAGCCGGCCTCTATAAACCGCCGCCATCCGCCGGCATACGACACCGCGTGGCCGTCGCGCCGCTCAGTCGTACGTCTGAGCCTGTAGATCCCGCCGTATGACATCAGCTCGTAGACCGTCATCACGCATATGCAGTGTGTTTCACAGATCGCCCATCGCCAGGAGAGTCGTCGCACCACAGGAGCTCAACACGTCGTGCCTGCGGCGCCGCAGCATGCGGAGAGACACCCGGGCAGTCCGGCCAGTCGTCATCGGGACCGAAGGCTATGGCGGCGATCCATGGGTGGCTTATACGCAGTTCGCTTGCGATAGCTTCCATGTCGAGTGGGCCGAGCGTGAGATCTGACCGCACTCTGTTGATCATCTCGCCTGAGCGCAGGCGGATCAGAGCGGCCTTTGTCTCGTATCCGCCGAGCACTGAGAGGTAACTTAGTACACGAGGGATGCTGCCTGAGGAGGCGTGATTCTTACGACTATCCGAGAATCCGCAAAAACTCCTCGTGAAGATTTTTGAGTGAACGCTCTCCATCTGTATTGAGCTTAATTCTATTGACGTCTTGTACCAGGTGACTGGCAATGGCGGTCTTTCCTGGAACGGGTAGGTCTGCGGACCTGCAGTATTTAGCCACGGCGTGAGCTACCGTGTCATTTGTATCGAGGTCGTCGGCGGGTATTGTTATATCGGGAAATCCCGCATCTCGAAGCAAAGTTTCCACAGCGGAAATATATGATTCGCGGTCAAGAAGATCCTCAATTGCCTGTCCGGTCGGCAGGTTCGCTACCCTGTCTTCAGGTATGCCTAGGCTGATCAGTTGCTTCTTGTAGTTGAGCCCTGCCTTATCGCCGTCAACCAGGAAAGCGATGCGAGATGCGACTGCATCGATCTCGAACTCAGGATTGTGGAGTCCAGAAAGACCGGGAGCCACCTGATAGCCAAGGCTCTGCAAGCCTGTCGCCAGCCGTATAAGCGATGGCAAAAGGATCATGTCAGACGGGCCTTCCGCTAATACTGCACGTCGGCATACAGAGAAGGCCGCTGCGCCCGCTCCCATCGCGAATAGCAATGGCGAAAATCCCGGTTGGTTGCTACTCCAGAACGAATTGCTGAGGACGCTTGAATCTCTTCCGTTTGGAGCCACGAAGCGGACTCCGGTGCCAAGGTCGGGCGGCAGGCAGCCGGGTGAATGTGTTGTATAGAATATTTGTTTTACTTTGTCTTGTTTCAGCAGCACATCCACTAGGTCGGCTTGCGCATCGTAATGGAGATGTGTTTCTGCTTCGTCAATTAAGAGGATCGGCGGGACGTCTGGGTCCTTGATGAGCACGAAGCACAGCAGAGCTACGAAAACCCTTAGGCCCTCACTTCGTTCGGAGATGGCAGTTGTGGCGCCGTCTTCATCGAGTTCTTCGACGAGAACTTGAAGTTTGTTTCCATCCGTGTCGAGTCGAACAGCCAACTTGGCTTGGCGCCATGCTGGAGTTAAGGTTTTATAGAGGCGCTCATTTGCTCTTCGTAGCAATGTCTTGAGTCGCGCGAGATTTTGTGTAGATAGAGCTTGCCACAAGGCGTCAAGATCGGTCCCAGCAATCGATAATAGATTGCTTAGCGCGCTTGGCACGTTCCTTCGAAGAGCCTCACTGGAGAGATCGTACGTGCTGCCGATAGTCCGATCAGTGTGATCAAAGAGATAGAATTTCGGACAGCGTTTACGTAGTCGGCCGCGCGCGATCTTGTTCGGGTGGTCGGACTCCATGTAACTTACCAAAGACCTAAGTGTATCTATGGAGTCCGATATTGTATTAGCATCGTCCTCCGAGGTATCGGTTGCAGCCTCGAGTCCAGCTATGGCCTGATTAACTTGTTGAGCATCGGATTCCTTCCAACTTTCGATCGGCTGTTCCAGCAGTACAATTAATGCAGCGAGTAGTTTCGCCCAACTGTCTGGATCGTCATCATCGGTAACGATACCAGCGACCGAGAGTAAAGCGGCCTGCGCCTTCTTGAAGATATGCGGATTTCGTTTCAGCTCCGGATATGCGCCAGTCCGTAGCGCGCCGCTTCGATCTTTAGCCAGAACAAACTCATTAGGCACAATGCTGGTGTCTGAATCGATGTCGCTAAGAGCGGCTCGATCCTCGTCGTCGAGAATATATCTGGCCACGACAGCATGTGTGTCAGACGTGGCATTTTCATTTCTGCTGATATCCTGGATTGAAAGTTTATCGCGCCCTTCCGTCAGCCATTCCAAGCCTTTTAGGACGCTGCTCTTTCCGGCTTCATTTGGTCCGAGGAAAGCGATCAAGCGCCCATCGACGTTGCAGGAGGTTTGAGCAAGACGCCGATACCCGTTAAAGGTGATCTTGGTTAGTCGCATATGTTGCTCGCATTGGTTTCCATGAGGGTGATCAAGTGTAGTCGATGATGATATCGCGTTCACCGTTACTGTGAAGCAACGGGTAATGTGCCTCAATTGGGACGATCCGGATAAGTAGGCATAATTGCCCTCGTTTGTCTCGGATTGTCGTGATGGGGCTAGACCGTTCCGTACGATTGCTGCTTGTTCAGTCGTGATCCCGCTGTTCCTGATGACTGGCAATCCGTCGCGTGGTGGAAATTCGTTGTCGAATGATCTCGGCCCAGAAGTGTTCGCCGTGCCTGTAGGCGCTGCCGGCGTAGCGCCATTCGCCCGCCGTCAGCACCTCGTGCTCTCCGAGGTCAGGTAGCCCCGTCGCTGACGAGACTGCTCGGCCCGAAACGCAGCACGGAGCCCACGCAGCGCCCCTAGCGTGGTCGAGTAGTAGCGACTCTTCGTCGAGAAGTGGCGCCGATAACCGAGCATGTGCGCCCATTGCCGCAGCGGGATCAGCCGGTATTCGGCGGTGCCCGCCAGGACGAAGCAGGCATAGATCATGCGTCGCGCATGTTCGGTGACGTCGAGGTGCGCGACAGCGAACATCTCGCGTATCGGCCGGTCAACGGTCCGCGCTGACTCGGCCCCCTTGGTCGCGTACTTCGCCACGTAGGACGCAACCCGCTGATCGGCGATCCCTTCTACGGACGTCGCCACACAGATGGGTTCCACATCGAGCTGCGTACCCCACCGTCCTACGAACGACGGTTGATCGTCCGGGACGGAAACACCCACCCCTCCCGCAGCTTCCTGTATCGCCGCCCGGAGGACGGGGACCGTGGCCCAGTCAGCCGGACAGTCCGCAGGACCGTCCGGTCCGTCGAGGCGGATCACCGCATGGAAGTGGACCTGACCGCGAGCCGGATATTCGGCGACCTTGGCATACGACAGGCGCAATCGCCGGCGCAGCTCCGCCCGAGTGATCCCCAGATGGCGAGCGAGGACGGCCGGAAGTGCCCTGAGTGAAGCGACGCCACAACTCGCCCGCATGGGCGTTCCAAAGCACCGCGCCCCGGTAGTCGTAGCAGTTCATGCAGATCGGCTGACCTATCTGGGTGTCGCCGTCCTCATGGCGCGCCCTGCACCTTTGCGGCCTGCCGTGCTCGCACACCGGGTCGTCGCGGCGAGGACGGCACGGCAGCACCTTGTCTTCCTTCTGTCGCTGAGCATGGACAGCCCCGATGAAGGTGGCGAACACACGGGGATGGGCGCTCACGTCTTCAGGGACGCCCTTACCGCCACGCAGCCCAGAAAGAATCAGGTGCTACGTGTCATCGCGATAGACCTCCGAGCACGCCGGGCACCGAGACGCGCGCCGATTGCCGCACGCCGTCAGTAGAAACCCGGTGGGCTCATCAGCGGTCCGATAGACGTCCAGCACGTCCAGGCTGGAATCGAAGGTGACCCGATGACCTACAAGCCGGATGGGTTGAGCGCAGCCGCCCGTTGCGCGAACCATCTCTTGCCAACGGGTGAAATCGGGCGTGGCGGCACGCTGAGCAGCGGCGTACATGTCTTTGGAGAACGGGCCGGGATTCGCGCGGCCACCTCGTTATCCGAGAAGCCGCTCACTTGCTCATCAGGGTCGCCGCTGATGTCGACACCAAGAATGGCGCCGATGCGTTGCCATTTTTCGGGAAGCCCGTGATCTGTCGGTCCTCTTTCGCGGTGTTCCTTATCTCGGACTCCGCCAAGGTGAACATCCCGGGGTGCGGGCCGGCTCCTCCATCGCCGACGACGGTGAGGAACTCCCTATAGGCCTCAGGCAGGGTTACCCCGTGCTCCGCTTCGAACGGGTCGATCTCGGCCTCGGCGAGGATAGGCCCCAGGGCGTAGCGATGTCGCTTGGCGCCGAATCTTTCGTGCTCTGGGTCGGCTGCAGCGATGGTCGCCAGGCAGGACAGAATGTGATCAACATTCCACATGGCTGCTCCTGTCGGGGGACTCCGGCCTACTGAGTTTTGAGCCTTGGCCTCGGGCTACGCATCGGATTTTCATCCCGCAGCTATCCCGTGACAGCTGACATGGGGCTGCCTCCGGTGACCTACGGCTGCATCGAGGTGTGAGATGTCTCGGAGAAGAACCCCAGGTCGGAGCTGGATCCCAAGGTCAAGAAAGTGCCCCCGGCAGGATTCGAACCTGCGGCACCCGCTTTAGGAGAGCGGTGCTCTATCCCCTGAGCTACGGAGGCGTGATGTGCTCTGTAAGCCTAGCGAAGAGTTGGCACAGCGCGCGCCTCAGAAGGGGTGTGGCGACAACCTGATCGGTCATCGCGTGGCTGAACTGCGGTAAAGCCCTGGCAAGTGGGCGAGTTCCTCCTCGTCGGACCTGGCTACCGTCACTGTTCGTGACCGGATTGCGACGCAAATACTTGCGCGGGCTGCGTCCCGTGGTGCTCGTCGTAGGGTTGATCGCGCCAGCGGTCCTCGCTTCGGGCATGTTGATGGCCGAGATCACCGGCTACGAGGCGACGGCTCGGGGAGCCACCGGCCCCATTCAGGCGGCCGGCAAGGTGGGATCTCTACACCCCCAGAACGCGATGTCCGCCAATGACATGGCGAGCGGGTCGTTCCAGAACGTCGTCATGCCCGGTATCGCCACCGGCCATCCTCACAGCCGGCTGGTGGTCGGCCCCGACGACGCTGAGGCGAAGGGCCTCCACAACGCGGGCGACCAGAAGGCTGGCGTCCTTGCGGAGGGCAGGCACGCACAACGGCCGGAAGCCGCCAGCCCCCCAGATGCCGCTCAACCAGCCGCTGCGGCGCCTGCAAATAACGGCGCGCTGTCGAACGGTGTCGCGCCTGCCGACGCCGCCAAAGGCTCAGCAGCAGCCAAGGGCGTTGCGCCGGGTCGGCAGGTCATGCAGCCGACGGCCGTGCCGCCGCCTTCCGGGCCCTCCCGTATGTACGGCCAGCTCATCATCATCCGCACGCCCGAAGCGGGTCCGCAGCCTGCCGCCGGCACAGCGCAGCCGGCCGCGGTGACCAAGGCGACGCCGGTCGAGAAGAAGGATCAGGGCGAGCTGACCTGCGCCCTCGACTGGCAGGACACCTGGCTGTGGGACCTCTGCAAGGAACGCGGCGGGAAGTCGTAAACCACCATTAGCGACGGATGGGACAAGTCTCCAAATTGGACCGTGATAGGCACCTATCGCATTGGACGACCGGGCCCGAGGACTCAGGCGGCTGTAGTAACGTGCGTGCCTGACCGAAGTCACGAGTTCGTAAAGAGGAGTTGATCGTGCCGTCTCCTCGGTCGGCTGGTCTGATCGTGGCCGTCATGGCGATGACCTCTGTCGCCGCGGTCTCATCCGGCAGGTCCCCCGCAGGCGTCTCGCCCGGCGCGTCCCACTTCGTCACCGTGGCTTCTGAGACAGCCATCACTCGCGCGACCTCACCGCAGACCGCCGCATCTCTGACGAAGGCCGAGACTGAGGCGGCCGGTGGTCCCAGCTTGACGACGCTCCGCCGGCAGGCCCAGGAGGCGTACAAGGCGATCGGCGACGCCTCCAAGCAACTGGACGCCAGGAAGAAGCAGTTCGACTCCTCGCAGAAGAAACTGGCGTCCAAGCTGAGGCAGCTCGCGAAGGCCAACCAGGAGTTGTCCGCGATGCGCAAGCCGCTCTCGGACTTGGTCGAGTCGGTCTACCAGAACCCCTCGGCCACCGGACTCGGCCCGCTTCTCGCCCAGGGTGACGGCACTTCGATGCTCCGGGCGATGAGCGACGTCGACCACCTGGCCGTCGGTCGGAACAAGATCCTCGATGATGCGGTGCGCTTGCTGAAGGACAAGGAGAAGCTCGCCAACGAGGCTCAGGACCTGCGATCGGCCAATCTCCTCGAAGAAGCCCAGCTCGACCACCAGGTCGACACTCTGCGGACGAAGTCCGCCGACCTGGTCAAGTCACTGACGCAGACGCTCAGCAAGATGGGCGTCAAGGTGAACCAGGGCCATCGTGGGGCGGGCGCCTGCGACCCCACGCGGATCTCCACCGCAGCGCAGTACCCAAACGGCCTGCTTCCCAAGAGCAGCCTCTGCCCTCTGCCCCAGGCGGGGAGGGAACTGCGCGCCGACGCGGCGATCGCCTTCGCTGATCTCAACCTGGCCTACCAGAAGAATTTCGGCAAGCAGATGTGCGTGACGGACAGCTATCGCAGCCTCGCCTCGCAGCAGGCCGTCTACTATTCGCGCCCCGGCTTCGCGGCCGTGCCCGGCCGGAGCAACCATGGTCTCGGCCTGGCCGTCGATCTCTGTGGCGGCGTGCAGAACTCCGGGTCGGCCCAGTTCAACTGGCTGGAGGCCAACAGCAAGCGCTACGGGTTCATCCATCCGCCGTGGGCCTACAGCAACCCCTTTGAGCCCTGGCACTGGGAGTACGACCCCAAGCTCGGCGCCGGCGTCTGACGCGGCGGCGACGCGTGACTCCGATGATCAAGTATCAAGGGACATCACGAAGCCCAGACGGTACGGCTCAGCGCGGATGGATGGTGACTGAAAGCCGGGCCTGAGCCTGTGCCTGGGCGAGCTGAGCAGCCTCCGCCGGGCTCGTCGCCAGCACGAGCAGTGCTCCTGCCTCCGACCCATTCGCTGCGGCCTCCACCGGGCGGGCCAGCACCCGCACCTCGTGTGCCACGGCGAGCGCCTGCTGGGCGTCGCCCTCGAATGCGGCCAGCACGTCGATCACGTCGCCGGGGGAGAGCAACCTCGCCGCGTCCGGGTCGGCGATCCGCACCGGAGCGGCCACCATCCCCGGCTCCCGCGCCGCCAGCAGGCCCTGGCCGAGCAACCGGGCGTCCGTGAGCGGCTCGCCCTTGCGCACCGGCCCCGCCACGACCCGCCCCGTCAGGGGCGACCCTGCCGGAAACGCGCCATCGGGGACCGCGTACGGCGGGAGCCGTACGGAAATGACGTCGGCGGCGGTCAGGCGGCCGCCACTCAGATCGCGGGCGGCGGCGAGGACCGCCACGCCCTGGGGTTGCCGGACGGCCATCAGCACGCACGCCACCGCCAGACCCGCGAGCAGCGCCGCGATCAGCCGACGGCGCCGAGCGAGGACGCGTCTCATTCCGCGCATGAGGGATCGCCCCCGAAGATCGCACGCATGGCCGGCTACGGAAGGTCGAAGGGGAGCGTGAAGCCGTCCAGAGCGTTCCCGCACGAGCATGACCGCTCTAGGGGAAGGCCTTCGACGACCTCGCCGACCAGCGTGCGCATCCGCTCGACGTTGGCGGCGAAGAAGGCGAGAACCTCCTCGTGCGTGACCCCCTCACCGGCTTCGACGCCGGCGTCGTGGTCGGTCACCAGGCACAGGGACGTGTAACAGAGGGCCAGTTCGCGGGCGAGCACCGCCTCGGGGTGAGCGGTCATGCCGATGATCGACCAACCGGCACCGGAGTACCACCTCGACTCCGCCCGGGTGGAGAACCGGGGACCCTCGATTACGACGAGCGTGCCGCCGTCGACGGTGTTCCACTCCGTCTCCCGCGCCTTCGCCACGGCAACAGTCCGGCCCGAAGAGCAGTAGGGATCGGCGAACGACACGTGGACGGCGCCGCCGGCGTCGTAGTAGGTCTGCACGCGGCTGGTCGTGCGATCCACCAGTTGGTCGGGGACGACCAGGACGCCCGGGCCGATCTCGGGACGCAAAGATCCGACGGCACTGGGGCCGATCACCTGACGGACGCCGAGAGAGCGCAGCGCCCACAGGTTCGCCCGATAAGGGATGCGATGCGGGGGAAAGGTGTGACCTCGTCCGTGGCGTGGGATGAAGGCCACGGACCGCTCTCCGATCCGGCCCAGCGTGATCGTGTCGCTCGGCGGGCCGTACGGCGTCGCCACGCTGATCTCTTCGGCGTCGTCGAGCAGGGAGTAGAAACCCGAGCCGCCGATGACCCCGATCTCCGCGCGATTCGTCATGCGGCTGACCTTAACGAATTCGCATCGGCCGAGATTTACGAGCTGTGGAAAACTCGTGCGGGCCCGGTCGGCGCCGGGCCCGGGGTCACGCGGCGGAGGTGGTGGAGCTCGACGTGGACGTGGAGGAGGTCGCGGAACCGGAGGCGGCCGCGGGCTCCTTCTTGGCCGTGTCGCTCGACGTGGTGCTCGTGTCGGCGGTGGTCTTCTTCGAGTCGCTCGAGGACGTGGAGGTCGACGCGGGCGACGTGGACGAGCTCGACGACCGGCTGTCGGTGCGGTAGAAACCCGAACCCTTGAACACGATGCCGACCGGGGAGAAGACCTTGCGCAGCTTGCCCTGACACTGGGGGCACTCCGTGAGCGGGTCGTCGGTGAACTTCTGGACGGCCTCCAGCTGCTCACCGCAGACGGTACAGGCGTACTGGTAGGTGGGCACGCACTCCTCCTGAAACTGGCACTCGACCCGTTCGACTGCTAATGGTAAGCAGTCAACGAGCTGAAACGCCACTCAAGCCCGGTTTATTGCGTTGGCATCAAGCCGCGCACATCGCACCGTACCGTCACATGGCACTCCACCGCCCCGCATCGCCCCTCTGAAGCCGATCAGCACACCCACACCCAAGAACGGTTAGGCGCCGCGTTCGCCGTACCAGCCGGCCAGCTTGCCGCGGCGGCTGACCGCGCGCAGCCGGCGCTCGACCGCCTCACGCTGCACGGCCGTCGTCACCACCAGGAGCTGGTCTCCCGCCCGCAACCGAGTGGTCTCCGTGGGCACGAACGACCGGTCGCCCCGCACGATCATGGTCACGAGCGTGTTCGCGGGCAGGCGGAGCTCGAAGATCTCCACACCGTGCATCATCGACCCCGGCGGGACGCGGACCTGGAGCAGATCGGCGTTGAGCTCCTCAAGAGGCGCGGCCTCCACGTCGAGATCGCGGGCCTCGCCCTCGGCCGCCAGGTCGAGGATGCGCGCGAGATGGGGCAACGTCGGGCCCTGGAGCACCGTGAAGACGACGACGATGACGAAGACGTCGTTGAACAACCCCTTGGCATTGGGCATCCCCGCAGCCCAGGGGATCGTGGCCAGCACGATGGGCACGGCGCCGCGGAGCCCCGCCCACGACAGGAAGACCTGCTCGCGCCAGGAGACGCCGCCGATCCCCACCAGCCTGGCGAGCGCGGCGCACACCATGACCGACACCGGCCGGGCGATCAGCACGAGCACCAGTCCAGAGACGATCGCGGGGAAGGCCACGCCGGGAAGCTCCGTCGGGCTGACGAGGATTCCCAGCATGACGAACAGCCCGATCTGTGCCAGCCAGGCCGCCCCCTCGGCGAAACCCCTGGTCGCCGCCCGGTGAGGCAGCCGGGAGTTGCCGAGGATCAGCGTCGCCACGTACACGGCGAGGAATCCGCTGGCGTGCAGCAGCGTCGCCCCGCTGTAGGCCACGAACGCCAGGGCGAGCACGGCGATGGGATACAGACCCGAGGCGGGCAGCGCCACCCGGCGCAGGGCGTAGGCCGCTGCGGGCCCGACCAGGAGCCCCACCGCCGCTCCGACCGCGAGCTCGTAGGCGGTTTCGACCAGCACGGACGACAGCTGCGGGAGCGGCCTGGATGCGATGCTCAGCATCATCACGACGATGACCGTGGGCGCGTCGTTGAAGCCCGACTCCGCCTCGAGGACGCCCGCCAGGCGAGGAGGCAGAGGCAGACGCCGCAGCACGGAGAACACCGCCGCCGCGTCGGTCGAGGCGAGGACCGCGCCGAGCAACAGCGCGAACCGCCAGTCCATGCCGAGCAGCGCGTGGACGGCCACCGCCAGCGCGACGATGCTGACCGCGATGCCGACCGTCGCGAGGATCAGCGCCAGGGGGACCGCAGTGCGGACGTGGTTCCAGTTGGTGGTCAGGCCGCCCTCGGCGAGGATGACGGCGAGCGCGATGAGACCGAGCTGCTGGGCGAGTTCGGCGTTCTCGAAGCGGACGCCGACCAGGCCCGACTCCCCGAGGAGCAGGCCGAGGCCGAGGTAGACGAGCAGGCTGGGCAGGCCGGTGCGATGGGCGAGCCGGACGGACGCGATCGCCGCGATGACGACGGTGGCGGACAGGAGAAGCCAGACGTTCAGACCCACCCGCCCCCCTCCCTCCCGTCAGGCCGATCTTTTCACATTTGCACCAACTCAATGATTCCAGCGGGGAGGGCGCAGAACCGTACACGCTGGTCGTGCGGTTCGGCCGGGACGCCGTCGACCAGTTCGCCGTCGTGGAGCAGGGCGACCGTCGGCACGTTGGGTCCCACGCGGGCGAGCGCGCGGTCGTAGTACCCCCGGCCCCTGCCGAGCCGTACCCCTGTCGTCCTGTCCACCGCCAGTGCCGGCACCAGCACGAGACCCGCCGTGCGGATCGTGTCCACTCCGCGGCGGGTGTCCACCGGCTCCATGATTCCGAGAGGGCCCGGCGCGAGGGAGTCCGGTCCGTCGTAGACCGCCCAGTTGAGATCGCCGTCCCCGCGTTGCACCGGAAGGATCACCGTCGTGCCGTGCTTCCACAACGCGAAGATCAATCCGTGTGTCGACGGTTCGCTGCCGAACGACCAGTAGCAGGCGACAAGGCCCGCCATCTGCACCCATGGCTGGTCGAGCAGCACTTCGCGCACCGCGCCCGACGACTTTCTGAGTGTCTCCTCGCTGAGTTCGGCCCGGCTGCGCAGGATCCGCTGACGCAGGTTCGCCTTGTCCATAGCCTGCTCCGTTAGTGTTCACCCATGGCTGACTTCGATCCTGTGACCAAAGCCGTTGTGCCGGCCGCGGGCCTCGGAACCCGGTTCCTCCCCGCGACCAAGGCGACCCCCAAGGAAATGCTTCCGATCGTCGACAAACCGGCCATCCAATATGTCGTTGAGGAGGCCGTCTCCGCCGGACTGCTCGACGTCCTGATGGTGACCGGCCGCAACAAGCGCTCCATCGAGGATCATTTCGACGTAGCGTACGAGCTTGAGGACGCCCTGCGCGCCAAAGGCGACGAGGAGCGGCTGTCCCAGGTTCAGGAGCCCGTTGACCTCGCAACCATGCACTACGTACGGCAGGGCGAGCCGAAGGGGCTCGGCCACGCCGTCCTGTGCGCCAAGCAGCACGTCGGCGACGAGCCGTTCGCCTGCCTCCTCGGCGACGACCTCATCGACCCGCGCGACCCGCTGCTGAGGCGGATGATCGAGGTCCGGGCCACCTACGGCGGCAGCGTCATCGCCCTCATGGAGGTCCCGAGAGAGCAGGTCTCCCTGTACGGCGCGGCCGCGATCGTGCCGACGGGCGAGGACGACGTCGTGCGCGTCACCGACCTCGTGGAGAAGCCGCCCGCGGACGAGGCCCCGTCCAACTGGGCGATCATCGGTCGTTATGTGATCGACCCCGCGGTGTTCGAGGTGCTCGAGAACACGCCGCCCGGGCGCGGCGGGGAGATCCAGTTGACCGACGCCCTGCGGACGCTGGCCTCCCGACCGTCCGGCGAGGGCGGTCCCGTCCACGGCGTTCTGTTCCGCGGCCGCCGCTACGACACGGGGAACAAGCTCGACTATCTCCGCACCGTCGTCCAGTTCGCCGCCAACCGCGACGACCTTGCCCCCGAGTTCCTGCCCTGGCTGCGGGAGTTCCTCGACCAGGCCGGATCCTAGAGTCATGAAGCCCGTCGACCGTCACCTCGCCGACATCCTCACCACCGTCCGGCCTCTCGTGCCGCTGGAGGTCGAACTGGAGCGGGCGCTCGGCTGCGTGCTGGCCGAGGACGTCTCCTCGCCGGTTCCGCTGCCGCCGTTCGACAACTCCGCCATGGACGGCTACGCCGTACGGGCCGAGGACGTCGCCGCCGCGCCGGTGTCGCTTCCGGTGATCGAGGACATCCCGGCGGGCGACGCCGAGCTGCGGGCCATCGGGCCGGGACTGGTCACCAGGATCATGACCGGCGCGCCGCTCCCCGCGGGCGCGGACGCCGTCGTCCCGGTGGAGTGGACCGACGGGGGCACCACCCGGGTCACGATCCACAAGCCGGCGGGCGCGGGCCACGCGGTCCGGCGCGCCGGCGAGGACGTGAAGGGCGGAGACCTCGTGCTCGGCGAGGGGACCAGGATCGGCGCGGCCCAGCTGGGCATCCTGGCCGGCGTCGGACGTCGGCGCGTGATGGTACGGCCCCAGCCACGCGTCGTCGTGCTGTCCACCGGGACAGAGCTGGCCGAGCCGGGCTCGCAGCTGGGTCCCGGGCAGATCTGGGAATCCAACAGCTTCATGCTGGCGGCGGCCGTGCGAGAGGCCGGGGCGGAGGGCTTCCGGGCGGGCGCCGTGACCGACGACCCGCAGGTCTTCCTCGACAGGCTCGACGCCCAGCTCGTGCGCGCCGACGCGGTGATCACCAGCGGCGGCGTCTCGATGGGCGCCTACGAGCCCGTCAAGGAGGCTCTGTCGCCGCTCGGGACCGTCGCGTTCGAGAAGGTGGCGATGCAGCCCGGCATGCCCCAGGGCTTCGGCGTGATCGGGCCGGACGACGTGCCGATCTTCGCGCTGCCCGGGAACCCGGTCTCGTCGTTCGTGTCCTTCATCCTGTTCGTGCGGCCCGCGCTGCGCAGGATGCAGGGGCTCCCCGCGGGCGCGCCGGAGACCGTGCGCGCGACCACCACCGCCGCGTTGCGCTCGCCGGCGGGCAGGCGGTCCTACCTGAGAGGCGTGTTGTCCGGCACGACGGTCGACACCGTCCGCGGCCAGGGCTCGCACCAGTTGGCGGCGCTGGCCTCCGCGAACGCGCTCGTCGTCGTGCCCGAAGATGTGACGGAGCTCCCCGCGGGAGCCGAGGTGGAGGTGATCCCGCTGTGAACGGTCTGACGCACATCGACGAATCCGGCGCCGCCCGCATGGTCGACGTCTCGGCCAAGGACGTCAGCGTCCGTACGGCCACCGCGACCGGACGGGTCGTCCTGTCGCCCGAGGCGGTGTCCGCACTGCGCTCGGGGAACGTCCCGAAGGGCGACGCGCTGGGCGTGGCCAGGATCGCGGGGATCATGGGCGCCAAGCGCACGCCCGACCTGGTGCCGCTGTGCCACCCGATCGCCCTCCACGGTGTCGAGGTGGAGCTGTCCGTCGTCGACTCCGGTGTGGAGATCACCGCTCGTGTCCGCACGGCGGACCGGACCGGCGTCGAGATGGAGGCGCTGACCTCCGTCACGGTCGCCGCGCTCGCGCTGGTCGACATGGTCAAGGCGGTCGATCCGGCGGCCGTCATCAGCGACGTCCGGGTCGAGGAGAAGACCGGCGGCAAGACCGGGGTATGGACCCGGGACTGACCGAACGTGAGAGGGACACGGCTTTGCGCGCTTTGGTGATCACAGTTTCCAACCGGGTCGCCGCAGGGGTCTACCAGGACAATTCCGGCACCCTGCTGGCCGCCCTGCTCGCCGAGGCCGGATGCGAGCCCGTCGACGGGCCGCGCGTCGTGCCCGACGGCGAACTCGTTGAAACGGCGCTGCGGACGGGCGTCGCCGAGGGGTACGACGTGATCGTCTCGACGGGCGGAACCGGCGTCACCCCGCAGGACCTCACTCCCGAGTTCACCCGCCCCGTCCTCGACCGGGAGATCCCCGGGATCGCCGAAGCCGTACGGCAGGCGAACAGGGAGAAGGTCCCGACCTCGATCCTCTCCCGGGGGCTCGCCGGCCAGGCGGGCTCGACGTTGATCGTCAACCTTCCCGGCTCGACGGGCGGAGTCCGGGACGGCATGGCGATCCTCGGCCCGATTCTCGGCCACATCGTCGACCAGATTCACGGCGGTGACCATGGGGCGTGAGGGAGACTGAGCCTCGCGTTGGCGCGTTGACCGTCCTCAGGTGGATGATTGACTAATGGATCGACTTCGCGGCTGGCCGGCCATCCTGGCGGAGGGGCCCATCGAGCTCCGGCCGTTGCGTATGCGTGACGTCAGAGACTGGCGGGAGACGCGGCTGCGCAACGCCGACTGGCTGCGCCCGTGGGAGCCGAGCAACCCCGAAACGCCCCTGTTCAGGACGGGCCTTGGGCCGTACGTCTCGATGGTCGGGACCCTTCGCCGTGAGGCTCGCCAGGGCCTCGCGCTGCCGTGGGTGGTCACCTACGAGGGCAAGTTCGCCGGGCAACTCACCGTCGGCGCGGTCGTCTGGGGCTCCGCCCGCTCGGCCCAGGTGGGGTACTGGATCGACGGCGCCCTCGCCGGCCGGGGCATCATCCCCACCGCGCTGGCCATGGCCGTGGACCACTGCTTCTTCACCACAGGGTTGCATCGCCTGGAGGCAAACATTCGGCCAGAGAACCACGCCAGCCGAAGGGTGGTGGAGAAACTTGGCTTCCGGGAGGAGGGGGTCCGCAAGCGCCAGCTCCACATCGACGGTGCGTGGCGCGATCACATCTGCTACGCACTGACGGTGGAGGACGCGCCACGCGGCCTTCTGGTCCAGTGGCGCCGGACGATGGAGGCATCCAACGCCCGGCGGAGCGAGCCCAGCCCGGGTTAGCTCAAACGATCTCCGGGAAGGTGCGCTCGGGATCGAATTACATGAACAGCTTTGACGATCTCGCGACACACCGGACCGAATGCTCGTCAATCAGTGACACACCGTCTTACGGTGCGTGACGTGAGCACATCTCCGACGACTCGAGTCCCCGGATGTGTTCGCCATGCCTGGAGGTGGACGGATGGGTAGCGCCCTCCTCTACCTCGCCATCGTCGTGATGTGGCTCAGCGTCCTGCTGCCCATGTGGCTGCGCAGGGACCGGCACGTCGAGATCTACGACGACCCGCAGGCCGAAGCCGACACGATCGTCGAGGCGCCGAATCAGGACCGCTCCAATGACGAGCCGGCTCCGGTTTCCGAGACGTCCGCGCCGTCCGTGCCTTCCATGTCTTCTGAGGCTTCCGGTGATGCGGTGGAGGCCGACGCCGCCGAGGCTCCCGCTCCGGTACGGCAACGCCGTACGGAGGGGCAGCGGCGCGCGAGCATCGTCGCCCGGCGCCGCAGGCGCCTGCTGTGGAGCCTGCTGCTCGTGCTGGCGTCCGTGGTGACGGCGGCCGTCCGAGTGATGCCCTGGTGGGGGGTCGCGCCCTCGGGCCTGCTGCTCGTGGGCTACCTCGCCGTGCTCCGGGTCGCCGTCAAGGCGGACGCCGAGCAGCGGGACAGGGCCGCGCGGGCCCGGGCGGAACATCTGCGCAGGCTGCGGGAGCACCACCGTGCCATGGAGGAGATGGCACGCGAGGCGGAGATCATCCAACTCGAGGCCCGCAGGCGCAGCCAGGTCTTCGATCAGTACGCCGATGGCCGCCGTGCGGTCGGAGACTGATCCGGGTGGCGCGAAGAGCTCCAAGAGTTTGCTAATCTAGTCGAGTCATTGGGGCTATAGCGCAGTCCGGTAGCGCACTTCGTTCGCATCGAAGGGGTCTGGGGTTCAAATCCCCATAGCTCCACCAACGTCAGAGGCCAGTTCCGATCACCGGAACTGGCCTTTCTGATCTCTGTGCAGCAACCGGTGCAGCAGTAGCTAGCCATCCAGGCTGACCTCGAGCCGCTTAAGCGCTTCGCGAGTCGTGGCCGAGGGAACCTCGCTGTAGACCTCCATGGTCACCGCGATCTGGCTGTGTCTGAGGATCTGCATTGCCACCTGAGGATGAACGTCGAGCGCCACAAGCAGCGAGGCGCAGGTACGCCGGGTGTCGTGGACCTTGCTATAGCGAACACCGGCCCGGGCGCATCGAGCTGCAAAGTGCCGGTTGAAATTGCGCGGTTCGTATGGTGTGCCATGCGTTGTGGTGATCACCAGACCGCAGTCTGTCCAGGCATCCCCGGCTTGAGATCTGTCGACAGCCTGTCGTTCGGCACGATCTTTGATCGCCGTCAGGCAGATCTCCGGCAGGGGGGCACCGCGGCTGCCCCGGTGTCTTAGTCTCGCGATGGTGCAGCTTGCCCCCGACTCGTTGCAACTGCCACGTGACGGCGATCTCTGCTGAGTCGTAGTTCACGTCAGCCCAGGTCAGCCCGAGGACCTCACCTCGTCTGAGACCCAGCACCAGGACCAGCACGTATGCCGCATAGAGCGGATCACCGTCCTCGCGGGCAGACTCTAGGAATTGCCGAGCCTCGTCAACGGACCACCAGGTCTTGCGTCGCTTAGAACGGTCCGCCTACCCAGGAGTCTCACGTCTGCGCTGGCAGGCATTGGGGCATGCCGGACATGGGGAAGCAGATGCGCTGCGCCACGTCGTTACTGAGCGCTGGGTACGGAACTAGTGAAGCTGAGCAGAAGTGCGGCGGTCCGCGGCGGATCCTCGATCATGGGTGTGTGTCCAGCGTCCGGCACCAACTCGACTCTCGCGCCCGCGACGGCGCGGTATTGGTCGGCGGATGAGGATGGAAACCTCTGGTCCTGCTCGCCGAAGATCACCAGCAGTGGTTTGCCGAGGCCGGTGAGCCGATCCGGGAGCGGACGCTGGTTCAGATAGTCGTCGGACGCCTGCGATGTCGCGGTGAGCGCGTGGTAGGTCATGCCGCGCGTATCGTCGACAAGCCCCTGCGGGATGTTCGTGAAACCTGGCGCGAACGCGGAGCTCATACCCCGGCGAACGATCCCGTCGGTCCGAAGTCGCCACAGTAGTTGCCCCAGCACGGGGGCGAAGACGAGATTGCCGACGGCCCCGGAGGAGACGAATGCGTCCAAGCTGGGTCCGGTGTCGATGAGTGCTATCGCGGTCACCAGGCCGCCTCGTTGCTCGGCGAGGGCGGTGGCGACGTAGCCCCCGGTGGAATGGCCGACGACGATGGCGTGCTTGACGCCGAGCTGGTCTAGTGCCTGGCCGACCCGGTGTCCTTGCTGTTCCATCGTGTAGACGTCGCCGGCCGGTTTGGCGGACCGGCCGTGCCCGAGCAGGTCGATCCGGATGACGCGATAGGACGTGGCCAACATCGGCACCACCGGATCCCACGAGCGGAGTGAGCTGCCGAGCCCGTGGATCAGTACGAGGGCGGGGGCGTCGCGGGGTCCGTCCTGGCTCACGTAGATGTCGCCGCCGTCAACGGGCAGGGTCGAGTTCCCGGTGGCGTCGGCGTCCTGCCCATCCACCATTACCGCGTTCCCCAGAAGCAGCCCGATGATGGCGAGGAGGACCGCGAAGGCGATGATGCGGCGTCGGCGCTTTGCCGCACGTCTCGGGTGTGGTTGTGCAAGGGGTTGTGCAAGGGCTGGCATGATTCTCCGTTCCTTTCGGTTCGGCTCCCCATCGTCGGGGTCTCAGCCGCCCCAGTCGTCGGCCAGCCGCAGCGACTACGCAGGGCGTTACCGCGCCATCCGGTGCGGCCTTCGGCTTCGCCTACTGCATCGGCAGTAGTTCAGTCGCGGATGGCGAGGGCGGTTGCTTACAGTCCTGGTATGTGGGCGAGTGTGTGGAGCAGGCTGATGTCCAGGCAGCAGCTGCTCCTGTTTTCGGCGATCATGTCGATGGTGCTGTTCGCGGTGGTGACGATCCCCGCCGACGTCCGGCATGCGCTGAGTTCTCACCAGCCGCTGAACTGGGCGGTGTCCGTCGTGGTCTACGCGGTCTTGGTGGCGTGCCGGCGGTTCCCGATCGCCATCGTGGCGGTCGCCGTCATCGGGTCGGTTGTGCTGATGGCGGACGGTATGGCCTACCCGCTGACCTTGCCAGCGGTCTTCTACGCGCTGTACTCGATTGCGCTGGGTTCCGGTCAGGTGCGGACGCTCGCGGTCGGCGTCGCCGTCAAGGTGGTCCTGGTCACCGCCTCGCTGATCACCCATCCCGGCATCACAGGCTTCGTCGTGCTGCTGTGGGCGGCCTTGGCGGTGACCACCGGCTTCGCCGCCCGTAGCCACCATGCCTACGTCGCCGAAGCCGACGAGCGCGCCAGGCGCGCCGAGCAGGCCAGGGAGGACGAGGCGAAGCGCCGCGTTGCCGAGGAACGGCTACGGATCGCCCGGGAACTGCACGACGCCGTCGGGCATCATGTCGCCCTGATCAACGTGCAGGCCGGCGCGCTGGCCTGCCTGCTCGACGACGAGGACCGGTCGCAGGCCAGGGAGTCGGTCGCGCACATCCAGCGGGCCAGCGAAGAAGCCCTCGAGGACCTGCGGCTGACCGTCGGGTTGCTGCGCGAGCCCGGCCTGGAGCCGACGGAGCCGGTGCCGGGACTTGACCAGCTCGAGGAGCTGCTCTGCTCATTCGCCGGCGCGGGCCTGCAGGTCACCCGCGAGGTGACCGGCCAGGCCAGACCGTTGCCCGAGGCGGTGGAGCTGACCGCCTACCGGGTCATACAGGAGTCGCTGACCAACATCCGCAAGCACGCGGACTGCGATACTGCGGTGGTGCGGCTCGGGTACGCGCCTGGGGCGCTCAGGCTGACGGTCGAGGACGAGGGCAAGGCGGTCACCCAGGGCGGCCGGCGCATGCCTGAAGGGCACGGCATCGTGGGCATGCGAGAGCGGGTGGCTGCCGTGGGCGGACGGCTGTCGGCAGGGCCAAGGCCCGAGGGAGGCTACCGCGTCTTCGCCGAGCTTCCGCTGCGCGCGGCCGGGATCGAGGGTTCGTGACCGGGACCATGCCTGCCTCGCCGGCGTCCGCCGCCACGGCGCCGACCCGCGTGGTCCTCGCCGACGACCAGGAACTTATCCGCGCGGGCCTGCGGCTGGTGATCGACCGGGCGCCAGGGCTGACGGTAGTGGGCGAGGCGGCCAACGGCCACGACGCGGTCCGGGTCGCCCGCGAGGCACGTGCCGACGTCGTCTTGATGGACATCCGGATGCCGGGCCTTGACGGGCTGGCCGCTACCCGGCGGATCGCCGCTGACGACAGCCTCGCTGGGGTACGGGTGCTGATCCTGACGACGTTCGAGATCGACGAGTACGTCTTCGAGGCGCTGCGGTCGGGGGCCAGCGGGTTTCTCGGCAAGAGCGCGCGCCCGGACGCCCTGATCGACGCGATCCGCACGGTCGCCCGCGGCGACGCGCTGCTTTCGCCGTCCGCCACCCGGGGCCTCATCGCCAGGTTCCTCACGCTGCACGACAGAGAGCCGGTCCGCCCTTCGCCGTTGCTTGCCACCCTCACCGACCGCGAGCGCGAGGTGGTAGCCCTGGTCGCCGACGGGATGTCCAACACGGACATCGCCCGCCAGCTCACGCTCAGCCCGCTCACCGTCAAGACCCACGCCAACCACGCCATGACCAAGCTCGGCGCACGCGACCGCGCGCAGCTCGTCGTGCTCGCCTACCAGACCGGCCTGGTACGCGCGCCACGTCCCCGGCCGTGAACTACCGCGCCGCCGAGGACGACCCCGGTCCGTCACGGGGCCGGGCGGGGCTGCCGCTGGCGCTAGAAGTCCCAGCAGCTCACGCGAGCAAGAGTGAGTGACTAAACGAGTGACAACCGCCAAGAACAGTAGGGGACGCCAGCGAACAACGGCGGACGGTTCCAGCAGGGGCAACACCGCATATGACGACGTAAGGATGACGTTGAGTTGGCTTCGCATCGAAGGGGTCTGGGGTTCAAATCCCCATAGCTCCACCATGACGAAAGGCCCGCCAGGGGAACGCCTGACGGGCCTTTTTGCTGCTCAGGGGCTGTTCAGGAAGTCTCGGGCTGATCTTCTTCTGGGGTGGGCGGGGGACAGCAGTCGAAGGCGCCTACACGGCAGAACCGGAGCGTGTTGCAGGACCTCTGCCCGGACCGGGGGCCTCGCTCCAGGCCCGTGCGAATGTGGCGTGACGATCAGCTGGTGCGTGGTTCACTGCTGAGGTGGCTGACGACTTAGAAATCGTTTCGTTCGAATCCGCCGAGGCATTCGAGTCCTGGCTGAGTGAGCACTACTCCTCCTCTCCCGGGATCTGGCTGAAGCTCACGAAGAAGGTTCGCGGCGTCGTGGCTCTGGACTACGCGCAGGCCCTCGATGTGGCACTTTGCTACGGCTGGATCGACGGGCAGAAGGGCAAGTTCGACGACTGGAACTGGCTGCAGCGGTTCACGCCACGCAGGCCGAAGAGCAAGTGGTCGAAGGTAAATCGCGACAGGGTCGCGGCCCTAATCGAACAGGGGCGCATGCAGCCGCCCGGGTTGGCCGAGGTCGAGCGCGCCAGGGCGGATGGCCGTTGGGACGCCGCCTACGACGGAGCGAAGAGCGCCTCGGTGCCGGACGATCTGGCCGAGGCCCTCGCGGCGAACCCGGCCGCGGCGGAGTTCTTCGCGACGCTGGACAGCCAGAACCGCTACGCGATCCTGTACCGCGTCCAGGACGTCAAGAAGCCCGAGACCAGGGTGCGACGGATTGAGAAGTATGTAGCGATGCTGGCCGAGCAGAAGAAGCTCCACTCCTGAAGTCACCGCCCTGAGGCTGCTTCGGCAGTCACGGACCACCGGCCCTGGACCGGAGATCATGGACAGATGACCCGCCCGCTGGGGAAGCCGGAGTCAGCGAAAAGTCGGCAGATTGGCTGACGCAGGACCGTCGTGAAGGTCACTGGTCGGCATAGTCCCTACACCTGACGGCACCTGTTGGCACCCACTGATTCTGCAGCACGCTCGACCAGCGTTCGCATCGAAGGGGTCTGGGGTTCAAATCCCCATAGCTCCACCAACGTCAGAGGCCGGTTGCGCCCAGCGGGACCGGCCTTTCTGATCTTCTAGGTGACTGGCTGAGTGACTACAGCGGATCCTTACCCCTGGGTGCGGCTGAGATGGTGCAACCCCTATGCCTCGCGAAGAAGATGGACCCAAGACCTCGTATCGGCCGTTCGGAAGTGTGGACCTCAAGTCACGGTCTTTCGGGGCACGCGATGATGACGCCATGAGATTCGGAACCGCATCCAGGCTGACTCAGATGGCGATGAAGAATTCCAGCAGTTCTGGGGCGAGGGACTGAGGGGCCACGTTATGCGTCTCGTCCTCCAGGATTCTGTGCACCGCTCGGGGGACGGTCGCAGCGACCGACTTTCCCGCGTTGGTCATCCACGCAGGGCTGTTCTCGCCGATCAGCACGAGCGTGGGCTGCGTTATCGAGGTGAGAAGTTCGGTGGGCAGGGCGTTGCCCGGCCCCATGAGAGCAGCCTCGTACGCCAGGGTGTGAGCGATCGCTTCCACTCCTGACCAGGAGGAGTGGGCGCGCATCGCGGTCACCGTCTCGACGGGGACCTCGGCAGCCTCGACCATGAACAGCTCGGCCGCTTCCGCGCGCCGGCCTTGTCTGACCAGGATTTCCAGTCGCGATGCGAAGTCGTACGACAGACTGGGTGCGCTGTCGTCAACGTGGTACGGAGGCTCCCACACAGCGAGTCTCGAGATGGCCGGGTTCCGGGCCGTGGCCTCCAGCGCCAGAGCGGCGCCGGAGGACCCACCGAAAACCATGGCCGACCCGCCCGCCGCCTCGATGAGGGCGGACAGGTCCTCGATCTCACGCTCAACGGCATACGGCTGGGTGTCGCCGCTTTCGCCGCGGCCACGACGGTCATAGTTGAAAACCGTGAACCATGGGGCCAGGGCGGCCGCTACGCCGCACAGCGTGGGATGGGTCTTGTCGGTGAACGCGCCGTGCACCAGGACGACCGCCGGCCCGACGCCGGATCGGTCGTACGCGATGGAGGTCCCGTCGGCCGAGGTCACCCTTCCGGTCATCATCTCGTTCATGGCGCGCATTCCTTCAGCCTGCCGATGCCACCAGGCACAGGGCCTCCCAGTGGTGGCCGTCGAGGTCGGTGAAACCGCGCTGGTACCGGTAGCCGTCATTCTTCGGATCGCCGACGGGGGCGCCACCCGCCGCGAGGGCCTTGTCGAACAACTCGTCGACCTGAGCGGGGTTCTCGACGCCCATGACCAGGATCACCTGGGTGCTCTTGGTGGCGTCGGCGACATCCGTGCTCGCATACGTGGCGAACGTCGGCTCGGCCAGCAGCATGACCTGCGCGTGCTCATTGATCACCACGGACGCCATGTCGTCGGTCATGCCGAAGAACGTGAAGCCGAGGTCGGTGAAGAACTTCTTCGACCTGTCCAGGTCTCTGACCGGAAGATTGACAAACAGTACGGTGGACATCGCTGGAGCCTTCCCTGACGGTTGTTCGCGCCGGTTGGTGCGAACACCTTTATTCTGCGAATCCAGGCCCGCCGGGGCTTGGCTCTCGGTGCCAGCCGATTGACTTTCCGTGCCAGCCCCTCAGCCCGGTGGCATGAGGCAGGTGCGGCGGTACTCGGCGGGAGGCAATCCGTACGTGCGCCGGAACAACCGGCTGAAGTGAGCCGAGTCCGGAAGGGCGTACCTGGACGCGATGACCCCGACGGGTACGTTGTGGAAGGCCGGGTCGGCCAGGTCTTTCCGGCAGCGTTCGAGACGCCGGTGCCGTATCCACGCGGCCACTGTGGTGTCCTGTGTCTCGAACAGTCGGTGCAGGTAACGCAAGGAGACATGGTGCGCGGCCGCGACGGTGCCGGGGGCCAGATCGGGTTCGCCCAGATGCTGCTCGATGAAGGTGTGGATGCGCAGCAGCAACGTTCGTGACCGTGACCCCTCCGAGAGCGTCTCGATCTGCTCGACGCGCTCGGCGATGGCCATGGTGACCAGGTCCATCACCACTGTGGACAGCCGGGCCGCGTTCGCGGGCTGGTAGGTCTCGAGATCCAGGGCCACCCTGCGAAGCAGGGGGGCCGCGAGGGCGCCCGCCCCGCAATCTGGTGTGATCGGGACCGCGGTGAGCTTCGCGATGGAATCGAAGGGCAGGGCCAGCATCGCACGCGGCAAGCCGAAAATCGCCAGATGCACCGCCGAGTCATAGGCCAGCTCGTACGGCCGGCCGAAGTCGTAGATTGCGAACTCTCCGCGTTTGAGCTGCGTGGACCTGCCGTCTTGCATCAGGGCGGGGCGTCCCGAGATCGCCAGCACCACTCGATAGAGGTCGGGGTTGTCGTGGCGGATCAGACCAGGTGTCCGGTGGACGCTGTGTGGCGTGGAGGTCTGCACCCTGCCGACACCCAAGGGGCCGAGTTGCCCCGCGCTGATCTCACCCCGTAACGGTGCGTCCCCCTCGATCCGGAAATCGAGAGGACCGAGCGTGTCACAGACGATGCTTCGCCATTCGTCATATCGGCGCGCGGCGGGCACGTCACGAGTGCGGATCAGGATGCCCATCCTCATCGCCCTCCGTTGCGGTTTATGGGTCGAGTCTCTGGCCGATTGTCCCTCGCCGAGATCTCAAACGCGACGAGTACGGCTTGGGCCATGAGGCGGTTGACTGGCTGATCGCTCTCGACAGTGCCGGCTTCCCGCATCGTGAGGGCAACCCTTCTCTTAAGGTGACCAACTGAGTGACAACCGCGGCGGAAGCCGGCGAACTTCAGCGAACACCGACGAATGCTTGCACCAGGTCAAGCACCACGAGACCGCACGTTCATGTGTTAGCGAATTGGCTTCGCATCGAAGGGGTCTGGGGTTCAAATCCTCATAGCTCCACCAACGTCAGAGGCCGGTTCCGCCCAGCGGGACCGGCCTTTCTGATCTTCTGGGTGACTAAGCCAGGGCCCCTACAGTGCTACTGGCCCTATGGGATGCCGGGAGCTCTGGTCCTCGTGCCACTGATCGCGGCTCAGCGGACTCAGGTTCCGTGAGAGCCATCACGGGGCGCTGGCCGTCATCGTGGAGGCGGGCCGCGGCGAGGGCGAGTCCCCGGAGTTGCCCTGTGCGATTGCGAGCAGAAAGTCAGTCGCTCAACAGCATTGCTTCATACTCTCGAAGAACCGATGACAGGTGAGCCGCGTCCAATACATCGGGATGGGTCTGGCGCCCTCTCGCAATGAGGGTCCGACCTTCGCGGCGGAAGAGGTCTGTCATGGCCAACTACGACAATCACCGCGAGCGAGCAATGCTGCGGCGGATTGTGCTCGGACTGGTGGCTCTCGCACTCATAGTGATTTCAGGCACGGATATCAAGGACCTGTGGTGGGTGCCACGATTCGGGACGGAGGCGCTTGCCACAGTCACCCAGATCGACCCTAAGACCATCCAGGTTAGGTTCACCGTAGACGAGCGCACATATACGGCGTTCGCGAACGAGTATGAGGCCCTGCCGACTGAGGTGGGCGACATGATCATCATTCGCTATCTCATCCCAGCTGAGGGAATCGTCTGGGACACCCGACTTTCACGGCCCACTCTGCAGTTGTTCTTCGCTGGCTTCTGGGGCCTTGTCGGACTCGGTGTCGCTGCCGGGGTTGTCATGGAATTCACCGGCCGTACGCTCTGGTGGGAGAGACTTTCAAAGCTGTGAGGCGGATGCGGTCACCATACACGTGACCTTGGCTTCCAACTGATCTGGAAAAACCTCCGCTGTACCTCGACCTGTTACGACTTTCCATCCGTGGTCAAGCCGCCTTTGGCGGACAGTCGGTCGCCCAGGGGAGACGAGGGTGGAAGGGATCAGGAGGAGGCGGCAGTTCGACGAATTAGGAGTAGGCGGCCTGACGGCATTACGGCTTGTGCGGATGAAGGTCTCCCGATGGGTGGACGGTCATGGCCAGCAAACCCATGGTTCTCGCCGATTTCGAACACGGAAAGATCAGCTGAAAGTCGGTGCGACAGTAGCAATAGGAACTCCCTCCCAAAGGTGACATTGCATGTATTTGGACGCACAAAAATGCGACACGATGATATTCGGTAATAACCGGACTGCGTCGACCGGTGTTATCAATAAAGCGATAAGTGGCAAGGCAAGAGTCGCTGGGCGTCGTTTGCTGCTCCGTGGGCGTGGCAATTAGGGCGATGCAAGATGATCCGCGACGGGCGGTCAAAGTCGGCATTTTCCGATCAATCTGGGGATGTCAGACGCCCCGCGGTGGAATTCCTTTCAAAGGGGAATGAAGTTGCCCAAGCCCAGCAACCTACTCGGGGTCTTCACCATCAGTACCGTGTTGACCGCGGGTGCCATCGCCCTGGGTGGCGTCACCACCACCACCACCTCCGCCGGCGCCGCCACCGAAGGCGTCCCTGGCCGCTCAGTCATTCGCCACCAGGCCGTCCTCTCCAATCCCACTCCAGGTCCCACCAAGAACAGGAACAAGAACAAAAACAGGCACAAGCAGCGTCAGCACGCGCGCGAACACGAGGGCCAGGACCAGCACCTTCTGCGCGACTTCACTCAAGTCGTAACACCGTTGCAAAAGACGCAATCGGAGGCTTCGCCTAGCCAGAGCAACCACTCGACGGCCAGTTCCGCAGCCAGCGCTCCCGTGTCCGTGGAGTGCTCCGTTCCGGCTCTCGTCGAGGCAATCACAAACGCCAACGACTCACCGGGCCCCGACACGATCAACCTGCCCCGCAAGTGCGTCTTCCGGCTGGTGGCCCCTGATGCCACCAACCCCGCCAACGGCCTGCCGGCCATCACCAGCGACATCACCATCAACGGCAACGACGCGACGATCACGCGTGACCAGTCCGCCCCCGCCTTCCGCATCCTCTTCGTCGCCGGTACGGGCAACCTGACGCTCAACAAGGTCACCATCAGCGGCGGCAAGGCGACGGACTGCCCCGGTGTCCCTGTCCCTCCCAATCCCCCTGGGATTGTCTGCGGTGGCGGTATCAACAACCAAGGCACCCTGACGATGAACCACAGTCGGGTGGTCCACAACACCGCCGTCTCTGATGTCTTCGCCGAAGGCGGCGGCATCGACAATGACGGCACGGCGAGCGTGAACGACACCGAGGTCAGCGGCAACGCCGTCGAATACACCGGCACCGAACCGATGAGCGGCGCCTTTGGCGGCGGGATCGCCAGCGACGGCCCGATGACGCTCACCTACAGCCGGGTGAGCGGCAACACCGTCCGCGTCACCGGGAACACCGACAGCTTCGCGCTCGGCGCCGGGTATGCCGCGTTCAACGAAACGACGATCGACCACAGCACGATCAGCGACAACCACGCCAGTGCCCCGGGCGGCACCGCGCGCGGCGCGTTGACCAGCGCGCTCGACATGACCGTGACCGACACCGTCATCCGGGACAACACCGCCAGCGCCCCGGGCGGCACCGTGACCGGCGGCGGAGTCGCATTCAGCGGCACCATGCTCATGACCCGCACTCGCGTCATCGGCAATCACGCCACCACCGAAGGCGGCAACGCGTTGGGCGGCGGGATCCGGATTGCGCCCGGAGGACAGCTCACATTGCGCGACAGCACAGTGAGTGGCAACACCGTTAGTGCCCGCGGCGGCGGCAGCGCCGTGGGCGGCGGCATCGACAACTCTGCCACCCCCGCCGGCGGCACCCTGATAAGCGAGCGTTCGAAGATCGTCGAGAACACCGCCGAGGCTCCGGACGGCGGCACGGCCCGCGGCGGGGGCATCTTCAACGACATCGGCTCGACGACCCTGACCGACAGCACTGTCACCGGCAACACAGCTGGGGACGGGGGCGGCATCTTCGAAGCCTCCGGCACGGTCACGCTCAACAACAGTGTGGTCAGGGATAATCAGCCGAACAACTGCGCCCCACCGGGCAGCGTTCCCGGCTGCACCGGCTGAACGAACCCGTTGCCGAGGCCCGTACCACACGTGGTACGGGCCTCGGCCGTAACGAAGACTCCGCCACAGCAACCGCAACCGTCCGCCACCGGATCCGTCACTGGATCAGCCATGCCGACCGACCCTAGTGATGAGTTGTCGCGCCCGCACCCGTCACACCTACGACGGGACACGACGAGGCGGAAGGATGACGTGATGAGTGCGGACACGCGGCTGGAGGAACTGGGCGTGAGCGGTCTGGGCGAGGTCGACGAGCCGGCGTTCGCGGGGCTGGCGGAGCGGCACCGGCGGGAGCTGCACGTGCACTGCTACCGGATGCTCGGGTCGTTCGAGGACGCCGAGGACACCGTGCAGGAGACGTTCCTCCGTGCCTGGCGGCGGCGGGAGACCTTCGAGGGGCGGTCGACGTTCCGGGCCTGGCTGTACCGGATCGCCACCAACGCCTGCCTGGATCTGCTCGCCAAGTGCCGCCCGGAGCCTGCGACCGGCGGCGAGGTGCTGTGGCTGCAGCCCTACCCGGACCGGCTGCTCGACGAGCTGCCCGCGGGCGACGCGGACGAGCCGGAGACCGTCGCCGTCGCGCGGGAGACGATCGAGCTGGCGTACCTGGTCGCAGTCCAGCACCTCGCGCCGCGCCCGCGGGCCGTGCTGATCCTGCGGGACGTGCTCGGCTGGCCGGCGAAGGACGTCGCGGAGCTCCTCGGGGACTCCGTCAACTCCGTGAACAGCGCGCTGCAGCGGGCCCGCGCCGGCATGCGGGAGCACCTGCCCGCCGAGCGGCAGGACTGGACCGGCGGCGAGGAGGACGCCGGGACGCGCGAGCTGGTGCGCCGCTATACCGACGCCAGCGTGGCCACGGACGTCGACGGGCTCGCCGCACTGCTGCGGGACGACGTCCGCTGCTCGATGCCGCCCACGCCGGGCCTGTACGTCGGCCGCGACACGGTGGTGAACGACTGGGTCGAGAGCGGCTTCGAGGGCATGAAGCACCTGCGCGCCGTCCTCACCTCCGTGAACCGGCAGCCCGCCGTCGCCTTCTACCAATGGCGGAAGCGGGAGGGCGCGTATCTGCCATTGACGATCGACGTCCTGCGCGTCACCGGCGGGGCGATCACCGAGATCGTCACGTTCCACGACGACCAGTTTCCGCGGCTCGGGCTGCCGGAGCGCCTGCCGGCGGACGGCACGGAGTAGTCCCGGTGCGGACGCTCGCGCTGCGCGGTGGCGCGCGTGTCGCGGTGGTCGCGGCGGAGTAGTGCGACGCGTTCGGCGTCGTCACCCGCGGGCGGGTGCAGCTGGAGCTGCGCGACGGCGAGCCCGGGCCGGTCCTCGGACGCGACGCCGGGTTCTGGCTCCGCGGCACCGGCGTCCGCGCCCTGCGGAACCCCGGCCGTCGCACGGCGAGGGTGCGCATCGTCACGCGCAGGGCCAGGACCGTCACATGCCCCTTTACGCCAGTTACCGAATGATGGAGGAACGACATGAACAGCATGAATGACACCGGGGTCGTCGCAGGCCCGGCATCGGGCCAGACCAGCCGCACGCACCGACTCCGTGGGCTCGCCGTCACCGGCTTCATTGCCGCGCTCGCAGCGATGGTGGCCACCACCCTCGCCGCTGCGCTTGCCCAGGCCGTTGGCGTCGACTTCGAGGTCCCCGATGGTGGCGAGACGATCCCGTTGCCCGGGTTCGCCGTCGTGACCGGCTTCTTCTCGGTCGTGGGCATCGTCATTGCCGTCGCTCTTCTTCGTTGGAGCGCTCGCCCTGCCGAGCGATTCGTGTGGACGGCAGTGTCGCTGACCGCGATCTCGTTGGTCCCGCCTCTGCTCTCCGGGGCAAACGCCGCCACCATCACCGCCCTCCTCGGGCTTCACCTCGTCCCTGCGGCGGTGATGATCCCCATCCTGACGCGGGGCCTCCGCGCCCGGACCGATTGACGATCCCGCAACGGGACAACGCGCGGCGCAAGGGCCGTGCGCGAGCGCACTACCCCGTGTAGCGGCTCGTCGAACGCGGCCGGCCTCGCATGGAGCGCAACGCTCTTCAGCCATGGGTACGGCGGCGGAACAGCCGGGCGGCGAAGATGAACGAGCAGGTCAGCAGGCCGACGCACCAGGCGAGTGCGATCCAGCCGGTGGTGCCGATCGGGGTCCCGGTCAGCAGGCCACGGACGGTCTCGATCACCGGGGTGATCGGCTGGTTCTCACTCACCGCGTGCAGGAACGAGGGCATGGTGTTCGTCGGCACGAACGCGCTGCTGAGGTAGGGCAGGAACAGCATGAGGAAGCTCAACGTGCTGGCCGATTCCACGGATTTCGCGATCACGCCGAGCCCGGCCGCCAGCCAGGACAGCGCGAGCACGTAAAGCAGGAGCAGACCGGCCGCTTGCACCCAGTCGGTGACCGCCGCGTCAGGGCGGAAGCCCATCGCGATGGCGGCGCCGATGACGACGGTGGTGGACAACAGGTTCCGGGCGACGCTGGCGGTGACGTGTCCTGTGAGGACGGCGGAGCTGCGGATCGGCAACGTGCGCAGCCGGTCGATCATGCCGCTGGTCATGTCGTCCGCGACGGACATCGCGGTGGACGCGGCGCCGTAGCCGGTGCACAGCAGGATGATGCCGGGCACCACGTAGTTGATGTACTGGGTGCCGGTGTTGATGGCCCCGCCGAAGACGTAGACGAACAGCGACATCATCAGCAGCGGCAGGACGATCGACATGACGAGTGTGTCGACGTTGCGGCGGCTGAGCCGGATGCTGCGGCCGATCATGGTGAGGGAGTCGCTCACGGCGTTGCGGGCGCCGCCGTGCACAGCGGTGGTGGCCATGGTCGTGCTCCTTTCGAGAGCCGGGTCAGATCTGGACCGAGGTCCGGTCGGTGGTGGTCAGGGACAGGAACACGTCGTCCAACGTCGGCCGGTGCGACGACACCTTGACCACCGGCACCCCCGCGAGCCGCAGGTCGTCGAGCACCCGATGCAGGTGCTCCGCGCTGCCGTCGGACGGGATGCCCAGCACGAGCGGGTCGGTGCCGCGCGGCGCGTCGAACAGTGCAGCGGCACGGGCCACGTCCGCCTCCACCGCGAACCGCAGGTCGAGTCGATCCCCGCCCACCTGGGACTTCAGCGCGTCGGTCGTGCCGGACGCGGCGACCCTGCCACCGTTGATCAGCACGATCCGGTCGGCCAGCCGGTCCGCCTCCTCCAGGTACTGCGTGGTGAGGACGATCGTCGTCCCCGACGAGACGAGGTCCTTGATGGCGTCCCACATCGTCGTTCGGCTGGACGGGTCGAGGCCGGTGGTCGGCTCGTCCAGGAAGATCACCCTCGGCTGCGAGACCAGGCTCATCGCCAGGTCCAGCCGTCGGCGCATGCCGCCGGAGTAGGTCTTCACCCGCCTGTCCATGGCGTCCACCAGGTCGAACCGTTCCAGGAGGTCCGTGGCGCGGCGGCGGGCGGCGGGTCTGCCCAGGTGCATCAGGCGGCCGATCATGACCAGGTTCTCCCGGCCGGTCTGCTGGTCGTCCAGCGCGACGGACTGACCGGTCATGCTGATCACGCCGCGCACCTTGGTCGCTTCGCGCACGACGTCGTACCCGGCGATCCGCACGGTGCCGACGTCAGGCCGCAACAGCGTGGTCAGGATGCGGATGGTGGTGGTCTTGCCGGCGCCGTTCGGGCCGAGCAGCGCGAGGACCGTCCCCTCCGCGACGTGCAGGTCCAGTCCGTCCAGAACCTTGGTGGATCCGAAGGCCTTGTGCAGGCCGGTTGCCTCGACGATCATCCTCGCTCCCCGGATGTGGCGGTGTATTGCGTATGGTATACGCTTAAGAGCGTAGCTCATACGCATTGGAATCGAGGAGGGATGTTCCTAGACTGTGTCCGTACTCGCGATGAGAGAGACTCGGATGACCGACGAGATCGAACTGCCCGGCGAGGTGACCCTGCTCTGGGGGTTGCGCGAGACTGTGCGGCGGGGGCGTAAACCGTCCCTCACGGTCGCCGACATCACGCGGGCCGCGGTCGAGGTTGCGGACGCGGAAGGGCTGGCCGCGGTGTCGATGGCCAGGGTCGCCGCCCAGCTCGGCAACTCCACGATGGCGCTGTACCGCTACGTGAAGAGCAAGGACGAGCTGCTGCTGCTGATGTCGGACGCGGCCCTGGACGGACCACCGGACCTGCCGGACGGCCTGGACTGGCGGACCGGGCTGACGCTGTGGGCACGGGGCTTGCTGAAGGTGCTGGGACGCCACCCGTGGACCGTGCAGATCCCGATCAGCGGGCCGCCGGTGGGACCCAACAACCTCTGGTGGTTCGACCGTGCGCTACGCGCGTTGGGCGACACCGGTCTCGATGAGGAGGACAAGGTCGGAGTCGTGATGGGCCTGCTGACCTTCGTGCACGGCGAGCTCCGGCTGAGCATCGAACTTTCGAAGGGCTATGCGGAGAACCCTGAGGCCTTCGGCCGCCAGTACGGCAAGGCACTCGCGCAGGTGGTGGACGCGCGGCGGTTTCCCGCGCTCAGCAAGGTGATCGCCGCCGGCGTCTTCGAGGGCGAGGTCCCTTACGACGACGAGGTCGAGGGGGAGTTCGGGCTGAGCCTGTTCCTGGACGGCGTGGCCGCGTTCATCGAGCGCAGGACCGCAAGGCAAGGGTAAAGGACTACTGGGCCGAGGCACTGACCGGCGTAGCCGGACTGCTGGACTCAAAATCAGGTTCACCTGGAGCCCGGAGCCGCGCATTGGCGGAGGTCAGCCGGAGTTCTTGAACACCGGGTCGGAGAAGCCGCCGGTCGCGGTCCAGACGAGCGTGCTCTGGACCACTGTGGACGTGCGGACGAAGGTGGCCTTCCTGCCGTCATCGGCGATACTGGCGCGTTTCCAGCCGTCGAAGTTCTTGGTGAGATGGTGATCCCATCTGCGTAGGTTCCCCAGCCCCACTGCGGCGATGGACTCCGTCGGCGGCTCGCCGTCCGCGCAGTAGCGGCCGAAGTTCGCGATCACCGTGACCGTGCCGCCCCTGGCCTGGAGCTTGATTCTCTGGCAGGCGTCGGTCTTCGTGCCGTAGATCAGGCGTGGATTTGTCCATTCCCCGGCTCTCGGGTTGTAGTGCTGCTCGAAGAGTCCTTCACCACGCCGGTAGTGCATCGCCACCCGGCGACCGTCCGCGAGCCTTACTTCTCCCTCGAACCAACTGGGATCCGACCCCTCGACATCGCTTTCACGCGGTTCGCCGCTGCCCTGCGGCGACGAGTTCGGCGTGGGCGCGCGATCCTGCGCGGACGGCGTGACGGTCGCCTGCGCGACCGGTCGTTCCTGGCCACATGCCACAGCGGTCGCGAGCAGTGTCACGCAGGCCAGCATCCGTGTCCCCGCTGCGCGCATTGCATCTCCCTGTGGTCCCGCAAAGCGGCGTACCCGGCTCAGGCACTCCGGATACGGACTGGGTGACAAACTACTGCGGCTCATCGGAGCAGGCCTTTCCGATCTCCGCGCGCAGTAGCCGTTACGGGCAAGATCGTGTTGCTGCATGCCCAAGAGCCTTCGGCATGATGACTGCGTGACGCATTGGTTTCGCAGCTACTGGGACGAAGCGGACATCTGGTTCTACTTCGAGGTCGATGAGAGCGGCTGGGTTGTTCGACAGGTAGAGCTTCAGGGCCCGGATGGTGTCCCCGTTGTGGCGGCGTCTCTGGAGGAGTGGCAGCATGCACAGGCTGCCGGCCGAGTGAACCACTACGAAGCGACATATGGCGGGACCGCCGAGAGACCTGTGCAGGAATGGGACGAGCACTTCCCCCATACCCTCACCCGCGCTCAGTTCGAGGCGGTATGGGAGCAGGCGCGGCGTGCCCTTGAAAGTGGCGCCTGACCGCGAAGATCAGAGAGGGCCGCCGCTCAATGCCTCGAGTTATGAGTGGAGGGCCGGGTCGGGTTCGCCGGCTCCCCGGCAGAGCTCAGCCAGCGTGTGCCTGGCCATACGTGCACCATGGCTTCAGTCATGTCAGATATGACTAGGCCTGAAACTACTAGTCACGTCGGCGGTCACTACCTCAGGCCGCTGCGGCCGCCGTTAGGAGTCAGCCGGCGCGGTCGAGGTTCTCGTACGACTCGCGGGCGTCGATTAGTTCGTCCCAGTGCTCCTCCGCCCAAGCGCACGCGACCGCCATCGGTTTGAGCATGCTGCGGCCGAGTGAAGTCAACTCGTACTCGACATGCGGGGTGGCCTCGGCGTAGACGGTGCGCCTGACCAGACCGTCCCGTTCGAGTGACCGCAGCGACTGGGTGAGGACCTTGGGTGTGACGCGGCGCAGTGGCACACGCAGCTCGGAGAACCGGCGCGGCCCGTGTTCGAGGCAGCGGATGATGAGCGCCGCCCATTTTTCGCCGAATCGAATCGGATTGAGCGAGGACGGGCACAACTCGTCGAACATGTCGGCGGGCAGGGGGTCCCTCATGGCCTCACGATAGCCGGTATCCCAGAGGTAACCGCAGCCGCCGATAGCGTCCGCGAAGTGGCCGGGGAAACGGACTCCGGCCCTCGTGAAAGGCGGTTGGTCATGAACATCGTGGTCTTCGGCGCGGGTGGCCGTGCCGGACGGCAGGCCGTCGCGGAGGCGCACCGGCGTGGCCACCAGGTCACCTCCGTTGTGCGCGATCCCGCAGGCCACAGCGACCTGACAGGCGTCCGGGTAGTAGAGGGTGACGTCACGGACGGGCTGAGCATCGAGCGTGCGGCCGCAGGGCACGACGCCGTCATCAGCGCCGCCGTGGACCTGTCCGTGCCACCGCACGACTTCTTCACCGCGTCGGCCCGCGCCCTGGCCACCGGTCTCGACGAAGGCGGGCGTACGGCGCCTGGTGGTGGTCGGCCTCGCGTCGATCATGCCCGGGGCGTCAGGCGCTCCCTTGATGGACGAGCCCGGCTATCCCAACGAGTACCGCGCCTTCTACCTCGGTCACGCGGCGGGACTCGACGCGCTTCGGTCCTGCGACCTCGACTGGGCGTATGTCGCGCCGGCGGGCGACTTCGACCATGACGGCACGCGCATCGGCCGATACCAGATCGCCGAGCATGGAGACCCGGCCAGCCGGATCACCTACGCGGACTTCGCGATCGCGCTGCTCGACGAAATCGAGACTCCTCGCCATCACCGCGCCGCCGTGAGCATCCGGGAGGCGTGATGGCTGCGGTACACGACCACCCGAACATCCGTCGATCCGAGGAGACCGGCGGCCCGGCAGCGGAACCCTAGGAGTGGCCCGCCTACGGTCGCCGCTTCGCTCGATGAGACGGCGTCCACTCACCACTGAACCGATCATCCCGGCGACCATTCGGGCCGTACTCGGTCGGAGGAGGAGCGGTGAACGTCCAGTCCACTGCCGGAAGCGCCACTACGAGCACGCCGACGAGGACTGCGACCCGGACACCCCGCCTGGCCGGCGAGGCGGGGCGATCAGGAAGAAGACGCCGTTGCCCAGCAGGTACAGGAAAACGACGAAGAGCGCCAGGGGCATCCAGTCGAGCAGGGAGCCGAACACCAGGGCCCCGCAGCCGACGAAGGGAACCGACCACAGTGCGGTGCCCAGCCATCTCTGGATCCTGAACGCCCGGAGGACGCAGGCCTCCACCACAGCGCCGAGCGCACCGAGACCGACCAGGACCGCGAAATTCATTCCGAGCACGCAGTAGAACCCGTCCCAGCCGCTGGGGCACGACCGTCCCGGCAGTTCGCTCGCCGGTCCGAACAAGGAGGCCACCGCGAGCCCCGCCGCCGCCGCTCCGAGAGTCAGCCCGGTCAGTTCACGTTTCATGACACCAACGTCGCTCCGCTGGGGTGCGGCCGACAGAGTACGACAACTCATGCAAAGTACTCAGATCGCCAGTGATTGTGACCCATCGGTTGCCGTGGCGGAAACGCCGCTGACAGGATTTTCGCCATGCCCACCTTCTCCGCGAACGACGGCACCGACCTCGCCTACCACGTCTACGGAGAGGGTGCCCCGGTGATCTGCCTGTCGGGTGGCCCGATGCAGGACTCCGGTTATCTCGGTGAGCTCGGCGGCCTGCCTGCCCGTCGACAGCTGATCATGATGGACCCTCGCGGCACCGGCCTGTCGGCGACGCCCGACGCCGCAGCCTCCTATCGTTGTGACCGGCTCGTCGACGACGTCGAGGCGCTGCGCGAGCACCTCGGCCTCGACCGGATGGACCTGCTCGCGCACTGCGCCGGCGCGAACCTCGCGACGCTGTACGTGGCCCGCCATCCCGAACGCGTCCGAAAACTCGCTCTGATCACTCCGAGCACCAGGGCCGTCGGCATCGAGGCCACGGGGGAGTCCCGGCTGGAGACCGCGCGGCTCCGCGCGGACGAGCCCTGGTTCGAAGCCGCCTTCTCCGCCCTTGAGCAAATCGTGGCCGGCAAGGCCGGCGACGACAGCTGGAAGGCCATCGACCCCTTCTTCTACGGCCGATGGGACGCGGCGGCACGGGCTCACCTGGCGGCCCAGGACGGCCGTCGGAACGAGGAGGCCGCTGCCGCCTTCGGCGCCGAGGGCGCATTCGACCCGGACGCCACTCGCGCGGCACTGGCCGCATTCCACGCGCCGGTGTTGTTGCTCGCCGGCGAGGTCGACCTGAACACGGTTCCGAGTGTCGTGGCAGAGTTCGCCGAACTGTTCCCGAACGCCGAGTTCGTCGTTCAGCCAGGGGCAGGTCACTTTCCGTGGCTGGACGACGCCGGCCGGTTCGTGACGACCACCGCGACCTTCCTGGGCTGAGGTCGTCACGGCTGAACCTGGCCTGTCTTCGGTACGACGTCCGGATCGCGCGGGCCGGCGCGGTCACCCGCCCGTTCGGCCGACTACTGCGTCGCGGCGATCCGCAGGGCGTGGAACTGCTTCAGCAGGTCGGGATCTCCGGAGGCGCGTACGGAGGAGTCGTCGCCCCGGTTCCAGAGCCAGAGCAGGAGCGGGACCGCGTCCCCGCTCACCAGGGCCTCTCCGTCGAAGCCCGTGGCCGAGTCCTGCACGTCCACGTGGCCGGGCTGCGCGCCGCGGCCTGCCACGGCCGCCAGCGTCCAGGCGTGGTGGCTCGCGGAGACGGAGATCGGCCGCTCGTCCGGCGTGTCGAGAAGCGTGCCGAAGTCGTCCAGCCAGTGGTTGCTGCCGTAGCCGAGGAAGAGCTTCAGGACCTCGTCGATCCCGTCGAAGGCGAGATCGTCCGGGATCGGGGACACCGGACGCCCAGCCGCGAGCTCGGCGTCGACGCGATGGATCACCGTCTCCTGAGCCATGCGGCGGATCCAGAAGCCGACGGTCTGATCGGGCTCGTGCCAGGTGGCCGCGGGATCGGCCGGAGAGTGCTTGGAGAACTGCCCGATCAGCGCCTCGTAGGCCCTGTCCAGGGAGGCGACGGGGTCGTCGTCGAGCACGCCGGGCGGCCACTCGTCAGGGAAGGCCCCCAGCCGGATGCACTCGGCCTTGTGTAGGTAGACCTTGGCGACGTGGTCCGCGAGGTCCCCTACGGACCAGTCGGGGCAGGAGGGCACGCGGGCCGACGGATCGGCGCCGACGACGGCGGACCGCAACAGGGCGAAGTCGTCCTCGAGACAACTGAGAAGCCGGGAGAATTCCATCCGCCCATCGAACCAGCCGCTCCCGGAGTTCTGAAACCGGGTTTCCGCACGGGCGGTCACGTCCGGCTCCGACGGCAGGGCGAAGCGCCGGGCCTACTCGGTCAGCGGGGCTCCGCGCCAGCGCCACTGCCCCAGACGCGGACGGCCTGGCAACTCGGTCCGTCCCGTAGAGAACAGCAGCGCCTGCCAGGGGTCGACGGCCTCGAGAGCAGCCACAGCCTCCGGGAACATCCGGGCGAGCACCCGTGCGCACACGTCGCGTGGCGGATCGAACGGGAGGCCGAGACCATGTGCGATGTCCTGGCCGTGGAGCAGGGCCTCGACGCAGCCCATCGCGGCGAAGCCCTCGGGGTCGGCCATCCCCGTGGGGTGGTAGGCCCGCATCTGAGGCGAGGCCGTGAGCACCGTGGCGATCAGGATGCGTGCCCCGGTCTCGGCGAACTCCAGCACCTCGGCAGGGGAGGCGTCCTGGTCGGCGTTGGCCATGAAACGCACATACCTGCCGGCGGGCCGCGTCACGATCTGGCCGGCGTAGGACATCAGGCAGTCGCCGATGTGCTCGGCCGTCTGCCGGCAGTCCCACTCCAGCGTGCCCGCCTGAACGGACCAGTCGGCTCCGGCGGCCGGGCTGAGTGCGGCGACCACATGGGAGATCGCCGTGTCCACGTCGTCGGCGGTGACCGTCATGCTGAGCTCCACGAAATCTCGAGGGCGAACCCGCACCCCTCCGGTCAGGGGCGGTCGATCGTGAAAAGCCTGGCGGCGTTGTCGTGGCAGACGTCGCGCAGCCAGTCGTCCCCGAGATCCAGGTCGGCCAGCGCCTGGAGGGCCTCGCCGTACGGATAGGGGATGTTGGGGAAGTCGGTGCCGAGCAGGATGCGGTCCTGGAGGTCCAGCAGGCGGGGAATCGCCTCGCGCGGGAACGGCGCGGTCTCCTCGGTGAACCGGGTGAAGGCCATCGTGGTGTCCAGGTGGACCCGCGGGTGCCGTACGGCCAGGGCGAGGAACTCGGCGTATTCGGGGGTGCCCATGTGGGCGATGACCAGCCGCAGGCGGGGGTACCGGGCGAGCAGGGCGGCCATCGGTCCCGGGCCGGTGTGCGGGCCGGGGGCCGGGCCGGACCCGCAGTGCGTCACCACCGGTATGCCCTCGTCTTCCAGCAGTCCCCAGACCTCGTCGAGGAGCGGGTCGTTCGGGTCGTAGGCGCCCACCTGGAGATGCGCCTTGAACACGCGGGCGCCTGACTCGACCGCACGCGTCACGTACTGCGTGGCGCCCGGTTCGGGGAAGAACGTGGCGGTGTGCAGGCAGCCGGGGGTGCGGGCGGCGAAGTCGGCGGCCCAGGAGTTCAGCCACGCGGCCATGTCGGGCTTGTGGGGGTAGAGCATCGAGGTGAACGCCCGCAGCCCGTAGGCGCGGAGGCGTTCGACCCGGTCCTCCTCCGCGAGCCGGTAGGTGATCGGCCACTCGCGGCCGACCAGGGGTCCGGCGGAGTCGAAGTAGGCCCACACCTTGGCGAGCACGCTCTCCGGCATGAAGTGGGTGTGCACGTCGATCAGGCCGGGCAGGCCGAGGCCCCGCCAGAACGCGGTCACGGGCTCGACATCGTCCGCCTGCGGGTCGCCGTCGGCCTGACCGTCCGGGAGTGGGATCGCCCGCCTGATCGACTCCGTCATAGCGCCACACGCTAACCGTGGCGGCTGAGGCCGTATGCCGTCGGGGTCGGGATTCGGTGGCTTTTCACCGGAATCGGTAGACCATATATCGGGACCCGATATATGGTCTCGTGCCATGACCAAGATGACGGAGGCGACGTACTTCATACTCGCCGCGCTTCTCGACGCTCCGCTTCACGGCTACGGGATCATCAAACGCGCCGGCGAGCAGTCCGCCGGGCGGGTGAAGCTCGCCGTCGGCACCCTGTACGGAGCGCTCGACCGGCTCACGGAGGCGGGCCTGGTGGTGTTGGACAGGGAGGAGGTCGTCGACGGCCGGCCGAGGCGCTACTACCGGATCACCGACGACGGTGTCACCGCGGTCCGCGAGGAGGCGGTGCGGCTGCAACAGGCCGCCAGGGTCGTCACGGGCCAGATCGCGGTGGTGGGCGCATGAGCGCGACGGCCGCGCTGGAACGACGCTACCGGCACCTGCTCAGGGCGTATCCCAAGGTCTATCGCGAGTGGCACGGCGAGGAACTCGTCAGCACGCTGATGGCGACGTCGGACCCTGAGGCGCGGCGTCCCTCGCTCAAGGAGGCCTTCGCTCTCATTGCTGGCGGATTCGCCGCCCATGCGCGGAACGCCAGGGCCGCGGGGGCGCCCTGGTGGGCCGACGGGCTGCAGTTGGGAGTGCTCGTCGTCGCGACGACCACGTTCGCCATGAAAATTCACTTCCTGTACGACTCCCGGCCGATCTGGGCGCTAGCCATGATCGTGCTGATGGTGGCGATCATCCGTGGATGGGTGCGGCTGGCTCTGCCTCTGGCGCTGGTCGCCGCAATCGAGGCCAGCCGCTTCCTGTTCCTGCACGGCGATGCGTGGCGGGTGACGGACTTCGCTCCCGCCTACGTCGAGACGTCGAGCATGGTGCCGCACTGGGTGATGGTCGCCGGCCTGGCCGTGCTCGCGATGCGGCCGAAAAAGAGTCTCCCCACGCGATCGTGGGCGTGGCTTCTCATTCCGGCGCTCTGCTGGGGGCTGCAGTTCGTCTACCCCTACTACGAAGAGATGTTGCCCTGGTTGCTTTTCCGGGCGGGCGTCGAGGTGCTGGTGCTCGGGGCCGTGGTCTGGGCGACTGTCGCGGTCAGGGATGCCAGGTGGGCGCTCGCCGCGGCCATCTATCTGATCCCCGGCCTGACCTACCTGGGCGAGAACCTGTCCATGCACGGCAGGAAGGGCTTCGCCTACTGGGGCCTGCTCACCCTGCTCGTGGTCGTGTCCTTCGTGGTGGCCCGCCGTACGAGACAGAAGGTCTGATCCGCCAGCTCAGGCGTCGCGGTCCAGGAATGATCTCAGCCACTCCAGTGTCCGCGTCGCCGACGCGGCCCACGTCTCCCGGAACATCGGCTGGTCCCGGTGTTCGACCGTCCACATCATCAGCTGCACCGCCCGCAATGCGATGAAGACGTCGATGAGCCGCTCGTGCGCCGGAGCCAGCGGCCGGACCGTGCGGTAGCCGTACAGCAGGGCGGAGCGCAGGCCCGGATAGTCGGGCCTGCGCTTCAGCTCGCTGAGCGTCACCGCGAGGTCGTAGACGTACGGCCCGTAGCCGCAGTCGTCGAAGTCGATGGCCCGGGCCTCGCCCCGATGGAACAGGTAGTTCTCCTGGTGGAGATCGGCGTGGACGAGCCCGAACACCGCCGGATCCCTGCCGAGCGAGTCGCGGGCCGTCCGGGCCCGCTCGATCACCGCCTGGACGATCGCCCCGCCGCCGGCCGGGCGCACGTCGTCGACGAGCGCCGCGGCGCGTGCGGCCACCTCGGGCGAGAGGCCGTCGTCCTGGGTGCGCCCGAACGAGGTGACGTGATCGACCGCGTCGCGGTGGAAGCCCTCGGGAACGGCGAACCGGGCTCCGTGCGACTGCAGGCGCGCCATGAGCACGCCCACCCGCTCGAGATGCGCCGGGGTCAGCCGATCGTCGGCGAACCTGCCGTCGACCCATCGGTACAGCACACAGCTCCGCGCCCCGGGGACGCCCTCGGACTCCACGACGGTCAGGAGATCGCCGTCGCGGGTGGGCACCGGCGCCGGGACCACGAGGTCGGTGTCCCGGCACAGCGCCGCGAGCCACGTCATCTCGGAGCGGACCATCTCAGCCGTAGGGCCGCCGGTGCGCTGGATCCGGAGGACATGCCGTCCGCCGCCGGCGGTGTCGACCCGGAAGGTCGTGTTGAAGCCGCGCATCAGCGGGGTGATCCGCGTGGTCTCGACGGGGTACGCCCCGACCGCCACCTCCGCCAGCCGCCGCATCCGGCGGATCTGCCCGGCGCGGCTGAGTTCCTCGTACGGCCGGCGGGCACGGGCGGCGACGCTCATCGGAAGTCTTCTCCCACGCGACGGGGGGCGATCGATGATCACGAACAGCGGCCTGCGGGCGTACGAGTTCCGGGCCGCGGAGCCTATTCCTCCGTCTGCCCTTCGAGCTTGCCGGCGAAGCCCTTGACGGCGTCCCACACCTGGTGCCGGTCGTAACCCCGCATCACGACCTTGAACGAGGTCTCGCGCAACTCCTCGGTGGAGATGGTCCCCGCCTCGACCCGCGAGAGGATCACATTGACCTGGTGGCGGTCGTAACCCCGCAGGACCAGGTCGAACTCCTTTCCGTAGGTCCCGCCGGACGAGGACTCCACGGGGTGCACGCCGTGCCCTCCGGGCTCGTCGGCCGGGGCCGCGACGCGGTCTTCGACGGCGTCCCACACCTGGTGCCGGTCGTAGCCCATCATCGCCACGCGGAACGACGGCTTGCGCAGCTCCTCGGCGGTGACGGCGTCGGCGTCGAGACGCTCGAAGAACGCGTCCACCTGCTTCCGGTCATAACCCCGCAGGACCACGTCGAATTGCTCATTCATCAGATGACCGGCCCATCTCTCCGCCATAGGGGCGATGACGACTCCCATCCCGCTCACGCGGTGCGACACGATGGTTCCACAGCCGCCGCGCCGACGTTCGCGAAATGATCGGATTGTACGGTTTGGGATCTTTTGGGGAGCTGTCCGGGACCGTTTCGACGCGCGCCTCTCAGAGGTACGGCGGGAGTCCCCGGCCGGCTCAGCCAATGTCGACGTACTGGCGGGGTCGGCTCAGCCCATGCCGGCGTACTGGCGGGGCCGCAGCGCGCGGGCGCGCAGTGCGGCGAGCGCCGCGGAGCGGCCCACCTCGGTCAGCCGCCACGGTGCGTCCCACGAGCAGTCGGCACGCAGGGCCAGGGCGTCGAGACGGCGCTGAAGCTCGCCGAGCGGCGCCGCCAGGTCGGGCGGCGCGACCTGACCGCCTTCGGCCGTGCGCCATCCCTCGCCGTTGACGACGTCGGAGACGCGCTCGCTCAGCTCGCGGTAGGGCAGCGGCCCGTTGTCCACGAGCAGCATCAGGGCCGACTCGCGGATGGAGATCTCGAAGTCGTGCTCGCCCCGGGCCGGGAGCAGCAGTGTGGCGGCCGCCTCCCTCCACAGCGCCACCGGGTCGTCGAGCAGCGCGCGTCCCACGGGTGTCAGCTCGAGCCGCCTGCCCGTACGGCTCAGCGCCCCGAGCTCGTGGACGGCGATCTCCTTGAGCGCGGTCAGCGCGGGGACGTCGGCCTCGCTCCGCACCGACCGCGTGGACATGGCGTCCCAGCCGAAACGGTCGACGGCGTCGAGGACGAGCACACGGGTGAGGTTGGACCTCTCCGTCAGCGGCACGCCGTTCACCGCGAGGGCCAGCAGCCAGCGGAGCGGCTCGAGGCAGGTCCCGGACGGCGCCGCCACGGGCGCGTGCAGCCGAACCTCGAAGGGCTGGGCCAGCTCCCGGCGGGCGCTGCCGCGCCCGAGGACCCAGCGGTTGAGCCGCTCCCCGTGGACCCGGTGCAGCCAGCAGTCGCCGCCCAGCTCGGGACGGGGAGAGGTCAGCCAGCGGGTGGTCAGCGTTCCGCGCTCGACCGGGTCGCCCGACACGATGGCGAGCTCCAGCGCGGCAGCACAGGCGAGATGGGCGCCCAGCTCCTCCGGCCCCATGATCGAGCTCCAGGACAGCTCCGCGACGTCGGGCGGCAGGACCCCGGTCTCCTCAAGCGCCTGGTGGTAGGCGGCGGCGCCCGCCTCCTCGCCGTCCCGGGCGTAGACGCGCAGGATTTCGGCCGTCAGAGGGGAGTCGCACAACGCGGCATACCGTCCCAGTCCACCGAGGCGGAGGAGCTCGCCGAGCGCCCGGGCGATGGTCGGCCGGTCACCTGAGATCTTGATCGGCAACGTGTACCAGAGGAACTCGCACACATCGAGCTGACTGATGGTCTCCAGCGCTTCGCCGCCGGTCAGCCATTCGACGGCCACCCGTGCCGCGTCGGCGGTGTCCGGCTCGGCGCGCTCCAACTCGGCGAGGAGTGCGGCCACGTCAGGTGCGGGCATGACTCGAAGTCTGCCGTATGCGACCCATCGTTGACGACGACCATGCCTCACTGGTGACCACCCCTGTGACCAACGATACGAAAGGTCAGATCCACGACGGGAAGAGCATTCGTGCGTGCCATACGTCATACGGCACGATCTGGGCGGAAAGGATGGGGTAGAGCCACCAGAAGTTGACCAGGGCGAGCAGGACGAAACCGCCCGCGAACACCGTTCCGACCACTCGCCGGGCAGGCCTGGCGTCCCCCCGGCCGATCATGAGACCGCAGGCCAGGACGATGGCCAGGACCATGAACGGAACCATCGGCAGCGCGTAGAACAGGAACATCGTCCGGTGGTTGACGATGGCGAAGTAGAACCACGGCAGCCAGCCGGCCGCGTAGGCCAGGAGCACCGCGCCCGCGCGCCAGTCCCGGGTCGACACGTACCAGGCGATCATCGCGATGAGGGCCGCCACGGCGCCGAACCAGATCGCCGGCGTCCCGGTCCCGAGCACGGCCCAGGAGCACGACGACGCCCCGCAGTTCTTCGGCGACTCGTAGAAGAACGCGACCGGTCGCAGCAGGAGCGGCCACTGCCAGGGCTGCGACTGGTACGGGTGGGTGGCGTCCAGGCCCTCGTGGAAGCTCAGCACCTGGAACTGGTAGGTGAACCACGAGTGCAGGGAGCTGAAGACGAAGTGCAGCGGGTTGCCGCCGGAGGTCGCCTCCGCCCAGTTGCGCCCGTAGCCCTTGTCGGACAGGAACCAGCCGGTGAAGGACAGGACGTAGACCAGGCCGGGCACCACGGCCACCCAGCCCGCGGCCGGCGTCACGTCCCTGGCGAACGCTCCGGCGTACGGCCGGCGGAGGCCGACGGCCCGCCGCGCCCCGAAATCCCAGAAGATCGTCAGCAGCAGGAAACCGATGATGAAGAAGACCGCGGTCCACTTGCTGGCCACCGCCGCGCCGAGGCACAGCCCGGCGGCCAGCCGCCATGGCCGCAGGCCCAGGGACGGGCCGAACTCGTCGACGTCCTCCCTCGACTCGCGCCAGACCGCCAGGCGTTCCCGCGTGCGGTCACGGTCGACCACCAGGCAGGCGAACCCGGCCAGCACCCAGAACATCACGAAGATGTCCAGCAGTGCCGTACGGGACAACACGAAGTGCAGGCCGTCCAGGGACAGCAGGAAGCCGGCGAGGCAGCCCAGCAGGGTCGAGCGCGTCATTCGGCGTGCCACCCTGGCGAGGATCAGGATGGAGAGCGACCCGATGAGCGCCGTGGCGAAGCGCCAGCCGAACGGGTCGAGGCCGAAGATCATCTCGCCGAGGCCGATGAGCCACTTGCCGAGCGGCGGATGCACGACGTAGTTGGCGCACTGGTCCACCTGCTGGCACGTCTTGAAGATGTTCGCGTTGCCGGACAACATCAGCTTGTCCGCGCCGTCGACGAACTGCCGTTCGACACCGTACTTGGCGATCGCCCACGAGTCCTTCGCGTAGTACGTCTCGTCGAAGACGACGGAGTGCGGAGTCCCGAGCCGGGTGAACCGGAGGACCGCGCCGAACACGGCGACGATGATCGGACCGATCCAGCCCCACAAGGCGCTCCCGGGCATGGGCGGCACCAGCCGATCGCGGAGGGAGACCTGCGAAGCCGTACTCGGCCCCTGGTCCGGCTCCTCGAATGCCTGGTATGGGAAGTCGGTTACGGCCACCTGCGACAGAGTACTGGTGAGGGTGGGTGCGGAACATGGCGTACGCGCTGATTGGGAACATCTGGCCGTCCGCGTGTGAACGTTTCAGGAAGTCATAGGCTGAGCGGGTGCTTATTCTCGCGGGAGCCCCAATCGGTCGGTTGGGGGACGCTTCGCCCAGGCTCCGCGAGGTGCTCGCCGGAGCCGACGTGATCGCGGCGGAGGACACGCGCAGGTTCCGGCGGCTCGCCGCCGACCTCGAGGTGACCGTCACCGGCCGGGTCGTGTCCTACTACGACGCCAACGAGGCCGGCCGGGCGAAGGAACTGCTGGACGCCCTGCTCGCGGGACAGACCGTCGTCGTGATCACGGACGCGGGCATGCCGGGAGTGTCCGACCCCGGATACCGGCTCACGAGCCTCGCGGTCGAGGCCGGGGTGCAGGTGACCGCTCTTCCCGGGCCCTCTGCCGTCACCACCGCGCTGGCCGTCTCCGGCCTGCCCAGTGACCGCTTCTGCTTCGAGGGGTTCCCGCCGCGCAAGCCCGGCGAGCGGGCGCGGCGGCTGGCGGCCCTGGCCGGCGAGGAGCGGACGATGGTCTTCTTTGAGGCCCCCCACCGCGTGGGGGCGGCCCTGGAGGCCATGGCGGAGGCGTTCGGACCCGATCGGCGGGCCGCCGTCTGCCGCGAGCTCACCAAGACCTACGAGGAGGTGCGGCGGGGGACGCTCGCCGAACTGGCCGAATGGGCGACGGGCGAGGTCCGGGGCGAGATCACCCTGGTCGTCGCGGGACGGGCCGCGGAGGACGCCCCGCCGGTGATGGACGACCTGGTCGGAGAGGTGGCCCGCCTCGAGGAGACCGGGGTGCCGCGCAAGCAGGCGATCGTCGACGTCGCGAAGTCGGCGGGCATCCCCAAGCGGGAGCTCTACAACGCCGTCCACGGCTCCTGAGGCGATCAGGCGCTTTCGGCGGTCTCAGCGGCTTCGGCGGTCTCAGCGACTTTTGTGGTTTGAGCGGCTTTGGTGGTTTGAGGTGCTTCGGCGTCGGGCTGCTGGTCGCGGCGCTGCGGCTTGGCGGGCTGCGGGTCGGGGCGCTGTTGGTCGGGGGTCTGCTGTACCGGGGGCTGCCGATCGGCGGTCTGCGGCTTCGGGTGCTGTGGGTCGGAGGGGTGCGGAACGGCGGGCTCGGTCGCGTCCGGCCGCCGGCGTTCGCGCAGCCCCGCGATGGTGATGGCGGCGGCCAGGCAGGCCAGCGGCGCGGCGGGCAGCAGGTAGCGGTAGTCGAACTCGGCCGTCGCGGCCGGGGCCAGGACCAGGCCGACCCCGCCGAGCCAGGGCAGCAGGACGGCCCCGCCCAGCTCCCGCCATCGCACGGCCACGCCGTACAGGCCGACGAGCAGGAGCAGGCCGAGCGCGAGACCGGGGAGCCGCACCACCTTCTGGTAGCCGATCATGATGTCGGACCAGGGCGCGACGACGCGCGTCGCCGCAGGGCCGTTCTCGTAGGCCTCGGCGTCCTTGTCGGTCGTGCTGTGGTAGGAGCTCCACTTCGGGAGCTCCCGGGTGAACGAGTTTCTGAACTCGTACAGCATGTAGGTCTTGTAGTCGGGGAACTGCGGCCGGTCCCAACGGAACGCGCGGAAGAAGTCCTTGGCCACGGCCGCGAGATAGTCACCCGGCTGCGAGAGGATCGCCTTCTTCGCGAAGGTGCTCGCGTTCGCGTTGATCTCGGGGGTGAACTTCATGCCCGAGCCGAAGACGTGCAGCTGGTTCTCGTTGTCCCACCACAGATACGCCTGGGCGGAGGGCTCCCGCTTGTCACGCGGGGTGTTGATGCACAGGAGGACGAGCTCGAGCTCCTTGCGCTTGTCCAGGTTCATCTCGTGGCAGTCCGCGAACAGCGAGGTCCTCATGTAAAGGATCACTCCGTCGCTGTTGGTCATCGCGAACTGGCCGTTCACGGCCTTGAACCAGCCCATGTACGCCCCGACGGGGAGGGCGCAGGCGATGATCATGGCGACGATGGGCTTCCAGCCGGCCCGCTTGATCAGCAGATAGACGACGACCAGAGCGAGGATCGGCAGCCCGATGCTCCTGGTCAGGGCCGTCAACGCCAGCAGGACTCCGACGACCGCGCCCACCCGCCACGACATCGTCCGATGCCACAGGACCAGCGTGATCACGCCGACGACGAGCAGGATGAACATCGCGTCCGACATGACCAGCTGCTCGAGCTGGATCTGGTAGGCGTCGAACAGGATCGGCGCCGCGGCGAGGGTCGCCCCCCAGCCTGGGATGCCAAATTTCTTGGTCAGAAGGGCATAGATCAGTACGCCTGCCGCGATTCCCATCAAATGCTGGGTGAACGCGACCACGGCCAGGCTGTGCAGCGGACGGAGGATCAGGAGCCAGAACCCGTAGCCGTCCGGGCGGATCGGATGCGGCCGGGGGCGCAGCGCCACGGAGATGTAGTCGTAGGAGTCGTTGAACCACATCGCCGGGCCGAAGCCCAGCATGGTGATGATCCGCAACAATGCAGCCAGACCGACCGCGACGGCGAAGACCCTGTGGCGGCGCAGAAAAGCGAGAAGACGCCCCCATCCGCTTACTGGGGAGGCGTCCACAACCGGTGGCTCCGCGACCGCGACCATGGTTACAGAATGCCAGCCCTTTTGTGGACTTGACTCGGGCACCTGGGGGAAGCGGGCATCATGGTGTCCTGCCGTCATATGCAAGGAGTTGCGACGTGGAGCTGACTGTCGTCATGCCGTGCCTCAACGAGGCCGAGACCGTCGAGACATGCGTTCGCAAGGCTCTTGCCTGCATGCATGAGCATGGGATAGACGGCGAGGTGGTGATCGCCGACAACGGCAGCACCGACGGATCGCAGCAGCTCGCACGGGATGCGGGCGCTCGCGTGGTGCACATCGCCGAGAAGGGCTACGGCAACGCCCTCCTGGGCGGCATCCGGGCCGCCCGCGGCAAGTACGTGATCATGGGAGACGCCGACGACTCCTACGACTTCACGAACCTGATGCCGTTCGTGGAGCAGTTGCGCGACGGCGCCGAGCTCGTCATGGGCAACCGGTTCAAGGGCGGCATCGCCCCCGGCGCCATGCCGCCGCTCCACCGCTACCTCGGCAACCCGGTGTTGTCGTTCGTCGGGCGGCTGTTCTTCCCGAGCGCCATCGGCGACTTCCACTGCGGCCTGCGGGGCTTCCGCCGCGACTCGATCCTGCGGCTGGGCCTGCAGACCGGCGGCATGGAGTTCGCCTCCGAGGTCGTCGTCAAGTCCACGCTCCAGGGCCTCGACGTCCGCGAGGTGCCGACCACGCTGTCGCCCGACGGCCGCTCCCGCCCGCCGCACCTGCGTTCCTGGCGTGACGGCTGGCGCCACCTGCGCTTCCTGCTGCTGTACAGCCCCCGCTGGCTGTTCTTCATCCCCGGGCTCGCGCTGATGACCCTCGGCCTGCTGGCCGGCGCCGCGCTGACCTTCGGTCCGGTCCGCATCGGCAACCTGGCCTTCGACGTCGACACCCTCGTGGGGGCCTCGGCGATCGTCGTGATCGGGTTCCAGGCCGTGCTGTTCGCGCTGTTCACGAAGGTGTACGCCGCGGAGGAGGGCTTCCTGCCAGAAGACCGGCGGATCAGGAAGCTCGTCGACATCGTCACGCTGGAGAAGGGCCTGATCGCCGGCGGCCTGCTGGGGATCGCCGGTCTCGGCGGCCTGGTGGCGTCCCTGGTCCACTGGGGTGGCCGCGGCTTCGGCGAGCTGATCCCGGCGGAGTCGCTGCGCCTGGTGGTGCCGTCCGCGACCGCGTTCATCATGAGCTTCCAGACGATCTTCGCGTCGCTGTTCATCAGCATCCTCGGCATCCGCAGGTCTCGCGAGACGCCGACCGACATCGCCGCGTCCGCCGCGGAGGAGGCCGCCGAGGCCCTCACCCGCACGCACGCCGAGGCCTGAGGCGAGGGGCACCTGGGGCGCCTCGCCCGCTTGCCGTCCGAGGCTCGGGGCCGTGCCGTACGCGGCCCTGAGGTGGTGCCGGACCGCACGTGTGCCGAGGGCCGGGGCCGTGCCATAGGCGGCCCTGAGGTGGTGCCGTACCGCACCTGTGCCGAGAGCCGGGGCCGTGCCGTACGAGGCATGAGGCCGACGCGCGGCAAACCGGTGTGATACGGCGCCGGGAGGGCTCTAGGCTTGTGGGCATGTCCCAGCACATCTTGACCGCCGTCGCCTGGCCGTACGCCAACGGTCCTCGTCACATCGGGCACGTCTCCGGCTTCGGAGTGCCGTCCGACGTCTTCAGCCGCTACCAGCGGATGGCGGGCAACAAGGTCCTGATGGTCTCCGGCACCGACGAGCACGGCACGCCCATCCAGGTGCAGGCCGACAACGAGGGCGTGACCGCCCGCCAGCTCGCCGACCGGTACAACCGCGTCATCGCGGAGGACCTCACCGGGCTGGGCCTGTCCTACGACCTGTTCACCCGGACCACGACGAAGAACCATTACGCCGTGGCGCAGGAGATCTTCCTGGGTCTCTACAAGAACGGCTACGTCTTCCCCAAGACCACGATGGGGGCGGTCTCCCCGTCGACCGGGCGCACCCTGCCGGACCGGTACATCGAGGGCACCTGCCCGATCTGCGGCTACGACGGCGCCCGCGGCGACCAGTGCGACAACTGCGGCAACCAGCTCGACCCGATCGACCTGATCAACCCGCGGTCGCGGATCAACGGCGAGACGCCCGCGTTCGTCGAGACCGAGCACTTCATGCTGGACCTGCCGGCGTTCGCCGAGGCGCTGGGCACCTACCTGCAGTCCAAGCAGGGCGAGTGGCGGCCCAACGTGCTGAAGTTCTCGCTCAACCTGCTCGGCGACCTGCAGCCGCGGGCGATCACCCGTGACCTCGACTGGGGCGTCCCCATCCCGCTGGACGGCTGGAGCGACCGTTCGGACAAGCGGCTCTACGTGTGGTTCGACGCCGTCATCGGCTACCTGTCGGCGTCCATCGAGTGGGCGCGGCGCAGCGGGGACCCGGACGCCTGGCGGCAGTGGTGGCAGAACCCGGACGCCCGGGGCTACTACTTCATGGGCAAGGACAACATCGTCTTCCACTCGGAGATCTGGCCGGCGATGCTCCTCGGCTACAACGGCGAGGGCGCCAGGGGCGGCACGCCGGGATCGCTCGGGAAGCTCGCCCTGCCGTCCGAGGTGGTCTCGAGCGAGTTCCTGACCATGGAGGGCCGGAAGTTCTCGTCGTCGCGCCAGGTCGTGATCTACGTCCGCGACTTCCTCGAGCGCTACTCGGCGGACGCCCTGCGCTACTACATCGCCGTCGCCGGCCCGGAGAACCAGGACACCGACTTCACCTGGTCGGAGTTCGTCAACCGCAACAACGGCGAACTGGTCGCGGCCTGGGGCAACCTGGTCAACCGGTCGATCTCCATGGCCGCGAGGAACTTCGGCGCGATCCCGGAGGCCGTCCACCTGACCGACGCCGACCGCACGCTGCTGGAAAGGTCCCGCACGGCTTTCACGGCCGTCGGGGGCGAGCTCGAGCGGTCGCGGTTCAAGAACGCGGTCACCGAGGCGTTCGACGTGGTGCGCGACGCGAACAAGTACCTCGCCGAGCAGGAGCCCTGGAAGATCAAGGACGATCCCGAGCGACAGGGGTCGATCCTGCACGTGGCCCTTCAGATCGTGGACGACGTCAAGACCATGCTCACCCCGTTCGTGCCCACCTCGTCGAACAAGATCTTCGAGATGCTGGGTGGCGAGGGCGTGTGGTCCGGCATGCCGGAGATCCACGAGGTTGACGAGGACGGCGGCCCGTCGTACCCGATCATCACGGGTGACTACCACGGGGCGGCCAAGTGGGAGCACCGTCCGATCAAGGCCGGTGTGCCGCTGGCTCCGCCGACGCCGCTGTTCGCCAAGCTCGACAACAAGGTCGTCGACGAGGAACTCGCCCGCCTGGAGTCCTGACCCCCTGGATCGTGCTTTCCCGTGATCATGCACGGGTTCGGAGAGGTCGGCCCTGGTCGGGCCGCACCTCTCCGAATCTGTGCATGATCCCCAAATGGGGGGCGGGTAGGGTTTGGGGGCGTGAATGGGATTCCGCCGGTGCCTGAAGGTCTGCCGGGTGAGGTGTTCGACAGCCACTGCCATCTCGACATCATGGTCGGGGAGAGGCAGGCGTCCTCGGGTGACCCGGTGGCCCAGGCCGCCCAGGCGGCCGGCGCCTCCATCAGGGCGATCCTCGAACAGGCCAAGTCGGTGGGTGTCACCAGGCTCGTGACGATCGGGTACGACCTGCCGTCCTCCCGTTGGAACGCCGCGACGGCGGCGAATCATGACGACGTCTACGCGGGAGTGGCGATCCACCCCAACGAGGCCCACGCGTCCACCCCTGAGGTCCTCGGCGAGATCGAGGAGCTGGCGCGGCTGCCACATGTCCGGGCGGTGGGGGAGACCGGCCTCGACTACTTCCGCGACTGGGCCTCCCATGACGACCAGCAGGCGAGCTTCCGCGCGCACATCGAGATCGCCAAGCGGACCGGCAAGGCCCTGGTCATCCATGATCGCGACGCTCACGACGACGTACTCAGGGTTCTCGCCGAAGAAGGCGCGCCCGATGTCGTGATTTTTCATAGCTTCTCGGGGGACGCCGAGCTGGCCAAGCGCTGCTCGGACGCCGGGTACTACATGTCCTTCTCCGGCCCGGTGACCTACAAGAACGCCGGATACCTGCGGGAGGCCGCCGGCGTCGCCCCCATGGAGCTCATGCTGGTCGAGACCGACGCCCCCTACCTGCCGCCCGTGCCCCACCGGGGCAAGCCGAACGCCCCGTACCTCATCCCGCTGACCCTTCGCTGCCTGGCCGAGGTCAAGGGCGCGGACGTCCGCGACCTGGCCGCCGCCATCAGCGCCAACGGCGAGACCGCCTTCGGCGCCTGGTGACTCAACAGGCGCCGAAGGCGGGGCACGTCACTCATCAGGCGCATGGTGACTCAGCCGGCGACGGCCGCGCCGAAATCGGCGGAGGCGCCACCGTCGATCTTTCCTGGGCCGTGATACACCGGGGCGCCTCGATCGATGACGGCGACCGACCCGGTGGGCCCGGCGTCCGGCAGGCCCACGAGCAGGCCCGTGCCCGGCTCGAACGCGCTCCGGCCGCCGACGTCGCTGACAGCCGCGCCGTCGTGCACGAACGCGCCGACGCTCACATCGGGGACGGCACCGGACGTGACCGCGTTGTCCGCGAGGATCGGCCGCAGCACGCCTGACAGCCCGGGGTCGAGCGCGGGCGTCATGCGCGAGCCGATCGCCAGGGACAGGACGCCCTCACGGTTCCAGAAGGCGAGGCTCCCGCCTCCCAGTTCGCCGGATTCCGCCGGGAACGTCCGCAGCGGCGACACCTCTCCTGCGCCCTTCCTGGCGAACAGCTCCACCATTCCGGAGTCTCCCGAGGCTCGCGGCGCGCTCGCCGCAAGAAAGCCGTCGCCCCGCCACTCGGCGTAGTCCAGGGCGTAGCCGAACCGGCCGGTCGAGCGCCGGTCCCCCTGGGGACCCAACGCCGTGCCGGCGTAGCGGCCGCGCGCGGCCTGCACGTCGAAGACGACTCCGACCGCGCCGGCGTCGGCCTTACCCGAGGCCACCTGCCTGCCGGCGCCGTCGTCGTTTTCGAACGGCACTCCGACGGCCAGGTCGAGCTCGCCGGGCCGGCCGCCGAGGTGGCCGAGGGCGAGAGCCCAGCCGTACATGTCGCCGATCTCGCTGTTGCCGGGGACGCCCTCGGACTCCTGCGTGATGATCGCTGAAGCTTTCGCGGTGTCGCCCACCTCGAACAGGTGGACCGCTCCCGAATCGGTCACGCCGTCGCGGTCGGCATGAGGCTCTCCCACGGCGACGAGCGCGCCACCCGAGGGCGACTCGGCCGCCGCCAGCGACCAGCCGAAGTGGGCGTTCGGCTGCCGTTCGGGGAGGAGCCTGGTGACCTCGGGCAGACCGCTCGGCGTGCCGTGGAACACATAGGCCGCCCCGGCGTCCCTGCTGCCCTCCCCGTCGCTGTACGGCGCGCCGACCACCACGTCCAGGCACCGGTCGCCGTCGGCATGGACGGTCCGTACGGACCATCCGAAGCCGTCGCCGGAGGCGGCGTCGGGACTCTGGAGCACCAGGACACCAGACGACCGCCCGCCGCCGAGCAGGACGTGGACGGCTCCCGCCCCCTCCTTGCCCTGGACGTCGGCGAACGGGTCCCCCACGACGGCGTCGGCGAGCCCGTCGCCGTTGAAGTCGGCTGGGCCGGCCGTCGAGCAGCCGTCCTGGGCGAGAGCCGTATCAGGGCTGAACAGCGCGGTGAGCATGAGCAGGACGGCCGGGACCGTGTGCAGGAGCCTCATAGCCGCACCTCCAGATCGTCGGCGAGGACCAGTTTCACGGGCGTACGGCTGGACGGGAGATCGAAGACCAGGACTCCGTCGACCTTGCCGCCTGGCACGAGGGCCGTGGGCGGGAGCGTCGAGGCCTCCTCGGCGGGGTGCTCGTCTCCGGCGTCGTCGACCAGGAGCGGGGGCGTGGTGCTGATCGGCGCCAGATCTCCGCCCAGGTTCACCATCGTCCAGCGGACGAGGCACAGGCCACCGCGAATGCTGGTGGTGTCCTCGTAGGTGGTCAGGCCGCAGCGCGGCCGCTGCGGCACGAGAAGCTGCGTGTCGGACCCCGCGACCTGCAGCCGCCTGCCGACGTCCGAGTCGGCGACGGGCGCCTTCTCCGCGGCGGCCGTGCTCCCGGGGGAGGCCGTGACGGTGGCGGCGGCCGCTTCGGTGCCCCGCGACGTTCCGCCGGACAACGTGATCAGCCCGCCGAGGGCGAGGGTCAGCGCGATCACGGCCGACGCGGCGACGGCCAGCAGGCGGATCTTCTTGGCGCGCCGCACGCCATCGCCCGGTTCCGCGCCGGGGGACGGCACGCCGGGTACGGGGGACGTGTCGGCCGACACCGCATCGGCGGAGGGCAGGGCCAGAACCTGCGTCACGCCGACCGGGGGCTCCCATACGCCTGCCAGTGCCTCCGTGGCCAGAGCCTCCGTCGGCAGCGCGTCCACGGCCAGTGCTTCAGTGGCCGGTGCTTCAGTGGCCGGTGCCGATATGGCAGGCGCCACGACGGCGACCGCAGCCGGAGACGCCGGGGCGCTCGCGACCCCGCCGACGAGCGCGATGAGCAGCTCCTGTGCGGTGGGCCGGCGCGAGGGGTCCGGGTGGGTGGCGCGTCGGGTGAGCTCGTCGAGCGGGGCGGGCAGCGACCCCAGGTCGGGAGGGCTGTTGAGCGCGCGGGCGACCAGGGCCAGCGCGTCGCCGTCGCCGTAGGGCCGGCGGCCGCTTCCCGCGTAGGCCACCAGGCAGCCCCACGCGAAGATGTCCGACGCCTGGGTCACCTGCTCGCCCCGGACCTGCTCCGGAGCCCACCAGCCGGGGCTTCCGAGCAGTTCGCCCGCCCGCGTGAAGCCGTGCGTGGCGTCGAGCGCCCGGGAGATCCCGAAATCGATCACCCGTGGTCCCGAGATGGACAGGATCACGTTCGCCGGCTTGAGGTCGCGATGGACGAGTCCCGCCACGTGGATGGCGGCCAGCGCCGCCGTCACGCCGAGCGCGACCCCGGTGAGCGCGCCCGGCTCCAGCGGGCCGTACGCCGCGATCTGCCGCGACAGCGGCACCCCGGGGATGTACTCGGTGACCATGTACGGCCGGCCGTCCGCGGCGTCGCCGTTGTCCAGCACCTGGGCCGTGCAGAACGAGGCCACCTTGCGGGCGTTGTCCACCTCCGCGTGGAACCTGGCGGCGAAGGTCTCGTCCTGCGTGAACTCGGACTTCACCACCTTCACCGCGACCATCCGGCCTGTGGGGGCCAGGGCGAGGTAGACGGTTCCCATCCCGCCCTCGCCGAGCCTGCCCAGCAGCCGGTAGGGGCCGATGACCGGCGGATCGCCCGGTCGGAGCGGCTCGGCTCCGGGGGGTCGCGGGGACCGGTTTCTGTCGATCCTGACCGTGAGTACGTCGTCCACGTCTGTCCGCCCCTTTCGGTATATGGGGGGTTCGACGCCGGATGCGGGGTGGATTGCCCCAAGGGGGAAAGTCCCGGAAACAAGGAGCATGCGACGAGTCGCCTGGCGAATCGACCTGCGAGCATGCACCACACTGGAGGGATGAGCCTGCTCGGTCCGGTTGAGGTACGCACGCTGGCGAAGAAGCTGAACATCAGGCCGACGAAGAAGCTCGGGCAGAACTTTGTCATCGACGGCGGCACGGTGCGCAGGATCGTCCGGACGGCCGAGATCGCCCCGGACGACGTGGTCATCGAAGTCGGCCCGGGCCTCGGCTCGTTGACGCTGGCGCTGCTCCCCGAGGTCGCGCGGGTCGTCGCGGTGGAGATCGACCCGGTGCTCGCGGAGCAACTGCCGCTGACGGTGGCCGAGCATGAGCCCGAACGCGCCGACCGGCTGACGGTCGTGCACGCCGACGCCCTCCGGGTACGGCCCGCCGACCTGGGCGCCGAACCGACCGCGCTCGTGGCCAACCTGCCGTACAACGTGTCCGTCCCGGTCCTGCTGCACCTTCTGGAGGTGCTGCCGTCGCTGCGCCGGAGCCTGGTCATGGTCCAGTCGGAGGTCGCCGACCGGCTCGCGGCCTCCCCGGGGTCGAAGATCTACGGCATTCCGTCGCTCAAGGCCGCGTGGTACGCCGACGTCCGCAGGGCCGGACCGGTGGGCCGCAACGTCTTCTGGCCGGCGCCGAACGTCGACTCCGGCCTGGTCTCCCTCGTCCGCAGGGATCCGCCGGAGACGTCGGCGCCACGCGAAGAGGTCTTCGCGGCCGTCGACGCCGCGTTCGCCCAGCGGCGCAAGACGCTCCGCGCCGCCCTCGCGGCCTGGGCCGGTACGGCGTCCGCCGCCGAGGAGGCACTCGTCAAGGCGGGAGTCGATCCGCAGGCGAGAGGCGAGCAACTCGGCATCGAGGACTTCGCGCGCATCGCCGAGCACCGGCCGCCTCTCGAGACGGGCCCGGAGATGGAACCAGAGAAGGAACCCAAGGAACCCGAGACGGACCGGCTCGGCTAGCCCGCCACGGCGGAGCCGAAGTCCAGGAACTGCGTGCCCGCCGGCCCCGCCCGCTCAGGCGAGAGTTCGCGCAGGTTGCGGCCGCTCGCGGCGGTCGCCGTGGTCACCACGGCGACCGTTCCCGTGGTTCCCCGATCGGGAGCGCCGATCAGGAACCGGCCGTCCCCGAACGCGCTCACGCTCCATCCGAAGTGGTCGTACGGCTGAGGATCGTCCAGCGTCGTCATCAGCCCGGCGGAGCCGTTACCGAGTGGCACGACGTTCACCGCCCCGCTCTCCGGGGTGGTGGGCCCGCTTTCGCCGGGTGCCCCGACGAGGACGTACGGGCCGCTGATGGCCACCGACCAGCCGAACCTGTCGCCCGGATCGGGGCTGTCGCCCACGATGTCGAGCCCCTGGCGCAGTGTCCGCAGGTAGCGCGGACCTGAGTCGGTCACCTCGAAGAGCACGACGACCCCCGCGTCCCGCACCCCCTCCGGGTCCGCCTTGGGCGCGCCGACCGCCAGATAGCCCTGGTCGCCGTCCTTGCCGAACCGCAGGGAGTAGCCGAAGTCGTCGCCCGAGTTCGAGGGGATCTCGTCGGTGACGGTGGAGAGATCCCATTTGGCGCCGCGATACCGCGACGGGTGCGACGACACGTCGTAGACCACGGTGAGGCCTCCCGTGTCCGTCTGGCCGGATTCCTCCCTGTCCTCGAAGGGAACTCCCACCGCCAGGTCGGTGGCTCCGGGGGAGCCGCCCAGCCTGCCCAGGGTCACCGCCCAGCCGAACATGTCGCCGGGCTGGCCGATGCCCGGGACGCCGGGCGAGTTCTGTGTGATCCGCTGGGGCTTGCCCGCCTTGCGATCCTTGAGATCGAAGAGGTAGACGGCGCCGGAGTCGATCGTGTCGTCGGCGTCCTCGTAGGGTGCGCCGATCGCCACCAGACCGTCCCGTACGGCCACGGACCAGCCGAAACGCGCGGAGGATCGCGCCACGGGCGGCTTCAGCTCCAGCCGGGTGGCGACGCGGCCGAAGTCGGGCCCGCCCCAGTAGACGTAGGCGATGCCGGAGCCGTGCACCGTCGAGGAGCCGCGCCTGCCGTCCGCGAACGGGTTGGCGACGACCAGGTCCATGCACCGGTCGCCGTCGATGTGCCCGGGCCGGGCGATCCAGCCGGGCGTGCTCGCGTCCATGGCCTGGACGGCCGGGTCGAGGGGGGCGCCCGGCCTGCCGTGCAGAAGGAAGAGCCTTCCGCCACGCGCCGATCCGAAGCCGGCGAACGGGTCGCCGACCACGGCGTCGTCCTGACCGTCCCCGTCGAAGTCGAACTCGCCCGCGTCCGGGCATCTGTCCGGCTGAGGGGGCGTGGGCGGGCGGGTGTTGCCGGACCGAGGAGGCCGCGGGGGCGATCCCTGCGAGGGGATGACCAGCGTGGGGGTCGGTGTGGGATCGACCGAGACACTGGGCGTCGGCTCAGGGGTGATCGTCGGCGTGATCTCCGGTGTGGGATCGGGCGGCGTCGGCGGCGGCGGAGGAGAGGGAGACATGGCGGCGACGCAGGCCAGTGCGATAGCCGTGAGGACCAGGCGTCCCTTCCGCGTGCCGGTCACAGGCGCACCTCGATGTCGCCGCCACCCGTGATCACCGGTCCGACGAGCCGTACGGCCCTGCGGTCCGCGGGGAGCGTGTATTCCGTGGACAGGGTGAGCATGTCCCCGGGCTGGATGGACGCGGGGGAGTCCTTGACCGCCCGCACGGCGGCGCGGGTGACCCCCTGGTCGTCGACGAGGTCGAGCGGCCCGGCCAGGTCGATCTTGGTGGCCCCCGCGTTGAGCAGGACCCATTCGACGAGGCAGGACTGTCCCGCTCCCGCGGCGCTCCCGCAGGAGGGCCGCTGGACGACGAGTTGGACGTCGCCGATCTCGAAGCGCCGTCCGATGTCGCTCACCCGGGTGTTCGACGTGGGAGCCGCCGCCTCGCCCGGCCTTCCGGCTCGCAGCCCGATGATCAGGCCGGCGGCGATGACCGCCACGAGTCCCGCGGCCAGGAGGACGGCCGTCGGCGGTCTCCTCCGGCCTCTTCGGCGGGACGCCGGCACCGAGTCGGGAGCGGTAACGGGCAGGAGGTTCTGCGGCGGGTCCCACAGTTCCTCGATCGCCTCGGTCGTCCGCTCTTCCGTCTGCCCGCCGAGGAGGGCGAGCAGCAGTTCCTGCGCGGTCGGCCGGTTCCTGGGCCAGCGGTTCAGCGCCCGGCGCACGAGGTGGGAGAGACCTTCGGGCAGGCCGGTGAGGTCCGGTTCGGTCTCCAGGATGCGGTGGGCGAGGACCATGGGAGGGCCCTCGCCGAAGGGATGGCGGCCGGTTCCCGCATAGGCCACCAGGCAGCCCCACGTGAAGACGTCGGCCGGCGGCCCCACCGGGTTCGCCTGCAGGTGCTCGGGTGCCCACCAGCCCGGCGTGCCGACGACCTCGCCCGTCTTGGTGTGCCCGTGGGTCGCGTCGACGGCGCGGGCGATGCCGAAGTCGATGACCCGGGGTCCCGACATCGACAGGATGACGTTGGCGGGTTTCAGGTCCCGGTGCACCAGGCCGGCCGAGTGGATCGCGGTCAGCGCCGCCGCGACCCCGAACGCGACGCCGTGCAGGGTGGTCGGCTCGAGCTTGCCGTACGTCGAGATCTGCCGGTCGAGCGGTGTGCCGGGGATGTACTCGGTGACCATGTACGGCCGGCCGTCCGCGGCCTCGCCGTGCCCGATGACCTCGGCGGTGCAGAAGGAGGCCACCGCCTGCGCGTGCTCGACCTCCGAGTGGAACCGCGAGGTGAAGTCGGGGTCCTCCGAGTACTCCCGCCGGACGACCTTCACGGCGACGAGCCGGTCGTCGTCCCCGGAGCCGAGGTAGACCGTTCCCATGCCGCCCGTGCCGAGCCGCCCGAGCAGCGTGTAGCCGCCGATGGCGGCCGGGTCGCTCGGGGACAGAGGCGCGCTCGTCACGCTGGGGCCGTCTATCGGTGTGCTCCATTTGACCGGGGGGATCATTCAAACCGTACCGTTTTGATGTACGGCTTTCGCCCTCATTTAGGAGGATCCGTTGGCCGGTCGCAGGTCCAGGCCACGTTAGGCTCGGGTCCCGTGGCCGTGATGACAGGACGAGTCGGGGAGGCGGTGAGCGGGCGATGAGCGAGATCACCGTCCGGGTGCCCGCCAAGGTCAACCTCCAGCTGGCCGTGGGCCCCCTCCGTGATGACGGCTTCCACGATCTGGTGAACGTCTTCCACGCGGTGTCGCTGTTCGACGTACTGACGGCGACCGAGCCGTCCACGTCCTCCGGGACGCTGACCGTCCGGGTCGAGGGCGAGTCGGCGGACAGCGTGCCGACGGGCGAGGACAACCTGGCGTCGAAGGCGGCGCTCGCCCTCGCGGCGCGGGCCGGCCGCTCGTACGGCGCCGACCTGCTGATCCGCAAGACGATCCCGGTGGCGGGCGGCATGGCCGGGGGCAGCGCGGACGCCGCGGCCGCCCTGGTGGCGTGCAACGAGCTGTGGGGCCTCGGGCTGCCGGTCGAGGAACTGATGGAGATCGGCGCCGACATCGGCAGCGACGTCCCGTTCGCCCTGCTCGGCGGCACGGCGGTCGGCAGGGGCAAGGGCGAGTTGCTCACGCCGGTCGAGACGGGCGGCACCTTCCACTGGGTCTTCGCCCTTGCCGACGGCGGCCTGTCCACGCCGAAGGTCTACGGCGAGTGCGACCGGCTGCGCGAGGCCGCGGGCGAGGAGGCCGCCTGGCCGGTCGCCAGCGAGCCGCTCATGGCGGCGCTCCGCGACGGCGACGCGAAGGCACTCGGCCTGGCGCTGGTCAACGACCTGCAGCCCGCCGCGCTCGCGCTGCGGCCGTCCCTCGGGCGGACGCTCGACGCGGGCCGCGACGCGGGCGCGCTCGGCGCGATCGTGTCCGGCTCCGGGCCCACGTGCGCCTTCCTGGCCGACTCCGGGGCGCACGCCGCCGAGGTGGCGCTCGCGCTCACGGGCGCCGGGGTCTGCAGGTCCGTAGTGACCGCGTCAGGGCCCGTCCCGGGAGCCGTCGTCGCCGGATAGGCTTTACGGGCGATGAACCTGGTCAATCTCGAGTCAGTCTCCCAATCCTTCGGGCCCAAGCCCCTGCTGTCCGGCGTCTCCCTCGGCATCGAGCAGAACGATCGGATCGGTGTCGTCGGCCGCAACGGCGGCGGCAAGACCACACTGATCTCGATCATCGCCGGAGAGCTGAAGCCCGACACCGGACGGGTCACTCACAACCGCGGTCTGCGCGTGGGCACGCTGTCCCAGCGTGACGACCTCGATCCGGCGGCCACCGTGGAAGATCTGGTCCTCGCGGACAGGGCGGAGCACGAGTGGGCCGGAGACCCGGCCATCCGGGAGATCCTCGCCAACCTGCTCGGCGACATCGACCTTTCTGCCGAGGCGGCCGCGCTGTCCGGCGGCGAGCGACGCCGTACGGCCCTGGCCAGGCTGCTCATCGGCGAACACGATCTGATCGTTCTCGACGAGCCGACCAACCACCTCGACATCGAGGCCATCGCCTGGCTCGCCGCCCATCTGTCGCAGCGCAAGTCGGCGCTTCTGGTGGTCACGCACGATCGGTGGTTCCTCGACGCGGTGTCGACCCGGACCTGGGAGGTCGTGGACGGGGCCGTCGAGCGGTACGAGGGCGGGTACGCCGCCTACGTCCTGGCCAAGGCGGAGCGGGCCCGGATCGCGCAGGCGGCCGAGGACCGCAGGCAGAACCTCATGCGCAAGGAGATCGCGTGGCTGCGGCGTGGGCCGCCCGCCCGGACCTCCAAGCCCAAGTTCCGCATCAACGCCGCCGAGGCTCTGATCGCGGACGTGCCGCCGGCCAGGGAGACCGTCGAACTGCTGAAGTTCGCCTCCGCGCGGCTGGGCAAGACCGTGTACGACCTCGAGGACGTGACGCTTCACGCGGGCGGCCCCGGCGCGGGCCCGCTCGTGCTCGACCACTGCACCTGGCAGTTCGGTCCCGGTGACCGGATCGGCCTGATCGGGGTCAACGGCTCGGGGAAGTCGTCGGTGTTACGCCTGCTCTCGGGGGTGATCGCGCCCGATTCCGGCAAGCTCGTCGAGGGCAGGACCGTGCGCCTCGCCCACCTTTCGCAGGAACTGGCCGAGCTCGACCCCCGGCGGCGCGTGCTCGAGACGGTGGAAGAGGTCCGCAAGTACGTCACCGTCGGCAAGAAGGAGTGGTCGGCGTCCCAGCTGCTCGAGATCCTCGGGTTCAAGGGCGAGGCCCAGTGGAAGGTCGTCGGCGACCTGTCCGGCGGCGAGCGGCGGCGTCTCCAGCTGCTCCGGCTGATCATGGATGAGCCCAACGTGCTGCTTCTCGACGAGCCGACCAACGACCTCGACATCGAGACGCTGACCGAGCTGGAGGACCTGCTCGACGCCTGGCCGGGCACGCTGGTCGTGGTGAGCCACGACCGGTACTTCCTTGAGCGGGTCGCCGACCGCTGCGTGGCGCTGCTGGGCGACGGCAGGTTGTCGATGTTGCCGGGCGGCGTGGACGAGTATCTGGAACGCCGGGCGGCCGGGGCGGCTCTGTCCGCCCGCGCGGCCACGGCGAGTACGGCGGCTCCCGCGGAGGTCTCCGCGACCGCCCCGGTCGGAGTTCCCCCGGGACTGTCCGCCAAGGAGTTGCGGGAGCTCCAGAAGGAGCTGAGCCGGCTGGAGCGGCAGCTCGACAAACTGGGCGAGCGGGAGACGAAACTGCACGCCGAGATGGCCGCGGCCGCCAGCGACTTCGAACTGCTCGGCAAGCTCGACGCGGAGCTCCGCGAGGTCGGCGCGCAGAAGGACTCGGTCGAGCTCGAATGGATGGAACTGGCCGAACGGCTCGATTCCGCCTCCTGACGGCCGACGAGCCCCGGTCCGGCCGCCTGATCGCGGCCGGACCGGGGACCGTGCGCACACACCCTCAGGCATGATCACGCTGAGGGCTGGGTCAGGCGGGGGAGCGGTAGATGGTGGGGGGTGGCGTGTTGGGTTGGAGTTCTCGTGCGTTGCCTTCGCCGGCGGGCCATAACGACCTGAACGTCTGGACGCCCTTTCGCCCGGCCTCGGCCCGCTGACCGAACACGATCCAGTTCACCGGCTGGAAGTAGGTGCCCTCCTCGTCGGGTGTGGTGAGCGAGCCCGTGTAGCGATAGGTCGTCCGCTCGGCGGGCAAAAGTTCGCGAAGGCGGATATTTCGGATATCTCTGGATGTTCCTAAAGTCGGGGGCGATGTGAGGAGCCGGTCGTGCTCGGAGGTCCGGCCGTCCTCTCTCCGGTCCAGCAGGACGGAGAGCACGGCATAACCCCGTTCGCCCGCGGTCTTCTCGTGCACGAAGTGCGCCTCGACGGGCGCGAACGGCTCACCTGCGAATCTGTGCTCCGCGTGACCGTGGAAGTGCACGTTTCGCAGGTCGTATCGTTCGCCGCCGAGAGTGATGTACGGCCGGGCGCCCTTGTCTCCGATGACGAATCTGATGTCGTCGTGCTCGCTCGGCCGGCCTCCGACGGGAGCCTTGTCCTGGAAGACGATCGTTCCGTCCACGCTGGGCGGATAGTGGATGACGAGGTCTGGGGTGGCGCGCCGGCAGGCGGCCGAACGGTCGATCTCCACGGGTGACTGGACGGCCGCGCCGGTCCCGGTGCGTCCGCACGGCGGGGGCTTGTGCGCCGTCACGTGGACGGGGACGGCGAACGGGGCGAGGCCGATGACGACAGCCGTCGAAACGGCGGCGAAACGAGGAAGCATGCGCGGGGAACCCCTCAGTGGTCGGCACCGAATGGGCGCAGAGCAGGAGCCTCTTTGCTCGCATCCGGGGGGATATGCGTGGCATTTCAACCTTTATAGATTGCCGACCACTTGACACCAATGTGTCATCAATCACAGGGTTAATCTGTCAATTGGGCCTTGCGTATTTCAGAGAAAACGGCGATAAGTCGCGCTATTCCAAGGAGTGCTCGCGCTGAGCACCGAACACTGAGAGCCCGAGCGCCGAGCATTGAGTGCCCAGCGCGGTGAAAGGAGATCGGGAAAGATCCGGGAAACCGCTAGTGGGGTGCGTCCCCTGAGGCGTCGAACGGAACGAGCAGCGTGCGCAGGAGTCCGGCGAGGACCTGCTGTTCCCCCTCGTCCAGCCCGGCCAGAAGTTCCCTCTCGCGGCGGAGCAGGTCGGCGAACGCGGCGTCCACCCGCTCGAGCCCGGCAGGGGTCAGACGCACCAGCACGCCGCGACGGTCCTCGGGGTCGGGGCGCCGCACCACGAGGCCGGAGGCCGCCAGTCGGTCGATCCGGTTGGTCATCGTGCCGGAGGTGACCAGCGTGGCCCGCAGCAGAGTGCCGGGGCTCAGTTCGTACGGCTCGCCTGAACGGCGAAGCGCGGTGAGAACGTCGAACTCCCACGACTCGACGCCCTGGTCGGCGAAGGCGGCACGCCGCTCGCGCTCCAGGTGCCTGCTCAGCCGTGAGACCCGGCTCAGCACCTCAAGCGGCGCGACGTCCAGGTCGGGCCTCTCCTGGTGCCAGGCGGCGACCAGGCGGTCCACCTCGTCCTCGACGGGCCTCGAGAAGGTCATGGGCAGAGTCTAGCTTTCTTGACGTCGAGATATCTTCCGCGATATCGCTTATCTTGATATCAAGATAAGCCTCGGGGAGGATTGTTGATGGATCACGATATCTGGGACCCGGCCGTCTATAGAGCGTATGCCGATGAGCGTTCGCGGCCCTTCTTCGACCTCGTCGCGCGCGTGGGCGCGGAAAGGTCCGGATACGTCGTCGACCTGGGCTGCGGCAGCGGGGAGCTGACCGCGTCGTTGTGCCGGCGCTGGCCCGCCGCGCAGGTGCACGGGGTGGACTCCTCGCCCGCGATGATCGAGGGCGCGCCGCCCGGGCCCACGTTCGAGGTGGCGGACGTCCGCGAATGGCGGCCCGATCGTCCCGTCGACGTGCTCGTCTCCAACGCCGTGCTCCAGTGGGTGCCCGGGCATCTCGATCTGCTCGAGCGCTGGGTCGGCGATCTGGCGGAGGGCGGCTGGCTGGCCTTCCAGGTCCCCGGGAACTTCGGCTCGCCGAGCCACTCGATCATCCGGGAGCTGTGCCGTACGGAATGGCGGGACCGGCTGGGCGACCTCGTCCGGGGAGCGCCCGTCGCCGAGCCTGTCGAATACCTCCGCCGGCTCGCCACCCTCGGCTGTGCGGTCGACGCCTGGGAGACGACCTACGTCCACGTGCTCCAGGGCGAGGACGCGGTGCTCACCTGGGTCAGGGGCACGGCCCTGCGGCCGATTCTCGACCGCCTGTCCCCCGAGGAGCGGGAGGCCTTCCTGGCCGAGTGCGGCGCGCGTCTCCGTGAGGCCTACCCGCGCGAGCCGTACGGCACGGCGTTCCCGTTCCGAAGAATCTTCGTGGTCGCCCATAAATAGCCGAAAAAGCATATATTCCATTTAGGGTGGAAATATCGCGTCAAATAGGGTCCCGATGCTAGGGGTGATCATGACGATCGAGATCGAAGACAAGTTCGACGTGCCATCCGAGTTCGGCTTGCCGGATCTGAGTGATGTCAAGGGCTGCACCGAGGTGTCCCAGCCTCTCAGCCATCGCCTCGTCGCGCTGTACTTCGACACCCCGGACCTGCGGCTGGCCGCACGCGGGATCACTCTGCGCCGCCGTCGTGGCGGCGACGACGAGGGTTGGCACCTCAAGCTGCCCAAGGCCAAGCGTGCCAGGCAGGAGATCACTTTCCCGCTGACGCGCAGCGCCAAGACCGTGCCGCCGGAGCTCGCGGAGCTCGTCCTCGCCTACACCCGGGGCGCGGCGCTCGCCCCCGTCGCCCAGTTGGAGACGCGGCGGGGCGTCACCCGGCTCCTCGGTCCCGAAGGCCAGGAACTCGTGGAGGTCGCGGACGACCGCGTCAAGGGGACCGTCTTCGGCGACGAGCCCCGCGTCGTCCGATGGCGCGAGGTCGAGGCCGAGCTGAAGGACGGCGACCGCGACGTGCTCAGGCGCGTCGGCAAACGCCTGCGCAAGGCCGGGGCGACCCCCGCGGACGCGAGCAGCAAGCTGGCCCGCCTGCTCGGCGACGTCCCGGCCAGGCCGGAGACCGCGCTCACCCCCGGATCGGCGGGCGAGGTCGTCGTCGCCTACCTGAGAGGCCACGTCAAGGCGCTCACCGCCCAGGACCCGCGGGTCCGGCGGGCCGAGGAGGACGCCGTCCACCAGGCGCGGGTCGCCAGCCGGCGGCTGCGGAGCGCGTTCAAGGCCTTCAAGTCGCTCCTCGGCGACACCACCGCGCTGCAGGACGAGCTGAGGTGGCTCGGCGAGGTGCTGGGAGAGGCGCGTGACCTGGAGGTCATCCGGGACAGGTTCGCCCACCGCCTCGACGCCCTCGACCCCTCGCTGGTCGTGGGGCCCATACGCCGGCGGTTGGGAGACGACCTGCTGGCGAAGGAGCACGAGGCCTACGGCAGGATCCGGGAGGCGCTCAGCGGCGAGCGGTACTTCGCGCTGCTCGACGGCCTGGAGGAGTTCGCCGCCCGCCCGCCGCTGACCGATCTCGCGGCCAGTGACGGGGGCAAGGCCCTGGAGAAGATCGCGGACAAGAACTGGAAGCGGGTCGGCGACGCCTACGACGCCGCGCAGGCCATGGAGGACCCCGACGAGCGCGAGATCGCCATGCACGACGTCCGCAAGGCGGCCAAGCGGGCCCGCTACACCGCGGAGGCGGTCGGGCTGTCCGAGTTGGCCACGCGGGCCGAGACCGTGCAGGAGGTGCTGGGCAGGCACCAGGACGGCGTGGTGGCCCAGGGCGTGCTCGAGACCGAGGCCGAGGCCGCCCGCGGCGCGGGCGAGGACACCTTCACCTACGGAGTCCTGGTCGGCCTGGAGCACGCGGCGGCCGACCTCGCCCACGAGCAGTTCCCCGACGTGTGGGCGAAGGTCAACTGACCCCGCCCACCGCCGGCGAGGCTCACGTGATGTGACGCTCGACGCTCACGAGCCGCCCGGCCGCCCGGTTCAGCACGGCGAACGCCCCCTTGCCGAGCTGGGCCTCGGCCGGGTCGTCCCCCAGGCGGCCCTCGCAGGACATCGCCAGCAGCTCCGGCAGCACCTTGCCGTGGCTGCACACGACGGACGACTCGCCCGAGTCGGCGAGTTCGCTCACCAGCCGCTCGGCGGCGCGCGGATCGTAGCCGTCCTCGGACAGCGCCCGGTCCTCGCGCACGCGCATCCCCAGGCCGTCGGCGTACGGCTTCAGCATCTGGACGCAGCGCAGGCTGGGCGAGCTGACCAGCGCCGACGGGCGGTAGGCGCCGAGCACCGCCGTGAAGGCCGCCGACTGCGCCCACCCGGACTCGTCGAGCGGGCGGAGGTCGTCGTCGCCCTTCCACTCCTGACGGGATCCGGCCAGGCCGTGCCGTACGAAGATCAGGGGCACGGTCGCGAGCGGCAGGGCGGTCAGCGACCTGAGGAGTCCCGCGTCCCACTCGTAGGTCAGCCGGCGCCGGGCCTCGTCCAGCGACAGCCAGACGACCTCGTCCACCTCGTCGCCGAAGGGGAAGTCCTCGGCCACGCCGACGGCCCGCGCCGCCCAGTAGTCCACCCGCTTGAGGCGGCCGTCCTTGAGGTAGTGGTTGGGCGGCAGGGGCCGCCCGAACACCACGTCGAGCCCGGTCTCCTCCCGCACCTCGCGCAGGGCCGCCGCGATCACGTGCTCGCCGGACTTGAGCTTCCCCTTGGGAAAACTCCAGTCGCCGTACTTGGGCCGGTGAACGAGGGCGACCTCGGGGTCGGCCTCGTCACCGCGCCACACCACGGCTCCGGCCGCGCGGACCACGTCGGTCATGCCGGTGGAGCGAACCACGGGTTCGGACATGTCCACCCCTCAGTCCAGGCTGGTCGAATCGTCCACGGCCCGCCAGCGCCTGCGCGCGATCAGATGGTGCTGCAGATCGATCTCGCCGCTGTGACGCAGCCACTTCCCGTCGGAGTTCAGGGACCAGGCGGTCGTGGCGTCGCTCATGGCGAGGTCGAGGAGGTCGGACAGGTACTCGCGCTGCTGCCCGCTGGTCACCCGCACCAGCGCCTCGACGCGCCGGTCCAGGTTGCGGCGCATGAGGTCGGCGCTCCCGATCCATAACTCCGACCGGTCGCCCTCGCCGAACTCGTACACCCTCGAGTGCTCGAGGAAGCGGCCCAGGATGCTCCTGACCCGGATCGTCTCCGACAGGCCGGGGATACCCGGCCTGAGCGCGCAGATTCCGCGGACCCACAGATCGACCGGCACGCCGGCCCGCGACGCCCGGTAGAGCGCGTCGATGAGCGGCTCGTCGACGATCGAGTTGGTCTTCATGCGGATCCGCGCCGGCCGGCCGTTCCGGTGCTGTTCGATCTCCCCTTCGATCCTGGACAGCAGGCCCTGCCTGAGCGAGTCGGGCGCGACGAGCAGCCTGCGGTAGTCCTCCTGGATCGAGTAGCCGGTGAGGTGGATGAACAGGTCCGTGACGTCCTCGCCCACCTGGGGGTCGGCCGTCAGCAGGCCGAAGTCCTCGTACTGCCTGGCCGTCTTGGGGTTGTAGTTCCCGGTGCCGATGTGGCAGTACCGCCGCAGCTCGCCGTTGGCCTCCTGCCGGACCACGAGGGCCAGCTTGGAGTGCGTCTTCAGGCCGAGCACGCCGTAGACGACGTGGCAGCCCGCCTTCTCCAGCTTGCGCGCCCAGGAGATGTTCGCGTGCTCGTCGAACCTGGCCTTGATCTCCACGACCACGACGACCTGCTTGCCGGCCTCGGCGGCGTCGATCAGGGCGTCGACGATGGGAGAGTCGCCGCTGGTCCGGTACAGCGTCTGCTTGATCGCCAGGACGTCCGGGTCGGCCGCCGCCTCCTCCACGAACCGCTGCACACTCGTGGCGAACGAGTCGTACGGGTGGTGCAGCAGGATGTCCCGCTCCCGCAGCGTGGCGAACAGGCTGTCCTCGGCGCTCACGGCCTCCGCCGGCACGAACCGGTTGAACTTCAGCTCGCTGCGGTCGAGGTCGGCGATGGCGTGCAGGCCGGTCAGGTCCAGCGGGCCGGGCAGCCGGTAGATCTCGTGGTCGGCCACCCGGAGCTCGTCGACGAGCAGTTCGAGCACCTCGGGAGTGATGGTGTCCTCGACCTCCAGGCGCACCGGCGGTCCGAATCGCCGATGCCGGAGCTCCCGCTCCAGCGCCTGCATCAGGTTCTCCGTGACGTCCTCGTCGACCTCCAGGTCCTCGTTCCTGGTCACCCTGAAGGCGTGGTGCTGGACGATCTCCATGCCCTTGAAGAGCTCACCCAGATGGGCGGCGATGACGTCCTCCATCGGCACGAACCGGTCCTGCGACGCCGAGACGAACCGCGGCAGCTGCGAGGGCACCTTCACCCGGGCGAAGACCGTGTTCCCGCTGATCGGGTTGCGGACGGTCACGGCGAGGTTGAGAGAAAGGCCGGAGATGTACGGGAAGGGGTGGGCGGGGTCCACCGCGAGCGGCGTGAGCACGGGCCGGATCCGCGCCTGGAACAGCTTCCGCAGCGCCGTCCGCTCGTCCTGGCCCAGGTCGTCCCAGCGGACGATCTCGATCCCCTCCGCGGCCAGCTGGCGCAGCACGACGTCGTGGAAGACGCCGGCGTGCCGCCGGGCGAGCTCGTCGGCGATCGCCGCGATCCTCGTCAGCTCCTCGCTGGGCTTCAGGCCGCTCTTGGTCCGCAGGAGCAGGCCGGTCGCCATCCGGCGCTTGAGTCCGGCCACCCGGACGCGGAAGAACTCGTCCAGGTTGCTCGCGAAGATCGCGAGGAACCTGACGCGCTCGAGCAGCGGGACGGACGGGTCCTCCGATAACTCCAGCACACGTTCGTTGAACTGGAGCCAGCTCTCCTCTCGGTTGAGGAACCGATCCTGCGGCAGCGGCGCGTCCTCGGGCAGGGTGACATCCTCGGGTTCAGGGACGGAAGCGAATTCGGCGGACATATGACAAAATATGCCCTAATTATTTGAACGGTACGTTAACTGCGACGCAACGAAATCGTCAGGGCACCCTGTCGGTCTCGGTGTCCGTCGCATCCGCCGTGGTCTCCGGCCCTCGCGACCGGGATTCCGGCTGCGCCCGCTGCAGCTCCCGCTCTTCGCGCTCCCGCTGCCTGTCCCGCTCCTTCTGCTCGCGCTCGCGGGCCCTCTCCAGCTCCTTCTCTTCGCGTTCGCGAGCCTTCTCCTGCTCCCGCTGCTCGCGTTCGCGGGCCTTCTCGAGGTCCTTGATCTCGCGTTCGCGGGCCTTCTCCTGCTCGCGCCGGATCTTGTCCTGCTCTTTGATCTCGCGTTCGCGGGCCTTCTCCTGCTCCCGCTGCTCGCGTTCGCGCGCCTTCTCGAGGTCCTTGATCTCGCGTTCGCGGGCCTTCTCCTGCTCGCGCCGGGCCTTCTCCTGCTCCTTGAGCTCTCGCTCGCTCGGGGGCCGGACAGGCGGCGGCCGCACGTCCACCGCGGGCGTCAGCACGAGGCCGCGCGAGGCCGAGGTCAGCCCGGGGTTCGGGTCGAGGCCCGTGAGACCGTTCCAGGAGAGGTTCACCAGGTGCGCGGCGACCTCCTCGCGCGGGGGCCTGCGCTCCTCCAGCCACCACTGGCCGGTCAGCGCGGTCATCCCCACCAGCATCTGGGCGTACATCGGCGCGAGGCCGGGGTCGTATCCCCGCTCCCTGAACTCGTCGGCGAGCACGTTCTCCACCTGGGCGGCGATGTCGCTGATCAGGCTCGCGAACGTGCCGGTGCCGGAGGCGGCGTGGGAGTCTCGGACCAGGATCTGGAATCCCTCGCTGCTCTCCTCGATGTACTGCAGGAGGGCGAGGGCGGCACGTTCCAGCTTCACTCGCGCGTGCGAGGCCACCAGCGCCTGCGTGACCAGGCTCAGCAGTCGCTGCATCTCCCGGTCGATGACGACCGCGTAGATGCCCTCCTTGCCGCCGAAGTGCTCGTACACCACGGGCTTGGAGACCTGTGCGCTCGCCGCGATCTCTTCGACGGACGTGCCGTCGAAGCCCTTCTCGGCGAACAGGGTCCGGCCGATCTGGATCAGTTGCTCGCGCCGTTCCGCGCCAGTCATGCGCTTGCGGGATCGGGAGGAGTCGCTCACGGTTTCAATCATGGCCTGTCCGCGTCCGCCGGCCGTCTTCCCCCGTACGGCTTTCGCGGGTTGGGCGCGCACCGCTTCGCGGGGCACGGGTGGGATCTGTGCGCGTACGGCCACCAGCGTCGCCCTGGTGAGGGGTAACGCGACGGCCGACGTCGGGTCTTCGTCGACGGGGGCGTGAAGTGGAGACGACAGGGCCGCCAGGTCGACGACGGCGGCCCTGTCATCGGTATGTGAACCGTCAGGCAAGACGCTTCGCCGCCAGGCGCTCAGTGGTGGGCCAGCGCACGTCGTGCGCCCAGCCGAGCTTCTCGAACAGGCGGATCGTCTCGGCGCTCAGGTCGAGCTGGCCCTTGAGCGCGCCGTGCCGGGCGCAGGTCGGGTCGGCGTGGTGCAGGTTGTGCCAGGACTCGCCGAAGGACGGGATGGCGAGCCACCACACCTGGCGGGACTTGTCACGCGCCTCGAACTGCTCGTCGCCGAAGACGTGGCAGATGGAGTTGATGGACCAGGTGACGTGGTGCAGCAGACCGATGCGGACGACCGTGCCCCAGAACAGCGCGGTCACGACGCCGTGCCACGACCAGGTCAGCAGGCCGCCGAGCACGCCGGGCAGCAGGAGCGAGACGAGCGCCAGACCGGGGAACCACTTGTGCAGCTTGATGATGTCCGGGTCCTTGGCCAGGTCCGGGGCGTACTTCTGCCGGTTGACGCGCTCCACCTCGAACAGCCAGCCCATGTGCGCCCAGAGCAGCCCCTTGGACAGGGCCCAGACGCCGGTGCCGAAGCGCCAGGGCGAGTGCGGGTCGCCGTCCTTGTCGGAGAACTTGTGGTGCTTGCGGTGGGCGGCGACCCAGTCGAGCGCGGACATCTCGAGCGAGAGGCTGCCCGCGATCGCCAGGGCGATCTTCAGGGGGCGCTTGGCCTTGAAGGAGCCGTGGGTGAAATAGCGATGAAAGCCGACCGTGACTCCCAGACCGGACACAGCGTAGAAGACGAAGGTGATCGCCACGTCCGTCCAACCCAGACCCCAGCCCCAGGCGAAGGGCACCGCGGCGATGACCGCGAGGATGGGGGCTCCGACGACGATGCCGAAGATGATCAGGTCGCCCACGGACTTGCCCTTGGGCTCGAAGTCCGGTTTGGGCTGCGGTGAGGGCCGTTCGGTCAGGACGGTCATGGGCTACCTCGCGTGTGGGGAAGATGTCTGGCTACGCCACCGTAACCTACGCCATCGTAAGTTAGGAATTTCCCTGGACAGAATGTGGGGAAGGTGACGGTCCCACGTACATCTGGTGGCGAATCCACGTCTTGCTGGAACGGTGTGCGATCTGCTAACGCGTGTTCCTCGGCGACACGGGATCCGGTTCTGCCGGGCTGTGGATATGGGCTGGTCTGCCCGAAAGCGTTGGCCTGGTAACCGCTCCTCGACGAAACGCCGCCGGCCAGATCCGGATGATCGGCCACTCGCGTCTTGGCGTCACAGATCCGGGGGGATCGGTATCGTAGGAGGCGGCTCGCGGCCGGGATCACCCGGCGTTCGCCATTCCTTTCCGGCGTTGGGTAATTGGCAGCCCGCAGGGTTTTGGTCCCTGTTGTCCAGGTTCGAGTCCTGGCGCCGGAGCTCAACGGAGGATCCGGCGATTGAGGGTGGGGCTGGATTCGATCTCAGGCCCGACAGGTAAGCTCACCTTGTCGAGCGGGTGACCGTGCGGTGCCCTGTGGGTGGCCGCCCGTGATCCGGAAGCCGACTCGTCTCTATCGTGACGCCGAGGGAGCCTCAGTCCGTGAGTGTGCCGCGTCCGGCTGCCGTCATCGTCCTCGCCGCCGGCGAGGGCTCTCGGATGAAGTCGAACACCCCCAAAGTCCTCCACGAGATCTGCGGCCTCGCGCTCGTGGACCACATGCTCGCCGCGGCCCGCGGCCTTGATCCCGAGCAACTGGTCGTGGTCATCGGACACGCCCGTGACCAGGTCGAAAGTCACCTCGCCGGCACAGCGCCCGATGCGCGCCCGGTCGTCCAGGACAAGCAGAACGGCACCGGCCACGCCGTGCGAACCGCCCTCGAGGCGGTGGGCGACATCAGGGGAACCGTCCTGGTCACGTACGGCGACACGCCTCTGCTGCGCACGCAGACCCTCGCGGCGCTGCTGGACAGGCACGCGGCCGACGGCAACGCGGTCACCGTCCTGACCGCCGAGGTCCCGGACCCGACGGGGTACGGACGGATCATCCGCGACGTCGGCGGAGCCGTCCTGGAGATCGTCGAAGAGAAGGACGCGACCCCCGAGCAGCGGGCGATCCGCGAGATGAACTCGGGGGTCTACGCGTTCGACGGGGCCCTCCTCGCCGACGGGGTCAAGCGGGTCGGCGCCGCCAACGCGCAGGGCGAGGAGTACCTCACCGACGTTCTGGCCATCCTCCGCGAGGACGGCCACCGGGTCGGGGCGCACGTCGCGAGCGACTACGTCGAGGTGGAGGGCGTGAACGACCGCGTCCAGCTCGCCTTCGCCCGCCGGGTGCTCAACGACCGGATCCTCCACGCGCACATGCGGGCCGGCGTGACCATCGTCGACCCCGCGAGCACCTGGATCGACGCCGGGGTCAGGCTCGAGGCGGACGCGGTGATCCACCCGGCGACCCAGCTCCACGGTGCCACGAGGATCGCGTCGGGGGCCGAGGTCGGCCCGTCGACGACGCTGACGGACACCGTCGTCGGCGCGGACGCCGTGGTGCGCTACGCGGTCTGCGACCGGGCCGAGATCGGCCCGCAGGCTTCCGTCGGCCCCTACGCCTACCTCCGGCCGGGCACGGTCCTCGCGCGCAAGAGCAAGATCGGCACCTTCGTCGAGGCCAAGAACTCGTCCGTCGGCGAGGGGTCCAAGATCCCCCACCTGTCGTACGTCGGCGACGCCACCATCGGGACGGGCTCCAACATCGGCGCGGCCTGCGTCTTCGTGAACTACGACGGGATCAACAAACACCGCACCCTCGTGGGAGACCACGTGCGGGTGGGCAGTGACAACATGCTGGTCGCTCCGGTGAGCATCGGCGACGGCGCCTACACCGCCGCCGGCTCCGTCATCACGGGCGACGTCCCCCCGGGGGCGATGGCCGTGGCCAGGAGCAAGCAGCGCAACATCGAGGGGTGGGTCGTCCGCCGCCGCCCGGGTACGGCATCGGCCAAGGCGGCCGAGCAGGCCGCCGCCGGGCGTGACGAAGAGGCGGAGCCGGAGACGGGCGCGGAGTAGTCGCGAGACACAGGTCCGAGTGGTCACGAGAGCGGCATCGCCTTACGGCGTGCGGCTGCCGTGGCATGGACCGGCACGGCAACGGTAATGAGAACAAGGCGCGGTCCGACCGCGTAACGCCCCCAGGGGCAGGCCAGGAGGACACCGTGATCAAGCACGGCGAGCGAGCAGGGCGACGTGAGGTCGCGCTGCGTGCGCGTTACGAAGCGACCCGTGACGAAACGGCCGGCCGGGGGGCTCGGCAGTCGAGGAGCATGGCATGAGCGGCAAGAAGACGATGGGTGAGCGGAACCTGATGTTCTTCTCCGGGCGCGCCCACTCCGAGTTGGCCGACGAGGTGGCGGCGAACCTCGGCGTGGAGATCACGCCCACCGCGTTGCGTGACTTCGCCAACGGCGAGATCTACGTGCGCTACCTGGAGTCGGTCCGCGGGTGCGACGCCTTCGTGATGCAGAGCCACACCGCGCCGATCAACCAGTGGATCATGGAACAGCTGATCATGGTGGATGCGCTCAAGCGTGCGTCGGCCAAGCGGATCACGGTCATCATGCCGTTCTACGGCTACGCGCGGCAGGACAAGAAGGGCCGCGGGCGAGAGCCGATCACGGCCAGGCTGATGGCGGACATGTTCAAGCAGGCGGGCGCCGACCGGCTGATGTCGATCGACCTGCACACCTCGCAGATCCAGGGCTTCTTCGACGGTCCGGTGGACCACCTGTTCGCGATGCCCGTCCTGATCAACTACCTGAGGGGCAAGCTCGACCCGGCGACCACGACGATCGTCTCGCCGGACACCGGCCGCGTACGGCTGGCGGAGCGCTGGTCCGACTCGCTCGGCACGCCGGTGGCGTTCATCCACAAGCGCCGCGACCTCGACGTGGCGAACCAGGTGAAGGTGCACGAGGTGGTCGGCAAGGTCCAGGGCCGGACCTGCGTGCTGATCGACGACATGATCGACACCGGTGGCTCGATCTGCAAGGCGGCCGACGCGCTCTACGAGCACGGTGCGACCGATGTCATCGTGGCGGCGACGCACGCGGTGTTCTCCGACCCGGCGGTGGACCGTCTCAAGAACTCGCGGATCTCCGAGGTGGTCGTGACGAACACCCTGCCGATCCCGGTGGAGAAGAGGTTCGACAGCCTGACCGTGATGTCGATCGCCCCGCTGCTCGCCCGTGCCATCACCGAGGTCTTCACCGACGGCTCCGTCACCAGCCTCTTCGAAGGCGACAGCTAGCAAGAAGCCCGTAAGGGGCGCCGAAGGGGTGTGCTGAGCAGCCTTCCGGAGGCGAAGCAGGGAACACGTGAGGGGCGCGGCTGTGTCTGGACTGAGGAGTGAGGAAGTGAGGGACGAGCTTCCGAACGACGAGGGAAGACGCAGCCTCAAAGGCGCCCCGAACAGCTTCGCCGGAGGCGAAGCAGGAAAACACAGCTAGACTGTCCAGGCTGCGCTCGTAACGCCTACCGCTAGGGCGGATCAGGGGGAGCGCTCATCCATCCACGAGACATCCCTAGGAGATGTGCCATGGCCGAGGTTCGAATCGCCGCTGAGCTCCGCACGGAGTTCGGCAAGGGCGCCGCCCGTAAGATCCGCCGGGGCGACAAGGTCCCCGCCGTGCTTTACGGCCACGGCACCGAGCCCAGGCACCTGACCCTGCCGGGCCACGAGCTGCTGCTCGCGCTGCGTCAGGCCAACGTGCTCATCCACGTCGAGGGCGACGGGGTCGACGAGATCGCGCTGCCGAAGGGCGTTCAGCGCGACCCGATCAAGGGCTTCGTCGAGCACGTCGACCTGCTCCTGGTCAAGCGTGGTGAGAAGGTCACCGTCGACATCCCGGTCACCGTCTCCGGCGACGTGATCGGCGGCGGCATCCTCGACCAGCAGCTGATCGCGCTGTCCGTCGAGGCCGAGGCGACGCACATCCCGTCCGGTGTCGAGGTCGACGTCGACGGCAAGGACGTCGGCTTCGCCGTCCACGCCGGCGAGATCGCGCTGCCGAACGGCGTCACGCTCGTGGGCGACCCCGAGGCGCTGGTCCTGCACGTGATCGCGGCGCCGACCGCCGAGCTGCCCGAGGCGGGCGAGGTCGCCGAGGAGGCCGCGGAAGAGGGCGAGGCCGCTCCGGCCGAGGCCGCCGAGTAGCACCGATTGTGAGACAGTCCTCCACAGGGACCTCCTGTGGAGGACTTCTTCATGTGAGGAGACTTCGATGTCTGGGATCGCCGAGCCCGGTGACCAGCGATGGCTCGTCGTCGGCCTGGGCAACCCCGGGCCCGAGTACGCCGGGAACCGGCACAACGCGGGTTTCATGGTGGTCGACGAGCTGGCGGCCCGGATGGGGGGCCGTTTCAAGGTCCACAAGTCGCGTGCCGAGATCGTCGAAGGCCGGTCGGCCGGCGCGCGGGCAGTGCTGGCCAAGCCGTTGTCCTACATGAACCTGTCGGGCGGCCCGGTCAAGGCGCTGGCCGACTTCTACAAGGTCGCGCCCGCGAACGTGATCGTCGTCCACGACGAGCTCGACATCCCGTACGGCGCGCTGCGCACGAAGCTGGGCGGCGGCGACAACGGCCACAACGGCCTCAAGTCGATCACCAAGTCGCTGGGGACGAAGGACTATCCGAGGATCCGCTTCGGCATCGGCCGCCCGCCGGGACGGATGGATCCGGCGGCGTACGTGCTGAAGGACTTCGCCACGGCCGAGCGCAAGGATCTGCCGTTCCTCGTCGACCGGGCGGCCGACATGGTGGAGTCACTGATCACGAGCGGTGTCGAGGTCACTCAGAACCGGTTCCACGCGGGGGACCTCAACCCGGTGAAGCCGCCCCGCTGATCCCTGCCAGAGCATCAGGTTCTGGAACAGTTCGGCCTGCTCCACGGCGTCGTCCAGCGCGTTGTGGGTGTGGCGGCGGCTCGACCGCACCTCGCGCGGCATCTGCCGCTTGGTCGACCACGCGACGGGAACCCCCGCCTTCGCGGTGTAGAGGGTCTTGATGTCGATGCACCGGGAGTGGCCGAACGGGCTCTCCCCGGTGAAACGCAGGAAGTACCAGTACAGCCACATCCAGTCGTAGGCCAGCGGGAACGCCGCCAGCACGGGGAGATCCGCGCCGCACACCTTCCGGATCCAGTCCGCGGCGTCGGCCATGGCCTCGGCGGGGTCGCGTCCCTCCTCGACCAGCGCGTCGCGGTCGAGCCCGCTGACCGCGAGCGACTCGGCCACGAAGTCGTCGCTGATCGGCCGGAGCTCCGCGTAGAAGGTCGACGCCTCGGGGTCGGTCTTCTCGAATCGCCTTCCGGCCATCCTCCCCGCCACCGTCATGCCGAAGCTGATCATGGAATAGGGGCCGGGAATCGGGCCGTCGGCCTCGATATCCACAGAGATGTACGTTTCGGCTTTCACGAATTCTCCTCTAAGCCCCACCGGATGACCGCTAGCATTCCTCACTGTCAGTGACGGCGTTGTCACATGACGGTGCCAGGCGACAAGTGTGGAGGGTGCGTGCTGGACGGCGAAGTGTCAGTGGTCGCCGCCGGCCGGGCGCGGGTCGCGCCGGCGCATCCGACCCCGCGGCCGCCGCGGTGGGCGACCCGATACCGGTTCCACGCGGCTCTGTCCGACATGACGTGTGCCCTTCTGGCCGGGGTCGCCGCCGTACTGCTCAGGTTCGGCGAGGTTACTCCTTATGTGGCGCCGTATGTGGTGTTGAGCGGTGTGCTTCCGCCCGTGTGGGCCGCCATGATCTGTCTCAACCGGGGTTACGAACCCCGTCTGATCGGGGTGGGCTCCGAGGAGTTCCGCCGGATCGCCCAGTGCGGCTTCATTCTCATCGCGGCGGTCGCCATCACGGCGTACGTGACCAAGGCCGATCTCGCCCGCGGTTACGTCGTCGTGGCGCTGCCGCTCATGACCGTCCTGACCCTTCTCGCCCGGTACGGCTTACGCCGCCGGCTGCACGGTCGCCGGCGCCGCGGTGAGGACTGCATGCGCCGGGTGGTGGCGGTGGGTCATCGCGCGGGCATCGCCGAGCTGACCATGAGGTTCCGGCGCGAGCGCTACCACGGGATGGAGATCGTCGCGGCCTGCCTCCCCGCCGAATCGTCCGGGGAGATCGAGGAGGTCCCCGTCCTGGGCGACTTCACCGACGTGCCCCTCGTCGTGCAGCAGATGGGGGCGGACACCGTGGCGGTCCTCGCCTGTCCCGAGCTCGACGGCACGGCCCTGCGGAGGCTGGCCTGGCGGCTGGAGCGGACCCGGACCGACCTCGTCGTCGCGCCGGCGCTGATGGAGGTGGCGGGCCCGCGCACCACGATCCGGCCGGTGGCGGGGCTTCCCCTGCTCCACGTGGAGCATCCGGATCTCGCCGGCGCGCGCCAGCTGATCAAGACGGCCTTCGACCGGATCGTCGCGGGGGTCGCCCTGGTTCTGCTCGCCCCGTTGATGCTCGTCGTCGCGATAGCCGTACGGGCGTCGAGCCCCGGGCCGGCGCTGTTCCGGCAGACGCGCGTCGGGAAGGACGGCGTGGAGTTCACGATCCTGAAGTTCAGGACCATGCGGAACGACGCCGAGGCCCGCAGGGTGGAGCTGGTCAACGAGGGCCACGGCCTGCTGTTCAAGATCCGTCAGGACCCGCGGGTCACCCGCATGGGCGTCTGGCTGCGACGGCACTCGCTCGACGAGCTGCCCCAGCTGATCAACGTACTTCGAGGTCACATGTCCCTCGTGGGGCCGCGCCCGCCGCTGCCGGAGGAGGTCGCCCGCTACCGCGACGACGTCCGCCGGCGCCTGGTCGTGCGCCCCGGGATGACCGGCCTCTGGCAGGTCAACGGCAGGTCTGATCTTTCCTGGGAGGAATCGGTACGGTTGGACCTGCGTTACATCGAGAATTGGTCGCTGATGCTGGATCTGCAGATTCTCTGGAAGACCTGGTCAGCGGTCGCGGGCGGCGCGGGAGCTTACTGAATGACGATTAGGGACGACCACGCCCTCGCGGGGGACCTCGCCACCGAGGCGGGGGAGCGGCTGCTCACGCTCCGGGTCGAGCACGGTTTCGCCGACCAGCGGGCGCTGAAGGACGCGGGCGACCTCATGTCGCACCGCTACCTCACCGAGGCCCTGCAGCGGCTCCGGCCGAGCGACAGCGTGCTGTCGGAGGAGGCGACCCGCGAGGAGCGGATGGATCCGCGCCGCCTGTCGGCCGACCGCGTGTGGATCATCGACCCGCTCGACGGCACCCGTGAGTTCTCCGAGGAGGGCCGGTCCGACTGGGCCGTACACGTGGCCCTGTGGGAGAGAGGCCGACTGACGGCCGGCGCGGTGGCGCTCCCGGCGCAGGGCAGGACGCTCACGACGGCCGCCCCTCCCGTGATCGCCGAGCGCGGCGAGCGGTTCCGGATCGCGGTCAGCCGCACCCGCCCCCCTGAGTTCGTGCGGAAACTCGCGTTCCTCGCGGGCGCCGACCTCGTACCGATCGGCTCCGCCGGGGCCAAGATCTCGGCCGTCCTCACCGGCGAGGTCGAGGCCTACGTCCACGCGGGCGGCCAGTACGAGTGGGATTCCGCCGCGCCGGTCGCCGTGGCGCTCGCCGCGGGGGCGCACGCCAGCAGGATCGACGGCTCGCCGTTGGTGTACAACCAGGCAGACCCCTCACTGCCGGATATCCTTGTTTGCCTACCGGATCTGGCGCCAACGTTGCTCGCCGGCATCCGTGACCTTCATCGCTAATCTCCCGGAGGAAGCACCAATGCTCCAGCGTGACTACACGACGTCACAGCTCGACGTGCTCGAGGCCGAGGCGATCCACGTCATGCGCGAGGTCGCGGCCGAATTCGAGCGCCCGTGTCTGCTCTTCTCCGGGGGCAAGGACTCGATCGTCATGCTACGTGTCGCGGAGAAGGCGTTCTGGCCGGCGCCGATCCCCTTCCCGCTGATGCACGTGGACACCGGGCACAACTTCCCCGAGGTGATCGACTTCCGGGACCGCCGCGTCGTCGAGCTGAACGCGCGGCTGATCGTGGCCTCGGTCCAGGCGTCCATCGACGCGGGGCGGGTGATGGAGGAGACGGGACGGCGCGCCTCGCGCAACCGCCTGCAGACCACGACCCTGCTCGACGCGATCGAGGAGCAGGAGTACGACGCCGTGTTCGGCGGGGCCCGCCGGGACGAGGAGAAGGCCAGGGCCAAGGAGCGCGTGTTCTCCTTCCGCGACGACTTCGGCCAGTGGGACCCGAAGAACCAGCGGCCCGAGCTGTGGAACCTCTACAACACCCGGATCCGCAAGGGTGAGCACATCCGCGTGTTCCCGCTGTCCAACTGGACCGAGCTGGACATCTGGCACTACATCCAGCGCGAGGGCATCGAGATCCCCTCGATCTACTTCGCCCACACCCGCAAGGTGTTCGAGCGTGACGGCATGCTGCTCAGCGACGACGAGGTGGTCCAGCGGGGCGAGGACGAGCCGATCTTCGAGGCCGTGGTCCGCTACCGGACGGTCGGGGACATGACCTGCACCGGCGCGGTGGCGTCAACGGCCACGACGGTCGAGCAGATCATCGAGGAGGTGGCCGCGACGAGGATCACCGAGCGCGGCGCCACCCGCGCCGACGACCGCGCGTCCGAGGCCGCCATGGAAGATCGCAAGAAGGAAGGCTACTTCTGATGGTCGGCCTCTCTTCACGCGGCGGGGTCACGGAGATCCGGCCCCGCCGGATTCGACGGCCGCTTCCGACGCGCGCCGATCTTCCTGCCGCGAGCCGTACGAACCTTGGGGAGCACGAGTAATGGACATCCTTCGTTTCGCGACGGCGGGCAGTGTGGACGACGGCAAGTCGACGCTGATCGGCTGGCTGCTGTTCGACTCCAAGGCGATCTTCGAGGATCAGCTGGAGGCGGTCGAGCGCACGTCGCGCGACCGGGGCACCGAGTACACCGACCTGTCCCTGCTCACCGACGGGCTCAGGGCGGAGCGCGAGCAGGGCATCACGATCGACGTCGCCTACCGCTACTTCGCGACGCCGCGGCGGAAGTTCATCATCGCCGACACCCCGGGCCATATTCAGTACACCCGCAACATGGTCACCGGCGCCTCGACCGCCGACCTGGCGATCATCCTGATCGACGCCCGCAAGGGCGTGCTGGAGCAGTCGCGGCGGCACGCGTTCCTGACGACGCTGCTCCGGGTGCCCCACCTCGTCCTCGCGGTCAACAAGATGGACCTCGTCGACTACGCCGAGTCCCGGTTCGAGGAGATCCGCGAGGAGTTCACGGCCTTCGCGTCGAAGCTGAACGCCAGCGACCTCACGTTCATCCCGATCTCCGCGCTGCACGGGGACAACGTGGTCTCCCGCTCGGAGAACATGCCGTGGTACGAGGGGACCTCGCTGCTCCACCACCTGGAGCACGTGCACATCGCCTCCGACCGCAACCTCGTCGACGTCCGCTTCCCGGTGCAGTACGTGATCCGCCCGCACAACGCGACGAACCAGTCGCTGCACGACTACCGCGGATACGCGGGTCAGGTGGCCGGGGGCGTCCTCAAGCCGGGCGACGAGGTCATGCACCTGCCGTCGGGTCTCACCACGCGGATCACGTCGATCGAAAGCTTCGACGGCGCGCTCGACGAGGCTTTCCCGCCGATGTCGGTCACCCTCCGGCTGGAGGACGACATCGACATCTCCCGCGGCGACATGATCTGCCGTCCGCACAACCAGCCCCAGGTGGCCCAGGAGATCGACGCGATGGTCTCGTGGATGGCCGACGGGGTGAGGCTGCAGCCGCGCTCCAAGCTCGTTCTCAAGCACACCACCAGGACCGCGCGGACGGTGGTCAGGGACCTGCATTACCGCCTGGACGTCAACACCCTCCACCGGGACGAGACGGCGACCTCACTGGGGCTCAACGAGATCGGCCGGGTGACGCTGCGCACCACCCAGCCGCTGTTCGTCGACGACTACGCCAGGAACCGCCTCACCGGCGGATTCATCCTGATCGACGAGGCCACCAACGGCACGGTCGGGGCGGGGATGATCGTCGACGCTCACTGAGTAGATCCTTTAGGGATCATCCGGCGCTCGATTACTCTCCGCGCTAGTGTCGTCACGTTCCGCATCCACTAGGTGGAGGGCTCGTGGCCGACGCTCAGCCGGTGATCTTCGTGGGGGGGCTGGGCCGTAGCGGCACCACCCTGCTCGAGCGCCTTCTCGGAGAGATTCCGGGGGTGGCGGCGCTCGGAGAGGTCGTCCATCTGTGGGCGCGCGGCGTCCGCGCCGACGAGCCCTGCGGCTGTGGTTCGCCGTTCTCCCGGTGTGCGTTCTGGACCAAGGTCGGCGCCCGCGCGTTCGGCTACTGGCGGGAGAGCCGGGCCGTCATGCTGCAGGAGCTCCGCGCCCGCGTGGACCGCACCCGCCGCATCCCGGCCTTCGCCGCCGGGCTGCTGACCCGGGAGGCCGAACTCGCCGAGTACGTCTCGGCGTACTCGCGGATCTACGCCGCCGCGGCCGAGGTCGCGGCGGCGCGCGTCGTCATCGACTCCAGCAAGCACGCCTCCCTGGCGTTCTGCCTGTCCGCGACCATGGACTTACGAGTCGTCCACGTGGTGCGCGACCCGCGCGCGGTGGCGGCGTCCTGGCGCAGGAGGGTGCGGCGGCCTGAGGACGGCAGGCCGATGGCACGGTGGGCGCCGGCCAGGACGGCGATGCACTGGCTCGCGCAGAACCTGGCCTTCGAGATCCTGCGGTGGAAGGGCGTCCAGGTCGTCCGCGTCCACTACGAGGACCTCGTGCAGGATCCCGTCACGACGCTGACGCGGCTGGCCGGCGACCTGCGGCTGCCCGACTCCCGCGAGACGCTCGGCTTCGTCGAGGACGGCCGGGCCAGGCTCGGCGTCGCGCACACGGTCTCCGGCAATCCCATGCGGTTCGCCGTGGGCCACATCGAGTTCCACGACCGCCGCGCCGCACTCCGGTTCCGGCAGCGCTGGCTGGTCACCGCGCTGACCTGGCCGCTGCTGCTCGTGTACGGCTACCCCCTCGCCTACTGATCGGAGCTCGTGATTTGAACCCGTCCATGGGTGTGGTGATCCCCACCCGAGGAGACCGGCCGGACTCGCTCGCCGCCGCGGTGGCCGGCGTGCTGGACCAGGCCTACGGCCGCCGGTTGCAGGTCGTCGTGGTCGTCGACGCGCCAGACGTGTCGGTCGAGCAGGTGGCCGGGCAACTGGGGAGCGTCATCAGCTCGCCCCGGGGCAGCGTCCGGATCCTGCCTAACCGCCAGCGGCCCGGCCTGCCCGGCGCCAGGAACTCCGGGATCGCCGCCCTCGAGACCGAACTCGTGGCCTTCTGCGACGACGACGACCTCTGGCTGCCGGGCAAGCTCGCCTCACAGGCGGCCGCACTGGCCGAGGAGCCGGAGGCCGACTTCGCGAGCTGCGCGATCGAGGTCGAGTACGGCGCGCGCCGCGTCGCCCGCCTCGCCGGGACCGCCAGGGTGACCCGGGAGCATCTGACGCGGTCGCGGATGATGATGGTCCACTCATCCACGTTCCTGTTCCGGCGGGGCTCCATCTGGGTGGACGAGAGCGCCCCCGGCGGTCAGAACGAGGACTGGGACCTCGCGCTGCGCGCCGCGTGGCGGCATCCGATCGTTCATGTCGACCGTCCCCTCGTCCGGGTGCGCTGGGGAGCCTCGCAGTACGTCACAAAGTGGGCGGACCGCATCGCGGGCCTCGACTGGATGCTCGCCCGCCATCCCGAACTGGCGGCCGACGCGCGCGGCGCCGCCCGGATCTACGGCCAGCTGGCCTTCTCGCACGCGGCTCTCGGTCACCGCCGCGAGGCTGCCCGCTGGGCGCTCAGGGCCTTCGCGGCCCGCAGAGGCGAGCCCCGGGCCGCCGTCGCGCTGGCGGTCGCCGGGAGGCTGATCTCCGCGAGCGCCGTGCTGAGCCTGCTCAACGCCCGCGGTCACGGCATCTGATGGCCCCGCGTTCGGGGGTGGCGCACGCTCCGGTCCGCAGGCGGGGGCACGGTCGGCGGCACGGACGGGTGGCGGTCGCCGGCGTCAAGGTCGATCCGCTGACCGAGGCCCAGGTGGTAGAGCACGTGGTCGCCGCGCTCCGCCGCGGCCGGGGTGGCCACCTCGTCACCCCCAATGTGGACATCTGCCGGGCGATCTCACGGCACGCCGACCTGCGCGCCCTGGTCACTCGGGCCGACCTGGCGGTCGCGGACGGCATGCCGCTGGTGTGGGCGGCCCGGCTGCTCGGCCGGCCCCTGCCCGAGAGGGTCACCGGAGCCGACCTGATCTGGTCGTTGTCCGAGGCCGCCGCCGCCGACGGCGTTCCGGTCTACCTGCTCGGCGGTCCGCCGGGGGTTGCCGAGACCGCGCGGGACGTGTTGTGCGACCGCTACCCGGGGCTCGTGGTGGCCGGGACCGACGCCCCGCCGTACGGATTCGAGACGTGTCCGGAGGCTCTCGCCGAGGTGCGGAGGCGGCTCGTCGCGGCCGCCCCTCGGCTGGTCTTCGTCGGGCTCGGCTTCCCGAAGCAGGACCGGCTGATCGCCATGGTCCGGGCCGATCTGCCCGGGGCGTGGTTCGTGGGCTGCGGCTCCGCGATCGCCTTCACCGCCGGCGCAGTACGGCGGGCGCCCGCGTGGATGGGAGATCACGGGCTGGAGTGGTTGTTCCGGTTGCTGAGCGAGCCCGGCAGGCTGGCGCGGCGCTACCTCGTCGACGACCTGCCGTTCGCGCTGCGCCTGCTCGCCGGCTGCCTGCTTAGACGCCTGTGGCGTCGGTCCCGGCTGTTTCGCGGACGTTTGTGACCTCACACGTCCCGGCTCGCATGCGCTGCGGCGCGAATGTGTACATGTGTTAGGGTAGGTACATGTCGATGAAGAGAACCAACGTCTACGCCGATCCCGAAGACCTTGCTCTCATCAAGGAAGCCGCTCGACTCCGGGGCGTTCCCGAGGCGGAGATTATTCGTGAGGGGATCCACCTGGCCGCGATGGCGAATCGGGTGTGGGACGAGCCGCTGGACTGGCCGACCTTTGAGGGCAGTGGTGAGGCGGTCAGTGATGATGAGGTCACTTCTGTGATCGCCAAGAGAGCCCGCGCCAAGTGATTGTGATCGCGGATACCTCTGGAATCATCGCCGCCTCCGATAAGAATGCGGCGGAGAGTGCCGATTGCCAGAGTATTCTTCGTGAGGCCGGAACCGTCGTCATCTCGCCCTTGGTGTTGACGGAAGTCGATCACATGGCGAAGGCCCGGTTCGGGTCTGCGGCTCGCGTGAAGATCATCGCGTTCATCCTCGCCAACGCTCGTCGGCTACGGTTCCAGATCCCCGATCTCTCCACCGAGATGCTGGAAACCGCCTGTGTCGTACGGCAACGCTATGTTGATCTAGATTTGGATCTTGCCGATGCGGTGAATGTCGTGTTGGCCGCGGAATATCGCACGGATGCTGTACTCACTCTGGACCGCCGTGATTTCCGAGTAGTTCGCCCTATGACCCCCCATAAGGCATTTCGGGTATTGCCTGACGACATGTAGCTGTGGCGGATTCTCCAGGTTCGGACGCTGTGACCGCAGATCCAGTCTCAGGCGACGATGCATTCGGAGTCGGCGCAGTCGGCCACTACACGCAACCGGCCACCCGGTGTCTCCACATAAGACCGAAGCGTGGAAACCTCGACTCGGTCGATGTATCTCCCGCATGTGCTCTGCATAGCGTTTCTCTGTCCAGCGAGCTACGAACCGGCGATCTCCGGGACCGGTGCTGAAAAGAGCGATCTCAGGCCGCGGGTAGGCAGGTCAGGGACTGGATGCGGGCGATCTCCTCGGGGGACAGGCGCCGGCGGTAGGCCGTGAGCGCCTGGCGGGAGTCCATGGGGCGGAAGGCCGTCCGCGACAGGCCGGTCCAGGCGAAGCCGCCCGGCCGGGGGCGCCGTGCCGTACAGGCCGAGGCGATGCGCCGGGCGGCGCGCCGGGTCCACGGCAGACCGCACCACTCGTAGAGGTCGCGAAAGCCGTCCAGAGGTGCGGACGCCAGGTGTTCGAAGCCTACGACGCGGATGCCGGCCGAGCGGGCGGACGCCGATTCGATCACCTGGCGGGCCGTCTTCCACAGCGCGGCCGCCGTGGCGATGCGGTCCTCCGAGCCGGACAGAGGACGGAGCCCTCCGACACAGGGGTGATCGCGCAGGAGCAGCGGCTGTCGCAGGAGTTCGTCGACCGAGACCGTCCACCCGAGCCGCTGCCAGCTCGCCACGAACGACACGGGGTCACGGACCAGAATGATCACCTGGCAGCCGAGCCGCCGGGCGAACCACTCTGCGGACAGAAGGGCGAAGGGATCGTCGAGCAGTGCACGCCTGCCCCGGAGGGCGCCCATCCCGAACGCCGTGCCGTACTTGGCCATCCGAGCCAGATCGCCTGGCCGCCTGTTGCGGCGGATCTCGGCCAGCCAGTGGTAGCGGAGCGCGATCGTCTGGGAGAAGGCGTCGAGCCAGGGGGCCTCGTCGTCCTCGCAGATGTACTGGAACCGGTGGGTCACGGACGCGGCCAGCACGCCGGGCGAGCGGCCGGGAGGGCGTTGCGGGTTGAGCGGCTCGTTGACGTAGACCAGATCCCCGCTCGCCGTGAGCATCTTGCCCACCCAGCTCGTGCCGCTGCGCGGCAGGCCGGTGACCAGAACGGGGGGCCCTGACGCGGTCACGCGACGCCCCTCCGCAAGGCGTTCACGGAGTGCCTGCCGAAGGGGAGCAGGCCAAGACGCCGGGAGATCTGGACCAGAGGCAACGCGTTCTTCGCCAGCACCCCGGCCGACCAGCCGAGAGCGGCCCCCAGCGCGCCGTGGGACGGCACCAGCAGCACGTCGGCCACGATCGTCACCGCCACGGCGCACGCGGTGTTGGCCAGGCTCGCCGCCGTGTGCCCGGACGCGATGAGGACGACGTCGACCATGCCGCAGGCGGTGGCGACCACCATGGTCCCGGAGAGCACCAGTGCGATTGTCACGCCGTCGGCGTAGGAGGGGCCGAACAGCGGCAGCAACCACGGCGCCAGGGCCGCGTACCCGAGCCAGATCGGCCAGGTGAGCACGACCAGCCACATGGTCGTGGCCTGGTAGAGGCGCCTGGCCCGTACGAGGTCGCCGTCGGCGATCGCCCTGACGAGGTGGGGTTGTACGGCCTGGGTCAGCCCCTGGTTGGCCAGCTGCCCGACGACCTTGAATCGGGTGGCCGCCGTGTAGACGGCCGCGGGGGCCGGGCCCGCCAGCACCGCGACGATCACGATGTCGAGGCGCTGGAATACCGCCTGGATCGCCGAGGCGGCCGACCGCGGCCCCGTGTAGCGCCAGAACGACGCCATCGTTTCCCGGTCACACGCGAGCGGGAGGGGGACCGGACCGGGCAGATGCCGCCTGAGCCACAACGCCGCCAGCACGGTGGCGGGGATCGCGGGCAGGGCCCACGCCGCCGTGACCATCGGCAGGGAGGCGCCCGTGAGGACCGCCGCGGCGACCAGGAGCAGTTGGCCCATCGGCCGGCCGAGGCCGTCGAGCAGGAGCGTCGGGCGCATCGAGCCGAGCCCACGGGTGGCCGCCACCAGGACGTCGGCCAGCACGACGGCGGGCAGGGCCGCCGCCAGCGCCGGCCAGACGCCGTCCGGGACGCCGGTCAGCGCGCCCAGTTCCGTGTCGAAGACGGCGACGGCGACGGCGGCGAGAGCGGAGCACGCCACGACCGGGGCGAGCGCCGCCCACACCACGGAGTGGTCCGTGAGCTCGCCTCTCCGCCGGGCCAGCGCGTAGATCAGGCCGTTGCCAGCGTCGAGCCGCAGGATCCCGGCGAGCATGAGGCACAGCGCCGTAGCGGTGAAGAACGCCCCCGCCGCATCGGGATCGAGCGATCGGGTGACGAGCAGCACGATGAGGAACTGGCTCGCGGCCCCGCCCGCCGCAGCGGCCAGCCCGGCGATGCCGCCGCGCGCCAGACGGCCGACGGGACGACGTGTTCCGAGGACGCTCACCGGTGCCACGAGGGCACTGCCCCGAGCCACTGCTGGAGGACGGAGTCCCAGGGGGCGAAGTGCGCGCCCAGCCGCCTGCGCACCGACGGGGGCATCTCCGAGGTCCGCGGTTGCGCGTTGTGCACCTCGAACACCGGGTCGCCCAGCCGTGGCAGTCCCAGGAACTCCAGGACGCGGTCGTAGACGGGGTCGGGCTCGCGGAAGAACGCGCCGCTGTCCAGCACGAGCAGCCGGTCGCGGCCGACGAGGAGTTCCATGCGGTTCAGCTGTTCGGCGTACCTGCCGCGGGCGACATAGGCGTGGTGGCGGTGGGCGTGGCTGAGGTAGTTGGGGGACTCGCGCAGCCGCTCGGCCTCGCCGGCGAGCCGCGCGTCCTCCATGTCCAGTGCACGCTCGAACGACGGCTCGGTCTCGAACCCCCGGGCGAGCTCGTGGGCGTGTGCTGACGCGGCCCGCTCGACCGGGTCCCTGACCAGCACGATCAGCTTCACGCCGGGGAGGTTCCAGGCGATCCTGGCGGCCGCGAGCGGGTGGAAGAGGTAGTACGGCGCCGACTCGAAGGCTTGGACGCGGTGGCCGTGGCGGCGCTCGAGCCGCTGCGCGGTGGCCTTGAGCGGGAAGTGCGCCTGGTACCAGGACAGGTCGCGGTCGTAGCTCACGTCGAAGTAGTGCACGCCCTTGCGCAGCACCGGCTTGAAGATCAACGGATGCCGGGAGAGCGCACGGTAGAGCGAGGTGGTGCCGCACCGCTGCGCTCCGACGATCAGGAAGGACGGCAACATCCGCGCGCGCGTCGTGAGCATGCCCGTGGTGAGCGAGACGGCATGTGCCGAGCGCTTCAACGTTGACCTCACAGCAGGCTCTCCAGATGATCGACGAGGGGGTTGAGCCACAGGGACGACGGGCCGAGCGGCTCGTGGCCGTCCCGGTGGTGCCGATCGGCGAGGGTGATCAGGTAGTGGGCGGCGGACCTGCGGGCCTCCGCGGAGGACAGGCCGAACGGCTCCAGGAGCAGGCCGGCCTGTGCCAGGCAGGAGCGGGCCGCCACGGCGGGGCGCATCCGGCGCAGTGCCCGGTTGAAGTAGTAGTGGAGGGCGTCGAACCCGAGGGGGACGCCGGTGGCGAACCGTTCCCAGTCCCAGACGAGCAGCCGCCCGTCGGGGGCCGCGGACAGGTTCCACGGTGCGAAGTCGCCGTGCCATCCCCATCCGGCGTGGTCATGCAGAGGCGTGCCGCTCATCCGTGCGGACACCGCCTGCGATCGCGGCCAGGCGGGCTCCCCCGGGAGAGGTCCGTGTGTGGCCGTCCGCCGCCGGCCGAACGAGGCGATCTCGGCGACCGCGGCGTCGCGGAGCCCCCGGGGCACCGGCGCCGCGGTGACGGGCAGCGCGGAGACCACGAGCACCTCGAGCCCGCGCCACGTGCCCTGATGGACGACGGACGGCGGCACGACCACCTTCATGGGGTGATCCGCCAGCATCCGCAGGACCTCCCCCTCGTGACGGACGAGTTCCCTGGCCCGATCCGAGTCGCCGATCTTCACGAACGCGATGAGCCCGTCCTCGTCGTGCGCCTCCAGGACTGGCTTGCGGTTGGCCCGCCGGGCCGGCCGTACGTGCACGACCGCGCGGATCCGCCTGCCGAGCACCTGGCTGAGGTGGGTCTCGATCGTGTCCGGGCCGTCCCACACGGGCACGCCGCGGCCGAGGGCCGCGTGCCAGCGGGTGCGGGGGACCAGCCTCCGGGGCACCAGCCGGTGCGGGAGCAGCGTGCGAGACCCCCTCGAGGTGCCCGGCGGATACAGCTCGGCCAGCACCTGGTGGAGGTAGCGCAGACGTGTCGGGGTGTCTCTCATGCGTTCCGCCAGAGAAGGGCGAAGGAGATCAGATACAGGCTCAGCGCGCTGATCAGGCCGTCGTAGACGAACATGTAGAACAGCACGAGGATCATGACGAGCGTGCCCGCCTGCCCGATGGGCGTGCGGTCCTGCCAGAACCGGCGGACGGCGCCCGCGAAGAAGCCGACGTACAGCAGCGCCCCGGCGAATCCCTGGCTGATCAGCAGCAGCCACAACTGGCCGTCGCTGCCCAGAGGGGGATGGCCGCACTCCTCACACCACTGCGTCTTGCCCGTCGTGATCGTGCTCTGGTTGCCGAAGGCGTTGCGGGTGTTGCCGTACCCGATGAGCGGCGAGGTGGCGGCCACGCGCACGGTGGAGGAGACGGTGAAGGCCCGGATGTCGTTGCTGTGCGGGCTGTCGATGCGCTGGGCGACGATGGTGCTCAGCGGCGACAGGAAGAACGCCGCCCCCGCGAGCGCGGCGGCGGCCCCGACGAGCAGCGGGCGGCCGCGCAGTGCGAGGTAGACGGCGGAGATCGCGAGCCCGATCCACAGGCCGCGGTTCAACGAGTAGACGATCGGCACGGCGGCCGCCGCGAGCAGCACCGCCGCCGTCACCCGCCGGTACGGCCCGCCGTACGCCCACCAGCCGACCACGAACCAGATGACCAGGACGGACACGTTGCTGCCCCAGGCGTTGGCCCACTCGAACGGCGCCTCGGGACGCGGCGAGCTGTGCCCGAGCACGTGCTGGATCTGCGCCGCCGTCGGATGGATGAGGTTGCGCACGAACGAGTTGTCGCCGATCCATTCCGGCAGGACGGTCTCGAGCGGCGAGGTGAACTGGAAGCCGGGGGCGAACACGCCCAGCAGGCCGCCGGTGACCGTCGTGATGAACAGCACGCCCAGCATCCGCACGAGGGTGAGCTGCGGAAGCTCGTCGAGGGACAGGTTGCCCAGGTAGACGACCATGACGAGCAGAGAGGCGTAGACGGCGAGGCGCACGAGGTAGCCGGTGACCCGGCCGGGGCTCAGGTCGCCGTAGGTGCCGTCGGGCGTCTCGGCCAGCGTGACGGCGCTGATGAGGTATCCGGCCAGTAACAGCAGCCACAGGCCGAAGCCCTTGGGCACCCTGATCGGCCGCCTGCGCCACAGGATCACGGCCATCGGCACGGCGAGCACGATGACCGCGAGGCCGCCGAGCCCGAGTGCCCACCAGACGGGATAGCCGATCAGCAGCGCGCCGACCGGCCACACCGCCGGCCTCACGTGACCTGCTCCGCCTGGCCGGGCACGGGCGCGGCGGGCGCGGGCGGCACGGCCACGACGCCCAGCACCCGCACCCCCTGGCGGGCCAGATGCCGTACGGCCTCGGCCACGTCGGCGGACGTGGCCAGGCCGAGTGGGGCGAGGAGCATCGCCGCGTCCGCGCCGGTGCCGCGCTCCGTCACGACGGAGATGGGCGCGACGGGGGCGAGCGCGGTGCGGAGTCCCTCGGCCATCGACCGGCCGTGGCCCTCGTCTCCGAGGTCGTCGAGGAGCAGCGTGTGGCGGCCGTCGCCCAGCGCGGTCACCGCGACGGCCGCGAGTTCGCGGGAGATCGTCGTCTCCGGTCGCCCAGCGGTCTCGGCGAGCATGGGGAGTCCGGTCAGCCGTTCCACGTCGCCGGGCCGGCGCAGGCGGGTGTCGAGCCGGTCCCGGGCGAACGCCGCTCCCGCGCCGCACAGCAGGCCCAGGAAGAGTCCGCTGCCGAGGTAGATCGGGGCGCTGGGGGCGCTCGGCTCCACGGGCGGCCGGGCGGGGCTGATGACGGTCCCCGGCGTGATCGCGACGGTCTTGAGGGCGTCGTACTTGACCGTGAGGGTGGACGCCTGGCGGGCCAGCACCGTCTGCCGGTGGGCCGCGACCGTCCGCGCGGCCGATCCGGGGGGCTGCAGTGGTACGGCGGCGGCCGCCTTCGCCAGGTCGGCGTTCACCTGGCGCAGTTTGGCCGCGATGACCTTCTGGTCGGCTGCGAGCGCGTCCGTCGCCGAGCTGAGCCGGTTTCGCAGATATGCGTCGGCGAACGCCTGGGCGCCCTTCGCCGCCGACCCGGGATCAGTGGTGGTGAACGAAATGGAAAGAATGGCCGAATTGGGCGGGACGTCGACGCCGACCATTTCACGTAAGCCCTCAGGATCCGTATATTTCAGGTCCTGGGCGGCTATGGAGGCGACCACGGTGGATTGTGCGATCTGTGACTCGGTGTCGAGGTTGAGCGGTTCTCTCTGCCGGGGGGTTATCAGGTTGAGCTGTTCCTGCATTCCCGTGGGAAAGACCTGTACCTGGGCCGTGGACGTGTAGGAGACGGGCGTCTCCGTCAGCAGAACCACGCCGCCGATCATCCCTGTGACCAGGCATGACAGGAAGACTTGCCACCGCCTGCGCAGGACGGAACCGTATTCCGCGATGTCTCTGCTGTGCGGTGAAAGAATCATGTCCAACTCTCCGTGCCCCTCGCTCGGAGTCGAACTATAGGCGGGTGAGAGGTTTTCCCCCTCCACTATTGAAGATTTTCCACGCAAGAATGACCGGATAGCGGCCTACTTTTCTCGGAAATTTCTGGACAGATGAGTTGGGAAGAATTGCCCACCCGGTTCCCCCTCTTGGTGGGAAGGTGAACCCCCGCGGGGATGTGGACCACACGAGGGGGAACGGTGCGACGAACTGGGGGGGCCGGCTTGGCCGCACTCGCCGGCCTGGCCGTACTGATGGGCGCGGTGGGCTGCTCGGCCGCGAACAGCACGTCACGGGGGGTCGGGACGTACCTCGAGCAGACGCACAGGCCGCCGAGGGTCACCAGCTGCGTGGTGACGGAGAAGCTGATCCCGACGTGCGGGGCGTGGTGGGGGATCGCGCCCGACGTCTTCTCCGGCAGGCGGCCGTTGCAGTCGGTCCTGACGGCCGAGCGGCGGATGGGCCGCCGGGCGGACATCGTGCACGTCTACCACCGGGGTGACGAACTGTTCCCCACGCCTCAGGAGCGCGCCGTCGCCCGGGGCCCCCGCCTACTGCTCGTCAACTGGAAACCGGCGCCGGACCGCACGTGGGCCCAGGTGGCCCGGGGCGAGGTGGACGACCGCATCGACCGGCTCGCCGGCTACATCACCCGGACCTTCCCCGGCCGCTTCTTCCTGACGATCCACCACGAGCCCGAGGACGACGTCCGCCCGGGCGAGGGGTACTCGGCCACCGACTACGTGGCCATGTACCGCCACGTCGTCTCCCGCCTTCGGGCCCGGGGCGTCCAGAACGCCGTGACGGTGATGACCTACATGGGGGCGCCCAACTGGGCGTCCAAGCCGTGGTTCGAGTCGCTCTACCCGGGCGACGACGTGGTCGACTGGGTCGCCATCGACCCCTACGCCGACTCGATGGTGACCGACTTCGCCAGCATGGTGAACAAGACCCGCCCGGAATATCCCCAGTGGCCGGGCTTCTATCGGTGGATGCAGGGGCGTTTCCCCGGTAAGCCGATCATGATCGCCGAATGGGGCGCCTTCGAGCGATCGGGCTCGCCCAGGTTCAAGCGCGACTTCTTCACGTCCGTCGCGCGGCAGATCGACGACTACCCGCAGATCAAGGCGCTGGTGTACTTCGACTCGCCGGTGGCGCCGCGCGGGGACACCCGGTTCGACACGACTCCGAGCGGCGGCCGCGCGTTCGCCGATCTCGGACGCGAGCCCGAGTTCTCCGGCACGCGTGTCCCCACCCGCTGATCCACCGGGCGGGGACGCCGCCGATCAGCGGATCCAGCCCCCGGAGGTGAGCAGGGTGAGCACGGTCCCCACGGAACGCTCGACCGTCACCCCGGTGGTGTCGATCACGAGCTCGGCGTCGTCGGGCGCCTCGTACGGATCGGAGATCCCCGTGAACTCGGGGATCAGCCCCGCGCGGGCCTTGGCGTACAGGCCCTTCCTGTCGCGGCGCTCGCACTCCTCCAGCGGTGTCGCGACATGGACGAGCAGGAAGTCGGCGCCGACCTCCTCCACCATGGCCCGCACCTCGTCGCGGGTGTCCGCGTAGGGCGCGATCGGCGCGCAGATGGCCAGGCCGCCGTGCCGGGCGACCTCCGCGGCGACGAAGCCGATCCGCCGGATGTTCAGGTCGCGGTCCTCCCGGGAGAAGGTGAGCCCCGCGGACAGCAACTGCCGCACCACGTCGCCGTCCAGATAGGTGACCGTGCGCCCGCCCCGTTCGAGCAACGCGTCGCGCAGGCCGCGTGCGACCGTCGACTTGCCCGACCCCGACAGGCCGGTGAAGAACACCACGAGTCCCCGCCGGTGCGGCGGTCCCGGGATGACGACGGGGGCGGGCCCGGCGTAGTGCTCGGTCGCGCCGTAGTTGCGCGCCACATGCTCACGCAACTCCAGGTCGATCTCGGCGTCCTCGCGGGGCGCGAGCGGCACGGCGACCACGGTCGATCCGGCCAGCCGCTCCGAGGCCTTGAGCGCCGCGCGCACCACCGAGGGGCCGCTCTCGCCGAACACCAGCGGCATCAGCACGATGGTGGCCTCCAGCTCCTCGGCCGTCGCGGCCACGTCGTCGAGGACGGTGGAGTCGAGCGGCCCCCGCATGGTCACGGCGAGGATCTCCCCGTCCGGGAGGTCCTTGCGGACCTCGTCGGGGGTACGGCGTAGCCGGGCGAACGGGCCGTAGGCGGGTGCGTCGAGTGCCGCCACCGGGCCGGCCGCGTGGTGGCCGTCCCGCTCCTCGACGGTCAGCGTGGCCACGGCCGCGCCCTCTGGATCCTTGAGCGTCACCCGGGCGCCGGGAGGGATGTCGTCGGGAAGGGCGAGTGTGATCGGGTCCGGCCAGGGCGTCCCGTCGGACAGCCGGCCGTTCTCGGCCACCGCGTTCGCGTCGGCCGAGGTCAGGAAGCCGGTCAGCGGCGCGAACGCCCCGGAGAGCAGCAACTCCAGGTCCGCCAGCTCCCGCGCGTCGGGAGTCCACTCAGTCATTCGTCTCTTCCGATCGATTCGGTCGGCAACGCTCTTCGTGTCGCTTGGTGTCGTTCGGACGCATAGCGGGAGGGTGCGCAAGGCGTCTAGAAGCCGACAGTATTCCTTGGAGGTGATTGTGGACGCCGCAGACGAACGACGTTTCCGCGAGTTCGTGTCGGCACGGTCGCCGGCGCTGATGAAGCTGGCGTTCCTTCTGACCGGAGGCGACCAGCACACCGCCGAGGATCTCGTGCAGACCGCCCTCGCGAAGGCGGTCGTGAAATGGCAGCGCATCGAGGACCCCGAGGCGTACGTCAAGCAGATCATGTACCGCCAGCGGATCAGCTGGTGGCGCCTGGCCTCGAGGCAGCGGGAGACGACGATGGCCAGGCTGCCCGAGGCGGCGGCGGCCGACGGCACGAGCGGGGCCGAGCTCCGGCTCGTGCTGCGCCACGCGCTCGCCCGGCTCACGCCCCGGCAGCGGGCCGTGCTCGTCCTCCGGTACGCCGAGGACCTGCCCGAGGAGACCGTGGCCCGGCTTCTCGGGTGCTCCGTCGGCACGGTCCGCAGCACGGCGCACCGGGCGCTCGCTCGGCTGCGCGTGACCGCGCCGGAACTCGCCGATTTCCGACTCTCCGTCAGCGAGGTGACCTCATGACGCCGCGAATCCTCAAGGAGACCATGGACGAATGGTCCCGTGAGGCGCACGTCCCCGCGGACCTGGCCGACCGGGCGCTTCGCCGGCGCGGCCGACGGCGACTCGGCACGGCGGCGATCGCCGCCCTCGCGACGGCCGCTGTGGTCACGTCGGTCGCCCTCGTCGTTCCCCGGTTCGGCCCGCACCGCCCCGTCGCCACGCCTACACGGCACGAGGTGATCCACCTGGCTCCGGCACACCGGCCTCCCGCCAAGGTCACCAGCGGGGACGACACCGACGGCAGCGTCCTGAAGGACACGGTGAACTCCCCGCCCAAGAAGATGGTCGCAGCCGGGCGCGTGGCGCTCTCGGCCTACTGGACCGGCACATACCGCACTACCCCTAACGGCCCCGATACGCGTGGCGGCACCTGGTACCTCCTCGACCCGGTCACCCGGACGTACCAGAAGACCCCGTGGGCGCACCTCGACGTCGCGCCGGGGCTGCGGTACGCAGCGGTGCTGGAGAAGACCCTTCCCACGAGCAGGATCGGCGTCTTCGACATGGAGACCCGCAGGGTGCTCGCCTGGATCCCGGTCGACCGCCCCGTCGGCGGGGTCGCCTGGTCGCCGGACGGCACCAGGCTGGTCGCCACGACCTATGACGGGGATCCCGACCTGCCTGAATCTTCCGCACAGTGCCCGACGGGCGGTGGGAACCAGGTCCCGAGATCGGACAGCCGCCCCCCGAGCGCGAGTCGGATCCACACCAGCCGCACCGGGTTCTACGTCATCGACGTGGCGACCGCGACCGCGGGTGACTTCCACGCCGTCGATCCCTGCTCGGCCTCGTCCTCGAGATCGCGCCGCGACTTCGCCTGGAGCCGGGACGGCAGCCTCTTGTACGAGCTGGGCGGCACCGTGGAGGGGCCCGAGCTCTTCTACGACCTGGACGGCAGGCCGCACGACCCCGTCGTCGATCACGCCGGGCAGCGACAGTCACAGGTCGGCGTGTCGCCGGACGGGAAGCTGCTCGTGGGGGAGCAGGGCCTGCTGACGTCGGTCACCGAACTCTCGACCGGGAAGGTCGTCGGACACCAGCAGGTCCTCCAGTTGCTGGCCTGGGCGGACAACGACCATCTCATCGGGCAGGGTTGCGCGGGCGGGTGCGGCGACGAGTTCGACGACGGGCTGGTCCTGGTGAGCGTGGACGGCAGGCGGGCCGTCCAGCTGTGGCGCCACCGCTGGGACCCGCGGTCCCAGATGGCGTGGCAGTCGGTCCTCACCCTCCGCTAGATGAGGCGGGCGAAATGGTTCTGCGGCTTGCGGATGACCATGCACACCTCGTCGTTCGTGCCGGAGAGGCGGTCGCCGGACAGTGCGGCGACCGCCCCGCAGACCAGTTTGACGAGCCCGGCCTGCGGCCCGCGCAGGGCCGGCCCGGTCGCGCCGGAGTAGTCCTCGGCGATCATCAGGCCGCGCATCAGGCAGTACGCCTCGATGCCCTCGCGGGAGGCGATCGGCTCGTAGATCGCCGGCAGTGGGCCCACCGTCCCGGCGGGCATGAGCTTCTTCCACAACGCCCGGCGCAGCCAGGAGGGCATGATCCGGTCGCAGAAGCCGTACGCCGACCGGCGGTCCCTGAGTTTGATCAGCAGGAGGCCGCCTGGCCGGAGCCCTCCGGCCAGGCGGTCGAGCACCAGCTCGGCGTTGTGGATGCGTTCCAGCAGGAACGACACGTAGACCACGTCGAAGGAGCGCGGCGGGACGGGCACCTTGCGCATGTCGTCGAGGTACCAGGCGTCGAGGTCCTGGCGTGAGTCGATGTGGGCACGCAGAGGCGGCAGGTCCTCGTCCATGCCGGTGATCTGGAGGTCCGATCGGCCGACCTCCAGCGTGCCGCCCCGCCCGCACCCGGCGAGCAGGATGTCGAGGCGCCGTCCCAGCTGCTCGGTCCACTGCTCGCGGACTCGCTGGCTGAAAACGTCATCCTCGCCCACGGGCGACCACTGAACCTCAGACATGCAACAGAGCGTAACCACCCAAGTGCGATGAGTGGAGCATTTGCGAGGCCGGGTTTCGGCGGCTGCGGGGCTCCTGCCCGTTGCGGGGGCTGACGGGCGTAGCCTGGGTACCCCCGGTCCATATCTGGCTCGGGCCATTTCGCTTGCCGTCGTGGGGCTCTGAAGGCACAAATGTCTCTTTCCGGACTGCTCGACCTTGTCGCCGCCGAACCGAAGCTGGCCGCCGTTCTCGAAGGGGCCGAAGGCTCCGCCGATCCCGGCGCCGATCTGATCGCGCCGTCCGCGCTCCGGCCGCTGGCCGTGGCCGCCTTGTCCCGCGTCCGTCCCGTGCTGGCGGTGACCGCCACCGGGCGGGAGGCGGAGGACCTGGCGGCAGCCCTCACCGGCCTGGTCGACGAGAGCTCGGTGGCGGTCTTCCCCGCGTGGGAGACCCTTCCGCACGAACGGCTCTCGCCCCGCAGCGACACCGTCGGCCAGCGTCTTGCCGTACTGCGCCGGCTGGCCCATCCGGTAGCCGGCGACCCGAACGCCGGGCCGCTCCGGGTCGTCGTCGCCCCCATCCGCTCGTTGCTGCAGCCGATCGTGTCCGGCCTCGGCGACCTCGAGCCTGTACGGCTGCGCGCGGGTGACGACGCCGACCTCGACGACGTGGTGGCGCAGTTGGTCGGCAACGGCTACCACCGGGTCGACATGGTCGAAAAGCGTGGCGAGGTCGCCGTCCGCGGCGGCCTGCTCGACGTCTTCCCGCCGACCGAGGAGCACCCGCTCCGGCTGGAGTTCTGGGGTGACACGGTCGAGGAGATCCGCTGGTTCAAGGTCGCCGACCAGCGCTCTCTCGAGATCGCCCAGGACGGCCTGTTCGCCGCGCCCTGCCGTGAACTGCTGCTCACCGACGACGTACGGCTGCGCGCCCGCGAGCTGGGAGACGAGCACCCCGCGCTGAAGGAGGTGCTCGACCAGCTCGCCGAGGGTGTGCCGGTGGAGGGCATGGAGGCGTTCGCCCCGGTGCTGGCCGGCTCGATGGACCTGCTGCTCGACCACCTGCCCATCCGCTCGGCCGTGTTCGTCTGCGACCCCGAGCGCATCCGGAGCCGGGCCGTCGAGCTGGTGCGGACCAGCCAGGAGTTCATGGAGGCGTCCTGGATCACCGCCGCCGCCGGAGGGGAGGCGCCGATCGACCTCGAGGCGGCCGCGTTCCGGACGCTTGAGGACGTTCAAGGCCACGCCCGCGAGCTGGGCCAGGCGTGGTGGAGCATCGCGCCCTTCGGCGACGGCGTCGAACTGGACGCGCACGACGTCGAGGCCTATCGCGGCGACACCCAGCGCGCGCTGGCCGACATCAAGGGCTGGCTGGGCGCGGGCAAGTCGGTCGTGCTGCTCAGCGAGGGCCACGGCCCGGCCGAGCGCATGGTCGAACTGCTCAAGGGCGTCGACGTGGCGGCCAGGCTCGCCCCCTCACTCGACGCCCCGCCGCCGCCGGACGTCGTCCAGGTCACCACCGGCCGCCTCGACCACGGCTTCGTCATCCCCGGCCTGGCCGTGCTGACCCATCTCGACCTGGTGGGGCAGAAGGCGTCGACCAAGGACATGCGGCGGCTGCCGTCGCGGCGTCGCAACATGGTGGACCCCCTCCAGCTGAAGGTCGGCGACCACGTCGTCCACGAGCAGCACGGCGTGGGCCGCTACATCGAGATGGTCCAGCGCACTATCCAGGGGGCGACCCGGGAGTACCTCGTCATCGAGTACGCCAAGGGCGACCGCCTCTACGTGCCGACCGACCAGCTCGACGAGGTCACGCGCTACGTCGGCGGCGAGGCCCCGACCCTCAACCGCATGGGCGGCGCCGACTGGGCCAAGGCCAAGACCAAGGCCAGGAAGGCCGTCAGGGAGATCGCGGGCGAGCTGATCCGGCTCTACTCGGCCCGGATGGCGTCCCCCGGCCACGCCTTCGCGGCCGACAGCCCCTGGCAGCGTGAGATGGAGGACGCCTTCCCGTACGCCGAGACCGGCGACCAGCTGGAGGCGATCGACGAGGTCAAGCGCGACATGGAGCGGCCGGTCCCGATGGACCGCCTGATCTGCGGCGACGTGGGGTACGGCAAGACCGAGATCGCGGTGCGGGCCGCGTTCAAGGCGGTGCAGGACGGCAAGCAGGTCGCGGTGCTCGTGCCGACCACGCTGCTCGTCCAGCAGCACCTGTCGACGTTCGGCGAGCGGTTCGCCAGCTTCCCCGTCGCGATCAAGCCGATGTCGCGCTTCCAGACCGACGGCGAGGTCAAGGAGACGATCGAGGGGGTCAGGAGCGGCGCCGTCGACGTCGTGATCGGCACCCACCGGCTGCTGTCGCCCGAGGTCAGGTTCAAGGACCTCGGCCTGATCATCGTGGACGAGGAGCAGCGGTTCGGCGTGGAGCACAAGGAGGCCATGAAGCACCTGCGCACCCAGGTCGACGTGCTCGCCATGTCGGCCACGCCGATCCCGCGCACGCTGGAGATGGGATTGACCGGCATCCGCGAGATGTCGACGATCCTCACCCCGCCAGAGGAGCGCCACCCGATCCTCACGTTCGTCGGACCGTACGACGAGAAGCAGATCGCGGCGGCGATCAGGCGCGAGCTGATGCGCGACGGCCAGACCTTCTTCGTGCACAACCGGGTGCGCAGCATCGACAGGGTGGCCGCGCGGCTCCACGAGCTGGTCCCCGAGGCGCGGATCGCCGTGGCGCACGGCCAGATGAACGAGCACCAGCTCGAAAAGATCATGGTGGACTTCTGGGAGCGCAACTTCGACGTGCTCGTGTGCACCACGATCGTCGAGTCGGGGCTCGACGTGCCCAACGCCAACACGCTCATCGTGGACCGCGCCGACAACTACGGCCTGTCGCAGCTGCACCAGCTCCGCGGCCGCGTGGGCCGGGGGCGCGAGCGCGGCTACGCCTACTTCCTGTATCCGCCGGAGTCCCCGCTGACCGAGACCGCCCACGAGCGGCTGGCCACGATCGCGCAGCACACCGAGATGGGCGCGGGCATGTACGTCGCGATGAAGGACCTGGAGATCCGCGGCGCCGGAAACATCCTTGGGGCCGAGCAGTCGGGGTTCATCGCCGGCGTCGGCTTCGACCTGTACGTGCGGATGATGGCCGAGGCCGTGCAGGAGCAGAAGTCGAAGCTCTCCGGTGAGGCCGAGGCCGAGGAGCGGCCGGACGTCAAGGTCGAGCTGCCGATCAACGGGCACGTGCCGCACGGCTACGTGACGTCGGAGCGGCTGCGGCTCGAGGCCTACAAGCGCATCGCCGCGATCGCCTCGGAGGACGACATCGCCGCCGTCCGCGACGAGCTGACCGACCGGTACGGCAGGCCGCCGCAGGAGGTGGACAACCTCCTGGAGGTTGCGCGGTTCCGGATCAAGGCCCGCAAGGCCGGGCTGACGGACGTCACCCTGCAGGGCCAGCAGATCAAGTTCGCCCCCGTGGTCCTGCGGGACTCCCAGCAGGTGCGGCTGCAGCGGCTGTACCCGCGGTCGATCGTCAAGCAGGCCACCGAGGTGCTGCTGGTGCCGGTGCCGAAGACCAAGCCCATCGGCGGCCAGCCCCTGCGGGACCTGGAGCTGCTGAAATGGTGCGGAGACCTGGTCGACGCCATGTTCCTCGAACCCGTGCGGGTACAGTGACCGCGGATTGGCGGTCTCACGGCGCTCGCGCGAGATCGCGCAAAAGACAGAGAACCGGCACAATTGCCTGGCCGGTGTCCTCAGGAGGATCGTTCGTGAAGTCATTTCAAGTGCGCGTCGCCGTGGTCGTCGCGGCGGCTGGTGTGGCGTTGAGCGCGTGTGGCCCCGTCCAGGCCGGCGCCGCGGCCATCGTGGGCAAGGAACGCATCTCCACCAGCGACTTGGACACCAAGATCCAGGAATTCCGCAAGGACCTGGCGGCGAACAAGATCACCGAGGAGCAGCTCGGCCTGAGGATCCCGCTGTCCCAGCTGATCCTGCTCAGGCTGGCCAACAGCAAGCAGTACGTTCAGCTCGGCAGCCAGCAGGGCATCACCGTCACCCAGCGGGACATCGACGACATCGTCGCGGCGCAGGGCGGTCAGACGCAGATCGACACCGCGCTGCTGCAGAGCGGGGTTCCGCTGTCCGTCGGCCGTGAGTTCATCAGCTCGGTGATCATCCAGCAGAAGCTGATCGACGGCATGGGCGCGGGTCAGGACCAGCAGAGCCAGCAGCTCGCCCTGCAGAAGCTGACCCAGGAGATCGACACCAAGGTCCCGGTGCGCTTCAACCCGCGGTACGGCAAGTTCGACCCCCAGCAGGGGTTCGTGCCGGACGAGCGGTTCGGCAGGGTGCCCGCTCCCGCCCCCGCGCAGGCGGCCGCCGGCGACCCCGCCGCGCCCCCCGCAGGCGACCCCGCCGCGCCCCCCGCAGGCTGACAAGCAACCGCGTGATCATGCACAGGTTCGAGGAGAGTGGCCCCCACCTGCCCCGACGTGTTTGGTGATCATGCACGAGTTCGCGGACGGCCCTCCCCGCCGGCCAGAGGCGAATCCACGAACCTGTGCATGATCACGGCGCAAGGGGGGTGGGGGAGAGGGAGGCTGAGGGTATGGCGTTGGTCGTTGTCACCACTTCTCCGCGAGTGGCTCCGGGGCTGCTGACCGGGCAGGCCTGGACGGCACTGCGTTCGGGGCGCGTGCTCACCGGCTCCGCCGGCCATCCCGTGCTCCCCTATCTGGAGGACGCGGGGATCCACGTCGAGGTCGTGACCCCCGATCCGGTCGCGCTCGCCGCCGAGGGCCGTACGGGCACGGTCGTCTGGCTCGCCGCGCAGGACGGCGACGAGGACCTGATGCGCGCCGTCGGTCACGCCGCCGTCGCCATGGAGGACCCGCCCGTCATCGAGGTGATCCCCGGCTCGTACGACCTCCCGGGTGCCCGGTTGCTCGACCTCGTCCAGGTCATGGACCGGCTCCGCCGCGAATGCCCGTGGGATCGCAAGCAGACCCACGAGTCGCTCGTGCCCTACCTCGTCGAGGAGGCCTACGAGGTCCTGGAGACGATCGACCAGGGGGACTTCACGGCGCTCAGGGAAGAGCTCGGCGACCTGCTGCTCCAGGTCATGTTCCATTCCCGCCTCGCGCAGGAGCGGGGGCGGGAGGGCGGCTTCGACATCGACGACGTCGCGATGGGAATCGTCGAGAAGCTGGTCCGCCGCCACCCGCACGTGTTCGCCGACACCACTGTCTCCGGCGCCGGAGAGGTGAGCGACAACTGGGAGACGATCAAGGCGGCCGAGCGCGCGGCCAAGGGTGAGACCGACTCTGTGCTCAGCGGCGTGCCCATGGGGCAGCCCGCGCTCTCCCTCGCCGCCCAGATGCTCCGCCGGGCCGGGCGGGCCGGCGTCCCCGCCTCGCTCGCCGACGACCTGCCCGCCACCGTGGGCGCGCGCCTGTTCGAGCTCGTACGGCTCGCGCAGGACGAGGGGCTCGACCCAGAGGCCGAACTGAGGGCCGTGACGCGCGAGTACCGCCGGCGGATCGAGGAGTGGGAGAGCGAATCCTGACAGATGAGACACGCCGGAAGAACGGCCTGCCCCCGGGCCGTGCGGAGTGGTAGGGACCGGTAGGCTCAGCAGGCAAACTGCCCGCGACTTTGCTAGGAGCTGTTCGTGGCTGCCATCGAGGCCGTTACCGCCCGCGAGATCCTCGACTCCCGGGGGAACCCCACGGTCGAGGTCGAGGTATTGCTGGACGACTACAGCACCGGCCGCGCCGCCGTTCCGAGCGGTGCGTCCACCGGCCAGTTCGAGGCCGTGGAGCTTCGTGACGGGGACAAGAAGCGCTACCTCGGCAAGGGCGTCGAGAAGGCCGTCCTCGGTGTCACCGACGAGATCGCCGACGAGATCATCGGCTTCGACGCCGAAGAGCAGCGGCTGATCGACCAGACCATGCTCGACCTGGACGGCACGCCCAACAAGGGCAGGCTCGGCGCCAACGCGCTGCTCGGCGTCTCGCTCGCCGTCGCCAAGGCCGCCGCCGACAGCTCGGACCTCCCGCTGTTCCGCTACATCGGCGGGCCGAACGCCCACGTGCTGCCCGTGCCGATGATGAACATCCTGAACGGCGGCGCGCACGCCGACTCCAACGTGGACATCCAGGAGTTCATGATCGCCCCGATCGGCGCGGAGACCTTCTCCGAGGCCGTCCGGATGGGCGCGGAGACCTACCACACGCTGAAGTCCGTGCTCAAGGAGAAGGGCTACGCCACGGGCCTGGGCGACGAGGGCGGCTTCGCGCCGAGCCTGCCGTCCAACCGCGACGCGCTCGACCTGATCATGGTGGCCATCGAGAAGGCGGGCTACACCCCGGGCGAGGACATCGCGCTCGCGCTCGACGTGGCGGCCACCGAGTTCCACTCCAAGGGCGTCTACACGATCGACGGCAAGGGCGTCTCGGCGGACGAGCTGATCTCGTTCTACGAGGACCTGGTCCGCTCCTACCCGCTGGTCTCCATCGAGGACCCGCTGGACGAGGAGGACTGGGCGGGCTGGAAGGCCATCACCGCCTCGCTCGGCGGCAAGGTCCAGATCGTGGGAGACGACCTGTTCGTCACCAACCCCGAGCGACTGGAGCGCGGCATCCGCGAGGGCGCCGCCAACGCGCTGCTCGTCAAGGTCAACCAGATCGGCACCCTGTCGGAGACCCTCGACGCGGTCGACCTGGCCCACCGCAGCGGCTACCGCTGCATGATGAGCCACCGTTCGGGCGAGACCGAGGACACCACGATCGCCGACCTGGCCGTCGCCACCAACTGCGGCCAGATCAAGACCGGCGCGCCCGCGCGGTCCGACCGGGTGGCCAAGTACAACCAGCTGCTCCGCATCGAGGAGCTCCTCGACGACGCCGCCCGTTACGCGGGTCGCGGGGCCTTCCCGCGCTTCCAGGGGTAGTCCGCGGGGGCGCAGCAAGCCGTACGGAACCGGAGACGGAAACCGGAAGGGGTGTCGCGTTGGCCAAGCGACCGCAGCTCACCGGGCGCGCGGCGATCCTCGCCGTGGTCGTGTGCGCGATCTCGATGAGCCTCGCCTACCCCATCCGGGAGTACGTCGCGCAGCGGCGGCAGATCGCGCAGCTCGAACAGCAGCAGACCCAGGCGCTCAAGAACCTGCAGAAGCTCGAGGAGCGCCGCAGGCAGCTGGAGGACCCGGAGTACATCAAGCGCCAGGCCAAGGAGCGGCTCCACTACTGCGAGCCCGGCGCCAAGTGCTTCGTGGTCCTCGACGCGGGCGACGGCAAGGCGGCCGCGAAGGCGGGGGCCAAGCCGAAGGAGAGGCCCCCGTGGTATCTCACCCTGTGGCAGTCGGTCGAAGTCGCGGACAGCGGCCGCGACGCCGTGCAGGCGGGTGTGGAGGCGGGCCAGGAGTGACGGCGAGGAGTTCGACAGTGGTGGATCAGGCCGATCTGGCCGCGGTGGAGGCCCAGCTCGGGCGTTCGCCGCGCGGAGTCCGGGCCGTGGCGCACAGGTGCCCCTGTGGCCGGCCTGACGTGCTGGAGACGGCCCCGCGCCTGCCCGACGGATCGCCGTTCCCCACGCTGTTCTATCTGACCTGTCCCAAGGCGGCGTCGGCCATCGGCACGCTGGAGTCGTCGGGCCTGATGAAGCTCATGCAGGCCAGGCTGGCGGACGATCCCGAGCTGGCCGCGGCGTACCTGGCGGCCCACGAGGACTACCTCGCCCGGCGCGATCAGGCCGCGAGCGAGGACGGCCTGGAGCCGCTTCCCCGTGACATGCAGACCGCCGGCGGCATGCCCGGCCGGGTCAAGTGCCTGCACGCGCTGGTCGCCCACGAACTGGCCGTCCCGGGAGCCAACCCGCTCGGCAGGGAGGCCCTCGACGCTCTGCCCGAATGGTGGGCCGAAGGGCCCTGCGTCGAAGCCGAAGGGGAGCAGGCATGAGGGTCGCGGCCGTCGACTGCGGCACGAACTCGGTCCGCCTTCTCATCGCGGACGTCTCGCCGGAGACGGGCGAACTGACCGACGTCGAGCGGCGGATGGAGATCGTCCGGCTGGGCCAGGGCGTCGACCGCACCGGACGGCTCGCGCCCGAGGCCCTGGAGCGCACGTTCACGGCGATGCGGAGCTACGCCAAGCTCATCGCCGAGCACGCCGGGCCGTCGGCATGGATGCCGGTCCGGGTCGTGGCCACGTCCGCGACCAGGGACGCGTCCAACCGGAGCGAGTTCGTGGCCGGGGTCGCCGAGATCTTCGGCGTTGAACCCGAGGTGGTGACGGGCGAGGAGGAGGCCGGGCTCTCCTTCACCGGCGCCACGAGAGGTCACGACACCGGTGAGCCTCCGTACCTCGTGGTGGACATCGGCGGCGGGTCGACCGAGTTCGTGGTCGGGTCCGGCGCCGTCGAGGGTGCGCTGTCGGTGGACATCGGCTGCGTACGGCTGACCGAACGGCACCTCAAGGGGGATCCGCCGCAGCCGGAGACGGTGGAGGCGTCGATCGCGGACATCGAGGCGGCCATGGACCGGGTCGAGGCCGTCGTGCCGGTCAGGGACGCGCGGACCCTGGTCGGGCTCGCGGGTTCGGTCACCACGGTCGCGGGGATCGCCCTCGGCCTGCCCGCCTACGACCCCGCGAGGATCCACCACTCCCGCATCCCCGCCGCTCAGGTCCACGAGGTCTCCGCCCGGTTGCTGGAGATGACCCGGGACGAGCGCGCGGCCATCCCGGTCATGCACCCGGGCAGGGTGGACGTCATCGGCGCGGGCGCGCTGATCCTCGACCGCATCGTCCGGCGGTACGGCTTCGCCGAGGTGGTCGTCAGCGAGCACGACATCCTCGACGGGATCGCCTGGTCCCTCGTCTGACCTGCGCGTCTGCAGACGCGTCGTGAAGATCTTGCCGCTATTACGCAATGCGTAGTACTGTGCGTCGCGTGGACAGCAGCCAGCTCCTCAAGGGAGTCCTCGATGTCGCCGTCCTCGCGGTGCTCGCCAAGCGGGACAGCTACGGCTATGACGTCGTGCGCAGTCTGCGCGAGGCCGGCCTGGAGGACGTGGGCGACGCCTCGGTGTACGGCACGCTGCGCCGGCTCTTCAAGGCCGGGGCGCTCAATTCCTACGTGGTCGCCTCCGACGAGGGCCCGCACCGCAAGTACTACGGCCTGAACGATGTGGGCAGATCGCTGCTCACCTCGTCGTCCGCGGCGTGGACCTCGTTCGCCGCCACCATGAACGGCCTGCTCAAGGAGGTTGCCCCATGACCGTCCCCCCGCTGACTCCGGCCGCTTACGCACAGGCGGTGCGCGAGGCGCTCGCCGACCTGCCCGTCGCCGAGCGGGAGGAGATGCTCGAGGACCTCGACGACCATCTCGCGGAGGTGGCCGCCGAGCCCGGCATGACCCTGGAGGACCACCTCGGCTCCCCCGAGGCGTACGCCGCGGAGTTGCGGGCCGCCTACGGGGGCAGGCCCGCCCGACCGCGCCGACGTCTCGGCGCCCAGGTGCGCACCAGGGCCACCGGCCTCCTCGGTACGGCCCACGCCCGCCTGCTGCAGCTGCCGCCGTATCGGCAGGCGGCGGCCTTCGCGCCCGAGTTACGGCCTGCCTGGTGGGTCCTGCGCGGCTACGCGGCCGCGCTGCTCATCCTGTCCGGGATCGGGCCGCGCCGGCTGGTTCCCGGAGACGTGGTGGCGTGGGTGTTCACCCTCGCTCTGGTCTGGGCGTCCGTCTGGGCCGGGCGACGGACCGTGCCCGGCGTCGCCGGATGGGGAAGGGCTGCGCTGATCGCGGCCAACGCCGTCGCCGCGATCGTGGTGCTGGCCAGCCTGGCCGATCCGCCGATGCAGAGCTCGGGGGAGGTCGCCTTCGACTACGGCGTGCCTCGTCCGTACGACGTGCGGGTCGAGGATGTCGCCACTCTCGGCGGCGGCGACGTCTACAACATCATTCCCTACGACAAGGACGGCGCGCCTCTGCACGATGTGCGGCTGTACGACCAGGACGGCAGGCCGATCACCACCGACCCGGAGTCGTACGGCCGGTCGATCGCGGTCCCCTGCGGGGGTGAGCCGCCCATGCGCAACGCCTATCCGCTGCCGCTCACGCCGGAGTCGCCGGACGGGCTGGTCGGCGAGAAGACCCCGGCGTGCGTCATGCCGACGCCGACGCCGTCGGCTGCCGTCACGCCGTCGCCGGACGGTTCCCCTTCGGCGGACGCGACCGGTGCTCCGTCGGCGGACGCCACACCGTCCCCGGGAGCCACGCCGTCTCCCTCTGTGTCGCCCTCCGCGTCACCCTCGAAGGCGGACGGGAAGTGAGAACAGGCCCCGCATGATGGTGCTCGGCCACCAGGTCAGCCCATCCAGGTCGGCAGCGGGGGCGAGATCGGGGAACCGGCGGAGCACGGTGCCGATGGCCACCTCCGCCTCGACCTTCGCGAGGGCCGCGCCGACGCAGTAGTGCGGTCCGCGTCCGAACGCGAGATGCGGTTCGCCGATCCTGCCGGGGGAGAAGGCGTCGGGGTCGGGGAACACGGAAGGGTCCCGGTTGGCCGCGAGCAGGGACACCAGGATCGGCTCTCCGGGGAGCATCTCCTGCCCGCCGATGACGACGGGTTCGGTGGGGAAGCGCCAGGTGGCGTTTCGCACCGGCCCGTCGTAGCGGAGCATCTCGTCGACGACGTCGGGGAGCAGGGAGGGGTCGGCGCGGAGCGCGGCGAGCTGGTCCGGGTGGCGTAAGAGCGCGAAAAGCCCGTTGCCGATCAGCGCGACCGTCGTCTCGTGGCCCGCGATGAGCAGCAGGAACGCCGTCGACGTCAGCTCGTCGGCATCGATCTCGCCCCTGTTGGAGCGCCGGACGAGCTCCGTCAGCAGGTCGTCGCCCGGCCGGGTGCGCTTGAGCGTGACGAGGTCGCTCAGGAACTTCTCCAGCCCGTCGGTGGCACGGGAGATCTCTTCGATCTCGGACGCCGCCGCCGAGTCGATCACCGACGCGAGGTGGTGGAAGGCCTCGCGGTCCTCCTCGGGGACGCCGAGCAGGTCGCAGATGATCGTGATCGGCAGCGGGTAGGCGAGGTCGGCGACCAGGTCGGCCTCCTCGCCGTCCAGGCGGTCGAGCAGGTCGTCGGTCACCTCCTGCGCGCGGGATCGCAGGCCCTCCATGCGCCGGGGGGTGAAGGTGGCACTGACCAGCCGCCGGAGCCGGGAGTGGTCCTCGCCGTCCACGTTGATCATGTGCCGTGCGAGGGAGGGGCGGTGGTCCAGCGGCAGCCCGAGGCTCGCCGCGCGCCATTCGGGCGAGCCCGACGCCGGGTCCTTGGACAGGGACGGGTGGGTGAGCGCCGCCACGGCGTCCTCGTAACGGGTGACCAGCCAGGCCTCGCATCCCGGCAGCGGGACTTTGGTGACGGGGGAGTTGCGCCGCAGCCAGGCGAACGCGGGATAGGGATCGGCGTCGAAGGCGGGGCCGAACAGCGGGGGGAACGAGTCGGTAGACACGGCCGAGTACGTACCCATCTGGCGTACCGGGGAAAGTCGTGAAGAAAGGGCGATTCCCGGTGATCAGCGAGACCGCGGCGACGTCGCCGGTGCTCGGCTGGCACGATCGGACTCATGAGTCGTGTACCTCCCGGAACCGGTTGGCCGGACGATCCCGCCCGGCCCGACACCCCTGTCGCGCACGATCCTCTGGAGGTCGCCGCGCTGGCGGCGGACAGCGGGACCCTGGCGGAGCTGACCGCCCGGCAGTCGGTGTGCCGGGCCTGCCCGCGACTGGTGGAGTGGCGGGAGTCCGTCGCCGACGTCAAGCGTCGGGCCTTCGCGGAGGAGACCTACTGGGGCCGTCCCGTCGCCGGATGGGGAGACGACCGGCCGCACACCCTCATCGTGGGACTGGCGCCCGCCGCGCACGGCGGGAACCGCACCGGCCGGATCTTCACGGGCGATCGCAGCGGCGACTGGCTCTTCGCGTCGCTGTACCGCACCGGCCTCGCCGTACAGGAGACCAGCGTCCGCGCAGGCGATGGCCAGCGGCTGGTCGGCGCGAGGATGATGGCGGCGGTCCGGTGCGCGCCGCCCGCCAACAAGCCGACGACCGAGGAGCGCGACTCGTGCTTCCCGTGGCTCACCCGCGAGCTCGCCCTGGTGGCCGAGTCCACCCGCGTCGTCGTGGCGCTCGGAGGCTTCGCCTGGCAGGCGGTGTGGCCGGCGTTGCGCGCGGCCGGGTTCACGCTGCCCTCACGGCGGCCGCCCTTCGGCCACGGGGTTGAGGTCCCCCTGTCGTACGGCAAGGCGCCCGTGACGCTGCTTGGCTGCTATCACCCGAGTCAGCAGAACACGTTCACGGGGCGGGTCACCGCGCCGATGCTGGACGCGGTGTTCGCCCGGGCGGTGGAGCTGGCGGCAGCCGCAGGTCAGGTCCCCGCTCACACCGCCGACGACCGCTTGTGAATGCTTTCACGAATGTGAAGTCGGTCACGAAGGAAAATTCTCTCGATCTTCGCTTTGAAAGAAGTCGCTGACCAGGCTGTTTCGGAAATTTGTGGAGTTGTTTCGCTCTGAGCGGATTGGTGTGATGTCATCTCGTGACGTAACCTTGTGAATGCTTTCACAAGCAATCGAGGCACGAAGGGCGATCCCTGGTGAACGGCAAGTCGAAGCACATTGTCATCGTCGGCGGTGGATACGTGGGCCTCTACACCAGCCTGCGCCTCCAGCGCACGCTCCGTCGTGAGCTGCGGGACGGGAGCGTGCGTATCACGCTCATCGATCCGCAGTCCTACATGACCTACCAGCCGTTCCTCCCGGAGGCCGCGGCCGGCAACATCTCTCCCCGCCACGTGGTGGCCCCGCTGCGCCGGGTGCTTCCCAAGGTCAGGATCCTCAACGGCAAGGTCTCCAAGGTCCACCACGAGGCCAGGACCGTGACCTTCGAGCCCGCCGTCGGCCAGGCGCGGGAGATCGAGTACGACATCATCGTCATGGCCGCGGGCTCCATCTCGCGCACGCTGCCGATTCCCGGCCTGGCGGACGCCGCGATCGGCTTCAAGACCGTCGGTGAGGCCATCGCGCTGCGCAACCGCGTGCTGGCCCTGCTCGACCGGGCCGAGTCGAGCGAGGACGAGGAGGTGCGCCGCCGCGCGCTGACCTTCGTCGTGGTCGGCGGCGGCTTCGCGGGCATCGAGGCGCTGGCCGAGCTCGAGGACATGACCGAGGACGCGATCAAGTACTACCCGAGCATCCAGCAGAAGGACCTCCGCTGGGTCCTCATCGAGGCGAGCGACCGCATCCTGCCCGAGGTCGGCCCCGAGATGGGCGAGTGGACGGCGGAGGAGCTCCGCGCGCGCGGCATCGAGCTCAAGATGAAGACCCTCCTCAAGTCCTGCGAGGGCGGCCTGGTCAAGACCTCGGACGGGGACGTCTTCGAGTCCGCCACGATCGTCTGGACGGCCGGCGTCAAGCCGAGCCCGGTCGTCAACTCCGGCGACCTGCCGCTCGACGAGCGCGGCCGGATCATGACCACGACCCGCCTGACGGTGACCGGGGTCAAGGACGCCTTCGCGGCCGGTGACGTCGCCGGTGTGCCCGACATGACCAACCCGGGCAAGTACTGCGCGCCCAACGCCCAGCACGCCGTCCGCCAGTCCAAGGTCCTGGGCGACAACATCACGGCCTACCTGCGCGGGGGGAAGCTGAAGGACTACCGGCACAAGTACGCCGGATCGGTCGCCGGCCTGGGGCTCCACAAGGGCGTCGCGAACGTCTACGGGGTCAAGCTCCGCGGGATCCCGGCGTGGTTCATGCACAGGACGTATCATCTGTCGCGGGTGCCTACGGTGAACCGCAAGGTCCGCGTGGTGGCCGACTGGACGTTGTCGTTGTTCTTCAAGAGGGAGACGGTCTCGCTCGGCGAGCTCGAGCACCCCCGCGACGTGTTCAGGGCCGCCGCCAAGAGCGGTCCCGCACGGTAGATGCGTCACCGTACGGCACGTGTTCCGTCGCGGGGCACGTGCCGTCCGGCGCCCGGAGCACGATGCCGGCCACCCCTTCCGTCGGCGGTGCGGTCAGACGTGACTGCGACGGAGGGTGGGACGAAGGTGGGGCTCTACGCTGTAACGGTGATCGGGAGGGACAGCCCGGGCGCGGTCGCCGAGGTCACGCGAGCGGTCGCCGGTGGCGGCGCCATCGGTGACTCCTCGATGAGCCTGCTCGACGGCTATCTCACGATGACGCTCGTCGTCTCCGCCGGCCTGTCCGGCGACGTCCTCGGTGAGAACCTGACCCGCGGCATCCCCGGCCTGGCCGTCGCCGTGACGGATCTCGCCCGGCCACCGGTCACCCCGCCCACCGTGGCAGCCTCAGAAGGCGCACCGGCCTCACCCGGCTCTGGGGAGATCATGGACGCCGACCGGCTCGGCTACGCCCTCACCCTGCACGGCCCCTCCGGCACCGACGCCCTTTCCGTGACCACCGGCCTGCTCGCCGAGGCGGGCTGCTCGGTCACCTCGATGACCACCAGGGTCGCCGGGAACCTGTTCGTCCTGGTCGCGGACGTCGAACTGCCCGCCCAGGCCGATGTGGCCTCGCTCATGCGCGCGATGGCCGCCGCCCTGGACGGATTCCGGATCGCCTTCCGGCCGGCCGACCCGGCGGTGATGTGATGGAAGACGACAGCCGTACCTGTCTGATCGAGGGGGTGGTCACCGCGCCGCACAGCCTGCTCGTGACACCGGCGGCTTCGGTGGACCCGGCCGACGCCGTGGTGCCCGCCGTCGTGCGCCACCTCGTGGGGGCCATGCGGAGCATGCCGGGGTGCCGGGGCCTGACGGCTCCCCAGCTCGGCGTCGGATGGCGGCTGATGTGCCTCGACGTCTCCGGCCATCCCTCGACCCGGTCGTGTTCGGGAGAACTGGTCATCGCCAACCCGGAGATCGTGGAGGCTGCCGACTGGGACGTGGCCCGCGAGGGCTGCGTGTCGGTGCCCGGTCTGGCCGCGGAGGTCGCCCGGGCCACCCAGATCACGGTCCAGGGCGTACGGCCGGGCACGGGCGAGCCGATGACGTTCCACGCCGACGCCTTCGAGGCCCGCTGCGTCCAGCATCAGATCGACCATCTGGACGGTCTGCTCTTCCTGGACCGGGTCGCCGGGACGAGGGCCGTTCATGCTGTCCGGAAAGGGGGACAAGCGGCGTAAGGGCTAACCGGTTACAGATGAGTGATCCGTGGCATATGATCGCGGCGCCCCCGTAGCCCAACGGCAGAGGCAAGCCCCTTAAAAGGGCTGCGTTGTGGGTTCGAGTCCCACCGGGGGCACAGACTCTGCCAAGCATGAGCAAGCCCGTGGCCAGTGAAGACCGGTCGCGGGCTGATTCATGCGTGGCCGGGCTCGTGCTCAGGCGAAGTCCTCGGCATGGTCACGGACCCAATCGCCGAACGTGCGTGCGGGCCTGCCGGTGACCTTCTCCGCGGTGGGCACCGGACCGGACGCCACAGGCTCGGTCTTCCCGGCCTGCGAGCGCTCGGCCTGCTCACGCGCGTACTTCTCGAAGCCGGTGAGGAAACCGGCGTTCGCCGCCGCGAAGCCGCCTTGGGCCAGGTACATCTCCCGGGCCTGGGCCGGGGTCACGACCTCGAGCCGGACGTCCTGGCCTATGGCCTCGGCGATGGCGCGGACCTGGTCGCGCCGGCTGATGAATTCGGGGCCGTTCACGGTGTAGGCGGCGCTCTGGTGCCCGTCCTCCAGGAGGGCGGCCGTGGCGACGTCGGCGATGTCCCGCTCGTGCACCGGGTGCCAGGACAGGTCGGGGAACGGATCGCGGACGACTCGCTCCGCCCGGATGGACGGTCCCCACAGCCACAGCTTGTTCAGCATGAACTCGCCGGGCCGTACGTGGGTCCACTCCATGCCGGAGGCCTCCACGGCTCGTTCCACGGGCAGATGAACGCCGGTGTCGCGGCCGGCGGTCACCGCGCCCGACGACATGACGACCACACGGCGGACCCCTGCCTCCTCGGCCAGGTCGGCCACCTCGGACGCGGTCGCGGCGAAGGGGAACAGATGCATCCTTTCCACGCCCACCAGCGCCTGACGCAGGCTTTCCGGCCGCGACAGGTCACCCTCGACCACTTCGACGTCCTGGGGGAGGGAGGCCTGGCTGGGGTTCCTGCACAGTGCCCGTACGGCGGCTCCCGCCTCGAGGAGTCGCTCCACGACGATCCGGCCCACGTTTCCGGTCGCGCCGGTAACCAGAATTCGCATCTCTCCATGATCGGCTGCAGCAGGGGCTAGCCATATAACCCCTTAGGGGTTATACAAGGGGTATGCCGAAAATCAACGTGTACCTGCCCGACGAGCTGGCCGAGGCGGTCAAGGAGGCGGGCCTGCCGGTCTCCGCCGTCTGCCAGCGGGCACTGGAACAGGCCGTACGCCGCGTGACCGCCATCAGGGAGGCCGTCGTGGGAGAGTTGGAGCTCGACGATCCCGCAGGCAGGCTGGCGCACTTCACCGCGCGCACCCGGGCCGTCTTCAAGCTCGCGCTGGAGAAGGCGCGAGAGCGGGGAGCCGCCGCCATCGGGACGGAGGACCTGCTCGCCGCAATGCTCGCCGAGGGGACCAACCTGGCTCTCCACGTTCTCCGCGCCATGGAGATCGAACCGGAGATGGTCGCGCGTGACCTCGCCCGGCGGCTTCCAGAAGGGCACGAGGCCACCGGGGACGGCGTCCGCCGGTTCAGCGGCCCCGCGGCCAACGCGCTCGAGTTCGCCGTCACGGAGGCGCAGACACTCGGTCACAACTACATCGGCTGCGAGCACCTGCTGCTCGGGCTCGTGGCCGAGCCCGACGGCACGGCCGGGCAGGTCCTCCGTGCGAGCGGCGCCGAGCCCCGGCTCACCCGCCGTGCCGTCGTCGCCGCCCTCGCCGGGTACGTCCACCTCCGGGCCGAGGCGCAGGGCCGGGCACAGGACCAGGCGCAGGGTCAGCCGCAAGGCGGGGAGGCGGCGGGTCAGCCGGCCCCGGTGGCGGGCGCGCTGACGCAGGAGGGCATGGTCGCGCGGATCGGCGAGCTCGTCCGTCTCGAGCTGAGGCCACTGGCCGAGCGCATCGAACGGCTCGAGCGGCACGCGGGCATCACCGGACCGGCCGCCTGACATGGCACGTGTGTTGCTGCTCGCGACGGGCGACATGATCGCCTACTCGTCGGGCCCGGGCCGTCCTGGCGTGGTGTCCGGAGCGGATCTGCTGCGGACCGTGCCCGCCCGCGTGCGGCCCGCCGAGGTCGAGGTCGAGGTCGAGGACTTCATGGCCCCGCCCAGCTGGGACATGTCGCCCTCGATCATGCTCGCCCTGGCCCGGCGGGTCCGGTCGGCCATCCTGGATGAGGAGTTCGACGGCGTCGTGGTCACGCACGGCGTCGACACGATGGAGGACACCGCCTACCTCACCGATCTCCTCGCGGGACCCGCCTCACGCCGGGGCGCGATCGTGCTGACCGGAGCCGTGCGCCCTCTCGACGACCCGTCCACCGACGGGCCGGGCAATCTCGCAGCCGCTTTGGCGGCCGCCGCGGACCCGGCACTGCGCGGGGCAGGGGCGGTCGTCTGCCTCGACGACCGGCTGCACGCGGCGCGATGGGTCACCATGATCGACGCCGCCGGTCGTCCGGCGTTCACCTCCGCGCCGTCCTCTCCCGTGTTCCGCGTGGAGGAGAGCCGGATCCGGCCGCTCGCCACGCCTCCGCCGAGGCCGCCCGACCCGGAGGGGGAGCCCGAATCGCACGTCCCTTTGATCAAGACTTATCCGGACATCGAGCCGGCGCTGCTCACGGCCGTCGTCGACGCGGGCGCGCGCGGGATCGTGCTGGAGGGCACCGGCGCGGGAAACGTCCCGGTCACGTTGTTCACCGCGATCGCCGAGCTGTCGGAGTGGGACATCCCGGTGGTCGTCGCGTCACGGTGTCACACGTCCGGCGCGCCGCTCGACACCCTGCCGTTCGGACTGGGGCTGGCCGCGAAAGCGGGTGCGATCGGTGCCCGGGGACTCGCCCCCGTCAAGGCGCGCGCCGCTCTGATGGTGGCTCTGGGATCGGGCGGCCGGGACGCCGTGCGCGAGTGGTTCGCCAGGGTGTGACCCGTCGGGCCCGGCGGCGCGTGCGGAGATCGTCGCGTGGATCGGTTCGCCGGTCGCGGTGGGCGGCTTCGCCGGCGGCAACCGGAGGACGAAGCGCGCGCCGCCCGCGGGCGCGTCCGTCACCCGCAGCGTGCCCCCGTGCGCGGTCGCGATCTCATGCGCGATGGCGAGCCCCAGGCCGGAGCCTCCGTGGTCGCGGCTGCGGGCGCTGTCCAGCCGGGTGAAGCGCTCGAAGATCCGCTCCCGCTCCGTGGGCGGGATCCCGTTGCCGTCGTCGCTGACGGACAGTTCGGCGCCGGCGCCGCCCCGCCGCACCTCGACCTGTACGGCGTGTACGGCATGCCGTTGCGCGTTGTCGAGCAGGTTGGCGACCAACCGGCTGAGCTGAGCCGGCACGCCGTCGACCATCACGCCCCGTTCGAGCCGCAGATCCACGGCGACGCGCCCGGGCCGGTGGGCGACCTGGTCCTCGACGATCGAGGCCAGATCGACGGGCCGCTGCTCCTCCGGCGCGTTCGCCCCGAGCTTCGCGAGCAGCAGGAGGTCGGAGATGATCATCTGGAGCCGGTCGACATCGGTCAGCGTCCGCCGGAGCACGTCGGGCAGGTCGGTCTGGCCCGGATGCAGCTGAGCCTCCTCGAGTTCCGCCCGCAGTCCCGCGAGCGGGGTGCGCAGCTCGTGCGCGGCGTCGGCCGCGAACTGCCGCTGCCGCAGCAGAGCGTTCTCGGTCGCGTGGTTGGCCTCCTCGATACGCGCCAGCGTGTTGTTCACGGTCCTGGCCAGGCGGCCGATCTCGTCGTACACCGAGGGCTCGGCGACCCTGCTGCCGACATGCCGCACGTTGATCGAGGCCAGTTGGGCGCGGATGTTCTCGACCGGCCGGAGCGTGCGACCGGCGACCTTCCAGGTGCCCCAGCCCGTGAGCAGGACGAGGCCGAACACCTCCACCGCGAACAGCCAGTCGAACGGCCCGCCTGTCAGCAGCCCCGCGGTCGGCCTGCCCGCGTAGACCACGGGCGAGTTCTCCGCCTCCGACACGCGCAGCGCGGAGAGCCTGACGCAGTTTCCGTCGCCGTGGGTCGGGCAGGACCGCACGTCCATCTGCGGACGACCGGGATGCGGCCGGATGCCGCTCATCGGCGGCAGGCCGCGGGCCTCCGGCGACGCCGCGATGACCTGACGGTCCGGTGTCACGACCTGGACCAATGTGATGCCGGGAACGCGCGGAATGATCGGGTCGCCCAGCCGTCCGGCACGGACGGCCTCGGCCGTCGCGGTGGACTGGTGGCGCGCGTCGAGCCAGACGGTGTCCCTGAAGGCATGCTGGGCCAGCGAACCCGCCAGCAATCCCGTGGGCGCCAACAGCACCAACGCCAGGATGGTGACCAGAACGGTTATCCGGCCGCGGATCGACCGGGGGCGCAGTCGCGCCAGAGGTGACCGTTCAGCTTCGTATAAAGAAACAGAGCTGTGCACCGCGTCCTCCTCACACGTGTGCGCGTCCCCTCGAGATGTCCGGGGTCGCTCAGGTGGTGAGGGTTGTCGGCCGTGGGCCCGACTCGGCCGATCGCGCGGGCGATCGGATCGCGCTCCGTGGCCATGGATCCGTTTTCGGGACGAGCCCGATGCACAACACCGTACACCCAAACTTGAAGCACTTAATTAAAAGAACCATCCCAGTTTGTTGGCGCGCCCATGCCCGGCGAGGCTTCCCGGGTAACCCGAGGGTTCATATGGCGCGATGGACGAACACGCGGTGATTCGCCTGGGGCGATGAAAAGGTCGCGCAGATTCGCCCGGCGTGGCGGGGAACTCGCGCCGGGGGCTGATCGTTGCAGACGTTGGCGGAGCGTCGAGTCCCTTGTGGGCACGGCGCTTCGTGGGCACCATCCCGAATAAGCCGCGCAAAGAGGCTGAGCAGCGAGTCGCGTCCCGGAGGCAGCGATGGAGAGCAGAAACCCGATATTCAGCCGGCGTGGGTCGACCGGTCAGCAGCAGTGGACCACGGCGACCCCGAGCGTGCAGCAGCTCGACGCCATGTACGGCGCGCCGTCGTACGCTCCGCCGACGTCGCGTTCGATGACCATCGACGACGTCGTGGTGCGCGGCTTCATGACGCTCGGCTCGCTGGTCGTCGCGGCGGCTGTGTCGTGGTACCTGAACTTCGGCCCCGGGATCGCCATCCCGGCGATGCTGGTCGGCCTGGTCCTCGGCCTGGTCGTCTCGTTCAAGCAGAGCACCAACCCCGCGCTCATCCTCGGCTACGCGGTCTGCTACGGCATCGCGATCGGCTGGATCAGCCACGCCTACGAGGACCGTTTCAACGGCATCGTCCTTCAGGCCGTGCTCGGCACCATGGTGGCCTTCGGAGGCACACTGGCCGTCTACGCCCTGAAGATCTTCCGGCCCACGCCCAAGTTCACCAAGTTCGTCATCGCGGCCGGTTTCGCGTTCGTGGGCCTCGCCCTGCTGAACCTGGTCGCGGGCTTCTTCGTGGACGGGGGCCTGGGCCTTCGCACCGACAGCCCGATCGGCTGGCTCTTCAGCATCGCCGCGATCCTGCTCGGCTGCTTCTTCCTGCTCCTCGACTTCGACCAGATCGAGAGCGGCGTCCGGGCCGGCCTCCCCGAGCGGTACTCCTGGCTGATGGCCTTCGGCCTCACGCTGAGCCTCGTCTGGCTCTACCTGGAGATTCTTCGCTTCATCAGCTATTTCACAAACAACGACTAGCCTGGCATGAGAAAAGGGCGCTCTTCTTTCCCGAAGAGCGCCCTTTCCTTGTCCGATACCAGCGTGCGCCGTCACGGTGCAAAACTTTCGATCAACAATCTGTAACAAGTTGATGTCTACGGGGGGGTTGTCAAGCACGGGCTGGTGATGCACTGTGACACAAAGCAGCCCGATCCGTGGAGGTGCCCATGTCGTTGAACCACTCACCGGAGACACAGACAAAGCTGATCGCACGCGTCCCCTCCATCACCGGACGCGAACTCCCCGAGTGGTTCCAAGCCATCGACAACGGTCCGTCGTTCCTCAGATGTGATGAGCGGGCCGCCTGGCTCGCCTCCGAACACGGGCTGAGCCACGGCTACGCCGCAGCGATCGTCCTGGAGCACGAGCGCCGGCGTCGCTTCTAGGAAGCAGCCGAACCGATCCTTGCGCCCGCACCGACCGGTGTGGGCGCATCATTGTCCTCATGGATCTCGATGAGGCACGCGCGTTCGTGAAGGACAACCACCGCGCGGTCATGCTCACCTGGCACGCCGACGGCCGCCCCCAGACCTCACCGGTCACCGTGGGGCTCGACGAGGACGGGTACCTCGTCGTCAGCAGCCGCGAAACCGCGGTGAAAACCCGCAACTCCCGCAAGAATCCCCAGGTCCTCCTCACGGTGATGAGTGACGCCTTCTACGGCCCCTGGGTCCAGATCGAGGGAACCGCGACGGTCGTGCCGCTGCCGGAGGCCATGGACGGCCTCGTCGCCTACTACCGGGGCATCAGCGGCGAGCATCCGGACTGGGACGACTACCGCGACGCGATGGTGCGGGAACGGCGGGTCCTCATCCGGATCGAGCCCACCAAGGCCGGCCCCGACCACCACGGCTGAGCCGCGGTTTCGCGGGGGATCCCGGAAGGCTCCGGGATCCCCACAGCGGCTCCGGCCGACCTCACGGCGTCTTCGACCGGCCGCAGGCCGGCGGCGCTGAGGTCGTCCAGGTCTTCCTAGGCCAGACGCTCCAGGACCATCGCCATGCCCTGGCCGCCGCCGACGCACATCGTCTCGAGGCCGAGCGACTTGTCGTGGAAGCGCAGGCTGTTGATGAGCGTCGAGGTGATGCGCGCACCGGTCATGCCGAAGGGGTGACCCACGGCGATCGCGCCGCCGTTCACGTTGAGCCGGTCGAGCTCGATGCCCAGCTCCTGGTAGGAGGGGATCACCTGGGCGGCGAAGGCCTCGTTGATCTCCACGAGGTCGATGTCGCCGATGGCCATCCCCGCGCGGCCGAGGGCCTGCCGGGAGGCCTCGACCGGCCCGAGCCCCATGATCTCCGGCGACAGCCCGGTCACGCCGGTCGAGACGATCCGCGCCAGCGGCGTGATCCCCAGCTCGGCCGCCTTGGTGTCGCTCATCACGATCACCGCGGCCGCGCCGTCGTTGAGGGGGCAGCAGTTGCCCGCCGTCACCGTGCCGTCGGGCCGGAAGACCGGCTTGAGCTGCGAGACGGCCTCGTAGGTCGTGCCCGCACGCGGGCCGTCGTCCTTGCTCACCACGGTGCCGTCGGGCAGGGTGACCGGGGTGATGTCGCTCTCCCAGAACCCGTTGGCGAGGGCCTTCTCCGCCAGGTTCTGCGACCGCACGCCGAACTCGTCCTGTTCGCGACGGGAGATGCCCCGCAGCCCCGCGACGTTCTCCGCGGTCTGGCCCATCGCGATGTAGACGTCCGGGATCGCGCCGTCCTCGCGGGGGTCGTGCCAGACCGGGCCGCCGCCCTCGGCGGCCGTGTCCGTGCGGGCCTTGCCGTCCAGGAAGAGGGGGTTCGTGGTGCCGGGGAGGGAGTCCGAGCTGCCCGAGGCGAACCGGGAGACCGTCTCGACGCCGGCGGAGATGAAGACGTCGCCCTCGCCGGCCTTGATGGCGTGGAACGCCATCCGGGTGGTCTGCAGCGACGACGAGCAGTAGCGGGTGACCGTGGTGCCGGGCACGCCGTCGAGGCCGAGGAGCACCGAGACCACCCGGCCCATGTTGAAGCCCTGCTCGCCGCCGGGCAGGCCGCAGCCCAGCATGAGGTCGTCCACGTCGTTCGGGTCGAGCTGCGGCACCTTGGCGAGGGCGGCCTTGACGATCTGAACCGTCAGGTCGTCGGGCCGGATGTCCTTCAAAGATCCCTTGAAGGCGCGGCCGATCGGTGACCGCGCGGTTGCCACGATGACTGCCTCAGGCATGTGACTCTCCCTGTTTCTCCGGCCACCGCACTCAGCGTTCGGGCGGCCCTCCTCCGCAGGAGGTTACCTCCCGGTACGGCTTCCGCCACGCCCTGGGGCCACGCGAACAGAACTTTGTACCGGAGGAGCGAGACGTGCCGTGGACACTGGTCATCCGTACATGCCGGGAGTGGTCGCGGTGCCGTCGTTGACCGCGTGCAGGGCGCCCTTCTCGTCGCGCCACAGGCGCCAGCCGTCCTGGCCGCCGGTGAACCACGCGGGCGGCGCCGAGGACGAGGAGGTCCGCTTGCCGGTGGCCAGGTCGAACTCGCAGAGGGCGGCGATCGCGTAGAACCCCGGCGTCACACCCGGAAGGGGCAGCGGGCGGGGATCGGTGGCGCAGAACGACCATCCGGTCGTGCCCTTCACCGGGCTCGCCTCACCCGACTTCAGGTCGAAGGCCGAGCCGGCCGCGTCGTGCTTGAGGAAGCCGAGCTTGTCCATGGACGGCGGGAACGCGAGCCACCAGCCGGAGCCGGGCACCTGCGTCGGCGTGATCTGCCCCAGCACACGTCCCGTCTCCCCGTCGAGCCGGGCGAAGCCGCCGTACTGGCCCTGCTCGTCCACCGGCCTGACCACGGGTGCGAACGCCGGATTGCCGCTGGGATAGACACGGACCACCGAGGGCCGCATCCAGTCGACGACGCCGTCGTCCAGACGCACGGAGAACAGGCCGAACGTCGAGGTCTGCTTGGTCCGGGGGTTGGTGTACGGCGCGACGTAGCCGACGAGCTTGTCGCCGGTCGCGCCGAACGACCAGCCGCCGGACAGGTCGACTCCCTCACCGAGGGCCTGCTCGATCGGGAGTTGCCAGACGACCTTGCCCGTCTTCAGCGAGTGCGCCTCCAGCACGGGGTGGGAGGCGAGCCGCAACAGCACGACGTTGGTCGCGTCCGACCACTCGACCTCGGCGATGCCGGGGAGTTGCCACTGGGTCCTGCCGGTCTGCGGATCAAGGACCACAACCCGTGCCGTCTTCAGTGAGGTGTTCTCCGACAGGCAGACGTACGGCCCGCAGCGCTGCGGGCCGAAGGTCGACTCGATGGGGCGGGCCCACTTCTGCTTTCCGGTTTTGGCGTCCCTGGCCACCACGGTCGCCTTGATCCGGGTGGTCTTGGGGGCGGTGCCCGCGGGGTCGACGGCCACGACGACGGCCTGGCCCCGGCCGATCTCCACCGTCGCCGGCGCCTGAACGCCCATGCCGGGCAGGCGGCCGGCCATGGTCGCCGGCGCGGCCCAGAGCTTCTTCCCCGTGGCCAGGTCGAGGGCGACGGTCTCGAGGGCTCCGTTGGTCCGCATCGAGGTGGTCGCCGCCACGCCCGCCCCCGTGGTGGCGCGGCTGACGGCGTTGATCTGGACGTTGGACCAGGCCTTCGCCGGGCCTTCGGCGGTGTCGCCACTGGAACAGGAGGTCAGGGCCCCGCCGGCCAGGAGGGTGGCTGCAGCGAGGGCAAGAGGAGATTTCACGTGAGGCCGGGTCATGTCACTCCTACAGGGGGTGATGGCCTGGCCGCGCGGGGTAACCGACTCTAGCCGCTCGTCATCGGCCCAGGTTTCCGGCGAAGCAGTGCGGCCCATCGTCCGTGGGGGCCGACCGCCCGGCCGGCCACATGGGTCGCGGTGACCTCGGTGCCGGGTTCCTCCACGGCCATTGCCGCCAGAAGGTATTGCGATCCTTCGACGCGGATGGGTTCTGGCCCGGGCCACAACCCCAACGCGGCGCATGCAGACGGTAGCACTGCGTACGCGGCTTGTGAGTAACCTCGGGCAGATGGATGAAAACGATCTGGTCCGAACATCTCTGCCGGGTTGGTCTCGAATTCCGGTCCGAGCAGGTCCGCGAAGGCCACCGTCCTGCCGCCGGCCTCGACGACGGCGACCGTCTGGGCGGCCGCGAGCTGCCGCGACCACCGGCGGGTGACCCACCGGAGCGGCTGTGCGATGGGCCGGACGGTCCCCAGGTCGGGGCAGGTGCCCACGACGACCTCCGCGCCGGCGTCGCTGAGGCGGCGCACCGCCTTCTGCAGGTGCCGTACGGCACGGGCCGGGAGGGTGGCGGTGGTGACGTCGTTGGCGCCGACGAAGACGATCGCGATCTCGGGCCGCGTCTCGAGCGCCCGGTCGACCTGGACGCCCAGATCGGCCGACGCCGCGCCCGACAGCCCGAGGACGCTCAGCCGTACCGGCCGCTCGGCGACGGCGGCGATGCCGCGCGCGATGATTACGGCCGGGGTGTCGGCGGGATCGGTCATGCCGAGGCCGACCGACGTCGAGTCCCCGAGGACGGCCATCCGGATGGGCTCGCCGGGGTAGGTGCCGCCGTAGAGCCCGTCGGACTCGGGCCCGTTGAGGCCGTGCGGCTGCCCGACGATACGGCGGGCCACCGCGGCCTCGGCGATGAGCAGGCCGTAGGTGATCGCTCCCAGCGCCGTCAGGCCGCCTCCGCCCAGCGCGGCGGCCGTGGCGATGCGTCGCGCGGTTCGCGCCGCGCCGGTCGTCCAGATCACCCGCTCACCCCACGTCACGGTACGGTTTGGAATTGAAAACTAGCCGAATCCCGGCCACCCCCTCGGGACCCCGGCTCCTGGCAAGCTGACAAAGCTTCGGTAAAACCAAGGCGGTCATAGCGGTGCGGGTACACGACTCGCTGGTCGAGCTGATGGGGAACACCCCTCTCGTCCGGTTGCGCAAGGTGACGGCAGGAGCGCCGGCACAGGTCCTGGCCAAGGTGGAGTATTTCAACCCCGGCGGCTCGGTGAAGGACCGGATCGCCGTGCGGATGATCGAGGCCGCCGAACGGAGCGGCGCGCTCAAACCCGGCGGCACGATCGTGGAGCCCACCTCGGGCAACACCGGCGTCGGGCTGGCCATCGTGGCCCAGGAAAGGGGATACCGCTGCCTGTTCGTCTGCCCGGACAAGGTGGCCCAGGACAAGATCGCCGTGCTCAGGGCGTACGGCGCGGAGGTCGTGGTGTGCCCGACCGCCGTCTCTCCCGACCACCCGGACTCCTACTACTCGGTGTCCGACCGGCTGGCCCGTGAGACGCCGAACGCGTGGAAGCCCGACCAGTACTCGAACCCGGAGAACCCGGCGAGCCACTACCACTCGACCGGCCCGGAGATCTGGGAGCAGACCGAGGGGAGGATCACCCACTTCGTCGCGGGAGTGGGCACCGGCGGGACGATCAGCGGGACCGGGAAGTACCTCAAGGAGGTCTCCGGCGGCCGCGTCAAGATCATCGGCGCCGACCCCGAGGGCTCGGTGTACTCCGGCGGCAGCGGCCGTCCGTACCTGGTCGAGGGCGTCGGCGAGGACATCTGGCCGATCACCTACGACACCACGATCTGCGACGAGGTCATCGCGGTCTCGGACAAGGACTCGTTCAACATGACCCGCCGGCTCGCCCGCGAGGAGGCCCTGCTCGTCGGGGGTTCGTGCGGCATGGCCGTGGTCGCGGCCATCAAGGTGGCCCGGTCGGCGGGACCGGACGACGTGGTCGTCGTGCTGCTGCCCGACGGCGGCCGCGGCTACCTGTCTAAGATCTTCAACGACGAGTGGATGGCCGACTACGGGTTCCTCACGACGCCGAGCGAGGAGGGCCTGGTGGCCGACGTCCTCGGCAGGAAGACCGCGGGCCTGCCCGAGTTCGTGCACGTCCACCCGCACGAGACGGTCGGCACGGCGATCTCCATCATGCGCGAGTACAACGTGTCGCAGCTCCCGGTCATGAAGGAGGAGCCGCCGGTCATGGCGGCCGAGGTCGTGGGCTCGATCGTCGAGCGCGACCTGCTGGAGGGCCTGTACCGCGGCAAGGTGCGCTCCGAGGACCCGATCGAGGGACACATGTCGGCGGCCCTGCCCATGATCGGTTCGGGCGAGTCGGTGGCCCGCGCTGTCGAGGCCCTCGAGAAGGCCGACGCCGCGGTGGTCCTCGGCGACGGCAAGCCCGTCGGGCTGCTCACCCGGCAGGATCTCCTGGCGTTCCTGGCCGGGCGGTAGCCGGGCAGCGACTACGCTCGACGGCATGAACGAAGGCTTCGAGACTCTGGCCGTCCACGCAGGCCAGGAGGCTGATCCGTACACAGGTGCGGTCGTGCCGCCGATCTACGCCGTGTCCACCTACAAGCAGGACGGCGTCGGCGGGTTGCGGGCCGGCTACGAGTACAGCCGGTCCGCGAACCCGACCAGGACCGCGCTTGAGGAAGCGCTCGCCGCCGTCGAGGGGGGCGCACGGGCTCTGGCGTTCGCCTCGGGCCTGGCCGCCGAGGACACGCTGATCCGGACGATCTGCGAGCCCGGCGATCACGTGCTGATCCCCGATGACGCGTACGGCGGCACCTACCGGCTCTTCTCCAAGGTCCTGTCGCGGTGGGGGCTGAGCTTCGACCCGGTGCCGCTGAGTGACCTGGACGCCGTCCGCGCCGCCGTGCGGCCGCAGACCAAGGCGATCTGGGTGGAGACGCCCACCAACCCGCTGCTCGGCATCGCCGACATCTCGGCGCTGGCGCAGATCGCCCACGAGTCGGGCGCGGTGCTGCTGGTGGACAACACCTTCGCCTCGCCGTACCTGCAGCAACCGCTGGCGCTCGGCGCGGACGTGGTGGTCCACTCGACCACCAAGTACGTCGGCGGCCACTCGGACGTCGTCGGCGGGGCCCTCATCGCCCGTTCCGCTGAGGTCGGGGAGCGGCTCGCCTTCCACCAGAACGCGATCGGAGGGGTGGCCGGGCCGTTCGACGCGTGGCTGACCCTCCGGGGTCTCAAGACGCTCGGCGTCCGGATGGACCGGCACTGCGACAACGCCGAGCGCGTGGTCGACCTGCTGCTGTCGCACCGCAAGGTCACCGAGGTGCTCTACCCCGGCCTTCCCGGGCACCCGGGACACGAGATCGCGGCCAAGCAGATGCGGCGGTTCGGCGGGATGGTCTCCTTCCGGGTGGCCGGCGGCGAGGAGGAGGCCGTCGAGATCTGCGGCCGCACCCGGCTGTTCACCCTCGGAGAGTCGCTCGGCGGGGTCGAGTCGCTGATCGAGCACCCCGGCCGGATGACGCACGCCTCGGCGGCGGGCTCGCCGCTCGAGGTTCCCAGCGACCTGATCCGGCTGTCGGTCGGCATCGAGACGGTCGACGACCTCCTCGCCGACCTGACGGAGGCGCTTTCCTGACGAGTGCGGCGGCCCGGTCCCCGATCAGCACGCCACCGCCGTCTCGGCGTCGGCGGGCCTCGCGGGCCGGGCCAGCCACCTCTCGCTGATCAGGGCCGCGAGCGCCACGGACGTCAGGAGGGCGCCGGTGAGCGCCACGCTGCGCGTCCCTACCCCGTCGATCAGGACTCCCCCGAGCAGCGAGCCGGAGGCGATCCCGACGTTGAAGGCCGAACTGATGCCCGCGGAGGCGATATCGGTGCTGCCCGGGGCCACCTGGAGAGTGCGGTTCTGGATGGCCGTCGCCAGTGCGCTGAACGACAGGCCGGTCAGGCACAGTGCCACGGCGGCAGGCGGCCGGGCGGTGCCCAGGGCGTACAGGCCGAACAGGGCGCCGGTGATCACTATGAGCGGCACGATCAGCGCGGCCCGCGGGCGCCGGTCGAGATATGCCCCGACCACGATCGTGCCGACGACTCCGGCGACGCCTGAGGCGAACAGCAGCGAGCCCAGTGCCTGCGGGGCGAATCCGCTGACCTCCTCCAGATACGGCGTGATGTAGGTGTAGGCCGTCAGGAACCCGGTGACGCCGATCACCGTGGCGGTGACGAGGAGCGCGTATCTCCTGGCGTCCGGCGCCGTGCCGCGGGGCGGCTCGGCGTTCGCGGCGGTGACGGAGGGCAGCAGCGCGATCAGCGCGGCACAGGTGGCCAGGGCCAGGACGGCCGTCACGACGAACGAGACCCGCCATCCCGCCTGCTGGCCGAGCCAGGTCCCGGCGGGGACGCCCAAGACGGGGGCGATGGAGTTGCCGATCGCGAGGCGGGCGACCACACGTCCCTGCTCTCGCGGAGGGAACAGCGCGATCGCGGTCGTGGCGACGACCGACCAGAAGAGCGCCTGCGTGAGGGCGGTCAGCAGGCGGGCCGCCAGCAGCACCGGATAGCTCGGCGCGACGGCGGTGAGCAGGGTGCCGACGGTGAGCGTGCCGAGGGTCACGGCGAGGAGTGTTCGCCGCGGAACTCGCAACGCGAGCCGGGTGAGCGGGATCGAGGCCAGGACGACGACGGCGGCGTAGCCCGTGACGATCAGGCCCATCTCCGACGGTGTCCGGTGGAGGTCGGCCGCCATCACTGTGAGCAGGCCGATCGGGAGAAGCTCGACGGTGATGTAGGTGAAAGTGGCGACACCCAGGGCCACCAGCGCCCAGATCGCCCGGTTCCGGGTCGTCGGCGCGTGGTCCGGGGTCACGCTCGCCGCCTTTCTGTCGTGCACGTGAGCGGACGGCCGTCAGGGATTGAAGAAGACCATCAGGAAGAGGATCACGAGCCAGATCAGGGCGGTGAGGCCGGAGAGGGCGGCGATCCGCCCGGTCTGCACCTTGGCGTCATCCGCCGTGCTCTCCGTGGACAGCGCCTGCATGGCCGACCGCTGGTCGCGATCGATGATCACCAGCAGCACCGCGGCCACGATGAACAACGTCATCGAGACCGACAGGTACGGCTTGGCCAGGGCGCTGCGCCCCAGCGCGAGTCCGAAGACGAATACGCCGAGCGTCAGGAGCCCGAAGAGCCGGGTGGACCGGTTGAGGTACTTCAGGACGTTGACGTCGCGGGCCCGGATGTAGCGGGGCGTCACGCTCGTCACCGCCGTCAGCGGGCCGATCGCGAAGATGGCGAAACCTATGTGCAGCCACAGCAGCAGCTTGTCGGGAAACGACATGTCGCTGAGGCTATCGCCTGGATGATCGGATGGGGAGGAGGCGGCGAGGCGATCATTTGCGGCTGCGGGGACGGCCGTGGACGCACATCTCGTACATCACGCCCGTGACGATCATCAGGACGACCAGGCCTACGGCGGCGAACATCTTGCCCTCCCCTCTGTGTGGATTAAGGAATATCGTCCGGCGATCGCAGCCGGATCGGCAACGGATTATCGGAGGACCCCGTCTCATACTCTGTCGGCATGGATTCGGCGGCAGGCCTCGCAGGAATGGCTCGGATTGGTCACGTAGTGACATGCGCTGTGGTCGATCGACAGTCCGAGAACCCGGCGCGTGCCCGCGGTGATCAGGCCGGGGGCCTGATCGGTGATGGACTTGCGACGGTCCTCGATGTGAATGCCGACCACGAGGACGCCGAGGACTCCGGCGACCATGCCGACGATGACCAGTGCCAACACGATGACCATTGGTGTCATGCCCACCTTCTTGTCTGATTCGCGGAAACTCATCCATGGCGTTATCGCCTGGTCTGCGAGCGCCCTAACGATCAGCGATAGGAAGCGATCCAGAAAGTGATCATCGTTGGTGTCGTGCTTCTTGTCGCACCGATGACCCTGATGATGCTCATTGGTATGAGAGGGATTGGGGGCCATTCCACTCATTGGCATGGGTTCATCAATATGGGAACCTATATATCCGCGTTGTCGTCACGTGGGGCGTTGTTGGAGCGGAAGGGCCGGATCGAATGGTGGAACCGCTCTACCGCAGGGTCGCCCACGACCTCCGCGAGCGGATCAGCAAGGGGGAATGGGGGCCGGGGATCCAACTCCCCTCGGAGCCGGAATTGGAGAAGCGGTACGGCTATCTCGCGGACCGGACGGGGCAGGACACTCGGCTCTCCCGTAACACCGTCCGCCTCGCCTTGGCCGCTCTCGCCAACGAGGGTCTGATCGAGGCACGGCAGGGGAGAGGGACGTTCGTCCGGGAGCGGACCTCGTTCACCGTGCTCGCCTCCTCCGAGGAGGGCGGCTCGGGGGAGAGGGACCTGGACGCGTTCGTCGCGGCGGTGACCGAGTCCGGGCGCCGCCCGCAGCAGGTCGACCTGCGCACGGAGTTCCGTACCGCCTCGGCGGAGGTCGCGGAGCGGCTCCAGATCGACGAGGGCGACGAAGTCGTCGTGCGGGGGCTGAAACGCCTGATCGACGGGAAACCCTGGTCCATCCAGAACTCGTTCTATCCCGGCGCCATCGCGCAGGGCACCCTGCTCATGTCTCCGCGGAACATCGAGCACGGCACGATCGCGGAGCTCGGACGCCACGGGCATGTGCAGGTCGGATACCGGGACGAGGTCGTCTGCCGCATGCCCAGACTGGAGGAGGCGGCCTTCCTCGGAGTCGGGGCCGGAATACCGGTGCTCGAGATGTTCCGCACCGCGTATTCGGCCGAGCAGCCCATCCGGCTCACCATCAACGTGTACGCGGGAGACAGCACCCAGCTCGCCTATGAGATCGGCAATGTGGATGCTCGAGAGGGAGAGGGCATACCGGACGCCTGATCATGGAGTGCGGCATGTGTCCATGAGCGCCCGCCTTGCCCGTCCGGGGGACCTGACCGCCATCGTCGGCCTGCGCCGGCATCTGGCCGACTGGCTCGCTCTGCAGGGGAGCAACCAGTGGCAGAGGGCGTGGCCCGACGAACACGGGCAGATCCGTCGTATCGAGGAGGCGATCGATGATCGTGCGACCTGGGTGGTCTGCGAGGGCGACCGGGTGATGGCCACCGTCACCTTCTTCGATTACGACGTCGGGCGTCTATGGGCGGAGATGGGCGGCGGCCGCGAGCCGGCCCTGTACATCCATCGCATGATGGTGCACCGGGACTACGCGGGGCTCGGCGTCGGTGCGGACATTCTGGAGGCCGCCCACCTGTACGCGGCCTACCGGGGGCTGGCATGGCTGCGGCTCGACGCCTGGGCCACGAACGTCAAGCTCCACCGGTATTACGGGCGGCACCACTTCGTCCTCGTGGGGCACGTCCCCGACAGCGTTCTGGAGCGGCCGGACATGACGGGTTTCCCGTCCTCGGCGCTCTTCCAGCGACGGGTTCGCGCCGTGCCGGGGGAACAGGAGAAAGATTTGCCGTCAGCAGGCGCCGGAGGTGTTCTCCGCAGGGGAATCCTTCCAGCACGATCTCGGGGGTGACCAGTGAAAGGTTCCCGTAATCGTGAGCGGCGTCCCCTAGGATGCCGATGTCCGGTGTCTGATTGCGCATGCGGGCCAGGGTGCCCGCAGTCATGGCAAAGGTGCCACATATGACCAGCTTGCCGGAGCCGTACAGCCAGGAGTGGCTGAGGCTTCCCGTCCCCTACGTCCGTCAGGTCGCGCAGGCGCTGGGAGAGCGCGTCGCGAGGTGGTGGGACGACCCGTTCGATCCCCGCGACGCCACGATCGTCCTCCTCGACGGCACCGCCCTTGTCTGGGACGAGGAGAGCGGCTGGCGTCACGGCCGGTTCGTCTCGGGCGAGCAGGGGGTCAGGACCGAGCTCGCGGCCGTCCGCCACCTCGGGGGCGGAGTGCTGCCGGAGCCCGCCAGGGTCGTGGCGCTGCTCGATGACCCGACCTACGGCAGCGCATGGCGTCCGCAGTACCGGAGCTACAAGCACCTGCACGACGGCTTCGACAGGGCGCTGGCGAATGTCGCCGACCTCAGCGTGACCGCCTGACCTTCAGGAAGTCGCTCACCACGTATTCGCCGAGCCGATCGGCGCTGGGAGAGAACACCCGACCGCCGTTGCGCCGGGCGACCTCGTTGACGAAGTCCTTCAGCCGCTCGTCCGCGGCGAGCATGAACACGTTGAGCGTCGCCCGCCGCCTGGTCATCTTGTCGACCTCGGCCAGGGTCAGCTCCAGCGTCTCGGCCGAGGGCGGCCACTCGAAACGTGGAACGCCGCTGCGCATCAGGTGGGCGGTCGGCTCACCGTCGGTGACCACCAGGACCACGGGCTCGAAATCCGGGTGGCGGTCGAGGTGGCGGCCGGCGATGAGCAGAGCGTGGTGCAGGTTGGTGCCCTGCACCATGTCCCACTCCAGCCCGGCCAGTTCGTCGGGCTGCAGCACCCGCGCGTAGTTCGAGAACCCGATGATCTGGACGGCGTCCTGTGGGAACTTCGAGGCCACCAGGGCCTGGAGGGCCAGCGCCGTCTGCTTGGCCGCCGCCCAGGTGCCCCGCAGGGCCATGGAGTACGACAGGTCGACCAGCAGGCACACGGCGGCGGCGGTACGCCGTTCGGTCTCCGCCACCTCGAAGTCGTCGACGGTGAGCGTGACCTGCCGGGAGTGCGAGCGGGAGCGGCGCACGCCGTTGACCACGGTGCGCACGACGTCGATGGGCTGCTCGTCGCCGAAACGCCAGGGCCGGCTCGATCCGGTGAGCTCGCCCGCCTTGCCGGCGTCCCGCTGGTCGTGGTCGCCCCGACGGCCCGACTCGAGCGACGAGAAGACCCGCCGCAGCGCCGTCTCACCGAGGCGGCGGACGGCCTTGGGCGTCAGCTCCAGCTTGCCGCGATGGCGTCGCAGGTAACCCTGCTCCTCCAGTTCGCGCTCGACCTGGCGGAGGGCTTCGAGGTCGTCGACGGCGGAGCGGCCGAGAGCGCGCCTGATCGCGTCCTCGTCGATGTCGTCGAGCCGCGCGCCCGGATAGTCCTGGCGCAGCGCCGTCTCCAGATCGCTCAGGTCGGCGAGATCCTGGAGAGCGGTCACGGCGTCGCCCATCCCCATGGGCTCCTCGCCTGAGACCCGCTCGGGCGCGTTCCAGGCGAGGTCGGGGCGGCGGGAGTACAGGGCGTTGCCCAGCCGGCGCATCTGCTCCGACAGCCCCGCCTGTTCAAGCGTCTGGTCGATCAGCCCGGCGAGCTCCTCACGCTGCTGCGGGGTCAGCGAGGCGAGCAGCCGCTGCGTGGCCGCGGCCCGGCGGGCCAGGATGTCCACCAACTCGTCCAGGTTCCGCGGATTCTCGGGGAACATGTCCCGATATTTCTGCATGAACTGGTCGAAATCTTGTTGGGTGTGCTCGCCGCGCGCGTCGCGGTCCAGCATGTCGTTGAGATCCGACATCATCTGCCGGACCCGCTCCATCGCGGCGGGATCGGGGTTGGCCAGCGCGTCCCGCATGCCGCGGAACTGGCTGTCCAGCACCTCGCGGCGCAGCAGGTCGCGCAGCTCCTCGAACGTCTGACGCGCGGCAGGGGACCGCCAGTCGTACGAACTCAGTTCCTGGATCGCCCGCGAGGTGTCGGACGGCAGCGCGTCCAGCGCCGCCTCGCGGAACCGCGCGTCGTCCGAGGGGTCGGGGAACAGCTCGGCGCGCTCCTGGCCGATGGCCTTGTCGAGCAGGGCGCGGGCCCGCTCGAGGGTGCCGTCGAGCCGCGTGTTCTCCCTCAGCTCGCGGCGGCGCTGCCGTACCTGGCGGAGCAGGTCGTCGAGCCCCCGCCGGTCGGCCGTACCCGGCAGGCCGCGCTTGAGCAGGTCGCGCAGGGCGTCGAGCGGCGTCGAACCCGACAGGATCGCGTCGCCCATCTCGTCGAGCGCCCCGCGGACGTCGTACGGCGGAGCCAGTGGATCGGGCCCGTCGTGATACTCCCCGTACCGGTATGCCACGAGATCACGCTAACCCGGCCGGAGCCAGTGCGCACATGTTCCGGCCGTCGCTCATGTGCGGTACACCGCCCCGCCCGCCACGTCGTCCTTGGACAGACGCCGCATCAGATAGAGCCCTTCGAGGGCGAACTCCAGCGCGGCGGCCGCGTGACCGGGAGACTCGTCGCCCTCGCCCAGGCCGAGCCGCGCCATGATCTTCGCGAGGCCGTCGACCTTGCCGATCCGCCGCAGCAGCTCGGTGGCCGGGACCAGCTCGCCCGACTCGATCTGGACGCCTTCGGAGAACTTGTCGAGCAGGGGGGCGAGGTCGGTCCCGCCCAGGGAGCCGCGGAACGTCTCGGCCGTCGCCCGGCGCAGCAGGTGGGCGAGCACCTCGACCTCGCGGCCCTCCTCGCTCACCTCGAACTCGACCTTGCCGCGCAGGGTGGGGACCACTCCGGGCAGGTCGCAGATCCGCGTCACCGGCCGCTCCTCGCCCGTCAGGGCGGCCCGCCGTACGGCGGACGCCGCGGCGGTCTCGGCGGCGGCGATGGAGAAGCGCGCGGAGACGCCGGAACGGGCGTCGACGGCGGTGGACTCCCTGACCAGCCGGGTGAACCGGGCGATGACCTCGAGCAGATGGCCGGGAAGGTCGGCGCCGAGCTCCTCGAGAGCGGCCTCCTGGCGGATCAGGACCAGCTCGTCGTCGACGGACAGCGGGTAGTGGGTGCGGATCTCCGCGCCGAACCGGTCCTTGAGCGGGGTGATGATCCGGCCCCGGTTCGTGTAGTCCTCGGGGTTGGCGCTGGCGATCAGCAGGATGTCCAGGGGGAGGCGCAGGCTGTAGCCGCGGACCTGGACGTCGCGCTCCTCAAGGACGTTCAGCAGCGAGACCTGGATGCGCTCGGCCAGGTCGGGCAGCTCGTTGACGGAGAAGACGCCGCGGTTGGTCCGGGGGACCAGGCCGTAGTGGACGGTCTCGGGGTCGCCCAGCGTGCGCCCTTCGGCGATCTTGATCGGGTCGACGTCGCCGATGAGGTCGCCGACCGAGGTGTCCGGCGTGGCCAGCTTCTCGCCGTAGCGGTCGTCGCGGTGGCGCCAGGCGACCGGCAGGTCGTCGCCCAGTTCGGCGGCGAGCCGCAGGCAGCGGACGCAGACCGGCGCGTACGGATGATCGTTGATCTCGCATCCGGCGACAACTGGCGACCACTCGTCGAGAAGCTCGGTGATGGTGCGGATGAGCCGGGTCTTGCCCTGGCCGCGCTCACCGAGGAGCACAAGATCGTGCCCGGCGATCAGGGCCCTTTCCAGGTGCGGGAGGACGGATCCGTCGAAGCCGATGATCCCGGGGAAGCGGGGCTCCCCGGCCCGGAGGCGGGCCAGGAGGTTCTCACGGATCTCGGCCTTGACCGTCCGGTGGACGTGTCCACTCTCGCGCAGTTCACGCAGAGTGCTGCTGGCAGGCGCGGGCGATTTGTGCACGCTGCCGAGACTACGTCCCCATCAGGGGGTCCGGCATCCCCGTTCGGCGGATCCAAATCCCGGATCTTGACCATCGCGTGACGCGTTCCGTGCGTTGTCGTCGCTCTAGTGGGGAGAATCGGGCAAGGGAACCGCTAGCGAACAGGGGGCGAGGCTATGGCGGTACTGACAAGCCGCTTCGCCGATGGTCTCGTCGTGGGCGCCGATCTGGTGGAGGCCGCGGAGGCCGCGATCCGCCAGGCTCTCGCCGGCCTGTCGGGTCCGCCCGACCTGGTGTGCTTCTTCATCTGCGGAGACGACCCCGAGGAGGTCGGCCGGGCCGGGCGGCGGGCGATGAGCATGGCGCCCGAGGCGCATGTCATCGGCTGCAGCGCGACCGGAGTGATCGGAGACGCCAGAGGGGTCGAGCTGACGCCTGCCGTGAGCGCGTGGGCCGCGTCCCTCGGCGAGGCCAAGATCACTACGTTCGCCCTGGAGACCCTCCGGACGAGCGACCGGTTCGTGGTCGTCGGCCTGCCCGAGCGCGGTCTCGACGACCGGGTCGCCATCCTGCTCGCCGATCCGTACAGCTTCCCGACCGACGCGTTCATCGAACACTCGAGCGAGGCGCTCGGCACGCTGCCCATCATCGGCGGGCTCGCCAACGGCATGCAGGGCCGCGGATCCGTACGGCTGTTCGCTGACGGGGAGGTCTACGAGGAGGGCGCGATCGGCGTGCTGCTCAGCGGCGCCGTGAGCGTGGGAACCGTGGTCAGCCAGGGATGCCGCCCGATCGGCCCGAGCATGGCCGTCACCCACGCCGAGGAGAACCTGCTGCTCGAGCTCGCCGGCCAGCCCGCGCTCGCCCGGCTGGAGGACATCGTCACCGACCTCGACGAGGAGGACCGCGAGCTCGTCGCCTCGGGGTTACAGATCGGCGTCGCGATGGACGAGTACGCCGAGCGGCACGAGCGGGGCGACTTCCTCATCCGAGGAGTGCTCGGCATCGACCCCGAACGCGAGGCGGTTGCAGTCGGGGACGTCCTGGAGATCGGCAGGACCGTCCGCTTCCAGGTCAGGGATGCCGAGACCGCGGACGAGGACCTCTACGAGCTGCTCGACGCCCACCTCGAGAAGGTCGGCAGGGTCGACGGCGCGCTGCTGTTCTCCTGCAACGGACGCGGGTCCGCGATGTTCGGGACACCCGATCATGACGCGCTGGCCGTAAGGGATACGCTCGGTCCGATCGGCGTCGCGGGATTCTTCGCCGCGGGGGAGGTGGGCCCCGTAAGCGGGCAGAACCACGTCCACGGCTTCACGGCGTCGATCCTGGTGTTCTCCTCCTCTCCCCCGTAGGAGCGTGACCATGGCGGACCTGGTGCTGGCCGTCGACATCGGCGGGACGAAGTTCGCCGCGGGACTGGTCGGGCCGGACGGAGCGCTGATCTCCTCCGAACGCGTCGCGACTCCTCCGGGAGGCGACGCCGAGGCCCTGTGGGAGACGCTGGTCGGCCTCGTCGACGGGATCGGGTCGCCGGAGGACGTCGCCGGCGTCGGCATCGGCTCGGGCGGTCCGATGGCCTGGCCGTCCGGTGAGGTCTCGCCGCTGAACATGCCCGGCTGGCGGGGCTTTCCGCTCCGGGAGCGGCTGGCCGGGCGGTTTCCCGGCGTTCCCGTCCGCATCCACAACGACGCGGTCTGCGTGGCCATCGCCGAGCACTGGCAGGGCGCCGGCCAGGGGTCGGACAACATGCTGGGCATGGTGGTCTCCACCGGCGTCGGCGGCGGGCTCATCCTCGGCGGCCGCCTGATCGACGGAGGCACGGGGAACGCCGGGCACATCGGGCACGTGGTCGTGGACCCGGAGGGGCCGCCCTGCCGGTGCGGCGGCAGAGGGTGCCTGGAGGCCGTCGCCCGGGGTCCGGGCCTCGTCGAGTGGGCCCTCTTCCGGGGGTGGACGCCGGGATCCTCGCCGCAGGGTGAGGGGCTCTACCGGGAGGAGGCCGCCGCGAACGGCCGCCGGCTGGCTCTCGACGCGGCCGCGGGGGACCCGGTCGCCTCCGCCGCGATGGTCCGGGCCGGACGCGCCGTCGGCGTCGCGATCGCCTCGGCCACCCATCTGTGCGACCTCGACGTCGTGACCATCGGCGGCGGGCTCGCCCAGGCCGGGCCGCTCCTGTTCGATCCCCTGGAACAGGCGCTCCGCGAGCACGTGCGCCTGGAGTTCTCCTCGAGGGTCCGCGTGGTGCCCGCGATGCTCGGCCAGGACGCCGGGCTCATCGGCGCCGCCGGATTGATCCTCGCCGCCGATCGTTACTGGGCGCCCCGCTAACCTGTGTGACGGCCGGTCTGACGGGTGAAGGGTGACTCGCATGAGTCTCGGGGCGTTGGCGGGAATCACTCTCGTGGCGTTGGGCATGGTCCTGACGCCCGGGCCGAACATGGTCTATCTGGTGTCGCGTTCGATCACCCAGGGACGGCGGGCGGGGCTGGTCTCCCTGAGCGGCGTGGCCGTGGGCTTCCTCGCCTACCTGGGGGCCACCTGCCTGGGGTTGACGGCGGTGTTCGCTCTGGTCCCCGAGGCGTACGTCGCGATCAAGCTCGCAGGCGCCGGCTACCTGCTCTACCTCGCGTGGAAGACCCTCAAGCCGGGCGGCACGTCGATCTTCGAGCCGAAGGCCCTCAAGCCGGACCCGCCTCGGAAGCTGTTCCTGATGGGGCTGGTCACCAACCTGCTCAACCCGAAGGCCGCCGTGATGTACATGTCCCTGCTGCCGCAGTTCATCGACCCCTCGGCGGGTCACGTGATGGCGCAGAGCTTCCTGCTGGGGACCGTGCAGATCGTGATCAGCATGGTGGTCAACACGCTCATCGTGCTGAGCGCGGGCGCCCTCGCGGTGTTCTTCGGCACGCGGCCGACCTGGCTGCGCTTCCAGCGGTACGTAATGGGCACCGTGTTGGGCGCGTTCGCGGTCAAGCTCGCCGCCGACCGCTCGCGGGCCGTGGTAGCCACGCCGTAATCGGCGCCGTACGAGAGGATGGGCGGCATGGCTGTCCCACAGATGACGTTCGACGACGTCGTCGCCGCGCGTGATCTCCTTGACGACGTGATCGCGCACACTCCGGTGGTGCACTCCCGTGTCCTGTCGGAGACGGTCGGCGGGCCGGTGTATCTCAAGTGCGAGAACCTCCAGCGGGCCGGGTCGTTCAAGGTCCGGGGCGCCTACGTGCGCATCGCGCGGCTGACCGACGAGGAGCGGGCGCGCGGGGTCGTGGCCGCGAGCGCCGGCAACCACGCCCAGGGCGTGGCGCTCGGCTCCGGGCTGCTCGGAGCCAAGGCGACGGTCTACATGCCGGAGGGCGCGCCGCTGCCCAAGGTCGAGGCCACCCGGGCGTACGGCGCGGACGTCGTCTTCGCCGGGCACACGGTCGACGTGGCGCTGCAGGCGGCGCAGGAGCACGCCGAGAAGACCGGCGCCCTGTTCATCCACCCGTTCGACCACCCGGACATCGTCGCCGGGCAGGGCACGGTCGGTCTGGAGATCCTGGAGCAACTGCCGGAGGCGGCCACCATCGTGCTCCCGATCGGCGGCGGCGGTCTGGCCGCCGGAGTGGCGCTCGCGGTGAAGTCGCAGCGGCCGGGGATCAGGGTGGTCGGCGTCCAGGCGGAGCGGGCGGCCGCCTATCCGGAGTCGCTCGCCGCCGGGCACCCGGTGATGGTCGAGCCCGCGTTCACGATGGCCGACGGGATCGCGGTGGGACGCCCGGGCGAGCTGCCGTTCGAGCTGATCCACTACCTGGTCGACAGTGTGGTGACGGTCTCAGAGGAGTCCCTGTCGCGGGCCCTGCTGCTGTGCCTCGAGCGCTCGAAGCTGGTCGTCGAGCCCGCCGGCGTCGCGGGGGTGGCGGCGCTGCTCGACCAGCCGCACGCGTTCGAGCCGCCCGTGGTCGCTGTGCTGTCCGGCGGGAACATCGACCCGCTGCTGCTCGCCCGCGTGCTCAGGCACGGTCTGGCGGCGGCCGGGCGTTATCTGGCGTTCCGCGTCCGGCTGACCGACCGTCCCGGCGCCCTCGCGGCGCTGCTCGGCAGGCTGGCCGACCTGGGCGTCAACGTGCTCGACGTGGTCCACGAGCGGATGGGCACCCGCCTGCACCTGGACGAGGTCGAGGTCCTGCTGCAACTGGAGACCCGAGGCCCCGCGCACTGCGACGAGGTGCTGAGCGCCCTCCGCCGTGACGGGCTCAAGCTGATCTTCTCCTGACCCTCTCAGGTCACGGGCGCGGGGCGCCGCGGCTGGAACAGCCACGCGTCGAACAGGCCGGACAGATCCTTGCCGGACGTCTGCTGGGCCAGGGCGATGAACTGCTCGGTGGTGGCGTTGCCGTACTGGTGGGTGGCGGTCCACTTCTTGATCAGCGTGAAGAAGGCCGAGTCGCCGATCTGCCTGCGCAGCGCGTGCAGCGTCATGGCGCCCCGCGTGTACACCGAGCCGTTGAACAGGTCGGCGCGCTGGGCCCGCCCCGGAGGGTAGCCCCACATGGGGTCGGCGGTCTTCGCGTAGTAGTTGCGGAAGACCGTGTCGGCCGTCGACCCGCCCTCATGCTCCGACCACAACCACTCGGCGTACGTGGCGAACCCCTCGTTCAGCCACAGGTCCTTCCAGCGGGTGATGCTCACGCTGTCGCCGAACCACTGATGGGCCAGTTCGTGGGCGATGACCCCGGAATCCGGGGTGAACCCGCCGTAGATCGGTTTGGTCTGGTTCTCCAGCGCGTACCCGGCGGCGTAGTCGTCCACCACGGCGCCGGTCGAGGAGAACGGGTAGGGACCGAAGACGGTCGACCAGTAGTCGGTGATCTGCCCGGTCCTCGTGTAGAGCGTGTCCAGCGAGCCGTGGAAGGCGGGGTCGACGGCCGCGTAGATCGGGATGCCGGCGGCGCTCTTCCCGGTGCGCGTCTCGAACCTGCCCGTCGTCATCGTCGCGAGGTAGGAGGCCATCGGGTGCCTCTCCTGCCACACGAACGTGGTCCTGCCGTCGTTCGTCGAGGGCGGTGAGGCGAGCTCGCCGTTCGCTATCGCGGTGACTCCCGCGGGCACCGTGATCGTGAAGCCGTACGTCGCCTTGTCGGAGGGGTGGTCGTTCGAGGGGTACCAGGTCTTGGCCCCGTTGGGCTCGCAGGTGACGAACGACCCGTCCTGCGTCGCGATGAACCCGTAGGTCCCCAGGTTGGCGTAGTTGCGGATCGGATCCGGGACCCCGGCGTAGGCGACCGTGACCTCGAACTTCGTGTTCCTGGCGATCCGCGTCGCCGGGGAGATCGTCAGCTCGTCGGCTCGCCGGCCGAACCGCGCGGCGGCGCCGTCGACGGTGACCCGGCTCACCGTGAGTCCGTGCAGGTCGAGATCGAAGGACGTCAGGTCCTGTACGGCCGTCGCCCGCAGGGTCGCGGTGCCGGACAGGCGCCGGGAGGCGGGGTCGTAGGAGAGGGCCAGATCGTAGTGCTCGGCGTCGTAGCCGCCGTTGCCGTCCTCGGGGAAGTCGGGGTCGCCGATTCCGGCGGCTCCCTGGGTGCCGCCTCCCGGCCCCCTGCCGCTCACCGCGCCCTCAGAGGCGGAGCACGCCGCGGAGACGCCTGCGAGTGGCAGGGCGAGGGACAGCGCGACCCCCAGTGACAGTGGTCGCAGGAGCCGTTTGGCGAGGTGGCGCGGCGGGGTCGCCGTGTGATGAGGAGCCATATGTCGAGCCACCTTACGTGAGGTGGGTTCCCAGGTCAGGCACCGACTGTCCGGCTGTTTTACCCCGCCGCCCGCTACCGCGTGATCGTTACAGGGTGCCTCGCAGGGCCTGCTCGCGCTCGATGGCCTCGAACAGCGCCTTGAAGTTGCCCTTGCCGAAGCCGAGCGACCCGTGGCGTTCGATCAGCTCGAAGAACACCGTGGGCCGGTCCACCACCGGCTTGGTGAAGATCTGCAGGAGGTAGCCGTCCTCGTCGCGGTCGACCAGGACGCTGCGCTTCTTGAGCTCCTCCACGGGCACCCGCACCGTGCCGATCCGCTCACGCAGCTCGGGGTCGTCGTAGTAGGAGTCGGGCGTGGCCAGGAACTCCACGCCGGCCGCCCGCATGTGGTCCACGGTCGCCAGGATGTCGTTGGTGGCGAGCGCGATGTGCTGGACGCCCGCTCCGCCGTAGAACTCGAGGTACTCCTCGATCTGCGACTTCTTCTTGCCCTCCGCGGGCTCGTTCAGCGGGAACTTGACCTTGCGGGTGCCGTCGGCCACGACCTTCGACATCAGCGCCGAGTACTCGGTGGCGATGTCGTCGCCGATGAACTCCGCCATCTTGGTGAAGCCCATGATGCGCTCGTAGAAGTCGACCCACTCGTCCATCTGCTCGACGTTGCCGACGCAGTGGTCGATGGCCTGGAAGACCCGGCCGTTCTTCACGTCGGGGGCGGCGACAATCGGCTGGGCGGGGACGTAACCGGGCAGGTAGACGCCCCCGTAGTTGGACCTGTCCACGAAGGTGTGCCGGGTCTCGCCGTAGGTGGCGATCGCCGAGATCACGACCTTGCCGTGGTCGTCCTCCACGACGTGCGGCTCCACGAGGCCCGTGGCACCCCGTTCGACGGCCTGCCGATAGGCCGCCTCGGCGTCGGGCACCTCGATCGCGAGGTCGATGACGCCGTCACCGTGGTCCGCCACATGCCTGGCCAGCTCCGTGCCCGGCCGTACGGCCCCGCGCAGCTCGAAGCGTGCGGAACCGGAGACCAGGACGTACGCGACCTCGTCGGGGCTGCCCGTCTCGGGGCCCCGGTAGGCCACCAGTCGCATGCCGAAGGCGGTCGAGTAGTAGTGCGCGGCCTGCTTCGCGTTGCCGACAGCGAAGACCACCGCGTCCATGCCGTTAACCGGAAAGACATCGTTCATGAGTCCACTGTCCGATGAGGTGGCCAAATTGTGCAAGAGTGAGATCTATTGGTGGACAATTTGCCCAATCGCTAATCCCCGACGGAGGTAAACGTTGTGACGATTGATCAGCTCGACGTCAGGCTCGTCACGTTGCTGACCGAAGAGCCGCGGATCGGCGTGCTGGAGTGCTCCCGCCGGCTGAACGTGGCGAGGGGCACCGTGCAGGCGCGGCTCGATCGCCTGGCGGCCAGGGGCGTCATCGTCGGGCACGGCCCGCAGATCGACCCCGCCGCGCTGGGATACGACGTCACCGCCTTCGTGACGCTGCAGATCCGTCAGGTCAGCGGGCACGTGCCGGTCGCCGACCGGCTCGCCCTGGTTCCCGAGGTGCTCGAGGTCCACACCATCACCGGCGGCGGCGACATGCTCTGCCGGGTGGTCGCCCGCAGCAACGCCGATCTCCAGCGGGTCATCGACCTCATCGTCGACGTCGAGGGCGTCGTGCGGACTTCATCGGTGATCGCTCTCGACACACCTGTCCCTTATCGAACCCTTCCATTGGTCGCCGCCGCGCGCACATAGACCGGAACGCGGGCGGGAAAACCGCGCCGTACGCCAGTATGGGTTTGGGCCGAGCATTGTTATCCATCGTTTACCGTGGATCCATTCGCCCAGCTCAGGGGTGTAAGGGGATGTTTTGGGGGTAACGCGTGCACGGCGGCGAAGACGGTCGGGGGGACCGTGACAGCCGGAATTGGACCAAGCCGGTCGAAAGTGGCGAAGGGCCAATACCGCCCAAATCCGGGACCGTTCGGCGGGTCGTGAAGCGGCCACGGAAGCGGTTGCTCCGCATACTTCTCATCGCGGTGGCGGCGTCGGCCGCCGCGCTGGTCGTCACCGTCGGCGTCGTGTGGGTGCTGACCCCGATTCCGGACACCACCCAGGAACTGGCCACGGCGCAGGGCTCGGTGATCTACTACCGCGATGGCAGGTCCGTCCTCGCCAACGAGGGCGTCAACCGCAAGAACGTGCCGCTCAGCCAGGTCCCCACAGTCGTGCGCAACGCGGTCATCGCCGCGGAGAACCGGACGTTCTACCAGGACCAGGGGGTCTCGCTCTCCGGCACCGCGCGCGCCATGTGGTCCACGCTCACCGGCGGCCAGCTCCAGGGCGGCTCGACGATCACCCAGCAGATGGTCCGCAACTACTACAGCGGCCTCGGTCAGGAACGCTCCATCGGGCGCAAGCTCAAGGAGATCATGATCGCCCTGAAGGTCGACCAGTCGAAGTCCAAGGACTGGGTGCTCGAGCAGTACCTCAACACGATCTACTTCGGCCGCGGCGCCTACGGCATCCAGGCCGCCTCGCTGGCGTACTTCAACAAGGACGTGCAGAACCTCACCCCGGCCGAGGGGGCGTACCTGGCGGCCGTGATCCAGCAGCCGAGCCGGTTCGCCGATCCCAAGGGCGCTGACCTCGAAGCGGCGCGCGCCCGCTGGCGTGCGGTCGTCGACGGCATGGTCGCCACGCGGGCGCTGACCTCCGCCGACGGGGCCGCCCAGGAGTTCCCCAAGCTGGCCGCGCAGAAGGCCCCGCTGTCACTCGGCGGCCAGAACGGCTACATGCTCGCCCAGGTGCGGGCGGAGCTGAACCGGCTCGGCTACAGCGACGAGAACATCAACCAGGGTGGTCTCAAGATCACCACGACCTTCGACAAGAAGCTGATGGGCCTCGCGCAGGACTCGGTGAAGGCGGTGCTCCCCAGCGGCACGCCCAAGAGCGTCCGCACCGGCCTCGCCGCCGTCGACCCGGCGACGGGAGAGGTGGTCGCCTTCTACGGGGGCCGCTACGAGACCAACCAGTACGACAACGCCTTCTCCGCGAAGGTCCAGGCGGGCTCGACGTTCAAGCCGTACGCGCTCGCCGCCGCCCTGCAGGCGGGCTACGGCCTCGGCACCCGGGTGTACGGCAACTCGCCCCTGCGGATCGACACGGCCGAGATCCCCAACTCCGACAACAGGTCGTACGGCTCGGCCATCACGCTCGTGCAGGCCGCCCAGTACTCCGTCAACACCGCGTTCGTCGATCTCGGGCGGCTCGTCGGCCTGGACAAGGTCGCGGCGGCGGCGGAGGCCGCGGGGATCCCGGCCGACCAGCTCGTCAAGCAGAAGGACTTCCCCACCTTCCCGCTCGGCACGGCGTCGGTGAGCGCCGTGCAGCAGGCCTCAGGGTTCGCCACGTTCGCCGCGAAGGGCGTGCACCGCCCGGCGCACGTGATCCGTGCGATCACCGATGCGAACGGCGTGACCAAGAAGATCACTGTCAACGGGGTGCGGGCGTTCAGCGAGGCCACGGCCGCCGACACGACCTACGCGCTGGAGCAGGTCGTGACCGGGGGCACCGGAACCGCCGCCCGCCTCTACGACCGCCCCGTGGCGGGGAAGACGGGGACGACCGACGAGTCGGCCGCCGTGTGGTTCTCCGGGTACGTCCCCCAGCTGGCCGTGGCCGTCGACATGTTCCGCGACGACAACAAGCCGGTGACCGTGCCCGGCTACGGGGAGTTGTACGGCGGGACGTTGCCCGCCCAGATCTGGAAGTACTTCATGAGCGCCGCGATGGAGGGCAAGCCGGTCAAGGAGTTCCCCGACCCCGTCTCCTGGGATCCCTATTACTACTGGGACGGATACGGCGCCAGCGCGTCGCCCTCGCAGTCGCCCAGCCAGGGCGCCACCCCGACGCCCACCGCGTCGGACACCGGGGCCGCGACAGCCACCACACCGGATCCCCGCCGCTCCACCGGTTCCAGCGGCCCGCCCGGCAACGGCGACGTCGGCGGAGGCGCCGGAGACGGAGGCATAGGCGTGCCCGGGGACGACACGCCTCCCGGTGCCGGAACCCCCGGTCAGCCGCCTCGGATGGTGCCGACCGCGCCGCCGGGCACCGGGTGACGGCCGATCACGCCGACAGCTGGGCGCGCAGCTCCGCGGGAGTGGTGACCGGGGCGCGGCAGGCGAAACCGCGGCACACGTAGGCCGCCGGCTCGCCGCCGACCAGTCCGCGGCCCTCCAGGAGCGGGACATCCGCGGTCCCCCCTGGCCCGAGGGCGACGACCAGTCCCGGCGCGCCCGACATCAGGGCGGCCCGATGGAGCGCCTTGGTACGCGGATCGTCGGCGGGGCCGACGACGGCCACCTCGACCGGACCGTTCAGCGTGCTCTCCGTCACCGCGAGGCCCCACCCGGCGAACCTGGCGTACTTGGCCGCCAGCACCGAGACCGCGCCGAGAGCCGCCTCGGCCGCCTCCCTGTGCCGCGCGGACCCGGTGAGCGCGGCGTAGGACAGCAGGGCTCCGGCGGCGGCGAACTGACCTGACGGCGTGGCGTTGTCGGTCGGGTCCTGCGGCCGCTGGAACAGTCGTTCGCCGTCGTCGGGCGAGTCGAAGAAGCCGCCCGACCCATCGGGGAACCGCGTGAGCAGCGTCTCCAGAAGGCCGCCGGCGCGACGGAACCACCGCGTCTCCCCGGTCACGCCGTAGAGCGTGAGGAAGCCCTCAGCCACGTTCGCATAGTCCTCGAGCACGCCGGCGTTGGCGCCGGCCCGCCCGTCACGTGAGGTCCGGCGCAGTCGTACCGGGCCGGTGTCCGGCGTGGAGCCGGCGGTGGAGTTCACGGGGGAGTCCGGCGCGGCGTGCAGGTCGTCGAGCAGCACGGCGGCGGCCCGCGCGGCCCCCACCAGGTCGGGACGGTCGAACAGCGCGCCGGCCTCCGCGAGCGCGGACACGGCCAGGCCGTTCCAGGAGGCGACGACCTTGTCGTCCCGCCCTGGCCGCGTCCGCTTGTCGCGGGCCGTGAGCAGTGCCGTACGGACCCGGTCGAACCGGGCGGCGTCGTCGGGATCGGCGAGAAGCTGGAGCACGGACGTGCCGTGTTCGAACGTGCCGGTCACCTCGAAGAGCGAGCTGGCCCAGGCGCCGTCGTCGTCGCCGAGCACGTCACGGAGCTGCTCGGGGGTCCAGACGTAGAACAGGCCCTCTCCGTGCGTGCCGTCCGGGCCCGCGCTGTCGGCGTCCAGAGCGGAGGCGAAGCCGCCCTCGGGTGTGCGCATCTCGCGCAGCAGCCAGTCGGCGGTCTCCAGCGCGATCCGCCTGGCGAGCACCGACCCGGTGGAGCGCCACCAGTGTGTGTAGACCCGCAGCAACAGGGCGTTGTCGTAGAGCATCTTCTCGAAGTGCGGGACGACCCAGCCGGCGTCCACCGAGTAGCGCGCGAAGCCTCCGGCGAGCTGGTCGTAGACGCCTCCCCTGGCCATGGCGTCCATCGTCTTCTCCGCCATGGCGAGGGCGTCGGTGGTGCCGTGCCTGAGGAGGAACTCCAGGACCATGGACGGCGGGAACTTGGGCGCGCCGCCGAAGCCGCCCCTGCGCGGGTCGAAGCTCTCGGCGAGGTTGCGGACCGCGGCCTCCAGCACCGGCGCCGCGGGCGTCGCCCCCGGGGGAAGCCCCGCGCGCTCGTTGAGCGCCGCGACCACCGTCGCACCCTGCGCGACGACGGCCTCCCTGTCCTCGCGCCAGGCCTGGGAGATGCCCTGGAGAAGCTGCTGGAAGCGCGCCCGGGGGAAGTAGGTGCCCGCGTAGAACGGCGCCCCCTCCGGTGTGGCGAAGACGGTCATGGGCCAGCCGCCCTGCCCGGTCATCGCCTGTGTGGCCCCCATGTAGACCGCGTCGACGTCCGGCCGCTCCTCGCGGTCGACCTTGATGCTGACGAACAGCTCGTTCATCATCCGGGCCGTCGCGGGGTCCTCGAAGGACTCGTGCGCCATGACGTGGCACCAGTGGCAGGCGGAGTAACCGACGCTGATCAACAGCGGCACGCCGCGTGAGCGGGCCTCGTCGAACGCCTCGTCGCCCCAGGGGAACCAGTCGACCGGGTTGTCGGCGTGCTGCAGCAGGTAAGGCGAGGTCGCGCCACCAAGCCGGTTCATAGATCCAGCCTCTCACACGGAGACGCGCGAGGGCCCCGGGTCTCGGGGAGGTCAGGCCGTCGGCAGGGCCTCCGCCGGAGCGGGCCGGGCGGCCCGGATCGCCCTCGCGGCCAGGGAAAACAACGAGCAGATCATTCCGTTACTAGGGCAAGGAACCGCCACGAACGCGGCGGGGATGTGTTCCGGCCCCGTCCAGCGTAGGCTCACGGGGCGTGAGCTTGGATCTGGACTTCGCTGTCAGGCATTCGGGACGGCAGGCGGCGGCGCTGACGCGGCGCGACGTGGCGCGCGTCCTGCTGGCCGTGCCCTCGGGGCAGGCCCTGGTCTCCCTGTCTGACCTGCGCAAGGAACTGCTGGCCGCGGGCAACCCGCTGTCCGTCGTCTTCTGGGACTCGGCCAGGGCGATCCTGTCCCGCATCGAGTCCGGATCGGCCACGGTGGGAGATGTCCAGCGCTGGCTCGAGTCCAGCGGGACCGAGCCGATCCTGCTCACTCGCAGTTACTTCGTGTGGCCGGAGGAGAGCGAGCGCGGCCCCGTCGCCACCGAGATGTACGGGCGCATGGTCGCGTTCCTCGAGGGACTCGTGGACGCCGGCGAGATCGACCCCGACGCGCTGGCCGCCGGTGACCAGGACGCCCGCCACGCCTTCGAGGAGTTGCAGGAGCGCTGGCTGACCACGCCGCTGCCCGACGGGCGGATTCCGAACGTCGTGGTCAGCGACGAGCAGGACCAGGAGTTGTTCGCCGCGTGGGACGAGGAGGAGGCCTTCGCGCTCAGCGAGCTGCGCCGGGTGCTCGGCGACCTGCCGGAACCGCCGCTGCCCGCCCAGGACCTCCGGTCGGCCGCCGGGCGGCTGCGCGTCACACTGACCCAGCAGGGCTATCCCGGCAACATCCTGCGGGCGTGCGCCGGGCTCGAGGACGGAATCCTGCCCGAGCGGGACGAGGATCTGTGGCTCGCGGTCGCGGCCGGGATCGCCGCCCCGATCTCCGACCTCCCCGACGAGGAGGACGCGGCCCGCTTCTTCGACATGGAGGGGGAGCTCAGCCACGAGGACTCGATCCTCGCCTCCCTCTGCGCGATCCACCACGCCGACTGGCTGGCGGTGGTGATCACCCTGGCCCGCTACGGCCCGGGCGTGCTCGCTTCGCCGGAGCGGATCGCCCGGTTCATCGCCGACTCCGAGGACATCGACGTCGAGCCCGACGAACCGGAGGACCTCGAGGCGACCGAGATGCTCTTCACGGCCGTCACGCCGCTGTGGGCGCACCTCGGCATCGTGGACAAGGCGGAGGTGCTCACGCCGCTGGGCTGGTGGGGACTGCCCAAGGCGCTCGAGCGGGCCTGGTCGGCGGACTGATCAGAGGCGTACTGGCAGGCGTCGAAACGGCCTGAGTCGTACCGGCAGGCGTCGAATCGGCCTGAATCGAACGGGCGGGGAGATCGACCGAAGGCGGGACCGGCCGGAGACCGGCCGGTCCGCAGGCGCGACGCCTCAGTCCGCGGACTCGACGGTCGCGCGGTGTTCGTCGTCGACGAGGTCGAGATAGTCGGGGTGGCGCTCGATGTAGCCCGCCACGAACGGGCACAGGGGCACGACCTTGAGGCCCGCGTCCCGCGACCGGTCGAGCGCCGTGGAGACGAGCTTGCTGCCCAGCCCCTTGCCCTCGAACTCGTCGCGGATCACGGTGTGCGTGAAGACGATCTTGCCTGGCCGTAGCCGATACTCCGCGAATCCGGCGACCTGGCCGTCGACCAGGATCTCGTAGCGCGCCTTCTCCGCGTCGTCCACGACCTCGGTCACGCGTCGTCTCCGTTCTTGTGGTTCTCGCCCCTGTCGTCCGGTCCCTGGATCTTGGCGAACTTCCTGTTCATCGACTTGATCAGGAAGAACAGGGCGACGCCGATCGCGGCGACGACCATGAAGGCGAGGATCCCGGGGCCGACGTGGGTGTAGTCGGGTGTGACGTTCACGGGTCCAGCTTACGAGCAGGCGGGGGAGACCCCCGCGTGGATCCCCGTGAACAGGTCGTCCTCGGGCAGCGAGGTGTCGACCAGCGAGCGCGCCAGGTGGTAGTCCTCGGTCGGCCACGCCTCCTTCTGGATCTCGATCGGGCACACGAACCAGAACCCGTCCGGGTCCACCTGTGTGGCGTGGGCCAGCAGGGCGCGGTCCCGCGTCTCGAAGTAGTCGGCGCACGGCACCCGGGTCGTGACCTCCCACTTCTGCGGGCGGTCCTCCCAGCGTGAGATCCAGTCGGCGTACGGCGAGCCCATCCCGCGCTCGTTCATGATCTCGTGCAGTGCCTCGAACCGCTCCTTGGTGAAGCCCATGTGGTAGTAGAGCTTCAGCGGCTGCCAGGGCTCCCCGGTGCCCGGGTAGCGGTCCGGGTCGCCCGCCGCGTCGAAGGCCTCCACCGACACACGGTTGGTCATGATGTGGTCGGGGTGCGGGTAGCCGCCGTTGTCGTCGTACGTCAAGATCACGTGCGGCCGGAACTCGCGGATCGCCGCCACGAGCGGCCGGGAGGCCACCTCGAGCGGCTGAAGGGCGAAGCATCCCTCGGGAAGCGGCTCGCTCTCGTCTTCGGGGAGGCCCGAGTCGACGAATCCGAGGAAGCTCTGCTCGACGCCGAGGATCTCGCGCGCCGCGGCCATCTCCAGGCGGCGCACCTCGCCCATGTTCTCCAGGATCTCCGGGCGCTCCATCTTCGGATTGAGGATCGAGCCCCGTTCGCCGCCCGTGCACGTGATCACGAGGACCTCCACGCCCTCGGCGACGTAACGAGCCATCGTGGCCGCGCCCTTGCTCGACTCGTCGTCTGGGTGCGCGTGAACGGCCATCAGCCTCAGCGGTGCACTCACGGCTCTCCTCAAGTCTCCTGGTAGCTCCCAGGAGAGGTTAGCTTCTATTCGGCGGGGTGCTTCGGATTAGCCGCCCGACCGCGACCCCGGACGACCCTCCGGGGACAATTGATTCGCACAACGTCCACAGACCACGGGGAGATTCCGCCATGCCGAGCGACGAGGCCGCGAACGGCCCGGAGGGTCAGGTGCCCGGACCCATCCTCGGCACGCCGGACGAGTTCCAGCCCCGCCCGGCCACGCGCCGGAGATTCCTGGCGTACGCCGTCATCGGCGTCTTCGTGGCCCTGATGGCCGGAGGCTGGGGATACGTGATGGTGGCGTTCAAGGGCAATCCCTCGGTGAGCGCCGAGGTCATCACGTTCGACGCGAGCGCCCCGTCGTCCGCGCGGATCACCTTCTCCGTGCACAAGCCGGCCGACCGCGAGGCGACCTGCCGTTTGCGCGCGGTCGACACCCAGCACATCGAGGTCGGCAGCCGCGAGATCGACGTTCCGCGCGGCGAATCGGACATCGCTTTCACCGAGACGTTGAAGACCACTGCCCAGGCCACAGCGGTCCACGTCCAGTACTGCAATCTCGTATAGTGGATTCTTTGGGGAAGCGTTCGAAGGCGTTAACTTCCTAGCCTTCCGAGTCACTTACAGGAACAAGGAGAACCCGTGGCCGTCTCCCAGAACGAAAACGTCACCTGGCTGACGCAGGAGGCGTACGACCGCCTCAAGGAGGAGTACGAGTACCTTTCTGGCCCGGGTCGCACCGACATCGCCAAGAAGATCGAGGCCGCCCGGGAAGAGGGCGACCTCAAGGAGAACGGCGGCTACCACGCCGCCAAGGACGAGCAGGGCAAGATGGAGGCCCGAATCTTCCACCTCCGTCAGATCCTCGACAGCGCGAAGGTCGGCGAGGCTCCCCGCGCCGAAGGTGTCGTCGGTCCCGGGATGACCGTGACGGTGCGTTTCGGCGGGGACGACGAGGAGGTCACCTTCCTCCTGGCCTCCCGTGAGGAGAGCGGCGCACCCATCGACGTCTACTCGCCGAAGTCCCCCCTCGGGGCCGCCATCAACGGCAAGAAGATCGGCGACAAGGCCACGTACACGCTGCCCAACGGCCGGCAGAACACCGTGGAGATCCTCGAGGCCGTGCCGTACATCGGCAACTAGGACGACCGGAGCCGCAGGAAAGCGTCTCACCCCATATGCCGGGAGTCTCGCGGTAAAGGATTGCGAGATTCCCGGCTGTACGGCAGGCTCGGGATGGACCGGGCGTATTTGTCGAAAGGGGTGAGATCGTGCTCGATGGACGAGCGCGGCTCACCAAGGTCGTATCCGAGGTCCGGCAGGATCTCGCCTTCCGCCCCCGGATGCCCCGGCAGGACCCTCACCGCCGGATCCGCAATCTGCGCAGAACAGTGCCGTTGATCGCGGCGCTGCTGGCCTCCGTGCTGATCCTGGACGTCGTGGTCCTGGCCGAACTGACCGGCCGGGAGCCGGACAAGGCGGCCTTCCGCGAGCAGGCGCAGCCGGTGCGGGATCCGGGCGGGTTCGTCGCCGCCTCCGGACCCGCGGTGGCCCCGACGCCCGCGGTCGCCCCGCTCAAGAAGCTGATCCAGGCGCAACTGCTCGTGGTCGCCGACCATCCCCTCCCTCCGGAGGACGTGGCGGAGGCGCGCGACCAGAAGGGCGTGACCGGGGTCGAGGTCGTCGACGCCGCCGAGGTGCGGATGGACGGCAAGCGGGTCCAGACGTTGGGCGTCGAGCCGTCGACGTTCCGGCCGTACGCGCCGAAGTCGACCGCCAGGTCGGACGCGCTGTGGGCCAACATCGCCGCCGGTGACATGGCCGTGTCGTTCGATCTCGGCAAGGACGGGGGCCTCACGCTCGGCTCCATGGTGGACGGAGGCGGCCGGCAGTTACGCGTCGGGGCCTACGCGACCGTGGGGATGGGGTCCATCTCGGCCGTCGTGTCCCGGCAGACCGCCAGGTCGCTCGGCATTCCCGCCGGGAACGCCCTCGTCGTGAGCGCGCCGAAGGCCGACTCGCGGGCCCTGCGGGCCAAGCTGCTGAAGCTCCTGCCGAAGGGCAGCCAGGTGGCGACCATCAACCCGGTGGTCGTCGAGCGGCGTGGCCGTACGGCGTGGCCGACGACGTCGTTCATGTCCACGGATCAGATCCAGGTCGCGCTCCAGGCGGCCCAGGGCAAGCTCGGCCGGCCGTACGTGTGGGGTGCGGAGGGGCCGGACAGCTTCGACTGCTCGGGACTGGTGCAGTGGGCCTTCGCCCAGGCCGGGGTGCGGATGCCTAGGGTCGCGGACCAGCAGTGGGCGACCGGGCCGCAGGTCCCGCTGTCCCAGGTGAGACCGGGAGACCTGCTCTTCTGGCGCAACGACCCCACGAACCCCGGCTACATCTCGCACGTGGCGATCTACTGGGGCGACGGCAAGATGCTGGTTGCGCCCCACACCGGGGACGTCGTGAAGTTCCAGGCGGTCTACACGAAGAACCTGGCGGGCGTCGTCCGGGTGAGCCCGGCGGTCGCCCGGGGCGTGCGCTGACGGCTCAGATCGGCAGCCCGGCCTCGAGGTAGCCGATGGCCTCGTCGATGAGGTCGGGCAACGGCTCGGCGCCGTCCTGCTCGACCCACGAGAAGATCGCGGGCAGCATCGCCCCCATCACGGCGCCCACGAAGGTCCGTACGGCGGGGCTGTCCGGGTCGCGGTCGGACCGCTCGGCGACGGCCTGCGCGAGACCGTCGATCGTGGTGAACAAGCCCTCCGCGGTCCGCACGCGCACCGCGGGGACGCTGAGCGACAACTTGGCACGGTAGAGGGCCTGGGCGAGTTCCTCGGGCGCCAGCTCGCTGAACGCCGACCGGAACGCGGCCCGGACCGCCGACAGCGGAGCGAGGTCCGCCGGTTGCCGCAGGATCGCGGCGACGAGAAGGGGGTCGTAGTCGTCCTGGATGACCACGTCCTCCTTGGTGGGGAAGTAGCGGAAGAACGTGCTCGGCGAGATCTCGGCGGCCTCCGCGATCTGCTCGACCGTCGTGGCCTCGTAGCCGCGCTCGGCGAACAGTCGCAGGGCCTGCTCCTGGATGGTCCGCCGAGTCTTGGCCTTCTTGCGCTCACGGAGGCTCGTGGCCACGTGCTCCGAGGGGCCCGGATTACGGTCGGTGCGCGGCGGTGAGCTCATGCTCCGATTCTGCCGTCTCGCCGGCCTTCGGCGTACGGCCCGGCAGGAAGATCGCCATGAGGATCGCGGCGAGAACGGCGGTCAGCCCGCAGGCGAGCAGGACCTGGTCCATCCCGGTGACGAACGCCTGCCGGGCCGCCTGGAGGAGAGGTCCGTCGCCGGCGGCAAGGGCGCCGATGATCGAGTCCTTCGCCATCTGGGGTGCGTCCTCGGGAAGGCCGTCCACGTAGGCCGCCGACAGCAGGCTGCCGAGCACGGCCACGCCCAGCGTGCCGCCGACCTGACGCATGGTCTGCAACGTGGCGGATCCCGAGCCTGAGCGCTCCTCGGGCAGCGTGGCCAGCACGCCGTCCATGGCGGGCACCATCGCCAGCCCCACGCCGACGCCGATGACGGACAGCCAGAGGGCGACGTACCCGTAGCCCGTCGTCGCCGTGGTCATCGTGCCGAGGCCGAAGCCCCCGGCCAGCACCAGCAGGCCGGCGGCCATCATCGCCCGGAGCCCGAACCGCCGCATCAGCCGCTCACCCGTCAGGCCGCCGGCCATGAGCCCGGCCACCATGGGAAGCACGCGGATTCCGGTGCCGAAGGCGTCGTGCCCGAGGACGGCCTGCAGGTGCTGCGGGACGACGAACAGCACGCCCGTCATGCCCAGGCTGATGAAGGTCGCACCGATCGCGCCCCAGACGAACACGCGGTCGCCGAACAGGCCGAGGCCGATCATGGGTTGGCGGGTGCGGGTCTCCACCAGGACGAACGCCCCGAGAAGCACGATCCCCGCCCCGAGCGCGGCCACCACCCGGCCGTCGCCCCAGCCGTCCGCGGGCGCCTGGATGATCCCGTACACGAGCGCGCCGAGACCGGTCACCGACAGCAGGCTTCCGGGCACGTCCAGACGGGGGGAGGAGGGATCGCGCGACTCGGGGAGCAGCATGGCCGCAGCCAGGAAGGCGAGGACCACGACGGGGATGTTGATCAGGAAGATCGAGCCCCACCAGAAGTGGTCGAGCAGGTAACCGCCCACGATCGGCCCGAGAGGCAGGCCGAGGGCCATGGCCGCGGTGAAGGCGGCGATGGCCCGGCCGCGCTCCGCCGGCGGGAAGATCACCGGCAGGATCGAGGTGGACAGCGGCATGATCACCGCGGCGCCGGCTCCCATGAGCGCCCGCGCGGCGATCAGTGTGCCGATGCCGTCGGCCATCGTCGCGATGACCGAGGCGACGGCGAAGACGGCGAGGCCTCCCAGGAGCAGACGCTTGCGGCCGAACCGGTCGCCGAACGCGCCCGCCGGGAGCATCAGGGCCGCGAACAACACCATGTACGCGTCGACGATCCACTGCAGATCGCCGGTGCTCGCGCCGAGGTCGGCGGCGAGGGTGGGGAGGGCCACGTTGAGGACGGTCGCGTCCAACCCGATGACCAGCACGCTGAGCACGAGCGCGCCGAGCGCCCACCAACGAGAACTGAGAGTCGACATGATTTGATAGTAGCTATCAAAAACGAGTCACTGTCAACGCTTGGCCGGTAGCCAGGCAGGTTGTAATCTTCATTACATGGATGCAGAAGAACAGCTGCGAGGCTGGTTCGCAGGGCGCCTCCCGGAGGGCTGGTTCTCCGAACGGCCTGCGATCGTGCTCGACCGTGAGGAGATCACGGTCATCGGCGCCCTTCCGCCGCTCACCGTGACGGAGGGCCTGCCCGACGTGGAGCGGGCGGCGGCGGTCGAGGGGTACGTCGAGCGGTTTCGCGAGGAGACCCGCGAGCGCCGCATGGAGATCGCCCGTGAGGCGGAGCACCGCTTCCGGAAGAAGGTCTCCTGGGGGGTGACGGTCGGCGGCGAGACAGTGATGTTCACCACTCTCTCCGTGCCGGTCATGACCCGCCTGCGCCAGGCCGAACGGCAGGTGCTCGACACACTCGTCGCGGCGGGAGTGGCGCGCAGTCGCAGTGACGCGCTCGCCTGGTGCGTCAGGCTCGTGGGCAAACACACCGACACCTGGCTCGCTGACCTGCGCGACGCCCTCCAGCACGTGGACCGCGTCCGTTCCGAAGGCCCCGGTCTGGTGGACTGAACCAATTGGCCGAATGGCCTAGACCATTCATATTGGCCTATACCAATGTGTAAGACGCGGGAGGCGGGTAAGGAAAACGGGACGTTTCTTCGGAAGTGGCCCGCATGGGTGTGTTCCCATGCAGCATCACCCCCTCTGCCTGGCACAACGTCGAGCCGGGCGGAGGAGATGACGAATATCGCGAATTTAACGGCGTGGAAACTCGATGGTCTACGCCAATTGGCTTCGCCGGCTATTCGTCGTTGATGATGATTTGGCCCCGCGACAAGAGGAGCCATCCCGTGTCAGTTTCAGTAGAGGTTTCGAATCCGACCACCCATGCGGAGCTCGCCGCGTGGGTCGCGGAGATCGCCGAGTTGACCCAGCCCGACCGGATCGAATGGTGCGACGGTTCCGAGGCCGAATGGACCCGCCTCACCAACCTGCTCGTCGAGCAGGGCACCTTCACCCGGCTCAGCCAACGGATCAACAGCTTCTACGCCGCCTCCGACCCCAGCGACGTGGCCCGGGTCGAGGACCGCACGTTCATCTGCTCGGAGCGTGCCGAGGACGCGGGACCGACCAACAACTGGATCGCGCCCGACGAGATGCGGCGGACCTTCGCCGGCCTCTTCAGGGGCTGCATGCGCGGCCGGACCATGTACGTCGTGCCGTTCTGCATGGGACCCCTGGGCGGGAACATCTCGCAACTGGGCGTCGAGATCACCGACTCGCCGTACGTGGTGGTGTCGATGCGGATCATGACGCGGATGGGTGAGGACGCGCTGCGCCTCATCGAAGAACGCGGAGCGGCGCGACAGGCCCGAGAGAGCGAGGGACGAGCCAACGAGGGTCTGAGCAAGCGCGACCATGGGCACGACGACTACGTCAAGGCCGTCCACTCCGTGGGCGCGCCGCTGGCGCCGGGGCAGCAGGACGTTCCCTGGCCGTGCAGCCAGACGAAGTACATCAGCCACTTCCCCGAGACCCGTGAGATCTGGTCGTACGGTTCCGGGTACGGCGGCAACGCGCTGCTCGGGAAGAAGTGCTACGCGCTGCGCATCGCCAGCGTGATGGCCAGGGACGAGGGCTGGCTGGCCGAGCACATGCTCATCCTCAAGCTCACCCCGCCCGAGGGAGAGGCCCGCTACGTGGCCGCGGCGTTCCCCTCGGCCTGCGGCAAGACCAACCTCGCAATGCTCCGGCCGACGATCCCCGGCTGGAAGGTCGAGACGATCGGCGACGACATCGCCTGGATGCGCTTCGGCCCCGACGGGCGGCTGTACGCGATCAATCCCGAGGCCGGCTTCTTCGGCGTCGCCCCGGGCACGGGGGAGAGCACGAACGCCAACGCGGTCGAGACCCTCTGGGGCAACAGCATCTTCACCAACGTCGCGCTCACCGACGACGGCGACGTCTGGTGGGAGGGCCTCACCGACGAGCCGCCCGCCCACCTCACCGACTGGAAGGGCCGTTCCTGGACGCCGGACTCCGGCGAGCCCGCCGCGCATCCGAACGCGCGGTTCACCACTCCCGCCGGGCAGTGCCCGACGATCGCGTCCGAATGGCAGGACCCGGCCGGTGTGCCGATCTCGGCGATCCTGTTCGGCGGCCGCAGGGCCACCGCGGTCCCGCTCGTCACCGAGTCGCTGAGCTGGCAGCACGGGGTCTTCCTCGGCGCCAACGTGGCATCGGAGAAGACCGCCGCCGCCGAGGGCAAGGTCGGCGAGCTGCGCCGCGACCCCTTCGCCATGTTGCCGTTCTGCGGCTACAACATGGGCGACTACTTCGCCCACTGGCTCAAGGTCGGCGAGGCCGCCGACGCGGCGAAGCTGCCGCGGATCTACTACGTCAACTGGTTCCGCAAGGACGCCGAGGGCCGGTTCGTGTGGCCGGGCTTCGGTGAGAACAGCCGCGTGCTGAAGTGGATCGTCGACCGCCTGAACGGCCAGGCGGAGGCCGTGCCGTCCCCGATCGGGAACCTCCCGGCCGAGCTCGACACCGAGGGTCTGGACATCTCCGAGGAGCACCTGCGGCTCCTGCTGACCGTCGACCCCGAGGTCTGGCGCGAGGAGGCGTCGCTCATCCCGGCGCACTTCGAGACCTTCGGCGACCACATGCCCGAGCAGTTGTGGGCCGAGTACGACGCCCTGGTGAAACGACTCGGCTGATCCTGTACGGCTTGCGCCACGGATGCGAAGATTCTGGGGAATCGAGCGTCCAATCAGTAGACGAGGCGCAAGCCGTACTACAGCCGCCGTGGCGTGACGCGCCTCCTCCTCCCCCAGGAGGTCGACATGGAGTACGTGCTCCTCGTCGTCGCCGCCGTGATCGCCGGATTCACCTCGTTCGTCGTAGGGACCATGCCGGCCGGCTCCGGCGAGGGGGACGGCGCCGGAGACTCCGGCAGGGGTGGGCTTGATCCGTACGAGCTGGCCTACCTCGCCGACGGTCCGCACCGCGTGGTCGACACGGCGATCGTCGTGCTCATGGACAGGGAGCTGATCCGGATCTCGCGGGGAGGCCGCGTCCACTTCGTGTCCGGGGCGGCCCGGGTCTCCGACGACGCCGTCGAGCAGGCCGTCCTCGCGTCGGTCTCCGGCCGCCCCGGGGTGAGGTCGGCCCAGCTCCGCCGGGATCTTCCGGTGAGCCCTGCGATGACCGGCCTCAAGTCGCGCCTGGTCGCCAAGGGTCTGCTGCTCTCGGACGGGACTGTGGACAAGCGCCGACTGGAGGCCGGCGTGCTGACGGGGTTCATCGTGTTCGAGTGCCTCGTCGTCGCGCTTGCGCTACTGGTGCAGGTCATCGGTCTCGTCTCCTGGAGCGTGCCGTCCGTGGCGGCGGTGATCGTGAATGTCCTGGCGGCCCTGTACGGCATCCGCGTCCGCCGGCGCCACGCGCTCCAGATGACGAGCGTGCTCACCCCGGAAGGACAGCGAGCCGTGCAGGACGCCCGGGCCCGTACGGCGCCCTCCTCCGCGTCGCGCGAGCCGTCGCAGCGGACGGCGGGACGGCGGGCCCGCGCCGACGTGGCGAGACGCCCCGCCGGCGCCGCCCTGGCGGTCGGCGTGGCGATCTACGGGCTGGGGGCGCTGCCGGATCGGGGGATCGCGCAGCAGATCGCGACCGAGGTCGATCGCGATGACGCGCGGGAGAAGGGGCAGGACACCGGCCCCGCGGCCGGAGGCGGGGGCGCCACGCCGGGGTGCGGCGGCTGCGGCGGCGGGTGCGGGGGAGGCTGCGGCGGATGCGGAGGCTGAGATCCCGCCACACGGCGATCGGGGGCGGCCCGCCGTCGATCCCGCAGGGCGTGTGCGCCCCGCCGCCGATGCCGTACAGGCGTGCGCCCCGGGGGGAAACTTCCGGCGATTCCCGCGCGTCTAATCAGGTGGACGGGGCGCGAGCCGAACGGCCGGCAGGGCAGTGGTGAAGCGCTTCCTCCTCTCCCCCCAAGGAGGGCGTTCATGGAGTACGCACTTCTCGTCGTCGCGATCGTCGTCGCGGTCCTCGCCAGGAACGCGGCGTCGGCCTTCACCCGGGAGCACCGCAGGATCCGGTCGGTCTCCGGCTTCAGCCGGGACGATCTCACCCACTACGAACTCGCCTATCTCGCGGGCGGCCCGCGTCGTGTGATCAACACGGCGATCGCGCTGCTCGTGGAGCGGGAACTCGTCCGCGTCGCGCGGGGAGGCCGCGTCACCGTCGTCGCCGGGACCGCTCCGCCCGCGAACGGAGTCGAGCGGGCCGTGCTGGACCTGGCCGCCGTGCCGGGAGGGCGCTCGGCGTCGGAGATCCGCCACGAGGTCGCCGGCGGCGCGGCGATGACCGACATCAAGCTGCGACTGATCGCCCGAGGGCTTCTCCTCCCGGACGGCGCGCTCAACGGCCCGAGCGCGATCAACACCAGGTTGGGGTTCCTGGTCGCCCTCGCCTTCGTGGTCACGGCCGTCTCCATCGTGTTTCCGCTCGCGGGCCTCGTCCCGTGGAACCCGTCCTCCGTCGGTGCGCTGCTCGTGGCAGGCGTCACCGCCGTGTCCGGGCTGCGCGCCCACCGCCGTTACTCGAGGTCGCTGCCGGGTCTTCTCACCACGAGCGGGCACGAGGCCCTCCAGACCGCGCAGGTGCGGAACGCGCGCACACGGGCCGAGCCGGCCTCCGTCATGGCGGACGGCGCGCTCTACACCGGCGTGGCGGGCGGCGTCGCCCTCTACGGCCTGGGTGAGATGCCCGATCAGACCGTCGCGACCGAAATCGACCAAGAACGCGATCACGGCGGAGGAGGTGCCGGCGGCTGCGCGTCGGGGAGTTGCGGAGGCGGCTCCTCGGACTGGGGGACCGGATCCGTCGGGTCCGACCACGGCGGCGGCCATTCGTGCGGTGGTCATTCCGGCTGCGGGGGCGGTTCGAGTTGCGGCGGAGGAGGGTGCGGCGGTGGCTGCGGAGGCGGAAGCTGAGCGGGCCGAGCTGGGAGTCGGCATCGGGTGGCGCTCGGAGATCGACCTGACCGTCGAGCGGATGGACGTCGACTTCGTCGAGGTGATCGCGGAGAACGTCGACCCCGCCCGGCTGCCGGAGTCGCTCGCCCTGCTGCGCGCACGAGGCGTCCCGGTCATCCCGCACGGCGTGGCCCTCGGGATCGGCGGCGCGGACCGGCCCGACCCGGCGCGCCTCGCGCACCTGGCCGCCTGCGCGGAGGCGCTGGAGGCGCCGCTCGTGAGCGAGCACCTGGCGTTCGTCCGCGAGGGCGACGTGGAGGCGGGCCACCTGCTGCCCGTTCCCCGCACCCGTGAAGCCCTGTCCGTCATCGCGGAGAACGTACGGCTCGCGCAGGCCGCCCTCCCCGTGCCTCTCGCGCTGGAGAACGTGGCCGCGCTGTTCGGCTGGCCGGAGGACGAGCTGACCGAGGCGGAGTTCCTCGGTGAACTGGTCGAGCGGACCGGGGTGAAACTGCTCGTCGACGTGGCGAACCTGTACACAAACCAGGTCAACCTCGGGTTGGACGCCAGGGATGCCCTCGACGGGCTTCCGCTCGGCGAGCTGGCCTACGTCCACGTGGCCGGCGGTCACCTCCACGGCGACGTCTGGCACGACACCCACACCGCCTCCGCCCCGGAGGCGGTGCTCGACATCCTGGCGGACCTGTGCGGCCGGGTGCGGCCCCCCGGAGTCCTGCTCGAATGGGACGACGACTATCCGAGCGACCGGGCCATCGCGGCAGAGCTGGACCGCATCCGCGCCGCCATGGCGCGTGGCCGGGCCGCGCGTGGCTGAGCGGGGGCCCGTGCCGTACGCGGGGGGTGGGAGCGACCGCGGGTCGGCGGACGCGGCGCGAGAGTCTCTGCGGGCCTCCCAGGCGGCCCTGCTGGCCGCCCTGGTGGCCGGAGGCGGGGTGCCCGACGGGTTCGACCGCGAGCGCGTCAGGATTCAGGCACACAGCCTCGTCGCCAAACGGCGGGGACTCGTCGCCCGTAGGCGGCCCGACCTGGTCATGTCACTCGGCCCGGATTTCGCCGGGAAGTTCGCGGCCTACGCCGCCGGCCGTCCCAAGCCCGCCGGAGGCTCGCAGGCCGACGCGAGGAGCTTCGCCGAGTGGCTGGGAGCACAGGAGGGCCCGTCCCAGGGGGACGGGCATGGCGCGTCTACTCCATGAGTCCCGCGATAATTGCCTCACCGAGGCTCCCAGGTCGCGAAGGAAGAGGACTTCATGGGCGTGCGCGATCTCGTGTACAAGCTGTACGAGCGCAGGCTCGAGCGCAAGCTCTCCTCGGACCAGATTCCCCGGCACGTCGGCGTCATCGTCGACGGCAACCGGCGCTGGGCCCGGGCCATGGGGCTGCGCGACGTCAGCCACGGCCACCAGAAGGGCGCCGACAAGATCTCGGAACTTCTGGTGTGGTGCCGGGAGGCCGGTGTCGAATACGTGACACTGTGGTTGCTCTCCACCGACAACCTTTCCAGAGACCAGGCCGAGCTGGGGCCGTTGCTTCAGGTCATCGAGGGTCTCGTGCAGGACATCGTCGACCAGGGATGGCACGTCTCGCCGATGGGGTCGCTCGACCTGCTGCCCGATCACACGGCTCGTGTCCTCAAAGATGCAAAAGAAACCACATCGCATCGTCCCGGGCTGATTGTGAACGTTGCGGTTGGGTATGGAGGAAGGCGTGAGATCGCTGATGCGGTGCGCTCCCTCCTCCAGGAGCACGCAAGCAAGGGCGCGAGCATCGAAGACCTCGTCGAGGTCCTCGATGTCGAGCACATCGCGGAGCATCTCTACACGCGCGGTCTTCCCGATCCGGACCTCGTCATCCGGACGTCGGGAGAGCAGCGGCTGTCCGGATTCCTGCTCTGGCAGAGCGCCCACTCCGAGTTCTACTTCTGCGAGGCCTACTGGCCTGACTTCCGCAGAGTCGACTTCCTGCGGGCACTCCGCTCCTACGCCGCGCGTAACCGGCGGTACGGCTCTTAGGCCGCCGAGATCATTCCAAACGGTACATGAACTGCCTCTTTCGGACAGCGCCCAAGTATTGGGTCGGGGGGTTTCATTACGTACCGTGGTAGGTGAGCCGCCATCGACCTGGTCGATGGCTCTTACCTGGGGAGAGGGCCCGTCCTTGCGTCACGACCTTGCGAGGCGGGCTGGAGTCCCGACCCGCTTCGGCAGGTCACGGGCCCGGTCCGTTCACCACCAGTCAAGGCAGGGCGCCGTCTTCGGTGCCCGGGGGAGAACGCGTGGCAGTGTCCTCGAACAACCCGTCCGCATCCCGCACCTACGTTCTGGACACCTCGGTCCTGCTCGCTGACCCGGCGGCGATGAGCCGCTTCGACGAGCACGAGGTCGTCCTCCCGATCGTTGTCGTCACCGAGCTGGAGGCCAAGCGGCACCACCCCGAGTTGGGGTACTTCGCCCGCGAGGCCCTCCGCTTCCTCGACGACCTTCGGGTGCGGCACGGGCGGCTGGATGAGCCGATGCCGATCGGCGTCGGGACCATCCGGGTCGAGCTCAACCATAGTGATCCATCCGTCCTTCCCGCCGGCTTCCGCCTCGGGGACAACGACACCCGCATCCTCACGGTCGCGCAGAACCTCGCGGCCGAGGGCCGCGACGTCGTCCTCGTGTCGAAGGACCTCCCGATGCGGGTGAAGGCCGCCTCCATCGGGCTGGCCGCCGAGGAGTACCGCGCGGGGATGGTGGTCGAGTCGGGCTGGACCGGCATGTCCGAGCTCCAGGTCACGACCGACGAGGTCGAGACCCTCTTCGAGAACGGCACCGCGGACCTGGAGGAAGCTCGCGAGATGCCCTGCCACACCGGCCTGCGCCTGCTGTCGAGCCGCGGCTCCGCGCTCGGCCGGGTCCTGCCGGACAAGTCCGTACGGCTGGTCAGGGGCGACCGGGAGGTCTTCGGCCTGCACGGCCGCTCCGCCGAGCAGCGGATCGCCCTCGACCTGCTCATGGACCCCGAGGTCGGCATCGTCTCCCTGGGCGGTCGCGCGGGCACCGGCAAGTCGGCGCTCGCCCTGTGCGCGGGTCTGGAGGCCGTGCTCGAACGCCGCCAGCACCGCAAGGTCATCGTCTTCCGCCCGCTCTACGCCGTGGGCGGCCAGGAACTCGGCTACCTGCCCGGTTCGGAGAACGAGAAGATGGGCCCGTGGGCGCAGGCCGTCTTCGACACCCTCGGCGCGGTGACGACGCCCGAGGTCATCGAGGAGGTCCTCGACCGCGGCATGCTCGAGGTGCTGCCCCTGACCCACATCCGAGGCCGCTCGCTCCACGACGCGTTCGTCATCGTGGACGAGGCGCAGTCGCTGGAGCGGGGTGTGCTGCTGACCGTGCTGTCGCGGATCGGCGCCAACTCCCGCGTGGTGCTCACCCACGACATCGCCCAGCGCGACAACCTGCGCGTGGGCCGGCACGACGGCGTCGTGGCGGTCGTGGAGAAGCTCAAGGGACACCCGCTGTTCGCGCACATCACTCTCACCAGGTCGGAACGGTCCCCCATCGCCGCGCTGGTGACCGAGATGCTGGAGAACATCGCCGTCTGACCCCGGCGGACGTCACGGGGGGAGATGGCCGTTCCTCGGGGCCAGATCCCAGTACTCCCGGCACGTGTGGACCTTCAGGTGTCCCGTGTCGCCGGGAGTACCGTGCGCGATCTCCACGGCCCAGACCTCTGAGCGCAGCCGTGCCGTACAGGTGATCTGGGCCATGGCGATCCTGGATATCCGCCGGCCGCTGACGAACACGCGCATCCGCAGCGTGATGGTGTTGTCGGGATCGTTGCGGCTGCTCGCGTCGGGCTCGTAACGGACCAGCTGCACCTCCGCGAGGTGGAGCTCGTCCAGTGCCGTGGTCAGCCGTTCCGTGGGTTCGGCGTCCGCCTTGAACAGGGTGGCCATCAAGTCGCTGACATGCGGGGAGCCCACGGCGACGCTCGTCAGCTGGAGCCGCCCGTCGCGGACGAGATAGATCCTGGTGAGGCTCGCCCCCCCGCGCGCGATGGGGGCGGGGCCGGTGTCGACGACGCCCGTGGGCGGCACGCCGCACCCCGCGGCGGCGAGCAACGCGACCAGGAGCGCGAGGCCGCTCCGCCAGACCCGCCTCATGACCGGGGGATCCTGAGACGGAACAGGGTGCCGGGCTCGCGTCGCTCCGCGGTGATGGTGCCGTTGTGCAACTCCGCGTTGGCCTTGGCGATCGCGAGCCCGAGACCGCTGCCTACGCTTCTGGCCCGGTCGGACCCGGCCTTGAAGAACCTGTCGAACACGTGCGGCAGCGCCTGCTCGGGAATGCCCTTGCCGTGGTCGCGCACGGTCACCTCCAGTCCTTGCCTGTCGACGCGGGCCTGGACCTGCACGGGCGGTGAGCCGTGCTGGAGCGCGTTGCCCACGAGGTTGGCCACGATCACGTCGAACCGGCGCGGGTCCAGGGAGAACATCAGGCCGACGGGCATGGTGAGCTTCACCTGGTCGGCCCAGCCGCGCATCTCCAGGGAGTCGGCCAGGCAGTCGCCCACATCGACGCGTTCCTGCCGCAGCACGGCGGCGCCGGAGTCGAAACGGCTGATCTCGATCAGGTGCTCCACCAGCACGCGGAGTCTGTCGATCTCGCGGACCACGATGAGCATCGCCTCGCCCGCGTCGTCGGGCAGCCGCGCGGCGTCCTCGGTGAGCATGTCTGTCACGGCCGTCATGGCGGTCAGCGGGGTGCGGAGCTCGTGGGAGACGTCGGCGACGAAGCGGCGGGACAACGACTCCAGCGTGCGCAGTTCCGAGACCGTGTGCTCCAGGGCGGCGGCCGTCTCGTTGAACGTCGCGGTGAGCTCCGCGAGCTCGTCCTTGCCCCGTACGGGAAGTCTGACGTGCAGCTCGCCGGCTCCCAGCGCCCGGGCGGCCACGCCGAGTCTCCGCACGGGCAGCAGCACCCGCCGGGCCGACACCAGCGCGACCGTCAACGCGATCGTCAGCGTGATGCCTCCCGCCTGCGCCAGGGCGGTGCGGAGGCGGAACAGGACGCCCTCCTCCTCGGCCAGGGAGACGAAGACGTACGCGGTGAGCCCCGTGGCCCGCTGGGCGCCGCTCTGGTTGACCCGCTGGATCTGGGTCGCCACGAGCAGCCACGGCTGGTTCTCGATGCGCAGGCGCTGGTAGACGAGCCTCCTGCCGGACTGCCACCTGAGCTGGTCGGGGACGTCGTTCATCGTGAAGCGGCCGCCCGGGCTCGTGTGCTGGAGGTCTCCGTACGTCATGATCACCGAGCGGCCGGGGCCGCTCAGCGCGTTGACCAGGCCGGCCAGGTCGTCGTCGGTGACGGTGCTGTCGCTCGGCCACACGACGTCGCTGGCGCCGACGGGCAGGGTGATCGTGGAGAGCGTGTCGCGCACGTCGGCGACGGCGGCCCGCTCGGCGCGGTCCAGCAGTTCCCTCCGGACGAGCTGGTAGCCGAGCCCCGCGACCATGGCGGACGCCGTCACCGCCACCAGGAGGAAGGTGATCACGAGCCGGGCCCGGAGCCCGGTCGGCACCCAGGTCACGGCGGGGAGAAGCGGTACCCGAATCCGCGGACCGTGTGGATGAAGACCGGGTCGGCGGGCACCGGCTCGATCTTGGCCCGGATCCGCTGCACGCACGCGTCGACCAGACGCGAGTCCGCGACGTGGGTGTGGTCCCAGACGGCGCGCAGCAGGTAGCGGCGGTTGAGCACCTGGCCGGGATGGCGGACGAGCTCGAGCAGCAGGCGCAGCTCGGTGGGGGTGAGGTGGATCTCGCGGCCGTCCAGGCTGATCTTGAGCGCGCCCCGGTCGATCACCAGGTCGCCGAAGCTGACCCGGTCGGCGGACGCGGACTCGAGCCGCCGGAGGATCGCTCGGATGCGGGCGTCGAGGACGCGCGGCTCGACGGGCTTGACCACGTAGTCGTCGGCGCCCGCCTCCAGTCCCACGACCACGTCGAGGTCGTCCCCCCGCGCGGTCAGCAGGATGATGGGCAGCGAGTCGATCTTGCGGATGCGACGGCAGACCTCCACACCGTCGATGCCGGGGAGCATCACGTCGAGGATGACGATCTCGGGCCTGCGCGCCCGGACGTGGTCGAGAGCCTCCTCACCCGACGCGTACGTCGTCACCGAATGGCCCTGGCGGGTGAGCGCCAGTTCGAGCCCGGTGCGGACGGAGGGGTCGTCTTCGACGAGGAGGATGCCTGCCACGCGGTCATTATGGTTCGGTCCGGACGTTCTCCCATCTTCGACATGAAACTGTGACATCGGGCGCACATGATCCACAAAAAAGGAGGGGAGAGTGGCACGGGCTTCCCGTTGAGTGTGCTGTGGAAGGATTTACGGGTGATGTGACCAAAATCACATTTCTATGGAAAGTCCATGTAGCAGGCGGGTTAGGTCAAGAGAACACCAACTGTGTTTCACGATTAGGTGCGCAACACCCCCCAAGACAGGGCAAGCTCAGGTGCCGTGAGCTCTGGTCAGCAGCTGAGGGACCGTCCGCCCGCGCCTCGTTCTCGCTCGAAGCGCCCCGACGTCAAATCCAAGCCTGGCTGGGTGACCCCCAAGCGGGTAGCCATCATCGGCGTCACGATCGCGGTCCTCGCCGGCGGCACGGCCTACGTGGTCCGCACGGCCATGGAGAACGCCAAGGCGCCGAAGGACGTGCTCACCCTCCAGGACATCGCCAACAGCGACCCCTACGCGCCCAACCCGGAGAACGACGCGCTCAAGGCGCACGCCGTACAGGCGCTCAAGCAGGAAAGACTCAAAGAGGTCACCGACAGCCGCAAGGCGAACCTCGACCCCGTGAAGATCGTTCCCAAGGCCCCCGGCGGTGGCGGCTTCGCGGCGGCGAACTTCCCGGCCGGCTCCACGCCTGACCCCGGCAGCAACAAGGCGCTCGGCAAGCAGATGGCCGCCGCCCGCGGCTGGAGCGGCGAGTGGGGATGCCTCGAGAAGTTGTGGGACAAGGAGAGCCACTGGAACGAGCGGGCGATGAACCGCTACAGCGGCGCGTACGGAATCCCCCAGTCCCTGCCGGGCAGCAAGATGGCCAGCGCGGGATCCGACTGGCAGACCAACGCCGCGACCCAGATCAAGTGGGGGCTCGGATACATCGCCGGCCGTTACAAGTCGCCCTGCGGCGCCTGGGCGCACTCTCAGTCCTCCGGCTGGTACTAGGCCGTATCCGCCCAGCCTCTGGCGAGCGGGAGCACATCGCGGGCGTGCCCGCGGTGCCACGCGGCCCAGCCGAGGAACGCGGCGACGGCGGAGGCGTCCCATCGGCCGGGATCACGTGCGACGAGCCTGTCGCGCCGGTCGTCGTCGGCGACGTCGACCAGGCACACGGCGATCCCGTCCAGCAGGGGAGCGGAGGGAACGGCCAGGACCTCTCCCAGTGGAGACTGGCCGGTGAGCAGGAGGTCGACTCCACGCTCCTGGTAGTCCAGGGCCCTGCGCACCCACAGCTCGGTCATGTGCTGCCGCCAGCGGCGGTCCGCGCCCTCCGGCACACCGACTTCGTCGAAGTCGTGCACGGCCACTCCACGGAGCCTGCCGGCCACGGAGAGGGCGAGTGCGGACTTGCCCGAGCAACTGGACCCGGTCAGCTTGAGCAGCATCTCGCCAGCCTGGCCGATCGGCGGGGATCTCGTCCAACGGGATTTCGCCCGGCCCGGTTCACACCGGCGAGGCGTCCATTCTCTGGTCAGATTTGGTCGACCTTTCGGCAATCCTGAGGGGATGCCGCCGGTCCGCAATGCACCCTTGCCCTCATGGGTGTGAAGGTCAGCGTGGTTGTGCCCGTGTTCAACCCCGGGCCGGCGGACGACGCCTTCGGCGCGTGCGTGCGTTCGCTCCTCGAGCAGTCGCTCCCGCCGGAAGAGTACGAAGTGATCTTCGCGGACGACGGGTCGACGGACGGCGCGCCCGGTCGGCTCGACGCGATCGCGGTCAACCGCCCGAACGTCCGCGTGCTGCACCTGGACCACAGCGGCTCCCTCGCCCGCGCGCGCAACGTGGGACTGTCGGCGGCCCGCGGCGACTACGTCTACCTGATGAACCAGCACGACCGGCTGGAGCCCGCCGCACTGGAGCACATGTACGGCATGGCGGTGGAGACCGACGCGGACGTGCTGGTCGGCCGGGTGGTGGACGGCGGGCCGCCACTGTCGGCCTTCGCCGGGAACCAGCCGCGTGCGGACGTCCTGCGCGACCACCTGCTGGCGCTGCCGACGGCGCACAAGCTGTTCAACCGCGAGTTCGTCGAGGCCTGCCAGCTGCGCTTCCCCGAACGCCCGCTGTCCGAGCCGTCCTTCGTGACCAGGGCGTACCTGGCGGCGAAGGTGGTCGCGATCCTCGCCGAGGAGATCTGTTGCCACCTCGGTCCCGTCGAGGACGAGTCGCCCGACCCCGGGGCCCTGTACGACGGCCTGCACGCGATCCTCGACGTCGTCGACGCCCACACCGGGCCGGGACGGCAGCGCGACCGCATCTACGCCCACTGGTACCGGGTGCTGGGGCTGCGGCGCCTCGGCGGGAGCCGGTTCCTGGCGGCCCCCGACGACGAGCGCACGATCCTGTTCTCGCTGATGTACCGGCTCACCGTCGAGCGGTTCCCTCCCGCCCTCGACGCCTATCTCCCCGTCCATCTGAGGGCTCGGGTGGCCCTGCTCCGGCACGGCAGGCTGCAGACGCTCGTCGAACTCGCCGCCGCGTCCCAGGGCACGAGGCTGCGCGCCGAGTTGCGCGACGTGCGCTGGGAGCAGAGCGTGCTGGCCCTCGACCTCGGCGTCGAGATCGTGCGCGCGGACGGCAGCCCGCTGTGGTTCCGCGAAGAGGGAGGGCGGCTGTTCTGGACGCCCACCGTGCCCATGGACGGGCTGCTGGACCAGGAGACGGCCGATGTCACCGACGCCGCGGCCAAGGCCCGCATGGAGGTCTACATCCGCGACGCGGAGACCGGCGTCATGTACTTCCTCCCGGTGACCAGCACGGTCGACCGGGACGCCGTGGGGGACCAGGTGCGTGTCCGGGCGAGCGGCGAGGCCCGGCTCGACGTGGGTTCGGCCGCGCTCGGCAGGCCGCTCCGTACCGGGATATGGGAGGTCCACGTGCGGATGCGCGGCGTGCACCCCTGCCGCACCCGCGTCGCCCGGCCCGACGCGCCGGTGAACTGCGCGGGGGTGCTTGCGGAGGATCCCCGGCGGCTGGTCGTGCCGTGCTGGTCGGAGCGCGGTGAGCTCGGCGTCTGCGTTGAACCCAAGTCGTTCCCCGAGTCCATCGCGCTGGTGTCGTCGAGGGCGTCCGTCGCCCGCCAGGAGCGGCACGTCTTCGTCGTCGTTCCCGTGCCGTACGTGCCGCCCAGTGGCGGGCCGCCGGCCGAGCTGGTGCTGCGCGAGGGGGACGGACACGGCCGGAGCATGACGGTCCCGGCGCTCGTCGAGCCGGGGATCCCCGGGCGCCTGGCCGGCCAGCTCATCGCCAAGGTGCCGGTGAGCAGGACGCGCGGGGACGACAGCATCGGGCCGGGATCCTGGCGGCCGAGCCTGCGGATCGACGAGAAGGACGTCGACCTGCTGTTCGGCCTGGCGGTTGGCCGCGGCGGGCAGGTGAGGGTCCTGCCCGCCGGGACGCGTCCCGCGCCGTCGCTCCTCAGAAGGGTCGCGCGGCGGGTCCTTCGCTACCGTCCGAGCAGGTGAGCCAGCAGGGCCTCACGGAACTCGGCGGGCCTGTCGATCTGGGGGCCGTGGCCGGCTCCCTCGATGACCACCTCGCGGTAGGCGCCGTAGAGGTCGAGAGCGGCCCGCGTCTGGGCGATCATCGGCTGGGCCGGCGTGCCGTCCCAGCCGGGGACCGCGCCGATCGCGCCCAGGTGGGCGAGGTCGAACAGTGACGTGTCGGAGACGATCACGTCCTGCGCGCCCCTGATCCACAGGATCGGCGGCTTGGGATCGATCGTGTGCAGGTCGTCGATGCGGAAGTTGGTGGGGGCGAGGGTGTTGAGCACGCCCCGCTTGCCCGGCGCGATGCCCGGCCACGCGTCCGTCGCGGCCATGTCACCCGGGTAGTGGTCCTCGCCGATCCGCGTGGACAACATGGACTCGACGAACGCGTCCTCCTCCTCGCCGAGGTCCGTGCCGGGCGCCACGTAGGCGGCCCGGAGCACCGAGCGGGGGGACACGGGAGAGTCGGCCGTGAGGTCGCGCGCTTTGATCGCCGCCACGAAGTCGGGGTTCGCGGCGCCACCGCCCGAGCCCGTGCCGTCGGGGTGGTTGAGCGTCCCCTCGGGGCCCCGCGTCCCGCCGAAGCCGTACGGCGAGCAGGGGTTGACCAGCGTGAGGCTCCTGACGGCCTCAGGGCGGTCGCGCAGAGCCTGCAGGACGACGGCGCCGCCCAGACTCCAGCCGACGAGGTGCGCCGGCCCGATCGTGTCGAGGAACGACAGGACGTCGTCGGAGTAGTCCCGCACACCGCGGGAGGCGTCCACCGGCTCGGGGTCGGAGTCGCCGAATCCGCGGAGGTCGACGGCGAGCGGCCGGACCCGCCCGGCGATCGCCGTCATGGTGGAGTGCCAGAACGTGCTCGAGGAGACGTTGCCGTGGACGAACACGACGGGCTCGCCCGTCGCCTCGGGCACCGAGACGACGTTGAGGGTCAGGCGCGGCGTGGTGACGCGCTCGGACGAGATCGATGAACTCATTGCGTGGCTCCGAGAGAGCAGGTGTTTTCCAGGTCGCCCGTGGTCGGGCGGGGAACGGTACGGCTGGCGGGGGGCGGCGCGCCGGTGCCGATCCACCGCTCGAGAGCGGTGAAGGCGCTGCGGAAGCACGGCAGCAGCGGCCGGAGCTGGTCGGGATAGGCGGGGTACAGGCCGTCGACGTGGTTGCCGTCCTCGATCCGGTAGTACCGGACCAGGTCGTCACGGTGGCGATCGCGGATCATCTTGGCGTAGACGTCCGAATCCTGGCTGATGGGGAGCAGGCTGTCCAGAGTGCCGTGCACCATGATCAGCGGGCGCTTGATCTTGCCGGTGAGGGAGACCCTCTCCACGGCCTTGTGCACGCTCTTGGGCCTGGACGCGTAGTCGTAGTCGGTGTCGCAGGCCGGCGCGCCCGGGGCGCAGTACGGCGTGCCCGCCTGAGTGGCGCCGTCGAAGTCCGGGTCGAACTCCTCACGGAAGATCCGCTGAGTGAGGTCCCAGTAGATCTGGTAGTGGAAGGGCCACAGGAACTCCGAGCCGGGCGCGTAGCCCGCGGCGAGCATGCCCGCGGTGTCCCCCGCGGGGTAGGCCCGCAGGGCGGGAGGCAGGAACGTCAGCAGGTTGGGCCCGTCGGCCGTCCACAGGACGCCCTCCCAGTCGACGCCGCCGTCCCACAGGTCGGGGCGGTTCTCCAGTTGCCAGCGCACCAGGTACCCGCCGTTGGACTGGCCGGCGACGATGGAGGTCTTCGGCGCCTTGCCGTACCTCTGCTTGACGACCTTCTTGGCCGCGACGGCGAGCTGGCTGACCCGGTCGTTCCACTCCACGACCGCGTCCCCGGGACGCTTCCCGTCGAGATAGAAGGTGGTGCCGGTGTTGCCCTTGTCGGTCGCCGCGTAGGCGTAGCCCTTGGCGAGCGCCCAGTCGGAGATCGTGAAGTCGTTGGCGTAGGTCTCCCTGTTGCCCGGCGACCCCGCCACGACCAGGCCGCCGTTCCAGTGCTCGGGGAGCCGGACGACGAACTGCGCGTCGTGGTTCCACCCGTGGTTGGTGTCCCCGGTCGAGGTGTCGGGGAAGTACCCGTCGATCTGCATGCCGGGCACTCCGGTCGGGTTCACCGCCCCGGCCGAGTTGAGCCCCGTCCAGTCGGCCACGTCGGTGTGGCCGGAGGCCACCGTGCCCGCCGTGGTGAGGTCGTCGAGACACGCGCTGATCTGGTGCTCGGCCCCCGGCACGGTGACCGGACGGCACGAGGACGCCGACGCGGACGCGGGGACGGCGGACAGGCCGGCGGCGGCGACCACCGCGGCGACGAGCAGTCCGGGAAGACGGCGGGGCATCAGGCCTCCTTGACGACGTGGACGGGCTGCGGGCCGGGGTTCGACGACGCCTCGACGGCGGCCAGGTCGCGGTCGCGGGTCTCCTTGGTCACGAAGACCGCGATGAGGGTGAGCACGGCCGCGGCCGCCACGTAGATGGAGACGGGCAGGGCCGAGTCGAAAGAGCTGAGCAGCTGGACCGCGATGATCGGGGCGAGCGCGCCGGCCACGATTGAGGCGAGCTGGTAGCCGATCGAGACGCCCGAGTAGCGCATGCGGGTACCGAACATCTCGGAGAAGAACGCCGCCTGCGGGCCGTACATCGCGCCGTGGAAGAGCAGTCCGACGGTCACGGCCAGCGTGACGAGGAAGAACGACTTGGTGTCGATCAACGGGAAGAACGCGAACGCCCACAGGCCCATCGCGGCGGCGCCGAACAGGTAGACGGGACGGCGGCCGACCCGGTCGGAGAGCGCGCCCCACATGGGGATCGTGACGAAGTGGATCGCCGAGGCGATCAGCACCGCGTTGAGCGCCGTCTGCTTGGCCAGCCCGGCCGCCTCCACCGCGTACACCAGGATGAAGGCGGTGATCACGTAGTAGGAGATGTTCTCGACGAGCCGGGCGCCGATCGCGAGGACGACGTCGCGCCAGTGATAGCGCAGCACGTCGAGGATGGGCATCGACGGCGTCTTGTCCTCCTCCTGCTTGGCCAGCGCCGCCTGGAAGACGGGGGACTCGGTGACGGTGAGCCGGATCCACAGGCCGATCAGCACGAGCACGCCGGAGAGCAGGAACGGGATGCGCCAGCCCCAGGAGAGGAAGGCGTCGTCCGGCTGGACCGCGGTGAGCAGGGCGAGCACGCCGGTGGCGATCAGGTTGCCGCCGGGGGCGCCGGCCTGCGGCCACGACGCCCAGAAGCCGCGGTTGCGCGGCTCGCCGTGCTCGGAGACGAGCAGCACCGCGCCGCCCCATTCGCCGCCGAGGGCGAAGCCCTGGATCAGCCGCAGCAGGGTCAGCAGGATCGCGGCTCCGGTGCCCAGCGTGGCGTAGGTGGGGAGCAGGCCGATCAGGAACGTCGCGCCGCCCATCATGAGGAGGCTGATGACGAGCAGCCGCTTGCGGCCGAGCCGGTCGCCGTAGTGCCCGAAGACCAGCCCGCCGAGCGGACGGGCGGCGAAGCCCACGGCGTAGGTGAGGAACGAGAGCAGCGTGCCGGTGAGCGCGTCCTGTGTCGGGAAGAACAGCTTGTTGAAGACGAGGGCCGCGGCGGAGCCGTACAGGAAGAAGTCGTACCACTCGATCGTCGTGCCGATCAGGCTGGCGCCGACGATCTTGCCGATTCGGGTGCGGGGTGGGGATGTGCTGACCATGTCGAACTCCTCGCATGGGGGGTTCCGGCCAACGTACGCAGTGACCCGGGTCACTCCTATGGGGCCTTCACACACACCTCAGGCATCGGGCATGTGGGTGCGCAGGCGGTGCAGCCTCAGGGCGAGCTGGATCTCCAGTGCCCGCTCGGGCTCCTGCCAGTCGGCGCCGAGGAGCTGTCCCACCCGGTCGAGCCGCTGGGTCACCGTGTTGACGTGGATGTGCAGCGCGTCCGCCGTGCGGGACAACGAACCCCCGACGCCGAAGTAGGCCGTCAGCGTCTTGACCAGGGCGGTCCCGCGCCGCGTGTCGTAGTCGAGCACCGGGCCGAGGGCCGAGACGAGGAATCCGGAGACGTCGCGGCCCTCGCCGATCAGCAGGCCGACGAAGCCGAGCTCCTCCGCGCTCGCCCCGTCGCCCGCGCGCCCGAGTGAGATCAGCGCGTCGGCGCAGCGCTGGGCCTCGCGGTACGCCTCCGCCACCGACGCGGCGCTGCCCGCCGCCGCTCCCGCCGTCGCCGGACGTCCCAGCGAGGCGCTCAGGTCGGCCGCGGCGCGGCGCGCCATCAGCCCCGGCTTGTCGCCGGGGAGCAGCAGGACGACCTCGTCGCCGCGCGCGGCGGCGAGCCCGTGCGCGATCGACGCCTGCGACGACGCCCAGAACGCGGCGCGCTCCCGCTGCCCGTCGTGCCGGGCGACGATCAGCACGTGCGGCGCGCCGAGGTCCACGCCGAGCCTGCGGGCGCGGTCGCGCAGGCCGCCGAGTTCGGGCCGGGAGATGAGGTCGTCGAGCAGCTCGCCGCGGACCCGGCCCTCGGCCTCGGACACGCTGCGCCTGAACAGCAGCAGCAGCGCGGTCACCAGGGCCGCCCGCTCAAGGATGCGCTGGTCGGTGTCGGAGACCGGGTTGTCCGTCCGCAACACCAGCGTGCACAGCGGCGCCGCGCCGACGTCGACCGAGGCCACGAACGCGTCGCCCCTCTTGACCGTACGGCCGAGCGCGCGCGACGACTGGGCGGCGTCGAAGACTCCGGCGTCCAGGTCGCCGGCCTGCCCGACGAGCGGACGCCCCTCGTCGTCGAGGACGGTCAGGCTGCCGCCGAGCACCTCGGTCACGACGGCCGCCACGTCCTCAACGCCGCCTCCGCGCAGGACGAGGCCGGTCATCCGGTCGTGGGCGTCCGCCGCGCGCTCGATGGCCTCACTGTGCGCGCGGATGAGGCCGTTCGCCTGGCTCAGCTCCGCCAGGGCGGCCCTGGTCTCCTGCAGCAACCTGGCGTTGTCGATCGCGACGGCGGCGTGCGCGGCCAGCGAGACCAGCAGCGCCACCTCCTCCTGCAGGAACGGCCGGGCGCTGCGGTTGGCGGCGAACAGCACGCCGATCACCTGGGCGCCGATGCGGAGCGGCACGCCGAGGATGGCCACCAGGCCCTCCTCGTGCACCGCCTCGTCGATCGTGCTCGTGTGCCGGAAGCGGGGGTCGTCGAAGTAGTCCGCCGTGTTGTACGGCATGCCCGTCTGGGCGACCAGACCGCCGAGTCCCGCGCCCATGGCCAGCCGTACCCGCCGGAAGTGTGCGGATATGGACCCGTCCGTCACCCGCATGTACGTGTCGCCGTGTTCGGGGTCGTTCAGCGTCATGTAGGCGATGTCGGTGCCGAGCAGGAGCCGGGCACGGTGGACGATCGCCTCGAGCACGGCGTCGAGGTCGGTCAGCCCGGCGAGGTCGCTCGCCGTGTCGAACAGCGCGGACAGTTCGGCCTCCCGCTTGGCCCTCCTGCGTAACATCGCACGGACCTTGAGCGCCGCGACCTTGGCCTGTTCCAGCTCGTCGAGCGTCGCTGAGTCCGCGCCGGCCGCGCGGGCTTGCAGGACCGGCCCCTCGAACTCCACGGCCGAAGCCTCCCTGACCAGGAGTTCGAGGTAGACGTTCACGTCAGCGCGCGCTCCATCCTCCGTCGAGCGGGATCGACACCCCGGTGATGAACGACCCCTGCGGGCCGCAGAGGTAGGCCACCATCGCGGCGACCTCGTCGGGCTCGATCAGCCGCTTGACCGCCGCCGGCGCGAGCATGATCTGCTCCACGACCTCGTCCTCGCTGATGCCGTGGGTCCGCGCCTGGTCGGCGATCTGGTTCTCCACGAGCGGGGTGCGGACGTAGGCGGGGTTCACGCAGTTCGACGTGACGCCGTGCGGCGCCCCTTCGAGCGCGATCACCTTCGAGAGGCCCTCCAGCGCGTGCTTGGCCGTCACGTAGGCCGACTTGTACGGCGAGGCGCGCAGGCCGTGCACCGAGGAGATGTTGACGACGCGTCCCCAGCCTCGCTCGTACATGCCGGGCAACACGGCCCTGGCCAGCAGGAAGGGCGCCTCGACCATGACCCGGAGGATCTTCGAGAAGGTCTCGGGAGGGAACTCCTCGATCGGCGCGACGTGCTGGAAACCCGCGTTGTTGACCACGATGTCGGCGGAGACCTCCCCGCCGAGTTGGTCCTTCCAGGTGGTGAGGAAGGCCGGATCGGACAGGTCGGCGATGAGGGGGACGCCGCCCACCTCCGCCGCCACCTGTTTCGCGGCGTCACGGTTCACGTCCGCGACGATCACGTGCGCGCCCTCGCCGGCCAGCCGGCGGGCGCAGGCCCGTCCGATGCCGCTGCCCGCGCCCGTCACCAGAGCGGTACGCCCATCAAGGCTCATGACGATTCACCCTAGGAATCGCGGCCGGTCCGGCCCATGGGGTCGGCAGACATAGATCGTCGCCCCCCTATGTGGGCCGGGTCATGGACAGCACGTCGAGGATCTCGTCGAGTTGCGCCTCCGTCACCGTGCCGTCGGCGACGTGGCCGCGCTCGACCACGACCTGCCTGATCGTCTTGCGCTCCGCGAGCGCCTGCTTGGCGATCTTCGCGGCCTCCTCGTAACCGAGGTACCGGTTCAGGGGGGTGACGATGGACGGGGACGACTCGGCGTACTCCCTGAGCCGGTCGGCGTTGGCGGTGATCCCGCTGACGCACCGGTCGGCCAGCAGGCGCGAGACGTTCGCCAGCAGCCGGATGGACTCCAGCACGTTGCGCGCCATGACCGGGAGCATCACGTTGAGCTCGAACGCGCCGGAGGCCCCGGCCATCGCGATGGTCGCGTCGTTGCCGACGACCTGCGCGGCCACCATCGTGACCGCCTCGGGGATGACCGGGTTCACCTTGCCCGGCATGATCGAGGAACCCGGCTGGAGATCGGGGAGGTTGATCTCGCCCAGGCCGGCGCGCGGACCCGAGCCCATCCACCTGAGGTCGTTGGCGATCTTGTTGAGGGAGACCGCGATCACCCGCAGCACGCCAGAAAGCTCCACCAGCCCGTCACGGGCGCCCTGTGCTTCGAAGTGGTTCCTGGCCTCGATGAACGGCAGGCCGGTCGTGCGGCTCAGCTCCGCGATGACGGTGGCCGCCCAGTCGGGAGCGGGGACGTTGATGCCGGTGCCGACCGCCGTGCCGCCGAGGGGGAGTTCGGCCAGACGCGGGATCACGCTCTGCAGCCGCTCGATCCCCAGCTCCATCTGGGTGGCGTAGCCGCCGAACTCCTGGCCGAGCGTGACGGGCGTGGCGTCCATGAGGTGCGTGCGGCCGGACTTGACCACCCCGGAGAACTCCGACTCCTTCTCCTCCAGCGCCGAGGCGAGGTGCTCCAGCGCCGGGGTCAGGTCGTGCGCGACCGCCATGGTGGCGGCCACGTGGATCGAGGAGGGGAACACGTCGTTGGACGACTGGGCGGCGTTGACGTGGTCGTTCGGATGGACGGCCCGTCCCAGCCGCTCTTCGGCGAGCGTGGCGACGACCTCGTTGGCGTTCATGTTGGAGGAGGTGCCCGAGCCCGTCTGGAAGACGTCCACGGGGAACTGGTCGTTCCAGCGCCCCTCCACCACCTCGTTCGCGGCGTCCCGTATCGCCGCGGCCAGGTCCTTGTCGATGACTCCGTACTCGGCGTTGACCGTGGCGCAGGCGGCCTTGATCCGTCCGAGTGCGGAGATGTGCGCGGGCTCGAGCCCGCGGCCCGAGATGGGGAAGTTCTCCACGGCCCGCTGGGTCTGCGCCCGCCATTTCGCGTGTGCGGGGACCCGCACCTCGCCCATGGAGTCGTGCTCGATCCGGAAATCGTCCATGCGTCCAGTCCTATCAAGTGCCGCCGGGACCGGCGGCGAAGGCCGCCACCGCCACGGCGGCGAGCACGATGAAGGCGACGAGAGCGATCGCGAGCACCGTGAGGAGGCGTGTCCTGCCGTCCGTCTGCGGCTGGGTGGGCTCGCTTCTCATCGCGAACAGGTCGGTGCCGAGCCCGCGGTCACCGGGCGGCGCCGGAGGCACGGGTTCGGACGGCGGACCGGGAACCTGCGGCGGCCTCGGCACGGCAGGGCCGGCGGCCGGCCCAGGCGCGACGGGGCCCGCTGTCCCCGGCACGGGAGGTCGCGGCGGGACGGGGCGGGAGTCCGGAGGCCGGGGAGCGGGCCGGCCGCCCTGGGGGAGGCCTGAGCCCTCCCGCGGCAGGGGACGGCCGGGCGGCACCCTGCCGGGGACCGTCGTCTCGTGTTCGGACGGGCCGGCCGAGCCGCCTCGGGCGGGCGCGGGGCCAGGCACGGGGGACGGCGGGGCGGCCGGCGGCGGGGATGCCGGAGGAACCGGCGGGGCGGCCGACGGCGGGGACGCCGGGGCGAGCGGTGGCGAGGAGGCGGACGCGGGGCCGGGAGCACCGGTCGGAGGCCGCTTGATCACCATCGTCCCCTCGTCGTCCCCGCGCCGCGGCGCGGGCCGCTGGGCGGAGGGCGGCGCGGGGCGCGCGGGCGAAGCCGTACGGGGAGCCCCTGAGGGCGCCGCAGAGGGCCGAGCCCGGCCTGACGGGGTCTCGGCCACCGTCCGCAACATCGAGGCCGCCCTGTCGGGCGACAGCCGTGTGGTGTGGTCCTTGTCGAGCAGGCCGTCGAGCACGGGACGCAGCGGGCCGGCCTGGGTGGGCGGGTCGGCGGTCTCCGTCATGAGGGCGGCCAGCGTCTCCTGGACCGTCCCCCGTTCGTAGGCGGGCCGTCCCTCGACGGCGAAGTACAACGTCGCCCCGAGCGACCACAGGTCCGACTCCGGGCCGGTGTGGTCGCCTCTGGCCCGCTCCGGCGCGGTGTAACCCGGCGAGCCGATCACCATGCCGGTCCGTGTCAGGGGGCTGTCGCCGGGCGCCTTGGCGATGCCGAAGTCGGTCAGGACGACCCGGCCCGCGTCGGTCAGCAGCACGTTGGCGGGCTTCACGTCGCGGTGGAGGATGTTCTGGGCGTGCGCGGCCCGCAGCGCCCCCAGCAGGTCGTAGCCGATCTGGGCGACGAGCCGCGGCGGCAGCGGCCCCTCCTCGTCGATCACCTGCTCGAGCGAGCGCCCCTCGATCAGCTCCATGACGATCCACGGACTGCCGCCCACCTCGATGGCGTCGTGGATCGTGGCGACCGACGGGTGGCGCACCCGGGCCGCGATGCGGCCCTCGCGGATCATGCGCTCCCGCAACTCCTCTTGCTGGGCGCGGCCGAGCCCAGGGTCCTGGCGGATCTGCTTGACCGCCACGACGCGTGCGAGCGAGTGGTCGTAGGCGCGCCAGACGGTGCCCATCGTGCCCCGGCCGATCGGCGTGATCAGCTCGTACCGACCGGCGATCAGCCGCGGTTGCTGTTCCGGCATATTAAGAAAGATAGCGATTCTCGGTTGAGGCGCGCTTTCCGGTCACTTGAGTTTCTTCGGCCGGTACCGACGCGGCAGCACCATGGCGATGACCTGCACCAGCCGCTGGATCACCGGGACGCCGACGGCGTTGTGCCGGGCGGGCCCGCTGGGCTTGCGGTGCACTCCCTCGGCCGGGCGGCGCGGATTCTGGGGATAGCTCCTGGTCTGGTGCGGGCCCGAGTCCTGCGGGTCGCGTGGATAGCTCCGCGGAGCGACGCGTGGCGCGGGCCGTGGCTCGGCCCGGTGCTGTCCGCGGTGCTGGGGCTTGCGCGAAGCCGTCGGCACCGAGGTCGGGGCCGAGGTCGGGGCCGCGGGACGGACCGGCCGGTGCTGCTGCGGCAGGCTCAGTTCGTCGCCTCTCCCGCCGGCGGCGATCCTGGACAGGAGCACCGCGGCGCGGACCGCGTCGAGCCGCCTGGCCGGGTCGATCTGGAGCAGCCCGCGAAGGACGGGCGCGAGCGGGCCCGCCCGCTCCATGGGGATCGGGGCGCCGCTGGTGAGGGCCGCCAGGGCGGCGGCGGCCGAACGGCGGCCGTGCAGGCCGCGGCCTTCGACCGCGGTGTAGAGCGTCGCCCCGAGCGACCACAGGTCGGCCGCAGGGCTGGCCTTGTCGCCCAGCACCCGCTCGGGGGCGATGTAACCGGCCGAGCCGAGCACGATGCCCGCCTGGGTGAGGGAGACGTCACCCTCCAGGGCGGCCAGCCCGAAGTCGGTCAGCACGGCCCTGTCCTCGGTCACGAGCACGTTGCTGGGCTTCACGTCACGGTGGAGGATGCCCTTGGCGTGGACGGCGCGCAGCGCGCCCAGCACCTGCCTGCCGATGTCGGCCACCCGTCGCGGGTCGAGCGGGCCCTCCTGCTTGATGATCTCCTCGAGGGACTGGGCCTTGAGGAGCTCCATGACGATCCACGGGCGCTCGTCCTCGGTGACGACGTCGAACACCGTGATGACGGAGGGATGGGCCACCATGGCGGTGGCCCGGCCCTCACGCTCGGTGCGTGCGCACAACTCGGCCCGCAGGTCCTCGTCGAGGACCATGGGCAGCCGGACTTCCTTGACAGCCACGTCGCGGTCGAGAAGCTCGTCGCGCGCACGCCAAACCGTGCCCATGCCGCCGCGGCCGACCGGCTCCACGAGCCGGTAGCGCGCGGCTAACTGGTATCCGGACGGCGCACGCATGGGTGGCAGCTTACCGATTCGTGCCACATGACCTGTAGAGACCATGCCGGGAAATTGTTGAGATCTTCTGTCAAATGTTCTGACTTGCCGAACGCAGGTCAGCGCCGGCCGATGGTAAGGACGGGCCCGGTGGTGTCGGTGAAGAAGTCCTCACCCTTGTCGTCGACCACGATGAACGCCGGGAAGTCGACCACTTCGATCTTCCAGACGGCCTCCATGCCGAGCTCCGGGTATTCCAGGACCTCCACCTTCGTGATGCAGTCCTGGGCCAGCCGGGCCGCGGGGCCGCCGATCGAGCCGAGGTAGAAGCCGCCGTGCTCCCGGCACGCGTCGGTGACCTGCTTGGACCGGTTGCCCTTGGCCAGCATCACCATGGACCCGCCCGCGGCCTGGAAGCGCTCGACGTAGGAGTCCATGCGCCCGGCCGTGGTCGGCCCGAACGACCCGGAGGCGTACCCCTCGGGCGTCTTGGCCGGGCCGGCGTAGTAGACGGCGTGGTCCTTGAGGTACTGCGGCATCTCGCCGCCCTGGTCGAGCAGCTCGGCGATCTTCGCGTGGGCGATGTCGCGGGCCACGACGAGCGGCCCGGTGAGGGACAGCCGCGTCTTCACCGGATACTTCGTGAGCTCGGCGAGGACCTCGGACATCGGCCGGTTGAGGTCGATCTTCACCACGTCGTCGGACAGGTGCTCGTCGGTCGTGTCGGGGAGGAACCTCGCCGGGTCGGTCTCCAGCTGCTCGAGGAACACGCCCTCCGGGGTGATCTTGGCGAGGGCCTGGCGGTCGGCGCTGCAGCTGACCGCGATCGCGACGGGGCAGGACGCGCCGTGCCGGGGCAGTCGGATCACCCGGACGTCGTGGCAGAAGTACTTGCCGCCGAACTGGGCGCCGATGCCGAGCTTCTGGGTGAGCTCGAAGACCTTCTTCTCCATCTCGAGGTCGCGGAAGCCGTGGCCGCTCGGGGAGCCCTCCGTCGGGATGGAGTCCAGATACCGCGCGGAGGCGTACTTGGCGGTCTTGAGCGCGAACTCGGCGCTGGTGCCGCCCACCACGATCGCCAGATGGTACGGCGGGCAGGCGGCGGTGCCGAGGGACCGGATCTTCTCCTCGAGGAACTGGAGCATCCGCTTCTCGTTGAGGACGGCCTTGGTCTCCTGGTAGAGGAACGACTTGTTGGCCGAGCCGCCGCCCTTGGCCATGAACAGCAGCTTGTACTCGTCCGGATGACCCGCCGGGTCCTCGGCGTACAGCTCGATCTGGGCGGGCAGGTTGTCGCCCGTGTTCTTCTCGTCCCACATGGTCAGCGGGGCCATCTGGGAGTAGCGCAGGTTCAGCCTGGTGTAGGCGTCGTACACGCCGCGGCTGATGTGCTCGGCGTCGTTCCCGTCGGTGAGGACGTGCCTGCCGCGCTTGCCCATCACGATCGCCGTGCCGGTGTCCTGGCACATCGGCAGGACGCCTCCGGCCGAGATGCTCGCGTTCTTCAGCAGGTCGAGCGCCACGAAGCGGTCGTTACCGCTCGACTCGGGGTCATCGACGATCTTCCGCAGCTGGGCGAGGTGGGAGGAGCGGAGGTAGTGCGAGATGTCGTGGACCGCGGTCTCGGTGAGCAGGCGCAGGGCCTCCGGATCGACCTCGAGGAACCTCCGTCCCGCCGCCTCGGTGACGCGCACCCCCTCGGTCGTGATCAGGCGGTATTCCGTCTCGTCGGGGCCCAGCGGCAGCAGGTCGGTGTAGTCGAACTCGGGCATCCTCGGTCCCTTGCGTCATCGCGTTTTCCCCACAGCGTACGGCTCTGCAGTCGCGGTTCCGCTTCGCCCTTGTTTTGATCGAATTTATAGGTGAATAAGGGCGCAAAACGGAATAATTGGTACTAAGTGCACGAGGGGGGAGGCCATGGGGACCGAGGTCATGATGATGATCTTCTTCGGTGCGGGGATCATGGTCGCGCTGGCGTTCTCGCTGCTCGCGATCGTGCTGCACGAGATCCGCGACGAGCGTTCGAACCGGTCGTCCGAAGCCCGAGCGAAATCCCGGCGATGACGACGGCCGCGCCGGCGAGGTCCGCCGCCGACGGCAGGCCGAGGCCGAGGATCATCGAGGTGCTGATCGCGCCGACCGGGATCATCCCGGCGAACAGGCCGGCGCGGTCGGCGCCGAGCCGGGGCAGCGCGCCGTACCAGAGAAGGAACGGAACCGTCGTCACGATCAGTCCGAGGTAACCCAGTCCGGCGACCTCCGGGAGCGTGGGCGTCCTGAACATCGCCTGTCCGTCCACCACGAGCCCGATGGCCAGCAGGAGCGGAACCGCCAGAGCGGTCGAGTAGGCCGAGGTCCTCACCGGTCCCAGGACGGGCAGCAGCGGCAGGGCGAGCAGTGAGAAGCACAACTCGCAGGTGACGGCGCCGAGCGACCACAGCAGGCCCGCCAGGTTCCCGCTGCCGAACCCCACGGCTAGTAGGGCACCCGCGACCACGATGAGCGCCGCGACCACCACGCGAAGCGAAGGGCGGGCGGGGCCCGACCCCTCGGCGAGCGGGCCGAGGAGGGCCAGCGCCAGGGGGACCGTCGCCAGCACCGTCCCGACCAGAGCCGGTCCCGACGAGCGGGTCGCCTCGATCACGCACACGTTGAAGACGACCAAGCCGGTCAGCGACAGGGCGCACAACAGCCCCCACACGGCCGGCCCCAGTCGCGCCGGCCGTGCGGGCCTCCTGATCCGGACGATGACGAAGAAGATCACAGCGGCGAGCGCGTACCGCAGGGCCTGGCCGCCGTAGAGGGGGTAGCCGGAGATGATCCCGGAGACGCCGGCCAGCGTGCCCACCATGAACATGGCCGCGGTCGCGCCCGCCACGGCCGATCTGGTCGTGCGACGGGGAGCGGACTCGATGAGTGAGGTCACGTGTGGAGATGTTAGGAAGCCAATGGTTCACTGAACGGGTCCAATCGGGCAGCGGAATCGAGTACCAATGGCCGACCTGCATCTCACCCTCGACCGGAGCGCGGGCGGGCTCGCCGGGCAGGTCGCCCGCGAGCTGAGAGAGTCGATCCGCTCGGGGCGCCTGGCCCAGGGCACCCGCCTTCCGGCGAGCAGGGACCTCGCGCGGGACCTCGGGCTGTCGCGCGGTGTCGTGGTCGAGGCGTACGAGCAGCTGGTCGCGGAAGGCTTCCTCGAGGCGAGGGTCGGGGCGGGCACCCGGGTGGCGGCCGCGCCCAGCCAGGCCTCAGCGGCCGCGGGTGACAGGCCCGAGTCCGCCGCGCCGTACTACGGGCACCGGCCGACCTCTCCCGACCTGGCGGCGTTCCCCCGGCGGGCGTGGCTCGCGGCGATCAGGCATGTGCTGAACACGATGCCCAACGACGCGTTCGACTACGGCGACCCCGGCGGCGTCCCCGAGTTGCGCGAGCAGCTGGCGCCCTATCTGCGCCGCGTGCGCGCCGCGGACGCGACCCCGGAGAACCTGGTGGTCGTCACCGGCATGGCGCAGGGGCTCAGCCTGGTCGTCCGCGTCCTGTCGGAGAGGGCGGGCCGCAGGGTGGCCCTCGCCGTCGAGGACCCGACGAGCCCGCGTCAGCTTCCGCTGCTGGCACGTGCGGGGGCCGACCTGATCCCGGTGCCCGTCGACGAGGAGGGCATGGTCGCCGAGGACCTGGCGAGGACGAGGGCCGAGGCCGTCCTCCTCACCCCCGCGCATCAGTACCCGACGGGAGTCGTCCTGTCACCCCGCCGCAGGGCCGAGCTGATCGCCTGGGCGTCGCGGACCGGGGCGCTGATCCTGGAGGACGACTACGACGCCGACTTCCGGTTCGACCGGGAACCCGTGGGCTGCCTGCAGGGACTCGCCCCCGACCGGGTCGTCCTGGCGGGCAGCGTCAGCAAGTCGCTCGCCCCCGGGCTGCGGCTCGGCTGGATGGTGGCGCCGCCGCAGATCGCCGGTTCGGTACGGCGGGCCAGGGGCGAGCTCGACCTCGGCTCTCCCGTGATCGACCAGCACGTGCTCGCCCACCTCGTCGCGTCGGGCGGCTACGACAGGCACCTGCGCCGCATGCGCAGGGAGTACCGGGTGCGCAGGGACGCGCTGGTGGACGCCCTCGCCGAGCATCTTCCGGAAGTCACGGTGCACGGCATCTCCGCCGGGCTCCACCTCTACGCCGAACTGCCGGACGGCCGGCTGGAGGCCGTCGCCGAGGCGGCGAGGGCCGCGGGGCTGAGCGTCGAGCCGGTGACGGGGGAGGGCGCTCGGAGGCGGCCCCCGGCGCTCGTCATCGGATTCGCGCGGCTGCCCGCCCACCGCATCCTGCGGGCGGTCGAGGAGGTCGCCGAGCGCGTCGGGTGACCCGTGGAGGCGGCCGGCGCGCCCCCTCTCACGCGGCTCGCCTCAGGGCCGACTCAGGCTCTGCCTCAGGAGGGCCGCGTCAGGGGTGGCTGGGGGCTGTCTCAGGGGGCTGCGGGCGCCGTCACCGCGGGAGCCGTACGAGGTTGGAATCCCCGGGCGAGCAGGATGATCACGGCGGCGAGCACGAGCGGCGCGGTGAACGCGATCCGGTAGTCGGAGGCGTCCGCGATGCCGCCGACCAGGGCCGCACCGACGATGAAGCCCACGTAGTTGAACATGTTGACCCGCGCGATCGCCACGCCGGTCCCCGCCGGGTCCAGGCGGCCGGCGGCCGAGAACGACTGGGGGGCGACGACGGACAGGCCGATCCCGGTGAGCGCGAATCCGGCGATGGCCAGCGGCTCGGAGGGTGCGAGGACGATCGCGACGAAGCCGAGCGTGGCCACCGCGCCGCCGATCCGGACGATCATGGCGGGTCCCCACTTGCGTACGGCGAGGTCGCCGCCGATCCGCACGACGAACGTGGTCGCCTGGTAGGCGCCCAGCGCCAGGGGCACCACCGCCGCCGTCGCGTGCATGACCTTGTCCATGAAGACGGAGCCGAAGTTGGAGATCGACGCGTCGCCCACGTAGAGGAAGGCCATCGCGAGGCACAGCGGGATGATCGCCTTCCACGGGACCCCGGGCCCGGCGTCGGCGGCCGCCACCTCCACGTGCTCCTCCTCCGGCGTGCACAGCCAGGTGGAGGCGATCAGGGAGATGACCACGGCGGGCGCCAGGGCGATCGCGAACGTGACCGGCAGGGAGAGATCCATGCCGCCGGCGGCGGAGGCCCAAAGGGCTCCGATGACGGCCGCCGCGCTCCACAGGGCGTGGAAGCCCGTCAAGATGGGCCGGCCGTACCGGCGCTCGACGGTGACGCCCTGCATGTTCATCCCCGCGTCGACCCCGCCGAGGCTGAGCCCGAACAGGACGTTGGCCGCCACGAGCGACGGGACGTTGGGGGCGGCGCCGGCCAGGACGACGGCCACGCACGCGAGCGGCTGGACGAACCTGAGAATCCAGCGGCTGCCGAACCGCGTCGCGAGACTTCCCGCCACCACGCTGCCGATTCCCGCGATGACCGGGACCACGAGCAGCAGGATCGACAGTTCGCCGTCCGTCAGCCCGTGTTTGTTCTGGAGCGCGGAGACCTGGGTGAGCAGGGTGGCGAACGTGAGGCCCTGGACGAAGAAGACGGCGAAGGTGGCGAGACGCGCCCGCCGGTCGCGAGATTGGGGCACCGAGGCCTCCGCGAACATGAGGGGGGTTCAAGTTCCGTCAGACTAGGAGTCGTGGACCACGCGGTCAATGGCCGGTGATCGACCCGTTGAATCGGTTTAGTCTCGAAGATGTGAGCAGCGAGTCCCGCGAATCCCGGCTGAACAACCTCCTGTCCGCCCTCATCGCCTCGCGGAGCCCACAGACGGCTCCCACCGAGGAGCTGCGGGCGTCCGACGCGGACCGAGAGCGGGTGATCGCGGTCCTGACGGACGCGGTCACCGACGGCCGGCTGAGCCATCCCGAGCACGAGGAGCGCGTCGCGCAGGCCTACGCCGCCCGGACGCTCGGCGACCTCGCCGCGCTGACCGCGGACCTGCTCCCTCCGGAGGAGCAGCCGCTCCGGATGGACGGCCGCCCGTTGACGGCCTTCTTCCGCAGCGAAACCCGTGGAGGCCGCTGGGTCGTCCCCTCGCACGTCCCCGTGACGTCCCTGGGCGGCCGGGTCACGATGGACCTGTGCGAGGCCCTGCTGCAGTCACGCCGGGTGGTGGTCCAGCTCGCGGTGATGGCCGGAACGGTCACGCTGATCGTCCCCGAGGGGGTGCGCATCGTGACCGCCCCGTCGGCGCGGGTCGGCTCCGTGCGCGACGAGGTACGGCTGCCGCCGGGCGCGACCGGCCACGCGCCGGACGCGCCCGTCATCGAGCTGGCGGGATTCGTGCTGGGCGGCAAGGTCGTGGCCAAGTCGCCGCGGCGCCCCAGGAAGGGGCTCTTCCGCCGGACCTGACGCCCATCCCTCAAGCTGCGCCGTCCCTCAAGCTGCGCCGTCCCTCAAGCTGCGCCGTCCCTCAAGCTGCGCCGTCCCTCAGACCGCGGTGTCGAAGTTGATCGCGCTGTAGGCCCCGAGCTTCCACAGCCGGTGCTCGCTCTCGATCTTGCGGATCGTGCCGGACCGGCCCCGCATGACCAGCGAGTTCGTCACGGCGGCCCCGCCCTTGAACCGCACGCCGTACATCAGCTCGCCGTCGGTGATCCCGCTCGCCGCGAAGAACACGTCGTCGGAACGGACCAGGTCGTCGGTGGTCAGCACCTGACCGAGGTCGAGCCCGGCGTCGAGGGCCTTGGCGCGCTCGTTGTCGTCGCGGGGCCACAGCTTGCCCTGGATGACCCCGCCCAGGCACTTCAGCGCGCAGGCCGCCACGATGCCCTCCGGGGTGCCGCCGACGCCGAGCATCAGGTCGACGCCGGTCCCGGCGCGGGCCGCCATGATCGCGCCCGCCACGTCGCCGTCGGTGATGAACCGGATCCGCGCCCCGGTCTCCCTGATCTCCTTGACGATGCCCTCGTGCCGGGGGCGGTCGAGGATGACGACCGTCACGTCGGACGGCTTGCCGCCCTTGGCCTTGGCCACCGCCTTGATGTTGGCCGCGACCGGCGCCTCGATGTCGACCTTGTCGGCGGCCTCCGGGCCTGTGACCAGCTTCTCCATGTAGAAGACCGCGGACGGGTCGTACATCGAGCCGCGCTCTCCCACGGCGATGACGGAGATCGCGTTGTTCATGCCGAGTGCGCACAGCCGGGTGCCGTCGATGGGGTCGACTGCCACGTCGCACTCGGGGCCGGTGCCGTCGCCCACCTCCTCGCCGTTGAACAACATGGGCGCGTTGTCCTTCTCGCCCTCGCCGATCACCACGACGCCTCGCATGGAGACCGTGTTGATCAGTTGGCGCATCGCGTTGACGGCGGCGCCGTCGGCGCCGTTCTTGTCACCGCGGCCCACCCAGCGGGCGGCGGCCATCGCGGCGGCCTCGGTCACCCGTACGAGTTCGAGGGCCAGGTTTCGGTCAGGTGCGTGCTCGCCCGTAGCCAGGGCGGCCGGTACGTGGTCGGACATCGATCCCCTTCCCGTCTTCAAGAGATCGTAGTTCCCTCAACCCCCCTTTGTCCGATTGGTCTGGACCTGTCGTCGCAGGTGAAGGGCCATTTGGTCCGGGAGTGCCCCAGGGAAGGCGGGGCGGGATACAGTCGCCGTCATGAGCAGCGACACCGAGCGAGCGGTAACAGTACGCACGTCAGAGCGTGGAGCCGCCACGCGGGGTGCGCTTCTCGACGCCGCCAGGGAGATATTCGTCACAAGCGGTTTCGCCGAGGCCGGTGTAACCGAGGTGGTTGCACGTGCGGGGGCGAGCGTGGGCAGCCTCTACCACCACTTCTCCGGCAAGGCCGACCTCTATCTGACGCTCTTCGAGGAGTTCCAGCACCGGCAGACGCAGCGGACCCGGCAGGCGGTGCAGGACGCCCGGGCGGCGGGGGAGAACGAGCCGATGCCCCTGTTCCTCGCCGGAGCGCGGGCCTACCTCGACGGATGCCTGGCGGAGCGCGACCTCGCCGCGCTCTTCCTGCGGGGCGACGCCCCTCCCGGGTTCGAGGTCATCATGCGTGATCGGCTCCGCCAGTGGGCCCGGCGTACGGCGGCGCTGTTCGAACACGAGGACACCCTGGTCATCGTGGTCACCGGCGCCCTGTCGGCCGTCGTCCAGGAGGTCACTCTCTCCGAGGATCCCGAGGCCGCCCGCAAGCTGGCCGAGGACGCTCTTCTCATCATCGCCCGCACGACCGGGTAATCTGCGGTTACGTGGGACGATTCACCCAGGGTTTCTACGGCTACGCGTTCGCCTTGTTCGTGTGCCTCGCCGCGGTCGGGCTGTTTCTGCTCGTCACGCCGCAGAGCGGGACGCAGCACGTGCCCAAGGTCGACTACTCGATCGACCAGGCCAACGCCGTCCGCGCCGCCTCGTATCCGATCGAGGCGCCCCGGCAGGTTCCGCAGAACTGGGTGCCCAACAGTTCGTCGCTCACCCAGAACGGGTCCACCGTCACCTGGCGGCTGGGCTTCGCCACCGGCAAGCAGATGCACGCCCTGGTCGCCCAGAGCAACGAGCAGCCCGCGGCCGAGTTCGCCAACCGGATGGCCAACACCGACAAGGTCACCGGAAGCCGTGAGATCAACGGCACGGCCTGGCAGGAGCGGTTCCGCTCGGACAAGAACCAGCGATCTCTCGTCCAGATCCAGCCGACCCACGCGGTGGTCGTCACCGGCTCCGCCGACTGGCAGGAGCTGACGGATCTGGCCGCCTCGCTCACGCCCCAGACTCAGCCGGCCGCGGCCGGCTGAGAAGCCGCACCTCATCGCGCATCGCGCATCGCGCATCGCGCCTCAGACCCGGCCCGCTGCGGCCGGCTGAGGAGCCGTACCTCGCTCAGGCTCCAGACTCGGCCCGCTGCGGAGCCCGCCTCAAGTCGGCAGGCTGGGGGCCGCCCCTCAGAAGGGCGCCTCGTCGGGCCCGTTCGCCTGGGGCTCTTGGCGCTGGGCCATCGCGGCCGCCAGCTTCACGCGGGCGCCCTGCAGCCACTCCTCGCAGAGCGCGGCCAGCTTCTCGCCCCGCTCCCAGAGCTCGATCGACTGCTCCAGCGTGAGCCCGCCCGTCTCCAGCCGGCGCACGACCTCGGTCAGCTCTTCCCGGGCCTGCTCGTACGACGGCGTCTGCTTGTCCTCAGCCACGTCCCCCACCCTAGAGGTCATCTGACTTCGGAATGATGAGTGTCCGGTATGGGCATAAAACTCCATATTTGAACGTTTTTCAGTTAGCACGGCTAACCACTACGACGAAGTCGGGGGACTCGACGATGTGTGGAATCAGCGGCTGGGTCGACTATGAGCGAGATCTCCAGCGGGAACGAGGGACGTCGCAGGCCATGGTGGACACGATGGCCTGCCGAGGGCCGGACGCCGAAGGACTGTGGCTCTCCCCGCACGCCGCCCTCGGACACCGCAGGCTCGCGATCATCGACATCGAGGGCGGCCGCCAGCCCATGATCGCCGAGCAGGACGGCCGGCCGATCGCCGTCCTGACCTACAGCGGTGAGGCGTACAACTTCCACGAGCTGCGCGACGAGCTCAAGCAGCGGGGCCACCGATTCCGCACCGCCAGCGACACCGAGGTCGTCCTCGAGGCGTACCTGGAGTGGGGCGAGGACTTCGTCTCCCGCCTGAACGGCATGTACGCCTTCGCCATCTGGGACACCAGGCGCGAGGAACTGCTGCTGGTCCGCGACCGGATGGGCATCAAGCCCCTGTACTACTACCCGACTCCCACCGGCGTGCTCTTCGGGTCGGAGCCCAAGGCGATCCTGGCCAACCCGCTGGTGCGGCCGGTCGTCGACGCCGACGGGCTGCGCGAGCTGCTCGCCTTCGTCAAGACACCGGAGAACGCCGTCTTCCGCGGCATGTACGAGGTGCGCCCGGGCCAGATCGTCCGGATCCGCCGAGGGGGACTGAGCAAGCGCCGCTACTGGCAGCTGGAGTCCCGCGAGCACACCGACGACCTGGAGACCACGGTCAGGACCGTCCGCGAACTCCTGGACGACATCATCACCCGCCAGCTCATCTCCGACGTGCCGCTGTGCACGCTCCTGTCCGGAGGGCTCGACTCCAGCGCCGTGACCGCGCTCGCCGCACGGGCGCTGGAAGGCGACGGCAAGGTCCGGTCCTTCTCGGTCGACTTCACCGGATACGCCGAGAACTTCAAGCCCGACGAGATGCGTGACACGCCGGACACCCCCTACGTGCACGACCTCGTGCGGCACGTCGGCTCACAACACGCGGACATCATCCTCGACTCGGCCGATCTCATGGATCCGGCCGTGCGGGACGCCGTGCTGCGGGCGCGTGACCTGCCCATCGGCATCGGGGACATGGACACCTCGCTCTACCTGCTCTTCAAGGCGATCCGCGGCCACTCGACGGTCGCCCTGTCCGGTGAGTCGGCCGACGAGGTGTTCGGCGGGTACAGGTGGTTCCACGACCCCGAGGCCGTCAACGCCGGCACGTTCCCGTGGCTGGCGGGCGTGGGCCTCGCCGGGCACACCAGTAGGGGGCACTTCCTCGAGGAGCAACTGCTGCGCAAGCTCGACATCCCCGCCTACCGTGCCGACAGCTACCAGCAGGCGATGGCCGAGGTGCCCCTGCTTGCCGGCGAGACGGGCCTGGAAAAGCGCATGCGGGAGGTCAGTTACCTGCACCTCACCCGGTTCGTCCAGATCCTGCTCGACCGCAAGGACCGCATGAGCATGGCCGTCGGACTCGAGGTCCGGGTGCCCTTCTGCGATCACCGGCTGGTCGACTACGTCTTCAACGCCCCGTGGAGCATGAAGACCTTCGACGGCCGGGAGAAGAGCCTCCTGCGGGCGGCCACGGGGGACGTCCTGCCGGTGTCGGTCCGCGACCGCGTCAAGAGTCCTTACCCGTCCACGCAGGATCCCACCTACGAACTGGCCCTGCGCGAGGAGACCGCCCGGCTGCTCGACGGCGGAGGGTTCGCCGCCGAGCCTCTGGTCGACACCGCCAGGGTGCGGGCCATCCTCGCCGAGCCGATGGCCGCCACCAGCCTCCAGGGCCCCAGGGCCGCACTGGAGGGGCTGCTCCAGTTCAACAGCTGGCTGGAGGACTACGGGACGCGGATCATCGTCTGAGGCGTCAGTCTCGGGCGACGACGGTCACCCGGTCGTCGGAGAAGCGGACCGTCAGCTCGTCGCCGGGCTTCACGTCGCGGGCCAGCCGTACCACCTCGCCGGAGGCGCGCTGCGCGATGGCGTAGCCACGCTCCAGCGTGGCGGCGGGCGACAGCGCGACCAGCCGGGCACGCAGGTGCTCGAGCGAGTCGGCTGAGCGGTCCAGGGACGAGGTGAGGCAGCGCCGGGACCGCTCGCGCAGGGCGTCCACCTGCTCGGCCCGGCGGTCCAGCTCCCGGACCGGGTCGGCCAGGGAGGGCCGGGAGCGCACCGAGGCCAGCCACGACAGCTCCCGCTCGACCCAGCCGCCGACGACGCGGCGGCCGCGGTCCCTGAGCTGGCGGACGAGCGTCAGCTGCTCGCCGACGTCGGGGACGACCTTCTTCGCCGCGTCGGTCGGGGTCGAGGCCCGCACATCGGCCACGAGGTCCAGCAGGGGGCTGTCCTGCTCGTGGCCGATGGCGCTGACGACAGGAGTACGGCATGCGGCGACCGCGCGCACCAGCGACTCGTCGGAGAAGGGCAACAGGTCCTCGAGCGAGCCGCCGCCGCGGGCCACGATGATGACGTCGACCTCCCGGTCGGAGTCGAGCCTGCTCAGCGCGTCCGTGACCTCGCCGACGGCGTACGGCCCCTGGACGGCCACCGCCTCGACCTTGAACCGGACGGCCGGCCAGCGGCGGCGTGCGTTCTCCAGGACGTCGCGCTCGGCGGCGGAGTCCCGCCCGCAGATCAGGCCGATCGTGGACGGCAGGAACGGCAGCCGTCTCTTGCGGTCCACGTTGAACAGGCCCTCACCGGCCAGGACCTGGCGGAGCCGTTCCAGCCGGGCCAGCAGCTCCCCGATGCCGACCGGCCGTATCTCCGTCGCGGTGAACGAGAACGAGCCCTTGTTGACCCAGAAGTCCGGCTTCACGTGCATGACCACCCGTGCCCCGTCCACCGGCCGGGGCACGCTCGCCTCGTACACGTTCCGCGTGCACGTGACCCGCGCGGAGACGTTGGCCACCGGGTCGCGCAGGGTCAGGAACACCGTGCCGCCGCGGGCGGTCAGTTCGGTGATCTGCCCCTCGACCCAGATGGTGCCCAGCTTGCCGATCCACTGGGCGACCATCTGCAGCACCGACCTGATCGGGAGCGGCGCCTCCGGTGACGTCTTCGCGGTCACATGTGCTCCTAGGGCTGGGCTTCGAGCTTGGCCAGGCGGTTCTCGTACAGACGGACGACGTCGGCGCGGGCCGCGTTGGCCTTCTCGTAGGCGAGCAGGTTCCGGATCTGGTCGATCGACTGGCCCCGGAGCCTCGCGCGAAGTGACGCGATCGTCAGTTCACCGTAGCCGGGCAGCGGCTCCGCCGTGGTGTCCACTCCGGTGTCCGTCGCGGTCTTCTCCACGGTCTTCGCGGCGCTCTTCGCCGTGGTCTTGGCCGCGGCCCCGGTCTTCGCGGCCGTCTTGGTGGCGGTCCTGGTCCCCGCTGCGGCGCCGGTCCTGGGGGCCCGCTTGGCCGTCGTCTTGGGGGCGGCCTCGGCCTTCACCGGGGTCTCGGCCTTCGCCGGTGCCTCGGCGGGAGCCTCGGGCTTGGCCTCCGCCACGGCGGGCTCGGCCTCGGCTACGGCCGGCTCGGCCTTCGCCGCGGCCTCCGGCTCGGTCTCGGCCACGGTCGGGGCGGCCTCGGCCACCGGTGCCGCGGGCTCGGCCGCCGCCGGCTTCTGGGCCTCGGTGGACGGAGTCTCGGCCTTCTCCTGCCGCGGCGCGTAGATCACCGGCTCGCGGCGAGCGGGCCTGGGCTCCTCGGCCTGGGCGGCGGCTTCCTCGCGCGCGGCCGAGGGCTCGGCGGTCGCGGTGCTCGGGGTCTCGGCCGTCTCCTTCTCCTCGGACGTCGTCATCCGCTTGAGCGTCGACCTGAGGCGATCACTGAGGAGCAGCGCGTGCCCGACGCTGCTCAGAGCGCTCTGGAGAACGTTTACGGGCAGGTCCTTGGCCTTGTCGCGGAGCTGGTCGCGGCGATGTAGAGCGTCGCGCAGTGGTTTCGTGATGGTTCTAAGGACGGACATCGCTGCTCCTGGGGAGATATTTCAGTGGACGTCCAGTCTCGCAAGACCGGAGTCAAGAGGTGGCTGGCGTTCCACATAGCATAGGAACATGGATTCAGAGACCCCTCGGGCCCGCCGTGTCCTGCTCGCCAAACCGCGCGGTTACTGCGCGGGAGTGGACCGCGCCGTCGAGGCGGTCGAGCGGGCGCTCGACCAGTACGGTGCCCCCGTCTACGTCCGCAAGCAGATCGTGCACAACACCCACGTGGTGAAGCGGCTCGAGGCCAGAGGCGCGGTGTTCGTCGAGGACACCGAGCAGGTGCCCGAGGGCGCGATCGTGGTGTTCTCGGCCCACGGCGTCGCGCCCAGCGTCCACGACGAGGCCGCCGCACGCGGCCTCAAGACGATCGACGCGACCTGCCCGCTGGTGACCAAGGTCCACAACGAGGCGAAGCGGTTCGCCGCCAAGGACTACGACATCCTGCTCATCGGCCACGAGGGCCACGAGGAGGTCGAGGGGACCGCGGGAGAGGCGCCGCAGCACATCCAACTCGTCGACGGGCTCGACGGCGTGGAGAGCGTCCAGGTCCGCGACCCGGAGAAGGTGGTCTGGCTCTCCCAGACGACCTTGTCGGTCGACGAGACCGAGGAGACCGTCTCCCGGCTGCGCGGTCGCTTCCCCAACCTGATCGACCCGCCGAGCGACGACATCTGCTACGCCACGTCGAACCGGCAGACGGCCGTCAAGGAGATCGCGGCCGAGTCCGAGCTGGTCATCGTGGTCGGCTCCACCAACTCCTCCAACTCCAAGCGCCTGGTCGAGGTGGCCAAGGACTACGGCGCCGGCGCCTCCTACCTCGTGGACGACGCCTCGTTCGTCAAGGAGGAGTGGCTCGACGGCGTGACCACCGTCGGCGTCACGAGCGGTGCGTCCGTCCCCGAGGAGCTGGTGGACGGCGTGCTGGCGCGGCTCGCGGAGTCCGGCTACATCGACGTGCAGGAGGTCGAGTCGGTCAAGGAGAGCATGCGGTTCGCCCTGCCGCACGAGCTGCGGCGCGATCTGCGCTCCGCCTGATCCCGGGCCCTGTCCTGGGCCGGCTCAGTCGTCGCTCGCCTTGCCGTACACGCGGGGCTCGAAGTAGCCCTCCGGCTCGGGCGCGTAGGTCCCCTCGCTGCTCTCCCGCTGCTTGGGGATGCCGGGGGTCTTGGCGGCGAGGTCGTGCCGGAGATCGCGGACGTTGTCGGGCAGGCCCCGTGGCCATGCGATGCCCAGCGCCAGGGCCGAGCCGCCGAACAGCCAGGGCGCTCCCGACGAGAACGCGGTGAACAGGCCGAGGCCGAGCGTCTGCAGCATCGAGTCGGCCCCGATCGACCGGATGATCTCGATGAACGTCGTGGCCGCGAAGAAGACCAGCGGCGGGGTGACGACCATCGGCAGCAGGTCGCGGGGCTGGACGAGGAGGGCGGCCCCTATGCAGCCGGCGACGAACGCCGGTCCGGGGAGGGAGACGATCTGCCCCAGGAGCGTGACGATGAAGAGCAGAGCGACGGCGCCACGCGCCGTGAGCTTGAGCCTTGCCTGATCGGTGCCTGTCATGAGCCCCCCTTACGACAAGTCTCGCGTCAATTTACCGTTCTGGCGCGGGAATGGAGGGTGGCTTACCTGCTCTTCACCATCCACTTCCGGTATCCCGACGAGCCGGGGGACCTCCTCGACGAGTTCGGGCGAATTGAGTGGAGTGCTCACGAGGCCGAGGTCGTTCATCTTGCGCGCGCTGACGAGTACGCGGTTCTCCAGCGACCCCACGGTCTGGTTGTAGGCGACGACCGCCCTCGACAGGGCCTTGCCCATGCCGTCGACGTGCCGGCCGAGGTTGCCCAGTCGCTCGTACAGCTCCTTGCCGAGGTCGAAGACCGCCCGGGCGTTGTCGCTCAGCGCCGCCTGCTGCCAGGCGTACTGGGCGGTGCGCAGCATCGTGATCAGCGTCGTGGGGGTCGCGATGTGCACGCGCCGTTTCATCGCGTACTCGAGCAGCGCGGGGTCGCGCTCCAGCGCGGGCGCGAGGAAGGCCTCTCCGGGGATGAACAGCACCATGAACTCGGGTGAAGGGCTGAACGCCTGCCAGTAGGTCTTGGCGGCCAGCCGGTCCACGTGCTCGCGCAGGTGGCGGGCGTGCGCGTCGAGCCGTGCCGAGACCAGATCGGGGTCGATCGCCTCGGCGGCCTCCAGATAGGCCGCCAGGGACACCTTGGAGTCGACGATGATGTTCTTGCCGCCGCTGAGCCGTACGACCATGTCGGGGCGGACGAGCCCGTCCCGGGTCGCGGCGCTCACCTGCTCGTCGAAGTCGCAGAACCGGGCCATGCCGGCGATCTCGGCGACGCGGCGCAGCTGAAGCTCTCCCCAGCGGCCGCGAGCCTCGGGCCGCTGAAGAGCCCGCACGAGGGCCGTGGTCTGCGTCTTGAGCTGCTCCGAGCTCGATCTGACGAACTCCATCTGCTTGCTCAGCTCGGCGCGGGCGGCCCGCGATCCCGACTCGGTCTCCCTGAGCTGTTCCTCGACCCTCGCCAGCGTCTCCCTGAGCGGCGCGACGAGGCCCTCTACGGCCTGGCGCCGCTGATCGAGGTCGCCGGCGGCCTCGGCCCGGGTGGTGTTGAGCCGGTTCTCCGCGAGCTCGAGGAAGCGGAGGTTGGCGACGTCGAGCGCCCGTGCCGACAGGGCCTGGAACTTCTCGGGAAGCTGGGCCTCGACGTAGGCGATCCGCTCCTCGGCCGCCTGCGCCCGGGCCTGGGCCTCGGCCAGCCTGACGGCGGATTCGGCGGTCTCACGCGCCGTCCGGCTCCGCCCGAGCGTGAAACCGACCACGAGTCCGGCGAGGAGCCCCACGGCCAGCCAGAGTGCGAGAGCCACGACATCCACGGTCTGGATGATCCCAGGTTGTCCCTTCCATGACGTGGAGGCGCGCGCATCCGGGCGCGCCCGCGGGCGCGCTGAAGCGCTGATGTCCTGCTCACCGGCGGAGGCCCGTAAACTCGGCGAACGTGAGCCTGAGCATCGGCATCGTCGGCCTGCCCAACGTCGGCAAGTCCACGCTTTTCAACGCCCTGACCAAGAGCGGCAACGCCCTGGCGGCGAACTATCCGTTCGCCACCATCGAGCCCAACGTGGGCATCGTGGGCGTGCCCGACTCGCGGCTGGGCAGGTTGGCGGAGATCTACGACTCCGTGCGGATCCTGCCCGCCAAGGTCGAGTTCGTCGACATCGCGGGCCTGGTCAAGGGCGCCTCCGAGGGGCAGGGCAGGGGCAACCAGTTCCTCGCCAACATCCGCGAGACCGATGCGATCTGCCAGGTCATCCGGGTCTTCAGCGACCCCGACGTCACCCACGTCGACGGCGACGTCTCGCCCGCGCGTGACATCGAGACGATCAACACCGAGCTGATCCTCGCCGACCTCCAGACGATCGAGAAGGCGGTCCCGCGGCTCCAGAAGGAGGCGCGGAACAACAAGGACCGCAAGATCCTGCTGGAGGCCGCAGAGGCCGCGGCGAAGCTGCTCGACACCGGGACGACGCTGTACGCCGGGGGGAAGGCGGCCGGGATCGACCTCGCCGACCTGCGCGAGCTGCACCTGCTGACGGCCAAGCCGTTCCTGTACGTGTTCAACCTCGACGCGGACGAGCTGACGGACGACGACCTGCGGGCGAAGCTCTCGGCGATCGTCGCCCCCGCGGAGGCGGTCTTCCTCGATGCCAAGATCGAGTCCGAGCTCGTCGAGCTGCCCGACGACGAGGCTCTGGAGCTGCTGCAGTCCGTCGGCCAGGAGGAGTCCGGCCTGTCCCAGCTGGCCAGGGTCGGCTTCGAGACGCTCGGCCTGCAGACCTACCTGACCGCCGGGCCCAAGGAGGCCAGGGCCTGGACGATCCGCAAGGGCGCGACGGCGCCCGAGGCGGCGGGCGTCATCCACACCGACTTCCAGCGCGGCTTCATCAAGGCCGAGGTGGTCTCGTTCGACGACCTGGTCGAGGCGGGGTCGATGACCGCCGCCAGGTCCGCCGGCCGGGCCCGGATCGAGGGCAAGGACTACGTCATGCGCGACGGCGACGTGGTGGAGTTCCGCTTCAACGTCTAAAACGGCCCCGTCCGCACAGGTCAGACGTTCGGGTTGTCGTCCTGGGGCACATCGCCCCCAGGCGAGCCCAGCAGCCCACCTCGTCCGCCGCAAGCCCGGCTGTGACCGTTGGCGTCCCCTCACCGTGGAAGGTTCACAGGCGAAGGGACACGTCGAGCCGGGCTTGTACGTCCGTCACCGGCCCGCTGCCGCCTCGCGGTCCGGGTCGATGGCGGACGGGACGGACAGTCGGGCGTACGCGAGCTTGCGAGCCCCACGCACCCAGACAATCACTCCGTGAAGAAGAAGATGGCTGCCCGTTGCAGGCCCGTACGGTCGCCGGCTTCCGCCGCAGCAGGCTCGTGCCGTTCGGTCGGCGATAAGCCGGTGGGGCCTCAGGATTTGGCGTGCAGGGCCGGCTGAGCGAACGTGGCGGGAATCGGGAGCACCGTTGCACGATCAAATGGCCAGACAATGGCGAAGGCACGTCCGATCACCTTCTCGATGGGGATCGTGCCGCCGCCCGGGTCCTCCGTGTGACGCCTGGAGTCGTATGAATCGGATCGGTGGTCGCCCATGACCCACAGGCGGTCCTTCGGCACGGTGATCTCGAAGGTCTGATCGGAGGGGACATCGCCGGGATGCACGTAGGGTTCGTCGATCGCGGTGCCGTTGACAGTGACCCGCCCCTTGGAGTCGCAGCACTTCACTGTGTCGCCCGGTATGCCGATGACGCGTTTGATGTAGTCCGTGTCACCGGGAACGATGCCGAATTGAACGCCCATCCAGTGGAATGCACGACCGATCGGGTTGCCGGGGTCCTCGTACTCGATCTCGGGGTCCCAGGAGTCGACACCGGAGAAGACGATGATGTCGCCGCGTTCGATGTCCCGGACGCGGTAGACAAGCTTGTTCACCAGGACGCGATCGTTGACGAGGAGAGTGTTCTCCATCGACCCCGATGGGATGTAGAACGCCTGGACCACGAACGACTTGATCAGCAACGCCAGAACCAGGGCGATGACGACGAGGCCGGGAAGTTCCAAGAAGAACGAACCCTTCTTGCCCCTGCGCCCCGTGTCGGTCTGCTGGGTGTCTTCCGCGATCACGTTCACCTCGTCCCGTTAGGGGCGCTAAGCACCGAGTTGTGATCTTACTTACCTCTCCCTGCTCGCTACCAGCAGCCCGCTGGGGTGCGTACGGGGCACAGGTCACCGCTGACCGCCCAAGCTCTGCGCGGACCGCCCGTCATGTCGCCCTGCCCGCTCGTGCCGATGACAGCGCCGTCTCAGCAAACCAGTGGCGCGGCGATGGGCTTGATCGTCAGGATCGCGTCCATGCTTGCTGATCTATGGCCCCAGTACGGTCTGACCATTTTCACCCCTCGACTCGAGCTTCGTCTGCCTCGTGAAGAGGAACTGGCTGAGCTTGCTCACCTCGCCGGCAGGGGCGTGCACCGCGCGGACGAGCGTCCGTTCCTGACGCCTTGGCCCGACGGCAGCCCCGAGGATCGGGCCCGGTTCGTTCTGCAGGCACATTGGGGCCGGCTTGGAGACTGGAGCGTGGCAGCGTGGCGGCTCGGGCTGGGGGTCTTTCATCAGGGACACCCGCTTGGCATGGTCACGCTTCGAGCGCGTGACTTCCCGGTCGTTCGGGAGGTCACGACATCCGCATGGCTGGGAATCGAACACCAGGGCAAGGGCTACGGAACCGAGGCTCGGATCGGCCTGCTGACACTGGCCTTCGACCACCTCGGCGCACGTGCCGCACGCTCCGAGGCGTTCCAGGACAACCACGCCTCTCAGGGCGTGTCCCGCAAGCTCGGCTATGAGCACGACGGCATCTCCGTTGATGCCCGCGGCGACGAAGCCGTCGTCTCGGACCGCCTACGGCTTACCCGGGAAAAGTGGACTCAGGAGAAGCGGGCCGCGGTGAGGGTGGACGGGATGGCGGCTTGTCGGCCGATGTTCGGCCTCTGACAGTGAACCGCTCACGCGGGGAGTCGCACTCGGGCATCACTGTCCGGCCTCCCGCTTGGGCCTGTCCCCGCCTGTCCCGGCTGCGCAGCCGACTCCGTAGTGGTCGGTGCAGTCGCGGTCGTGGCGTATCCCCAGCCCGCGTGGCGCGATCTTTTTCGGCCTGTGTCGTCGTGAGATAAAGGGCCTGAGACGCTCGGCACCGGTCGCACTGCGCGAACGGGTGCGGGAAGGGTCGAGGATCGTGTGCCGGATGGAGGGTGAATGGAGACGAGCCCGCCCGGCGAGGAGTACCTGCTGATCACCGGCAAGGACCGGCCGTTCCCGAGCGTCGTGATCCTCAGTCTGACCGTGGCTGTCCTCGCCAGCGGGTGCCTGGCGCTCTGGTGGGTCTCACGGCATCTTCACGGATTCGCCCTCGGCTTGGCCTACTCGGTGGGAGGTCTGCTTCTCCTGCTGGTGTTGTGGGTGGTAGTCGGCCACGTGGAGCTCCTCATGAATTGGGCATATTGGCGGCGGCGGGGGGTGCCGGCGATGCGGCTGACTCCTGCGGGCCTGGACTACAGCAGCGCCTTCACCGGCACGTTTCCGCTCAACGTTCCGTGGGGCCTGGTTGAGGGTTGCGGCTACCGGCCGGATGGCGACGGACATCTTTTCTGGTGCGTCGACCTTCACCCTGCCGCCGTCATGGAGGCGGTGCCCGCCTCGATCTACGTGAGGCCTGTCTCCCCGGACCGCGCCCGGGAGGTCGCTGAGAAACTGGCCCGGGCCGCCGCTGCGGATGGTGAGCACGTCGATGTCGACATGCTTTCGCACGAGTTGGCGTTCGGTACGCCGGTGGCCATCAACCTCCACCGGGTCCATGGCGTATCACTGGCGGAAGTCGACGAAAAGCTCCGGGAATGGACGCGCGGGCGGTGCTCGTTCCGGGGCACACCCGACGACCAGGCTTCTTCTGATCCGTCGGCCGAGGGGCGGTAGTTACACGCCGGCGCTGCGAGCTCCACGCCGAGGTCGGCTGAGCCGCTGATGGTTCAGCGCCGGCGCCAGACCAGGGTGTAGCGCCAGAACAGCCGTCGGCGCAGCCGTGCACCAGGTAGCACGCTGCGGGCCTCGCGAACGATGTCGGGGAAGCTCATGGTCGCCGGTCGGGTCGGGGCGGTCATCGAGTCCGGCCGCGGTGCGCTGCGGCCCTTGTTCTTGATCCAGGCCATGGCGACATTCGACGGAATGGCGGCGGCGCCGAGCAGGTGATCGCCGGGAGTCTGTGCCTGGGCGAGACCGACGACGACCAGGGTCCCGCCGGGCGCTAGGTGCCGGCGGAAGACGGTGAGAGCATCGCTGAACGGCATGTGGTGGATGGTGGCGACACAGGTGATGACGTCGTGGGGGCCGGGCGGCATCTCGCGCAGCGCGTCTGCGACGGTGAAGGTCACCGGGACGGCCGGCGGCGTGAGCTCCCGCGCCCGGGTGACGATCGCGGGGTCCACGTCCACACCGTGCACCGTCCTGGCTCGCGAGGTCAGGAGCCTGGCCAGGTCACCGCTGCCGCATCCGACGTCCAGAGCGCTGTCGAGGCTTCTTGGGAGCTGCCGCAGGATCCATCGGTGGTAGTGGGCGTTGTGGTCCCAGGGGTGAGCCGCATGGAACCGGTCGAGTGCCCGAAGGATGCGAGGCGGCAGTGTCGTCATGGCGCGAGTCCACCCTTCTGTCGTCCGTGACATCACCGTCGGGGAACCGGATCCGGATGGGGAGATCGGTGCTCCGGCCTCGGTTCGACGGGGCCGCGGTCACCCTCGGGTGTGCTGCAACCGGCCGACGAACGCGGCGAACTCCTCCCGCTGCTCCTCGGTCATCGGGCCCTTCGGGATCGTGACGGCCTGGTACTTGCCGAACATGATGTACCAGACCTCGGGGGTCTCGACGACGCGACCGAGGCCGGCCCACCGGAACCGCGACTCGGCGAGCGGGTAGGTCACGATGGCCCACTCGTCGTCCAGAGTCACGTGAAATCCGTGCTTGAGGACGTCGGGCACCCCCCGCATCGACCGGGCCACCGCGATCGGTGCGACCGCGACCACGAACAGCAGTCCGAGGATCATGGCCAGGTGGGCGATCGGGTCCGAGGGATCCATTGCCACCAGGACGAGGCCGAGGACGACCAGTACTCCACCCATGATGCGGATGAATTTCAGCTGCGGACGGAGGAGGAACTTGACTGTCCGACGCAGCAGTTTCTCGTCGTGGGGGACCGACACGGAAATTCGCACCGTCGCATCCTAGGTCGACCGCGGGCGGGGAAATGTCCCGACCCAGGTCGGTGTGACCTGGTCGAGCGCGTGTCGGCCGCCTGGCGGACCCGGAATGTCGCGAAGGACGCCCTGGGGGCCGCAACCGAGGGAGAGCTCCCTGTGCCAGGCCGCCCGCGCTCACGGCCGTGCCCACACCGTCGGGGCGCGGGCGGGCACAAGACACCGTGAACTTTGGGCAACGAACGGCCACCGGACATACGGCCGGAGGGCCGCGCGTCCCCGGGACGCGCTCATGCCCGGGCCGGCCGGACGGCGGTGGGAGTCCGGGTGCAACGTCTGCGTCGATACGTCTCTGAGCTGCGAAGACAGCAATACGTGGCGGTTAGGTAATCGATGTCCGCGCTGGCCAGGCGTAACGTGCTTTCCCGCGGAGCGGTCAGGCGTGGGGTCGTCTCATCGGAAAGTAGACCTGGTTTGCTCGGTCACGGCGATGCTTGCACCATGGGCGTGGCTTTCCTGGAAGAATTGGCGAGACCGCTAGGGTGAATACTTCAATGCGGCTAACCAGATCGAGAGTAAGACGACACCGCGCCAGCCGGGGGGATCGGCGCGAGCGGAGGCGTGATGGCTCGCAGGTCAACCGTCCAGCAGGATCCGCGGATCGCTGGCGACCCCGAGTCGTACCCTCTGGAGGGCCCTGATCGGGTGACGGCATCGCGTGGGACCTCCTCCCGGCGCGGAGGCTGGGGCGGCGGCGGGGGCCGCTGGCTCGTGTGGGCGGGACGCGTAGTCCTCTGGGCGCTCATCATCGTGATCGTCGTCAACGGCGTCCGCGCGCCATTCGAGCGGCTGACTCAGAACGGCGCCGCGCCGCAGTCGCAGGCGAACTCGACGTCGAATGATTTCAATTTCCCCGTGACCCAGGCCGCCGCATTCGCCAATCAGTTCGCCGCCGTCTATTTGAATTACGACGCCACCAACGCGCAACAAAGAGCGGAACGGCTGAAGGCTTTTCTGCCCGATGGGGCGGACGAGCAGTTCGGCTGGAACGGTTATGGGCGTATGACGGCCGGCGCGTTTCAGTTCTCTGGCATTCAGGTGAACGACGAGCACGACGCCGTCGTCACGGTCGCCTATCAGACCAGCGGATACCGCGGGCTGCTGTCGGTTCCGATCTACAACGAGGACGGTCGTTTCGTCGTGTCGGGCCAGCCCGGACTGTTGCCCGCTCCCGCCCTGCCGGGGTTCCCCCAGGTCTCCGGCCCGTCGCGGGACTCGGCGACGGAAGCGGAACTCCGTCCGCAGGTCGAGGGCTTCTTCAAGGCGTTCGCGGCGGGCAACCAGGTCGATCTGCAGCGGTATGTCGCGAGCGGCGATTCGATCGAGGGCTTCAACGGGGAGTTCACCCTGGCTCAGCTCAAGGACCTCGTCGTGCCGGAAGGTGAGGCGAACACCAGGGTGGTCACCGCTGTGGTCGTGTGGGCCGTCTCGTCGAACGGGACGGACGCCGTCTCGACCTCCGGGCAGAACGACCCGGCCGTCCAGCCCGGCGGCCTCGAGCAGGCCTACCGACTGACCATGGAGAAGCAGGGCGGCAAGTGGTTCGTCCAGCAGGTCCAGGGCGCGGGCCGGTCCGTGGGGTAGCGCATGCCCGGCCGTGACATCGCTGATCCATACCCCCGGGAGGGCGAGAATTGATTCTGAAGACCATCGTGGACAGTTCGTTGGAACTGGCCGCGCCCTCGCAGCCCCCGGCAGGGGGAATCAACACCGAAGGCCTGGCGGACTTCCTCCGCACCTTCTTCGCGCCGCTGTTCCTCGTGGTCGTCTCGATCGTGGCGCTTTTCTTCCTCTTCACCCGTGAGATCACCAGGTTCGTGCAGTTCATCATTCTGGCGATCGCGATCGGTGTGATCTTCTATGTGCCCAACATCATCGAGGTGACGGCGAAGGCGATCGCGGGCGCACTCGGGATCAAGTGATCCGGCGGAGAGGAGGATCGGGTGGATCTCCCCACATACACGAATATCTGGCGAATTGAGAAGCGGCTTTACAAGCTGTACGACCTGCGGCTGCCCATGCCTCTTCCGATCGTCTGGATCGGTGTGTTCGTGGGAGTCCTGGTCCCCTGGTGGCTCTTCCTCTGGCTCGTCGGAGTGCCGTTCGCGGCGCCCTGGCACGTGGTCTACCTGGTGCCGCCGGGAGTCATCACCTGGTTGTCCACCCGTCCGGTCATCGAGGGCAAGCGCCTCACCGAGGTGCTTCAGTCGCAGCTGCGCTACGTGGCGGAGCCGCGCATCTGGTGCCGGATGGCACCGGCCGCGGAGCCGGAGACGATCACATTGACCGCTCGCGTCTGGCGGACCGCTCCGTCGAGCGCGCCGGTCCGCGTCAAGGCGGCGCGCAAAGCCGTGGTGACGGAGCCCGCGACCCAGGACGCGACGACCAAGAAGCGGAGCGCCGCGGCGAAGGGCGGCGGCGCCGAGACGAAGGCACGCGGCAGAGACAAGGTGCGTGGCACCGCACCCAGGACGAGGACGCCCGAGACCGCGGCGAGAGGAGCCCGGGCCGGAGCCGGGGGGAACAGGGGCAGAGGCAAGTCCGTCGAGCCGTGGACCCCTGACCGCGTGATCCCGCCCCGCACGCTGCCGCCGGGCTCCGGCGGCCAACCCGCCTCCACGGGACGGTCCGCCACCGTGCATCCGGCGGTGGCGGCCGCCGCGGCCGCCGCGTCGCCGGTCAGCGACTCGCCGTCCGACGCGTGGAGCAGGCCCGCCGTGAAGCCGGCCACGACGGGTGAGCCCGTGAAGGGCGTTGCTGCGGACGAGCCGGTCTTCTACATGCCCAAGCCGCCCGCCTCCACGGGCGAGAAGCAACCCCCACCGATCCGCGTCGCGCTGCCGGAGCGGGCCACGCCGCCCGCGCTGCCTCCTGCGCCGCCGTCGGCGTCACCTGCGACCCCGTCCGGCCCGGCCGCCGAGGAGCCTGCCGCCCCCGTGCCGCCCATCGGCACCGAGGCGCTGCGGCGGCTGCGCAGGCTCGCGGCCAGCGCCGAGTCCGCACCCGAATCAGCGCCGGAACCCGATCCCCGGCCGACGCGTCACGCGAGTCCGGAGCCCGCGCGGGAGCTCGGCCCGGATGAGGTTCACAACCCGCCCCGCCATGCCGCCGCGGAGCCGGATCCCGTACAGGACGCCTCTCCTGAGGCGACGCGCGAACCGGCGCTGCCCGAACCTGCGGCGGAGTCTGCCCAGGAGTCGCCGGCCCGGGAGTCACAGACCCAGAGCTCAACCGAGACTTCCGTCCAGGGCCCGGAGCAAGGAGCGGCACAGACGCCCGCACAGGCACCCGCGCAGGTCTCGGCACAGGCGCCCGTACAGGTCTCGGCTCAGGAGCCGGCACAGGACGCCTCGGAGAACGTCTTCGGGGAGCCGGTGTCGGAAACCGAACTCGCCGGGCAAGCCGTTCAACCCGGGCAGGCCGTCCGACCCGAGGCGGACAGGGAGAGCCGGCCGGGCCCGAGCACCTCCGATCGGCAGCGGGAGGCATGGGAGCAGCACAGGAAGGGCCAGCCGCCGCGGCTGGTCCGTTCGGCCCAGCCCCCTGCCCCCACCGCCCCGGCGCCTACTCCCGCCACCTCGGCTGTTCCGCCCGTCCTGCCTCTCGCCGGTCGGACGCAGGCCGCCGAGGCGCCCGCCGCGCAGTCGCCTGCTGAGGCGCCCGCCGTCCAGCCCCAGGCTGAGGCACCCGCCGCACGGTCGGCTCCGCAGCCGGTCGCCGAGACGCCCGCCGTCCAGCCGGCCGCCGAGCGTTCCACGGGATCTCCCCAGGCGCCCGCGAACCCGTCGCCTGGCGCGGGCAGAGGCGTGTCGATCCGGAGGGTCCCCACCCTTCCCCAGGCGAGCGGCCCCGCCACTCCGGTGCTTCCTCCCGCCGCCCTGCCGTCCTCACCGGTGAACGAGCCCAGAGTCCGCCGCGTGGAGTCCGTCGTCGGGCGCGGCTCCTCCGGTGGGTGGCGCAGGATCGCCCAGGTGGTCGTCGGCGGAAGCCGTACCGACGGCATGGAGGTCGACGAGGCACGGACCCGCACGCCGCTCACCACGAGCCGGCGGATCATGGTGCTGGGGTGCACCGGCGGCGCCGGGCAGACGACCACGGCGCTCATGCTCGGCCACACGCTCGCCCGCTACCGGGAAGACCGGGTGTTGGCCCTCGACGCGAACACCGGGGACAACACGCTGACGACCCGGATCCAGGCCGAGTCGCCCGAGACGCTGAGCTCGCTGCTCGAAGGCTCGCACGCGCTGTCCGGCTATCTCGGGATGCGCGCCTACACCACGCGCTGCGAGTCGGGACTCGAGGTGGTCGGCGCAGACACCGACGCGGGGGCCGAGCAGCGCCTGTCCGACCGTGCTCTGCTGAACGACTGGCGCCGGACGCTCACCGCGCTGGACCAGCACTACCGTCTGGTCGTCGTCGACCCGGCCGCCGCGCTCGCCGCGCGGCTCCTGCCGTACACCGATCAGCTGGTGCTGGTCGCGCCGGCGAGTGCGGACGCGTCGGACGCCATCGCCATGACGTACGAGTGGCTCGACGGCCACGGCGTCGCCGACCTCCGGCGCAGAGCCGTCATGGTGATCAACGGTGTGAGCAGGCGGAGCATGCCGGACGTCGAGCAGGCCGAGGCCGTGGCCAGTGGCCGCTGCCGGGCCATCGTCCGCGTGCCCTGGGAGGACGAGCTGGCTCCGGGGCGTCCTGGACCAGTTGACGTCAACCACCTCCGGATCGGAGGCCGCAGGGCGTACGTTGCACTTGCCGGAGTGATCGTGAGCGGCTTGGCGACGATCCAGGCGAAGCAGGAGGTGGCCAGATGAGCGCCCGGTGCGGGCGGGGAAGCCGGTGAGCGACCGATGAGCGCGGGAGCGAACCCGACGAGCGGGCGGCGCGTGAGGAAGCCGGTGAGCGACCGATGAGCAAGCAGGCACGCAGCCGTCTCGCGGTGCGGTACTTCGACGACCGGGTCCTTCTCACCGACTCGGCGGCGTGGGCCTACTTCCGGTTGCCGACGGTGAGCTACGAGTTCCTCACCCCCGAGGAGCGGGAGGCCCTCGCCACCAACATCACGATCGCCCTGGCCGCGATCAGGATGCCCGACGCCGAGGTGCATCTGCGCATCGCGCATCGGGCGTATCCGGCGGCCGAATGGGCGATGGCGCTCAACGCCACCTCCGACGAGGGCCCGGGCTGGCGGGACTACCTGGAGGAGATGTACCGCCACGTCTGGGCGAAGGACTTCTGGAGCAAGGAGGTCTACCTCGGCGTACGGCTCGGCCCGCGCGGCGCCCAGATCGGCGGCGGGGTGCTGTCCCAGCTGTTCGGCTTCTACCAGCGCAGCGAGCGTGCGCTCGGGATCGAGGACGACCACGTCCCCGACCGCGAGATCGAGCGGTGGACGGGCCAGGCGGAACGGCTCGGCCGGGCCCTGACCTCCAGCGCCCTCTACGCGCGGCACGCCACGTCCACGGAGATCGCCTGGTTGTTCCAGCACGCCGCCTCGGGAGCGCTCGGCGAGCCCTCCGCTTCGGCTTCGCCGCGCCGCAGGTGGGGCAAGGGCGAGATCGAGGCCCTGGTCGAGGGACAGATCCACAACGGCAGGTCGTTGTTGCGGCTCGAGCAGACGTCGGGGGAGGCGTTCACCGCCCACCTGTCCTTCGCCCGGTTCCCCGACCTGATGGCCTTCCCCGACGGCGAGCCGTGGCTGCACTTCGCCGACCAGCTGCCGTTCCCGGTGGAGATCTCCAGCAGGATGCGGCTGATCTCGCCGGTGCGCGCGAGCAAGGACGTGGCCAGGAAGCTGGCGCACGCGCGCGACATGGACATCCACATCCGCGAGGCGGGGGCGGAGGCGCCCCTCGCGCTGGCGGAGCAGATCGACGCCGCGCGGATGCTGGAACACGGCATCACCAAGGAGCGGCTCCCGTTCGTGTACGGCTGGCACCGGCTGAGCGTCAGCGCGCCCACGGAGGAGATCTGCATTCAGCGGGTCGAGGCGGTCGTCGAGCACTACCGCGACATCGGCATCGACGTCGTCAACTCCACCGGCGACCAGTTCTCGCTGTTCTGTGAGGCGCTGCCGGGTGAGAAGGTGCGGGTCAACGCCTACGCCCAGCGTCAGCCCCTCCGGACGATCGCGGGCGGCATGTCGACGGCGACCGTGGAGCTGGGCGACCGGGTGGAGGAGTCGAACGCCGGCTGGGTCGGGCCGTACATCGGGGAGACCCTGGGTCGGGCCCGCAGCATCGTCCACTTCGACCCGCTGGTCGCGGCCACCAGGAACCGCCCGACCGCCATCGCGATCACGGGCGAGCCCGGGGGCGGCAAGACGACGCTCGCGCTCCTGCTGATCTACCAGATGGCCCTGCGCGGCGTGACCGTCGCCGTCATCGACCCGAAGGGCGACGCGGAGTCGCTGGTCCAGCTTCTCCAGCGGCGCGGCCGCAAGGCGCGGATCATTCCGCTGGGGTCGGCCGCGCCCGGCCTGCTCGACCCGTTCTCGTTCGGTGACGACATCGCGGCGAAGAAGACGATGGCCTCCGAGACGTTGCGGCTCCTGCTGCCCCGCATGTCGGAGGAGCGCGAGTCGGCGATGATCCAGGCGGTGGCCGCGGTCTCCAACGAGCCGGACCCGTCGCTCGGCAAGGTGGTCGACCATCTGGAGCAGTCCGCGGACCCGGCGTCGAAGAACCTCGGGGCCGTGCTGCGGTCGATGTCCGAGATGCATCTCGCCCGGCTCTGCTTCGACACGTTCGGCGGCGACCAGATCGACACCGAGGGATGGACCACGGTGTTCACGCTGGGCGGTCTCACGCTGCCCGACGTGACGACCACGCGGGACGACTACTCCTACGAGCAGCGGCTGTCGGTGGCCCTGCTGTATCTGGTGTCCCAGTTCGCCCGGCGGCTGATGAACGGGCTCGACCGGCGCACGCCCAAGGCGATCTTCCTCGACGAGGCGTGGGCGATCACGTCCACGCCCGAGGGCGCCAAGCTGGTGCCGGAGGTCTCCCGGATGGGCCGCTCGCGCAACACGGCCCTGGTCCTGGTGTCCCAGAACGCGGGCGACCTCCTCAACGAGCAGGTCACCAACTGCCTCTCCTCGGTCTTCGCGTTCCGCTCCTCCGAGCGGGTCGAGGTCGGGCACGTGATGGAACTGCTCGGGGTCGACTCGTCCGAGGAGCACAAGGCCGTCCTGCGGTCGCTCGGCAACGGCGAATGCATCTTCCGGGACCTGGACGGCAGGGCGGGCCGTATCGGGGTGGACCTCGTCTCGGAGGAACTCCTTCAGTGGCTCGATACCAATCCGACGCACGACAAACCAGGCGAAAGCGTGCATGATCGTCTTAGCGGGGGCGCAGACCGGTCGGGGGTCGCTCAGGAGGTGCGGTCTTGAGATTGCGCAGGAACGGTCGCGTCCGATTCGGAGTACGGCGCAAACTCGCCCTGCTCCTCGTCGCCTTCGCGGCGTTCGTGATGATGCCGTTCGCGTTTCCCGCCGACACGGCGAGCGCGGCCGGGCCGTGTGACCTCTCGTCCGAACTCGCCCCCGAGATCGTGGGCGGCGGCGTCGACGGCCTGGTGCAGCCTCCGCCGCCGGACGCGGCCGGCACGGCGGGAGCGGTGGCGCCGCAGGCGCCCCGGGAGCCGCTCACCAACTACGACCGGTACGGCATGGCCGGTCAGTATTGGCACACCTACGGCCTCGGCTGCTCGGACGTCACGGCCGTCCTCGGCAACGCCTGGGCCAACACGGTCTTCTCCTGGGCCAAGGCGGTCGACCGGCTGACGATCAGCACCTACCAGGCCGCGGCCACCGAAGGACCGCTCCAGCCGATCAAGAACGTGGCCGACGAGATCGTCACCAACCTGGCCGACGCGATGTACTGGCCCTACCTGCGGCCGATCGTCATCCTCGGCGCCATCTGGCTCATGTGGTACGGCCTGATCCGCAAACGGGCGACCACCACGACCGAGGGCGTCGTCTGGATGGTCATCGCGGTCACCGCGGCCGTGTGGTTCTTCAGCCGCCCGGGCGACTTCACCTCACTCGGCAAGACCGTGACCGACAAGACCGGAGAGATCGTCAACTCGGCCTTCTCGGGGCTGCCCGGAGCGGGCGGCGCGTCCTGCCTGCCGGCCAAGGGCGACACCACCGCGCAGGCCCAGCCCGGCGGGTACGGCCAGCAGGGGACGCCGGGCGTCGACCAGAACGCCGACGCGCTGTGGTCCACGCTCGTGTGCAAGCCCTGGCTGATGGGCGAGTTCGGCACCGCCGACGCGAACGCCCCGATCATCAAGGCCTTCGGCGCCAAGCTGCTCGACATCCAGGCGATCGACGCCTCCGAACAGGCCGCCAAACAGATGCCGAGCGGCGACGCCCATCAGAAGCGGTTCGAGGAGGAGGTCGCCAAGCCGCTGGAGAACAACCCCACGTTCTTCCTCCTCCAGGGCAAGGACTGGACCAGCCGCCTCGGCATCGCCATCGGCGCCTTCCTCGCCGCGATGGTCGCGGGCCTGCTCATCTTCCTGGTGGCGGTGTCGCTGCTGGTGCTCAAGGTGGGCTTCCTGCTGTTGCTGATGCTCGGGCCGGTGTTCCTGCTCATCGGCGTGCACCCGGGCTCCGGGCGCATCATCGCGATGCGCTGGGTCGAGATGCTGGTCGGCACGTTGTTGCGCCAGGCCGTGCTGGCCCTCGTCCTGGGCGTCCTGGTGTACGGCTACGCGCTGATCATCTCGACCAACCTGCCGTGGGGGATGCAGATCCTGTTCATGGCGTTGCTGACGATCGCCGTCTTCTTCTACAGACGGCCGTTCCAGCATCTGTTCGCCTCGATGGACGGTCACACGCTCACGACCAGGATGCTCGGGGACGCCGCGACCGCACCCACGCTGTCGCGCGCGGCCAACGCCCTGCCGCCGGTGGCGGCCACGCGCGCCGCCCGGTGGGGCCTGCGCAAGGCCGAGCCCGTCATGGGCGCGGCCGCGATGGCGACCGGAGCGGGCACCGCCGCCGCGGCGGCGACGTCCGTCGCGCAGGGACGCGTCCGCGGTGAGGAAGGGGCGGCCACGGCGCAGGGTCAGGCCCGTGCCAGGGCCGGCGCCCAGCCGGAGCCGCTGGAGACCGACCCGCAGGCCGCCGGGCGCCGTAAGGCCGGGGGAACGGTTCCCCGCACCGGTTCGGCGCCGCCGCTCAACCTCACGGGCGTCCGGCCCGCCGACGCTCCCCGGTCGTCCCGGCCCGCGCGTCCGGGGCGTCCCCCGGCGAGCACGCCCTCACGCGGCGGCGGAAGCAGCGGTGGCGGCGGCGGATCGGTCCCGAGCTCCGGATCCGGGTCGGGATCGAGATCGGGCTCCGGTGGGGGCGGCGGCTGGTTCAGCGGCCGTTCGGGCGGTTGGGCCTCCCGGCCCGCCGCACCCAGCGGCTCACGCGGTTTAGGCGGTGGTCGATCGTCCGGCGGTGGTGGCGGCGGCTCCTCCTCGTCGTCACGCCGATCCGACTCGTCCGGAGGCTCGGGAGGCCGCTCCCGCCCGGCGCCTCCGCGTGACAACGGGTCCTCCAGCAGGTCGAGGTCCTCCGACGCGCCGCCGTTGTGGCTGCAGAGCAGGGGCGACACCAGGCGGGGATCCGGCGACGCCGCTCCGTTCTGGGCGCGTCCCACCGACAGAGACTCTCGAGACAGCTGACGCAGGCTTCATGACCACCCAGGGAACCGACCGCAGAAAAGGGCTCGCGTTCGCGGGCGCCGTCGCCGTGCTCGCGGCCGTCGGCGTGTATCTGACGATGAGCCCGTCGACCGGAGGCGGCGACCGCGACCGCACGGAGACGGTGGCGGGGACCGCCCCGGCCACCGTCGTGTCCAGCCCGCCTCCGGCCGCCGCGCCGAGCCAGGTGGCCGTCACTCCCGGGACGTTCGACGTCTACCGCTACCTGCCGCTGTCGCGGAGCGAGCTGGGCGCGGCGGCCGACCTCGCCCAGCGGTTCACCGCCTCCTACGGGACGTTCGAGTACTCCGAGGATCCGGCGGCCTTCGCGTCGCGGCTGAACGCGTTCTCGACGAACGAGTTCGGCGAGCAGCTCACCCGGGCCATGACCGATCCGGCGGTGGTCGAGCAGAACAAGGCCGACCGTGTCGTCTCCAAGGGGTCGGCGCAGGTGGAGTCCATCCGCGACATGACGCCCAACATGGTGGTGTTCGTCGTCGGCTCCGTCCGCCATGTGATCGCCCAGAGCGGTGAGAAGGACCAGAACGACCAGTACGCCGTGACCGTGGTCAAGGCGGCCGCCGACTGGCGGGTCTACGACATGCAGCCCGCCGGCGCCGGCCAGGACGGGGACACCTCGCCGTGACGACACCTCCGCGCACAGGTATGGGCATGCGGGGGCTGCGAAGCCTGCGGGTGATCAGGGCCGGGGGACGTTCGTGGCGGGGCCTCGCCGTGGCGCTCGCGCTGATCGTCCCGCTGACGTTGTTCGGCTCGATCATCCTGATGTCGCCGTCCCCGTCGATCTTCGTCGGCGGAAGTTTCGGCGAGGATTGCGCGTCGGCGGCCTCGGCGGCCGACACGTCGCAGGCCGCCGCCTCCGACATCCCGCAGGACTATCTCCGGATCTACAAGAAGGTCGGCCAGGAGATCGGCGTCCAGTGGAACGTCCTGGCCGCCATCGGCAAGCGGGAGACCGACCACGGCCGGTCACAGCTGCCCGGCGTCCGGAGCGGGACCAACTACGCGGGCGCGGCCGGCCCGATGCAGTTCCTGATCAGCACCTGGGGCGGCAAGGCCAAGATCAAGATCGTTCCAGGGATCAACGGGTACGCGTCGGACGGCGACGGCGACGGGTACGGCGACGTCTACGACCCCGCCGACGCCATCCTGGGCGCGGCCAAGATGCTCAAGCGCAACGGCGCCCCCGACGACCTGCCGAGGGCGATCTTCGTCTACAACCGGGCGACCTGGTACGTCGAGCAGGTCCTGGAGATCGCCAAGCGCTACGCCGCCTCAGGGGAGATCGGCATCCCGGCCGACGCGGATCCCGCGTGTGACGGCGGTTACGTGGACAGCGCGTCCAGCGAGGTCGTGCAGAAGATCCTCGAGTACGCGCTGGCCCAGCGGGGCAAGCCGTACCGCTGGGGCGGGACGGGTCCCGACGCCTTCGACTGCTCGGGGATCATCTACATGGCCTACCGGAACGCCGGGTTGTCGATCCCGCGCACGACGTTCGGCCAGTGGCCCTTCGGCGTGAAGGTGCGCGCCGGTGACGAGCAGCCGGGCGACCTGGTGTTCTTCAACTCCGGGCCGGGCACGAGGGCGAACCGCCCGGGTCATGTCGGCATGGTCGTCTCGAAGGGGAAGATGATCGAGGCCCGGTGCACCCTGTGCGGGCCCATCAAGGTCACCGGATACACCGACCGGCCCAACATCGTGGGCTTCACGCGCCCGCTGGAGAACTCCGATGTGCTCGAGCAGCTGAGGCGCGCCGTAACCTGATCGACCATGGACGCCTTCGGAAAGCTCGTCGTCGGGGCCGCGATCGTGCAGGACGGCCGGCTTCTCGCCGCGCAGCGGGCGGAGCCGGAGGCGCTCAGGGGAGGCTGGGAGTTCCCGGGCGGCAAGGTGGACCCCGGTGAGAGCGACCTGGACGCGCTGGTCCGCGAGTGCGTGGAGGAACTGGGCGTCGAGATCGTCCCAGGCGAGCGGGTCGCGGGGGAATGGCCGCTGCCGAACGGCTACGTGATGCGGGTCTGGCTGGCGGGCATCCGGCGGGGCGTGCCCTCCGCCCACGAGCATCTCGCCCTGCGCTGGCTGACGCACCAGGAGTTGTACGACGTCGCGTGGCTGTCCGCCGACCTTCCGGCCGTGGCCGCCGTCGAGAAGCTCGTCTGGGGGTAGGCGGTTTCTCCTGTGGGCCGGCCCGGAAATGGCGTTCGCCCACAGACTTTGCCATGATTTGAGCGTAGCTAGACTGTTCCACGACCCAGGCCGAAAGGGTGGAGGCCTAGCAGTGGTACGACGTGCACAGCTGAGGGCCGTGTCCTCGGTGGCGGCTTCGTTGGGAGTCGCCGCCGCGGCGGTGTTTGCGGCGGGCCCCGTGTTCGGGGTGACCGCCGAGGACCCGACGGATCCCGCCGCTGACCCAGGTGGGACCACGCCGCCGGTCACGGTGACGGCAACCGTCACCGAGACGAAGACCGCTACGGCGACGGCGACCGCCACAAAGACCGTGACCGCCACAAAGACCGTGACCGCGGGTCCGGAACCCGTGGTCACGGTGACGATAACCAAGACCCCCACGCCGACTCCGAAGTCGACCCCGGTCGTCACGGTCACGGTGACCGCGACCGCGACACGGACGTCGCCGCCGGTCACGCAGACGGCGACGGTTCCGGCGCAGGGGTTGCCCGTCCTTCCGACGAACGTGGCTGCGGCTCCGCCGCTGACCACGCCGACGCCGGACCCGGGTGTCACGCTGGCTCCCGCTCAGCCGACACCCCAGCCGACGCCGGCGCCCACGTTCGAGGATCCGACGCCCGAGTCGGTGCCGATCGAGATTCGCAACGCGACTCCCGAGTACGACCAGGTGACGGTCAGCCGCAAGTTGTCGATCCTCGCCGCGGTGCTGGTGTTGCTGGCACTGCTGGCCTGGCTCGTCTTCGAAGGCAGGCTGCGGCGGATGGCGCACGCGGCGGCCATACGGAAGGCGGGGCCGCGGGCGTGGCGGACCTCCGCGACGCCGCCCACCGCTCCTGATGGGGCGACGCCCGGCGGGCAGGGCCAGCAGCAGCTGGTCGGGTACGTGCCGGTGCAGGGCTATACGACGGGCCAGCAGCCGTACGGATATCCGATCTACGGATATCCGCAGGTCTATGCCCACCCGTATCCGTACCCAGAGGCGGCCGTGCAGGCCGACCAGCCAGGTCGGTCTGAGCAGCTCGGAACGGCCGACTCGGCCGACAAGGGCGGCGAAGGCGACAAGGCTGCCGAAGGCGGCAAGCCCGACAAGGGTGACAAGCCCGACAAGGGCTGAGCTGAGAACACGAAAGCGCCGGCCGGAGGATTCCGGCCGGCGCTTCTCTTATGGCCCTCAGACGCTGGAGCGCTTGAAGATCTTCGAGCCCAGCCACACGAGCGGGTCGTACTTCCGGTCGACCACGCGCTCCTTCATCGGGATCAGCGCGTTGTCGGTGATCTTGATGTGCTCGGGGCACACCTCCGTGCAGCACTTGGTGATGTTGCAGTAGCCGAGGCCGTGCTCCTCCTGGGCCGCGTCCTTGCGGTCGACCTCGTCATAGGGGTGCATGTCGAGCTCGGCGATGCGCATGAGGAAACGCGGCCCCGCGAAGGCGGGCTTGTTCTCGTCGTGGTCGCGGATCACGTGGCAGACGTTGTTGCACATGAAGCATTCGATGCACTTGCGGAACTCCTGGGACCGCTCGACGTCGATCTGCTGCATGCGGTACTCGCCCGGCTTGACGTCCTTCGGCGGGGTGAACGACGGGATCTCCCGCGCCTTCTGGTAGTTGAAGGAGACGTCGCAGACCAGGTCCTTGATGACCGGGAACGTCCGCATCGGCGTGACCGTGATGGTCTCGGACTCCTCGAACGTGGACATCCGGGTCATGCAGCCCAGCCGGGGCCTGCCGTTGATCTCCATCGAGCAGGACCCGCACTTGCCGGCCTTGCAGTTCCACCGGACCGCGAGGTCGGGGGCCTGGGTGGCCTGCAACCGGTGGATGACGTCGAGGACGACCTCGCCCTCGTTCACCTCGACGGTGAAGTCCTCGAGCTGACCCTCGCCGCCCTCGCCGCGCCAGACGCGGAACTTCGCCTTGTAACCCATCACGACTCCTTGACCGCGGCGTCGTACTCCGCCAGCTCGTCTTCGGTGAGGTACTTCTCAAGCTCGGACCGCTCGAAGAGGCTGATCAGGTCGCCACGCATGGACGGCTGGACCTTCTCTTCGACGGTAACGCCGGAAGCGTCCGGCTCGGCGGCGCAGACGAGCAGCTTCTGCCGCCATTCGGGGGACATGCCGGGAAAGTCGTCGCGGGTGTGCCCGCCGCGGCTCTCCTCCCGCAGCAGCGCGGCGCGGGCGACGCACTCGCTCACGAGCAGCATGTTGCGCAGGTCGATCGCCAGATGCCAGCCGGGGTTGTAGATGCGGCTGCCGGACGAGCCCGTGTTCTTCGACCGCTCCTTGAGCTTCTCGACGACCTGCAGCGCCTCGGCGACCTCTCCGGCCTTCCGGATGATCCCGACGAGGTCGTTCATCGTGCGCTGAAGCTCGTGGTGCACCTCGTAGGGGTTCTCCCCGCCGGTCCGCTCCAGCGGGGCGACGGCCTCCGCCATGGCGTCCGCCACCTCGGCCACCGCGGGCCGTGCGGACAGGCCGTCGATGTACGCCGCCGCGCCGAGGCCGGCCCTGCGGCCGAAGACCAGGAGGTCGGACAGGGAGTTGCCGCCCAGGCGGTTGGAGCCGTGCATGCCGCCCGAGACCTCTCCGGCGGCGAACAGGCCGGGCACGGACGCGGCGCCGGTGTCGGCGTCCACCTCCACGCCGCCCATGATGTAGTGGCAGGTCGGGCCGACCTGCATGGGCTCCTGGGTGATGTCCACGTCCGCCAGTTCCTTGAACTGGTGGTGCATGGACGGCAGGCGCTTGATGATCTCGGCCGCCGGGAGGCGGCTGGAGACGTCGAGGAACACGCCGCCCTGCGGCGATCCGCGCCCGGCCTTCACCTCGGCGTTGATGGCCCTGGCCACCTCGTCACGGGGCAGCAGCTCCGGAGGACGGCGGTTGTTGGCCTGGTCGGTGTACCAGCGGTCGCCCTCCTCCTCGGTCGTCGCGTACTTGTCCTTGAAGACGTCCGGCACGTAGTCGAACATGAACCGGCGGCCCTCGGAGTTGCGCAGCACGCCGCCGTCGCCGCGGACCGACTCGGTGACGAGGATCCCGCGCACCGACGGAGGCCAGACCATCCCGGTCGGGTGGAACTGGATGAACTCCATGTTGATCAGCTTGGCGCCCGCGAGCAGGGCCAGCGCGTGGCCGTCGCCCGTGTACTCCCAGGAGTTCGAGGTGACGACGTAGGACTTGCCGATGCCTCCGGTCGCCAGCACCACGGCGGGGGCGTCGAAGACGATGAAGTCGCCCGTCTCACGCCAGTAGCCGAACGCGCCGGAGATGGCGTCGCCGTCCTTGAGGAGGCGGGTGACCGTGCACTCGGCGAACACCTTGATGAACGCCTCGGGGTCGCCGTGCTCGCGCTCGTCCTCCTGCTGGAGGGCGACGACCCGCTGCTGCAGGGTGCGGATCAGCTCCAGGCCCGTACGGTCGCCGACATGGGCGAGACGCGGGTACTCGTGGCCGCCGAAGTTCCGCTGGCTGATCTTGCCGTCCTTGGTGCGGTCGAACAGCGCGCCCCACGCCTCGAGCTCCCAGACGCGGTCCGGGGCCTCCTTGGCGTGCAGTTCGGCCATTCGCCAGTTGTTGAGGAACTTGCCTCCGCGCATGGTGTCGCGGAAGTGCACCATCCAGTTGTCGTCGGGGTTGACGTTGCCCATCGCCGCGGCGGCGCCGCCCTCGGCCATGACCGTGTGGGCCTTGCCGAACAGCGACTTGCAGATGATGGCGGTCCGCTTGCCCTGCTGCCGTGCCTCGATCGCCGCACGAAGCCCTGCCCCACCGGCTCCGATGACGACGACGTCGTATTCGTGACGCTCCACGTTGAGAATCCTTAAGCGAACGGGAAGTTGATGACGCCCTTGGCGACCAGCCGCACATAGAGGTCAGCGATCATGACCGAGTACATCGAGGCCCAGGCGAACTGCTGGTGCCTGGCGTTGAGCTTCGAGACGAAGGTCCACGCCTTGTACCGGATCGGGTGCCTGGAGAAGTGGTTCAGGCGGCCGGCGGTGATGTGCCGGCAGGAGTGGCAGCCGAGGGTGTAGCAGAAGATCAGGATGGCGTTGGCCAGCAGGATGATCGTGCCGAGACCCACGTGGCCCCAGTTGCCGTGCTCGTCGCGGAACGCGAGGATCGCGTCGTAGGCCAGGATCGCGCCGATGACCACGGCAAGGTAGAAGAAGTAGCGGTGCACGTTCTGGATGATCAGCGGGAGCCTGGTCTCGCCCGAGTACTTCTTGTGCGGCTCGGACACCGCGCAGGCGGGCGGCGACAGCCAGAACGACCGGTAGTACGACTTGCGGTAGTAGTAGCACGTGAGCCGGAAGCCACCCGGCAGGCCGAGGATGAGCAGGCCGGGCGGAAGGCCGTACCAGTCGCCGAACGGGGCGAGCCCGAGGAAGCGTGCTCCCTCCGGGCAGGAGGTCGCCAGGCAGGGCGACGAGAACGGCGCGATGTACGGCTCGGCGAAGTAGCTCTTGTCGAAGATCGCCCAGAATCCGTAGATCAGGAATGACATGAGTCCGGCGAACGTCAGCGCCGGGACCAGCCACCACCTGTCGGTGCGTAGCGTGCGCACCTTGAGTTGCGCTCGCTGTTTGCTTATCGGGCTCTCGGCCGTTGTCTGGGTCATCGGAGACTTTCCACCCTCTGGCACGCTTATGGTGGGGGAAACATTACGACGGCCACATCCTCAAATGTGAGGAGGGTCACTCCCAACCGTCTGTGATTCCCGTCACTTCCCCGGCAGTTTGACCACAGTCACGAAGAAATCGTCGATCTGTCGCACCACGCGAATGAACTGGTCGAAGTCCACCGGTTTTGTCACGTACGCGTTTGCATGCAGGTTGTAACCCTTGAGGATATCCTGCTCCGCTTCCGATGTGGTGAGGATCACCACCGGGATGCTCCGCAACTCGGGGTCGTTCTTGATCTCCTGCAGAACCTCGAAGCCGTCGACGCGGGGCAGGTTGAGATCGAGCAGGATCAGGTCGGGCCGCGGCGTGGAGGAGTAGGCGCCCTCGCCTCGCAGGAACATCAGGGCCTGTTCGCCGTCGTGCACCACGTGCAGCCGGTTGCCGACCTTGTTGTAGGAGAACGCCTCCTTGGTCAGGAGCACGTCACCGGGATCGTCCTCGACGAGGAGCACCTCGATGGGGTGGTAGTCAGGCATCGGGTTCTCCCACGGCCGGTAGCGTCCAGCGGAACGTGGCCCCTGGACCCTCCCCGGAGTCGAGCCAGATCCGGCCGCCATGATATTCGACGATCTTGCGGCAGAGGGCGAGTCCGATGCCGCTTCCCGGATAGACGTCGCGCGGGTGCAGGCGCTGGAAGATCAGGAAGATCCGGTCGGCGTACCGGGGGTGGACCCCGATGCCGTTGTCCGCGCAGCTGAACTCCCACATCGCGCCGTCCCGCCGTACGCCGATGTGGACGCGGGGCGGATCGGCGGAGCGGAACTTGACGGCGTTGGCGACCAGGTTCTGGAACAACTGGGTCAGCAGCGGCCCGTTGCCGAGGACCTCGGGCAGGTCGTCGTGCGTGACGGCTGCGCCTCCGTCCGACAGGAGGGCGTCGAGGTTGTGCAGGGCCGCCTCCAGCGCGTCGGCGGCGCGCACCGGGTGGAGGTCGCCGCCGACCCGGCCGACCCGCGAGAAGTCGAGCAGGTCGTTGATGAGCAGTTGCATCCGCTTGGCGCCGTCGACCGCGAAGGCGATGTACTGGCGGGCGCGGTCGTCGAGCTGGTCGCCGTAGCGCTGCTCGAGCAGCTGCGTGAAGCTCGCCACCTTCCGCAGGGGCTCCTGCAGGTCGTGGCTGGCCACGTAGGCGAACTGCTCCAGCTCGCCGTTGGACCGGGTGAGCTCCCGGGTCTGGTCGGACAACTGCCGCCGCGTCTCCACCGCCGCCCGCCATTCGGCGACGATGCGCCTGCGCATCCCGTCGACGTGCCCGGACAGCTCCCGCAGCTCGTACGGCCGGTCCACGCCGAGCTTGTGGTCGAAGTCGCCGGCCGCCACCGTCCGCACCTGCCCGGCCAGCCGTTCCACCGGGCCGACCACGACCCTGCGCACGATGAGCGCGCAGCCGATCACCGCTGCCACCACGGCGGCCACGAGCGCGCCGACCGCCGCATAGATGGTGTTCCAGCCGTTGTACAGACGGTCTCTGCCGATGTCGTGGAGCCGGTTCAGCTGGTGTTGCTGCGCGTCCAGCGCCGCGCGGACACGGGCGAAGCGCTCGACGTTGACCTTCGCCGTGTCGCGGTTCAACGCCCGGGTCCCGGTCGCGGGGACGGCTTCCACGATCTGGTCCGCGTAGTCCCGCCGCCATTCGGTCGACGCGGCGGTCAGCCGGTCCAGCCCGGCTCGTACGGCGGGAGCCTCGGGGAGGCGGGGGATCAGCGCGGTCAGGGCGGCGGTGGCGGTCTGCTCGGCGGAGACGCCCTGGCGGTAGGCCGTGAGGTACTGCTGGTCGGTCGTCAGGCCGTATGCCCTGATGGCGCCCTCCTGGGCCTGGAGGGCCGTCGAGATCTCCAGCGTGTGCAGGGTGGCGGGGTCGATCACGTCGACCAGCGTCTCCCTGGCCTCGCGCGTCGTGCTGAGCGTCAGCAGGATCGCGGTCACCCCCAGCACGAAGACGAACGCTGAGCCCGTGCCGGCGAGCGCGAACCAGCGGGCCAGGCGGAGCCCTCGCCTGCCGGCCGGAGGTGCCAGCGGCGCGAGAGGCTCCGGTTTCATCATGGCGTCCCGGCGTTCCCTTCGTTCCCGGAGAGGCGGCCTCCGGAGAGGCCGTTCCCGACGATGTCGTTCCGTGGGCCGTCGTTCCGTGGGCCGTCGTTCCCTGAGGCGTCGTCTCCGGGGACGTCGTTTCTGGAGACCAGCACGGCGGCCACGTCGTCGTTGAGCGCGTCGCCCACCTGGGCGATGATCCGGTCGAGGTCGACGCCGCCGTGGTCGCGGACGATGCCGGCCAGGCCGTCCGTGCCGAGCATGTCACGGCCCGTACCGACCGTCGCCTCGATGAGCCCGTCGGTGTAGAGCAGGAGCGACCACCGGTCGCCCAACGGGATGTCGACGGGATTCCAGTCGACGTCGTCGAAGATGCCGAGCGGCGGTCCGGACGGGATGTCGGTGACGACGTCAACGACGCCGTCGCGGATCACGAGCGGAGACGGGTGGCCGACCACGTGCATGCGGGCGTTGCGGAGATCCGGGTCGATGGTGGCGGTGCACAGGGTCGTGAAGATCTCCGGTGACTTCCGCTCGTTCCTGAGCAGCGTGTCGAGGGTTCCCAGCAGTTCGTCCCCCGTGTGGCCGGCGAGCACGAGGGTGCGCCAGCCGATGCGCAGCGCGGTGCCGAGTGCGGCCTCGTCGGGCCCGTGGCCGCAGACGTCGCCGATCAGGACGTGCACCGCGCCGTCGGCGGTCTGCACAGTGTCCCAGAAGTCGCCGGCCAGCAGGCCGCGCACCCGCCCGGGCAGGTATCTCGTCTGGTGGTGCAGCAGGGAGGCCGGGGGGAGCAGCGGGACGGGGAGCAGGCCGCGCTCCAGGCGGGCGTTCTCCTGCCCGACGATCCGTTCCGCGACCAGCTCGCGCATGGCGACGTCGGCGCGCTTGCGCTCGATGGCGTAGCGGACGGCCCGCGTGAGCAGCCGGTCGTCCACGTCCTGTTTGACCAGGAAGTCCTGCGCCCCGGCGGCCACCGCCTCGATCCCGACGTGGGCGTCGTTGAGGCCGGTGAGCACCAGCACGGCGGTGTCCGAGGCCATCGACAGCACCTGCTCGAGGGCTTCCAGGCCGGTCGCGTCCGGCAGCGACAGGTCGACCAGGACGCACTGGACGTCATCGGTCAGCCGCTCGCGCCCCTCGGCCAGAGTGCGGGCCCAAGTGATCTTCGGCGGTCTCTCGGCGTCCGCGAGCAGTTCCTCGACGAGGAACGCGTCGGCCGAATCATCCTCGATCAGCAGGAGGGTGAGCGGGTCGGGCAGATCGGGCGAGGGCGTGATCACTGACGCCTCTCGGAACGTCGGGGACACGGTCGCCAAATCTTATCGTCAATCTACGAAGTCTCGATGGGCCGTTGGGGGGTGAGCGCCTCGATGCCGGGGGACAGGGTTCCCCCGGCGGCCGCCTCCACCAGGAACGACAGAAGCTCGGAGCGGAAGGCCTGAGCCGCACGCGTCGGTTCGACGTCCTTCCTGTGGGCGAGCGCGACGGTCCTGCGGAGCCCCGGGAGAAGCGGCGTTCCCACCAGCCCCGGCCGCCCGTCGAGCACCATCGAGGGGACCACGGCGACTCCCAGCCCGGCCTCGACGAACCGCAGGACCGCGTCCATCTCCCCGCCCTCCACGGCGAAGCGGGGCTCGAACCCCGCCTGCCTGCACGCGGTGAGCGTCGCCTCGCGCAGGTCGTAGCCGCGCCGGAACATCACGAGGGGGCGTCCGCGCAGTTCGTCGATCCGGATGTGCGGCCTGCGGCCGGGCTTGGCGGCCGAGGCGACGACCAGGTCCTCCCTGAGGATCTCCTCGGTGACCAGCGAGGGGTCGCTGCTCTGCAGGGGCAGGATGATGAGCGCGAGATCGAGCTGTCCCCTCGCCAGGTCGCGGACCAGGTCGCGCGAGCCGCCCTCCTCGACCTGGAGCTCGACGCCGGGATAGTCGCCGTGGAAGCGGGCCAGCACATCCGCCAGGAGTCCCGCGCACAGGGAGGGCGTCGCGCCGAGCCGTACCCGGCCCCGCCGGAGGCCGGCGAGCTCGGCCACCTCGCGCCTGGCGGTCTCCGCGTCGGCCAGCATGCGCCGCGCCAGTGGCAGAAGGGCCTCGCCGGCGGGGGTCAGCGTGACGTTGCCCCGGGCCCGGCTGAACAGAGGCGCCCCCAGTTCGGCCTCGAGCGCCTTGATCTGCTTGCTGAGGGACGGCTGTGCGACCCGCATCCGCTCGGCGGCGTGGGTGAAGTGCCGGGTCTCGGCCACCGCGAGGAAATAGGCCAGCTGTTGGAACTGCACGTGTCGAAAGCCTACGACCTGTCCACTCTGTGAGATTGGTCGCACCCGGGGGGAGCCGGGAAGGCCGCCCGACCGCGCCGGGCACGTCGAATAGCCCAGGGCTATCGGAACGAGGCCCGCGATGACTTGGACGCCCGAACCGCGTTCTGCCTAGCGTGGCCGACGTGACAGCCACAGTTGACCACAGCGTGGACCGCGCGCCCGCCGCCCCCGTGCGCAGGCGGCCTCGCGGCTTCTTCGGCTCATCGAACGGCAAGAAGGCGGTCATGGCCGTCACGGGCGCCGTCCTCGTGCTCTTCCTGGTCGGCCACATGCTCGGGAACCTCAAGGCGTTCCTGGGCGCCGACTCGTTCAACCACTACGCGGAATGGCTGCGGACGGTGGGGTCGCCCGCGCTGCCCAACCGCACCCTGCTGACCATCGCCGAGATCGGCCTGGTGGTCGCGGTGGTGCTGCACATGTGGTCGGCGGTGTCGCTGGCCAGGCGGGCCGCCAAGGCGAGGCCCGTCAAGTACGCCGCCAGGGTGAAGCCGCAGGCGGGGGGATACGCCACGCGGACCATGCGCTACGGCGGCGTCATCATCCTGCTGTTCGTGATCTGGCACCTGCTCGACCTCACCTTCGGGGTCGTGAACCCCAAGGGCGGGCAGGCCACGCCGTACGACCGGCTGGTGGCCGGCTTCGCGCCGGACCGCTGGTGGGTCACGGTCTTCTACCTGGTCGCCATGGCGATGATCGGCCTCCACCTGCGGCACGGCCTGTGGAGCGCACTCCAGACGCTCGGCCTGGCGGGCCGCTACAAGGCGCTCAAGGCGGGTTCCACCGCGGTCTCCGCGGTGCTCGTCGTCGGATTCATCGCCATACCCCTAGCCGTGATGATCGGAGTGGTGAAATGACGCTCTCGTGGACGGTCGGCGAGCCGATCAAGGATACGAAGGCTCCGTCGGGACCGATCGAGGAGCGCTGGGACACGCGCAGGTTCCAGGCCAAGCTGGTCAACCCGGCCAACAAGCGCAAGCTGACCGTCATCGTCGTCGGCACGGGCCTCGCGGGCGGCTCGGCGGCGGCGACGCTCGGTGAGCTCGGCTACAAGGTCAAGTCGTTCTGCTACCAGGACTCGCCCCGGCGTGCGCACTCGATCGCCGCGCAGGGCGGGATCAACGCGGCGAAGAACTACCGCGGGGACGGCGACAGCATCCACCGTCTCTTCTACGACACCGTCAAGGGCGGCGACTTCCGCGCCCGGGAGTCGAACGTCTACCGGCTCGCCCAGGTCAGCGTGAACATCATCGACCAGGCGGTGGCGCAGGGCGTGCCGTTCGCCCGTGAGTACGGCGGGCTGCTCGACACCCGATCGTTCGGCGGCGCCCAGGTCTCCCGCACCTTCTACGCCAGGGGCCAGACGGGCCAGCAGCTGCTGCTCGGGGCCTACCAGGCGCTGGAGCGGCAGATCGCGGCGGGCACCGTGGAGATGAACACCCGCCACGAGATGCTCGAGCTCGTCGTCAGCGACGGGCGGGCACGCGGGATCGTGGTCCGCGACCTGGTCACCGGGGAGGTCGAGACCCACCTCGCGGACGCAGTGGTGCTCGCGACCGGGGGCTACGGCAACGTGTTCTTCCTGTCCACCAACGCCAAGGGCTGCAACACCACGGCGATCTGGCGGGCGCACCGCAAGGGCGCGATGTTCGCCAACCCCTGCTACACGCAGATCCACCCGACGTGCATCCCGGTCAGCGGGGAGTACCAGTCCAAGCTGACGCTCATGTCGGAGTCGCTGCGCAACGACGGCCGGGTCTGGGTGCCGCTCCGCAAGGGCGACGACCGGGTACCGGCCGACATCCCCGAGGATGAGCGCGATTACTACCTTGAGCGGATATATCCGGCTTTCGGAAATCTCGTTCCCCGGGACATCGCCAGCCGCGCCGCCAAGAACGTCTGCGACGAGGGCCGCGGCGTCGGCCCCGGCGGGCTCGGCGTCTACCTGGACTTCGCCGACGCGATCGCCAGGCTCGGCCGCGGCGCCGTCGAGAAGAAGTACGGCAACCTCTTCGAGATGTACGAGCGCATCACCGGCGAGAACCCGTACGAGACGCCGATGCGCATCTACCCCGCCGTCCACTACACGATGGGCGGCCTGTGGGTCGACTACGACCTGCAGTCGACCATCCCCGGCCTGTTCGTGATCGGTGAGGCCAACTTCTCCGACCACGGCGCCAACCGCCTCGGCGCGTCCGCGCTGATGCAGGGCCTGGCGGACGGCTACTTCGTGTTGCCGACGACCCTCGGCGACTATCTGGCGGGAGCGGGGGGCTTCGGCGAGGTGGACGAGGCCGAGGTCGCCCAGGCCCAGGCCGCCGTCCAGGAGAAGATCGACCGGCTGCTCGCCGTCAACGGCACCCGTACGGCCGACTCCTACCACCGCGAGCTGGGCCGTCTCATGTGGGACTATTGCGGCATGGAGCGGACCGACGCGTCGCTGCGCAAGGCGCTGGAGCGGATCCCCGAGCTCCGCGAGGAGTTCTGGAACAACGTGAAGGTGCCGGGCGACGACGAGGGCCTGAACCAGGCGCTCGAGCGCGCGGGCCGGGTGGCCGACTTCTTCGACCTGGCCGAGCTGATGTGCCTCGACGCCCTCCACCGCACCGAGTCGTGCGGCGGCCACTTCCGGGCCGAGTCGCAGGACGCGGACGGCGAGGCGCTGCGCGACGACGAGCACTTCGCCTACGTCGGCGCGTGGGAGTGGAGCCCTGAAGGGCCGATCCTGCACAAGGAAGAACTCGAGTACGAATACGTCAAGATGACCCAGCGGAGCTACAAGTGAGCGAGCGCGCCACAAGCACGGGGAAGGCGGGCATGAACCTGACCCTCAAGATCTGGCGCCAGAACGGCTCGTCGGATCGCGGACGGATGGTGACCTACGAGGTCAAGGACGTGTCGCCGGACATGTCCTTCCTGGAGATGCTCGACGTCCTCAACGAGCGGCTGACTCTCGAGGGCGACGACCCCGTCGCCTTCGACCACGACTGCCGCGAGGGCATCTGCGGCATGTGCGGCATGGTCATCAACGGCGTCGCCCACGGCGAGCAGCGCGCGACGACGACCTGTCAGCTGCACATGCGGCACTTCGAGGACGGTGCCACCGTCACGATCGAGCCCTGGCGCGCGGCGCCGTTCCCCGTGGTCAAGGACCTCGTGGTGGACAGGTCGGCCTTCGACCGGATCATCCAGGCGGGCGGGTTCATCTCGGTCCCCGCGGGGTCCGCGCCGGACGCGCACGCCGTGCCGGTGCCCAAGGACGACGCGGACGCGGCGTTCGACGCGGCAACCTGCATCGGGTGCGGCGCCTGCGTGGCCGCCTGCCCGAACGGCTCGGCCTCGCTGTTCACCGCCGCCAAGATCACCCACCTGGGCCTGCTCCCGCAGGGGCAGCCCGAGCGGGCGTCCCGGGCCAAGGCCATGGTCGAGCAGATGGACGCCGAGGGCTTCGGCGGCTGCACGAACACCGGCGAGTGCACCGCGGTGTGCCCCAAGGGCATCCCGCTGGACGCCATCGCCCGCATGAACGCCGACTATCTCAAGACCGCGTCGAAGTAGGTCGCGGAACCACGCCGTACAGATGCGGCGGACGTCGCCCCACGCGCGTCCGCCGCATCGGCGTTCTCCCCGTCCGCCGCCGGGCCGGGTCGCACCGGCGCACGCCGCCGGGTGCCCCCGGCTCATCGGGCGCCTACTGGCGTGAGGCGCCCACCTCGGCGCGCATCTCCTCACGAAGGGTCGGAAGGTCGATGTCCGCGTCGGAGAGGATCCTGACGCCGAGGCCCTCTCCTTCGCGGAGCAGGCCGAGCAGGATGTGGCCGTCGCGGATGTTGCGGCTCTTGAGCGCGAGGGCCTCGCGCAGGGACAGTTCGAGGACCTTCTTGGCGCGTGGCGTGAAGGGGATGCTGCGCCCGCTGACGAGGCCGCCTCGCCGGTCCCTGCTCGGATGGCGGTCGAGGGCCCCCGGCCCGAAGGCGGCCTCGACCTTCTCACGCACCGCCGTCAGGTCGATGCCGATGGCCTCGAGGGCGTCCGCGTCGATGTCGCCGACCGGCAGGGTGCCGAGAACGCGCACCACCGCCGCCGACGCCTGCGCGTGGTCGAGGCCGTGCCGGTTCACGAGCCGTGCCGCCAGGGTGTCCGGCTGCTCCAGGATGCCGAGAAGAAGGTGCTCGGTGCCGACGTGGTTGTGCCGGAGGGTCCGGGCGTTCCCCTGGGCGAGCTTGACCACCTGCCGGGCCTCGTCGGTGAATCGTTCGAACATCGTCTACTTCTCCCGCCTCATCAGTCCCCGTCCGCCCGCGTACTTCTTGTGCACCGCCTGCCGCGTCACTCCCAGCAGGAGCGCGATGTCCTGCCAGGACCATCCCGCGGTGCGGGCGTTCTCCACCTGTAGTGCTTCCAGCCGCTCGACCAGCAGCCGCAGGGCCCGTACGGCCCGCAGCCCTGTGGCCGGGTCGCGGCTGCCGGCGTCGTTGGCCAGCTGTGCCGTGTCGCTCATGCTGTAAACCTAAGTTGACACCCGGCGGCATGTCAACCCTGGTTGACGGCGGAAAACCATTTGCCCGATGACCTGCGATCTTGCGAGCCTAGAATGACCATGATTTCCTTGCCTGTCGCCGATCCCGGCACTCCAGACACCCGCGGGCCCCTCCGGTACCTGTGGTGGGTGGCGCGTGTCCAGAAGTGGCCGATGCTCGTCGGCATCTCCATGGCCATCCTGTGGTGGCTCGCGCAGGCGCTCGTCCCCGCCGCCCTGGGCCGGGCGATCGACGCGCTGGCGGGAAGCCGTACGGGCGATCTCGTGGAGTGGTCGGCCGCGATCCTCGGCCTGGGCGCGATCCAGGCGGTCACGGGGGTCCTGCGGCACCGGTTCGCGGTGCTGACCTGGCTCGGCGCGGCCTACCGCACGGTGCAGGTGACCGCACGGCAGGCGACCCGGCTGGGCGCGACGTTGCCGAAACGCCTGTCGACCGGCGAGGTCGTCAGCGTCGGCAACTCCGACATCGCCCACATCGGCAACGCGATGGACATCCTCCTGCGCGGCACCGGAGCGCTCGTCGCGATCGGCACGGTGACGGTGATCCTGCTGACCACGTCGCCTCCGCTGGGACTGATCGTGCTCATCGGTGTCCCGCTGATGGCCGCGGCCGTGGGCCCTCTGCTCAGACCGCTGCACAAGAGGCAGCACGCCCAGCGCGACCTGCAGGGAGACCTCGCGACCCGCGCCTCCGACATCGTCGGCGGCCTGAGGGTGCTGCGGGGGATCGGCGGCGAGGCGCTCTTCTCCGCCCGCTACCGCGAGGAGTCGCAGGGGGTGCGGCGGGCGGGCGTCCGGGTGGCCTCGGTCGAGTCGGCGCTGGAGGGCGCCCAGATCCTGCTGCCCGGCGTGCTCATCGCGGCCGTCACCTGGCTGGGCGCCCAATTCGCGCTGGACGGGCGGATCAGTCCCGGCCAGCTCGTCGCGTTCTACGCCTACGCCGCGTTCCTGATCGCCCCCCTGCGGACGGTCACGGAGGCCGCCGACAAGCTGACCAAGGGACACGTGGCCGCACGCCGGGTGTGCCGGATCCTGTCGCTGGAACCCGAGATCCGGGACGGGACGGGCACCCTGCCCGCCGAGGCCGTGTCGGACGTCCTGCTGGACGGCGAGTCCGGCGTCGCCGTACGGCCGGGCAGGCTGACCGCGCTCGTCGCGGCGGTTCCCGAGGAGGCGGCGGCGATCACGGACCGGCTGGGACGCTACACGCCTGGCGAGGTGACCCTCGGCGGCGTCTCCCTGGCCGAGTTGCCGGTCGGCGAGGTCAGGCGGCACATCCTGGTCGCCGACAACGCGGCCCGGCTGTTCACCGGGCGCCTGCGCGACGAGCTCGACGTGCGGGGCACGGCGACCGACGACGACGTACGGCTTGCGCTGCACGCCGCCTGCGCCGACGACATCGTCGAGGCCCTGCCCGACGGCCTCGACGCCCGCGTCGCCGAGGCGGGCCGGGAGTTCTCCGGCGGGCAGCAGCAGCGGCTGCGGCTCGCCCGGGCGCTGACCGCCGACCCGGACGTCCTGGTCCTGGTCGAGCCGACCAGCGCGGTCGACGCCCACACGGAGGCCCGCATCGCGGACCGGCTCGGCAAGGCCCGCGCGGGCCGCACCACGCTGGTCTGCACCACCAGCCCGCTCGTCCTCGACCGCGCGGATCTGGTCGTGTTCGTCGAGGACGGCAAGGTCAGGGCCGAGGGAAGCCATCGGGAACTGCTGGACGCGGAGCCCGGCTATTCGGCCGTAGTCACGAGAGGGGAGGGCTGACCATGGCAGGCCGGATTCTGCCGGTCGCCGACCGCGCGCAGGTGCGTGCCTACGCGCGGCGGCTGACCCTGAAGTATCCGAAGGAACTCGGGCTGGCGCTGTCCCTGCACGCCCTCGCGGCGATCGCGGGCCTCGCCTCTCCGCGGCTGCTGGGAGAGCTGGTCCAGGCGGTCGCCGACGGTTCGAACGACGTCGACGTGAACACGGTCGCACTGGCCATCGCGGGCTTCGTGGTCGTGCAGGCGGTGCTGGTCAGGTTCGCGGTCTACGCCTCGTCGCGGCTGGGCGAGAAGGTCCTGGCCGAGCTCCGTGAGGACTTCGTGGACCAGGTGCTCGCCCTGCCGCTGTCGACGGTGGAGCGGGCGGGCTCCGGCGACCTCATCACGCGTACGTCGCGCGACGTCGACGCCCTGTCCCGGTCCGTGCGGCACGCCGTGCCCGAGACCCTGATCGCGGTCGTCACGTGCCTGTTCGCCGTGGGCGCGCTGCTGCTCGTCGGCCCGATCATGGCGGTGCCCTGCCTGGTGGCGGTGCCCCTGATCTGGATCTCCACGAGGTGGTACCTGAAGCGGGCCACGGACGGCTACCTCCGGGAGAACGCGGCCTACGCGGACATGACCGAGGGGCTGGCCGAGACCGTCGAGGGCGCGCGGACCGTCGAGGCCCTGGGCATCGAGAGGCGCCGCCACCGGCGGACGGACGGCGACATCGCCAAGTCGTTCGCGGCGGAGCGGTACACCCTCGGGCTGCGGATGATCTGGTTCCCGACCGTCGAGATCGGCTACGTGATCCCCGTCGTGGCGACCCTGCTGCTGGGAGGGCTGTTCCACTCCGAGAGCTGGGTCTCGCTCGCCCAGGTCACCGCGGCCACGCTGTACGTGCAGCAGCTGATCGACCCGCTCGACCGGGTGTTGTCGTGGATGGACGAGCTCCAGGTCGGCGGCGCGTCGATGGCCCGGCTGCTCGGCGTGGTCAACGTGCCCGACGACCGCGTCGCCGGCGACGAGCGTCCGCGCGGCGAGGAGCTGGAGGCGACCGGCGTGACCTACGCCTACCGCGAGGGTCACGACGTGCTGCACGGCATCGACCTCGACGTCCGCGCGGGGGAACGGCTCGCCATGGTGGGCCCGTCAGGCGCGGGCAAGTCCACGCTGGGACGCCTGCTCGCGGGCATCCACGGCCCGCGGACCGGCTCGGTCACCGTCGGCGGCGTCGAGCTCGTCGAGCTGCCGCTGGACGAGCTGCGCGGCCACGTGGCGCTCGTCACGCAGGAGCACCACGTGTTCCGCGGGACTCTGCGCGACAACGTGCTGATCGGGCGGCCGGACGCGACGGACGACGAGGTGCGCAGGGCGCTTGAGGCCGTGGACGCCTGGGAGTGGGCGCAGACCCTCGACAAAGGCCTGGACACGGTCGTCGGCTCGGGCGGCGAGGCCGTCTCCCCGGCCCACGCGCAGCAGCTGGCGCTGGCCAGGCTCGTCCTGGCCGACCCGCACACGCTGGTGCTCGACGAGGCCACGTCGCTGATCGACCCGCGAGAGGCCAGGCATCTGGAGCGCTCGCTGGCCGCGGTCCTGGAGGGCCGCACGGTGATCGCGATCGCCCACCGGCTCTATACCGCCCACGACGCCGACCGCGTGGCGGTCGTGGAGGACGGGCGTGTGAGCGAGCTCGGCTCGCACGACGAGCTCGTCGCAGCCGGCGGAGCGTACGCCGCGCTGTGGGACAGCTGGCACGGCAAGGGCAGGTGAGAACGGCCGAGGGCGGCCGGCCCCGCGACATCGCGGGACCGGCCGCCCTCACTCCGTTCGCGCCCGCCTAGTCCCGGCGGAACTCGCCGCCGAGCGAGCCGGTGAGGAACTGCAGCTGGAGCAGCAGCAGGTTCTCCGCGACGACCTCCTGCGGAGTCATGTGGGTGACTCCGGACAGGGGCAGGACGGTGTGCGGCCGGCCCGCCGCCAGCAGGGCCGACGACAACCTGAGCGTGTGCGCCGCGACCACGTTGTCGTCGGCGAGGCCGTGGACCAGCAGCAGCGGCCGCTCGAGCTTCTCGGCGTCGCCGATCAGCGACGACGCCTCGTAGTGGCCCTCGTCGGGGTGGCCGAGGTAACGCTCGGTGTAGCAGGTGTCGTAGAGCCGCCAGTCGGTGACGGGGGCCCCGGCGACGGCGGCGTGGAAGACGTCGGGCCGGCGCAGCACCGCGAGGGCCGACAGGTAGCCGCCGAACGACCAGCCCCTGATCGCCACCCGCGACAGGTCGAGGTCGTCCGGGTACAGCGCGGCCACCCCCTGCAGGGCGTCCACCTGGTCCTCCAGCGCCATCGACAGGTCGTGCAGCACTTCACGCTCGAACGCGGGGCCGCGGCCGGGTGTGCCCCTGCCGTCGGAGACCACCACCGCGAAGCCCTGCTCGGCCCACCACTGGGGCTCCAGGAACATCCGGCCGGCGGAGAGCACCCGCTGCGCGTGCGGCCCGCCGTACGGGTCCATCAGGACGGGCAGGCGGCCGGAGCCGGGCACGTGCCAGGACGGCAGCAGCACCGCCGTGGACAGGTCGCGCGATCCGGCGCGCACGAGGGAGACCCGGGGCTCGATGCCGGGGCGCTCGGTGACCGAGGCGATGGGCGCGGTGGTGCCGTCACGGCGCACGACGGTCACCGTCATGCCCTCGGTGTCGAGACTCTGCCGCTGGACGACGGTGACGCCGCCGGACAGGCGTCCGGAGTGCACCCCGGAGTCGGTGGTCACCGGGCGGAGCGAGCCGCCCGAGTAGGTCCACAGCTGGATCTCGGTGGGCTCGGTCGAGGCCGTGAACAGGACGGTGTCGCCGTCGACGTCCAGGACGGCGCGCACCTGCAGCGTCGGGGGCGTCACCGGCTCCTCGCCGACGAACAGGCGGTGCCCGCCCTCCGCCACCGTCGCCCAGACGAGCCGCCCGTCGGACAGCCGGCCGGGCACGCCGGGGACGATGTCCAGCCAGGCGGGGTCGGTGTCCTCCCGGACGAGGTCCGTCGCGCCCGTCGAGGGGTCGATGGCGAGCAGGCGCCGGGTCCGCTGGTCGCGCGAGAGCGTGACGATGGACAGTCCGTGCCCGTTCCAGGAGGCCGTCACCAGGTACTCGTGCTCGTACGGCACCGCGACCCGGGAGCCGTCGAGACCCAGCACGAAGAGGGAGACCTCCGCGTTGGCGGTGCCGGCGGCCGGATAACGCTGGGCCACGGCAGGGCGGTCCGGGTTCGCCGGGTCGGCGATGTGCCACAACCCGACCGGCGACTCGTCGACGCGGGCGACCAGCAGCCGGTCGCCGGACGGCGCCCACCAGTAGCCGCGCATGCGGTCCATCTCCTCGGCGGCGATGAACTCCGCCAGGCCGTAGGCGACCTCGTCGCCCTCGGGCGCGGCCAGCACCTGGTCCGCGCCGGTCGCGACGTCCTGGACGTGCAGGGCGCCCGCCGTGACGTAGGCCACCCGCGTGCCGTCGGGGCTCAGCCGGGGGTCGATCACCGCGCCCGGAGTCGTGAGCCCGCGCACCGCGCCCGTGGCGAGGTCGGCCAGGTGGAGTTCGCCGGACAGCGCGAAGACGGCCTGCCGCACGTCGCGGTCGGTCGCGTAGGCGACCACCCCGCCGGCCGACTCCCTCGACCGCTCGCGGCGGGCCCGCTCCTCGGCGGGCAGGTCCTCGTCGGCGGCCCCCAGCGACAGCGGGTCGACCACGAGACGCTCCACCCCGGTGGCGGTGTCGAGCTCCCACAGGCACGTGACCGGATCCGTGCCCGACTTCGTCCGGAGGAAGACGACCCGGCCGCCGTCCGGGGAGATCGTGAAGCCACGGGGAATTCCGAGGGTGAACCGGCGGGTCCTGGCATACAGCCGCGGGAAGCTCTCAGTCATAGCCCCCCATACTGTCAGCCGTCCCGGCGGGTGGGGCCATGACCTAGGCTCGAAGCCATGACTGATCGGCGCCTGCTGCTCGTTCACGCCCATCCCGACGACGAATCGATCGGCACGGGGGCGACGATGGCCAGATATGTGGCAGAGGGCGCCCACGTTACGCTCGTCACCTGCACGCTCGGCGAGGAGGGGGAGGTCATCCCGCCGGAGCTCGCCCACCACGCGGCCGATCGTGACGACACCCTCGGGCAGTACCGCGTCGGCGAGCTCGCCGCGGCGTGCAAGGCGCTCGGCGTCACCGATCACCGTTTCCTCGGCGGCGCGGGCCGGTGGCGCGACTCGGGGATGATGGGCGCCGCGACCAACGAGGACCCCCGCTGTTTCTGGCAGGCGGACCTCGACGAGGCCGCGGCCGAGCTCGTCACCGTGATCCGGCAGGTCCGCCCGCAGGTCCTGGTCACCTACGACGAGAACGGCTTCTACGGGCACCCCGACCACATCCAGGCCCACCGGGTGGCCTGGCGGGCCTTCCAGCTCGCCGCCGACTCCCGGCACCCGGGCGGCGACCCGTGGCGGATCGCGAAGTTCTACCAGACGGCGATGCCCAAGTCGGTGATGAGGCGGACGGCCGAGGCGATGCGCGAGGCCGACGTGGAGTTCTGGAACGTCGACTCCGACGACATGCCCTTCGGCTGCGGCGACGGGGAGGTCACGACGGAGATCGACGCGCGGCCGCACGTGGAGGCCAAGCTCGACGCCATGCGCGCGCACGCCTCCCAGATCGCCGTCGACGCACCCTGGTTCGCGCTCTCGAACAAGATCGGCCAGCAGGCGCTCGGCGTCGAGCACTTCATCCTGCGGGCCGGGGTCCCCGGTCCCTCCGGCGTCGGCGCGCCCCATGAGGCCGGCGGCATCGGTGCGCCCTACAACCGCGAAGACGACCTGTTCGCGGGCATCCGCTAACCTCTGCGGCATGAGACCGGTGACGGGCGCGGCCTACGGCATGCTGTTCCTGCTGGGCCTCGTGCTGGGCGTCATCGGCGCGTTCGAGCACTCCTGGTACGTGGGAACCGTGCCGATCGCCGCGCTGGGATGGCTGCTGATCCTGTTCGCCGTGCCGTACGGCATGGGCAGGCTGATGGGCGGCAGACTCGGGGCGGCGGTGCCGGCGGTGGGCTGGCTCGTGTCGTCGTTCCTGCTCGCCACCCGGCAGCCCGCCGGAGACCTGGCGATCGCCGGAGACTCGTCGGGGTACTGGTACCTCTACGGCGGGGCCGTCGCCGTCGCGGCCGCCGTCCTGCTCACCCGCTCCAGCGGGTCGTGGCTGCTGAAGTCGCCCGGCGGCACCTGAGACAGGTGCTTTACCTCGGGACGGCCGTCGCCGATTCTGAGGTCATGCGGCGATGGCACCGGACCCGGCAGGTGATCAACTACGTCAACCTCTCCACCCCGGCCGGCCTGCTCATCGCGCTGATCGGCGGCGCGCGTCCGTGCAGGGGCGAGCAGGGGCTGATCTTCGCCCACGGGTACCGCATCCCCTTCCCCGTCGCCGGGGCGTTCACTGTGGGCAACGTGGTCCTCACCAAGAACGGCGAGGGCTACCTCACCGGCAGGCTGCTCGACCACGAGGCCCGGCATGCCAACCAGTACGTCGCGTGCGTCGGCCTGCCCATGATCGTGCTGTACGTCGTCGCCGCGGGCGTGTCCTACGCCATCTGCGGGAATCCGGCCTCGTGGAACCCCTTCGAGCGGCTGGCCGACCTGGACGACGGCGGCTACCCCCACATGGCAGCCCGGTGGAGCCGATCCCGGGAGGGGAGATCCGGGCATGACCTTCACGACCGCTGACCTGTTCGACGCCCACGGCGACGCGCTGAGCAGCTGCGTCAGCCAGTTCCGCTCGTACGGCTCACGCACCCGGTTCCTCGGGCGGATCGAGACGGTCCGCTGTCTGGAGGACAACGCGCTCGTGCGACAGGTGCTCGGCACACCCGGGGACGGGCGGGTCCTCGTCGTGGACGGCGGCGGATCGTTGCGGACGGCCCTGCTGGGCGACCTCCTCGCGGCGTCCGCCGTACGGCACGGGTGGTCGGGTGTGATCGTCAACGGCGCGGTCAGGGACACGGCGGCGCTGGCCGGGCTCGACCTCGGCGTCAAGGCCCTGGGATCCAACCCGCGCAGGAGCGCGAAGGAGGGACGGGGCGAGGTCGGCGTCCCGGTGACCTTCGGTGAGGTGACCTTCGCCCCGGGCCAGTGGCTCTACAGCGATGAGGACGGGGTGGTCGTGAGCCCTCAGAGGCTCCAGGACTGACCCGTCGGGGTGTCGGCGACCTTCACCCCGAGCTCGGCCAGATCGTCGCGGAGCCGGTCGGAGGCGGCCCAGTCGCCCTCCTCCTGCGCGCGTTCACGTGCCCGCAGCAGTTCTCCCGCGCCGGGCGGGAGCGTCGGGACCTTCCCGATGTCGATCGACAGGTCGAGGCCGAGCACGTGGTCGAAGTGGAGGAACGTCTCGAACCGGGAGCCCGGCGCCACGCCGCCGTCGTCCTCGAGGTCGTGCAGGATGCGCAGCGCCCGTGGCATGTCGAGGTCGTCGTCGAGCGCCCGCTGGACCGCCTCCGCCCGGCCGGCGTCGATGGGACGGCTCGGCGACTCGGCCCAGTCGGCCACCCGCCGCCGCCAGCGCCGGAGGGTCCGGGCCGCAGCCCTGAGCGACTCCCCGGTGAGGTCGGCCTGTTCCCGGTGGTGCCGCCCCATGAGCGCGAGCCGTACGGCCAGCGGGTCGAGGCCCTCCGCCGTGACGTCGGACAGGAGCACCGGGTCGGGGCCGTTTGCCGGCCTGCCCTCGAAGAGCAGGGGCCCGCCGTGGAGCCAGGGCGCGGTCGTCCCGCGGCCTGCGGCCGCGCCCGACTCGGCGCGCACTCCCTCCTGATGGCGGTCGGCGCCGCCGGCGTAGAGGTCGACGCGCCCGCCGAGGAACCGCGCGGACAGAGCCGAACAGCCCACATGAGGACCCGGGGCGCCGGGACCCCAGGGAGAGTCCCAGGCGGGCACCGCGGCCGTCCACAGCGGCCACCGGGGGTCCGCGTCGAAGTACACCGACCCGTCGGGCGCGGGACGGGCCCGGCCCAGCTCGATCAGCCGGGTGATCAGTTCGATCACCGTGTCGAGGTTCTCCGACTCCCGCGGGGTGTGCTCCGGAGTGCGGATGTTCAGGGCGAGCGCGTCGGCGCGGAAGGCGTCCTCGTACAGCGGCGGGGGCGGCTTGCCGTCGGAGGCGCTCGCCGCCTCCCCATGGCCGCTCACGTCCGCGACGCTCCGGCAGGCGACCACGCGCGGTCCCCGCCGCTCCGCCACCCGCCTGACCAGGTCGGCGAGCAGGAGCGAGCGGAGGTCTCCGAGATGGGCGTACCGGTGGGCGGGGGGCCCGCAGACGTACATCCGCAGGACCCGCGAACCCGTGGCGACGACCGGCTCCACCTGCCCGGCGCGCGTGTCGTAGACCCGGAGCATGCTCCTGAGCCTAGGCGAGGAAACCGAGGATGTCCCGGTCGCCCCGTTCCCTCAGCCGCTCGAGCACCTCTTCGCGGGTCGCGCCCTCGGGGAGGCCGATGCGGGCGCCGATGAGCCGGACGCCCTCCGCGTCGGACGCCACGGGGGCCGTGTAGCCGATGAGGTGCAGGGCCCGGTTGAGCGACGGCAGCCCGGCCGCCGACGCCGGGAGGAAGCGGGTCAGCAGTTCCCCGCCGTCGGAGACCGTGATGAAGACGTGGTCGCCGTCCGAGGCGTTGTAGTCGACCAGCACCGGCCTGATGGAGCCCATCGTCGGCTGGTTGTGCCAGCTGATCACCACGTCGCCCGCCGGCGTGGAGGCCGTCAGCTGCCCTCCGGGCGCCATCCCCAGGTGGGCGGCGAAACCGGTCGGCAGCGGGGACCCCGACCCACGCAGGTGCTCGGCGTTGATGTCGACGCGGTGCCACCAGCGGCCGTCGCGGCTGCGGAAGGACCGCCGGGTCATCGAGACGTCCTTGCGCGGGTGGTACGGCTCGCCCTGCTCCGGCCCGGCGACCCGGATCCAGCCGCGCTGGGTGCGCTCGAATCCCGGCCCGCCCGCGTACGCGCGGACCGAGCTCTCGCTCACCTCGTACCGCGACGTCAGGTTGCCGACGATCGTGTTGACCGACGCCTCGCCGCCCGCCCGCTCGATCTCCCTGACGATCATCTCGCGGATGCCGAGGTACTCCTCGCCGCCGCCCCAGCGCCGCAGGCCGTACTTGTTGCGGTCGAGGCGGATGAATCGCTCGTCGGAGGCGAGCTGGTTGCGCACGCCGACGACGCTGTGGTCCTCGCCGATCCGCTCCTGGATCTCCTCGGGGCTCAGGGGGGTGCCGGCGACGGCCAGCACCGCCTCGGCCTTGTCGTTGACGCCGCGCGGCCACGGGACCACGTGCCCGTCCAGCACCCGCAGCTGGGGGACGGAGACGATCCACCGCTCGGCCAGGTCCTCGCGCACGCCGAGCTGCGAGACGAGGGAGACGGCCTCGTCCAGCTTCCGCGGGCCGTCCGCGAACAGTTGCCGGGTCTTCTCGCGCAGCTCCTCGGCGCCTCCGGCGACCAGCCAGCCGTCCGCCTGCTCGTAGCCCGTGAGCAGGGTGCGCACGAAGCGCCACGCGGGGATCGCGAGGGTGGCCAGCTCCGTCCGGTGCCACGGTGCGGCGACGGCGAGCTCGTCCGCGGGCACGGCGGACCCGAGCCGGGTGTGCAGCCAGGACAGATGGGCGTTGAGGGGGGCGGCCTCCGGCCCGGCCAGCCAGCTCAGGACGTGCTCGCGGAGGTCGCGCTCGATCTGCCTGATCCGCTCCCGGGTCACGGAGAACCTCTGGGCCAGCTCGTCGAGCGTGGCCCGCTGCGCGGTCTGGGCGGAGTTCTGCGAGGCGTCGAAGTACAGCCGGTCCCTCGCGATGGCCCGCTGCCGGTCGTCGAGACGGGCGAAGAGCCGGTCGATGATCTCCGGCAGCGCGGCCGCCGAGGGATCGTCCGCCGGGTCGGTCGCCAGCAGCTTGTCGAGCACTCCTGCGAACAGCCTGTGCACGCCCTCGCGGGAGCCCGGCGTCTGGAGGCAGTCCGCGGGGTCGGTGAATCTGAGCAGCGGCAGGATGTCGCCGAGGATCAGATGCTCCCAGCAGGCGCTGGTGAGGTCGGTCAGGCGGGACGCGACCTGCGCGGTTCCCACCAGGGCGCAGGCCCGGTCGAGCGGAAGCGACTGCCACCAGGCGTCGGGAAGGCCGGGATCGCTTGCGATCGGCTCCACCTGGCTCGGGGCCGTCCAGCGCAGGGGGGGCACGATGTCGCTCAGGCTCAGGTTCAATGCAGGTCCAACCGGCAAGGGGAATATATCCGCAGTTCAGGGTAGGGGATCAACCAGGCAGGAAGGGACTTGCCCGGCCGGAGTAGGACACGTACAGCAGCTCGCCGGCTCGGGTGCACGCCACGTAGAGCAACCCCCGTTCTCGTTGCAGATCGTGGGCCCGGGCGGTGGGGTCCTCCGAGGCCGGGGTCAGCGCGTCGGGCGCCGGCACGATTCCGTCAGCCACGCCTATCACGGCCACCCTGCGAAATTCCAGCCCTTTCATCCCGTGCAGCATCGTGACTTTCACTGTTATCCCCGCGTCACGCAGAGCCGTCCGGGCGGCCTTGACCAGCTCGGCGGTGCGAGCGGCGACGGCGATGTCATGCGTCGGCACGCCTTCCTCCATCCACTCGGACACATGCGCGATCAGACCGGCCATCTCGGCCTCGGGGCTGACGTACTCCAGGACCGTCGGGCGCGTCCCGTTCCGGACGGCGCGCAAGCCGTACAGGTCGGCGACCCCCTCGACGAGACCGTCGGCGGGCCCGCCTCCCCGGAGCCGGACGCCCCAGGAAAGGATCTCCCGGGAAAGACGATAGGAGATCTTCAGATGAAACCGGCGGGCGGGGATGCCGACGTTCGCCAGCGCGACCCGGGTGTCGAACATGCGCTGGTGGGGGTCGCCCACGATGAACAGGTCGTCCGGCGCGACGGGGACGGCCGCCCGCAGCAGCCGCCACTGCGCCGGGTGCAGGTCCTGCGCCTCGTCCACCACGACGTGCCGGTACGGCTCCCGCCCCGGCGCCTGCTCGCCGAGGAGGTCGCCCGTCGACTCCCCGAGCAGCCCCGCCGCCTCGGCGGCGAGCTGGAGGAGCGTGCGGCGCCCCGACTCCTTCAGCCGGTCGACGACGTGCCCGACCGCCTCCCACACCTCGGCCCGGCTCTGCGGGCCCAGCTCCACGCTCCGGCCCGGGCGGCCTGCGGCCTGGTACTCCGCCAGCGTGCGGAGGTTCTGGGCGAGGATGACCTGCTCCCACTCCCGCAGCAGGAACGCGGCCCCGAACCGGCTGCCCGCCGCCTCCTCCCAGAGGGTCGCCAGGTCGCCGGCGCCGACGATGGCGGGTGGCCGCCCCTCCGCCTCAGCGACGATTCGGTGGGCGAGCCGGTCGACGTTGCCGACCTCGACCCGCTTGCGCACGACCTCGTCGTCGACGATCAGGTCGAGCCGTGAGGACAGCTCGGTGGCCAGGCCCTGGGAGAACGTCACGAGCATGATGGGACCGGCGCCGGCGCGGGCGAGGTGGGCGGCCCGGTGCAGGGCGATGATCGTCTTCCCGGTGCCCGCGCCCCCCGTCACCAGCACCGGCCCGTCGTACCCGGCCCAGTTCGCGTACGTGTGCTGCGGGGGATGCAGAAAGGTGCACCAGTGCGGCAGGGCCATGATCCGGTCGAGCTCGTCGAGATCGGCCGCGAACGCGGCGAGGTGGGGGCTTCGCCGCAGAGCGGCCGCCAGGTCGCCGGTGTCGACGACGCCGGGCTCCGAGGAGCGGCAGGCGTCGAGTTCGCGCCAGGCGTCCGTGAGGGTGCCGCCGCGGGCGAGCGCCGCCAGAGGGGCGAACTGGCTCTCCGGAAGCAGGGATTCGAGCGCCTCGAAGTGCGACTCGGTGGTCATCAGCCTCAGGAGCCGCAACATCTGCTGATCGACGCCGATCTCCAGCAGGTCCGTGTCGCAGAACCCGGCGAACAACCGCTGCTCCGACCGCTGGGCCGACCTTCGCAACGCCGGCTCGACGCGATCCAGCGCCTCCGCGTCCCAGGTCTCGATCACTCCGATGGCGGGGTTGACCCCGAACCGGTGACGCTGTGCGTACGCCCAGGCCGCCGCGTCCGGGAGCACCGTGACCAGCCAATAGGTGTCGCCCTGCCGTACGGCCACGGCCCGGTGACGGTCGGCCAGGCGAAGCGTGGTCACCCGGTGGTCGCGGCCGTTGCGCACCCGCTCCGGATGCGGCGCCGAAGAGGAGTTGCCCAGGAACCCGCGGACCGCGACCACGGCCTCCCGTCGGACCGGCCGGGCCAGGGTGCTGAGCTCCCTGGTGAACTCCGGGGAGATCGCGAGCCGGGGCATCGCCCTAGTCCAGTAAGGAGATGAGGTCGCGGTCGCCTCGTTCGCGGAGCCTGGTGATGAGCTCGGGCCGTCCGGCCGGCCCGGAGAGGCCGATCCTCGTCGCGATCACGCGCACGGCCTGGTCGAAGGTGCCGCCGGGGGCCGTGTACCCGACAAGGCGCAACGCCTGGGAGGTCGGGTCGCCGCCGTTGGCCGCCGCGAGGTGCCGCACCCGCAACATGCCCTCGTCCGACATGGTCAGGAAGACGTGGCTGCCCTCCTTGGCGGCGACCTCGGTGAGGATCCGCTGCAGTGATCCGAAGCCGGGGCGCGATATCCAGGTGAGCTCCACGTCTCCCGCCGCGCTCCGCGCGGGCCGGTTCTCGCCCGGCGTGAGACCGAGATAGGCGGCGAAACCGGTCGGCATCGGCACCTCGGCGCCCCGCAGATGCTCGTCGGTGATGTCCACCCGCAGCCACCAGCGGCCGTCAGGCTGGCGGAAGCACCTTCGCGTGAGGGACACGTCCTTGAGCTGGCCCACCGGCTTGTCGGCCGCGGAGCCGTTCATGGCGTGGCGCGCGCCGTTGCTCTTGCTGCTGCTCTGGATGCGCAGCTGCGGGACGTTCTCCAGCCATTCCTTGGCCACATCGGGGTGGATGCCGAGGGAGGAGACCAGTTCCAGCGCCCGGGCCACGGTCGGCGGGCGCTCGGCGTTGACGATCAGGCCACGCGTGCGCTCGTGCAGATCGGCGAGGTCTCCCGCCACCAGCCAGTCGCCGGACACCTGGTAACCGGGCAGGGTCGCCACCACGAAGTGCCAGGCCGGGACGTCGAGCGAGCGCAGCTCGTGCTCGTGCCACTCGGCCGCCGTGATCAGCCGGCTCTTCGGCGCGGCCACCCCCAACTCGTCGGCGAGCCAGGCCAGGTGCGCCTTGTACGGCAGGGCCTCCGGCTTGCCGAGCCATTCGGCCAGCCAGACGCGCAGAGTGGTCTCGAGCGCCTGGATGACGTCGGTGGAGACGGCGAGGAGCTTGGCCAGCTCCTCGATGGCGGACGGCGCGTCCGTGAAGACCCGGTTCTGCGCGACCATCCAGGTCCTGTCGTCCATGTCGGAGAACGCCGCGTCGATCAGGGCGGGGAAGTCGACCTCGCTCTGCGGCTGCCGCGGCGCCGGCACCTCGGGCACCGACTTGAGGTGCCTGGCCGGGCCGTCGGCCGAGTGGGCCCTGGTGGGGGCCTGCTCGGCGTCCTCGCCCAGGGACGGCGCCAGCCGGGTGAACACGGCGGTGAACAGGGCGGTCAGCACGGGCCGGGCCTTGATGAAGGGCTGGTCGGTGAGCTCGCGGCCGGACAGGGTGAGCAGGCCGGGCCAGGACCCCGCGCGGTCGAGCGCGATCGCGACCTGAGGATCGTCGGCCTCGTCGGGGTCGAGCACGTAGAGCGCCGGCAGGACGTCGCCCACCGCGGCGGCCGGCCAGTGCTCCAGCGCCAGATCGGTGATCAGCTCGCCGAGGCCCTCGGGGTCCATGACACCGAGCACCCGCTCCATGGGCAGGCTGCGCCACCAGGCGTCCGGCAGATCGCCCTGCTCGCTCAGGATTCCGATGCGGGAGGCGTCACTCCAGCGCAGCGGTGGCACGAGGTCACTCAGGCAGAAGTTCATGCTTTCCCCATCACTCCGTCGGACCAGACCATAGTCTGACAAATCCCCATTCGCAGGGGCACTGCGTCAGGGACGAACGGCGGCGAACCGCAGCCGGACGTAGTCGGCCATCCACCCGGACTCCCGGCGAAGGGCGGGGGCGGCGAGCTCGTTGACCCGCAGCAGCAGCGGCTCCACGGTCGCGGGCGGCACGCCGTCCAGCAGGGAGCCCGCGAACAGCCGCACCCAGTCGGCGGCGCCGTTCGGGCATTCGTCGAGCGGCGTCGGGCGATCGAAGTATTCCAGGATCCGGACGGTGAAGCCCCCCTGCTCCAGACGCCGGGCATACTCGGCCGGGCTGGGAAAATACCAGGGAAGCTCGGGCTCGCGCAGGCCGTACTCCCGCCAGGCGGTCAGCATCGCGGACGTGAGCGCCGCGCAGTTGCCCGCGCCGCCGAGCTCCGCCACGAACCGTCCGCCAGGGCGCAGGGCCATGCGCACACACGCGATCACCGCCTCGGGGTCACGGCTCATCCAGTGCAGCGCGGCGTTGGAGAACACCGCGTCGTACGGCTGGGCCACCGTGAAATCGTGACCGTCGCCGACGATGAAGTCCAGACCGGGGTGCTGGGCGATGGCCGTCTCGATCATCGAGTGGGAGCCGTCGATCCCGAGGACCTCGGCGCCGCGGGCGGCGATGTCGGCCGTGAGCACGCCGGTCCCGCAGCCGAGGTCGAGCACCCGCTCGCCCGGCCGGGGATCGAGCAGCTCCACGAGCGGCGCTCCGTGCGCGGAGACGTAGCCGAAGGAGCTGTCATACGCACGAGCGTTCCATCTCGTGAGATTGGGGGTTTCGTACCGCAAGATCAGCTCGCATTCTGAGTCATTCAGATAGCGACACACTTTACGGCTTCGGGTGCCCCTGCGAGTTGTGCACGCTTAGCCCACCGCTTGTGACCAATGTGTCTTGAGGTAGGACTTGGCCTCATCCTGCTCGGGGACGGTGAGGACGACGGGGTTTCCCGTCGCCGCGGGAAGCTTGGCGGCGGCGGTCTTGTCGAGCGTTCCGCGCATCTCCATCGCCTCCATCCTGGCCGGCCGGGCGTAGGCCTTGAGGTAGAGGTTCTGGCCCTCGTCGGACAGGAGGAACTCCTCCCACAACCGCGCGGCGGCCGGGTGCGGGGCGTCCTTGCTTATGGCCTGCACGTAGTACGACGCGAGGACCGCGTCCCGCGGGATCGTCACCTGCCAGGCGGGCTTGTCGTCCCGGGCGGAGGTCTCCGCCCGTGCGGTGTTGAGGAAGTCCCAGTCGACGACGGAGGCGGCGCGGTCCGGCTGGCTGAGCATCCCGGCGCGCTTGATCCGGGCGAACAGGTCCACGCCGCGTGCGGCGTCGACCTTTCCGCCGTCGAGCGAGGCGGCCATCACGCCGCTGAAGGCGGAGGCGGTCCGCAGGGGATCGCCCGGCAGCGCCACGGAGACGCCGGGCTTGGCCAGCGCCGCGTAGGACGCCGGGGCCGAGAGCTTCCTGGGGTCGTAGCCGATCGACATGTAGCCGCCGTACACGCCGTACCAGAGGCCCTTGGCGTCTTTCAGCCGGTCGGGGACGTCGCCCCAGCCGACGACCTTGTAAGGGGCGAACCGCTTGGCGTTCGCGACCGCGACGTCCAGGCTCAGGTCGAACACGTCGGGCGCGTCCTTGGATCCGCGCAGCCGGGTCGCCGCGTCGATCTCCTGCTGGCTGTTCGCCTCGGGGGAGACCCCGATGACCTTGATGCCGTACTTGTCGGAGAAGCGGTCCATGATGTCCGCGTAGTTCACCCAGCCGCGCGGCAGTCCCACGACGGTCAGCGTGCCCTCCCGCTTGGCGGCCTCCACCAGCCTGTCCATGGTGGAGAACCCGTCCTTCATGCTCGCCGCCATCGGGTTCACCGGCGGGAGCTCCTTGTCGCCCTTCGATGTCGGCGCGGAACACGCCGCCGCCGAGACGAGCATCACCACTACAGCACTGGCACGTATGGTCACGCTACGTATATTCCGCGTTACTCAGCCGCCGGTCGAGGAGGCACGCGGGGGAGGAGTCACGATCTTGGCCGCCACCATGGAGTCCTCGGCGATCTCGACCGTCGAGCCGTCTCGCCTGCGCAGGGTGAGGACGCCGCCGGTCCACGACTCCAACACGCCGACCGCGTCACGGAAAACACCGGCCTCGAAACGTCGCACGGTCACCCGTCGCCCCACGTCTTCGGGGGTGATGGCCACGACCAGCCTGGCTCCGAACCGAGGGCTCACGATGATTGGCCCCCTCCTGTTCCGGCTACTCGACAGGCAACGCAATACTAGGGCGTAGCAAACCGCGGCCGAGCCGTGCAACCCAGAAGGAGCCCGAGGTGACGTACGTCATCGCGCAGCCTTGCGTGGATGTCCTGGACAAGGCGTGCATCGAGGAGTGCCCCGTCGATTGCATCTACGAGGGCGAGCGCATGCTCTACATCCACCCCGACGAGTGCGTGGACTGCGGGGCGTGTGAGCCGGTGTGCCCGGTAGAGGCGATCTTCTACGAGGATGACCTTCCCGACCAGTGGAAGGACTTCTACAAGGCCAACGTGGAGTTCTTCGACGAGCTCGGGTCGCCCGGCGGCGCCTCGAAGGTGGGGAAGATCGACAAGGATCACCCCGTCGTCGCCGCTCTCCCTCCGCAGGCCGAGGACCACTGAGTGCGGGCCCGTCCGCTGACCGGGGTGATCCGTTGATCGAGTTGCCCGACTTCCCGTGGGATCGGCTCGCGCCGTACAAGGAGTTGGCCCAGGCTCACGCGGACGGGATCGCCGACCTGTCGATCGGCACGCCCGTCGACCCGGTGCCCGCGGTCGCGCGCAAGGCGCTCGCCGCGGCCGCCGACAGCCCCGGCTATCCCCAGACGTACGGCACCGCGCGGCTGCGTGAGGCGGCCGCGGGATGGCTGCGGCGCAGGCACGGGGTCACGGTCGACCCGGCCGACGTGCTGCCGACGATCGGCTCCAAGGAGATGGTGGCCTGGCTGCCGACGCTCCTGGGCGCCGGACGCGGGGATCGCGTCGTCATCCCCGAGTTGGCCTACCCCACCTACGACGTGGGCGCCCGCCTGACGGGAGCCGAGCCGTACGCGGCGGACGGCCTCCTCGCCGTGGGCCCCGAGCGGGTGCCGCTCGTCTGGGTCAACTCGCCGTCCAACCCGACGGGCAGGGTGCTGCCCACCGAGCACCTGCGCAAGGTCGTGGCCTGGGCGCGTGAGCGCGGCGCGGTGGTGGCCTCCGACGAGTGCTACCTCGAGCTCGGCTGGGAGGACCATCCGGTCTCCGTCCTGCACCCCGACGTCTGCGGGGACTCGCACGAGGGGCTCCTCGCGGTTCACTCGTTGTCCAAGCGATCCAACCTCGCGGGCTACCGGGCCGGATTCGTCGCCGGAGACCCCGCCCTGGTGAAGCGGCTTCTCGAGGTGCGCAAGCACGCGGGCATGATGGTCTCCGCCCCGGTCCAGGCCGCGATGGCCGCCGTCCTCGACGACGACGAGCACGCGGACGAGCAGCGGGGGCGGTACGCCCGGCGGCGGGAGGTGCTCCGTCCCGCGCTGGAACGCGCGGGCTGGCGGATCGACCACTCCACGGCCGGCCTCTATCTGTGGGCCACCGACGGCACCGACTGCTGGGAGCAGGTACGCGTGCTGGCCGAAAAGGGCATTTTGGTGGCACCAGGCGACTTTTACGGAGTCGCAGGTCGCGCCCATGTGCGGATCGCCCTTACGGCGACCGATGAAAGGATCGATGCGGTGGTGCGCCGCCTCCAGTAGGATCGCGCGGCATGACGGCAGCGGTCGTGCTCGTGTTGGGTGTCGCCACACTGGTCGTCGTCCTGGGCGCGTTCGTCGCGACGGCCCGGCAGGGCAGGGTTCCGGCGCCCATGCCGCCGCTGCCGCTCGAGGAGCCGGAGGCCGAGTCCGTCCGCGTTCCGGCCCCCGCGGCCGACTACTTCGATCCCAGGACGATCAAGGTAGGGGACACCGTCCACATCCAGGGCGTGAAGTCCCGTGCCATCGGCGCCCTGCACCTGTCGCGGCAGGGCGACCAGTGGACGGAGTACCTCCTCGATGAGGGCGTCCGGCGCTACCAGTGGCTCTCCGTCGAGGAGCGCCGCGGCTCCGCGGAGGGCGAGCCCCTCCATCTCGAGGTCATGTTGTGGACCCAGGTGCCGACCCAGGGGATGGTCCCGGCCAAGCACATGCTGATCATGGAGGGTGTGGAGTTCTTCCCCGTCGAGCGCGGCACGGTGGCCTTCCGCTCCGAGGGGATGACGGGCCACCCCGACCGGGGGCTCCTCGACTTCGCCCACTACCGGGCCACAGACGGCCGGCTGCTGTCGTTCGAGCGTGTCCAGGGCGGCCAGTGGTCGTCCTTCTACACCCGTCCGCTGACGCCGGGTTCCATCCGTGTGGAACGCACACCTTGATCGGCCGGTAGTTTCTGGAGGGTGACTCGGCGTCGTTCCCGCGTAGGCCTGACCGTTCTGATCATCGCCGTCCTGATCGTTGGAGGCGTCGGATACGGTGTCTACCACCTGATGAAGAAGGCCCAGCCGTTCGCTTTAGGCGAACACTGCCTGGTCACGACATCGGACGGCACGCTGGACCTCGACATCGAGCAGGCCCAGATCGCCGCCACGATCGCGGCGGTCGCCGCCAGGCGGAAGCTGTCGGAGCGCGCCCTGCAGATCGCGTACGTGACCGCCATCCAGGAGTCGAAGCTGGCCAACCTGCCGTTCGGCGACCGGGACTCGGTGGGGGTCTTCCAGCAGCGGCCCTCCCAGGGATGGGGCACGCCCGAGCAGCTCACCGACCCCGTCTACGCGACCAAGAAGTTCTTCGCCGCGCTGGAGAAGGTCAAGCACTACAAGTCGATGCCCCTCCACGAGGCGGCGCAGGCCGTCCAGCGCTCGGCCGACGGCTCCGCGTACGCGCAGCACGAGCCGTCCGCCAAGATCCTCACGGCCGCCTTCACCGGGCGCGTCCCCAAGGCCGTCCACTGCTGGTACCCCCCGGCCGACAAGCCCGTCTCACCGCGGCCCGAAGAGGCGCGCAAGCAGCTCGTGCGGGCTCTGGGCGACGACTCCTCGGCCAAGCACGGCTGGCTGATCGCCGAGTGGTACGTCTCCAACGCGCAGAAGTACGGCCTGCGCGAGGTGCACTACGGCGGCATGACCTGGACCGCGGAGGCGGGGCACGACGGCTGGCTGAAGGACGAGGCCAAGGCGTCCGGGGCCGTGCGCATCGCCTAGGCTCAGGGGGCATGCGGCTGGACCTTGGACAGGACGTCGGAGCGCTCACGGCGCGCCTTGTGGACATCGAGTCGGTCAGCGGCGGTGAGAAGGCCATCGCCGACGCCATCGAGGAGGCGCTGACCCCGCTGGACCACCTCACCGTGAACCGCGACGGGCAGAACATCGTGGCCCGCACGACGCTCGGGCGCGCCGAGCGCGTCGTGCTCGCCGGGCACATCGACACCGTCCCCGTCGCGGCCAACCTGCCCAGCCGCGTCGACGGCGACCTGCTCTACGGCTGCGGCACCTCGGACATGAAGAGCGGCGTGGCCGTCCAGCTCAAGCTGGCCCTGCTGGACGACCCCAACCGGGACCTGACCTTCGTCTTCTACGACTGCGAGGAGATCGAGGCGGAGCGCAGCGGCCTGCTGCGCCTCACCCGGGAGCACCCCGAGTGGCTCGCCGGCGACTTCGCCGTCGTCATGGAGCCGACCGACGGGCTGATCGAGGGCGGCTGCCAGGGGACGCTGCGGGCCGAGGTGGTCGTGCGCGGGGCCAGGGCGCACAGTGCGCGGTCCTGGGAGGGTGTCAACGCCATCCACGGGATCAAGCCGGTCATCGACATCCTCGGCGCCTACGAGCCCAGGCGTCCCGTGGTCGACGGCCTGCGCTACCACGAGGGGCTCAACGCCGTCGGCATCCACGGTGGGGTGGCCGGGAACGTGATCCCCGACGAGTGCGTGGTGACCGTCAACTACCGCTTCGCCCCCGACCTCACCGTCGAGCAGGCCTTCGACCACGTCACCGAGCAGTTCGACGGCTTCGAGGTGCGGCTCAGGGACGGTGCGCCGGGAGCCAGGCCCGGGCTCACCCACCCGGTGGCCGCGGCCTTCGCCGCCGCCGTCGGCGGCACGCCGCGCGCCAAGCTCGGCTGGACCGACGTCGCCAGGTTCTCGGCTCTCGGGATGCCCGCCGTCAACTGCGGTCCCGGCAACCCCAACCTGGCCCACACCAGCGGTGAGCACGTGAGCCTGGCGATGATCGCGGAGACCGAGCGGCGGATGCTCGACTGGCTGAGCACTCCACTCTGAGCGGTTCCGTCAGCGGCCGGTCGTGACCTCGGGGAGCACCGGTTCCGGGCTGAAGGTGCCCTCCCTGCGGATCGTGTGCCAGCGCAGGCGCACACCCAGCACGGCAGTCGCCACCGACTGGATCACCACCAGGTACATCAACTGCCGGTAGACGAACTGCTGGAGCGGAAGCACCCACAACGCGGAGGCGGGCTCGCCGTCGAGCCGGAGCGCGTACCACCCGCTGAGCGCCTGGGCGGTGACGAAACCCGCCCACACGGCCACCACGGGCAGGGGGTCGGCGACGGCCAGGCTGTACACCGCCATGATGTCCACGACGGGGGCCAGCAGCGGCAGGATCACCTGGAAGAGCATGAGATAGCCCAGGCACCTGCGTCCGAAGGAGCCGCGTTCCAGGACCGCCCCGCGGTGCTTCCACATCGCCTGCAGCGTGCCGTAGCACCACCGGTAACGTTGCCGCCAGAGCTGCCCGAGGGACGTGGGCGCCTCGGTCCACGCCCGGGCGTGCTCCTCGTAGACCACGCGCCAGCCCTCGCGGCAGATCGCCATCGTGAGATCGGTGTCCTCGGCGAGCGTGTCCAGGCTGACGCCGCCGACCGACGTCAGCGCTGACCTGCGGAAGGCGCCGATGGCGCCCGGGACGGTGGCCATGCAGCCGAGGAGGTCGAACGCCCTCCGGTCGAGGTTGAACCCGATGACGTACTCGATGTGCTGCCAGCGGCCGATCATGCCCCGCCGGTTGCCGACCTTCGTGTTGCCGCTGACCGCGCCGACGGACGGGTCGGCCAGCGGCTGGATCAGGTTGCCGATGGTCGACGGCTCGAACACCGTGTCCCCGTCGACCATGATCAGGATGTCGTGCGCCGCCTGCGCGATCCCGGTGTTCAGCGCGGACGGCTTGCCCCCGTTCTGCTGGCGGATCACCCGTACGCCGGGGAGACCCAGCGAGGCCGCGATCTCCGCCGTGCGGTCCGTGGAGCCGTCGTCGACGACGATGACCTCCACGAGCCCCGGGTAGTCGGTCGCGACGAGTGAGCGGACGGTGGCTTCGATGCCCGCCTCCTCGTTGTAGGCGGGGACGATCACGGTGACGGGAGGTGGAGCGGGCCACCGCGCGATTCCCCGGCGGCGGCGTCCGGCGTCCCTGTCCCTTCGCAGCCGCCTCGCCCTGTGCGCGTGGACCCAGGCGAGGGCGACGAACAGCGCGAGCCGGAGCAGGGTCAGCACACCGGCCGCGGCGAGGATCCAGCCGAGTGATCCGGTGAACGCGGAGGAGGCCCGCTGGATGAGCACCAGGGCCTCGCCCTGCCACCGGTCGCCCGTGGAGGCGGGCGTGTGCGCCGAGGGGAGCCCGACCGCCCGGGTGAGGGTGGTGGCCGTGTAGCCCCGCTTGTCCAGCGTGGTCAGCAACTGGTCGACAGCCGCCACGGTCTGCGAACGATCTCCTCCAGCGTCGTGGAACATGATCACGGCGCCGGTGTCGCGCGGCGGCAGGGACGCCTTGACGATCTTGTCCACCCCCGGCCGGCTCCAGTCCTTGGAGTCGAGATCGGTCAGGGCGGTCAGGTAGCCCTCCGACGCGAGCAGTCGCATCGCCGCGAACTGCTTGTCCCCCACGGCCTCAGGAGACGCGGAGTACGGCATGCGGACCAGGCGGGTGTGGATGCCGGCTGTCCCCGCCAGCGCCTTCTGTGTGAGGGACAACTCCAGCCGGCTTCGCCAGTCCGGGGTCGTCGTCACGTCGGCGTGCGTGTACGTGTGGTCGCCGATCTCGTCGCCCTCGGCGACCATGCGCCGGATGAGATCGGGATTCTCGGCGACGTGCGCACCGACCACGAAGAACGTCGCGGTGGCGCCGTGCTTGCGAAGCACGTCGAGCACCTGGGGCGTCCAGCGCGGATCGGGCCCGTCGTCGAAGGTGAGCGCCACCGTGCGCCGTGCGACGCGCAGAGCCTGCGGTCGTGGTCCCGACATGTTCACCACGGGGCCGCCGGCGCGCACCCGGTCGAGCATCGCCGAATCGCCGGTGTCGTCCGCGGGCGGGTGCGTCTCGCCGACGACGTTGTGGACGTAGCCGTTCAGGAAGAGCGCCCCGCCGGTCAGGACGGCCGCCAGGGCGACCAGGATCCAGTGGGCGCGCGGGTCGCTTCGCTTGGTCCGCCGCGTGCTCATTTCGGCCCGTGCGTCTTGTCGGTCTGCCCCGGCGGGGTGCCGCCGTGGCCGGGATTGCCCGTCACGGAACCCTGGGCGTCGGGCGGCGGGGTGTTGCCGGGCCTGCCGGCCGAGGGCGTGGCGTCAGGTGTCCGCTGCGGCTCGCTGCTCGGCGCGGTGGGCACAGGGGCCTGTGGGACCGCCGTCGCGGACGGGCTGACGCGTGGCGCCCGCGTGGGCGGGCCCGCGGACCGGGAAGCGGTTCTCTCGATGGCCGGTCCCTTTTGAGGCTTGCCGGGCCAGCCCAGTCCGGGCAACTCGGTGCCGCCCAGCATTCCGGTGACGACGAAGGCCAGGAGGGTCACGACGACGACTCCGGAACCGATCGCCGTCACCGTGAGAATCCGGCCGCGTCGGCCGCTGTGGTCCACGAACACGGCGGTGTCCTGAGGGCGTGGCTCGTTCACGAGGTGTGATGGTAGTGAGCCCAGATATACAGCTGGGAACAAAGCGGCATTTGTGGCCATCTTGTGGAGAACGCCCGCACTGGCCATGGCCCGCTAGCGTGAGCACATGAACCACGACCGGCCTGAGCGCCGCCAGGGATCCTCGGTGCTCCGCGGCGACCTCGTCCCCGATTCGACCTATGACCAGCGCCTGCTCGACCGCAAGGGCCCGACGGACTGGCTGCACATGGATCCGTGGCGGGTCCTGCGCATCCAGTCGGAGTTCGTCGAAGGATTCGGCTCCCTCGCCAACCTCCCCGCGGCGGTGACCGTCTTCGGATCCGCCCGCACCCCCCGAGACAGCGCCGAGTACGACCTGGGCGTCCGCGTGGGCCACGCGCTGGCCAAGGTGGGGTACGCCGTCATCACCGGCGGCGGCCCCGGCGTCATGGAGGCGGCCAACAAGGGTGCGTTAGAGGCCGGCGGCGTCTCGGTCGGCCTGGGGATCGAGCTTCCGCACGAGCAGCGCCTGAACGAGTACGTCGACCTGGGCGTCGAGTTCCGCTACTTCTTCGTCCGCAAGACGATGTTCGTCAAGTACTCCTCCGGCTTCATCGCCCTCCCCGGCGGGTTCGGCACGCTCGACGAGCTGTTCGAGGCGCTCACCCTGGTCCAGACGCACAAGGTCACCTCCTTCCCCGTGATCCTCATGGGGTCGGAGTTCTGGTCGCCGCTGGTCGACTGGGTCAGTACGACGCTGGCGAAGACGGGCAAGATCTCGCCGTCGGACGTCGACCTCCTGCGGGTCACCGACGACCCCGACGAGGCCGTCCGGATCATCCTCGAGGCCGACCGGCACCGCGCGGGAGCGTGACGAGGTGTTCATCTGCGTGTTCTGCGCGTCCAGCCAGAAGATCGACCGCAAGTACCTCGACCTCGCCCGCGACGTCGGCACGGAGCTCGCCAGGCGTGGGCACGCCCTCGTCAGCGGGGGCGCGATCGTCTCCTGCATGGGCGAGGTCGCCCGGGCCGTGCGGGACGGCGGCGGCCACACCGTGGGTGTGATCCCGCAGGTGCTCGTGGACATCGAGATCGCGGACACCGACTCCGGCGAGCTGATCGTCACCGGGGACATGCGCGAGCGCAAGGGCCTGATGGACGCCAGGTCGGACGCCTTCCTCGTGCTGCCCGGCGGGATCGGCACCCTGGAGGAGCTGTTCGAGATCTGGACCTCGCGGGTGCTCGGCATCCATGAGAGGCCGCTGGTGGTGCTGGACCCGTGGGGTCTGTACGCGCCGCTGCGCCGGCTCGTCGACGGCATGTACGAGCAGGGATTCACCCGCCCCAACGTCTTCGACGCGATCTCCTGGACGACCACCGTCGAGGAGGCCTTCGACCTGCTGGAAAGGCCGGCCGCGCACCTGCGGCCCACGGCCGAGGAGATCGGCGAGTCCTGAGTCAGGCGAGGCCGCGCCGGGTGAGCGCGGGAGGCCGGCGGCCCATCAGGACCTCGGTCATGTCGAGCGCCTGCCGTACCTGGTGGGAGGTGCGGAACACCGTCGCCCCCGCCCACGCGAACGCGGCGGCCGCCGCGATCGCCTCCGTCTCGTCCTCCGGCAGGGTCACCATGACCGTATGGCCGGCCTGGGCCAGCGCGGAGACCTCGGACAGCGAGCCCGCCGCCGTCCAGGCCGGGTCGGCCTCGTCCTCCGGACGGATCACAATGGTCATGCCTTCAATGCTCGCACGCATGCGAGTTGTGGCACGATTCGTATGTGCTGGTCGTACTCGTCTTAGCCGGACTCGCCGTCCTCTTCTGCGTGTGGATGGTGTCGCTCGGCCATGGCGGTGAGCTGGCCGTCTTCCATCCGGACACGCCTCCGACGGAGCTGCCCGACGCCGGTCACCTGACCGCTGCCGATCTCATGAGCCTGCAGCTGCCCCTGAGCCTGGTCGGCTACCACACCCAGGTCGTGGACGAGGCCCTCTACCGGTTCTCGACCGCGCTCGGCGAGCGGGACACCCGGATCGCGGTGCTGGAGCAGCGCGTCGCGGATCTGCTGGCCGGCCGCCTCCAGGCGCGGCAGGAGGCCTTCGCGCGGCCGGCCGAGCCGGCCGTCACCGAGCACCTGCCCGAGATCCCCAAGACCCCCGAGATCCCCTCCAGGACTCCCGAGGTGCCCGCCAAGATTTCCGAGATCCCCGCCAAGACCCCCGAGGTCCCTTCCAAGACCGCGGCGGGCGCCTGGGAGGACGACCGCGCGGACGCGGAAGAGTCGTGGTGAACCGGTGCGCGTGGGCTACCTCGGCCCCGGACTACATCGCCTACCACGACGACGAGTGGGGGCGCCCGGTCCACGGCGACGACCGGGTCTTCGAGCGGATCACGCTGGAGGCGTTCCAGTCCGGCCTGTCGTGGCTGACGATCCTGCGCAAGCGGGAGAACTTCCGGCGGGCCTTCGCCGGGTTCTCGATCCCCGAGGTCGCCGCGTTCGACGAGTCCGACGTCGAGCGCCTGATGAACGACGCCGGCATCGTCAGGAACCGGGCCAAGGTCGACGCGGCGATCGCCAACGCCAGGGCGGCGGCGGAGTTGCCGGACGGCCTGTGCCGGCTGGTCTGGAAGTTCGCGGACCCGTCCTCGCCCGTACCGGCCGGCCTCGGCGACGTGCCCGCGCAGACCGCGGCGTCGAAGGCGCTGGCCAAGGAGCTCAAGAAGCACGGGTTCCGGTTCGTCGGCCCGACCACCGCCTACGCGCTGATGCAGGCGATCGGCCTGGTCAACGACCACGTGGTCGACTGCTGGGTGCGCGAGGAGGTCAACGTCCTTCGAAGCGCGGGGTCTCCCTGCTGAGGAAGGCCTTCGTCGCGGCCAGATGATCGGCCGTGGCCGCGCACTCGTCCTGCAGATCGGCCTCGCGGTCGAGGGCGGCGGCGAGCGGGTGGGAGGCGGAGAAGTCGAGCGCACGCCTGGTCGCGGCGTAGGCCAGGGTGGGTCCCTGCGCCAGGCGCAGCGCCAGCTCGCGTGCCGTGGGCACCACGTCCTCGCCCGGCACGACCTTGCTCACCAGGCCCAGCTCCAGCGCGCGCGTCGCGTCGACGGTTTCGCCCAGGAGCAGCATCTCCCTGGCCACGGCGGGGCCCACGAGGCGCTGAAGGGTCCACGAGGCGCCGGAGTCGGGCGCGAGGCCGATCCCGGTGAACGCCATGGCGAACTTCGCCCTCTCGGCGGCGATGCGGAAGTCGCACGCGAAGGCCAGTGACGCCCCCGCTCCCGCGGCCACGCCGTTGACGGCGGCGACCACCGGTTTGTCCATCGAGGCGATCGTGAGCACGATCGGGTTGTAGTGCTCACGAACCGTGTTCGCGAGCCCGAGGCCGCTGTCCAGGTTGTCGGCGTGCTCGCGCAGGTCCTGTCCCGCGCAGAAGGCCCGGCCGGCCCCGGTCAGCAGGACGGCGCGCACGGACGCGTCCCCGGCGGCCCGGCGCAGCGTCGCGAGCAACTCGCCCTTCATGGCCGCGGTCAGCGAGTTCATCGCGTTGGGGCGGTCCAGGGTGACCGTCGCGACCGCCTGCTCGACCTCGTAGCCGACACTCATCTCACGATCCCCCATCCAGGTTGCGGTCGACGAAGGCCGCCGCCGCGGGCAGCAGCCGGGCCGCCTCCTGCTCGAAGAAGGCGCGGGCCTTGTCGCCCGGCCATCCCGGAGGCAGCAGTTCCGCCGGCAGGCCGGGGTCGCGGAACAGGAAGTTGCGCCAGCCGTGCACCAACCTGCTCCGGACCGCGAAGACCTGGTGGTCCGGGGGGTTCCCCGGCAGCGATCCCACGAGATCCACGGCACCGGCGAGCCAATCCTCGTACGCTCCGGCGATGCCGTCCAGGTCCCACGCCTGGGCGACCAGTTCGCGCGTGTCGCCCTCCAGCGCGGCGTCGAACCGGTGGGCGGGCAGTCGCAGCGCGTCCAGCTCGGGGGAGGCCCACGGCCCGATCCAGGTGGTCTCCGACAGAGGGGCGTAGCCGAGGAAGGCCAGATCGGCCCGGATCCGCTCCCGCTTCGCCCGCTCCCTGACCGGCTCGAGCACCAGCACGTGCCACCGCCCCCGCCATTCGGCGGCGCCCCCGCGGTAGACCCGCGTGGCGGTCTCGTCGAGCCGTCGCTCGCATTTCGGCGTGACCGCATACCCCGGCCCCTGCGGCAGCCGTACCGGGTCGAGCCACCCCTGCCGGACCATGCGGGAGATCGCGGTCCGTACGGCGGGGGCGGCGATGTCGAGGGGCGCGAGCAGCCTGACGAGCGCGGCCACCGAGGCGCGTCCGTGACGCGTGCGGAGGTGGTCGCCGTAGAGGTCGAAAAGTGCGGCTCGGGCGTTCATCCCTCTCAGTTTGAGGGTCTGGATCGCTCTCCGACAATGTGCCTGAGCCCTTATTGATCGACTGACCGGAGCCGGGCCGTTACCTTTTTGAGCTCGGAGGCGGGATAATAGAACATCACAGAAACGTGAATGCGCCGGTCACCCTTCGGGGTGGCCGACTACGCGGGAAGGGATACACGCATGGCGGCGATGAAGCCACGGACTGGCGACGGTCCGCTGGAGGTCACCAAGGAAGGACGGGGCATCGTCATGCGGGTCCCTCTCGAGGGTGGCGGCCGACTCGTCGTCGAGCTCTCGGCGGATGAGGCCGGCGCTCTCGGAGACGCGCTGAAGACAGTGGTCGGCTGAGGGTTCAGCCGACCTGTTCGACTTTTCGGCCCTGGTGACGGGATCCCCCCCGCGCCGGGGCCGCCCTATTGGGAGGCGTTCGTGCCAATTGAGACCACGTTGACCGTTGCTGATCGGCTCGCCGACGACGCGGAGCTGACCGCGGTGCCCTTCGGGGCCGACCTCGCTCCGCCCGTCGAGCTTCCGGTGCCGGTGACCGCCCTTCTGTCCCACTACGAAGCCAAGGGCGAGCCCGGCGAGGTCTACGAGGTTCCCGTGGTCCGTGGGGACGGCGTGGGCCGCGTCCTGCTCTACGGCACGGGCGACCGCACCGCCCCGGCGTTGCGCAAGGCGGGCGCGGCTCTCGCGCGCAAGGCCAAGGGACGCCCCTCCCTGTCCGTGCTGGTCCCCTCGAGTGGTGACGTGAGCGCTCTCGTCGAGGGTGCCCTGCTCGCCTCCTACACGTTCAGGATCGGCGAGACCCGCACACGCGCGGTGGAGGAGATCGTCTTCGCGGGTGCGGACGAGCAGGCCCTGCGCCGCGGCGAGGTCGCCGCCCGCGCCACCGCTCTCGCCCGTGACCTGATCAACACCCCGTCCGACGTGAAGACCCCCGAATGGCTGGCCGGCCGGGCCAAGGAGATCGCCGCAGACCACGGCCTGGCCTTTCGGGTCTGGGCGGACGACGAGCTCGGCCCGTTCGGAGGCATCCGGGCGGTCGGCCAGGGGTCGATCCATCCGCCCAGGTTCGTCCAGCTCCAGTACACGCCCGAGAACGCCGGCGACGGCACGCCGCACGTGGTCCTGGCGGGCAAGGGCATCACGTTCGACACGGGCGGGCTGTCCCTGAAGCCCACCGAGGGCATGAAGGCCATGAAGACCGACATGGCGGGCGGCGCCGTCGTGATGGCCGTGATGAGCGCCCTGGCCGCCTTCGACGCGCCGGTCCGCGTGACGGGCCTGATCGCCTGTGCGGAGAACGCCATCTCGGGCTCGGCCCAGCGGCCGAGCGACGTCATCACGCAGTACGGCGGCCGCACGGTCGAGGTGCTCAACACCGACGCCGAGGGCCGGCTGGTGCTGGCCGACGCCCTGGCGTACGCCGACGCCGAGCTGGACCCCGATGTGATGATCGACATCGCCACGCTCACCGGTGCGGCGAAGGTGGCGCTGGGCGTCTCCCTCGGCGCGCTCTACGCCACGGACGAGTCGCTGGCCGGCTCCCTGCTCTCCGCCGGCGAGGTCAGCGGTGAGCCGTTCTGGCGCATGCCCCTGATCGAAGACTACCGGGCCGACCTGGACTCCGACGTCGCCGATCTGACCAACGTGGACCGCAAGATGTCCGGCTCCGCGGGGTCGGTCATCGCGGCGCTGTACCTGCGTGAGTTCATCGGCAAGCGGCCGTGGGCGCACCTGGACATCGCCGGGCCCGCGCGGTCGACCGCCGACGACGGCCCCCTCACCAAGGGCGCGACGGGCTTCGGCGTCCGGATGTTGCTGAGCTACCTGGCCGGCTAGTCGGGCAGCTTGACCGCGACCAGGAGACCGTCGCCCAGGGGGAGCATGAGCGGGCGCAGCCGCTCGTCCTCCCTGACCATCCGGCCGAGTTCCCGGACGGCGACGGTGTCCGGGTCGCGCCGGGTGGGATCGGCGACCTGGTCGCGCCACAGGGCGTTCGCGAACGCCACGATGCCGCCGGGGCGCAGCAGCCGGACCGACTCGTCGAGGTAGTCGAGGTACTCCTGCTTCGCCGCGTCGCAGAAGACCATGTCGTAGCCGCCGTCGGCCAGGCGGGGCAGCACGTCGAGGGCGCGGCCCCCGATGAGGCGGATCCTGCTGCCGGAATAGCCGGCCTCGGCGAACGTCTGTCTGGCCATGCGCTGGTGCTCCGGCTCGACGTCCACGCTGGTCAGCGTGCCGTCCGGTCGCATCCCGCGCAGGAGCCACAACCCGGAGACGCCGCATCCGGTGCCGACCTCGACAACCGAACGGGCGCCGGCCACGGTCGCGAGGAAGCACAAGGCCGCCCCGCACCCGGGCAGGAGCGGAGTCGCTCCCACCTCGATGCCGCGTCGGCGTGCCTCTTGGAGGATCTCGTCCTCTGGGACGAAGTCCTCCGCGTACTCCAGGCTGGCCGGAGTCGCCATCGGCCTCTCCTTCCCCTGGTTCATGTTGGTCGCAGCCTAGGGGAGTCGGACCGGAACGGGAACTCACGCCACAACGGTGACGTTGCACGCTTTGAACGGTCTTTGTTCAAGGCCGTTCGGCTCGCGGTGCGCGGGAAGGGGCGAAACCAGGCACTATGGCTGTAGCGACGATCCTGCAGAGAGGAATGCCGGTGGACGAGCACGACCACCAGGCGGAGACTTCGGTGTCCGGCTGGACGCCTCCCACCTGGGAGGAGGTCGTCCGAACGCATTCCGCGCGGGTGTACCGCCTGGCTTTCCGGCTGACGGGCAACGTGCACGACGCGGAGGACCTCACCCAGGAGGTCTTCGTCCGCGTGTTCCGTTCCCTTTCGAGTTACACGCCGGGGACGTTCGAGGGCTGGTTGCACCGGATCACGACGAACCTCTTCCTCGACATGGCGCGCCGCAGGCAGCGCATCCGGTTCGAGGGCCTCGCCGACGACGCCGCCGAGCGGCTGCGCGGCCGGGAGCCCTCGCCCGCGCAGGCCTACGACGACGCGCACCTGGAACCCGACATCCAGGCGGCGCTCGACGCCCTGGCGCCCGAGTTCCGGGCCGCGGTCGTGTTGTGCGACATCGAAGGACTGTCCTACGAGGAGATCGCCGCCACGCTCGGCGTGAAGCTTGGGACCGTCCGCAGCCGCATCCACCGGGCCCGGGCACAACTCCGGGAGGCTCTGGAACACCGCGCGCCTTCCACGGACAGAAGCGGCGATCAGTTCCCCCCGTCATTCAGCAGGGAGGGACTGTGAATCACCTTGGCGAGCGCGTCTCCGCGCTCATCGACGGCGAACTCGGCCACAGCGAGCGTGAGCGGGCGCTCGGCCATCTGACGTTCTGCGCGGACTGCCGCGCGGAGGTCGACGCGCTGCGGGCGCTGAAGAGCCGTCTTCGCTCCATGGAGCCGCCGGCCATGCCGGCCGACCTGACGATGTCCCTGCTGCGGATGTCGGAGCCGGGAGGGCCGCTCCCGCCGCGGATGCGCCCCTTTCCCGACCACCCGGCGTTCGGGTCCACCGGCCTCCCGGGGATGCACGGCATCGCCCCGCTCGACAACCGGCCGGGGCGTTCCGGCGGGATGTCCGGTCCGGGGAGGCGGCCGAACCGCGCCAGGCGTGCCGGATACGTCGCCGTGGGCGTCGCCTCCGCGGCGGTCGCCCTGGGCACGATGTTCATGGTCGGGGGTTCCGGCGCCCGCCAGGACCCGGGTCCCGACGTGTTGTTCGTACATCCGGCGAAGGACCCGGCGCCCTTCGTGAGGGTCTCGCCGAGTCCGTCAGGCAGTGCCAGCCCGCGGTTTTCCCGCTGACCACGGGAAACGGCATAGCATCAGGCGTTGCCGTCGTCGCGTGAGGAGTGGCTGCCCCGATGACCGATCACACGCGTTCCTCCAGCGCGTCGGACCGGCCCGAGTTCCTCCCCGTGGGTGAGGAGCCCGGCTGGGGTCCTCCAGGCGGGGCCCAGCCCCCACTGGGCGTTCACGGCTTCGGTCAGGGCTGGGCGCCTCCCACGGCGCCGTATGGCCTCTTTCCGGGCGGTCCGCCGCCGACCGGCCCGGTCGCGCCGCCTCGGGCGCGTGCCGGGTTGCCGGCCCTGCTGGCCGTGGTCATCGCGCTGGTAGCGGGAGGGGCGGGGAGCGTGGGCACCTGGCTGCTGACCCGGGCGCCGGCGGGCACCGATCCGGGATACTCCCTGGCCGCCCCCGCGGCCGGTCCGACCGCCCGTCCGCCCGAGTCCGTGGCGGGCGTCGCGGCCAAGGTGCTGCCCAGCGTCGTCTCCCTGGAGGTCAGGGGTAACAGCGAGGCGGGCACCGGCTCGGGGTTCGTCATCAAGGGCGGCTACATCGTGACCAACAACCACGTGGCCGCGGTCAGCGGGCAGAGCGGCGAGATCAAGATCCGGTTCAACGACGGCACCTCGGCGAGCGCGAAGATCGTCGGTCGTGATCCCAACTCCGACCTCGCCGTGGTCAAGCCGGACGTCCGGGTCAAGGCTCCGGAGCTGCCGCTCGGCAACTCCGACGGCGTGGTCGTCGGAGATCCCGTCATCGCCATCGGCTCGCCGCTCGGCCTCGCCGGCACCGTGACCACCGGCATCGTCAGCTCGCTGAACCGGCCGGTCGAGGCGGGCGGTTCGACCGGTTCCGACTACGCCCTCATCAACGCGATCCAGACGGACGCGGCCATCAACCCCGGCAACTCGGGCGGCCCGCTGGTCAACGCCTCGGGGGAGGTGATCGGCGTGAACTCGGCGATCGCCGCGGTCGGCGCTTCCCCGGCCCTGGGCCAGCAGACGGGCAGCATCGGCCTCGGCTTCGCGATCCCGGTCAACCATGTGCGCAGGATCACCCAGGAGCTCATCACCACCGGCGTGGCCAGGACCTCGCGGATCGGCATCACCATCGACCAGGGCTACCAGGGCGAGGGCGTGCGGATCGCGACGGGCACCGAGTCCGGGGAGCCTCCCGTGACTCCCGGCGGCCCGGCGGCCGAGGCGGGCCTGGCGCCCGGGGACGTCATCCTGGAGGTCGACGGCAAGCCTGTAGGGGGCAGCCGCGAGCTGGTCGTCACCGTCCGGAGCAAGGCACCGGGAGACAAGATGACGATCAGGTTCCAGCACGAGGGCCAGATGAAGACGGCCACGGTAACGGTCGGCGCTGCGCCCGTCCCGGCGGTGCGTCCCTCCTGAGGCCCGGTCCCGGGCCGGAATGGGGGGTATTAGGCTGAACCCAGTCGTTGCTTATTGAGGAGATCACCGTGTTCGGACTCGGCTGGTGGGAGATCCTGGCGCTCGTGGTGATCGGCCTGCTCGTTTTCGGCCCGGACAAGCTTCCCCAGGCTGCCTCTCAGGCCGGTAAGACGTTGCGGCAGCTCCGGCAGATGGCCAACAACGCCAAGGCGGACCTTCAGGCCAACCTCGGGCCCGAGTTCTCCAACTTCGACCCGGCCGACCTCAATCCGAAGACGTTCGTGCGCAAGCACCTGCTCGACGACCTCGAGAACGACTGGAACGGCACACCTGACGCCGCTCCCCAGCCGATCGGGGCCGCCGAGCCGGAACTCGGTTTCGGGGAGATCCCGCCCTACGACAACGAGGCTACGTAGGCCCCCGCCGTCAGTGCTTGGTGGGCGAGATGTCCAGCTTGAGGCCCTTGAGGCTGGTGGACTTCTTGCTCAGACCGGCGGCGATCCTGCGCAGTTCGACGGATGCCGGGGCGTCGGGATCGGTCAGGACGAGCGGCTTGCCCTCGTCGCCGCCCTCACGCAGCCGCAGGTCGATCGGCACCTGGCCGAGCAGCGGCACCTTGGAGCCCAGCGTGCGGGTGAGCGCGTCGGCCACCGTCTGACCGCCGCCCTCGCCGAAGACCGCGATGCGCTCGTCACAGTGCGGGCACGGCAGCCAGGCCATGTTCTCGATGACGCCCGCGATCTGCTGGTGGGTCTGCGCCGCGATGGATCCCGCGCGCTCGGCGACCTCGGCGGCGGCCTGCTGCGGGGTGGTGACCACGAGGAGCTCGGCCGTGGGCATCCGCTGGGCCACGGAGATCGCGATGTCGCCGGTGCCGGGCGGCAGGTCCATCAGCAGCACGTCGAGGTCGCCCCAGAAGACGTCCGCGAGGAACTGGTGGAGCGCGCGGTCGAGCATCGGGCCGCGCCAGACCACCGGGGTGTTGCCCTCGGGCTTGAACATGCCAACCGAGATGACCTTGATGTCATGCGCCACGGGAGGCATGATCATGTCCTCGACCTTGGTGGGCCGATCGCTCACGCCGAGCATGCGGGGCACGGAGTGGCCGTAGATGTCGGCGTCGACGATGCCGACCTTCAGCCCGGAGGAGGCCATCGCGGCGGCAACGTTGACGGTGACGGACGACTTGCCCACACCGCCCTTGCCGCTGGCCACGGCGAACACACGGGTCAGCGAGCCGGGCCTGGCGAAGGGGATCTCCTTCTCCGGCCCCCGGTCGCCGCGCAGCTTGGTCTGCAGCGTCTTGCGCTGCTCGGTGCTCATGACGTCCATGTCCACGTGGACACGGGCGACGCCGTCGAGCTTGGAGACGGCGGCGGTGACGTCGCGGGTGATGGTGTCCCTCATGGGGCAGCCGGAGACCGTGAGGAAGATGCCGACGCGCACCACCCCGTCCGGGGAGATATCCACGCTTTTGACCATGTCAAGGTCGGTGATCGGCCGACGAATCTCAGGGTCGTTGACCGTCGCCAGGGCGGCCGTTACCAATTCTGGGGATGGTGCCATGAATCCATGCTATGGACTCTTGCGCGGTCCGACGAACGCGGGTGTGCCTGCGTCCACGAGGATTTGCGCCAACGGGAGACCAATGGGATACGGCTTACGGAAAGGGCTGGAGTCGCGATGAGGCATCTCGGAATTCTCGCCCACAGCACCGAGGGCGCCGCCCTGTGTTTCCTCTCCTTCTGTCAGGAGGGGTTCGCCGCGCTCGGCCCGCATGAGCACCCCGACGTGACCATGGACTGCATCGCCCTCGCGCGCAGCATGCCCGCCTGGGACTCGGGGGACCACGCCTCGATCAGGGACACGCTGTCGGTGAGCGTGGCGAGGCTCGCGAAGGCCGGGGCGGACTTCTTCGTCTGCCCCGACAACACCGCCCACATGGCGCTGGAACTGCCCGGAGAGGATCTCGCGCTGCCCGGCCTGCACATCGCCGACGTCGTGGCCGACCGCGCCGCCCGCGACGGCCGTACGCGGGTCGGGGTGCTCGGCACGCGGTATCTCATGGACGGCCCGCTCTATCCCGTGGCGTTCGAAAGGCGGGGAATCGCGGCCGAGGTGCCGGACGCCGCGGACCGGGAGATCGTCAACGAGGTCATCTTCGAGGAACTGCTCGGCGGCGTCGTCTCCGAGCGGGGGCGGCGGGAGTACGCGCGGGTCATCGGGCGGCTAGCGGAACGGGGCTGCGACGCGGTGGCCCTCGTGTGCACGGAGATCCCTCTCCTCGTGACGCCGGACGTCTCCCCGCTCCCGACGCTGGACTCGACCCGCCTGCTCGCCCGGGCGGCCCTCGACGTTGCCATCGGCCGTGCGCCGCTGCCGGGCTGGCGCGGCGGGCCGTACGGGCAGGCCGACAGCAACGGGCAGGCCGACAGGGGCGGGCAGGTCGGCAGCGGCGGGCAGGCCGGGACCGGCGGGCAGGCCGGTCAGGAGGCTGGGCCGGACAGCTCGTCCTGAAGCCGCTGGAGTTCGGCCCGCAGGTAGTCCCTGGTGGCGACCTCGCCGACGGCCATGCGCAGGCCGGCGATCTCCCTGGTGAGATATTCGATCTCCGCCTGGTCGCGCTCGGCCGTGATCCTGTCCTGCTCGTACAGGACCCGGTCCCGGTCGGCCTGCCGGTTCTGCGCGAGCAGGATCAGGGGGGCGGCGTACGACGCCTGGAGCGAGAGCATGAGCGTCAGGAAGATGAACGGATAGGGGTCGAACGCGTAGGGCGTGAACGAGTTCCACACCAGCCAGACCGAGACGAACACGGTCATGTAGACGATGAAGCGCGCGGTGCCGAGGAACCGGGCGATGCGTTCGGAGAGCCGCCCGAAGGCCTCGGGGTCGTAGTAGAGCCGGACCCGGGGGGTCAGCTCGCGGGGCTGGTCGAGGCGCTCGGTCATGTCGGTCAGTCGTGCCTTTCCCGCCAGTCCTCGGGCAGCATGTGGTCGAGCACGTCGTCCACGGTCACCGCGCCGAGCAGGCGCCCGAGCTCGTCGACGACGGGGATCGCCACCAGGTTGTAGGTGGCCAGGTAGGAGGCCACCTCCGGGAGGCTGAACTCCGGCCTGATCGGGTCCAGGGTGATGTCTATCATGGCGCCGAGCAGGGTCGACGGCGGCTCTCTGAGCAGCCGCTGGAAGTGGGCCACGCCGAGGAACCTGCCGGTCGGCGTCTCGGTGGGCGGCCGGGTCACGTACACCTCGGCGGCGACCGCCGGGGTCAGCTCCCGCTGACGAATGTGCGCGAGCGCCTCGGCCACGGTGGCGTTCGGCGGCAGCACGACAGGCTCGGACGTCATCATTCCGCCGGCGGTGTCTTCCCGGTAGGTCAGCAGCCGCCGGACCGGGGCCGCCTCCTCCGGGACCATCAGCCGCAGCAGCGTCTCCGCCTGCTCGGACGGCAGCTCCTGCAGCAGGTCGGCGGCGTCGTCGGGACCCATCTCCTCCAGCACGTCGGCGGCCCGCTCCTTGCGGAGCTGGCTCAGCACGACCACTTGGTCGCGCTCGGGCAGCTCCTCGAGCACGTCCGCGAGCCGATCGTCGTTGAGCGCGGCCGCCACCTCGGCCATCCGCTTGCCGGGCAGTTCGTGGAGCATGTTGGCCAGGTCGGCCGGGCGCATGGACTCGAAGGCCGCGAGCAGGTTCGCCGCACCCTGGTCCTTCTGCGTGATCCCGAAGCCGGTGACCTCGTCCCAGTCGACGACGAGGGTCTCGCCCCGGCGGCGGGTGCCCTTCCGGATCGCGACCTTCACGATCTGCCAGTCGGACGGCCGTGTCTGCTCCATGGCGAGGTCGAGGACGGTGACCGGCTCGCCCTTGTACTGCACGCCGAGGTCGAGCATCTCGCCGATGGCCAGCGTCTCGGCGTTCCTCCGCTCGAAGCGGCGCACGTTGAGCTTTCCGGTGAAGATGACCGCGCCCGCCTCGATGCTGGTGATGCGGGTGATCGGCAGGAACACCCGTCGGCGCGGCTGGACCTCGACGACGAAGCCGTGGACGCGTGGCGGAAGCGGGCCGCGGAGGGAGACCACGACGTCGCGGATCCGGCCGATCTGGTCTCCGGCCGGATCGAAGACGGCGAGGCCGGCCAGCCGTGCCACGAAGATCCGATCCACGTTGTTCAGGCTACGCGCAGATGCGAGCAAGATACCGATATGACAGCATCAAGAGCACCTAACAGTAATTACATGGGCAGGTGGGCATGCGGGCTGTGAGCCTGGCGATCGCGTTCGTGTCGGCCGTCTGTTTCGGGTTCTCCGGCCCGATGGCCAAATACCTCGGAGCCGCCGGTCTCACACCGCTGGAATCCGTCTGGGTGCGCATGGCCGGATCCGGGGTGCTCCTGATCCTGGCCCTCGCGATCGTCCGGCCACGGGCGTTGCGCATCCCCCGTGCGCGCCTGCCGTTCCTGGTCGCATACGCGGTCGTCGCGGTCGCGGCGGTCCAGACCCTGTTCTTCCTGGCCATCACGCGGCTGCCGGTCGGCGTCGCGCTGCTCATCGAGTACACCTCTCCCGTCATCGTCGTGTTGTGGGTGCGATTCGTCCGGCGGGTACGGCTGCCGCGGGCGGCCTACCTCGGCGCGCTGATCGCCGTCGTCGGGCTGGCGATCGTGGTCCAGGTCTGGGAGGGCCTGCGGCTCGACGCGCTGGGGCTTGTGATCGCCCTCGTCGCGGGCGCGTGCTGCGCCGGATATTTCCTGATGAGTGATTCATTCTCCGACGACGTGGACACGTTCGGCCTCATCGCCTGGGGCATGGTGGGCTCGGCGGTCGTCCTGCTGCCGATCTCGCAACCGTGGAACATCCCGTGGGAGGCGTTCGGCACCACCGTCGCCATCGGCGGGCACTCCCTCCCGGTGGCGGGGGCCGCCCTGTGGCTCGTGCTGGTCGCCACGGTCATCGCGTACTTCACCGGGGTGACGGCGGTCCGCCGACTCTCCGCCGCCGTCGGGGCCACCGTCGCCTCGCTGGAGGTGATCGCCGGCGCCGTCATCGCCTGGATCCTGCTCGGCGAGCACCTGGGCGCCGCCCAGATCGTCGGAGGCCTGATCGTGCTCGCCGGGGCACTGCTCGCCCAGTCGGCGACCGTACGGCTCGCGCCGGAGGCGCCGGAGGCCGCGGAGGCCGTACGGGTGTGAACGACGCCCGCGGGGCCGTTCCTCAGCGGGGCGTGAGCCGTACGACCGTGGAGTGCGCGGCCCAGCGGGCGGTCAGCCCGGAGGCGTCGGGGGCGTTGAGCCGCTCCTTGGCCAGCGCCGCGATCGCGTCCGGCTCCGCCGCCTGGTCGACGATCTCGACCGAGGCGGTGAAGCGGACCAGCTCGGCCCCGTTGTCCTTGCTGCGGAGCGTGACCTCGGACTCGGCCGCGTCGGTGAGGCCGGGCAGATCCTGCTCGCCCCCACCGGTCACGACGTAGATCGCGCCGTCATGCCAGGCGTGCCAGGCCAGCCGGCGTCCGATCCACAGAACGCCCGACTTCTTGGCGCCTTCCTCGATCACCGGCAGGCTCATGTGATCAGCCTAGCTCCGGCTGGTGAGCTTCCACGCGGCCGGAAGGAGACCGGCGGCGACGAGGACCTTCAGGCCGTCGCCGATCAGGAAGGGGACGACCCCCTGCGCGAAGGCGGTCGGCAGGTCGGCACCGGTGGAGACCATGAGCCAGGGCATGCCGATCGCGTAGATCAGCACGGTGCCCACGGCCATGGTGCCGACCGTCCGCCAGGGAGTCCGGTCGCCGCCCCTGCCCGCGAGTGCCCCGACGACGCTCGCGGCGAGGAAGAAACCGACCACGTAGCCGAGCGTCGCGTCGCTCGCCGCGGCGAACAGCGGCACCCCGGCGAGACCGGCGAGCAGGTAGAGGGCCATGCTGATCGCGGCCCGGTGCAGGCCCAGGGCGGCGCCCGAGAGCAGGACCGCGAAGGTCTGCAGGGTCACGGGGACCGGGGTGCCCGGCACCGGGAAGCTGACCTTGGCGGACAGCCCGGTGAGCAGGGCCGCGCCGGCGATCAGCGCGATGTCGCGGACGAGCCTGCCCGGGATGAGGTCGGACAGTACGGCGGGGCGGGTCCCTGCGGCGGCGTTGGCCATGAATGGCTCCCTCTCGACTGTTGCCTCCGGCTGAACCGGCGCGGAGGATCACTTTGCCGATGTCCATTCTTGGACAGCGCCGAGGAAAGCCGTACGGGGGCGACACCAAGAACAAGTGGAGCGCTTTGTACAGAAGGCACAGTTGCCAACCTGTACAACCTCGGACAAGGCGGTCACATCACGGGTGGCGGTTGTAGCAGGTCTACGAACGACTGTGGTCGCACCTGCCGCCCCGGTGCTCAGCGGGGCCGTTTCTCGCTACGGTGTGGGCCATGCGCGCTCGACGTTCCTGCCTCGCCGTGCCCGGCAGCAACCCCCGGTTCCTGGAGAAGGCACAGGGCCTGGCCGCCGACGAGGTCTTCCTCGACCTGGAGGACTCGGTCGCCCCGGGGGCCAAGAAGGACGCCCGCACGAACATCGTCGCCGCCCTGCGCGACGGCGACTGGACGGGCAAGACCGTCGTCGTCAGGGTGAACGACCTGACGACCGAGTGGACCTACCGCGACGTCATCGAGGTCGTCGAGGGGGCGGGCGACCGGCTCGACTGCGTGATGTTGCCGAAGGTCGAGGACGCCTCCCACGTCACCTGGCTCGACACCCTGCTCGGCCAGATCGAGAGGGCCACCGGCCTGCCGGAGGGCGGGATCGGGATCGAGGCCCAGATCGAGAGCGCCCGGGGACTGGTCGCTGTGGACGACATCGCGGGCGCCTCGCCACGCCTGGAGACCCTGGTGTTCGGGCCCGCCGACTTCATGGCCTCGATCGGCATGCGGACCCTCGTCGTCGGGCAGCAGCCGCCCGGATACGAGGAGGGCGACGCCTACCACTACATCCTCATGCGGATCCTGATGGCGGCCCGGTCCCACGACCTCCAGGCCATCGACGGGCCCTACCTGCAGATCCGCGACGTGGACGGCTTCCGCAGGGTCGCGCGCAGGGCGGCGGCCCTGGGCTTCGACGGCAAGTGGGTGCTGCACCCGTCGCAGGTGGAGGCCGCCAACGAGGTGTTCTCGCCGTCTCAGGAGGACTACGACCACGCCGAACTGATCCTCGACGCGTACGAGTACTACACGACCGTAGAGAAGCGGGGCGCGGTGATGCTCGGCGACGAGATGATCGACGAGGCCTCGCGGAAGATGGCCCTCGTGATCTCGGCCAAGGGCCGCGCGGCGGGTCTTCCCCGCACGACCTCCTTCACGCCTCCGGCCTCGTGACGTCCGGGCTCTACAGCCGGACGCCGAGTGTGGTGAAGAACCAGAACGACGAGGTCAGCCAGAGCCCGATCAGCGCGGTGAAGACGAGGCCGCCCAGGACCGGCAGGGTCCAGCCGGGCAGGCCCCGTCTGGGCAGCGAGAGCATCTTGGCCGTGAAGACGCCGTAGAAGAAGCTTCCGAGCAGCGAGTGGATCAGGACGCGGGGGCTGTCGTACTGGGCGCCCAGCGCGTACAGGCAGTGGAAGGCCACCGGGATCGTCAATAGGAAGGCGATCCTGCCCGACCACCGGTGCAGGGGGGCGAGCCAGGCGGATCGGGCCCCCGCCCTGCCCCACATCGCAATGGCCGACAGGACCTGCACGATCGCGAGCAGGGCCGCGCCTGTGGTCAGCCAGGCCTTCATGGCCAGGGGTCCGGAGAACCCGGCCACGCCGACGGCGAAGCCGGTCGGGGTGTGCGCCCTGCCGTACACGCCGAGCGCGACGGCGACCAGGGCCCCGACGCCGAGCGGGACGAGGAGCGGGACGACGCTCCGCTTGGTGATGACGGTGGTGTGGGTCACGGAGGGCTCCTCGATCGACGGCGGCGAAGGGCTCGGCGCGGGGTGAAGGCTCGGGTCGTGGGTGTCAGCGGACGAGTTCGTCGATGAAACCGTCGGGCTCCTCGGGCCGCAGCGTGACGCCGTAGTAGTCCACGGCCGTGCCCGGCACGTAGCGGGGGGCGGGCTCGCCGCTGCCGCCGATCTGCACCCGGCCCACCTCCTGGCCGTTCGGCAGGACGATCCAGCCGCCGACGATCTTCGCTCCGCGGACTGCCGCGCTGGCCCGGTAGAGACCCGACGGCTTCTTCACCAGGGGCGCGGTGAAGCGCCACTTGGCCTTGCCGACCTGGAGCCTGCCCTGGGCCTTTCCGCCGCCCAGGGCCGCGGTGATCAGCGAGTCCTTCCCCTCGAGGGTGACCGTGCCGTTCTCCGCGGTGCCCTTCAGCCACGCCTCGATCCGGCCGTCGCAGAAGTAGGCGACGGCCTTTCCGTCGCGTACGGCGATCGCCACCAGCCCGCCGTTGCCCTGCACGACTCCCGCGTAGTCGGCCTTCTTGGGCGTCGGGTCGGGCGCGCCCACCGGTTCGCCGGAGGGCTGCTGGGACGGCTCCTGCGAGGGCGCGGGCAGCGACTCCGCGGGGGGCGCCGCGGCGGCGGTCGTGTCCTGCGCCGCTCCCACCTGCTGGAAGGAGGGGGCGGCCTTCAGGCTGGCCGCCCCAAGGGCGACGGCGACCACCGCGCCCGCGGCCAGCGTGTAGACGGGTCCTAGCCGGCTCATTGCGTGCTCCTGGAGTGTTCGCGACGGCTCTTGGCTTCGAGTGAACCCGCTCGCGCCCGGTCTGTCTGTGGACTTCTACGCAAATGGCGAGGGGGCATCGTCGAGGGCGCGGAGGCAGCCGCGAACAATGGGGGTATGAGCGAACCGCAGCCCTACCAGTGGCCCTACCCGGGCCCCTACCAAGGGGCGCCGTACGCGTGGCAGCCGGTCCGGGCGCCATGGGCCGTACGGCCACTGCCGGGAGTCCGCTACGACAGACTGGCCCGCACGTCGGTCCACCGGTGGTGGCGGCCCGTCGCCGGCACGCTGGCGATCGTGGCCGCGTTCCTCGTGGTGTCGATCGGGCTCGGGCTGGCCGCCGGACTGCTCTCGATCGTGGCCGGCCTGCCGATGGCGATGGACGGCTCGCGCATCTTCGTGGACCCGGTGGCCGATCTGGGATTCCAGCTCGGCGTGATCGCCCTGTCCATCCCGCTCGTCCTCGGGGCCGCCTGGGCGATCCAGCGGCGGCCGCCGGGCACGCTCTCGTCGGTGGCATTCCGCCTCCGCTGGGCGTGGCTGGGCCAGTGCCTGCTGATCGCGGTCGTGGCGGTCGTGCTGGCGCAGTCCGCCGAGGCGGGGACGCTTCTGCTGAGCGGTGAGAGCCCGGGCTTCAGCTGGGTGGGCTGGGACCGGTTCCTGCCGCCCCTCATCGTGATCCTGCTGCTCGTGCCCTTCCAGGCCGCCGCGGAGGAGTACGCGTTCAGGGGCTGGGTCATCCAGGCGTTCGGCGCCTACCTCAAGAGCCCGTGGCCGGGCGTCCTCCTGGGCGCCGCCGCCTTCGCGTCCCTCCACGGCTACACCGACTGGGGCATCGCCTACGTCTTCGGGTTCGGCGTGCTCATGGGCTGGCTGGCGATCCTCACCGGGGGTCTGGAGGCCCCCATCGCCCTGCACGTCATGAACAACGTCGGGGCCTTCGGCATCACCGCCGCCGCCGGGGACATCGGGAGCGCGCTGCACCAGGGTGCGCTTCCGTGGCAGTCGATCACCGGAACGGTCGTCCAGTTCGCCGTGTTCGGCTTCGCGGTCGTGATAATCGCCCGAAAGAGGGCAATTCAGACGCTCTCGCGATAAATCTGACTAGAGAGGTCTGTTCGCGTCGGCGTTCCCGTGTTGCTCTGGAACGGTGATGGGGTATCAAGGGGATCGCGTCCGCTTCGCCATAGAAGCGGTGGAACGGTCCCTAATATCCCTCCGGGCCAGAGGTAGGAGGTACTGAGCGTGGCCTCGGGCCCCCACGAGCGCCGGCCTCAGCAGGATGCCGACGACGACGGCAGAGCACACGACGAGGGCCACACGGAGCCCCCTCCCACCCTTCATCACACGCCTCCGATCGTCTCCCCCTGGGCGATGCCCCCGTTCGGCGCTCCCGTGCCCGAGGACGCGGAGGAGCCGGAGGGCGCTGCGCCGCCGGAGAGCGCCCAGAATCTGTGGGCGCCGCAGCCCGAACCCTCTCCGGGGGACGGCGCGCAGGCCGCTGAGAGCAAGCGGGAGCCGCGAACCGGGCGCCGGCCCTACTCTTCGTCGTCCGGCCCCGCGCAGCCGCGCCACAGCCGTACAGGGGACCGCCGGTCCGGGGAGAACCCCCCTCCGCAGCCCGGCTCGCCCGGGTCCGCTCCGGCGGCCGGACCGTCACCCGACCCGTCCGCCCGGCCCGCTGCTCCGGCGGCCGGGCCGTTACCGGATCCGTTCGTCCGGCCCGCGGCATCGGCTGACCCCTCCGGTTCGACGGGTCCGGCGTCCGATCCCTCCGGCGTCCCCGGCTCCTCCGGCGTCTCCGGCTCAATCGGCTCAACTGGCTCAGAGGGTTCCGGAGGTCCTTCGGGTCCGGCGTCCGGTTCGGGCGCCCCCGCCGAGCCTCCCCGGCGGCGGTTGGTGGACGCCCCCGACAAGCTGGTGGCGTCCGGGCCGCCGCGAACGCCCCGGGCGAACATCCCCACCGAGGATCCCGACGCCGCCGCTCCCCGCCGCGGACGGCGCCTGCCCTACTCGTCGGCAGACGACCGCACTCTCGCGCACAGACCCCCGGCCCCCGGAACGGGAGACCCCGGTTCCCCCTCGTCCAGCGGCATCCGGCTGGGCCCGGAGATCCCCGCGGAGCCCGAAGCCGTGGCGTCGCCCGGCGATCCTCCCGTTCACCAGCCGGGTCTCGAACCTGCGTACCAGCCTTTTCTCGAGCCCGTGCACCCGCCGGACCCCGGGCCCTCACAGGAGCCGGTCGAGCGGATCGGCCGCCCGCCGGGAGGGCGGCCGGCCCGCCCCGACGTGCTGGTGGCCATCGGCCCGCCGAGAACCGGAGACGGCAGGCGTCACCGGCGGCTCCGGCCGCGCCGCTTCGGGCCCGGCAGGCTGGTGTTCCCGATCGTGGTGACGATCGTGCTGCTGGTGGCGGCAGGGCTCGGTGTGGCCGCGGTCAACTGGGCGAGGGCCCCGCAGGCCGCCGGACTGCGCCTCGCCGCCGGCGACGGCCAGTCGGGGGACGCCGCCTTCGCCGCGCCGGGCCTACCGGGCAACGGCTCCAGCCAGGTCCTCAACGCGATCGCCTCCGTGGGGTCGACCGTGGTGGCCGTGGGCAGCGACACCACGGGCACGCTGCCGCGACCCCTGTTCCTCGTGTCCACCGACGGCGGGCGCGACTGGGACCTGGGACGCGTCGCCGGCCCCGCGGGCTACGAGGCGGGCGCGGGAGCGGTCGGCCGGGTCGTGGGCGGCGGCGGCCGCTGGCTGGCGGTCGGTAACGACGTGTCGGGCTGGGCGGGCCAGGCGGCCCGCGGGATGTGGGTGTCAGTGGACGGCCGGGCATGGACGGCGGTGGACCCGGAGGGACTCGCCGCCTTCGGCAGTCAGGACCGGATCGCGGACGTCGCCAGGACAGCCTCGGGGTTCGTCGCCGTGGGCGCGGCCGCGCTGAAGAACGGAACGATCGGTCCCGTGGCCTGGACGTCGCCCGACGGGCGGACCTGGACGCGGGCGGGCGAGATCGGCACGCCCGACAAGGTCCGGGGCATGCGCGCGGTCGTGGCCCGGGGCGATCAGGTCGTCGCCCTGGCCGATCCCGGCCCGGGCGACTCGGGTTCGGTGATCCTCCGGTCGGCCGACGGCGGCAGGACGTGGTCGCGGACCGCCTCGACCCTCGCCAGTGTGCAACCCGAGCCGGGGGCGCTCACGGCGGCCGGTAACGGGTACGTCCTCGTGCCGCTCCGGCAGCGATCGGCGGCGGGCGAGGTGACCGTGTACTGCTCGCCCGAAGGCGCCCGGTGGAGCGAGTGCGGCACCATCGGCGGGCTCGGCTCCGAGGGCACGGGAGTCCGCGGGCTCGCGTCGTCGTCGGCGGGCGTCGCGGCCGTCGTCGAGTCCGCCTGGGAGACGTACGCCGTCTACACCAGCGCCGACGGCCGCAAGTGGGCCAAGAAGGCGAATCTGGGGGAGATCCCGGGCACGCTGCGCGGGCTGACGATCACCGACGCCGGCCTGGTCGTCGCGGGCGGGGACAAACGCGGCGCCGGCGACGTGGAGAACCTGCCGGTCCTCATGACGGCGGGGGACGGCAAGGACCCCCGGTCCGTGCCGCTGGGTTCCGTCGCCGGCCTCAGCCACCTGGCCAGGGACACCGCCGACGTCGCGGTCTCCGGCGGCGCGTTCGTGGCGGTCGGCTCGGCCAACGGCGACGCCGCCATCTGGACGAGCGGGAACAACGGGGCCAACTGGACCGACGCCCGCCTCTCGGCGCTGCTCGGGGGGCCCGGCCGCCAGGCCCTCAACAGCGTGGCGCACGGCTCGAAGGGCTGGCTGGCGGCCGGCAGCACGATGACCGATCCCGCGGTCACCCGGCCGCTGCTGGTGACGTCGTCCGACGGCAGGTCCTGGAAGGCGGGCCCGGCGCTGGAGGTCCCCGCGGGTCACTTCCTGGTCGCGCCGCGCCTGGTCGCGGCCGGTCCCAAGGGGTATGTCCTGGCCGGCGACGACCGCAGCGCCACCGGTGTGGTGCCCGCGCTCTGGTTCAGCCCCGACCTCAAGCGGTTCACCCGGGTGCCGGCCTCGGGCATGCCGGCCGGGGGAGCGGGCGTGCGCCTGGCCGCGGTCACCGCCACGCCGTCCGGGTTCATGGCCGTCGGCGGGTCGGGCGGAGCCGATCTCGAGACCGGCGTCGCCTGGGTCTCCTCCGACGGGCTCCGATGGGCGCCGGCGAGCAGGGTGGTCCCCGACGACGCCCGCTCGGCCGGACTGCGGCAGGTGGTGGCGACCGGCTCCGGAGTCGTCGCGGTCGGCACAGCCGTCACCGATGAGGGCGTCCGCCCGTTCTCCGTGGTGTCGGCCGACAACGGCGCCCACTGGGAGTACGGCAGTCTGCCCGCCGACGAGACGGCCGTCGTGCTCGACCTCGTCGCGGCGGGCGGCGGCCTCGTCGCCGTCGGTTCGCACGGCCCGGCGGGCGAGGGCGACAGCGCCGCGTGGATCTCCGAGGACGGCCTCGCCTGGACCCGCCAGGCGCTCACCCAGGACGGCCTGGGCGGCGCCGGCACGCAGTGGCTGGGAACTGTGGCCGTGTCCGGGAGCCGGGTGCTGGCGATCGGCAGGTCCACGGGATACGCCGACGATCACCTCACCATCTGGCGCAGTTCGCTCACCGCAGGGAGTCGATGACCCCCCACTCGGCCAACGCGGCGGCGAGGCCGTCGGTCAGCGGGAGCCGTACGAGCTCGGAGGGGCGGCACCAGCGGGCGTCGGCGGCGTCGTCTCCGGCGACGAGCCGGCCGTCCGGGGCACAGGTCGCCAGGTAGTCGTGGATCTCGTAGGTGACGCCCTCGGGGCCCGGACGCTCGACGGTGCCGGCCAGCGGGCCCGCGGTCACGTCCAGCCCGGTCTCCTCCAGGAGTTCGCGGCGCAACGCCTGCGCGTCGGTCTCTCCGGGCTCGACCCGCCCTCCCGGCAGCGACCACAGTCCCCGCCCCGGAGGGCGGCCCCTGCGCACCAGCAGCAGCCTGCCGTCGTCCACCACGATCGCTCCCACACATCTGACACGGCGCACAAGACCAAGATTACGGCTGGATAACAGGAAGACTCTTGACGCGAGCGCTCACTCGGCAGCACCGTGAGTAGTTGTGAGAACCGCGCCTACCTGTCCGCGGTGTTTCGGGCCGCTTCACGAGCCGAACGTCTGGTCGAGCTCCTGGCGTTGCGGTGCCCACGGCGACGTTCTGCCCTACCAGCCTCCCCGCCGCCCCTCCCAGGCCGCCCTCGAGGCGCTGCGCGGGGCCTCCCGGGTCCCGGTCTGGCTTCCGTGGCCGTTGCCGCCCGGCTGGCTGGTGACCGGGTTCGCAGAGGTGGGCGACGACCGCAGCGGGGTCAGGGCGAGCGTCGTCGCTCTCTCGGGACCCTCGATCACCCCGGGCCCCGCCGACATGCTCGTGGTCGCCGAGGAGCCTGGGGTCGGTCTCGGCGCCGCCTACGCCGGGCTCCCGGGATCGGATCCCGGCGCCGGGTTCGACGCGGGACCGCCGCACGTGAAGATCGACGCCCGTGGTCATCCGACCGCTCTGTGGTGTGCGGGAGGGGTGCCGGAGGACCGGGCGGCCTACGTCGGCGAGGCCCTCGGCAACTGGTTGTGGACGATCGCCTGGCCGGCGGAGGCCGGCTGCTTCATCGCCCTGGCCGGCCTCTCCCTGCGCGATCTACGCGATCATGACCAGGCCCTGGATCTTCCGTTCGGCGCCTTCTCACCCCGGCTGGACAACGACGTCCAGTAAGGCGGGCACGATCAGTTGGGGATAGTAAGGTTCTGAGCCGTGACAGCGCGTATCGAACGAGTGGTGACTTCGGGCGTCGTCGAGATCGAGGACGTCGAGCACAAGGTCGAGAACAACACCTGGATCGTGGGCGACGACGACGAGGTGATCGTCATCGACCCCGCGCGCGACCCGGAGAAGATCCTGGAGACGGTGGGCGACCGTGAGGTCCTCGCCGTCATCTGCACCCACGGCCTGCCCGACCACGTCGGCGCCGCGATCGAGGTCGCCGCACGCGACGAGGCGGTGATCGCCGTGCACGCCAGGGACAAGCGCCTGTGGCGGCAGACGTGGGAGGACACCTGGCCCGACATCGAGATGGAGGACGAGGGCCTGTTCGCCGTCGCCGACGTCGAGCTCGAGGTCCTGGCCACGCCCGGGGTGACGCCCGGCGGCGTGTCCCTCTACTGCGAGGAGCTCGACGCGGTGTTCACCGGCAAGACGCTCCAGCTGGACGGCCCGGGCAAGCTGGCGGGCGAGTATCCCGCCCTCAGCGACCAGCTCACCTCTATCGGCGAGCGGCTGTTCACGCTCCCGCACGCGACCCGGGTGCTCCCCGCGCATGGCGAGGAGAGCAGCATCGGCGACCTCGAGCCGCAGTTCGACAGGTGGCTGTCCGGCTCGCTGACCTCGGAGGACCACGTCGCGGAGCCGCCGCCTCTCGTGGACGGCACCAGGGCCTCCGGCGTCAGGCTCGACCTCGACGAGTAGCGGATCATGGAGCAGCTCGGCCTCGACGGAATGCCGAGGCGGCTCTACACGTGCACGCCGTCCCGCCTGAACTCGTGGCTCGACTGCGGCCGCCGGTACCGCTTCACGTACCTCGACCGCCCGGCGCCGCAGAAGGGCCCGCCGTGGGCGCACAACAGCGTCGGCGCGTCCGTTCACAACGCCCTGGCCGCGTGGTGGCGCGAGCCGTACGAGCGGCGGACGCCGATGATGGCGGCCATCCTCGTGACGAACGGGTGGATCACCGAGGGCTTCCGCGACGAGGAGCAGTCGGCGTCATGGCGTGACCGGGCACGCGAAATGGTGTCCGGATACGTCAGGACGCTCGATCCCTCGGACGACCCGGTCGGCGTCGAGCGCACGGTGGCTACGCGCACGGCCGTGATCGCGGTGTCGGGACGGGTGGACCGTCTCGACCGGCGGGGCGACGAGCTCGTGGTGGTCGACTACAAGACCGGCCGCCGTCCCCTGGACGCCGACGACGCCAGGTCCTCGATCGCCCTGGCCATCTACGCCGTCGCGTCGTCGCGCATGATGCACCGCACGTGCCGGCGTGTGGAGCTCCACCACCTGCCCACCGGCGCTGTGGCCGAGTGGGAGCACACCGACGAGTCGCTCGCCCGCCACCTCCGCCGGGCGGAGGAGATCGCCATGGAGGCGTCGGCCGCCGATGAGGCCTACCGGGCCTGGGCGGGCCGCAGCGGTGGGGAGCGGAAGCGGACGGGGCCGGGTCGCACGGGCTCGGGTCAAGCGGGCTCGGCTCAGGCGGGCGGTGCGGGTGCGGAGGTTCCGCCCGAGATCGACGAGCTGTTCCGGCCGAACCCCGGCCCGATCTGCTCGTGGTGCGACTTCCGCCGGCACTGTCCGGAGGGCCGGGCCGCGTCTCCCGACCGCCTTCCGTGGGACGCGCTCGCCGTCGACTCGGGCGCGGACGCCGCGACGACGACCACGACCACGACCACGGCCTCCTAGGAGTCCTGGGCGACGATCCGCCCGGGCCTCCTGCGCGGATCGACCAGCCCGCGGAGTCCCTTACTCACGTCGTATCCGGCCGCGGCCAGCCGCTCTCGCGACCCCTGCAACATCTCCCGCGTCGAGGGGGTGAACGCGCGCTGGTGCACGAACTCCGGCAGCGAGTTCGTCACCGTGCGGAAGGCTCTCAGCGCGGCCGTGACGGCGCCCTGCGGCACCTCGGGCAGCACGCCGTACATCCGGCGCGCCCAGTCGGGCAGCGTGTAGTAGCACAGCGCACCGAAGGGGAAGTACACGGGCTTGCCGGGGGCGAGGAAGCGCAGATCGTGCGGCAGGCGTGGCCACAGCAGGAACCGCACCGCCGCCACCGCCTCGGGGATGGCCTTCAAACGGGGCTGCATCTCGGCGAAGTAGGCGTCCATCTCGGCGACCGAGCCCGGCACGTCCTCCGGGTGAAGCCCCACATAGGCCGCGCTCCGCCGCTGCTCGGCCAGGTAGCGGTCGGCCACGCCGTCGGAGATCGGCGCGCCGGCCCGGCGGACGATCTCCAGGTAGGACGTCACCTCGGCGCAGTGGACCCACAGGAGCAGCTCGGGATCGTCGACGCGGTGCCGCCGTCCGGTCTCCGGGTCGTCGATGCGCAGTGCGCGGTGGATGCCCCGCACGCGGCGGCCGATCTCCTCGGCCTCCTCAGGGCTGCCGTAGGTCACCCGGCCGACGAAGTCCGCGGTACGGCGCAGCCGCCCGAACGGGTCCTCCTGGAAGTTGGAGTTCTGCCAGACCCCGCGCATGGCCAGGGGGTGGAGCGCCTGCAACATCAGTCCGCGGACGCCGCCCACCCACATGGACCTGTCGATGTGCACCCGCCACGTGGCTGATTCCGGTGGCTGCGCCGTGGGTGCGCCGATCGTCGCCATGCTGCTCGCGCCTTCAGCCGTACTGGAGCAGCCGGCTCTCCGCGGCGTTCCAGAACCTGGTCAGGGCGGCGGCGGTGGTCTCCGGCGCCTCGACGGCGGGTGAGTGGACGGAACCCGGGACGACCACGCAGTCGGCCTCCAGCCGGTTGGCCATCTCGGCCTGCAGGAGGGGCGGCCATCCGTCGTCGTGCTCGCCGTACAGGACCAGGATGTCGATGCCGCTGCGGGCCAGCTCACCCACGCGGTCGGGGGCGTTCAGCACCTCGTCGGCCATCGCCAGCAGGCCGGTGGGAGAGTTGGACAGCAGGCGCTTGCGGAGGAAGGCCACGATGTCGTCCGGCACGCCCGCGCGCAGCGCGTCCGGTTCCATCCGGTTGGCCCACATGTAGTCCACACCGTGCTCGGGCAGTTCCGCCAGCATCATCCGCCCCGCCTGTTCGCGCGGGCCGATGATCCCCGCGGGACCCGAGCTCATCAGCGTGAACGAGGCCAGCTGCGTCGTGCCGTTCAGGACCGTCTCACGGGCCACCAGGCCGCCGAACGAGTGGCCGAGGAGGTGGACGGGCTCACCCGATCCCACGACCGCGGCGATCGCGTCGACGTCGGCGCCCAGCGACGCGCAGGTGTACGCCTGGGGGTCGTCGGGCCCGGGAGTCTCGAACTGCCCGCGCATGTCGACCGCGATCACCCGGCGGCCGGCCTGGGCCAGCGTCTGGAGGACCGCGATGAAGTCCTCCTTGCTCCCGGTGTATCCGGGAACCAGAAGCGCCGGCCACCGCTCCGCGACGCCGCTCACCGGCAGCGCCTCGAGGGCGGTGAACGCACCCAGCTCGGTCTCGATCTGCAGGACGGAGACTCCCGGCGGCAGCGTCAGGAACCGTGGCGTGCTCACGATGTCTCCTCCGCCCCGCCGAGGAGCCGCGGAACCGATGGGCGGGACGGCTCACCCGCGGGGGACCGGCTGTTGTTCCTGTCGGCTGCTTCGCTCACGTGGCATCACGATACCGAGCGAAACTCGTCGCGACACTGCCGAAAAACTTATGCAGGTTACGGCTGGTCATCGCACACGCCTCATGCCGAAGTCCATACCCACTGGGACGGGGCCGTCCCGCGATCAGGTCGTACGGCGAGGCCGCGGACGGCTCGACCGGCGCCTGCTCTGGGCCCGCTCGGTCGCCGCCGAAGGAGCGGGGTCGTCGTCCTCGGTCGCGAGGTCGGGCGACTGGAACACCACGACGAAGGGACTCGCCGGGATGATCCGCTCGGGCTGCGGCGCGGAACGTTGTGCGGGGGGCATGGGCGGTGCCTCCTCGAGGACGTCCGCGTGCAGTGCTCTGCGCGCGGGTTCGGTGGTGACGGCGGGTTCGACGGCGGCCACGGGCTCGCCCACGGTCTCGACCGGGTCCACCGCCTTGGCGGAGGCCGTCCGCCTGGCGGAACCCGCCCGCCTGGTGGACTTCACCGGCTTGACCGGGCTCGCCTGCTCGACCGAGGCCTCGAACGTGTCGCTGGTCTCGAACGTGTCGGTGGTCTCGGCCGCGGTGATGCTCTCGACCGCGGTGATGCTCTCGACCGTGGTGATGCTCTCGACCGTGGGAACCGCCTCGGCCCTGGGCGCCGGGGCGCTCACCTGCTCGGCGCTCTCGGTGGTCTCCGCGACGCCGGCGCCGTCCGCCTCCGTCTCCTGGACGCGGCCGCCGCGGGTGCGGCGCCGCTCACGGGTGCGGGCGGGACGCTTGCGACGCTCGTCCGCCTCGTCGTCGCGATCACGGTCGCCGCGTCCCTGCCTGCGGGACCGGACACGGCCGGTCTCGCCCAGGTCCTCGATCTCCTCGGCCGCGAGCCCGGCGCGGGAGCGGTTGGCACGCGGCAGCACGCCCCTGGTCCCCTCCGGGATGTCGAGGTCGGAGTAGAGGTGCGGCGAGCTGGAGTAGGTCTCGACCGGGTCGGCGAAGTCGAGGTCGAGCGCGTTGTTGATGACCTTCCAGCGGGTCAGCTCGGTCCACTCGACGAAGGTCACCGCGACGCCCGTGCGGCCGGCCCGGCCGGTGCGGCCGATCCGGTGGACATAGGCCTTCTCGTCCTGGGGGCAGTCGTAGTTGACCACGTGGGTGACATCGTCGATGTCGATGCCGCGCGCGGCCACGTCGGTGGCCACCAGCACGTTGATCTTGCCGTTGCGGAAGGCCCGCAGCGCCTGCTCACGCTGTCCCTGGCCGAGGTCGCCGTGGACCGCCGCGGCGGCGAAGCCCTTGTCCTGGAGCTGCTCGGAGACCATGTCGCAGGCGCGCTTGGTCTCACAGAAGACCATCGTGAGACCGCTTCCGTTGCTCTGGAGCAGCCGGGCGACAATCTCGATCTTGTCCATGCGGTGCGTGCGGTAGACGAACTGGGTCGTCTTGGGCGGCGCCTCGTCCAGGACGTCGCCGTTCTCCGCGCGGACGTGGGTGGGCCGGCTGAGGTAGCGGCGGGAGAGCGCCACGATCTCACCGGGCATGGTGGCCGAGAACAGCATGGTCTGCCGCTCCTCGGGGACCAGCTTGATGATCCGCTCCATGTCCGGCAGGAAGCCGAGGTCGAGCATGCGGTCGGCCTCGTCGAGCACGAGCATGCTGATCTGGCCGAGGTCGAGGTGCTTCTGCTTGACCAGGTCGAGGAGGCGCCCGGGGGTGCCGACGACCACGTCGACGCCGTTCTTGAGCGACTCGATCTGAGGCTCGTACGCGCGGCCGCCGTACACGGTGAGGATCCGCGAGCCGAGCTTGCCGCCCGCGAGGACCAGGTCCTCGGTCACCTGCAGGGCGAGCTCACGGGTCGGCACGATGACCAGACCGCGCGGCTTCTTGCGGTTCTTCCTCGGCTTGCCGACGAGTTGCAGCATGGCGACGCCGAAGGCGTAGGTCTTGCCCGTGCCGGTGCGCGCCTGGCCGATGACGTCCTGGCCGGCGAGGGCCAGCGGGAGCGCCATCTCTTGAATCGGGAACGGTGAAGAGATGCCCTCGGTCTCGAGGGCATCGGCGATCTCCGGGATCACTCCCAGGTCTCGGAACGTCGTTGTCAGTGTGGCCTGCCTAAATCAGTGCGAAGGCGGCCTCCTGGCCATCCAGCCGGCAGATCTTTCCCGGTCCGGGTTCTCGTGGATCACGCCTTCGTCGTGATGAGCGACCGCCACATCCAATTACTGGGGGTCCCGGGGCCAGACCCCGGATCAACATAGTGCGGTCGCACTTTTCACAGAGCAGTCTACTCGATACCACAACGGGGAACCGATTTCTGTTTCTTCCGACCAATCGTCTCCATCGCACCAGTGAGGTGGAGGTGTCCGATGGGCTGATGGGACGTGACCTTGGCCACGTACGCTTCACCCATGACTGAATCCTCTCCCGGCCTCTCCTCCGGTGTCGTGGACCTTCTGGGCATGCTCGCGTACGCCGAGCTGACCGCGTTCCTCAAGCTGGCGGAGGACGCCGCCCTGCTGGCTCCGACCCTGAACGACAGGGCCGCGCTGGGCGACGTCGCGGCGACCGAGTACGGCCACTTCCGGGTGTTGCGCGACAAGTTGTCGTCGCTCGGGGTGGACCCGGAGGAGGCGATGGACCCGTTCGTGGACGCGATCGACGCCTGGCACGCGCAGACCAGGCCGAAGGACTGGCACGAGGCGTTGGTGAAGGCCTACGTCGGCACGGGCATCGCGGGGGACTTCTACCGCGAGGCCGCCCGCCACTCGGAGGAGCCCATCCGCCGGCTCGTCGACGACGTCCTGACCGACGAGGGCCGATCCGAGTTCGCGGTCGAGCGTGTGCGGGCGGCGATCGAGGCCGACCCCCGGTTGAGCGGCCGGCTGGCCCTGTGGGCCCGGCGCATGGTGGGAGAGGCGCTGAGCCAGGGGCAGCGGCTCGCCGCGGCGCGTCCCGAGCTGGCCGCGATGCTGGTGGGCGAGGAGGGGGAGGACCTCGCGGAGATCGGCAGGCTGTTCGCCCGGCTGACCGAGGAGCACGGCAGGCGCATGGCGGCGGTCGGCCTCACCACGAGCGGCTAAGCGTTAGTTGACACTTACGAAAGCGACGGCTAACTTTTCTGGAGACAGTTCCAGGAAAGGAGCACGACCATGGCTCGGCCAGTGGTTTTCTTCGACATCGCGACCGGCGACGCACCCTCCCTGTTCGGCTTCTACGCCGACCTGTTCGACTGGCGGATCGACGCGGACAACCCCATGGGGTACGGCATGGTCGACGCCGCGGAGGGCGGCATCCCCGGCGGCATCGGGACCGCGGGGGAGGGGGCGGCGAAGGGCGTGAGCATCGTGGTGGCCGTCGACGACGTCCAGGGACACCTGGACAGGGCAGAGGCGCTCGGCGGCAAGACCGTCGTGCCGCCGTACGAGGTCCCGGGGACGGGTACGCTCGCGGAGTTCACCGACCCCCAGGGCAACCGGATCGGGCTCTGGAAGCGCTGACAGGAGCGACGCATGACCGAGCCGATGGATGAGGCGCTGCGGGCGATAGCGGAGCCGCGCCGCCGCGCCATCCTGCGGCTCGTCGCGAACCAGGAGATGCCCGCCGGCCGGATCGCCGAACATTTCGAGGTGACCCGGCCCGCGGTCTCCCAGCACCTCCAGGTGCTGAAGGAGGCCGGCCTGCTGATCGAGCGGCGGGAGGGCACCAAACGGCTGTACCGGGCTCGGCGCGAGGGCCTCGCGCCGCTGCGGCGGTTCCTCGACGAGATGTGGGACGAGTCGCTGGACTTCGCGCGCAGGATCGCCGAGGCCGAACGCGGCGTGTCGGATCAGCGGTCGCAGGCGGGATGAGATGAGCCGGTCTGCTGATCCGGCGGCCAAATGGTTGTAGCGTGCGTGGCATGAGGGCCTCGCGCCGCTACGGCAGTTCCTTGACGAGATGTGGGCCGAATCGCTGGACCTCGCGCGCGGTGTTGCGCAGGGGAAGCGCGGGATGCCCGACTGTCGGCCAGAGGCGGGGTGACACTCACGGCGCCGACCTCACCCGCCGCCCCCGCGGATGCGGATATGGCCGGGGCTGAGCGCGAGGCCGTCCCCCCGATCCACAGGTCGGTGCTGGTGCGCAGCGACCGCGTTCACGTCTTCGACGTCTTCGTCCGCGAGATCGGGCAGTGGTGGCCGACGTCGTCCCACTCGCTGGGCGACGCCGAGGTCGTGGCCGTCACCGTCGAGCGGCACGTCGGCGGCCGGGTGTACGAGACGGACGCGGACGGCACGGAGTGCTCCTGGGGAAAGGTTCTGATCTGGGAACCGCCGGAACGGTTCGCCATGACCTGGGAGTCCACCCGCTACGAGCACGGCGCGCCGGAAAGGCGGCTGTCGCCCGAGGGGGCGGTGACCGAGGTCGAGCTGCGATTCCTGGCGCTCGGGCCCGCACTGACCCGTGTGGAGCTGGAGCACCGTGGCTGGGAACGCCTCTCGCCCGACCTCGCCCGCCGCTATCCCGGCAGTTACACCGCGGGGTGGAGCCTCATCCTGGACCGCATGGTGGCCTATGCCGAAGGCCGTTAGTCACGCGGTCGCGCCGATCAAATGGGTTCAGCCGGTCACCGGGACCGGCCGGTCACAGGGTTCCGCCGAAGCCGATCGTCCGCTGCTCGTCCTCGCCGATCTCGACGAATCCGAGGGACTGGACGGGGACGACCACGCGGCGGCCCTTGGTGTCGGTGAGTGAGAAGACGCCCTTGTCGGCGGCGAGCGCCTTGCGGAGCTCCTCCTCGATTTGGTCGGCCGACAGGTCGGTCTCCACAATGATCTCTCGGTGCACCGACTGAACGCCGATCTTGATTTCCATCGGGCTCCCCTTTCAGAGGGCTGGTGATACCCATCGTCGTCGCCTCGCGGCGTGGTGAGCCCTTTGATCGCGTCAAGCGAACAGGATTTTCGCCGTCAGCCGCTCATGGGGAAGCCGCTGATGCCGCGCCACGCGAGCCGGGCCATCAACTGGGTGGCCGCGTCCTTGGGGATCGAGCCCTGGCTGCTCAGCCAGTAGCGGGCGCTGACCTCGGCCATGCCGACCAGGCCGACGCCGAGCAGGTGGGCCTCGTCGCTGGAGCAGCCGGTGTCCTCCTGGATGACCTGGCTGATCGCCTCGGCGCTCTCCCTGAGGGACCGCTCGATGCGCTGGCGAACGGGGGCCGCGTTGCGCAGGTCGGACTCGAAGACGAGCCGGAAGGCCTCTCCCTGGCTGGAGACGAAGTCGAAGAACGCGCCGATGGCGGCCTGGACCCGCTGCTTGTTGTCGGTGGTGGAGGCCAGGGCCTCACGGCAGCGGCTCACCACGTCGTCGACGTGGAGGTCCAGCAGGGCCAGGTAGAGCTCCAGCTTGCCCGGGAAGTGCTGGTAGAGGACCGGCTTGCTGACGCCGGCGCGCTCGGCGATCTCGTCCATCGCGGCCGCGTGGTAGCCGTTCTCCACGAAGACTTCCTGGGCGGCGCTCAACAGTTGGCGGCGGCGGGCCATCCGGGGCAGCCGGGTGCCCCGGGGCTTGGCGTCCGGGGGTGTGGTCACGGCAGTCTCCTTGATACGAGGGGCCTCGCCGCCCCAGCGTCCCATCCTACGGGGCGGGTAGCCAGGTCAGCGATATTCCTCATCGTCGCCGACGTCCACCGCGCGCTCCTGTTCCGCGACGTCCGCGGGGTCGGCGTCGAAGGGGACGTGCTCGGGCCAGCGGTCCTCCCCGGATGACTGGGCCAGCTGGTGCTGCTCCACGGCGTCCGCCTCCGGAGCCTCGATTGAGAGCTCATCGGCGACGTCGTCGAGGGAGTCCATCTCGGACATGTGCACGTCCTCTCATCAGAGGGTCTGCTGCGACATTTCCCACACTACGGCGCGGATTCCGAGGACCCGAAGAGGTCGCCGTGCTCCTCCACGCGCGCCAGCGCCTCGGCGGCGGTGAACACCAGCTGATCGGGCTCGTCACATTTGTCGACCTCGTCCCATAACAAGGGGGTCGACACGGTGGGCAGGCGGTTCGCCCGCAGGGAATAGGGCGCCACCGTGGTCTTGGCCGGGTTGTTCTGGCTCCAGTCGATGAAGACCCGGCCGGGGCGGATTTTGCGGGCCATCACGCTCGTCACCAGGGGATGGGCGCTCTCCAGGCGTTGCGCGAGCGCCTTCGCGTATTCGGTGGTGCCGGGGCCGCGGTCCCAGCGCGCGTAGAGCTGCATGCCCTTGTTGCCGCTGGTCTTGGGGAAGCATTCCAGCCCGTCCCGCTCGAGCTCGTCGCGGATCAGGACGGCGACCCGGCAGCACTCGACGATCGTCGCCGGGGCGCCGGGGTCCAGGTCGAACACGAGCGTGTCGGGCGGCAGCGGGGCCCCTTCGGCGTCCACCCGCCACATCGGGACGTGGAACTCGATGGCCGCCAGGTTCGCGTAATAGACCAGTGAGGCCAGGTCGTCGACGACCGAGAAATCGATCTTCTCGCGGTTCATCGTGCTGCCCGGCACGGGAAGGGTCACTCTGCGGACCCATTTCGGCGTGTGCGCGGGCGCGTTCTTCTCGAAGAACGACTGGCCCTCGACCCCGTTGGGAAACCGTTTCACGGTCAGCGGCCGGCCGCGGAGATGAGGCAGCATGACCGGAGCGATCCGGGTGTAGTAGTCGATGACCTCGGCCTTGGCGAAGCCGACGGCGGGATAGAGCACCTTGGACAGGTTGCTCAGGGAGAGCTCCCGGCCGTCGACCCGCACCAGCACCTTCTCCGTCACCCCTGCTCCTCTCGCCGTACGTCCGCGGGGACCCTGTCCGTTCTGACGCCGCGCCACACGGGATGGCGCAGGCGCCCCTCCAGCGTCCACATCGTGAAGGCGACCTCGCCGACGATCTCGGGCCTGACCCAGCGCGCGTCCCTGCCGATCTCCCGCGGGAGCGCCGCGGAGAAGGCGCTTCGTTCGATTTCGAGGGGCTTCAGCAGCCGGTACACGTCATCCAGCATCGCATCGGTGAACCCGGTGCCGACATGGCCGACGAAGAGGAACTCCTTCGGACCCGGGGACGGTCCCGCGTACATGCCGAGGAGCAGGGAGCCGACGCCGCCCTCGCGGCGGCCCTTGCCGGGCCGCCAGCCGCCGATCACGACGTCCGCGGTGTCGAGGTTCTTGACCTTCACCCACCACTCCGCCCGCCGCCCCGGCCGGTACGGCGAGTCGAGCCGCTTGGCCACGACGCCCTCGAGGCCCTGCATGCGGGTCGCCTCCAGCACGTCGGGGTCGCAGGGAAGGTACGGCGGAGCCTCGAGGCCGAGCGAGTCCAGCAGTTCCCTCCGGTCGCGGTAGGGCAGGTCGAACAGCGCGTGGCCGTCCAGGTAGAGCAGGTCGAAGGGCATGTAGGTGACGGGCACGAGGGACAGGAGCCCGGCGGCCGCCGGGTCGGCCACGTGCATGCGCCGCTGGAGCAGTTCGAAGCTGGGGCGTCCGAGTGTGTCGAAGGCGACGACCTCGCCGTCGAGGACGGCGCTGCGCCCGGCGAGGGGGGCGACGACTCGGGCGATCTCGGGGTATCGGGACGTGCAGTCGGTGCCCTTGCGGCCGGTGGCGCGGACACCGCCGTCGACGTAGACGATCGCGCGGACGCCGTCCCACTTCACCTCCAGGGCATACGCGGAACGATCGAGGGGGAGTTCGCCGGCGACCGCGAGCATGGGCTCGACCGGATACGGCATTGCCATAGTGGGTACCTGCCCATGAGGTAAGTCCCTTGAATCCCCCATGGTGGTATTCGAACACAGAGACGAGAATGTGGTTATGCGCAGCATCTGGAAAGGCGCCATCTCGTTCGGACTGGTCACCATCCCTGTGAAGCTGTACTCGGCGACCGAGCAGAAGGACGTCGCCTTCCACCAGGTGCATCGGACGGACGGCGGGCGCATCAAGTACCGGCGGGTCTGCACCGTGGACGGCGAGGAGGTGCCGTACTCCGACATCGCCAAGGGATACGAGCTGGCCACGGGCGAGATCGTGGTGCTGACCGACGAGGACTTCGCCGACCTGCCGCTTTCCACCTCGCGGCGGATCGACGTACTGCAGTTCAGCCCCGCCGAGCAGATCGACCCGATCTACTTCGCCAAGTCCTACTACCTCGAGCCCGACGCCCAGGGGGCCAAGCCGTACGTGCTGCTCCGCGACGCGCTGGAGCGGTCCGGGCAGGTGGCGATCGTGAAGGTGGCGCTGCGCCAGCGGGAGGCTCTCGCGACGCTCCGGGTCCGTGAGGGGATCTTCGTGCTGGAGACGATGCTCTGGCCGGACGAGGTGCGCGAGGTCGAGTTCCCGTTCCTGGAGGAGGACGTCGACGTCCGGCCCCAGGAGCTCAAGATGGCCGAGTCCCTGATCGAGACCATGGTCGCCGACTTCGACCCCGGTGAGTATCGCGACGCCTATCGGGAGGCGCTCCAGCAGGTCATCGAGGCCAAGATCGAGGGGAAGGAGGTCGTCGCCGCCGAGGCTCCGGTCGAGGCCGGGCCGGCGGTCGACCTGATGGCCGCGCTGCGCGCCAGCGTCGAGGCCGCGAAGAAGGAGCGGGAGGGGGGCCGGGAGGCGCCTGCCGCCAAGAAGAAGGCTTCAGGTTCGGGGAAGGCCTCTGGCACGGGGAAGGCGGGGGAGAAGTCCGCCGAGAGCGCCGAGGAGAAGGCGCCCGCGAAGCGGAGGACCCGCCGCTCGGCCTGAGCGGGGAATCCCCCTCCCGGGCCGGCTCTGACCCGGTCCCGCCGCGTGGCCTCGTCGCGCGGTGTCGCTGTGCGTTGTCGTGCCTTCTTGCTGTGCCTCTTGCTGTGCCGCGTCTCGCTGTGAGGGCTCCGGTGGAGGTGATCCACCGGAGCCCTCGCCTCTACGCCCCTGGAGAAAGGGCTCCAGTTTCCGCTGAGAAGCGGCCCACGAGAGGTCGATGCGTCATGAGACCAGGTGTCCGTGTCCGGGCGCCCTGGTCTCCCCACCCCTCAGCTCGGGGCGCGGAGCTCATCGCGAAGGGCCGCTCGGTCAGCCGATGACGACGTCGTTGCCGCGCGCGTTGCGGTCCAGGCGGACGTTGTTGAACGTGCGGTGGTTGCTGTTGTGAATGCGCATGCGGTTGTGGCCGCAGCGCCAGAAGCCGCGGTGGCAGCCGCCGCCGCCGCAGCGGTTGCCGCCCCGCCAGAAGCCGCGGCCGCCGCCGCAGCCGCCGCCGCCCCAGCTGGCGATCGTGGCGGTGCTGGCGCTCGCGGTCGTGGTGGTGGTGGCGGCGCCGAGCGCGACGGCCCCACCGGTCAGCGCCGTGCTGATCGCGAGCCCTGCGATGACGTTCTTGTACTTGGGCATTGCGTGTCCCCCTTGAAAGGATTCGATTGCCCTTAATGGGCGCATTTTCGTCCGTTACAGAAAATGCCCCAGCTAGTCCCTAATGGACTATCTTTCGTACGATGCGTTAATTACCGGGGAACTCGCCCCACAAACGACGATTGGGCGCTTTTGGTGGCTTATTGTCTCTTTATAACCAAGCATAGACCGTTAATGACGTTTTTGTCCTGAAATGTCCGATTCGAATAGGCCGGTCGGAGGGGCTCCGCACCACGGGCCCGCCACTTCCGTCAGGAGGGAAGGCGGGTGAACGCGATACGCGAGGCTCAGTGGCTCGCTGAGTCATTCGTGCAGCTCCAATGGCATTCCGGGAGCAGGATGTCCCTCTTCGTCCCCTGAGGGCGCTGGGGACGCCTGGGCGGCGCAGCGGCATTCGCGCGGGTGGGCCAGGGTTCACGCGAAAAAGCGAGAGCTCCGGTGGATTTCTCATCCACCGGAGCTCTCGCCTCTGTGTGCCTGGGATCGAGCTCGGATATTTGATTGAAAGCCGTTCCGCGAGGCCGCGTCAGTGAGGCCGTCGCTTCACCGCTATATCGTGAATCGATATCAAATGATCCGGGCGAACACGGGCGTGCCGCTCACGGGCTCGTCAGTGTCGTCGCCGAAGCTGATCCCGAACGCGCTCGGCTTAGCGGTCCCACCGGTTGTTGTCGAACTTGTGGCAGTCCTTGTCGAACTCCGAGAAGTTGACGAAGGCCTTGCCGGCGCCGACGGTGAAGTTGGTGAAGTCCTCGTCCTGGAAGCAGTGACGGTCGTTGTCCCAGCCGGTGGTGGCGGCGCTCGCGGAGGTGGCGCCCAGCGCGATGGCACCGCCGGCAAGCGCCGTGCTGATGGCGAGACCGGCCATGACGTTCTTGAGCTTGGGCATTGGGTGTCCCCCTTGAAAGGATCGGTTGCCCTTATTTGCGACAATTTCTGAAACGAGAAACAATGTCGCTGATAGCCACTTAAGCGGCTATCGTCCTGCGCTGTCTAGATTTCCAGCATTGGCACCCTACAAACGACTATCTGGTGCCTTTAAGTGCTTATTGGCAGGCTGTGAACGGCCTTAGACTAATTGCGGTAGATATGTCGCTTATGTCCGATTTGAAGTCGCGATGATGGGGTGGGGATGCACGCCGGAAGTCGCGATGAGGGGCCAGAGACCCTCACCGGCGGTCGCGATGAGGGGCCGGGGACGCGGACCGTGGGGAGGGCCGGAGGCCGGAAACAAAGAGAGGGCTCCGCGGACGATGCCGCGGAGCCCTCGCTCGTTGTGTCGGAATATGGAGTGCACTCCCTGGACCTATGACGCGACCAGGGAAGGCGATGCGGACAGAAGGCACCTGGATTGCGGTTCCAGATCCATGCGGTCACGTACGGCCGGACCGGCCGCCGTGTCCTCTCCCGGGTTTGGCCCGTCCCGGCTGGCCGAGCTTCATGAGAATCATGAGGTCCCTGCCGGCGCGGGATCGATTTCCTGCCGGATGTGCGTCGGACGACCGGGCTACGGCTGAGCCATCGGAGCGGGCGTGCCGTAGCCGTGCTTCTGGTTCTCGCTCTCGGCCTCGGCCTTCGCCTGCGAGTCGGTGTCCTGCTTCTGCTGCGGGAACGCCTGGTTGTCCGACTTTTGGAAAGGGGTGATGATCAGCGTGAAGTCGCGCAGCAGGTGCTGACGCTGGTGCTGGTGCTCACGCGCGTGCTGCCACTCGCGGTTGTGGTTCCAGTTGCGGTTGTGGTTGCGGTGCCCGCGACCCCAGCCGCCGCCGCCGCAGCCGCCGCCGCCGCAGCCCATGACGGTGGTGGCGCTCGCGGACGTGGTGGTGACAGCGGTCCCGAGAGCGACGGCTCCACCGGTCAGCGCGGTGCTGACGGCGAGGATCCCCACGAGGTTGCTCAACTTGGACATTTTCGTTTCCCTCCGGATGAAACTGATCCCTTGCTGCGGTGTTCTCCGCGTTGTGAGAACTTCCGGGCCGGAAGTGCGAGGACTCCGGCGCAGTGGTGAGGGATTCCGATCGATCCGCCGTCCATGAGAGGACGGACGGATGGATGGACGCGGTGACCCGGAACGCCCCTGAGGTGCCTGCGCTCGCTCAGTGACCGCGGCTCCTCATGGGAACCGAGATGTCAGCGAGCACGGCATCTTTTGGTGAAGGCCCCTTGGCCGGGCGGTGCGGGCACCTTCCCTCGCGGACCTGGATCGAGGCGTGGACCTAGATCACTCGAACTCGGACTCGGCCTTTGCCTGGGAGTCGTCGTCCTGCCTCTGCCAGGGCTGCGCGTCGTTCTCGGACTTCTGGAACGGCGTCACGACCAGGGTGAAGTCACGCAGCAGGTGCTGGCGCTGGAACTCGAGCTGGCGAGCGTGCTGACGCTGACGGTTGTGGTTCCAGTTGTGGTTGCGGTTGTGCTGACGCTCCTCGCGGAAGCAGACCTGCTTGTGGCACACCGGCCGCGAGACGGAGACCGGAGCCGGAGCCGGGGCGGGAACGCCGCCCATGACGACAGACGCGCTCGCGGCGGTGGTGCCGAGAACGAGAGCGCCACCGGTCAGCGCGGCGCTGGCGGCGAGAACGCCCATGATGTTGCTGAGCTTGGACATTTCGATTTCCCCTTGATGAATGCGGTTGCCCGCTACGCGAAGACGCCTCACGCCTTTGTGGGCGCTTCGTCGTGGCGGGGTCACAAGAATGCGGTGTGAGCAGAAAAACAGGCGGTCGTGCTTGTTTCATGCGGCGAATCCGCCGGTGATGATGCGCTTTCGGCTGCGCCCGTGCCCGCCGGGCGTACATGGTTCCCGGAAACGGGGAACCCGGCATCGGCGAGCACGGGCATGCTTCCTTCTGTGCTCACGTTCCGACCATCAGGTCGGGACGTCCGCGCGATTCGGCGACGTACTAGCCGGCCACGGGAGCGCGCGTGCCGTAGTACGGGTCCTCCTGCTCCGCCTCGGCCTTGGACTCGGACTCGTTGTCCTGCCTCTGCCACGGGGTGGCGTCGTTGTCGCTCTTCTGGAACGGCGTCACGACCAGGGTGAAGTCACGCAGCAGGTGCTGACGCTGGAACTGGTGCTGACGCTCGTGCTGCCGCTGGTGGTTGCGGTTCCAGTTCCGGTTGTGGTTCCGGTGGCCACGGCCCCAGCCGCCGCCGCCGCAGCCGCCGCCGCAGCCCATGACGGTGGTGGCGCTCGCGGTGCCGGCGGTGACAGCGGTGCCGAGGGCGACGGCCCCGCCGGTCAGCGCGGCGCTGATGGCGAGAACCCCGACGAGGCTCTTGAAGTTGGGCATTTCATTTCCCCCTTGGAAGGACTTGCGTCCTATGCGCTGACATTCTCCAAATAACTTGGAAAATGGTCTTCTGCTGACCCTTGGTGGGTCATCCCTGCATTGTCTTGTTTTCCGCGCCCACCGGAGCGACAAACGGCGATCGGAGGCTTTTGCCATCCGCTTATCTCTTTATTGACGACGTTGAACCATTTCTGATCATTTTCATCTGAAATGTCATTTATGTCGGATTTGAAATGCACCGATATGAGCGATATTTGCTGCTTTGTTCGCTGCTAATCCCGGCGCGTCCCGCTGGCCGTCCATGCAGAGTGGGACCCATGGCCTTGCCGTACGACAGGCGGCTATCGTCGAAACAGAAGACGAACAGGGGAGGACGCGTGGGTGTCGAACCGATTCCGTCGTGGCCGGGAGAGCTCGTCGAGGCGGGCGATACCCGGCTCCATGTGAGGTCCACGCCCGCGGGGCCCAGAGAGACCGCGGTGTTCGTCCACGGTCTGGCCGGATCGGCCACCAACTGGACCGATCTCATGGGCGAGCTCGCGGGTGAGGTCAGGGGACACGCCGTCGACCTGCCGGGAGCCGGCTACTCGCCCGAGCCGCCGGACGGCGACTATTCGGTGGACCGCCACGTGAACGCCGTGGTCGGGGTGATCGAGCACGTCGGCGGCCCGGTCCACCTGTTCGGCAATTCCATGGGCGGGGCGATCTCCGTCCGGGTGGCCGCGACGCGGCCCGACCTCGTCAGGTCGCTGACGCTGATCTCACCGGCCCTGCCGGACCTGCTGCCCCGCTTCGGCCCGGCCAGGGTGGCCACGTCGGCCATCCCGCGTGTGGGCGAGATCGCGATCAGGAAGCTCAACGGGATCCCCGTCGGCAGGCGGGTCCAGGCGACCCTCAGCTGGTGTTACGCCGACAGGAGCCGAGTCCACCCCCAGCGGCTCCGGGAGGCGGAGGAGGAACTGCTCCGCCGTGACGGCCTGCCGTACGCGGCGGCGGCGATGGTGGGGTGCGCCCGGGCGATCGTGAACGAGTACTTCCGCGTCGGACCCGGCAATCTGTGGCGCCAGGCGGCCCAGGTCACCGCGCCCACGCTCGTCATCTACGGCCGCAGAGACCGGCTCGTCGACCCCCGGATGGCCGTCCGCGCGGGTCGTGCGTTCCGGAACGTCCGGCTCGTCACCTTGGCCCACGCGGCGCACGTCGCGCAGATGGAATTCCCCGAGGCCGTCGCCAGGGAGGCGCGCCGGCTCATCGCCGAGGCGGCCGCTCCGCGACTGTCCGCTCTTCGGACAGCATGATTGGGGAATGCGGGATACCCCGGTTAGGTTGTGAGAAGAGCTTGTGATGGGCCCATGGTGCCGAGCGCGACCATTGGCGCGAAAACGGGAGTGGAACTGTGTCGTTGCCACCGCTGGTAGAGCCGGCAGCTGAGCTGACGGTCGACGAGGTGCGCCGCTACTCACGCCACCTGATCATCCCTGACGTGGGCATGGCGGGGCAGAAGCGGCTCAAGAACGCCAAGGTCCTGTGTGTGGGCGCGGGCGGCCTGGGTTCGCCTGCGCTGCTTTACCTGGCCGCGGCCGGGGTGGGAACCCTCGGCATCGTCGACTTCGACATCGTGGACGAGTCGAACCTGCAGCGCCAGGTCATCCATGGCCAGTCCGACGTCGGCCGCCTCAAGGCCGAGTCGGCCGCGGCCAGCGTCCGCGAGGTCAACCCCAACGTCAACGTGGTGATCCACAATGTGGCCCTCACCACGGACAACGTGATGGACATCTTCTCGGGCTACGACCTGATCGTGGACGGGACGGACAACTTCGCCACCCGCTACATGGTGAACGACGCGGCCGTCCTCCTCGGCAAGCCGTACGTCTGGGGCTCGATCTACCGGTTCGACGGCCAGGCGAGCGTGTTCTGGTCCGAGCACGGCCCCTGCTACCGCTGCCTCTACCCGGAGCCCCCGCCTCCCGGCATGGTCCCCAGCTGCGCCGAGGGCGGCGTCCTCGGGGTCCTGTGCGCCTCGATCGGCTCCATCCAGGTCAACGAGGCCATCAAGCTCATCACCGGCATCGGCGAGCCGCTCGTCGGCCGCCTGATGATCTACGACGCGCTGGAGATGAAGTACCGCGACGTCAAGGTCCGCAAGGACCCGGAGTGCCCGCTGTGCGGCAAGAACCCCACGATCACCGAGCTGATCGACTATGAGGCGTTCTGCGGCACGATCTCCGACGAGGCCCAGCAGGCCGCGGCCGGCTCGACCATCACGGCGGCCGAGCTCAAGGAGATGCAGGACCGGGGCGACAACATCTACCTGATCGACGTCCGCGAGCAGAACGAGTACGAGATCGTCAACATCCCCGGCGCGGTGCTGATCCCCAAGGGCGAGTTCCTGAACGGATCCGCACTGGAGGGCCTGCCGCAGGACAAGAAGATCGTCGTGCACTGCAAGTCCGGCGGCCGCTCGGCCGAGGTCCTCGCCGTGCTCAAGAACGCCGGTTTCGCCGACGCCGTCCACGTCGGCGGTGGCGTCCTGAGCTGGATCAAGACCATCGATCCGAGCCTCCCCACCTACTGATCGCGTTTCGCCGATCGACGTACGGCTGTCGTCCCGCTCAGCGGGGCGGCAGCCGTACCGCGTTCAGGCGGCGATGAGCGGTCAGCCGGGCAGAACCGTCAACCCGCTCGGGGAGACGATCTTCTGCAGGTTCCGCACGTAGTCCGCGAACGCCGAGCGGCCCTGCTCGGTGAGGCTGAACCAGGTCCGGGGGCGCTTGCCGACGTAGCCCTTGCGGATCCGCACATAACCGGCGGTCTCCAGCGCGCTCGCGTGCTTGGAGAGCACCGAGTCGCTGACGCCGAGCGTGTCCCGCACGAAGCCGAACTCGGCCTCCTCCGCCGCCGCCAGCACCGACACGATCTGCAGCCGCGTGGGGGCGTGGATCACGGGATCGAGCTCCATCACGGCCCTCTCTCGATGTTGCGGGCGATCCTCCGGGAGATCCCGCGTGCGACGAGGGGCCCGGTCGCCGCCATGAAGACGGTCATGACGAGGGCGGCGTACGTCCGAGCGTAGGCGATCTCGGCCGCCTGCAGCCGCAGGGCCAGGACGAGGCACAGGACGACGCACGCGGCGAGCCACACGCCGAACAGCACGAACTCGCCGGGCGACAGGAGGCTCCTGTGGGCCGTCATCCTGCGGGTCTTGACGAAGACGGCCACCAGCGCGCCGAGCGCGGCGACGAGCAGGACGCCGAGGGCGCCGGCGACGGGGACGGGCATGCCCGGCTCGGTGACGAACTGGATCCCGGTCACGAAGAGGGCGACTCCCACCACGTACCACGTCGGAAACCAGGGTTGCGATCGCACGGCCCTGGTCTGCGTGTCTCTGATGGTCGCGAGACTCCTTGCGGCTTCGTCGGCGTTCACGGGGGGCTCCTCGGGCCGTGGTAGTCATGTACTTTCCACTAGGGAAAGTACTTTTCGCTTTCCATAGCGTCAAGTACTTTCCGGCCTATTTCAGGAGATAGCCACCCGTGGGTGGGGTTAAGGTCGCTTGGTGAAAACCGCAGCGAGGGGAGCGGAGACCCGGTGAGTGAATGGCGGAGCCGGTCGGCCCTCGTCGTCGCCTCAGTGCTCACTCTGGTCTGCGCGGTCGTCGCGGGCATCGCGGCCAACTCGGCGGTCGCCGAGCTCACCCGAGGCCCCAACGCGGACGAGGTACGGCAGGCCGCGGCGGCCGAGGTCGCCGGACGCTGGCAGGCATGGCCGGCCGGCCGGATCTTCCCCGCCACTTTGGAATACACGGACGAGCAGGGCGGCAAGGAGAAGGCCCGCCGGGTCGGAATCTCGTCCGGGACCGACTGCAAGGCCGCTGTGGACGCCTCGCTCCAGGTGGCGGTCAGAAAGGCGGGGTGCAGGGCGATCCTGCGGGCGACGTATCTGGACGCCCTCCAGGGCATGGTCGTCACGATCGGGGTCGCGGCCTTTCCCGACACCCGGTCGGCTGACGCGGCGGAGAATGCGCTTCCCGGGAACGGGAAACCGTCCCCGGGCCTGCGCGCCCTGGCCTTCAAGGGCACCGTGACCGACCGGTTCACCGCCACCGCCCGCCAGGCGGCCTCCCTGCGGCAGGCCGGGCCGTACGTCGTGCTGACCACGGCGGGCCAGGTGGACGGACGGCCCGCCCGCGCGCTGGGCAAGCAGCGCCCGGCGATGTTCTCGTTCACGGAGGACCTGTCCGAGGGCGTCGCCGACGCCCTGACCGTCCCGTCACCTCTCGAATGCGGAGGCAGGGAGTCGCCGTGCTGAGACGACTGGCGCTCGGGACCGTCACCGCCCTCGCCGCGGCGGGGCTCCTGCTCACCGGCACGACCGGTACGGCTCTCGCGGACGGGGTCCGTACGAGCCAGCAGCCGGTGATGCGGACGCTCGACGTGGCGGACGCCTGGAAGATCACCCAGGGGCGGGGGGTGACGGTCGCCGTCCTCGACTCCGGGGTCGACTCGCGGCACCACGACCTGGCCGGATCGGTGATCACCGGCAAGGATTTCACTGCCGGCGCGACCCCGCGCGGGACCGCGCAGGTGCGGCTGCACGGCACCTACATGGCGTCGCTGATCGCGGGCCACGGGCACGGCCCGGGAGCGGCCGACGGAGTCATGGGGGTCGCGCCGCAGTCGAAGATCCTCTCCATCCGGGTGATCCTCGAGGACGAGGAGGCGGGCTTCCGGAAGTTCAACTCCGACCCGCGCTACGCGGGCGTGGTCGCCCAGGGCATCCGGTACGCCGTGGACCACGGGGCCGACGTGATCAACCTGTCGATCTCCAAGGACCGGCCGACGGAGGCCGAGCGGGAGGCCATCCGCTACGCGATCTCCAAGGGGGTCGTCCTGGTAGCGGCGGCGGGCAACGACGGCACGGGCAAGCAGACCGCCCCGTACTCCTACCCGGCCGCGATACCCGGCGTGATCTCGGTGGCCGCCGTCACCCCGGCGCTGATCCGCGCCTCGTTCTCCAACCGGAACTCCTCGGTCCTCGTGGCGGCGCCCGGCGTCGACGTCCTGGGCGCGGGCCCGGGCGACGAGTACTGGGTGGGCCGGGGAACCTCGCAGGCCACCGCACTGGTCTCCGGGGTGGCTGCGCTGATCAAGGCGCGCCACCCGGACATGTCGCCCGCCCTCGTGGCCCAGGCGCTGAGCTCGTCGCCGGCAGGGAAGACGGCCTACAACACGGGAACCGGCTTCGGCGTCGTCGACGCCTACCGGGCGCTGACCGTCGCGAACACCCTGGCCGGGCACCGGGCCACCGCGTCGGGCACGGGCGTGCAGGATCCGGCCCGCGCCGTCGGGAAGGGCACGCACGACACGCCCGTCGCCGTTCAGATCCGGCGCGACCAGCGGTCGATCGTGGTCTCCGGAGGCATCGCCCTCGCCGGGCTGGTCAGCGCGGCCGCCAGCCTGATCGTGCTGATCCTCCTCGTTCGCCGGGCACGACGAGAGGAACACGACGATCTCGCCATGTCGCCTCCTCAGCCCACGGGCCTTCCGACGTAGCATCGAATCATGTCGCCCGAGGAGTCCCGGACACCGCCCGGTGGTCGGCGTGGGCTGCCTCTGGGCTCGTCCGCAGGCCGGGTACGCGCGCGCCGCTGGCCCGCGTCCGGGAGACGGGCGACGGCGGCCCAGGCCGCGAAGGAGCAGGCGGAACTCAGGCGGGGCCTCAGGTTCCGCTCTCTTTTCCTGACGTTGATGGGCGTGGTGCTCGCCGTGGCGGCCCTGGACGTGCTGCTCGGCTCCGTCGGGCTCATCCAGGAGACGCGCTCGCGTCCCCTCACCGACGAGGAGCGGGCCCAGTACGCCGCACAGGACGTCGCGAGACGGTGGCACGCCTGGCCGGTCGGCATGGTCTTCCCCGAGGAGCTCCCGTACAACGGCCTCGGCCGGGCCACGCAGTACGCGCACCGCGTCGGCGTGGCCCCCGAGGAGGTCTGCACCACGACGGTCGACTCGCCCGTCGCCTCGGTCCTGCGCGAGCAGGGCTGCCGGACGATGTTGCGGGCCACCTATGTCGACCAGACCTCGACGTTCGCCATCACCGTGGGCGTGGCCGTACTGAGGGACGAGGACGCCCGGCTGGGCGCCGCCGCCAAGCTGCCCGTGGATGACCGGGTGGGCGTGCGTCCCGTGGCCTTCCCCGGCACGGTCACCGACACCTTCGGCGCCGCCCAGCGGCAGCGGACCGGCTGGGTGGGGGCGGGGCCGTACATCGTCTTCTCCACCGTCGGGTACACCGACGGCAGGACCCGCGACTCCGTGCCGATGGAGGAGCAGTTGAACAGCGAGATGTGGCCGGCGGCCGAGTCGATCGCCGGACGCATCGCGCGCGCCCTGGGTGAGCCGCCCGACGTCCCGCGCTGCACCCAGGGGAACGTGTGCTGAGGCCGATCGCGCTGTGCGCCGCCGTCGCGTGCGCCCTGCTGGCCGCGGGGCCGTTCCACGCCGCCCGCGCCGAGGCGCCGCCCGGCGCGGTCGAGGAGCGCTGGGCGCTGGACGCGATCAACACCGAGGAGGCGTGGAAGGTCACCAAGGGCGCAGGCGTGACCGTGGCCCTGCTGGGCGACGAGAAGCCGGACGCCGAGGTGGCCGAGCTCAGGGGAAGGGTCACGCAGGGCCCTGACCTGTCGGGGGCGCTGTTCGACGACTCCAAGGAGACGTCCACCGGCGACGTCACCGCCGCGGCGTCGCTGATCGCGGGCAGCGGCAGCCTGTCCGGGGTGGCGCCGGAGGCGCGGATCCTGTCCATCAGGGTCGCCACCGGCGAGCCCGATCTGGCCCCGGCCGATCCCCAGGGCGGAACGGGCGTGGCCCAGGACAGTCCCATGGCGCGCGGCATCCGCTACGCCGCCAACCACGGGGCGACGGTCATCTGCATCCCGATCGCCGGCTACGGGATCGACCGGGCGGACCGAGAGGCGGTCTCCTACGCACTGTCACGCGGGATCGTCCTGGTCGCCGCGGCGGGTGACGGCGGCCAGTCGGCCTACACCAGGCAGAACGGCACCTCCTACTGGCGCTTCCCCGCGGGCTATCCCGGTGTCGTCGGCGTGGGGAGCCTCGACCGGCAGGGCCGTAAGACCGCGTCGAGCAGCGACAACCTGTCGGTCCTCGTCGCCGCTCCCGGCGCCGACGTGCCCGTGGTCCTGCCCGGCGGCAAGCACGGCGTAGCGTCGGGAACCGGCGCGTCGAGTGCGCTCGTGGCGGGGATAGCCGCACTGATAAAGGCGAAATATCCGAACATGGCGCCCGAGCTCGTGTCGCGGGCCCTCAGCTCCACGTCCCACCCCAGCCCGAACGCCGGCTACGACGACAACGTCGGGTTCGGAGAGGTCGACGCGGGCGCGGCCGTGGCCAAGGCGGCCGAACTGGGGGGATACGCCCATGCGGCCCCGGTTCAGGATGATCTTCACTTCGGGAAGGGACCGTTGTCCGAAGCGCCGATGCGCCCGGGACCCGATCCGGTTAGGCTCTGGATCTACGGGATCGCCGCCCTCATCGGCCTTGGCGGGTTCTGCGGCGCGATCGTCGTCCTCAGCCGCAGGTGATCACATGTTGGCCGCCATTTGGCGGCGTTTCGGATTTCAGTGACAGGGCGAGGTCAAGTTTCGCTAAGGTCCATGCCTCATGGGGTACGAGTTGCGCGTGGAGCGTGCAGCACCGCTCGCCTACGCCGAACTCGCGAGCGTGATCTCGGCCGGCGCGGGATTCGAGCTGCGCGGGACGCAGGAGGCCGGCGAGCTCATCGCACGGCACGGTGACTCCGCGCATCACATCGCGACCTGGTCGGGCCGGTTGGTCGGCCGGCCGGCATCGGACTGGCAGGTGGCCCAGCTGGCCCGCCTCGCCGACATGCTCGGTGGATGGCTGGTCGGCGAGGACGGCGAGACCTACGGGCTGCGGAACGGCGTCGTCGAGCAGGTCAACGGCTCGGCGACCTACGAGTTCGGCAAGCTCGAGGAGATCATCGCCGCCGGGCCCACCGAATGGAGCAGCTGAACCGGCGGCGCGGCGAGCCCCCGCCGTACGCCGAGAGAGTGCTCGACCTGGTCGAGCGCATCCCCCGAGGCCGGGTCATGTCCTACGGGGACGTGGCGGAGTACCTCGGTGAGGGCGGACCGCGGCAGGTGGGCCGGGTCATGTCGACGTGGGGCGGCGCCGTCCCGTGGTGGCGCGTGATCAGAGCCGACGGCTCGGCCGCGCCCGGCCTCGAAAGCGAGTGCCTCGCCCGGTGGCGCGAGGAGGGCACCCCCCTCAGAGGAACCCGGGCGGACATGCGCCGAGCCCGCTGGGATGGAGGTGCTTAACTGCCTCGCCTTCGGCGAGGCAGGCTCGGGGCGCGGTGTTTGATTGCGCTCGCTCCGCTCACGCGGGCTCGGGGCGCCCTTGAGGCCGTGTCTTCCCTCGTCGTTCAGGGTCGCTCGTTCCTCGCTCCCCGCTCACTCCTCAGTCCAGACACGGCCGCGCCCCTCGCGTGACGGCTGGGCTCCGTTTTCTCGGTCCGGACACGGCTGCGGCCGCTCGGAGTGGTGAGGCTCACGCGCGGCCGTTGAATTGGGGATATTCGCCGGTCATGTCCGGCGTGTCGTGCGACGGACAGCGGCGACATCGCGCTGTACTGGTCAAGCGGGCACGATCTATCCCAGTGTTCTGATGGAATTCTGAGCTGTGAGTGGTCAGAAATACCGTTTGGTGCGCCGGGACGGGGTGAGCCGGACAGCTCCCGTCCTGGACGAGCGCCAAAGGGCCGTCGTCGAGCACGAGAGCGGCCCCCTGCTCGTGCTGGCCGGGCCGGGCACCGGAAAGACCACCACCATCGTGGAGACCGTCGTCGACCGCATCGAGCGGCGCGGCGTCGACCCCGAACGCGTCCTGGTCCTCACCTTCAGCCGCAAGGCCGCCGGCGAACTGCGTGAGCGCATCACCGGGCGGATGCGCAGGACCACCAGGACCCCGCTCGCCCTGACCTTCCACAGCTACGCGTACGCCCTGCTGCGCCGGGAGGCCGTGCTCGCGGGCGAGCCGCCTCCCCGCCTGCTGACCGGGCCCGAGCAGCTCCTGGAGATCCGCAGGCTCCTCCACGGCGAGCTGGAGGACGGAGCCGAGCACTGGCCGGACCGCATGCGTGAGCTCCTCAAGACCCGGGGATTCGCCGAGGAGTTGCGCGACTTCCTCTCGCGGGCGGCCGAGCGCGGCCTGGACGGCGACGCGCTGATCGAACTCGGCCGCACTCACGGCCGGGCCGACTGGGAGGCCGCGGGCCGGTTCTCCTACCGCTACCAGGATCGTTTCGACCTCGACCCCGTGCCGTCGATGGACTACGCGGAGCTGATCCGCGAGGCCGCGGGCCTGCTGACCGACGGAGAGGTCAGGCGGCGCGAGCGGGACGCCTACGACATCGTGCTCGTGGACGAGTACCAGGACACCGATCCGGCCCAGGAGTTCCTGCTCCGGCAACTCGCGGGCGACGGGCGTGACCTCATCGCGGTGGGCGACCCCGACCAGTCGATTTACGGCTTCCGCGGCGCCGACGTGCAGGGGATCCTCCGGTTCCCGGAGAGGTTCCGGACGGCGGGCGGCGACGAGGCCCCGGTCATCGCGCTCGGAGTCTGCCGCAGGAGCGGACCGGAGTTGCTGGAGGCGTCCCGCCGCGTCGCCTCCCGCCTGCCCGCGGGCGGCCACCGGGCGCTCGCGCCGCTCGCCGACGCCGAGCCGGGAGAGGTCTCGGTGCTGCTCGCAGACAGCGACAGCCAGGAGGCCGCCGTGGTGGCCGACACCCTCCGCCGGGCTCATCTCCTCGACGGCGTGCCCTGGTCCAGGATGGCCGTCCTCGTCCGCAGCGCCACTCGGCAGCTTCCCCTGCTGCGGCGGGCGCTGACGTCGGCGGGCGTGCCCGTCATCGTGGCGGGCGACGAGCTGCCGCTGGTCCAGGAGCCGGGTGTTCGGCCGCTGATCATGCTGCTGAAGGTCGCCGTCAGACCGTCCGACCTCGACGTCGCGACCGCGGAGGAGCTGCTGACCGGAGCCCTGGGCGGCACCGACATGATCGGCGTCCGCCGGTTGCGCCGGGCCCTGCGCGTCGCCGAGAACGAGGCCGCGGCCGCTGCGGAGGCGGCCGGCGAGGAGGGGCAGCCGGCTCTGCCGTTCACGGCCAGGTCGTCCGACGAGAAGCTCGTCGCCGCACTCAAGGACGTCCGCGAACTCGTCAACGTCGAACCCCACGTGGGCGCGCCGGCGGAACGGGTCGCGAGGCTCCTGAAGATCGCCCGCGACGCCGTACGGCACGGCCGCGGCGCGGAGGAAGCGCTCTGGGACGTCTGGCAGGCCAGCGGTCTCGCCGAGCGGTGGACGGAGACCAGCCTGTCCGGAGGGGCCAGGGGAGTCCAGGCCGACCGGGATCTCGACGGCGTCGTCGCGCTGTTCGACCACGCGGCCCGGTTCACCGACCGGCTGCCCAGTGCCGGCATCGAGGTGTTCCTCGACGACCTGACCTCCCAGGAGATCGCCGGGGACTCCCTCGCGGAGCAGGCCCCGGAGGGCGACGCCGTACGGATCCTCACCGCCCACCGGTCCAAGGGCCTGGAATGGGACGTGGTGGTGATCGCCGGGGTGCAGGAGGGCGTCTGGCCCGACCTGCGCCTACGGGGGTCGCTGCTCGGCGCCGAGGAACTCGTCGAGTTGTCCGCCGGGATCGCCCTCGACAGCACACAGGCGACGGCGGCGGCTCTGTCGTCCAAGCTGCTGGCCGAGGAGCGGCGGCTGTTCTACGTGGCCGCGACTCGCGCGCGGCGCAAGCTGGTGGTCACCGCCGTGGGCGGCGAGGACACCGACGAGCGCCCCTCGAGGTTCCTCACCGAGCTGCTGCCCGGCGGGGTCGAGGAGGCGACGGTCGACGACCGCGCCCGCTGGCTGAACATGTCCGCCCTGGTGGCGGATCTGCGGGCGGCCGTGTGCGACCTGACCAAACCGGAGGCGCTCCGCCGTGACGCGGCCGGGCACCTCGCCAGGCTGGCGCGGGCGGGGGTGCCCGGGGCGAGCCCGCGGGACTGGTACGCGATGACGCCGCTCTCCGACGACCGGCCCCTCGGCTGGCCGGACGACATCGTGCGCGTCTCGCCGTCGGCCGTGGAGAACTTCACCAAGTGCGGGCTGCGGTGGGTCCTGGAGACCGCGGTTGGCGCGGGGAGCGCCAGCGTGACCCAGAGCCTCGGCTCGGTCATCCACGCGATAGCCGTGCTGGCCGCGGAGGACGGCGCCGACCTCGTCGCACGGCTCGACGACGTCTGGGAGCAGTTCGACTTCGGCGGCGTCTGGTTCAACCGCAAACAGCGCAAGGTCGCCGAGCAGATGGTCGAGCGGTTCGTCCGGTGGCACGAGGAGAACCCCCGCGAACTCGTCGCGACAGAGGAGGCGTTCACGGCGGTGGTCGCCGAGGGCGTGCACATCAAGGGCCGCGTCGACCGGGTGGAGCGCGACGGCGACGGCCGGGCCGTGATCATCGACATCAAGACCGGCGCCTCCAAGCCGAAGGACGACGAGCTCGACCGGCACCCGCAACTCGGGGTGTACCAGCTCGCCACGCTGCTGGGGGCGTTCAAGCGGCACGGCCTCGTCGAGCCGGGGGGCGCCTCGCTCGTCCAGGTCGGCAAGGCGGCCGGAGTCACGGGAGCTGCCAAGGAGCAGGCGCAGGGGGCGCTGGGGGAGGACCCGCAGCCGCAGTGGGCCCAGGACCTGGTCGAGACCGTCGCCGCGGGGATGTCGGCCGAGGTCTTCGTCGCCAAGGTCAACGACGGTTGCCGGACGTGCGCCGCCAAGGTCGCCTGCCCGGTCAACGACAACGGGGGCCAGGTGTGCTGAGCCTCCGTACGATGGCCTGATGCTGAGCCCCGCGGAACTCGCCGCCAAGCTCGGCGTCCTTCCCCCCACCCCGGAGCAGGCCGCCGTCATCGACGCGCCCCTGGAGCCGGCCGTGGTCGTGGCGGGCGCGGGTTCCGGCAAGAGCGAGACCATGGCGGGGCGCGTGGTGTGGCTGGTGGCCAACGGCCTGGCACGGCCCGAGCAGATCCTGGGCCTCACCTTCACCAGGAAGGCCGCCGCGGAGCTGGCCGAACGCGTGCGCAAGCGGCTGAACGGGCTGGCGGCGGCCGGGCTGGTCGAGCCGGAACTGCTCGACGCGGAGCCGACCATCTCGACCTACCACGCCTACGCCGCCCGGCTGGTCACCGACCACGCGCTCCGCGAGGGGCTCGAGCCCACCATGCGGCTGGTCACGCCCGCCGTCTCGTGGCAGATGGCCGCGCGGGTCGTCGGGCAGTACGACGGCCCGATGGACAAGGTGGACCTCGGCCCGCCGAGCGTCACCGCCGCCGTGCTGGAACTGGCCGGGGAGATGGCCGAGCACCTGCGGACCCCGGGAGAGGTGCGCGAGGTCGGCGACTGGCTCCGCGACCGCCTCGCCGCCCTGCCGGGCAGGACGATCCTGGCCCAGCAGCGCCCGGTCAGGACCCAGGCCGTCAGGGAGCAGTTGCTGCCGCTCGTCGAGGCGTACGAACGGATGAAGCGCCGACGGGAGGTCATCGACTACGGCGACCAGATGGCGCTCGCGGCGCTGATCGCGTCACGGCACCCCGAGGTGGGGGTGTCGGAGCGGTCCCACTTCTCCGTCGTGCTGCTCGACGAGTACCAGGACACGAGCCACGCCCAGCTCGTCCTGCTCCGTGCGCTGTACAGCGGAGGCCACCCGGTGACGGCCGTGGGGGATCCCTGCCAGTCCATCTACGGCTGGCGCGGCGCGTCATCGGGCAACCTGTCCCGGTTCCCGCAGGACTTCCCGACGGCGCCGGGGGACCCGGCGCCCGTCCGCCGGCTGTCGGTCAGCTTCCGCAACGGTGAGCACGTGCTGGGGGTGGCCGCCGCGCTACAAGGGCCGCTGCGGCAGGAGGCCGCGCAGGTGCCCGTGCTCGTCCCCGGCGCGAACCGGGCCGGTCGCGGACGGGTGGTGTGCGCGTTCCACGAGACTGCGGAGACCGAGGCCGAATGGATCGCGGACGGTGTGGCCCGGACCATCGGGCTCGAAGGGGCGCCCGACGGGCTGCCCTGGGGGGAGGGCGAGCGCACCAGACGCGGTGCCGCCGTACAGCCACAGGACGTGGCGATCCTGGCCCGCAAGCGCTCGCAGTTCCCCGCCCTGCGCCGCGCGCTGGAGGCGCGGGGCATCCCGGTCGAGGTGGTCGGGCTCGGCGGCCTGCTCACCGTGCCCGAGGTGGCCGACATCGTCGCCACGCTGCGCGTGCTGTACGACCCCACGGCCGGGGACGCGCTGGTACGGCTGCTCGCCGGGCCCCGGTGGCGGATCGGCCCCGCCGACATGAAGGTCCTGGGCGACGTCGCCCGCGAGCTGAACAGCGAGTTCCACGGCGGGCCACGCCCCGACGACCCGCTCGAACAGGTCGTCGCCGACATGGCGGAGGAACGCGGCAGCCTGGTCGACGCCCTCGACGAACTCCCCGACCGGCCCGAGTGGCTGGAGGCGTTCTCGGCTCCGGCCCGGGTCCGGCTGCCCGCGCTCGCCCTCGAACTGCGCCACCTGAGATCCCACGCCGGGCAGCCGCTCCCCGACCTCATCAGCGAGGTCGAGCGGCGGCTCGGACTCGACATCGAGGTGGCGGCCAGGGGCGGGAGCCCGCTCGCCGCGCGGGCCGACCTGGACGCGTTCCTCGACGCCGCCTCCCGGTTCGCGGGCGACGCGGAGGACCCGACGCTCGGGGCCTTCCTCGCCTACCTCAAGGCCGCGGAGACCGAGGAGTTCGGGCTGGAGGCCGGGCGGGTCGGCGACACCAACAGCGTCAAGCTCATGACCGTCCACGCGTCCAAGGGCCTGGAGTGGCCGGTGGTCGTCGTCCCGGGACTGTCGCAGCTCACCACCCAGAAGGGCGGGCTGGCCCGGGGCAGCGTGTTCCCCGCCACGCCGGTGACGAACTCGCGGTGGACGGAGAACCCGCGCAAGCTGCCGTACCCGCTCCGCGGAGACACGGCGGATCTGCCCGTGCTGGCGGGCCTGGACAAGGAGGCGCTGGCGGACTTCGACGAGCGCTGCCGCGACCGGGACCTGATGGAGGAGCGGCGGCTGGCCTACGTCGCCGTGACCCGGGCGCACCACCTCCTGATCGCCTCCGGATACCGCTGGGGCGGTTCGACCAAGGCGCTGGAGCCGTCGGGTTTCCTCATGGAGATCCGGGAGGCCGGCGCCCAGGTCGCGTGGTGGGACGAAGGGACCAGTGAGGAGAACCCGCTGCTCGCCGAGCCCGCCGAGGCGATCTGGCCGTCTGTGTCCGTGCCGGAGCCGGTGCTGGACGGGGCACGCCTGGTGGAGGAGGCCCTGGCCGGCGAAGCCGGATCGGAGATCGCGGACGTGGCCGACATCAGGGAGTGGGACCGGGAACGGGCCAGAGCCTGGGCCCGGGACACCGACCTGCTCATCCGGGAACGTGAGGCCAACCGCCGGCGAGGCGGCGGCGCCGTGGACCTCCCCGCACGTCTGACGGTGTCGTCGCTGGTCACGCTGGCCTCGGATCCCGCGGCGTTCGCGCGTCAGGTGCGGCGTCCCGTGCCGCGCAAACCCGCGCCGCTCGCCCGCCGCGGCACGGCGTTCCACCGATGGCTGGAAACACGCTGGGGACAACAACGGCTCATCGACGACTTCGACCTGCCCGGAGCGTCCGACGAGCCGTCGGAGGCCGAGATCCAGCTCGCCGAGCTGCAGGAGCGGTTCGAGGAGAGCGAGTGGGCCGGGCGGGAGCCGCTGGATCTGGAGGTGCCGTTCGAGACGGTCATCGCCGATCGGCTGCTGCGGGGTCGCATGGACGCGGTCTTCCGGGAGGGCGACGGCTACGTGGTCGTCGACTGGAAGACCGGGGAGCGGCTCCACGGCAAGGCGGCGGAGACCGCGTCGGTCCAGTTGGCGGCCTACCGGCTGGCCTGGGCCTCCCTCGCCGACGTCCCGCTGGAGAAGGTCGGGGCGGCCTTCCACTACGTCCGGTCGAACGAGACGGTGCGGCCCGTCGACCTGCTCGGGGCCGACGGCCTCACCGCACTGGTCGACCGGATCCCGTCAGCGCGATAGCGCCGCCGTCACTCGAACAGCGTGTCGGTCTCGAGCTTGACGCCGAACGGCTCGGGCAACTCCAGCACTTCCCCCGCCTCGACCGTGACCACCTGCCGGTACGGCTCTCGCATGTCGTCCGGGGCCACGTCGTCCAACGGGTCGCTCATCAGCGTGACCGTCTTCGGGTCCGAGAGCGGATCGACGATGAGCAGCAGTGGCACTCCGGCACGCGCGTAGTCGACCGGCTTCTCGTGCCAGTCGGCCGAGTATGTTCCCGGAGAGCACACCTCGACGACGAGCAGAGCGCTGCCGCCTTTCATGCGCAGGTGGTCGTGACGCTCGGCGTCCCGTGCCGTGACCATCAGGTCCGGAAGCCGATGATCGAGAAACGGCGGAATGCGGACGGCGAGGTTGTGATGGAAGCGCCAGCCGTTCGCGAGCTTGAGCGGGATCAACAGATCCGACAGCCTGTCCACGATGCAGGAGCTCTCCATGCTCTGCCAGGGGCTCACGACGACCCGACCCTCGGAGATCTCCGCGGTGTAGCCCGCGTCGTTGAGCTCCTGACAAAGCGCGACGGCCGCGGTCTCGTCGTCGAGGTGGCCGGGTTCGGGATCGGCCCGCTCCGGTCCGGGGTCGGCCTGCTCGAGTTCGGTGCCGGGTCGCTCGGGCTCGGTGTCAGGCTGTCGCTCAGCGGGAACGTGGTCGTTCCGCCGGTGCCGGGTGGGCCTGGTGAGCGCCATGTCGTCATCCTCTCGGACTCCCTACGCGTCTGATGGTACGTGCCGTCGCAGGAGTGTGACGGAAAGTAGCCGGGCGAGGGGACGGGGCCTGTCAGGGTCCGAGAGGACGGGTGGAGGAAATCCCCACGGCGGTGGAGAGTTCTCACTCGTAAGAGCAACCCTCGCTGCGATCGGAGGCGCCCACGTGACAGACAGTCGGGAACTGCCCGCCTACGTGTACGACCTGGCGGGCCTGAACACTCACGCGGGAGCCGTACGCGCGGCGCTGGAGGGGGTCGAGCTCTACTACGCGGTGAAGGCCAACCCCGATCCCGAGTTGCTGCGCGTGCTCGCCCCCCATGTCGACGGATTCGAGGTCTCCTCGGGCGGGGAGCTCGCGCACGTCCGGGGGTTGTTCCCCGGCGCCGCGGTCGCGCTCGGCGGTCCCGGCAAGACCGACCCCGAGCTGTTCGCCGAGGTCACCCGTCTGCACATCGAGAGCCCCGGTGAGCTGCGGCGGCTGCTCGCGTCCGGGAGGCCGGCGGATGTGCTGCTGCGGGCCAACCTCGACCTCCCGGTCGACGGGGCCTCACTGGTCATGGGGGGAGGCGCGACGCCGTTCGGCATGGATCCGGCGGGTGTCGCCGAGTGCGTCGACCTGCTGGAAGGGCAGGACACGGTGCGCCTTCGCGGACTCCACGCCCATCTGGCGAGCGGGCTCGACGCCGCGACCGCGCTGGAGGTGGCCGCCGGGGTGCTCGGCCATGCGCGCGGCCTCGGCCTCACCGAGATCAACCTCGGCGGCGGCATGGCGGTGTCCTACCGCGACCCGGACGAGCTGTTCGACTGGCACTCGTATGGCAAGGGCCTCGCCGGGCTGCGCCGTCCGGGAGAGGTGCTGCGCGTGGAGCCGGGCCGGGCGCTGACGGTCTACTGCGGCCGCTACGTGACCAGGGTGATCGATGTGAAGCGGGTGCACGGCGAGCTGTTCGCCGTCGTGGCGGGCGGCACGCACCACCTGCGGACCCCGGCGACGAAGGGCCACGACCAGCCGCTGGCGACCGCCGAACCCGGCGAGCCGATCACGATCGTCGGTCAGCTCTGCACGCCGAAGGACGTGTTCGCCCGGCGCGTGCCGGTGCGCCTGGAGGTCGGTGACGTCGTGGAGTTCGCCATGGCCGGGGCCTACGCGTGGAACATCTCCCACCACGACTTCCTGATGCACCCCAAGCCCGCCTTCCGCTACATCCGGGGCGAGTAGACGGCCAGGGGGCTGGCCACGGCGGTGTACCCGGCCGCCCTGTCGGCCGAGCGGGACCAGCGGACGCCCAGATTGGCCTTGGCCGGCAGGGGAGCCCCGCCGAGCAGCTCCGCCAGCGGTCCGGGCCGTCCGTGTCCCTGGGCGTACTCCTCCAGGACCTCGTGGGCGGCGTGCCACAGGTCGTCCAGTAGCCGTTCGGTCCCGGCGACCTCGGCGACGGTGGCCGCGACCTCGGCGAGGTGGTTGACCACGAGGCAGTAGACGACGCGGTTCCAGCCGCGCGCGGGGTCATAGGTCGCCGCCTGCGCCACCCGGTCCGGCAGACCCGCCAGGTCGTGGCGGCCGGCGACGAGCTTGGTCCCCTCCAGGTCGCGGAATATCGCCTCCGCGGGGAGGCCGTCGGCGCCGAAGCCGACGAGGACGTTCTGCACATGGGGTTCGAGGACGACCCCGTGGGTGAAGTACGCGTCGAGCACCGGGGGCGCCACCCGCTCCACGTAGGCCCTCCACCAGCCGTGCGGGTCCTCCCACCGGCGGGCGGTCACAGCCTCGGGCAGCTCGGACGTGGTGGCGGCGAGCGCCCCGGCGAGGATCGGGGTCACTCCGGGCCCGCACTCCCGCCACGGGCCGGAACGGAGGATCACCCCGAGCGCCTCGAACAACCGGGTCCCGAGCGCCGCCGAACGGTAGCCGGGTTCGGGCAGCCAGCGTGTGCCGGGGAAGTCTCCGGCCAGCCGTCCGAAGACCGGGCGGAGCCGGTCTGTGAGCTCCACGGCTCCGATCAGCTCGTACCAGGCGTTCTTGCGTACGCAGTTGGTGATCCGCACGTCGAGGCTGAACTTCAGGCAGTTCTCGGTGACGGGGTCGTACACCGTGCGGACCGACGACGTGGGCGTCACCGCATGCGAGCCGTACCCGAGATCGAGGAGCCGTCCGTCGGCGAGGGGCGCGCGCAGGTCGTCGGCGACGAGTTCCACTTGCCAGGGGTGGGCGGGCAGGAGCGTGTACCCGCGGGGCGCGGCGCCGAGCCCGTCGAGCGGCGTGGTGTCGCCCTGCTCCGCCACGAGGTCGGCCCGGACGCCGAGCAGCCGCAACGGGAACTCGGCCCGCGCCTCCGGGGCGTACCTGGTCAGTCCGGACCCGGTGTGTGCCTTCGGCGACGGATGGAAGGGGTGGCCGTCGACGAGCGACTGCTCGGACGTCAGCCACGGGTCCGACGGCGGGCGGGTCCGCGCGCGGGCGGCGAGGAGTGCCGCGATGGCGTCGCGGCTGGCGGCGATCTGCGCGCCGAACTCGTCGTTGGTCCCCAGGCCCGACGCGGAGTCCGCCGCCTGCCCGAGCGTGCGGTCCGACGCGTGGCTGGGTGCGTGGCCCGCCGTCTGACCGGGCACGCGGTCTCCTGCGCCGCCGATCTCGCGTTCGGCTCCGCGCAGCTCGCGCTCGGCGAGCTCGACGAGCAGTTCGGAGGTCAGCGGCAGCCACGATCCGTCTGACAACCATTCGGGCCTGCCCTCGAAACGCAGCGCGATCCCGCCGTGCGCGCGCACGCGGATCAGGGTCCCCGCGACCTCCAGCAGCAGGTACGGCTCGGCCGGCCCCACCTGGCCGCGCGGCCCGCCGAGCTCCCGGATGCAACATCGCAGCAGCGCGCCCAGCGTGACCTCCTCGGCCCTGGAGACGTGCGGGTCGAGCAGGAGGCGGTCCATGAGTGATGTGCCCCTTTGCATGGTCACGGATCGAGGGAGGCCGGGTCAGGCGGCAAGCCGCCGAATTCGTGCATGATCACGACCGGAGTCGTCGCAGGTCGGCGAGCGTGATCGCGAATCTGTGCATGATCACGCGCGGAGGTAGTTGGGGCCGGTGACTCCGTAGAACTTGTTGATGTCGGCGGCTCCGGATCTCCGCTTGTCCACGAGGGTTCCGGCGACGACCATCGACTTGCCGACCAGCCGGGCCGACTCGAGGGTCCTGGCCCGCAGCACCCGAGCCATCGGGTCGTCGCCGAAGGGTTCGAGCGCCGCGGACAGCTCATCCCTGATCAGCGCGGCTGCTGAGGCCTCGGGACGGCCCGCGCCCAGGGCGGGGAACACGATCGCGGCGGCGGCGAGGTGCAGCGTGATGGTCACGAAGACGTCGGCGAGCGCGTGCGGATCGCCGGTGAGCATGCGGTGGTCGGAGAAGGCCGGGGGCTCGATCCCGGCCGCGCCCAGGAGGCCGGGGGACGCGAGAAGGCCGTCGTTGTCCTTCACCAGCAGTCGCATCGGCCCGTCGCCGAAGACGAGCGCCAGGTTCTGCTGGTGGGCCTCCAGCGCCGTGCCGTACCGGACGAACAGGCGGGTGTTCCAGGACAGGAGCACCGACAGGTAGTCGCGCAGCAGCGCGCGCACGTCCCCGTCATAGTGGCGGTCGGCGACCTGGTGGACCACGAGCCGGGTGCCGTCGCCGTCCGGCCAGGGGGCCAGGAGGGCCGCCACGGGCACGATCTCGCCCTCGGGCAGGGTCCGGACCAGCCAGCCGAGGTACTCGTGCCCGGCGTGGCCGTAGCTCTGCTCGCCGGCCACCGTGACCCGGGCGGCGGGTTCCCGGGCGAGCACCTCGAGCAGGAGCGACTCGGCGAGCGCCCCGTCCCGGAGCGTGCCGGGCTTGATCGACCGCCGGTTGAGCAGGCCCAGCGTGCTCGTCGTCAGCGGCATCTTGAGGTGGGTCCGCTCGTCGACCTCGACCGTCCGCATGGAGAGGGTCGGGCGCACCGTCAGATACGGCTTCGCCCCCATGACGACACCGGGAAGCCCCTCCGCCACGGGCACGGTCAGCGGATGGACGGGGAACGGCACGTGGGTGCCGGCGAACCGCCCGGGCAGGCCGATGTCGCCCGGCGTCGGCCACCAGTCCGGCAGCCCGGCGCCGGACAGCGTGACGCGCTCGCTCCGGACCACCGCCCAGGCCAGCTCGAATGACGGGGCGAACTCGGGCGCGTGGGCGACGAGGCCCGCCTCGGGTACGCCGAGACGGCACCGGGCCGTCGGATAGATCGGATGGTCGACGGCCGCGGCCAGCGCCTCGTAGAACACGAGCGTGCCCTCGCGGCCGCGAAGCCGGGCTGCCACGTCCGCGCCGTGGCGGTCGTGGAGTTCCAGGGCGGCCAGCGCCTCATGGCATTCCCTGGTGAAGGCCGCGACCCCCGCGCCGTCGGCCGGGTCGGCGATCACCGCCAGGGTGTCCAGCACCTCCGCGAGGCTCACGCCCGTCCTCGGCTCCGCGACGGCGAAGTCCTGGAACGGGGAACCGGTCGCCAGCCGGACCCGCCTGCCTGAGGCGAGGACCACGGCGACGCCGTCCTTGTCGCTCGTCATGAGAGACGCGATCGACCCGTAGTCCTCCCTGAGCAGGCCGTCGAGGACGCGGACCGCCAGATAGGCCTCCCGCTCGCGCATGTCCGTCACGCGATCGTCCAGGGCCGGAGCGCGCGGAAGGAGTCGACGGCGGCGTCCACGGCCGTCTGGTCGGGACCGATCGCCCGGACGATGCCGAGGTAGTCCCGGTTCGTGTGGGTCACCTCGACGCGGTCGCCGACCGCGCGCAGCGGCCGGTGCCAGAGGCGCACGCCCGACGGATCCCCGGACGGCCCGTCCGGGGACGGGGACACGAGCGGGGACACGGACGGGGACACGGACGGGGACACCGACGGCGGCGCCGCCGTCACGACGCCCGGCCTGTCGGCGATTAGGCTGACGGCCGTGCCGAACACGTCCCCCCGCGGCTCGTCCCCGACGCCGAGAGCATTCAGGGGTTCGCCCGCGTGGACGCGCAGGACCCACTCGTGCAGCGGGGCGCCGAGGAGGTCGGCGAGCAGGAAGTCGCAGTTGTCCCCGATCAGCCGGTAGTTGATCTCGACGATGCGGGGCCCGTCCCTCGTGACCATGTATTCGGTGTGGCACACCCCGAAGCCGGCGCCGATCGCGTCGAGGGCCGCGGTCACGTGCGCCACCTCCACGCCGCCGGGGTCGGGGTGCCAGTCCAGGCGCTCCTCGACGAAGTGGGGCAGCGGGCCCAGCGTGGTGCGGAAGCCGCCGAGGACGTGGAGCGTCCGCCCGTCACCCAGGGTCTCCAGCGTGTGGAGGCGGCCGTCGAGGAACTCCTCGGCCACCAGGACGTCGGAGGGCCGCCGCTTCCTGATTTCGGAGACCGCCGCGGCGAGTTCGTGGACGTCCGCGGCGAGCACGACGTCCTCGCTCGCCACGCCCGCCGCCGGCTTGACGACGACCGGGTACGGCACGGCCTCCGGAAGCTCGGCCCCGGGCGGGAGCCGTACGGACCGGACGGCCTCCACCGGGGTGAGGCGGCGGCGCATGAGCGATTTGTTCTTGGCGGTGACGCAGGAGCGCCAGTCCTTGCCGGGAAGGCCGAAGTAACCGGCGGCCAGCGCGGTCTCGGCCTGGAGATGGTCGGAGTTGGAGAACACGACGTCGGGCCGGTGGTGCGCGGCGATGACGTCGATCACCGCGCGGGGGTCGCGCACGTCGGTCTCGATGACCTCGTGGCCGGGATATCCGTCCGGCTGGTCGGTCAGGACCGTGACGTCCCACCCCAGCGCGGCGGCGGCGGGCAGGAAGCCGTCCATCACGGAGTCGGTCGGGTTGAGCGCCGTGAGGTAGAGCCGCACGCGGGATCCTCCGTAGGTAAGCCTAACCTAACCCGTCGCATCCTAGTCAGGTCGGATCGGTTCGTGCCGGGAATCGGCGGCGGCGGCCGCGTGTTGTGGAGGCACCCGTGGAAGGATGACGCCGTGGAGATCTCGGAAGGCCTGCTCGGGCCGTTGCTGCTGGCCCGGAACGCCATCGACCGGTCGGCGGCGCTCCGCGGCGACGAGGAGTGGCTGGCCGGCGCGTGGGCCGACGAGAAGACGCGGGTCCTGGTCATCCACGACGGCCAGACCGTCATCCGCAGGTTCACCGACGGCGCCGCCGTCGTGTTCCTGTCTCCGCTGGACGCGCCGGAAGGCCCCCGCTACCTCCTCGGTCTCGACCCGGACGGTGTGGCGTACTTCGCGGTCCAGGCTCCGCTCCCGCCCGGTGAGGCGGCCGGGCTGCGGCAGACGGGTGCCCTGCTCGACGATCGCGACGCGGGGCTCCTCGTCTACGCGGTCGCGCTCGAGGCCTGGCACACGACTCACGAGTTCTGCCCGCGTTGCGGAAGCCGTACGACGATCACGGCCTCCGGCCACATGCGGGTCTGCCCCAAGGACGGGAGTCAGCACTTTCCCCGGGTGGACCCCGCGGTGATCATGCTGATCCACGACGACGAGGATCGCGTGCTGCTGGCCCGCGGCCCGGAGTGGCCCGAGGGACGGATGTCGGTCCTGGCGGGGTTCGTCGAGCCCGGCGAGTCGCTGGAGCACGCTGTGGTGCGCGAGGTGCTGGAGGAGGTCGGCGTCTCCGTCGCCGCGCCTCGTTACATGGGGAGCCAGCCGTGGCCGTTCCCCCGCAGTCTGATGCTCGGTTTCGTCGCCCGCGCGACCACGACCGACATCGTCATGGATCCCGCCGAGATCGCCGAGGCGCGGTGGTTGTCGCGGGACGAGCTGTCCGCCCAGGTCGAGTCCGGCCGGCTTCGCCTGCCCGGCCAGGTCTCGATCGCCCGCCGGCTCATCGAGACCTGGTACGGCAAGCCCATCCCCGGTGACTGGTGACGCTCAGCACGCTCCCTGAAGGTGACGCTTGACCTCGGCGACCGAGGGGTTGGTCATCGTGTGGCAGTCGGTCACGACCGTGGGGACGACCTGGTTGCCGTTGTTCACGCTCATCACGAACTCGGCCGCGTCGGGGTGCCGTTCGATGTCGACCTCGTTGTACGAGATGCCCTCCCGGGTCAGCTGGCTCTTGAGCCGCTTACAGGGGCCGCACCAGCTGGTCGTGTAAACCGTGAGCGACATGATCGTCCTTCCGTGCGCGAAGCCGAGTAATCACGATGAACACGCCGGATCCGCGCGGTGTTCCCTGTCGCGGCACTTTTCCCGAATCTTGTTCGGTGATCATTTGTCGGACTCGAGCCTCGCCGTGATCCAGTCCTCGACGGCCTTGGCCACGCCCTTCTCGCGGTAGAGCGGCGCACTGTGCTGGGTGCCCGGCATGACCTTGATCGACATCGGCACGCCGTACGTCTTCAGTGCCTGCTGGAGCAACTCGCTCTGGTACGGCGGGACGAACTCGTCCTTCGAGTGCACGTCGAGCATCGGCGCGTCGCCGGCCGAGGCGTGGTCGGCGACCTCCATGCTCGCCCAGACGTCGGGGCACTCCGAGGGAGCGCATCCCCCGGCGAGCGCGGTCGCGGTTCTGCGGAGCTTGCGCTGCTCAAAGCTGCCGCCCGTGCCCCCGTCGGCGTAGGACGTCAGCGGTGAGATCACGGGGGAGACGCCGACGACCCCGCGCAGTCCGGGCAGGCCGTCTCCGTAGGTGCCGACCGCGGCCGCGATGTGGCCGCCCGCAGAGAACCCGACGAGGACGTACCGGTCGGGGTCGGTGTTGTACTTCGTGGCGCGTTCGCGCGCGGTGGTGATCGCGGCGATCGTGTCGGTCCGCTGGGCAGGCCAGGGGGCGTCCCCCGAGAGCCGGTAGTCGAGGTTGACCACGGTGTAGCCCAGGCGGGCGTAGGACCTGCTGACGGTCGTCATGGTCTTCTTGTCGCCGCCCGACCACCAGCCGCCGTGGATGACGAACACCACCGGGCGTCGCGGCCCCTTCGTGTGCCACCAGACGTCCATCCGCTGCCGGGCGCCGTCGCCGTACGCGACCGTGCGGACCCTGATGTCGGACGCGGAGGCGAGCGGGTGGGCCACGGGGGACAGCGTGGGTGTCGGCGTGGGCGTCGGAGTGCGCGACGCGGCGGGAGTGGGCTTGGTCGCGGCCGCAGCCGGGGTCCCGGCCTTCTTGGGCGCCGCCTTCTGTCCGGGGAAGACGAACAGGATCGCTACGAGGGCGAGCGCTCCGGCCCCGATCGCCGCGCCCACGGCTTTCCGCACGGGCTGGTTCCTCCCCGCTGGTACCGTGTGCCGACCCGGTCTCAGGACACGCCAGGGCGGCTGCTGGAAGGATGATGCCAGTACATCCGCTCGCATCGCATATTGGGAGCCCATTTGGACGTCCTTGAGGGCCTTGATCCCGAACAGCGCGAGGTCGTCGAAGCGGTGCGCGGCCCCGTCTGCGTGCTCGCGGGTGCGGGCACGGGCAAGACGCGCGCCATCACCCACCGCATCGCCTACGCCGTGCAGAGCGGGGTCGTGGATCCGCAGGGCGTCCTCGCGGTGACCTTCACCACCCGGGCGGCGGCCGAGCTCAGGCAGCGGCTGCGCCACCTCGGCGCCCCCGGCGTCCAGGCGCGGACGTTCCACGCCGCGGCGCTGCGCCAGCTGAGCTACTTCTGGCCGCGCGTCATCGGCGGCGATCCGCCCCAGGTGGTCGAGTCGAAGCTGCCGCTGCTGATCGAGGCCTGCCGCCGTCTGCGGAAGAATCCCGACCGCGGCGAACTGCGGGACGTCGCCAGTGAGATCGAGTGGGCGAAGGTCACCCAGGTCGCGCCGGAGGACTACCCCGCGGCCGCGGCGAAGGCCCGGCGCACGCCTCCCGTCGCGCCCGAGGAGGTGGCCCGGCTCTACGAGGGCTACGAGAGCCTGCGCCGCCAGCGCAACCTGATCGACTTCGAGACGATCCTCGAGCTCACCGCGGCCGTCATGACCGAGCACCGCGAGGTCGCCACGCAGATCCGGCAGCAGTACCGCTACTTCGTGGTGGACGAGTTCCAGGACGTCAACCCGCTCCAGAAACTCCTGCTCGACACCTGGCTCGGCGGGCGCGACGACCTGTGCGTCGTGGGCGACCCGAACCAGACCATCTACTCCTTCACCGGGGCGACCCCCCACTACCTCACGAACTTCGCCGTCGAGCACCCGTCCGCCAGCGTGATCAGGCTGATCCGCGACTACCGGTCGACCCCGCAGGTGGTCACGCTCGCCAACCGGGTGATCGCGCGGTCGGTGCACCGGATGGAACTGATCGCCCAGCGGCCGGAGGGGCCCGAGCCCGTCTTCACCGAGTACGACGACGAGCCGGCCGAGGCGCTGGGGGTGGCGCTGACGGTCAAGAAGCTGATCGCCGACGGTGTCCCCACCCGGGAGATCGCGGTGCTGTTCCGCATCAACGCCCAGTCCGAGGCCTACGAGCAGGCGTTCACCGAGGCCGGCGTCCCGTATCTGCTGCGGGGAGCCGAACGGTTCTTCGAGCGCCCCGAGGTACGGCAGGCCGTCGTGCTGCTGAGGGGCGCCGCCCGATCGGCGAACGACGAGGAGCCTCTGGCCCCTGGGGTGCACGCCATCCTGTCCGGCATCGGGCTGACCGCCGAGCCGCCCAGCGGCGGCAAGGCGAGGGAGAAGTGGGAGTCGTTGAAGGCCCTCGCCGACCTGGCGGAGGACCTCGCGGCCGAAGGCGCGAATCTGGCCGCCTTCGTCGCCGAGCTCGAGCGCAGGGCGGCCGAGCAGCACGCGCCCCCGGTCGAGGGGGTGACCCTCGCCTCGCTCCACGCGGCCAAGGGCCTGGAGTGGGACGCGGTCTTCCTCATCGGGCTCACCGAGGGCATGTTGCCGATCATCTACGCGGAGACCCCCGAGCAGGTCGAGGAGGAGCGGCGCCTGCTGTACGTGGGGGTCACCCGCGCCCGCGAGCACCTGCACCTGTCGTGGGCGCTGGCCCGCTCGCCCGGGGGCCGCCGCTCCCGCCGCCCCTCCCGCTTCCTCGACGGCCTGTCGCCGCGCACCCCGGTCGTGAGCCGGGTGGAGCGGACCTCCGGCGGCGCCAAGAAGGCGGCGGCCCCGCTGCACTGCCGGATCTGCGGCAAGACCCTGGCCGTGGCGGCCGAGCAGAAGCTGGGCCGCTGCGCGACCTGCCCCGCCGACTACGACGAGGCACTCCTGGAGAGCCTGAGGTCCTGGCGGTCGGCGATGGCCAAGGAGACGAAGGTCCCCGCCTACGTCGTGTTCACCGATGTGACCCTTCAGGCCATCGCGGAGCGGGTTCCGACGTCGGAGGAGGACCTGCTCGCCATCGCGGGGATCGGACGCGTCAAACTTGACCGGTACGGCGACGCCGTTCTGGATCTGTGCCGTGCCGCCACTAGTGTTACCGGCGAGTAATAAATCCCCCGTGTGATGGAGGCCCCGTGAATTCGGCGCTCAAGGAAGTGCTGGATCTGCTCGACCTCGAGCAGATCGAGCTGGACATCTTCCGGGGCCGCAGCCCCGAGGAGCGCATCCAGCGGGTCTTCGGCGGTCAGGTCGCCGCGCAGGCGCTCGTCGCGGCCGGCCGCACGGTCTCCTCCGACCGCATGGTCCACTCGCTGCACGCCTACTTCATCCGTCCCGGCGACCCCGCCATCCCGATCGTCTACAACGTCGAGAGGGTCAGGGACGGGCGCTCGTTCACGACCCGGCGCGTGGTGGCGGTGCAGCACGGCAAGGCGATATTCACGATGTCGGTGTCCTTCCACATCCTCGAGGAAGGGGTTTCTCACCAGGCGGTCACCATGCCGCAGGTGCCCGACCCCGAGACCGTGCCGACCTTCCAGGAGCGCATGTTCAACGTCGTCGGGGACGATCCGGCCTGGCGCGACTGGCTGGCCAGGCCGCGCCCGGTCGACGCCCGCTACGTGAACGCGCTGACCTGGGAGGCGCAGAAGGACCCCAGCCTGATCAGCGCGAAGAACCACGTGTGGTTCCGCTACGACGCGGACCTGCCCGACGATCCGCTGCTGCACGTGGTGCTCGCCGCCTACGCCTCCGACTTCACCCTCGTGGACACGGTGCTGCTGGCGCACGGCCTGGCGTGGGGCGCCTCGAACGTCAAGGGAGCGTCACTCGACCACGCGATGTGGTTCCACCGGCCGTTCCGCGTCGACGACTGGCTGCTCTACGCGCAGGAGTCGCCCTGGTCCGGAGGCGCCCGCGGCCTCGCCCGCGGGGAGATGTTCACGCCCTCCGGGGACCTGGCGGTGTCAGTGGTTCAGGAGTGCATGATCCGCGTCAGCGAAGATGTCATGAAGTCGTGAAAATCGCAGGTAGAAAATAGGTTGCCCGCCCCTGCGGTTCGCGTTTAGGGTCATGACTGATCTCATCAGTCATGAGGTCGAAGGAAACCGCCGGACGGTCCGTCCGGCCGATCGCACTCGAGTGGAGGTGAGTCCCGTGGAGAACACGACCATGTTCTTGGCCACGTGGCTCGCTTTCGCATGCCTGGCCGCCGTCATCGTGCAGATCGAACTGCCGGTCGGCAAGGCCGTGCGTACCCAGGCTCTGATCGTCGGAGCGCTTGGGACGTCGGCCTTCGGCGCCCTTGCCGGCCTGGCCAGCCACCGCACCCGCTCGTATGTCCGGATCCCTGTGGGCCGGCCGATGAGCGATGAGCAGACCGACCGCACCGCCAATGGTGAGGCGCAGGGTCCGCGATACGCCTGGAGAGAACCAGTCATACCCTGACCGGTCTCCACTCTCCAGGCCGCGGATCCGCAAAGGATCCGCGGCCTTTCTTATTGTCCGGCCACGTTCCCGCCCACCCACGAGGACAACCAGACCAAACCGAACGAAGAGGTGACGCAGATGGCGGCCCCGGTCATGGACCTGATCGAAGCCGAAATCCCCTGCCGTACCGAGCCCGACCTGTGGTTCGCCGAGTCTCCCGAGGACGTCGAGTTCGCCAAGGCGCTCTGCGGAGGCTGCCCGATCCAGAAGGCCTGCCTGGCCCGCGCGCTGGAGCGCGAGGAGCCGTGGGGCGTCTGGGGCGGCGAGCTCATCCTGAGGGGGGTCGTCGTGCCCCGCAAGCGCCCGAGGGGGCGCCCCAGGAAGGCCCCTGTAGCAGCCTGACCAGCGATTTCACAGCAGCAGATTCGAAAGGAACCACTCGAAATGAACATCTCCCCGAGCGCCTCGTTGTATCTCCACCAAGAACTGGCTCATGAGCGAATACGAACCCTCCACCAGGAGGCGGAGGCGGAACGGCTCGCGAGCCGGGTCAACAGCGTGCGCAAGGCCCGCCGGCAGATGGAGCGCGCTTCGCGCCGGCTGAGCTCCGCGTTATCGCGGGTGTGACGGCACGACGTGCCTGACGACATGAAGGCCCCGGTCCGATGCGGACCGGGGCCTTCCCCATGTGCCGAACCTGGGGAGTGCTCGCGCGGACGGCTGCGCGTGTCGACGTCGGGCGTGCCGAGGGCGGCTGCACGGTGTCGGCGAGCGGGTCGCCGGGTGGCGAGTGTCTCCAGACGGCGGCGGGCGTGCCGGGCGGTGTCGGCGAGTGTTGTCGTTCAGACGGCGAGCGCCGTGCCCTCCTCCGGCTCGCCGGGATCGTCGGCGAAACCGGGAACCCACCGGATTGCCTCGTCGCGAAACCGGGCGGTCGTGCCCAACTGGCACAGCACCCCCACCCCGGCGGCGTGCACCCGGTGGATCAGCACGTACGAGGGCGGCAGGTTGAGCTGGCGCACCACATTGGTCGGGCGAAGGTCGGCGACGGCCGTCGCCTGGTGCCGCAGCCACTCCCGGGTGAAGGTGAACTCCTCCACCTGCGTCGGCTCGATATATGGAGCGAGGAACGAGCGCAGCGCGTCGACGTCCACCTCGATGTGCGGCCGGATGAATCCCTCGTCGCGCAGCCCGCGCACCACCGACTCCATGTCGCCCTGGTTGAAGATCCTCGTGAGCGCGCCGAACACCGGAGGGTAGCCCTCCGGCAGGCGGTTGACCGCCCCGAAGTCGAGCACCCCCAGGCGGCCGTCCTCCAGCACCCGGAAGTTGCCCGGATGCGGATCGGCGTGCAGCAGTCCGACCCGCGCCGGGGAACAGAACAGGAACCGGACCAGGCGCAGACCCGCCTGGTCCCGGTCCTCCTGAGAGCCGTCGGTGATGATCTTGGAGAGCGGGGTGCCGTCCATCCACTCGGTGACGAGGATCTGCTCGTTCGCCGCGATGACGTCGGGTATGCAGAAGTCCGGGTCGTTCGCGAACTCCTGCGCGAACGCGTGCTGGGCCTCGGCCTCGTGCAGATAGTCGAGTTCCTCGGCCACCCGCTCCTTGAGCTCGCCCAGCAACGGCTTGATGTCCAGGCCGGGCAGCATCACGCCGAAGAGCTTGCCGAGCCGCGAGAGCTGGTTGAAGTCGGAGAGCAGGGCCTTTCCCGCCCCCGGGTACTGGATCTTGACCGCGACGGTGCGCCCGTCGTGCCAGACCGCCCGGTGCACCTGGCCGATGGAGGCGGCGGCCGTCGGGCGGTCGTCGAACTCCGTGAAGTTGTCCCGCCAGTCGTCGCCGAGTTGCTCAGCGAGGACCCGGTGGACGGTCGCCGCGGGCAGCGGAGGAGCGGCGTCCTGCAGCCTGGTCAGCGTCGCGCGGTACGGCTCGGTGAATTCGGGCGGCAGCGCCGCCTCGAAGATGGACAGGGCCTGGCCGAGCTTCATCGCCCCGCCCTTGAGCTCGCCGAGCACCTTGAAGATCTGGTCGGCCGTTCGCTGCTGGATCTCCCTGGTGACGATCTCCGCGGATGCGCCGCCGAGCCGCCTGCCGAGCCCGATCGCGGTCCTGCCGGCGAACCCGAGAGGGAGCGAGGCCAGCTTGGCTGAGCGAGTCACAGCACGATGGGGAAGGTCGGTCACGCGACCATTGTTAGCGAATTTGGGTCGTTTCGACCACATTGACATTGTGAATGACGCTCCCACGACCGGTGCCGCCAGCGCCGATCGGGCAGGATGTCGAGGCTCCCGGCGGGCGTGTCGGCCCCGTCGACGAAGGCGATCGCGTGCCCGGCGGCCTGGGCCGCGACCAGCGACGACAAGGTCGTGTCACAGGCGGACTCACCCGCGGGATAGCCGCCGAGGCGGGCTCTTACGGCGGGCCAGGAGGGGTCGCGATCGCGCCGGGTCAGATCGAGACAGTTGAGACAGGCGGTGACTCCCGGGATCACCAGCGGTCCCACGAGGCCGCATCCCTCGAAGGCCGTGGCGAGCAGATGGGGGATCTCCTCGGCGCCGAGCTCGCGGACCAGCACCGGGTCGAGCGGCCCGACGGGTGCCAGGATCACGAGATCGGGACGGGAGCCGTGATCGCTGAGCCTCGACGCCGATCGGCCGCTCCAGGCGTTGACGGCGGGCGCGATCTCGCGGGCGAGGGCGACCGCCCCCTCCTCGCGGGCTGCGCCCACCTGCGGCCAGCCCAGGCCGCCGGGGACGACGTCCTCCCGCCGTGCCGTACCGGAATCGACGACGCAGAGGTGGCCGATGCCCGAGGCGGCCAGCAGGACGGCGATCTGGGCGCCCACCCGGCCCGCCCCGTGCACGCGGACCTGTGCCGATCTCCGGCGTTCGACCGCCCCCATCCCGCCGTCCGGCGACGCGAGCGCCAGGACGTCGACGTCGGGGCGGAGCCGATCACGCTCGGCCCTGGTCAGACCGGTCAGGGGCGCGGGACGCACGGCCGCGTCGTCGAGCACGCCGCGCGCCGCCAGCAGGGCGATCACCTCACGGGCCGACGCCTCGTCGAGATCGCTCTCGGCCACCGCCTGGGAGAGGGTCCGGGTGCCGTCCAGGCTGTCGATCAGGCGGCGGACGGCGGGCTCCACTCCGGTCAGGACGACGGCCCGGTGAGGATGGACGCCGAGCTGGAGGGTACGTTCATCGCGATCGACGCGGCGCAGAACTGGCTTCAGGCGGGGTCTCATAGTCGCCAGACCCTGCCACACGCCGCCCCGGGTGCGGCCGGAATCTTGGGGGTTGTGGATAATTACCGGGGTGAATGTGGCGGGTGAACTACGCGAGGACGGACGTTTTCGTGCTCGCAAGGTCACGTTTGCTCGATTGACCAGGGGGAACGTAACTCCCCCCCTGTGGAAATCCGCGCGTGTCGGCTACCTTTCATATGTGCCCCCCGAGACAGTCGAGGTTCGTCGGAGCACACGTCGGCGGCGAACCGTTTCCGCATACCGCGATGGAGACAAGACCATCGTGTTGCTCCCGGCAGGCCTGAGCCTGACCGACGAGGAGCAATGGGTACGCCGCATGCTCGACCGGCTCGCCGCCAAAGAGCAGCGACGGAGGCCGAGCGACGACGATCTGCTCGACCGAGCGACGGATCTGGCGACCCGTTATCTGGACGACAAGGCGACCCCGACCAGCGTCAGGTGGGTCGAGAACCAGCGCCATCGGTGGGGCTCCTGCACCCCCGACCACGGGACGATCCGGCTGTCCACCCGGCTCCGGGGGATGCCGGCCTGGGTCGTCGACTACGTGATCATGCATGAGCTGGTCCACCTGCTGGTCCCGAGCCACGGCCCGCGCTTCTGGGAGCTGGTCGAGCGATATCCGCGGGCGGAACGCGCCAGAGGGTTCCTCGAGGGGTTCTCCATGGGGGCAAACGGCTCCGCGGAGGAGTGTTGACCCGAATCGCGGCGGTCCTCGTCACACCGGGGATGACGGACGCCTCGCCTCCGGGCGTCGATCCGGAGGAGTTCCTTCTCGCCATGGCGGAGGACACCTACGAGATGGTCGCCGGCCTCGAACTCGTCGAGCCGGTGATCCTGTCCGCCGGAGTCCCCGATCTCGACGCCATCGCCTGGCCGGGCACTCCGGTGATCTCCATCACGTCCCCGTCCGAGGCGTTCTCGGCCCTGCCGCACGGCACCGAGGCCGTGGTGATCAGTGCCGACGCCCCCGACCTGCCGCCGCTCCTGGTGGGCAAGCTCTTCCGGGAGCTGGGACGGGCCCAGCTCGCCGTTTGCCCCGCCGAGGGCGGGGGAGCGGTGGCCGTCGCCTCCCGCCTGCCGCTGCCGGACTGGGCGGTTCCCGACTTCGACGAGCCCGACGTGGTCGCGGCGCTCCGCCGCCGGGCCCCCGGACGCCGCATGGTCGCGACCGGCCCCGGCTGGCACCGCCTCCGCAAGCCCGCGGACGTCGCCCGCCTCGATCCCGGCCTCGAAGGATGGGACAACACCCGCGCGCTGCTCAGCTGAGCCGTCCGATCTCCTTCGGCAGGCGTAGCTCGGCGAACAGCGCCCTGTGGTCTGTGCCGGGCACGGTGTGCACGTCGGCGGCCACCGCGGAGGCCCGCTCGTCGTACAGGACGTGATCGATGGTGATCACGGGAGGGATCCGCCAGTCGGCGGGCCAGGTGGTGTTCAGGCCCGTCCCGGTCGCGTCGCCCGCGTCCGCGTACCCTCCGGCGATCACCGCCCGCAGCGGCGAATGGTCGAGGCTGGCGTTGAAGTCGCCGGCGAGGATCCTGATCACGTCGGAGGACGGCGCGGGCAGCGACTCCATGTCCGCCAGCCACTCGTAGACGTCGCCGTTCACCGGGGAGACGGTGTGCACGTCGACGATCTCCACAGGCGGGGCGCCGGGCACCGCGACACGGGCGCGGGGCATGTTGCGGCTTTCCGGGAGGGCGAAGTCCCGCACCGGGGTGAGGGGATAGCGCGACCACAGGCCGCTGCCGTACGCGCCGAACGCGGCCTGGTTGTGGGAGTACGGCAGCGACTCCTCCAGGCCCGCGGCGTCCAGGGCCTCGACGGCGGCCGGGGTGAGCTCCTGGGTGCTGAGGATGTCGGGCTTGAGCCGCCGGACCAGATCGACGATCGTCCGGGCATCGGCTCCGCCGAAGTACATGTTGGTCGTGAGGATCTTCAGCGTCGCCCCGGTGGCCGTGGGCGCCGTGGCGAAGGCCCGGGGCAGCACCATCGTCGCCAGGAGCGTGGACGTGGCCGCCGACACGGCGATGGCGGCCCGGCTGCGGGAGGCCAGCGCGATCAGCACCGCGCCCAGCGACGCGGCCGCCACGTACGGCGTGACCGTCATGAGCTCGACGATCAACGGCCGGCGGTCGACGCCGGTCAGCCGCCCGGCCGTCCAGAGGACGAACGGGGCCACCGCGAACCACGCGAGGGCGGGCGACACCCGCAACCGTCGACGGTCAGGAGACGAGATCATGCCCCCCACGTCCACCTTCGTCATGCAGCCGACCCTAACGAGCGAAGGTGAAACCGCGCGTATGCCGAACCTGAGGATTGGGTGCGAAACATCATCAAGCGGTGGCAAGCCTCGCACGGGCCCTGCGGACCAGGCGCCGGGTCGCCTCGTCGCTCAGCTCCGGGATCTCGTCGACCGGGAACCACCGCAGGTCGAGCGACTCGTCACTGATCACGGCCTCGGCCTCGGCCGGCGCCACGGCGCCGTACTCCACGTCGAGGTGCCAGCTGTGCGGCGGATGGCACCACACCTTGTGCCGGTCCAGAGCGAGCGGCCCGTCGAGCAGGGTCAGCCCGGGGATGCCGGACTCCTCCACCGCCTCGCGCAGGGCGACCCGGCCGAGGGACGTGTCCGACCTCTCGCAGTGCCCGCCCATGGGGAGCCACATCCCGGCCTTGGGATGCAGGGTGAGCAGCACTCGCGTGCCGTCGTGCGACAGGACCGCGGTCGTCGCCGTCAGGTGGCCCGGAACGCATTCGCGCCACATCGCGTCATCGTGGGCCCGCAGGTGCTCGAGGAACTCCCCGCGCAGCACCTCCTCGTCGGCGGAGGGGGCCGACCACCCCTCCAGTACGGCTCGGGCGTCACGATGCAGACTCACCGCGGCAGCCTACCGGCGGCGGACGCCCTTCGCCGTCGTCACCGGGAGGAGTCGGGGCCGTCCTCGCCGCCGCTCTGGCCGTCGCCCTCGCCCGTGCCGTCCGCGTCCGGGCCCTTCGCGTCCTCCTCGAACAGGGACATGTCGAACGCGGCCTCACCCTTGACGAAGCTCTCCGGAGCGTCCAGGTCGTCCGCCGTGGGCATCAGGTCGGGGTGGCCCCAAACGGCATCCCTGCCGTCGACGCCCCGTTCGTCGCCCAGCGCCCTCCACAGGGCCGCCGCCTCGCGCAGCGTCCTCGGGCGCAACTCCAGGCCGACCAGGGTCGCGAAGGTCCGCTCCGCGGGTCCTCCGGTGGCGCGCCGCCGCCGGACCGTCTCGGCCAGGGCCGCGGCGGACGGCAACTTGCCCTCGGCGGCCGCGTCGACCACGGTGGCGACCCAGCCCTCGACCAGCGCGAGCGCGGTCTCCAGCCGGACGAGCGCGGCCTTCTGGCGTTCGGTCTCCTCGGGCTTGAGCAGCTCACCGCCGCCCAGGATCTCCTGGATCCGCTCCGGGTTGCTGAGGTCGAGCCCCTGAAGCTTCTCCTCCAGCGCGGAGACGTCCACGGTGATGCCCCTGGCGTACTCCTCGACCGCCCCGAGCAGATGCGCCCGCAGCCACGGGACATGCTGGAACAGCCGGTGGTGCGCGGCCTCGCGCAGCGCCAGGTAGAGCCGGATCTCCTCCGACGGCGTCTCCAGCCCCGCGCTGAACGAGGCGATCCCGCCAGGCAGCAGCGCGGCCGTGTCCGATAGCGGCAGGCCGATGTCGGAGGACCCCACGACCTCGCGCGCGAGCGTCCCGAGGGCCTGCCCGATCTGCTGGCCGACCATCATGCCGCCCATCTGCTTCAGCATGCCCATGAGCGGCCCCGCCATGGCCTGCGCCTCAGCCGGCAGCCCGGAGGCGCCCAGCGTGCCGCCCATGGTCTCGACCATGCGGGCCGCGACCGGGTCGCACAGCTGTTTCCAGACCGGCACCGTCTTCTCGATCCACTCCGACCGGCTCCAGGCCTGAGGATTCACCACTCCGCTCGGAAGGGCAGTCACCTCGTTCAGCCACAGATCGGCCAGATTGAGCGAGTCGACGATCTGACGGCGCTCGCCCTCCATTACGCTCGGGTCACCTTCGGCGGCCACGACATGTCGGGCAATGTTCTTCGCCATATCCCAGTTGACCGGGCCGGCGTCCGGCGAGGCGGACAACATGTCCGCGAACTGCCGCATGGCAGCGGCGATCTGCTCCGGACTGCCGAACATGGCGAACGGGTTCTCGTTGGGGTCGTTTTCGCGACCTGGCAGGTCAGTCACCGCGCCACCTCGTGCAGGATGGAGTAGTCCACATCCGCCACGTTATCCGCCACGGGGCGGATCAGTGCAAAGTGAGGACCTCGTGCCTACCTCGAAACGCCTCCGTCCGCCCGTCGTCGCCGTCACCGGCGGCGCCTCCGGTATAGGCAGGGCGTTCCTCTCAAAAGTGGCCTCGTCTGCGGATTTCCGCCGCGTCGTGGCCATCGACGAACACCGCGGCGACGTGCCAGACGTCACCTGGCGGGTCCTGGACATCCGGGATCCGCTCTTGGCGAACCGCATCTCCGACGTGGACGTCCTGGTCCATCTGGGCACGGACATGTCGCTGGACTCCGACGCCGCCGAACGCCGCCGCTACAACGTCAGGGCCGCCCAGACCGTGCTCACCGCCTGCGCGGCGGCCCGGGTGCGCCGGGTGGTGCTGGTCACCAGCGCCATGGTGTACGGCGCCGCGGCCGACAACGACGTGCCGCTGCCCGAGGACGCCCCCGTCGCGGCCGAACCCGACACCGGGCTGGTCGGCGACTTCCTGGAGATCGAGTCGCTCATCCGGCGCTCGTCGCGCTCCCACCCCGGCCTGGAGGTGACCGTCCTTCGGCCTGCCGCGCTCGTCGGGCAGGGCGTCGACACCGTCGTCACCCGGCACTTCGAGGCCCCCCGGCTGCTGACGGTCAAGGGCTGCCTGCCCCGCTGGCAGTTCTGCCACGTCGACGACCTGGTCTCCGCCCTGGAGGCCGCCGCTCTCGGCCAGGTGAGCGGCGTGGTGGCCGTCGGCTCCGACGGTTGGCTGGAGACCGACCAGGTGGAGGAGATCTCCGGGTTGCGCCGCCTGGAACTGCCCGCCGGGCTGACCTTCGGCACCGCGCAGCGGCTCCACCGGCTGGGGATCACGCCCGCCCCCGCCACCGACCTGCACTACGTCGTCTACCCCTGGGTGGTCGACGCCGCCGCGCTCCGCGAGGCCGGCTGGAAACCCGCCTGGACGAACGAGGCGGCGCTTCAGGAACTGCTGGAACTGCGGGAGGGGAGGCACGCCGTCGTGGGCCGGCGCCTGTCCGGCAAGGACGCCACGATCACCGCCGCCGGCGCGACGGTGGCCGTCATCGGCACCGCCGCGATCGTCCGCGCCGCCCGCAGAAAGCGGCGCGTGTAATGGCCTCGCCTGTGTTTGATTGCGCTCGCTTCGCTCGCGCGTGCTCGGGGCGCCTTTGAGGCCGGGTCTTCCCTCGTCACGTCCTCGCTCGTTCCTCGCTGCGGGCGTTCCTCAGTCCAGATCCCGGCCGCGCCCCTCGCGTGACGGCTGGGCTCCGGATCCCGGGTCCGGACACGGCTGCGCCCCTCGCGTGACGGCCGGGCTCCGTACCCTCGCTCAGGCATGGCCGCGCCACTCGCGTGGGGGCTGGGCTCCGTATCCCGGGTCCAGATCCCGGCTGCGCCCCTCGCGTGACGGCCGGGCTCCGTACCCTCGCTCAGGCATGGCCGCGCCACTCGCGTGGGGGCTGGGCTCCGTATCCCGGGTCCGTACACGGCCGCGGCTCCTCGAGTTGGGTCCCCCTCATCATCGGCTCGGAGGGCGGGGGCGTACTAACCTCATGGGGTGGACGTCATCCGGTTGCTGGGGATTCGTGACACCCCGCTGTCCGTCGACGAGGTGCTGGGCGCCGTCGGCGATCACGCGGCGGGAGGGACGGCGCTGTTCGTCGGCACGGTGCGGGAGCAGGATCACGGCAGGCCGGTGCGGCTGCTGTCCTACTCCGCCCATCCGTCGGCGGCCGACGTGCTCAGGCGCGTCGCGGAGAAGGTGGCCGCCGACTACCCGGTCGCGGCCCTGGCCGCGGTGCATCGTGTGGGAGACCTCCACCTGGGCGACATCGCGGTGATCGTCGCGGTGGCCTGCCCTCATCGGGGGGAGGCCTTCGAGGCCTGCAGGCGCCTGATCGACGATCTCAAGCAGGAGGTCCCGATCTGGAAGCACCAGGAGTTCACCGACGGAGACGCCGAGTGGGTCGGCGCCTGTGATTAGCGTCCCGGCGAGCGCATAGAGTTCGTCCATGTCCCGACGCGCTTTGGCCCTGATGGTGGCAGGGTTCCTGACGGTCGCGCTCGCACTGTTCGGCGCCATGCTGCCCGTGCCGTACGTCGCGCTGAGCCCAGGACCGACGGAGAACACGATCGGGGACGCCAACGGCAAGCCGGTGATCACCATCGACGGGCACCAGACCTATCCCACCGACGGGAAGCTCAGCCTGGTCACCGTCGCCTACCAGGGGGGTCCTGACAACCGGCTCGACCTTCTGACCGCGCTTCGCGGCTGGGCCAACCCGTCGATCGCCGTGGTGCCCGAAGAGGCGATCTTCCCCAGGACCTCGTCGCTGCAGCAGGTCGAGCAGGAGAACACCCAGGAGATGACCGACTCCCAGCAGTCGGCGACCGCGGCGGCGCTCAACGCCCTGAAGGTCCCGATCCAGGAGTCGATCTCCGTGGCGCAGACCGACAAGGGCGCGCCCGCCGACGGGAAGCTCAAGCCGGGCGACGTGATCACCGCGGTCGACGGCACGCAGGTCACCGAGCTCGACGCGGTGGCGGCCGCCGTGCAGAAGCACAAGGCCGGGGAGCCGGTCAGGTTCACCGTACGGCGCGGGGGATCTTCGACTGACGTCACGGTCACCGCGGGCAAGGCGGACGACGGCAGGACCGTGGTGGGCGTGCGGATGCAGACGACGTACACGTTCCCGTTCAAGGTCGACATCAGCGTGGGCGACGTGGGAGGCCCGAGCGCGGGTCTCATGTTCTCCCTGGGCATCTACGACAAGCTGACCCCCGGCTCGATCACCGGGGGCAAGTCGGTGGCCGGCACCGGGACGATCGACCCCGCGGGGAACGTCGGGCCCATCGGCGGGATCGAGCAGAAGATGGTCGGCGCGAGGTCCGCCGGCGCCACGATCTTCCTCACGCCCGCGGAGAACTGCTCGGACGCCGTGAAGGCCGCTCCGAAGGGCCTTCGGCTCGTCAAGGTCGACACCCTTTCGAGTGCGATCAAGGCGCTGGACACGCTCCGCGCGGGTTCCGGCGACGTACCCGCCTGCACCGCGGGCTAGCCTGGGGAGCACCCCCGCTTTCTGGATCACACACCCTTCGATTTCGCGGTGTAGGTTTCCAGGCACGGACCGTTGCTCTGAGACAAGGGGATGGCGTTGAGCTTCCGGAGCCCCGGAGCCGGACGGGCGATGCGCTTGCCCAGACGGCCGAGACTTCTCATTCCCGTCACGATCGCCCTCGTAGCCCTCGTGGTGTTACTTCTGATCTTCGACGGGATCTACACGGACTTCCTGTGGTTCGACTCGGTGAACTTCTCGTCGGTGTTCTCGACGATGCTGCTCACCCAGATACTGCTGTTCATCGTCGGCGCCGCGCTGATGGTGGGCATCGTGGGCGGCAACATGGTGCTCGCCCACCGCATGCGCCCGATGTTCGGGCCCGGCATGTTCGGGACGCCGCAGGGCGCCGACCGGTACCGGCTGGCGGTCGACCCGCACCGGCGCCTGGTCTTCCTGATCGGCATGGGCGTGCTCGCTCTGTTCACCGGCTCGTCGATCGCGGGCCAGTGGAAGACCTGGCTGCTCTTCGTGAACGCCACGCCGTTCGGTCGCAAGGACCCGCAGTTCAAGGTGGACGTGTCGTTCTTCATGTTCACCTTCCCGTTCCTGCGGATGGTGCTGACGTTCCTGTTCACGGCCGTCATCCTGTCGATCATCCTCGCGGCGATCGTCCACTATCTGTACGGCGGGTTCCGGGTCCAGTCGCCCGGCGGAGTGAGCGCCTCGCGGGCCGCCCGTAGCCACCTGTCGGTGCTGCTGGGCGTCTTCGTCCTGCTGAAGGCCGCGGCCTACTGGCTCGACCGTTACGAGCTGGTCTTCTCCAACCGCGGCTTCGTCTACGGCGCCTCCTACACCGACGTCAACGCCGTGCTCCCCGCGAAGGGCATCCTCGCCGGCATCGCGCTGATCTGCGCCCTGATCTTCTTCGCCGGCGTGATCCGGCCCGGAGGGATGTGGCCGGGCGTCGCGTTCGGCCTTCTCGTCCTGTCGGCGATCCTCATCGGCACCGTCTACCCGGTCCTGGTCGAGCAGTTCCAGGTCAAGCCCAACCAGCAGGGCAAGGAAGAGCCGTACATCAAGCGGAACATCGATGAGACCCGCGCGGCGTACGGGGTGGACAAGTCCAAGATCATTCCCTATCAGGCCCAGGGCACACCCGAGGAGGGGCAGGCCACCACCGACGAGACCGTGTCCGGCGTCCGGCTCCTCGACCCCGTGCTGGTGGCCAAGACCTTCCAGCAGAAGCAGCGGATCCGCGGCTTCTACGACTTCGCCGACCCGCTCGACGTCGACCGTTACAAGGGAGCGGACGGCACCGTCCGCGACCACATCGTGGCGGTCCGCGAGCTCACGGGGCCCCCGCCGGAGCAGGACAACTGGATCAACCGGCACCTCGTCTACACCCACGGCTACGGATTCGTCGCCGCGCCGGGCAACGAGGTCGACTCCGAGGGCCTGCCGGACTTCGACGCCAAGGACATGCCGGTCGCCGGGTCGCTCGTCACGGACGCCGGGCTGAAGGAGCCCCGCATCTACTTCGGCGAGGGCGGCTCCGACTACGTGATCGTGGGCGGCTCGGCCGACGGCGCCAAGCAGGAGCTGGACTACCCGGCGAGCGGCGGCACCGGCCAGGCGAACAACACCTACACCGGCACCGGCGGCGTGCCGGTCGGCTCGTTCTTCAACCGCCTGCTCTACGCCGTCAAGTACGGCGAGAAGAACCTGCTGTTGTCGGGCGACATCAACTCGCAGTCCCGGATCCTGTACGACCGTGACCCGGCCCAGCGCGTCGCGAAGGTCGCCCCGTTCCTCAACCTCGACTCCGACCCCTATCCGGCGGTGGTCGACGGCCGGGTCGTGTGGATCATCGACGCCTACACGACGGCGAACGAGTTCCCGTACTCGGAGAGCAAGAGTTTCTCCGACATGATCCGGGACACCGCGACGGACCCGCGGGCGATCGCGCCGCAGCCGCGCGACCAGATCAACTACATTCGCAACTCGGTGAAGGCCACGGTGGACGCCTACGACGGCACCGTGAAGCTGTACGAGTGGGACGCCCAGGACCCGATCCTGAAGTCCTGGGAGAAGGCGTTCCCGGGGATCGTCCGGCCGCAGTCGGAGATGAGCCCGCAGCTCAAGGAGCACCTGCGCTACCCCGAGGACCTGTTCAAGGTGCAGCGTGACGTGTTGTCCCGCTACCACATCACCGACGCGAAGGCCTTCTACAGCGGTCAGGACTTCTGGAACGTCCCCGACGACCCGTCGTCCGGCGAGAAGAACATCAAGCAGCCTCCGTACTACCTGTCGGTCAAGATGCCCGGCACGCAGTCGTCGTTCTCGCTGACCTCCACGTTCGTGCCCCGCCAGGGCCCGAACCTGGCGGCCTTCATGGCGGTGAACGCGACGCCCGGCAGCGGCTACGGCGAGCTGCAGATCCTGCGGATGCCGGCCAGCACGACCATCGCCGGACCGGGGCAGGTGCAGAACACCTTCACCAACCGGTTCTCCGGCGAGCTCAACGTCCTGGGGCTGGGCAAGGCCCAGATCCTGTACGGCAACCTGCTCACGTTGCCGTTCGCCGGGGGGTTGGTGTACGTCGAGCCGGTCTACGTCCAGACGGCCGCGGGAGCGGGGCAGGAGCCCTATCCCATCCTCCGGCGTGTGCTGGTGATGTTCGGCGACAAGGTGGGGTCCGCGGACACGCTGAAGGAGGCCCTGAACCAGGTCTTCGGCACCGGTGAGGCGACCAACCCGGAGAGCCCGCCCGCGGAGACGCCCACGAACGTGGACACGCTGGCGAGCGTCATCACGCAGGCGCAGAAGGCGTACGACGACGCGCAGAAGGCGCTGTCGGCGAACCCGCCGGACTGGACCGCCTACGGCACCGCGCAGGCCCAGCTGAGGGACGCCCTGGACCAGCTGAACAAGATCCAGGGCCGGGAGGCCACCGCGACTCCCACACCGACCGCCACGGCCACGGCCACGGCCACGGCGTCCGCGCCGCCTCCGGCGAGTCCGAGCGCCTCGCCGAGCGGATGAGCCGCTGATTTGCCACTCCGCCCCGCACCGGATAATCTTCAACCACCGACGCGGGGTGGAGCAGCTCGGTAGCTCGCTGGGCTCATAACCCAGAGGTCGCAGGTTCAAATCCTGTCCCCGCTACAAAGATCAGAAGGCCCGGGCTCCTCAGGAGTCCGGGCCTTCTGCGTTTGCGCCGGTCGATATGCCTTTTGTCGTGATACGACAACGTATGTCGGAGTGGTGTCGAAGGGTGACATTGAGTTCGGGCCGGTGAGTGGTGAAGGCTCCCGCCATGCAGGCCCGCATATCAACTGACGACGTGCCCGCCCTGGCCCGTGGTTGCGCAGTTCTGGGGACGGGGGGCGGCGGTGACGTCCGCGCAGGGGGACTGGCCGCACGCCGAGCCATCCTCGAGTACGGAGAGGTCCCGCTCGTCCGGCTCGAAGATCTCCCTGACGACGCCCTGGTCCTCCCGCTGTCCGGCATCGGCGCGCCGACCGTGAGCCACGAGATGATCCACGCCGAGGACGAGCCCGTGCGGATCCGCGACGAGGTCGAGCGGATCTTCGGACGGCCTCCGGCGGCCGTGATGTCATCGGAGATCGGCGGTGGGAACGGAGTGGCCCCGGTGGCGTGGGCGGCCAGGCTCGGCCTGCCGCTTCTGGACGCCGACGCGATGGGACGCGCGTTCCCCGAAGTCCAGATGGTGTCGATGTACGTGGCCGGGCTGCCGGCCAATCTCGTGATCATGTCCGACGTCGTCGGCAACGTCGTGACGATCCGCCCGGTCGACGGCCTCTGGTCGGAGCAGATCGCCCGGGCCGTCGCCGTGGCGTCCGGCTCCAGCGCGCTGATGGCCGACTATGTCATCACGGCGGCCGAGTGCCAGGGGGCGGTGATCGAGGGGACCGTGAGCCGGGCCATCGCCGTCGGCAAGGCCACCGAGGGCGCACAGGACCCGCTGGCCGCACTTCAGGACGAACTCGGCGCCGTACGGCTCATCACCGGCAAGATCGCCGATCTGGACCGGCGGACCACAGGCGGGTTCGCGCGGGGCACGGTGACGATCGAGGGGACCGGCGACGACCGCGGCAGGACGCTCGGCCTGGAGATCCAGAACGAGAACCTGGTGGCCGTGGAGGACGGCCACGTGAGAGCGATGGTGCCCGATTTGATCACAGTTGTGGATACTCAGGCGGCCACCGCCATCCAGACGGAAGGCCTCCGCTATGGTCAGCGGGTGACCGTGCTCGCGTGGCCCTGTGACCCGCTGTGGCGCACGCCCAAGGGCCTGGAGACGGCCGGTCCGCGCGCCTTCGGTTACGACCTCGACTACCTCCCCGTCGAAAAGATCGCGCCATGAGCGAGCGACCTGACCAGCGCCGTCGCCTCCGCGTCGGAATCGACGTGGGCGGCACCAACACCGACGCCGTGGTGCTCGACGAGACCGACGCCGTCGTGGCCACCGCCAAGCGGCCCACCAGCCCCGACGTGACCGAGGGCCTGCGCGCCGCGCTGGACGCCGTCCTCGGCGAGCTCGACGATCCCTCGCTGGTGACCCGAGTCATGCTGGGCACGACCCACGCGACCAACGCCATCCTGGAGCGCCGTGCGCTCGGACGGGTCGCCGTACTGCGGCTGGGCGCGCCCGCGACGACGTCCGTGCCTCCGCTGAGCGACTGGCCCGAAGATCTCAAGGCCGTGGTGGCGGCGGGCACGGCGATCGTGCGCGGCGGGCACTTCGTCGACGGGCGGCCGATCGCGCCGCTCGACACGGACGGGGTCAAGCGGTTCCTCGCCGAGGTGGGGAGCGGGGCCGACGCCATCGCCGTCGCCGGCGTCTTCAGCCCGGGCAGCGCGGACCAGGAGAACCAGGTCGCCGAGATCATCCGTGCCGAGCTCGGTGACGTCGCGGTCAGCCTGAGCCACGAGATCGGCTCGCTCGGGCTGCTCGAGCGGGAGAACGCCACGGTGCTCAACGCCGCCCTGTACGGCGTCGCGCGTGACGTCACCACCGCGCTCCAGGACGCGCTGGAGTCGCGCGGGCTGAAGGTGGAGACCTTCTTCGCCCAGAACGACGGCACGCTGATGGCCGTCGACTACGCCGCCCGCTATCCCGTGCTGACGATCGGCTCGGGCCCGGCCAACTCCCTGCGGGGCGCGGCCTACCTGTCCGGGGTCGAGGACGCGATCGTCGCCGACGTCGGCGGCACCTCGACGGATCTCGGCGTCCTGGTCGGCGGGTTCCCCCGGGAGTCCGCCGCGGCTGTGGAGATCGGCGGCGTCACGACCAACTTCCGGATGCCCGACATCCTGTCGATCGCCCTCGGCGGGGGCACGATGGTCGGCGCGGAGCCGCGGTCGGTGGGGTACCGGATCGGGCAGGAGGCCCTGGTGTTCGGCGGGCCGACCCCGACGATGACCGACGCCGCGGTGGCGGCCGGCAGGGGAGTCGTCGGCACCCACGGCATTCCGGACCAGTGGCGCGACCGGCTGGCGGAGGCCGTGGCTCGTGCCGACGAGCTCGTCGCGGACGCGGTCGACCGGGTGGCGCTGGGGAAGGCCGACCGGCCGCTCATCGCGGTGGGCGGAGGAGCGTTGCTGCTGGCGGAGCACATTCCGGGGGCGAGCGAGGTGATCCGGCCGCGCCACGCGGAGGTCGCCAACGCGGTCGGCGCGGCGATCGCGCTCGCGAGCGGCCGGCTGGAAACGATCGTGCCGACCGGAAACGACGGAAACGCCCGTGCTGCTTTGATCGAGAAGGCCAAGGAGGAGGCGGCCGCGAGAGCCGTCGCCGCCGGGGCCGATCCGGCGTCGGTCCAGATCGTGGAGCTCAGCGAGATCCCCCTCAGCTACCTGCCGGAGCCTGCTGTGCGCCTGCAGGTAAAGGCTGCCGGCCCACTCAGCCGGTAGGCCGGCGGAAACGAAAGGAACCCCCACAAATGCGCTGGCACAAGCGTCTGCTCGCGGCGGGAGCCGTGGCCGTCGTGGCCCTCACCTCCGCGTGCGGTGGTGGCAAGGTCCGCGGCGCCGAGGACTCCCCGCAGCCGGGCACGTCTCAGAGCGCGGCTGACGCCACTTTCACATATGTCCCCAACCTCGACGTCGTCACGGACTGGGACCCCGCGAGCTCGTACTCCAACGAGATCATCGCGATGGAGAACGTCTATGAGTCGCTGACGAGGTACAACCCGCAGACCAAGAAGGCGGAGCCCCGCCTCGCGACGTCCTGGACCAGCTCGCCGGACGGCAAGGAGTGGACCTTCACGCTCCGGCCGGGCGTGCAGTTCCACACCGGCAAGCCGGTCGACGCCGCCGCGGTGAAGGCCTCCATCGAGCGCACCATCAAGGTCGGCCAGGGCGCCGCCTATATCTGGGGCGCGGTCGACACGATCGAGGCCAAGGACGCCACCACGGTGGTGTTCAAGCTGAAGTACCCGACGGCGCTCGACCTGGTCGCCTCCGCCGGATACGCGTCCTACATCTACGACACCACCGCCGCCACGGGCGACCTGGGCAAGTGGTTCAACGAGGGACACGACGCCGGCTCCGGGCCGTACACGATCGACTCCTGGCAGAAGGGCCAGGAGACCGAGCTCACGCTGAAGAAGTTCGACGGCTACTGGGGCGGCTGGAGCGGCCAGCACTACTCCAAGATCGCCTTCCGGGTCACCCCCGAGCTCACGACCGCGTGGCAGCTGCTGCAGCGGGGCGAGGTCAGCTTCGTCCAGCGCCTCAACTCGCAGCTGTTCCAGCAGGCGAGCGGCACCGCCAACGTGCAGACCTCGCAGACGCCTTCGTTCCAGAACCTGCTGGCGCTGTTCAACACCGAGAGCGGCCCGCTCAAGGACGTCAGGCTCCGGCAGGCGGTGCAGAAGGCCATCGACTACGACGGTCTCGTCGCCGCGCTGAAGGGCGCCGGCGAGCAGGCCAGCGGCCTGGTGCCGGACGGCCTGCTCGGCTTCACGGCGGGCCAGGCGCCCAAGCAGGACCTCCCGGGCGCCGAGGCCCTGCTCAAGGAGGCCGGGTACGGGCCGGGCGGCAAGCCGCTCGACCTCACCCTGACCTACGCCCAGGGCGACAGCGACCAGGAGGTGCTCGTCACCCTGCTGACGTCGGCCCTCGACAAGCTCAACGTCAAGCTGACGGCCAAGCCGCTGCAGTGGACCACGCAGTGGGACCAGGGCAAGTCGAAGGACACGTCCAAGCGCCAGGACATCTTCGTCATGTACTGGTACCCGGACTACGCCGACGCCTACTCGTGGTTCGTGAACGTCTTCCGCAGCGCGGACCCGATCTCGTTCAACCTCTCCTACATGAAGAACGACGGGATCGACAAGGAGATCGACAAGCTTCCCGAGCTCACCGCGATCGACAAGGCGGGAGCGGAGCAGGCGTACGCCGACCTCCAGACGAAGATCATCGGCGAGCAGGCCGCGGTGGCGGTGCCGTACGTGCAGAACTACCAGCGGGCCTACGCCAAGTCGGTCCAGGGGTACGCGGACAACCCCGCCTACCCCAACGTGGTGTTCGTCTACGACCTCAAGCCCGGTGCCTGAGGCATGCTCCGTTATCTGACCCGCCGGCTCGGCCAGGCTGTCCTGGTCGTGGCCGGTGTGGTCATCCTCACGTTCGTCATCATGCGGCTGGTCCCCGGGGATCCGGCCGTGGCGTACGCGGGGCCGAGGGCGTCTCCGGCGGAGCTCGCCGCGGCGCGCGCTCGGTTCGGGCTGGACGACTCGCTGCCGGTCCAGCTCTGGAACTACGTGCGCGACCTGCTCGGCGGGGACTGGGGTGTGAGCCTGCACACCCGGCAGCCGGTCCGCGACGACCTGTTCCAGGCGTTCCCCGCGTCCTTGGAGCTGGTCGGCGCCGCGCTGGTCGTCGCCATCGTGGTGGGAATCCCACTGGGGGTCGCAGCCGCCCGCTATAAGGGGAAATTTCCGGATCTTTCGATTCGGGTCTCCTCGATGCTGGCCGTCTCCGTGCCCGTGTTCTGGCTCGCCCTCGCCCTGCAGACCCTCTTCGCCAGCGGCCTGGGCTGGTTCCCGGTCGCGGGGGAGTACGACGCGAACCTCGACAACACGAGCCCCCTGCACGTCTACACGAACATCACCGCCGTGGACGCGCTGTTCACCGGCAACTGGCCGATCCTGGGCAGCACACTCGCGCACCTCGTGCTGCCCGCTCTGGTGATCGCGGCCTACCCGTCCGGCGTCATCGCCCAGATGACCCGTGCCGCCCTGATCGAGGAGTCGTCCCGCGACCACGCCCGGCTCGAACGCGCCCTCGGCTTCGGCGAGACCTCGGTGCTCACCCGCTTCGCCCTTCGCCCGGCGCTGAACCCGGTGTTGTCGCTCATCGCCCTCGTCTTCGCGTACTCGATCGTGAACGGCTTCCTCGTCGAGGCCGTGTTCAACTGGCCGGGGCTCGGCCGCTACGCCGCCGACTCCATCCGCTCGCTGGACACCCCGTCGATCGCCGGGGTCACCCTGCTGGTCGCGATCCTGTACGTCGTCGCCAACCTGGCCGTGGACCTGGTCCAGGGCGTGATCGACCCGAGGGTGAGGTCACGATGACCATCTCAGGCCCGGCCGGGGCTCCAACGCTCCAGCCGCAGCTTCGCCGTACGGCACTGCGCGGCCTCGCGGGGATGGACCGGCTGGCCACCGTGGGCGCGGTGCTGCTCGCGGTCATCGTGCTCGCCGCGCTGCTGGCCCCGCTGATCGCGCCGTACCCGGACGACGGCGGCTCGGCCACGCACCCGCTGGAGGCGCTGCTGCCGCCGAGCGGAGCGCACTGGTTCGGGACCGACCAGGTCGGCCGCGACGTGCTCAGCCGGGTCCTGTACGGCGCGCGGACGTCGCTGCTGATCGCGGTGGCCGTGCTGGTGATCGCCGGCGTGGTCGGGGTCGTCCTCGGCGTCGTGGCGGGATACGCCGGGGGCTGGGTGCGCGACGTGATCATGCGCGTCACCGACGTCTTCCTCGCGTTCCCCGCGCTGCTGCTCTCGCTCGCCCTCGCCGTGGTGCTCCAGCCGAGTGTCACGACGGTGATCGTGGCCATCTCCGTCACCTGGTGGCCGTGGTACGCCAGGCTCACCGCCTCGGTGGCGGCCTCGGTGTCCACCCGCGGGTTCGTCGACTCCGCACGCTGCCTGGGGGTCCCGGCGCCGGTCATCGTCTTCCGGCACGTCCTGCCGAACTCCCTGACGCCCGTCCTCGTGCAGTTGTCGCTCGACGGCGGCGGCGTCATCCTCACCGCGGCCGCCCTGTCCTATCTGGGCCTGGGCGCCCACGAGCCGACCTCCGAATGGGGGCTCATGGTCCAGCAGGGCCAGTCGCTGTTCACCACCGACTGGTGGGTCGTCACCTGTCCCGGCGTGGCCATCCTCATCACGGCCTTCGCCTTCAACGTGCTCGGCGAGGGGCTGAGGGCGAGGCTGGCGCGATGATCAGGATCAGGAACCTCGCCGTCAGAATCGGCGACCGGGTGATCGCGTCCGTCCCCGAACTCGACGTGGCCGCCGGAGAGTGCGTGGCCATCGTCGGTGAGAGCGGGTCGGGCAAGACGACGACGCTGCTCGCCACGCTCGGCCTGGTGGAGGGCGCGGCCGTCTCCGGAGAGGTCCGTGTCGGAGACGTCGACGTGCTCACGGCCGCACCCGCCGACCTCCTGCGGATCCGCGGCTCGCGGGCCGCGCTCGTCATGCAGAGCCCCCAGGCCGCGCTCAACCCCACGATGCGGCTCGGCACGCTGATGCGCCGCGCGCTCGCCCGGCACGGGGTCAAGGGCGGCGAGGCGCGACGCCGGGCGGAGGAGGCGGTCGCGGCGGTGCTGCTCGATCCCCTCATCCTCCGGCGCTATCCGCACCAGGTGTCCGGAGGGCAGGCGCAACGGTTCGCCATCGCGCTGGCACTGGCGCTCGGCGCCGAGGTGATCCTGGCCGACGAGCCGACGAGCGCGCTCGACGTGACCGTGCAGGCCGAGGTCGTCGCCGTGCTGCGGCGGCTGCGCGACGAGCGCGGCCTCGCCGTGCTGTTCGTCTCCCACGACCTGGCCCTCGTCTCCACGATCGCGGACCGGGTCGTGGTCATGAAGGAGGGCGCCGTGGTGGAGAGCGGCCACGCCGACGCCGTCTTCAGCCGGCCGAGTGACGCCTACACGCGCGAGCTGATCGCGGCGGTTCCCCGGCTCCCCGGTCACGCCGGTGAGCGGCAGGGCGAGGAGGAGACATGAGCGAGCGGCCCGCCGTGCTGGGCGCCGAGGCGGTCACCCTGGCCTACGGGCACACGGCCGTCGTCCACGATGTCAGCCTGTCGATCGGCGAGGGCGGGATCGGCCTCATCGGCGAGAGCGGCTCGGGCAAGACCACGCTCGCCCGCGCCCTGCTGGGCCTGCTGCGCCCGCGCTCCGGCACGATCACGTACGGCTCGCGCGACCTGACGTCGCTCGACCGCAAGGAGCGGGCCCGGTTCCGCAGCGACGTGCAGCCCGTCTTCCAGGACGGCAGCGAGGCGCTCGATCCCCGGATGACCGTGGAGGCGTCGATCGGCGAGGCGCTGACGACGCACCACCGGATGACGAAGGCCGACCGCCGCGCGAAGGTGGCCGAACTCCTGACCGACGTCGGCCTCGATCCGGCCCTGACCGCGCGCAAGCCCCACCAGATGTCGGGCGGCCAGCGGCAGCGGGTCGCGATCGCCCGCGCCCTGGCCGTTGAGCCCCGCCTGCTCGTGCTCGACGAGCCGACGAGCGCGCTCGACGTGACCGTCCAGGCGAGGATCCTCGACCTTCTGGAGCGGCTCGCGGCGGAGCACGGCCTCGGGTACCTGCTCATCACGCACAACCTCGGCGTCGTCGATCGGCTCTGCCGTACGTCGCACGTGTTGTTCGCCGGCAGGGTGGTGGAGTCGGGTCCGACGACGGACCTGCTCACCCGTCCCGCCCACCCGTACACCCTGGCGTTGCGCGACGCCGTCCCGCGGCTGGGCGGGGAGCCGCCCCGCCCGGCAGGGCGGACCGAGGCGACGCCGGCCGAGTCGGGTTGCCCGTTCCGGTTGCGGTGCCCGTTCGCCGTGGACGTGTGTGGGAAGGAGGCACCGCAGATCCGGGACGTACAGGGGCGTATGGTGGCATGTCATCGCGCCGAGGACGTGCTGGCCGAAGGTGAGGTCCCCCATGCACCACGTAAGTGACCTGCTTCGGACGCCCGCGGGTCGGCGCCTGACGCTCGTCGCGGGCCCCTGGGACGCCCGGCCGGTCGAGAGCGTCATCCTGGTCGACGAGATGCGCGAACTGGAGTCGGCCGCACGGGGGGCGCTCGCCATCCTGTCCCGCCACGCCATGCACGGAGCGGGCGTCCTCGAGGCGCTGACCGTCGCCGGCCGCAGGGAACTGGCCGCGATCGTGGTGCCCGGCCCGTCGGGCACCTCGCCGGACATCGTCGGCGCGGCGCGCAGGGCCGGAGTCGCGCTGCTGGCGGGCGCCTCCGACCAGCCGCTCTCGGAGACCGTCCTCGGGCTCAGCGCGGTGCTGCGAGCCGACCCCAGCCTCCTGCTGCGACGCACCCGTGACGCGATCGAAGGGCTCGGCGCCATCGAGGGGGCCGGGGAGGACGACATCCTCCGGGCGGCGTCGGGAGCGATAGGCGTGGTGTACGGCGTGGCGGAGGTCGCCGGGCCGTCCGCCAACTCCGCGGTGATCCGGGTCGACGGCCGCCCTGACGGCTACGTGTGCTGGGACGGGGAGGACCCCGCCGCCGCCATCGTCGCGGGAGTCGTCGCCACCACCCTCGGCCGCGTCCGCGCGTCCGCGCGCGCCGCCGAGGGCGCCCGCGAGCAGGCGGTGCTCACCCTGTTGCGCGCCGGGGTGAAGGAGGTCCGGACGGCCGGCCGCCGCGCGCGGCACGAGGGCGTTCCGGTGGAAGGCTGGCACGTGGCGGTCTTCCTGCGTGATCCCGCGTCCCCCGCAGGCCCTGCCGAGGCCGTGACCCGGCGGGTGCGCAGAGCGGTGGCCACGGCGTCCTGGGACGAGGACCTCGCCGGGGCTCCGGTCGTCACCCGCTGGCAGGACGGCATCCTCGTTCTCCTGACGACGGACGAGCGGACCACCGGCGACCTGCCGGCCGACGCCTGGCCCCGGCTGACCGCCGGGATCGGCACCTGCCAGCCCGGCCCGGACGGGCTGCGCCGTACGGCGTCGCAGGCGAGGGCGGCGGCCGCCCGGGCGGCCGCGGGCGAAGCGGCGCGATTCGACCGGCTGGGGGTCCACGCGATCCTCGCGGAGCTGGGCGGCAGCGACAGCGCGCTGGTCGCCGCGCGGGACATGCTGGCCCCCCTGGACGGCCTCGGCGTGCTCGCGGATCACGCGGTGCCCACTCTCAAGGCGTACCTGGACAGCTGGGGATCGCGGACCAGGGCCGCCGAGCTGCTCAATCTGCACCCGAACGCGGTGGCCCACCGGATCAGGCGCATCAGTGAGGCGCTCGGCGCCGACCTGTCGGACGCGCAGACCCGGTTCGCGCTCCACGTGGCCTGCCACGTCGTTCTCGATCGGGAATGTCTCCCCGGCACAACGGACGCCGTCTCGTCGTTGTGAGGCCACATCGACGGGGCCTCACCGTGGTCCTACGTTGCCAGTCATGGCAACGGTCATCGGAGTGGACGTCGGCGGAACCTTCACGGACCTCGTGCTTCACGACGCGGCGACAGGCGAGATCAGGGTGGCCAAGCAGCCCACCACGCCGGCCGCGCCCGAGCTCGGAGTGCTGGCCGCGGTGGACGCGGCGGTGCCTCCCGAACTTCTGGCCCGCAGCGGCCACTTCGTCCACGGAACCACCGTCGGCCTGAACGCGCTGCTCGAACGCCGCGGCGCGACGGTGGGTCTGATCACCACGGCAGGGTTCCGCGACGTGCTGGAGCTCCGGCGCGGCGACCGCGACGACCCCTATGACCTGTTCTGGACGCCGCCCCCGCCCCTCGTCCCGCGACGCCTGCGGGCCGAAGCCGCCGAGCGCGTCGCCGCGGACGGCACGGTGGTCCGGGAGCTCGATCCCGAGAGCGTACGGCAGGCGGCCCGGCTGTTCGCGGCCGAGGGAGTCGACGCCGTGGCGATCGTGTTGATGAACTCCTACGCCAACCCGGCCCACGAGGTGCTGGCGGGCGAGCTGCTCCGCGAGGCGGGGTTCGACGGGCCGATCTCGCTGTCGCACGACGTGTCGGGGGAGTACCGGGAGTACGAGCGGACGTGCACCACGGTCGTGGACGCCTTCGTCCGCCATCGGATGGGCCCCTACCTGCACAATCTCGAGCGTGAACTGCGCGAGCGCGGATTCGCCGGCGAACTTCTCGTGACCAGGTCGGGCGGCGGCGCGCTCACCCTCGCGGAGGCGGCCGCGCGGCCGTTCGAGACCATCCTGTCGGGACCGGTCGCCGGGGCTGTCGCCACCGCGAGGCTGTCGCAGACCCTCGGCCTCCGCACGGCCGTTGCCGCCGACGTCGGCGGCACCAGCTTCGACACTGCCCTGATCGAGGACGGCAGGCTTCCCCTGCTGTTCCAGGGCGAGGTCGTCGGGCTTCCGCTGCAGAGCCCCTGGGTCGACGTCCGGTCGGTGGGCGCGGGCGGCGGGTCCGTCGCGGTCGCCGACGCGGGCGGCCTGCTCCGCGTTGGCCCGCGCAGCGCGGGCGCCGTGCCCGGCCCCGCGTCGTACCTGCGCGGCGGCACGGAGCCGACGGTCACCGACGCCGCCCTGCACCTCGGCATGATCACCGCGGGTCACATCTCCGGCGGGATCTCCCTTTCCCCGGAGAAGGCCGCCGAGGTCCTTGCGCCGCTGGCGGAGCCGACGGGGATCGCCGGCACCGACGGCGTGGCCGAGGGTGTCATCAGGATCGCCGCGGCGAACATGGCCCAGGCGGTGCGCGGCGTGACGGTCGAACGGGGCGTCGACCCGCGCGGCGCGGCCATCGTGGCCTTCGGCGGCGCGGGCCCGCTGTTCGGCTGCCTCCTCGCGGTCGAACTCGACGTCGACACGGTCGTGGTCCCGCCGAACGCGGGCAACTTCTCGGCCGTCGGGCTTGTCCAGGCCGACATCGTGCGCTCTGCGGCCCGGACAATGGTCCGGCCCCTCGACGAGGAGGCGCTGCCGGCGATCGAGGCGATGGCCGGCGCGCTGTTCGAACGGCTCTCCACCGCGGGAGCCGTACGGGAAGTCGACCTGGACCTGCGCCACCGCGGCCAGGAGCACACGCTGACGATCCCCCTGCGCCTGGGCGAGGACGACGTCGCGGCCGTCGCGGACCGGTTCTCCGAGGCCTACCGCCGAACGTTCGGCCACCAGCTGCCCGACCCGCTGGAGGTGGTCACCGTCAGGGCGACCACGAGGATCGTGCTCGACGCGGCGCGCCCGCTGGTGCCCGCGCCGCCGTCGGGCGCGTCCACCGGGGCGACGACCCGGCTGTGGTCGTTCAGCCGGCGCGCCTGGACCGACGCCCAGGTCGTGCCGAGAGAGGGATTCTCCGGGCCCGCGGAGGGCCCGCTCCTGGTGGTGGAACCCACCGCGACGACCTATGTGGACGCGGGCTTCACCGCGGAGGCGCATCCCAGCGGCTGTCTGCTGATCACACGGAAGGACGGCGACCGATGACGAGCATCGTCCGCACCCGCTACACCGAGGTGAACCCCGGGCTCGGCGACGGAGCCGACCCGGTGACCACGGAGATCATCCGCCAGGGGCTCAACGCCGCCGCCGAGCAGATGAAGCAGTCGCTGATCCGCACCGCGTTCTCGCCGATCATCTACGAGGCGCTGGACTTCGCCGTCGCGTTCTACGACGTCGACCTGTGCATGCTCTCCCAGGCGCCGACCCTGCCCGCGTTCATGGGCACGCTGGGCTTCTGCGTGCAGGAGGCGGTGGAGGCCGTCGGCGGGGCGGGAGCCCTGAGCCCGGGTGACGTGATCCTGTACAACGACCCCTACGGGACCGGCTCGCACCCGCAGGACGCCGCGATGGTCGTGCCGGTCTTCGCGGGCGAGGGGGAGGTCCTCGTCGGCTACGCGGTGATCAAGGCGCACTGGCTCGACATCGGCGGCAAGGACCCTTACTGCACCGACACCGTCGACGTGCACCAGGAGGGCACCATCTTCCCCGGCGTCAAGCTCTACGACGCAGGGCGCCTGGTGAGTGACGTCTACCGGATGATCCTGGCCAACAGCCGGATGCCGGAGATGGTCATCGGGGACATCAACGCCATGGTCGCCGGGGCAAGGACGGGGGCCGAGGCGCTCGCCGCGCTCGTGCGCCGCTACGGCCTGGACACCTTCCGCCGATGCGTGGCCCGCATGTACGCCCACGGCGAGGCGCTGGTGCGCGGCTGGTTCGAGCAGCTGCCCGACGGCGTCTACACGGCGGAGAGCACGATCGACTCCGACGGGGTGAACGGCCTGCCGATCCGCTTCGGCGTCCAGGTGTCGATCAGCGGCTCGTCGGTGACCGTCGACCTCACCGACAGCCCCGACCAGGTGGGCGGCCCGGTCAACTGCCCGCTCCCCTCGACGGTGGCAGCCGTCCGGATCGCCGTGGCCTTCCTCGCGGGTTCGGGCGAGCAGCCCAACGAAGGGCACTTCCGGCCGCTCGAGCTGATCACGAGGCGGGGCTCGCTCTTCCATCCCGTACGGCCGGCCCCCTGCTTCATGTACGGGATCCCGTCCGACCACGCCATCGAGCTCATCATCCGCGCGCTGGCCGACGCCGTGCCCGGATCGGTGCCGGCGGCGAGCGGTGGCGACATCAACGCCCTGGTGTGGTGGGGCAACAGGGAGGCGACCGGCGAACCCTGGGCCGACGGGGCGCCGCACCCGGTCGGGCAGGGCGCCTCACCGACCGCGGACGGCGCCAGCGCGCTGATGTACATCTCCGAGTCGGCCACCCGCCTGACGCCCGCCGAGATCTGGGAGGCACGCAACCCCTGGCGGATCGAGCGGCTCGCCCTGGCGGAGGACTCGGGCGGCCCCGGGACCTACCGGGGCGGGCTGGGGCTGGACCTGTCCTTCCGCGTGCTCGAGGACCAGTACCTGACCGCTGGTCTGGCCAGGACGGCCCTGGAGCCGTGGGGCCTGTCCGGCGGCCTGACGGGACGGCCCAACCGGCTCACCGTCGAATACCCCGACGGGCGCGAGGAGGACTTCTCCCTGAAGACCCGGATCTTCCTGCCCAAGGACGCGGTCGTGCATCTGCGCACCGGGTCGGGCGGCGGGTACGGCCCGCCGTCCGAGCGGGACCCCGAGGCCGTCCAGACTGATCTGCGGGAGGGCTACATCACCGAAGAGCACGCGAGGCGGCACTACCCCCACGCGTTCTAGTTCTGCGACAGAGGGGCCGGCGCCACTGATGGCGTGGGCCCCTTCGAGCGGTCTTCAGCGCCGTGTCTTCAGTGCCGTGTTTTTCCAGCGGGTCGCGCGGCCGTCCGGGTCACAGGGCGCGAAGCCCGTGGATCACCTCGGTCAGGATGCTCGCGCTCGGCAACTGGGAAACGCTCGCAGGCGGGCGCACCTGGACCAGTCCCTGCTCGTGCAGGTCGCCGACGAGCACGCGCACGACGCCCAGGGGAAGGTCGATCGCCGCCGCGATGTCCGCCAGAGGGGTCGCCCGGGCGCAGAGGCTGAGGATCATCCACTGCTCCGGGCCGAGGCTGACCGGGGTCGGCCCGCCCGTGGCGGTCACGATGGCAACCAGGTCGATCGCCTTGTTCGCGGGCAGCACTCGCCCGCGGGTCAGGGCGTACGCAGGGACGAGCGGCCCCGCCTCCTCGTCCAGCCACTGGTCGTGGTGGGTGCGCTCGGTCATGACCTCTCCTCGCCGGGCTCCTGGTTGTCTTGGGTTCCCCGGCTCAGCGAGGCAAGAATGATGTCCTCCGGCGTGACCTCGTCATTCGCCAGGCGCGCGAGGTCGGGATCCTTCGGAGAGTCGATCAGCGTCGTCGGGAGGAGCACGATCGCCGTCGTCCCCCCGTACGGCGAGGGCCGGAGCGTCACGGAGATCTCGCGTCGTGCGGCGAGTCTGGAGACCACGAACAGGCCCATCCGGTCGGTGTCGGCGAGATCGAACTCCGGCGGGTTGGCCAGGCGCTCGTTGAGCTCGTCCAGCCGCTCGGGGGTCATGCCCAGGCCGCGGTCCTCGATCTCCACCACGAAGCCGTTGCCCACGAGCTCTCCGCGGACCGAGACCGACGTGTGCGGCGGCGAGAAGATCGTCGCGTTCTCGATCAGTTCGGCGATGAGGTGGATGGCGTCGGCCACGACCGTGCCGTCGAGCCGGTGCTCCTCCATCGGGAACACGGTCACCCGCGCGTAGTCCTCGACCTCGGCGGCCGCGCCGCGTACGACGTCGTACAGGGGGACCGGCTTGCGCCAGGCCCGGCCGGGGACCGAGCCCGACAAGATGATCAGGCCTTCCGCGTGGCGGCGCATGCGAGTCGTCAGGTGGTCGAGGCGGAACAGGTCCTCGAGGGTCTCCGGCTCGGTCGTGCGGCGCTGCATGCCGTCGAGTTGGGTGCGCTGCCGGTGCAGCAGCGTCTGGCTGCGCCTGGCCAGGTTGAGGAAGACCTGCCCGACGCCCCTCTGGAGCTTGGCCTGCCCGACCGCGGCCTCGACGGCGGTCTGCTGCACGGTCGAGAAGGCGTGGCCGACGTCCTGGATCTCCGCGGTCTCGCCGATGGCCGGCATCGGCGGAGCCTCGGTGGCGATGTCGACGTCCTCGCCCTTCTTGAGCTTCTCCAGCACGCGCGGCAGCCGTACGTTGGCGAGGTCGAGCGCGGCCTGCCGCAGGGTGGCCAGCTCACGCGCGATGCGGGAGCCGAGGCGCATCGAGATGAGGATCGAGGCGATCACCGCGAGCAGTCCGAGGCCGCCTACGACGACAGCTCGGGTGAGGATCGAGTCGGCGATGGGCGCCGCACGCTCGGTGAGCTTGGCGCCGGCGTCCGTCTGCGCCTGCTGGAACGACGCGGCGATGTCGTCGGAGGTGGTCTGCCAGACCTGTTCCGTCCGGGGGCCGAGTGCGCCGCCGGCGATGATCTTCTCTTCCTGCAGGCGGAGCCGCTGGTAGAGCGGGGTGGTGATCAGGTTGACGTTCATCTGCCGCAGGCCCTCGTCCAGCTCGGGGAGGGCCTGGTCGATGAGGAAGCGCCGGTTGCCGACGAGCTGGGTGAACAGCTTGCGCTCCTCGACGGTCATCGTGCCGGAGGCAGCGGCGGCGGAGGCGATCGCCTGCTCTCGGGTCAGCAGCTCCTTGGCGTATCCGAGCGAGATGACCACGCGGGACTGCTGGTAGATCGGGATGTCGTCGATCAGCGCCAGGCTGTAGTGCATCCGGTAGATCGAGTCGGAGACGAGGTTGTAGGTCTCGATCGCACGCAGGCGGTCGGACAGACCCTCGTCGATCTCCGCCCGGATCTCGTCCAGCTGGCCCAGTCCGCCCAGCATCTCGTCCACCTGGGCGCGCATGGCCGGCGTCGTCGCGGAGCGCGAGGAGTCCGAGAGCGCGAGCCGCCGGACCGAGTCGCGGGCGGCGTTGGTGCGCAACCGCTGCGCCTCCATGTCGGAGCGGCCCGCGTGATTGGCCGACCCGAGATAGCGGGCGGAGTCGAGCCGCTCCCGCTGGAGTTCGACGATCAGCTTGTCGGCGGGCTGGCGGAGCGTGGACCACAGGGTGTTGTAGGTCCGCAGCCGGAGACTGTCGCCGATGGTGACACCGGCCGTGACGGCCCACAGGGCCACCAGCGAGAGGAGCGGTACCACGAGCAGGCCGATGAGCCTGAACCTGATCGACCGGTCACGCCTACGGGGACTCATGGCACCTCGTCCCGATGGGGATGATGAGCTTCCGCTGATCTCTTGTGAGACAGGGGGAGAGATTATCAGCGCTATGTTTCAAATGAGAGTTCTGCGATGGGATGTCAGGAAATATCGTTGGTAATCGTGATCATGCGGTAGTTTCGATCATGGTAGCTCATGGTGGAAAGGACCACACGCCGCATGCGCCGTCTGCTCGTCCTGGGCCTCGTGGCCGTCTTGGCCCTGACCGGCTGCGGTGGGGGAACGGTGGCCGAGACCATCGCCGGAACCACCACCAGTCCCCAGGACTCGAACTTCGTCTACGTGTCCAACCTGGACGTCATCACCGACTGGGACCCCGCGACCTCGTACTCCAACGAGGTGATCGCGATGCAGAACGTCTACGACTCGCTGACGGTCTACAACCCGGTGACCAAGCGCGCCGGAGCGCGTCTCGCGACCCGGTGGACATCGTCGTCGGACGGTAAGACCTGGACCTTCACACTGCGCGACGGCGTGAAGTTCCACACCGGCAGGCCGGTGGACGCCGCCTCGGTGAAGGCGTCCATCGAGAGGACCAAGCGGCTCGCGGGCGGCGCGGCCTACATCTGGGACTGCGTGCAGAACATCACGGTCCGGGACCCGCTCACGGTCGAGTTCACGCTCAAGTACCCGGCCCCGCTCGACCTGATCGCCTCGGCGGACTACTCCGCCTACATCTACGACACCGCGGCCGCCGGCTCGGGGGACCTCACGAAGTGGTTTCAGCAGGGCAAGGACGCGGGCTCGGGGCCGTACACGGTCGGGACGTGGAAGAAGGGCCAGCGCACCGAACTCACGTTGCGCGCATTCGAGGGGTACTGGGGCGGCTGGGACGGCGCGCACTACAAGAACATCGAGTTCCGCGTCACGCCCAACCTCAACACGGCGTGGCAGCAGTTGCTGCGCGGTGAGGTGAGCTTCGTGCAGCGGCTCAACCCGGCCCTGTACCACAAGGCCGAGATGACGGCCGGAGTGCGCACGCTGCAGGTCCCCTCATTCCAGAACATGCTCGTGCTCCTCAACTCCGCGTCGGGTCCGCTCAAGGACATACGGCTCCGGCAGGCGGTGCAGAAGGCGATCGACTACGACGGCCTCATCACGGCGCTCAAGGGCGCCGGAGCCACCGCGAACGGGCTGGTGCCCGAGGGTCTGCTCGGTCACTCCAGCAAGGTCGCTCCCAAGCAGGACATCCCCGGCGCGACCGCACTGCTCCAGCAGGCGGGCTACGGACCCGGCGGCAAGCAACTCCAGCTGACGCTGACCTACGCGCAGGGCGACGACGACGAGCAGGTGCTCGTCGACCAGCTCACCCAGACGCTCGGGCAGCTCAACGTCCACGTGAACGCCCTGGCGATGCAGTGGAACGCGCAGTGGGACCAGGGCAAGTCGAAGGATCCCACCAAGCGCCAGGACATCTTCGTCATGTACTGGTGGCCGGACTACGCCGACGCGTACTCGTGGTTCCTCAACGTCTTCCACAGTGGCGAGCCGGTGTCGTTCAACCTCACCTACTTGAAGAGCAAGGCCCTGGACAGCCAGATCGACAAGCTGCCGTCACTCGTGGCCACGGATCGTTCCGCCGCGGAGAAGGCGTACTTCGAACTCCAGCGGACGCTCATCGACCAGAACGCGGTCGTCGCGGTTCCCTGGGTGTCGAACTACCAGCGGGCGTACCTCGGCAACGTCCAGGGATACACCGACAACCCGGCGTATCCCAACGTGGTGTTCGTGCACGACCTCATCCCTGGCGGATGACCCGGTCTTGTCCCCCTGAGGACGGGGCCGGTCCGGCCCCGTCGTTCCCCTGGCGCCTCCTCGGAGGCCTTGAGCCCGCTCAGCCCCGCAGCTTGCGCGCGACGCCCACGCAGCGGCCGCCGAGGCGGGCCGGAACGGAGCGCCGGGGTGCGGCCGGCTCACCGAGGCAGGCCAGGAGAGCCTGGGCGGTGCGCGCGTCCGAGAGGATTCGCTCGATCTGCTCGCCGGACGGCATCTGCCCGTGCTTGCCGAGCTCGTGCTCCAGGAACGTCATCGGTGACGAGTCGCCGGCCATGTCCGCGGCCACGGTCGCGCGGGCGGCGGTGAGCAACCCTAAGTAGTAGGTGCGCAGAAGCGACTCGCGCATGCGCGCCTGCTCGAGGTCGTCGAGCAGCTCCCGGGCGATTTCCAGCAGACCCCCCGAACGTGGGTCCTCGGCCGCGATGTGTGCGCGAATGTCGTCGAACTCCGAGCGCGTCATGATGGCCACCTCCACCGGCGGGAGCAGAGGCGGCTTGGCTGCCGCCGTGTGAAGACTCCCGCATCCTCTTCGTAGCGCGAGGCGATTGCGGGCGACTTGACATCCGGTTGCGCGGGGGCCGGGACTTCGCTTCGGGGCGCGGCCCTCCCGAGCGAACCCGCTGTTGTGGACACCTCGACCCTCATGCCCGTCCCTCTCCCCGATCCGTTGCGCGTCGCCGGCGTGCTCGCCGTCGCGCTACTTAGATGCTTGAAAGAACGATCCGGTTGTCCCTGGAAGCCTGCATCTTTGAACGGCTTTCCGGGGTGGTTCAGAGGGGTGCGCGCGAGTGCCCGCCGGTCGCAGGACGACAGCGAGCGATCGCGGGCAACTCCGGGGACAGCGTCCCAATGCGGATGGGTGCTCTCGTATCGGATCAAGGTGGTCTCAAGGGCTGCTAATCTTGTGGTCGTCGGCGTGGTTCGGCGCTCCCCTTCTGATCATTTCGGTGGTTGTGTTGTGGGTGCGTCCGGCTGGTGCCGGTGACTCC
>NZ_BOOP01000009.1 GCF_016863295.1 Planotetraspora phitsanulokensis
TGCAGGCAACCCGTCAGCCCAGCCGCCCTGAGCAGCAGACAAGACGGGACGAGCGACCTGCACGCCCGTAGGCAGCGGCCGACGTTCTCCTCGATCACCAGACACGCAGCGTCAGACTCGCGCTCCCACGGACGACTGATCGGCGCCCTCCGCACCGGTATCCCCCGGGTGCCCGAACCAGCGACTGAGGGCTGACCGCAGCTCCGCCCGCCGCCGGTCGTCCGGGCTGGGTGACGCCGAGGCCCAGGCGACGTAGCAGTCCGGCCGCAGGAGCAGCCCGGTGACGCCGGGGTCGTCGCACCGCGCGGTCACGACCTCGACCCGGTCGCGCCACGGTGCCGCGACATCGGCGAGCTTCCCGCCGTCGGTGAGGTCCAGGAGCAGCGGCCGGGCGTCGCGGGTGAGCTCAGCGAGTCGCACCGTACCCGTCTCGGTGTGCAGCAGCAGGTCGGGCGCCCAGCGGCCGGTCAGGGCGGCCGCGGCCGCATCGTCGAGACTCGCGGTCGCACCCGCGCCACCGCGAGCAGCGCCCGCGTCACCGAGACCCGCGCCCATGTCGTAGCGGATGTCTGCGCCGGCTATCAGGTCCGCGAGGCGCTGCAGGGTGTTCTGGTCCGCCAGCAGCTCGCCGAACAGCTCACGGAGCGCGGTGATCTCGCTGCCGGGGCCGACCAGTACGCCCTGCGCCTGGGTGTGCATGGTCACCCGTTGACCAGCCGGGCGGCGCTCGGCCTCGTAGCTGTCCAGCAGGCCCTCCGGCGCCCATCCGCGCAACTCCGCGGCGAGCTTCCAGCCGAGGTTGATCGCGTCCTGCAGGCCGAGGTTGAGCCCTGGCCCGCCCATCGCGGAGTGCACGTGGGCGGCGTCTCCGACGAGCAGGATCCGGTCGGCGCGGAATCGGTCGGCCAGCCGGGTGTTGCCACCGGTCAGCCGCCGCAGCATGTGCGGTCCGGCCCCTTCCGGGGGACTGATCGGCACATCTACGCCGAGCACCCGCTGGATGCTGTCCCGCAGTTCGGAGATCGTGAGGGGCTCGTCGAACCGGGCGTCATGGCCGGGCGGCAGCATCTCGGTCGTGCTCACCAACGGGGGGCCGCTGGGGAACGGCGCGAACGTGATCAGTCCGCGCTCGGTCCGGTGGTGCAGGAAGGGCGGGACGGCGCCGTAGCCGGGAATGAGCAGCCCACCGGAGACCGGGTCGATCAGCTCGGCCGGCATGCTGACGTGACCGCTGCGGGAGATCCTGCGGTCGGTGGTCACGCCGGGGAAGCCGATTCCGGCGAGCTTGCGGACCACGCTGTGCCCGCCGTCGGCTCCCACCAGGAACCGCGCCTCGATCCGGTACGGCCCCGCGGGACCGGCCACCTCGACTGTGACCGCGCCGGAGTCCTGGGTCAGCCCGGTCAGCTCGTGACCCCGCCGGATCTCGACGCCGAGTTCGGCGGCGCGCTCGGCCAGCATCTCCTCGATGCGGCGTTGAGGCACCATCAGCAGGTAGACCGGGTTGTCGGACAGGGCGGCCAGGTCCAGCGGGAACGCACCGAACATGAAGGCCGGCGCTGGGCTCGGCGGCGCGGTGGTGCCGCTGAGCCGTTCATGGAGACCGCGCCGGTCGAGCATCCGCACGACCTGGCCGACGAGCCCGTTGGCCCGCTGTTCGCCGGACGGACCGGACAGTCGCTCGAGGACGAGTGGCCGGACACCGGCCAGGGCGAGTTCGCAGGCCAGCATGAGGCCGTTCGGACCGGCACCGGCGATGACGACGTCGATGGGCATGACAAGATCCTTTGAGTACGGGTGCGCACGCGCGCACGGTGGATCGACCCGGCGGCGCCGGGTTGACGTACTGGAGGAGGAGCCCGCGCTACGGCGTGGGCAGGCCCGCGGCGAACTGCGCCAGAGCCTCGGTCAACAACCGCTGCATCTCCACGGGCGGATCGGTGCGCAGCCAGAGCTGCATGGCCACGTTGCCGGCGGCCGTGACGGCGGCGGCAACCAGGTTCGGATAGAGGTCACGGTTGACGTCGGTGCCGGTGCGCTCGGCCACCGCGGCGGCGATCTCGGCCTCGGCGAGCGCTCCGGCCCGTAGGAACTCGCCCTGCAGCGCCGGCTCGGCGACCATCACCCGCACTCCGGCGATCCACTGCTGAGGCTCGGTCGCCGGGCGCGCGATCGTCTCCGGCGGCGGCTCGAACTGCGCGCGCGCCGCGTAGGCGATGGACTCCCAGAGCGGCTCGGAGGCTGGGCGGCCCCGCAGTATCTCCGCCCCCCGCAGGGATCGGTCGAGGTGGCGGGCGACGATCGCCTCGGCCTTGCTGGAGAAGTAGTTGTTGAACGTGCGTGGTGACACCCCCGCCGCCTCGGCGATGTCCTCCACCCGTACGCGGTCGAACCCGCGCTCGACCGTGAGCCTGACGGCCGCCCAGCTGAGCATCGCCCTGGTTTCACGCTTCTTGCGCTCCCGCAGGCCGATCCGCACGCCGTCCTCAGTGCTCATGGCGCCCACACTAGCCTAAGTTGCGCGTTGAGCAAAGATGCGTGGTGCGCAATTTCTTACCCCATCGAGGCCTCGGGACCAGGCGGCACGCAATCTCCCCGACTGGAGATGACCAGGCAGGCGAGAGGTTCATACTTCTTAAAGATTCCAGTTTGACCCTATATATCCGCTTATGCGTGGCTTACGGTGGCCCAATGGACAGAGGTAGTCCCCTTGGAGATTTCCTCCGCGCCCGACGCCAGGCCAGGGACATCGAAGACCTGGGGCTGCGCGACTCCGGGCGTCGCCGTACGCCTGGATTGCGCCGTGACGAGCTGGCCGCGCTGGCCGGCGTCAGCGCCGACTACTACGCACGGCTGGAGCAGGGACGCGAACGCCACCCGTCGGATCAGGTGCTCGGCGCGCTCGCGCGGGTCCTCCAACTCGACCACGAGGCCACTGACCACCTGTTCGACCTGGTCCGTCCTCGGGTGGCGAGGCCGGCAGCGTCCGGATCGACCGACCGGGTCAGCCCGAGCGTTCTCCGGCTCATGGAGCGCTGGAGCGACGCCGTGGCGTTCGTGACGAACCGCTGGTTCGACGTCCTGGCCAGGAACGAGGTGGCCGCCGCCCACCTGGGGGCGCTGGAGTACACGGACAACCTGCTGCGGCTGACCTTCCTCAACCCCATGGCCCGCGAGTTCTACCTGGACTGGGAGGAGCAGGCGTGGTCCAAGGTGGCGCACGTGCGCGCCGCCGCAGGAGCGGACCCGGACGACCCGGCGCTCCTCGAACTGGTCGAGGAGCTCTCACAGCGAAGTGCGGACTTCCGCCGGATGTGGGCTCGCCACGACGTGCGGGCCAAGACCAGCGAAGTCCTCCGCCTGAACCACCCGATCGTCGGCGAGGTGACGCTCTTCCAGGAGTCGTTCACCGTCAACAGCGCCCCCGGGCAGATCCTCTTCGTCGCCCAGGCCGAGCCGGGCAGCCGTTCCGAACGGGCAATGGCCGCACTGGCCGCGCTGGGCGCTCATGGGTCCGGCGCCGGCCACCCGCAGGCCCGATCCGCTGGACGGCCGGGCGGATCCTCAGAAATGACGGGCTCCGCCGAACCAACGCGCCGCTCGGACTCGGCCGTCGTCGCCTCGCGAATGAGCGGGCGCGGATAGCGCGCTCCCCGCCCTGTCCGCACGACTCCCCACACGCCCCTATCCACCGACTGTCTGCACGCCCTCCGCGCGCCCGCCCAACGCGCCTGCCCGCCGGCTGTCCGCTCCCCTAGCCGCCGGCTGTCCGCACGCCTGTCCGCGCTCCTGCCCACTGACCGTACGCACGCCCTCCCGCACGCCTGTCCGCCGGCTGTACGTACGCCCTCCCAACACGCCTGTCCGCACTACCCCGGCTGGCCACATCTCATTTCGCAATCGATTGCGCGGCGCTCGCAATCTGAAGCCCGAGGTGAGGTTCTTGCTGCCCAAATAATGCGTATACACCTTCTTGACGCTGGTTAGCCCGTTGGGTACCGTCGGCGCAACCGATTGCAGCGGTCAACGCCAGAGGCAGGAAAACAGGCTGATCTGAGCAGGGAGCTGGGATGGGGCAAGTAGAGGCCCACAGTGCGCCCGGCGCACAGCACGCCGCGGATGACAGGGCGTCGGAGCCGGCGCTGATCGAGGCAGTACATGTGACCGCGGGCTACGACAACAGGCGGGAACACACACGACTGATCGCACTAAGAGACGTCTCACTCCAGGTACGGCGGGGCGAGTTCCTCGCCATCGTCGGGCCGTCCGGTTGCGGGAAGACGACCTTCATCAATCTGATCGCCGGCTTCGTCAAGCCGATCGAAGGTTCGGTGCGCGTGCGCGGCGAGGAGGTCACCGGCCCGGGCGCCGACCGGGCGATGGTCTTCCAGGACTACGCCCTGCTTCCCTGGCGGACGGTCGAGCGGAACATCCGGTTCGCCATGGAGAACCGCCGCGGGCACGTGCCGAAGGCCGAGCAGGCCGAGCGGGCGGCGCGCGCGCTCCGGCTCGTCGGGCTGACGGGTTTCGAGAAGTCGTATCCCCATGAGCTCTCCGGAGGCATGCGCCAGCGCGTCGGGATCGCACGCGCACTCGTCACCGAGCCCGAGATCCTGCTCATGGACGAGCCGTTCGGCGCGGTGGACGCGATGACGCGGGAGGCCATGCAGGCGGAGCTGGAGAAGATCATCGCCGAGACGCGGCAGACGGTCGTCTTCATCACCCACTCGATCGACGAGGCCATCCTCCTCGCCGACCGCATCGTGGTCATCAGCAAGCGGCCCGGCACCATCCGGGAGGTCATCGACGTCGACCTCCCACGCCCGCGGTTCGACGAGCAGGCCGACGTCCAGCGCTCGCCCAGGTTCGGAGAGATCCGCAGTCATCTGTGGTCGCTTCTGGCGGACGAGGCCCTGGGCGCGAAGCAGGAGGTCGCGACACGATGACCGAGACGATCCAGGGCGCCACGCGCACCAACGACCAGCAGAACGGTCAGCAGATCGAGAGCATCGAGGTCAGCAGGTTCGCGCGGTTCAAGAACGTCGGGATCACGGTGGTCAACCTGGCCGTCTTCTTCGTGATCTGGGAGCTCGTCGCCCGCGCGGAAGTGATCAACTCGCTGTTCTTCCCCCGGGCGAGCGACATGTTCGCCGCTCTGTTCAACGGCTTCGCGGACGGCACGATCTGGCCGCAGCTCAGCCACAGCCTCACGAACTTCCTCATCGGCCTGGCGATCTCGGCGGCGATCGGCATCCCCGTCGGCCTGCTCATGGGCGCCAGCAAGATCGCCGACCTGATCCTCAGTCCCTACGTATGGGCGATGACCTCCCTGCCCCGCGTCGCCCTCATCCCCCTGCTGATCCTGATCATGGGATTCGGCAACTCCATGCAGCTGACGATCATCGTCCTGTCCGCCGTCTTCCCGATCATGGTCAACTGCATGGCGGGCGTGAAGACGGTCGAGCCGTCACTGGTCCGCGCGGGAGTGGTGTTCGGGGCCAGCAGGCTGCAGATCTACCTCAAGGTCATCCTGCCCTACACGCTCCCGTTCGTGATCTCCGGCGTCAACCAGGGCATCGCCCGCGGACTCGTCGGCATGCTCATCGGTGAGCTGCTCGGAGGCGGAGGCAACGGCCTCGGCTTCCTGCTCGACAGGGCGGGCGAGCAGTTCGACGCCCCGATGTTGTACGCGACCCTGATCCTTCTCGCCGTCATGTCCGTCGGACTGGTGCAGGCGATGCGCTGGCTCGAACAGCGCGCGGCGCCATGGCGCGACATCTCACGCGCATAGATTCCTCCACCCCCCGCCCGGGTCGGTGCGGTTCGCCATCCCCCACTCGACACAGCCGCTTCCACGGGACGACGCCCAGGAGTCACCGATGCACAGATCCAAGCAGTTACTGTCCGTATTCAGCCTCACCGTCCTCCTCGCTGCCTGCGGAGGCGGCGGAGGAGGCGCGGCCGCCCCGAACGCCGCGAACAAGAGCGCTCCGGCGAGCGCCGACGACATCGACGCGACGATCGACACGAGCAAGGTCAAGCACAACCTCGTGGTCGGCGTCGACAACCCCTACTACCTGTTCCACGAAGACATCCTGGTGGCCCAGGACAAGGGCTACTTCAAGGAAGTCGGCATCGACAACGTCGAGATCAAGACCATCGAGGACCCGCTGCCCGCTCTCATCGGCGGCTCGCTCGACATGGCGCTGTACGACTCCGACACCACGATCGCCGCCGCCAAGAAGAGCAACACGGGAGTCCGGTTCCTGTCGGTCTACCTGGGCGGCGAGGCCAACATCCTCGGCGTCGGCAAGGGCATCAACACGGCCGCCGACCTGAAGGGCAAGACGATCACCGGCGGCCAGTTCAACAGCCGCAACGACGCGATCCTGCGTGAGCTGCTGGTCAAGAACGGCGTCACCCCGGACAAGGACGTCAAGATCGTCAGCACCGGCGGCCAGTCGAACGAGCGGCTCCAGTCCGTGATCGCCGGCGTGGTCGACGGCGCCAGCGTGCAGCTGCGCCACCGTGAGCTGCTGGAGAAGGCCGGCGGCAAGTTCCTGTTCGAGGAGACCCGCAGAGTGCCGCAGAACGGGTGGGCGGCCAACAAGCTGCTGACGGAGAGCCCGGAGACGGTCACGGCGTTCCTCACGGCCACGCTGAAGGCACGGCAGTTCATCACGAACCAGGCGAACAAGGACGAGGTCCTAGCGCTGATGGTGAAGAAGGGATTCGACGTCCCGCCGGAGTTCGCGAACGCGTACTCGGCGGAGAACGCCCCCGACTACCACGTGGCCGACGGCGGATTCGATCCCGCCGACATGGACAAGTTCATCCAGGACCAGATCGGGTTCAAGTCGGTCCCGGAGGGCACGGACTGGCGGGCGTTCACCTACCTCGAACCGCTCTGGCGCGCCCAGAAGATCCTGGGCCTGCCGTTCAGGCCCGCGCTCGGGAACGTGTGAGCATGAGCCTGGGAACGGCTGCCGCCAAGGGGCTCCGGCTCGTCGCCCATCATGACCTCGCCGGCAGCGGCGACGGCATGCAGGTGATGCGCGAAGGCGACGCCCTGTACGTCGGCCACAGCGGAACGTCCCGGATGGGAACCTCGATCCTGGACGTGTCGGACCCGCTACGCCCTCGGCTGGTGGACCAGTGGCGCGCCCCGGACAACACCCACACGCACAAGGTCCAGGTCGCCGGCGGACTGCTGCTCGTCAACCACGAGCGCTTTCCGTACCGGCCGACCAGACCGCTCGGCCCCCACTCGGCGGGCCTCGCGGTGTACGACCTGAAGGACCCGTTCGCCCCGGAACAGATCGCGTTCTGGGAGTCCGGGGGCAAGGGCGTGCACCGCATCGTGTGGGAAGGCGGCCGGTACGCCCACATGTCGGCGGTGCCGGGGGGCTTCAGGGACCGCATCTGGGTCGCCGTCGATCTCGCGGACCCCGCGCGTCCCGTCGAGGCCGGGCGATGGTGGTGGCCGGGACAGTGGGAGGCGGGCGGCGAGCAGCCGGACTGGCCGGAGGGCCGGCGCTATGCCGCCCACCACGCCCTCGTCTCCGGCGACGTCGCCTACCTCGGCTTCGACGACGCCAACCTGGTCGTGCTGGACGTCTCCGACATGGCGGCGCCGAAGATGATCGGCCGGTGCCGGTGGGGCGGCGGTGCGACGCACACGTGCCTCCCCCTGCCGGGCCGCGACCTCCTCGTGGTCACCGACGAGCAGCAGCACGACGGTCCGCGCGCGCCGGAGAGGCGGATCCACCTCGTGGACGTCGCCGATCCGGCCGAGCCGTCATATCGCGGCGTCCTCCCCCATCCGGACGGTCCGTACGACGACCTGCCGATGCGCTTCGGACCGCACAACCTGCACGAGAACCGGCAAGGCTCCTACCGGAGCGAACGCCTCATCTTCGCGACGTACTTCAACGCGGGCGTTCGCGTCTACGACCTTGCGGATCCGGACGATCCGCGCGAGGTCGCGCACTGGGTCTCGGAAACGCCGCCCGGCCAGCAGGCGCCGCAGGCCAACGACCTGTTCGTCGACGGCGACGGGCTCATCTGGGTCACCGACCGCACCCATGGCGGGCTGTTCGTCCTGGAACCGGAGCCGGAGCTGGCCGCGCTGATGGAGGAGGCCCGCTGAAACGGCCGACGCAATCGGTTGCACGCCAAGATGACGTGGCGTTTCCGAGCCGCAGCAGGTGAACCCCCGGCATCGTGCTGCCTGCGCTCGCACCACATCATGCAACCGATTGCGTCGGCACCTGGAGTACCTGGCGGTACCCGGCGGCACCTGGAGTACCTGGAGTTCCTGGCAGCACCTACATCTTCGCCGCCGCCCGCTTGATCGCCTCCCGGATCCGGACGTAGGTGCCGCAGCGGCAGACGTTCTGGATCGCGTCGATCTCGGCATCGGTGGGGTTCGCGGTCTTCCTGAGCAGTGCGACGGCCGCCATGATCTGGCCGGGCTGGCAGTAGCCGCACTGGGCGACGTCCTGTTCGAGCCACGCCTCCTGCACGGGGTGGAGCACGTCGCCGTCGGCGAGCCCCTCGATCGTGGTGACCTCCCTGCCCGCGGCCTCGGACACGGCGACGACGCAGGGGTTGATCGCCTCCCCGTCGAGGTGACTCGTGCAGGCCTTGCAGACGTCGATGCCGCAGCCGTACTTCGGGCCCGTCACCCCGAGCCGGTCGCGCAGCACCCACAGCAGGGGCATGTCGGCGGGCGCGTCGACGGTGACGGTCCTCCCGTTCACGGCGAAGGTGTAGGTGGGCACGATCGGACTCCTCAGCGGGGAAACGGGGTGAAGTCGACGTCGAAGTTGATGGGGAAGCTGCGAGGCCGGATGCCGGTCGCCCGCGCGTAGGCGTTGGCGATCGCGCCGACCGCGGCGGGAACGCCCAGTTCGCCCGCGCCGCCCGGCTCGCCACCGGCGGGCATGATGAAGATCCGTACGTCGAGAGGCGAGTCCTTCTGCCGGGCGTAGTGGAACTGCGAGTAGCTGCCCTCCAGCGGCAGGCCCCGGTCGATGTGCAGGCCCGCCCTCAGGGTCGTGGAGATGGCGTCGGTCAGGCCGCCGAGCAGCTGCGCCTCCAGCCCGCGCGGGTTGATCGGGCGGCCGACGTCCGCCGCGATCACCGCCCGGACCACCCTCGGCTCGTCTGGGTCGCGCGCGTCGATCTCGACCAGGCACGCGGTGCACGACTTGTACTCGTCGTGGAAGCCGACGCCCTGGGCGAAGCCCGCCGGCATGGCGCGGCCCCAGTCCCCCTCGGCGGCGACCTTGTCCAGGACCCTCCGCTGCCGGTCGGTCTTGAGGAACGTACGGCGGAACGCGACGGGGTCCTTGCCCATCTTCTTCGCCAGCTCGTCGACGAGGATCTCCTCGGCTCCACGGGTGTTGGCCGAGTACACCGACCGCCAGCTCGCGGTGTGCATCTTCAGCGGCACCTCGTTGAGCAGTTCGGTCACGACGCCGAAGTCGTAGGGCACCTTCACGGTGGTGAGGAACACCGTCTGCGCGAAGCTCAGGTTGCCCGCGACCGGGAGACTGGCCGCGGTGGCCGTGAGGATCTCGCCGAGCCCGTGCCGCAGATCGGTCTCCACCGCGGCCACACGGTGTTCGTAGGTGAGCACCCGCCCGAGCGCGTAGGTGGCGCGGATCTTGTGATGCGTCGCCGGGCGGGCCCGGCCGTGCCGCATGTCGTCGATCCGCGACCACATCAGCTTGACAGGCTTGGCCATGGCCTTGGAGATCTGCGCGGCCTCGAGCGCGCCGTCGAAGAACAGCCTGCGGCCGAACGAGCCGCCGCTCTGCCTCACGTGCACGGTGACGCGGTCCTCCGGCAGGCCGATCGCCGCGGCGATGGTCTGCTTGGCGACGATCGCGGACTTCAGCCCGGCCCAGATCTCCGCCCGGTCCTCGCGTACGTCGGCGATCGCGCAGTTCGTCTCCAGCGGGGCGTGGCTGACGAAGGCGAAGTCGAACTCCGCGTCGACATGCAGGGTCAGCAGCGGCGGCACGGCGAACGGCAGGGCGGCGGCGCGGAGCCGCTTGCGGATGTCGGCGTCCGACAGAGAGTCGACGGTTCCGCCGTTCCAGGTGACGTCCAGCGCGTCCTTGGCGTCCAGCGCCTGCCCGAAGGTCTCGGCCATGACCGCGACGCCGGTCGGGACGACGGCGAGGTCGATCACGCCGGGCATGGCCCGCACCTCGGTCTCGTTGTTCACCGACCGAACGGTGCCGTTGATCGTCGGCGGCCGCCGCACCATCGTGGGCCTGGCGCCCGCCACGTCGAGGTCCAGCGTGTAGCGCATCGCGCCGGTCACCATCGCGCGGGCGTCGATGCGCGACGTCGGGGTGCCCACCAGGGTGTGCTCGGACTCCGGTTTCGGTTTCGCGGTGAGGCCCGGCAGCGGCAGCGTCGCCGCGAGGCTCGTGAGGGAGCCGTAGGTGGCCGTGCGCCCGTCCGGTGCGACGACCGCGCCGTCGCGGGTGACCAGCCGGCCGGGTGCCAGGTCCCATCGCACGCCGGCGGCGGCGACCAGGCGCGCCCGCGCGGCGGCGGCCGTCCGGCGCACGGGTCCGTAGACCGAGCGGATCGTGTTGGAACCTCCGGTCAGCTGGTTCATCAGCAGCTCAGGCCGCGCGTCGGCGAGCCGCACCCGCACCTTGGCCAACGGGAGGTCGAGCTCCTCGGCGACCAGCATCGCCACCGCCGTGGTGATGCCCTGTCCGACCTCGGCTCGCGGCAGCTCGAAGTGGGCTTCGCCGTCCTCGGTCACCTCCAGCGTCAGCAGGTGCGCCGTGGGCGTTCCGGCGAGGATGAGCACGTCGCCGAGGTCCATGATGTCCGCCGGCTGCGGAAGACCGGGCAGGCCCGCCTCGGCGGCCGCGGCCTCCTCCGGAACCAGGTTCGTCGTCGCGAGCGTCAACGTCGGAGCCGCGACCAGGAAGGTGAGGAACCTTCGCCGGCCGACCGCGCCGCCGGTGAGTTCTGTGGTGCTCGCGGTGGGGTCGCCCATGGAAATCCCCTCTCACCCGACACTGAGGTAACTCACGGGTAGGAGGCATCGTCGCACCGTGACGGATTCGGGATGGGCTGTTTCGCGGTTTCGGCCGGAAATCTCCGGTCAGGCGCGGCTCACGGGCCCGCGACCTTCACCGCCGCGAGGTGCGGCAGGACCTCGGCCCCGATCAGGGCGAGGTGGTCCAGGTCGTGGATGTCGAAGATGAACAGGTAGACCGTGTCGAACCCGAGCTCCCCCAGACCTGCGAGTTGTTCGGCGACCTGGTCCGGGGAGCCGATCGCCGCGGCGCCGCGGAAGAACGGCGCCATGCCCTCCGCCCGGCGTTCCACCTCCGCGGGCGTGGACCCGCAGGCGACGGGCACACACGCCGACCGCCGCGGCTCGCCCGGATCTCTGTCGATCTCCTCGCAGGCCCGGGTGAAGGTCGCCATCTGCTCGCGCAGGTCGCCGCCGAGACCCGCGTTGAACTCGGACACGTATCTGGCCGCGATGGCCGGAGTCCGCTTCGGCCCGGTGCCGCCGATCAGGATCGGCGGGTGCGGCGACTGGAACGGCCGCGGCGGAGTGCGGTTGGCCTCGATGCGGTAGTGAACTCCCTCGAAGGAGAATCCCTGATCGTCTCCAAAGGGCGTACGCCACAACCCGGTGATGATCTCCAACTGTTCCTCGAGCCGGTCGAAGCGTTCGCCCGTGTCCGGGAACGGGAACCCGAACGCGGCGTGCTCCCGGGCGAACCAGCCGGTGCCGACACCGAGTTCGACACGGCCGCCGCTCATCTCGTCGACGGACGCGACGATGGTCGCCAGCAGCCCGGGGTGACGGAACGTCGCCGCGCTCATCAGCGCGCCGAGCCGGATCCGCTTCGTGTCCCTGGCCAGCCCGCCGAGCGTCGTCCAGCAGTCGGTGGGCCGGTAGGCCGGGTCGTCGGGGTCGACGCCGAGCAGATGGTCCGAGCGGAAGAACGCGTCGAACCCGGCGCTGTCGGTGGCCTGGGCGAGCGCGAGGATGTCCTCGTAGCGGGCGCCGTGCCGGGGCTCCATGAGAACCCGGAGCCTGATCCCTTCTCTGCCTGCCACAACCGCACCGCCTTCGTCTGGGGACGTCTCCGAGATCAACTATGCAAAGCGAGGGCCTCTCGATCAAGACCGCGTCGGATGTGGACCGTGGACAACAGACATGGTGATCTGCCACCATTTCGGCATGATCATTGGAAAGGACGACATCACCTTCATCTGGTGAACGCTCTTGTGCAGCGGGAAGCTGCCGAAATCCGCGAAGAATGGCTGGGCCGGGCGTTGTCGACGCTGCCCGCCGACCGTACGGCCGCCGAAGCGGCCATCTCGGGCCTGTACCGCCTCATCGGGCTCGATCCACCGCGCTTCCACTGGGTCCCGTCACCGGTCGCGGCCCTGACGACCGTCCCGCCAGGTATGCCGTCATGGCCTGCGGAGCACATCGGGCGGGCGCCGGGATGGACTCTGCCGCCGCGGTTCTCCGCATCGATGAGACAGCTGTGCCTGGACCTCGACGCCCGGATCCATCCGTCGGTGAGCGGGCTGATTCGCCAGGAGGTTCGCGACCCGCTGTCGCGGTCCTCCGGAAGCTCTCTCCTCATGGCGCTTCGCGCGGCGCACGATGTGGAATACCACGCGACGAACACCTGGTACCAGACGCAGTGTGTCTCATGGGTCGCCCACTATGACGCCGTGCGCCGGGCGGCCGGGGCGGTCTTCACCTCCGAGCAGCTCAGGCGACTCGATCTCTGGGCGGCGGTGGCCCGGTCATGCGGCTGGTGGTGGCCTCGTCAAACCGTGTGCGTGATCTCCGAGCGGCCCGTCACCGTACGCACGGAGGTCTGGGGCGACAACGGCGAAGTGCGGCTGCACAGCGCGGACGGCCCCGCGATCCGTTACCCGGACGGGTGGGACGTGCACGCGTGGCACGGGACGCGGGTGCCTTCCTGGGTGTTCACGGATCCGAGCGTCCTCAGGATCGACCGGGAGGTCAACGTCGAGGTCAGACGGTGCGCGATCGAGCGCATCGGCTGGGGCTCCTACATCGGTCAGGCCGGGCTGCGCCTGGTCGCGTCCGCACCCGACCCGGGCAACCCCGGTTCCGAACTGCGGCTCTACGACCTGCGAAGGGAGACCCGGGTACTCCTCGCGATCAACGGGTCCGTGGAGCGTGACGGGGTCCGCCGCCAGTACGGGCTGACCGTGCCGGCCTCCTTCGACGATCCGGTCGCCGCCGCCGGCTGGACCTACGGGCTGTCCGCCGACCAGTACTCCCTTCTCGTCCGCCGAACCTGAGGTGCCTTCCATGACAGTGACTCTCGCATCGCTCTCCCAGCAGACCGGGCTCGCCGTGCTCGACCACCTCGAGCAGTCGGTGAGCATTCCCGTCGTCGACGGGCTCCAGGCCCAGGGCGACCTCATCGTCGTCCCGCTTCCCGTCATCGCGTCGTCCGTGCAAGTCAGGCCCGATGCGCGGTGGAGCGACGTGCCCCCCGAGGGGGTCGAACTGCTTCGCGGCGCGGCCGGGGGCAACCCGCACACGCTCGTCGCCGACCCGGGAACCTGCAGATGGACGCGCAGCGTGTCGGACTCCCATTGGCTGGCGATCGGCGTCTTCGAGACCTCGGCCGTCGCCTACCTGCTCCACCCCGAGCACGGGGCCACGGGCTGCACGCCCGGCACCTACGTCGTCCGCCGTCAACGCGAGTTCGGAGGGCGGAGGGAACGCCTCGTCGCAGACTGATCTCCACAGGCCGTGACCTGGGCCGTGACCTGGGCCGGGGACTGGCCGGGGACTGACCGGGGCTGGCCGAGGACTGAACGTACGAGTGCACGGCCGCCTGAGGTGGCCGTGCACACGTGCGGGATGGGGCCGTCGTCACAGGTCCGTGGCGATGATCTTTTCGATGTTCCGTTCGGCCAGCGCCGTGATGGTGACGAACGGGTTGACGCTGGTGTTGCCGGGGATCAGCGAGCCGTCGATGACGTACATGCCCGGGTAGCCGACGAGGCGGCCGTAGTTGTCGGTGGCCTTGTCCAGCACCGCGCCGCCGAGCGGGTGGTACGTGAGGTGGTCGCCCCAGATCTTGTAGGTGCCGAAGAGGTCGGTCCGGTAGATCGTCCCCTCCTTCGCGTTGATCTTGTCGAAGATCGTCTTGGCCATGTCGATGCCCGGTTGCTTCCAGGCGGTCTGCCAGTTCAGGTCGACCTTGCCCGTCGCGGCGTTCCAGGAGAACTGGGCGCGGTTGGGGTTCTTGGTGATCGAGAGATAGAAGGACGCGAAGGTCTCGATCCCAATGGGCAGCGGGGCGACCTCGGCGAACGCGCCGCCGGCGGTCCAGTTGTCGATGCCGGAGCAGGGAATGGTCGACTGGAGGCTGCCGGTCGGGTCCCACAGCCAGTTGGCCCGGCCGCACATGACGTTGCCGTTGTCGCCCCAGCCCTTGCCGATCTCGTCGTTCAGGTTGGGCAGCACGCCGGTGGCCTTCAGCTTGACCAGCAACTTGCTGGTGCCGACGCTTCCGGCTGCGAAGAACACCCTGTCGGCGAGCACGGTCTTGACGTTCGTGACGTCGCCGTTGGTGTTGAGCTGGTCGATGGAGACGGTGTAACCGCCGCCGCCCGCGGGAGCGACCGACGTGACCCGGTGCAGCGGGGAGATGGTGACCCTGCCGGTGGCCTTGGCCTGGGCGATGTAGGTCTTCTGCAGGGACTTCTTGCCGTTGTTGTTGCCGTAGAGGATCTCCCCGTCCAGTGCGGACTTGGTGACGGTCCCGGCCTGCTCCTGCTTCATGTAGTCCCAGTCGTACACGTTGGGCACGAAGCCCCACGGGAAGCCGGAGCGTCCGGCGTGCTTACGCCCGACCCGGGAGTACTGGTAGCAGGCGGCGGACTCGAACCAGGCCGAGTCGATGAGGCCGACGCCGAGCCCGGCGTTGGCACGCGGGTAGTACGTGTTGTACATCTCGTCGGGGTTCACCGTCGGGAGGACGAAGCCGAAGTTCTCCCGCTTGGGCGTGACCGCCATGCCGCCGTTGACCAGCGAACCGCCGCCGACGCCTCGGCCCTGGTAGACGATGATGCCGCCGAACTCCTCGGCGTCCAGGATCCCGGTGTAGCGCGAGATGTTCCGGTCGATCGGGAATCCGAGGAAGTAGTTGAGAGGCTGCTTGGTCTTGGTCCGGAGCCAGTACGACCGCTGGTCCGGATTCAGCGTGCTGCAGAAGATCTTGCCGTCGGAGCCGGGGGTGTCCCAGGCCATGCCCATCTCGATCATGTGCACGTCGACGCCCGCCTGGGCGAGACGCAGGGCGGCGACCGAACCGCCGTATCCGGTGCCGATCACCAGCACCGGGACATGCTCACCGGAGGCGATCGGGGCGGCTGCGGGGACGGCCGCCGCCTGGGCCGTTGTGGTACGGCCCGCGAGGGCCGCGACTCCAAGAAGAGAACCGGTTCCAGCGATGAACTTACGACGCGAGAATCCTTTGTGACCAGTACCGCCCGAGGGGTTGTCGACCATTTGATCTTCCTTACTCTAAATCAAGTTCTCGTTACTGTGCGTTAAGCCGCTACCTCTCCGTGAGTGGCTTGTGGGGGAATCGCCCCACCTGACGTTCCAGGCGTGCGTCTATCCGCCGGCCTGGGGGCGCCGGGCCGACGGCAGCGCGCACACGGTGTCGAGGCCCAGCACGTGGTTGAGCCGGCCGAAGGCCAGCCAGGAGCCGATGCTCATGCTCAGCTCGACGATCTCGAGCTGGCTGTAGTGCGCGCTCATCCGCGCCCAGAACTCCTCGTCGAGGCCGTGGTGGTCCAGGGCGTACCGCTCGGCGTACTCGGCGGCCAGCCGGGTGCGGTCGTCGAAGGCGTCGGTGGTCCGCCACTCGGTGACCGCGTCGAGGAACTCCACCTCGACCTTCTGGCCGTCCCGCTCAGTGCGCCAGTCGAGGCAGAAGGCGCACCCGTTGATCTGCGCGATCCGCAGCCGTGCGGCCTCGAACTCGCGCAGCCCGAGGGTCGTGTGGGCGTACACCGACATCGAGAACTTCGAGGCGGCGATCCCGATGCCCGGGACCATCTCACCCCACACGTACTCGATCGCGTCCCTGCCCTCGGGGATGTCGATGTTCACGGGTGTTTCCTTCCGAGGAAGCCGACGGCCGGACGCAGGGGCACGTCGAGGGCGTCATAGAGTCCGGGGTCCGCGTCCAGGAGCCAGTCGATGGCGCTCACCAGCCGGCCGACGGCTGTGGCGTTCCCGCCCGCGGCCCGGTTGCCGCCCTCGTCGGTGGCCTCGACCGTGACCTCGATGCGCGGACGGCCTTCGATGATCACGCGGTGCGCCCCGTCGCCGTCGGGCGGCGTGGGCCAGTCCGGCGCGCAGGACGCGTGGATGCGGGTGACGTGCTCGATGACGATGCGGGGCTCTCCCTCGACGATGCCCTGCACCTCGAACCGGACCGCCCCCTGGGTGCCGGCCTCGAAGTCGCCCATCGACTTGGTGCTGATCGTGGCGTCGAGCGGGCGCCGGTCCAGGGTCTCGCGGATCTCGTCGAGCTCGACGCCGAGGGCCCTGGCCATCAGCCGTATCTGCCCGCCCCACACCATGGTCGGGACGGTCGGCGCGGTCATCGGCGGCTCGTAGTCCATCGGCTGGCCCATGCCGACCAGGTAGCGGACCGAGTCGGGCTGGTCGTAGGTGGAGTAGTCGAAGATCTCCTGGCACCGGATCACGTCGATGGTCGTGCCGAGCCCGCTGATCAGCAGAGGCAGCACGTCGTTGCCCCAGCCCGGGTCGACTCCGGAGACGAACAGCGAGCCGCCCCCCTCCGCCGCGGCGGCCAGCACCGGCTCCCGCATCTCCGGCGGGGCGTTGCGCTGGTCGTAGAGCGCGTACAGCGAGGGGGTGACGACCACGGCTCCGATTCGGATCGCCCTGATGATGTCGGCGAGGGCCTCGTCGGGACGGATCTCTCCGGACGCCGCGTAGACCACGGCGCGCGGGCCGGCCGCCAGCACCGCGTCGACGTCATCGGTGGCCTCGACCCCCAGATCGTGGCCGAGACCGGCGAGATCACCCGCGTCGCGGCCTACCTTGCCCGGGTCGTGGACGAGCACGGCCGTGAGTTTCAGGGCCGGGTGGGCCTCCACGGCGCGGATGGCCGCACGGCCGACGTTGCCGGTACCCCAGACAATCGTGGGAATCATGGCCGGATCCTAACAAGCGCTTGCTTTGCTGTATAGTGTCCCCGCGATCCCCCGAAGACCGTTCTCACCAGAGGCGTTCGACGATGGTGACGTTGGCCTGGCCGCCGCCCTCACACATCGTCTGCAGGCCGTATCGGCCGCCGGTGCGCTCCAGTTCGTGCAGCAGGGTGGTCATCAGCCTGGCGCCGGTCGCGCCGAGGGGGTGGCCCAGCGCGATGGCGCCGCCGTTGGGGTTGACCCGGGCCGGGTCGGCGCCCGTCTCCTTGAGCCAGGCCAGCACCACCGGGGCGAACGCCTCGTTGATCTCGACGACGTCCATGTCGCCGATGGACATGCCGGTCTTCTTCAGCGCGTGCGCGGTCGCCGGGATCGGCGCGGACAACATGCGGATCGGGTCCTCGCCGCGCGCCGACAGGTGGTGGATCCGGGCCCGGGGGCGCAGGCCGTGGGTCCGTGCGGCCTCCGCCGACGCGATGAGGAGCGCCGCGGCCCCGTCCGAGATCTGCGAGGCCACCGCGGCCGTGAGCCGTCCGCCCTCCTCCAGGGTCCGCAGCGCCGCCATCTTCTCCAGGGACGTGTCGCGTCGCGGCCCCTCGTCGGCCGCGACGCCCTCGAACGGAGCGATCTCACGCTCAAACCGCCCCTGGTCGATCGCCCGGATCGCGCGCCGGTGCGACTCGTAGGCGAAGACCTCCATGTCCTCCCGGGAGATGTCCCAGTCGCGGGCGATCATCTCGGCGCCGCGGAACTGGGAGACGTCCTGCCCGCCGTACCTGGCCTGCCAGCCGCGCGAGCCGGCGAACGGCCCGTCGGTGAGGCCGAGGGAGTCCGTCGCCCCGCGGGAGGCGAAGGCGATCGGGATCTGGGACATGTTCTGCACCCCGCCGGCGACCACGAGGTCACTCGTGCCCGACATCACGGCCTGGGCCGCGAAGTGCACCGCCTGCTGGGACGAGCCGCACTGGCGGTCGACGGTGACGCCCGGCACCTCCTGGGGCAGCCCGGCGGCCAGCCAGCTCGTGCGGGCGATGTCGCCCGCCTGCGGGCCGACCGCGTCGAGACAGCCGAAGACCACGTCGTCCACCGCCGCCGGATCGACCCCGGAGCGCGACATGAGCTCGGTCAGCACATGGGCGCCCAGATCGGCCGGGTGCACACCGGAGAGACCGCCGCCGCGCCTGCCCACCGGGGCGCGCACCGCTTCGACGATGTAGGCCTCCGCCATAGAGAACTCCTCAGGTCGTCACGATCCCGTCCAGGACCATCGCCATGTACTGCCTGGCTATCTCGTCCGCGGACAGCCGGCCGTCGCTGCGGTACCAACTCGCGGCCAGCCAGACGGTGTCGCGGGTGAAGCGGTAGATGAGACCGGTGTCGAGGTCCGCGCGGAAGACGCCCTCCATGACCCCCCGGTCGAGCACCGACAGCCACATCGCGCGGAACCGCCGCTGCGAGTCGGTCAGGTAGGCGAACCGCGGATTCGTCGCCAGGTGCTTGGACTCGTTCTGATAGATCACGACCGCGGGGCGATGCCGGTCGATCGTGCGGAACGACTCGGCGATCAGCGCACGGAAGGTGTCCCGCGCGTCGAGCCCGGACGCGATCACGGCGTCGTAGGCCGCCCACATGTCGGTGAGGAAGACCGAGAGGACCTCGTCGACCATCGACTCCTTGGAGTCGAAGTGGTAGTAGAGGCTGCCCCCGAGCATGCCCGCCGCGTCGGCCACCTCGCGGACCGTCGTCGACGCGTATCCCCGCGACGCGAACACCTCGGCGGCGGTCGCGAGCAACTCCGCCCGGCGCTCGGCGCGTGCGGCCGCGGTGCTCTCGGAGTCTCGACGTCGTGGGCTCATGGAAGGGCAGACCTCTCAGGGATGCTGGCTGGAGACCGAGACGATCTCCCCGGTCATGTACGAGGAGTAGTCGCTCGCGAGGAAGACGATAACGTTGGCCACTTCCCAGGGCTCCGCGTAGCGGCCGAAGGCCTCGTCCTCCACGAGCTCCGCCAGCAGTTCCTCCGTCGTCACCTTGGCCAGGTGCGGATGCATGGCCAGCGAGGGCGCCACGGCGTTGACCCGCACGCCGTACGGCGCGGCCTCGACCGCGGCGCATCTGGTCAGAGCCATGACCCCCGCCTTGGCCGCCGCGTAGTGGGCCTGGCCCTCCTGCGCCCGCCAGCCGACCACCGAGGCGTTGTTCACGATCACGCCGCGGCCTCTCGGCTGCATGCGCGACAGCGCGGCCCGCGTGCAGCGCATCGTGCCGGTCAGCGTCACATCGAGCACCCGGCCCCACTGCTCGTCGGTCATCTCGGCGAGCCTGGCCGTACCGCCGAGACCGGCGTTGTTGACCGCGACGTCCACCGGGCCGAAGCGCTCCTCGGCGACCTCGAACAGCGTGCGCACCTGCTCCTCCGAGGTGACGTCGCAGGGCACCGCCGTCACGTCGTCGCCGAACTCCGCGCGCAGCTTGTCGAGGCTCTCGCCGAGCCGCCGCTCGTGGGCGTCGCTGATCACCACGCGCGCACCCTCCTCCAGCAGGCGGCGCGCGCAGGCGCCCCCGATGCCGGTGCCGGCCGCCGCGGTCACCGTCGCCACCCGGCCGCGCAGCAGGCCGTGACCGGGAACGTAGGTCGGCTGCATGCCCCGCCCTTCACGGATCCCCGGCCCGCCGGGATCCACCTCGCTGAGCTTACGTGGTTTACTCTATCAAATAGTTGTTAGAAAGAATGCGAGGGTGCCATGAGCGTGGTGCGCTACGAGCGGCGCGGCCCCGTGGCGGTGGTCACCATGAACCGCCCCGAGTACCGCAACGCGCAGAACTCGGCCATGACGTACGCGCTGGACGAGGCCTTCTACCGGGCGGTGGCCGACGACGAGGTCAAGGTGATCGTGCTGGCCGGCGAGGGCGCCCACTTCTCCGCGGGACACGACATCGGCACTCCGCAGCGGGACGCCCACCAGTCCTTCGACCGCAAGGCGGGCCTGTGGTGGGACCACGTGGGCAAGGAGGGCGCGGAGAGCCGCTTCGCCCGCGAGTCGGAGGTCTACCTCGGCATGTGCCGGCGGTGGCGGGAGATCCCCAAGCCCATGATCGCGATGGTCCAGGGCGCGTGCATCGCCGGCGGCCTGATGCTCGCCTGGGTCTGCGATCTGATCGTCGCCTCCGAGGACGCGTTCTTCTCCGATCCCGTGGTGCGTATGGGCATCCCAGGCGTGGAGTATTTCGCCCATCCGTGGGCCATGCCGCCGCGGATCGCCAAGGAGTTCCTCTTCACCGGCGACCGCATGCCCGCGCGGCGCGCGTACGAGGTGGGGATGGTCAACCGGGTGGTGCCTCGTGACGAGCTGGAGGCACAGGTCCTGGCACTCGCCGAGCGGATCGCGGCCATGCCCCGCATGGGTCTGGCCCTGGCGAAGAAGGCCGTGAACCAGGCCGAGGACCTCCAGGGCATGCACGCCGGGATGGACTCGGTCTTCGGGCTGCACCACCTCGCCCACGCCCACAACGCCGAGACCTCGGCCGACTCGCTCGCCGGGATGGACCCCCGGAGCATGAAGGCGGCCGCCGATGGATCTTGACCTGTCGGCCGCGGAACCGTTCCGCGTCGAGGTCCGGCAGTGGCTGCGTGCCCACGTCCCCGCCACGCCGCTGCCCTCGCTGGAGACCGCGGAGGGGTTCGCCGCCCACCGCGCCTGGGAGCGTGAGCTGCACGCGGCCCGGTTGTCGGTGGTCTCCTGGCCCGAGGAGTACGGCGGGCGGAACGCGACCCCGCTGGAGTGGCTCGTGTTCGAGGAGGAGTACTACGCGGCCGGGGCGCCGGGCCGAGTGAGCCAGAACGGCGTCACCCTGCTCGCGCCGACCCTGTTCCGGTACGGCACGCCCGAACAGCTCGCCCGCGTGCTGCCGCCGATGGCCTCCGGTGCGGAGATCTGGGCGCAGGCCTGGTCCGAGCCCGGAGCGGGCAGCGACCTCGCCTCCCTTCGCGCCACCGCGACCCGGACCGACGGCGGCTGGCTGCTGAACGGCCAGAAGACGTGGAGCTCGCGGGCCGCGTTCGCCGACCGGGGCTTCGGCCCCTTCCGCTCCGACCCGGAGGCGGATCGGCACCGCGGGCTGACCTACCTGATGTTCCCGCTGGACGCCGAGGGGGTCACCCGCCGTCCGATCGGCCGGCTCGACGGCAAGCCCGCGTTCGCCGAGCTCTTCTTCGACGACGTGTTCGTGCCCGACCAGGACGTCGTCGGCGCTCCGGGTGAGGGCTGGCGGGTCGCGATGACGACGACGGGCAACGAGCGCGGGCTGACCCTGCGCAGCCCAGGGCGGTTCATGGCCGCCGCCGACCGGCTGGTGGAGCTCTGGCGCGAGCGCGGCGACCCCGCCGACACCGCGATGCGCGACCGTGTGGCGGACGTGTGGATCCGGGCCCGGGCCTACCGGTTGAAGGGCTTCGAGACCATCTCGCGCACCGACGACATCGGCGCCGAGTCCAGCGTCAACAAGGTCTTCTGGTCGGAGCTGGACGTGGCGCTGCACGAGACGGCCCTCGACCTGCTCGGCCCGGACGGGGAACTGGCGGGCGAATGGCTGGAGGGCTACGTGTTCTCCCTCGCCGGCCCGATCTACGCGGGGACCAACGAGATCCAGCGCGACGTGATCGCCGAGCGTGTGCTCGGCCTGCCGAGAGCGGGGCGATGACGCGTGAGATTCATCCTGGACGCCGAGCAGAGACTGTTCGCGGAGACCCTGGACAAGCTGCTGGCCGAGGCGGCCACCGCCGCCGTCGCCCGCGAGTGGGCCGCGGGAGGGCACGAGCCCGGCCTCGCCCTGTGGCGCTCGCTGGCCGGCGCCGGAGTCCTCGCGCTCGCGGTGCCCGAGTCCGCGGGCGGCGCGGGCCCGCTCCCGGTCGAGCTCGTGACGGCGTTCCACGAGCTCGGCAGGCACGGCGTGCCCGGGCCGTACGTCGAGACCGCGGCCGCCGCCGTGATGCTCGGCCGTCTTCCCGAGTCGTCGCCCGCCACCGCGTGGCTGCCCGCGATCGCCGACGGCACGCTGGTCGCCTCGCTCGCGCTTCCTCCCGCGGTGCCGTACGCGCTGGACGCGGACGTCGCCGGGCTGGTGTTGTCGGTGGACGGCGAGGAGCTCCGCGTGGCCGGGCACGGCGAGGCACGGGTCTCCCTGGACCCGGCCCGGCGGCTGTTCTCGGTCACCGCGGGCGAGGTGATCACCTCGGGCGCCGCGGCCGCCGAGGCGTACGACATGGGGGCGCTGGTGTGCGCCGCCCAGCTCGTCGGGGTGGGACGCCGGCTGCTCGAGGTGTCGGTGGACCACGCGCGCACGCGACGGCAGTTCGGGCGGCCGATCGGCGAGTTCCAGGCGGTGCGGCACCACCTGGCCGACGCGCTCGTCGGGCTGGAGTACGCCCGCCCTCTGGTGTACGGCGCCGCCCTCTCGTACGGCACGCCCGGCTTCGCCGCGGACGTGTCGGCGGCGAAGGCCTCCGCGGCCGAGTCCGCGTACACGGCGGCCAGGATCGCCCTGCAGGTGCACGGCGCGATCGGCTACACCGACGAGTACGACCCCAGCCTGCTCATCCGCAAGGCGCGCGCGCTGCACACCGCCTGGGGCTCCCCCGCCGCCCATCGGGCACGGGTGATGTCCGCTCTGGTGTGAGCTCACGCAGAGTGGCGACTATATGTCCTTAAATCAGTAAACATCTGATGTTAGGGTGATGATCACGCTTTTGCCCCGTAGTGGTCACCGGATCGACGAGCGGTGACGGCGGAGAGGTTCTCCGGTCGGACGGCTCGAACCTCTGGTGACGCGCCTCCTCCCCCCAGGAGACACGATCGTGCGAACCCGCACCGCCCTCGTCCCCGCCCTCATGCTCGCGCTCGTCACCACCGGCCCCGTCGCCCTGCCCGCTTCCGCGGTGGCGATCCCCGCCCAGTCGTCGTCCGTCACAGCCGCCGAGGATCCCCTGCTGGCCGCGCTCAAGGCCGTTCCCGGCCTGACGGTGGTCTCGGAGTCGCAGCCGACGGGATACCGGTACTTCATCCTCAGCTACACGCAGCCGATCGACCACCGCAACCCGAAGAAGGGGACGTTCCAGCAGCGGCTGAGCCTGCTGCACCGCGACACCGCGGCCCCGGTGGTGCTCTACACCAGCGGGTACGGCCTGTCGACGAACCCGTCCCGGACGGAGCCGACCCGGCTCCTCAACGGCAACCAGGTCTCGGTCGAGCACCGGTTCTTCACCCCGTCGCGTCCCGCCGCCGCGGACTGGCGCACCCTCGACATCTGGCAGGAGGCGAGCGACGAGCACCGGATCGTCGAGGCGCTCAAGACGGTCTACACCGGGAAGTGGATCCAGACGGGCGCCAGCAAGGGCGGCATGACCTCCGTCTATCACCGGCGGTTCTACCCTGGCGACGTCGACGGCGTGGTGGCGTACGTCGCACCGAACGACCGGGTCAACCCCGCCGACCGCGCCTATGACGACTTCTTCGCCACCGTGGGCGACGCAGCGTGCCGCACCGCGCTGAAGAACGTGCAGATCCAGGCGCTCAAGCGGCGCGACCGGCTGGTGCCCAGGCTGCAGGCGTACGCGGCGGACAACGGCTACACCTTCACCGAGACGCTCGGCACCGCCGACAGGTCGTTCGAGATGACCGTGCTCGACGCTCCGTGGGCGTTCTGGCAGTACTCCAGGGCGGCGGACTGCGCGGACGTCCCGGCGGCGACGGCGTCCGACGACGAGATCTACGAGTGGCTCGACCAGGTGGCGTCCTTCGCCTTCTACACCGACCAGGGTCAGGAGTACTACACGCCGTACTACTACCAGGCCGCCACCCAGCTCGGCTGGCCCGAACTGAAGTTCGCGCACCTGCGCGGGCTGCTCCGCTACCCCGGGCTCTACCAGGCCAACTCGTCGATTCCCGCGGAGCTGCGCTCACGGCACGATCCCCGGCCGATGCTCGACGTGGACCACTGGGTGCGCAAGCAGTCGAGCCGGATGATGTTCATCTACGGCGAGAACGACCCGTGGAGCGCCGAGCGGTTCACGCCCACGAGGAAGGACTCCTATCTCTACGTCGCGCCCGGCGCCAACCACGGGGCGAACGTCGCCGGTCTCGAAGAGGCCGACCGCCTCGCGGCGACCACGACGTTGCGGCGCTGGGCCGGGGTGTCCGAAGTGACGGCACTCCAGCGGAACGCGCCGGCGTCGGTCCCCGACGACGACATGCTTCCGGCCCGCCGCCCGTTCTGATCCGCATCCCGTCCTGATCCGCATCCCGCGGAAGCGGGTCTAGGCCGTCAGGCCGCCGAGTCCCCGCAGGACGTCGGCGGCCTGAGCGGCGATCCGGTCGATCAGCTCCTCACAGGTGGGCAGGTCGTCGATCAGCGCCACCACCTGGCCGGACGCCATCACGCCCAGGTCGGGCCTGCCGTCCACCATGGCCGCCTTGAGCAGCATGGGGGTGTTGGCGGCCATGAGGACCTGCGCCCAGCTCAGCTCCCTGCCCCGCCTCATCGCCAGGCCGTCGCGGATCATCGCGGGCCAGGACATCCCGGAGATCCTCCTGAACCGGGCGGCGCTGCGCACGGCCCGCAACAGCCGGGACGCCCCGCCCGACCGCTCCAGCCCGTCGACGAGCGCGGTGCGCAGGACCCGGTGCGGCATGCCGTCGACCTGGCGCGTGACGACGGTCTCCGTCGTGCCGAGGTAGGCCTGCTTGACCGCGTCGGGGACCGGGCTGTCGGCGGTCAGCAGGAACCGGGTGCCCATCCCCACCCCGGCGGCGCCGTACGTCAGTGCGGCCGCGAGTCCCCGGCCGTCGAAGAAGCCGCCCGCGGCGATCACCGGGATGTCCACGGCGTCGACGACCTGGGGCAGCAGGAGGGTGGTGGCGACCGCGCCGGTGTGGCCGCCGCCCTCGCCGCCCTGGACCATCACGGCGTCGGCTCCCCAGGCCGCGACCTTCTCGGCGTGCCGCCGCGCGCCCACCGACGGGATCACCACGACCCCGGCGTCCTTCAGCTTCGCGATGAGCTCCCGGCGCGGGGCCAGGGCGAACGAGGCGACCTTCACCCGGCTCCTGATCAGCAGGTCAATCCGGTCACCCGCGTCCCCGGCGTCCGCGCGCAGGTTCACGCCGAACGGCGCGTCCGTCCGGGAACGGACCTCCTCGATCGCGGCGGCGAGCCGTTCGAGCGTCATCGTGGCCGAGCCGAGGATGCCGAGCCCTCCGGCCTCCGCCACGGCGGAGACCAGCCGCGGGCCCGCCACCCAGCCCATCCCGGTCTGCACGACCGGGTGGCGGACGCCCGCGAGGCGGGTCAGCGGAGTGTCCAGCACCTGGGCGATCACGCCCTGACCTCCCGGCCGCGCAGGCCCTTGGGGTCGAGCACCTCGCGGATCAGCCGCAACTCCTCGTCGGAAGGCTGCCGGGTCTCCGACACCTCGCCCTCGATGACCAGCTCGAAGCCGGTCGCGGCGACGACCCGCTCGACCTCGACTCCGGGATGCACGGAGACCAGCCGCATCGACCGGTCGGGCGTGCCGAAGTCCAGGACCGCGAGGTCGGTCACCACGCGGCGCAGGCCGTGGAACCGGGACGCGCGGGGCCCGAGCGCGGCCGCCCGGTCGAAGCCGACTCCGCTCACCACGTCGACCTCGGGGACGAAGACCCGCGTCGAGTGCCGGGGGATCCAGTAGCTCGTCGGGTTGGCGATCGTGTTCCCCGGCGCGCCGCGCACGCCGAGGAGCTGTGACTTCGGCCGCGCCCAGTCGCCGATGGCCGAGATGTTGGTGTTGCCGTGCCGGTCGATCTGGGAGGCGCCCATCATCACGTGGCGCCGCCCGTTCTGCACGAGCCACAGGTGCTCGCGGAACGGCAGCCATCCCTCCACCGCGCCCGCGGGCGCGCCGAGCGCCACCGGCTCCGCGGTGAGCAGGGCGCCGCCGTCGGTGGTCAGCAAGTCCGGTTCGAACGTGAGCCGGGCCAGCCTGGCGCCCAGGACGGAGCAGGTGCCCATCGCCGCGGCCAGCACCTCGCCGTCACCGCGCCACGCCTCGGCGCAGGCCACCACGCAGATCTCCGCGCGGGTCGCCGCGGACGACCCGCTCACCGCGCCTCCTCCCGGTCGTGGTCCCTGTCGCGGTCCTGCTCGTGCCATCGCCGTACGGCCTCCTGGTAGGCCGCCTCGTCACCGGACAGGAACCGGTCGGCGAACGCCGCCCACGCCTTCGGGTCGGCGGCCGAGGCCGCGTAGTGCCGCTGGAACGCCTCGTCGCGCTCGTGGCCGGGGCCGCGGTCGGTGAAGTGGCCGCCGGCCGGCGTCTCCACTACCCCCGTGACATGCATGCGGCTGACCAGCAGCGTCTGCGGCGGGCCGTCGAGCTCGCCGGGCTCGACCATCCGCTCGCAGGAGAGGTAGGCGCGTCCGGCCGCCTTCACGAACAGGTCGTCCATGTAGGGATCGGGGCCGAGGTAGCGGCCGTTGCCCCGGGTGTCGGCCAGGTCCAGGTGCACCAGCGCCGCGTCCGTCGTCAGCGCGGGCACCGCGACCAGTTCCTCCCCGTCCTCGTACGGCGAGCGGACGGTGCGAAGGCCGGGGACGACCCGCATGACGTCGGAGCCGAGCCCGGCCCGGGTCGGCAGGAACGGCAGCCGGTGCGCGCCGGCGAGCAGGCCGAACATGAACATCCCCTCGTCGTACTCGGTGAACTCGACGGCTCCGCTCTGCCGGGCGGCCCGGAAGTGCGGTTCGAGGGCGATGGAGTCGAGCGTCACGAACGGGGCGATCACCCGGCGGACCTTGCCCGCCGCGCACAGCAGGCCCACGTCCGGCCCGCCGTACGAGACGACGGTCAGGCCGGTCAGCGGGGAACGGCAGATCGCCCGGACCAGGGCCATCGGCTTGCGCCGCGAGCCCCACCCGCCGATCCCGATCGTCATGCCGCTGTCCAGCGAGCCGACGATCTCCTCGATCGACATCACGGCGCCCATCAGGTCGCCCGGTCCGAGACGAAGGCGTCGCGGTGCCGGTCGCCGGCGCCGGTGAGGCTGAGCTCGAACGTGAAGCCCTGCTCGAACCGGTAGCTCCGCCTGACGTCGACCGGGTCGATGCCGTTCAGCGACTCCTTGGCCAGCCGGATCACCTGTGGATCCTTGGCGGCGATCTGGGCCGCCACCTCCAGCGCGGCGTCGCGGAGCCGCTCGCGCGGCACGACCTCCAGCACCGAGCCGTACGCGTGCAGCTCGGCGGCCGTGACGTTGCGGCAGGTGTACACCATGGCCCGCATCAGATGCTGGGGAACCAGCCGCGCCAGGTGGGTGGCGGCCCCGAGGGCGCCCCGCTCGACCTCGGGCAGCCCGAAGTAGGCGTCGTCGGAGGCCACCACGATGTCCGCGTTGCCGGCCAGGCCGACGCCTCCGCCGAGGCAGAACCCGTGCACGGCGGCGATCACCGGCACCTCGCACTCGTAGACCGCCGCGAACGCCTCGTAGCAGCCCCGGTTGGCGCCCACCAGCGCGGTGAAGTCACCACCGGCCTGCATCTCCTTGATGTCGACGCCCGCGTTGAACCCGCGGCCCTCGGCCCGCAGGACCACGACCCGGGTCCGCATGTCCCGCCCGGCCTCCCGTACGGCGCCGGCCAGGTCGAACCAACCCCGCACGGTCAGCGCGTTCACCGGCGGGGCGTCCATCACGATCTCGACGACGCCCTCGCCGTGACTGCTGGCGGAGATTCCCATACAACCGCCTTTCGATCTAACATTTGTTAGAAAGTACGCTAGCAGAGTCCCCCGGAGACCCACAGAAGTGAGCGCACGATGATCTGCGAGGACCGCGTCGTGATCGTGACCGGCGCCGGGCGAGGCCTCGGCCGCGCGCACGCCCTGGAGTTCGCCAGGCACGGCGCCAAGGTCGTGGTCAACGACCTCGGCGTGAGTCTGTCCGGCGAGGGCGGAGCCCAGGGGCCCGCGCAGGCCGTGGCCGAGGAGACGGCCGAGGAGATCCGCGCGCTGGGCGGCGAGGCGGTGGCCGACTGCTCCGACGTCGCGACCGGCGAGGGGGCGCGGCGGCTGGTCGCGACGGCGCTGGACCGCTTCGGCCGGCTCGACGTGCTGGTCAGCAACGCCGGGTTCCTCCGCGACCGCATGCTGGTGAACCTCTCCGAGGAGGAGTGGGACGCGGTGACGCGCGTTCACCTCACAGGCCATTTCCTGCCGCTGAAGTACGCCGGGCTGCACTGGCGGGCCGAGTCCAAGGCGGGCCGCCCGGTGGACGCCCGCGTGATCAACACCTCGTCGGGGGCCGGCCTGCTCGGCAGCGTCGGGCAGGGCAACTACTCGGCGGCCAAGGCGGGCATCGTGGGGCTCACGCTCGTCGCCGCGGCCGAACTCGGCCGCTACGGCGTGACCGTCAACGCCATCGCCCCCGCCGCCCGCACCCGGATGACCGAACAGGCCTTCGCGGCCGCGATGGCGGTCCCCGGGAACGGCGAGTTCGACGCGATGGCCCCGGAGAACGTGTCCCCGCTCGTCGCCTGGCTCGGCTCGGCCGAGTCCGCGGGCGTCACCGGGCGGGTCTTCGAGGTCGAGGGCGGCCGGATCTGCGTGATGGAGGGCTTCCGCCGCGGCCCCGCCGTCGACAGAGGCGCCCGCTGGGACGCGTCCGGCCTCGGCCCCGAGATCGCCGCCCTGCTCGCCGCGGCCGCCCGGCCGGAGCCCGTCTACGGCGCCTGAGAGCCGCTATGTCCCTTCGGCGGGCGGCCGGCTGACCCCGCCGAGTTGCTCCCCGAGCCCCGTGCGCCGGTAGCGCAGCCGGCGGCCGGCCCGCTCGCCGACCACCAGGCCGGCGTCCCGGAGCGTCGTCAGGTGATGCGAGGCGGTCGCCGGGGCCAACCGGAGGGCTGTGGCCACCTCACCCGTGCTGCACGGCACGGCCAACAGGGTGAGCACCGCCGCCCGGGTCGGACCCAGCAGGGCGGCCAGCGCCTCCGGGGGCTCGACCGAGGCCGGACGGTCCCAGAGCCCGCCGTGACCGCGCGGGGCGTACCAGAGCGCCCTGCCGGTCGGAGACTCCGCCATGGTGTACACGTCCGGCCCGGCGAACCCGGTCGGCAGCAGAGCGAGCGGGTGCCCGTCCAGGCTGAAGTCCCCGTCCTTCGCGTAGGCCAGCCGCAGCGCCGCGCCATCCCAGTCCAGCTTCGGGTGCAGGTCCGCCAGCAGCGCCCGCGGCCCCCGTTCGGCGGCCAGCAGTCCCCGGCGCACCAGCTCACCCTCCGCGACCTCGCGCAGCCGCGGCCAGTCCGGTGCGATCGCCAGCGCGAAGTAGCGCCGGACCTGTCGCACCAGCTCCGCCAGCCCGCCGGCCGGATCGGTCGCGAACCGATCGATCTCCGGCGGCGCCCGGTGCCCGGTCCACGCCCTGTCGACCTCCACTGCGACTCGGTCGAGCGGTGTTCCGGCCACCACCCGCAGTTCCTGGTCCAAGGTGGGCCGGGCGGTGTCCGGCGCCGGAGTGAGGAAGTCCGGCACATACCCGGTGGGACCGCAGACCACCGCGCGAAAAGTGCCCAGGTCCGGGCCGCGGAACAGCGGCCCGACCCTCGCCCGCCAGGACGGGTGCAGCCTGCGCTCCGATCGCGACCTCAGCGCCAGACAGCTGGCCACGACCTCGACCATCGGAGAGTGCGCGAACCTGAGCCCGATCAGGTCGGCGGGGGCGAACTCGATCCGGATCACCCTTGTATTCGAGCACGGTCGAACGGCTACCAGGGGACCGGGGGCCGGACCTACGGTCGGCGCCATGAAATACATCCATCTGGGCCGGACCGGCCTGACCGTGAGCCGGTTGTGCCTCGGCACGATGAACTTCGGCTGGCAGATCGACGAGTCCGACAGCCACGCCGTTCTGGACCGGGCCCACGACGCGGGCGTGAACTTCGTGGACACCGCGAACATGTACGGCCGCGAGACCGGTGACGGTCTGAGCGAGCAGTTCATCGGCAGCTGGTTCGAGAAGACCGGCAACCGGGACCGGATCGTGCTGGCCACCAAGGTGTACGCGCCGATGACGGACTGGCCCAACGACGGCGGCCTGTCCGCCCGGCACATCATCGCCGCCTGCGAGGCGTCGCTCCGCCGTTTGCGTACCGACTGGATTGATCTCTACCAGATGCACCACGTGCAGCGGGAGACACCGTGGGAGGAGATCTGGCAGGCGATGGAGACGCTGGTGGTCCAGGGCAAGGTGCGCTACGTCGGCTCGTCGAACTTCGCCGGTTGGCACCTCGCCCGCGCGCAGGCGGCGGCCGACCGGCGGAATTTCCTCGGCCTGGTCTCCGAGCAGTGCAAGTACAACCTGCTCACCCGGCACGTCGAACTCGAGGTGCTGCCGGCGGCGATCGGGCTCGGGATCGGGATCCTGCCCTATTCGCCGCTGCACTTCGGCGCGCTTTCCGGCGCGCTGCGCAAGCAACGCGACGGCGTCGCCGGCCGGAGCGTTCTGCACGCCGCCGAGCGGGTCGAACCGCATCGGGCGGCCTTGGAACGCTACGAGGAGCTGTGCGGGGAGCTGTCCGAGAAGCCGACCACCGTCGCGCTCGCCTGGCTGCTGTCGCGGCAGGGGGTGACCAGCCCGATCATCGGGCCGAGGACCCCCGAACAGCTCGCTCTGCCCCTGGCCGCGCTGGACACCGAGCTGTCCGCCGAGACCCTGGCCCGGCTGGACGAGCTGTTCCCGCCGATCGGCAAAGGCGGCCCGGGCCCGGAGGCCTGGGCCTGGTGAACGAGCACGCGCGGCCGCTCAGGTGGTCAGGCCGGCCAGCGCGGCCTTGTCGATCTTCCCCGCCGCGTTGCGTGGAAGCTCCCCGACGAGCACGACCTCGCGGGGCATCTTGAAGCCGGCGAGCCGGTCCCGGCAGTACGCGACGAGTTCTCCGGGCACGAGGACGGCTCCCGGACGGGCCACGACGTACGCCCGGCCGGTCTCGCCCATCCGGGCGTCGGGCACTCCGGTCACCGCGGCCTCGGCGACCCCCTCGTGGGCGGCGAGCACCTGCTCGACCTCGGCCGGGTACACGTTGAACCCGCCGACGACGTACATGTCCTTCGACCGGCCGGTGATGACCAGGTTGCCGCGCTCGTCGAGCCGTCCCCGGTCGCCGGTCACCAGCCAGCCGTCCCTGATCGTCTCGGCGGTCGCCTCCTCGTCGTCGAGGTAGCCCACCATCACGTTGTGGCCGCGGACGAGGATCTCCCCGTCCTCCCCCTCAGGGACCGGGTCGCCCGCGCCGTCCGTCACCATCACCTCCACGCCCTCGATGGGACGGCCGGACGTGGTCGCCACCGTGACGTCGTCGTCCGCCAGGGAGCACGCGGTGACCGTGCCGCACGACTCGGTCAGCCCGTACGCGGTGACCACCTCGGGGAAGAGTTCGGCCCGCATCCGCGCGACCAGCGCGACCGGCACCACCGCGGCGCCGGTCACCGCGAGCCGCAGCGACGACAGGTCGAACCGTTCACGCTCCGGCGCGTCGAGCATCGAGACGTAGATGGTCGGCGCCCCCGGCAACACGGTGATCCGCTCGGCCTCCACCAGCCGCATCGTCTCCCCCGCCGCGAACACCGGCTGGAGGACCATCGTCGCGGCCCTGAGCAGGCAGGCGAACACCCCCGCCTTGTAGCCGAAGGAGTGGAAGAGCGGGTTGACGATCAGGTAGCGGTCGCCGTGGTGCAGGCCGGTCCGGTCGCTCCAGGCCAGGTAGGTCCGGACGTTCTGGCGGTGGGTGCACATGGCGCCCTTGGACCTGCCGGTGGTCCCGGAGGTGAACAGGACGTCCGCGACGTCGTTCGGGCGCACCGCCTCGGCCCGCGCGTCGGCCTCCTCGTCCGAGACCGCTTCGCCGGCCGACACGAACTCCTCCCAGCGCGTCGCCCCCGGCCGCTCCTCGGCGTCGTAGGTGACCACGGTGGTGAGGCCGGGCAGGCCGGGCGCCCGCCCGTCCGCCGTCACCCCGAGCATGCCGAGGTAGCCGTTGCCGAGGAAGCCGTCCGCCACGAAGAGCACACGCACGCGGCTGCGGCCGAGCAGCCACCGCGCCTCCTCGCCCTTGTACCGGGTGTTGGCCGGGACCACGACGGCGCCGGCACTCAGGGCCCCCAGCGCGGTGACGATCCACCGGAGGCTGTTCGGCGCCCAGATCCCGATGCGGTCGCCCGGCTCGACGCCGAGCGCGATGAACGCCTTCGCCGCCTCGCGCACCCGGCTCCGCAGCCGCGCGTAGGTCAGCCGGGAGGCGCCGTCCACGACGGCCTCGGCGTCCGGGAACTCCGCGGCCGCGCGCCACAGGACGCCGGGAATCGTCAGTGCCACGTCGTCGCTCATAGGTCCCCATGGTGTCCGCCCCGGCCCGGGCCGGCGGGCCGTCGTCCCGCTGGCCGGAACCGCTCCCCCGCGCCGGGACGCCCGGCCGTACCCTCCGAGGGATCCTTCTCCTCGACCCCTCTCCGGGAGGCCCATGTGGACGTGACGGCGGACTACGGCGGCCGGGCGGTCCTGGTGACCGGCGGCACCAAGGGCATCGGATTCGTGATCGCGGAGAGGTTCCTCGCCGCGGGCGCGGAGGTCGTGGTGGGCGGGCGCGGCGAGCCCGAGGTCCTGCCCGCCGCCGGCGGCAGGACGGCCCGTTTCGTCTCCGCCGACATCCGCGACGCCGGGGCCGCCGCCGGCCTGGTGGAGGAGGCGGTCGGGCATCTCGGCCGGCTCGACGTGCTCGTCAACAACGCCGGCGGTTCGCCTCCCGCGGACGCGGGGACCGTCTCGCCGCGATTCGTCGAGAAGGTCGTGGACCTCAACCTGCTCGCGCCGTTCTACGTGGCGCAGCCGGCCAACAAGGTCATGCGGGAGCAGGAGACCGGCGGCTCGATCATCAACATCGGCAGCGTCGCCGCCGTCGACCCCCAGCCGGGCATGGCGGCCTACTCGGCGGCCAAGGCCGGCCTGCTCGTGCTCACCAGGGCCCTCGCGCTCGAATGGTCGCCGAAGGTGCGGGTCAACCACATCACCACCGGCCTCATCCGGACGGAGTCCGCCGCCTGGGCGTACGGCGAGGACGGCGGCGCCGCCGTCGCGGAGCTGATCCCGATGGGGCGCATGGCGGTGCCCGCCGACGTGGCGAACACCTGCCTCTACCTGGCGAGCGACCTCGCCTCCTACATCACCGGGGCGGACATCCCGGTGCACGGCGGAGGCGAGGTCCCGGCCCGTTACGTGCTGACGCGTAACTGAGCGCGCCCGGCGGCCAGCACAGGCGTGCCGTTCACCGCCGCCTCGAAGAGCACGTCCTCACCGCGGCCCGCCTGTTCCCATCCCCGCACGTCCAGCCGGTCGCCGGGGAAGACCGGGGAGGCGAACCTGCCCTCCAGCTCGACCAGGTCGGCCGGGTGCGCACCCACCGCCGCGGCCAGCGGCAGCGTCACCGCGGCCAGCGTGCACAGGCCGTGCATGAACGGCCTCGGCATCCCGGCCGCCTTCGCCGCCTCCGGGTCGATGTGCATGGCGTGCCGGTCGCCGAGCAGGCGGTACAGCGCGGGCGACGAAGAACTCGCTCTCCACCTCGACCTCGAAGATCGCGGCGCTGCCCTTGTCCCAGACGTGCGCGACGTGCGAGGCCATCGTCAGCTCGCCCGCGGGAGGCAGCGGCCGCAGCACCCGCAGCCGCTGCGACGCGTGCATCGTGGTCCTGATGTCGAACGCGCCCAGCGACCCGAGGGCGTCCGGCGCCCACTGCGCCTTCGTCAGCGCGAACGTGGGCAGCGCACGCAGCCGCTTCTCGAAGACGAGGTCCAGGTCCGTCGGCGCGGCGCCGACCGCGAGCGCGTAGAGGATCACGTCGCGCTCGTCGTAGGCGGCCGTGCGCCTCCCGAGGTCGCGGCCGATCCACTGACCCGCGCCGGGCCCGTTCCGGCTCACGGGGCCGCCGTCCCGGAGGCGAGCACGGCGCCGAGCCTGGCCAGGTCGGCGCTGGGCCCGCCCAGGGTGCCGGAGATCTGCCGCGCCCACAGGAAGTGCCGGTGCACGGGATAGTCGACGTCGACGCCGATTCCGCCGTGAAGGTGCTGCACCCGGTGCGCCACGGTCAGCCCGGCCTCGCCGGCCCACCACTTCGCGACCAGCACGGCCGCCTCGGCGCCTTCCTCAGCACCGAGAGCGGTGACGGCCTGCCACAGGCACACGCGCATGGCGTCGATGTCGATGTAGCAGTCGGCGAGCTGGTGCTGCACCGCCTGGAAGGTCGCAAGCGGGCGGCCGAACTGCCTGCGCGCGCTGAGATGGGTCACCGCGTGGCGCAGCGCGCCCTGGGCGACGCCGAGCTGGACCGCCGCCAGGGCGACGGCGGCGCGGTGAAGGGTCTCCCGGAGGGCGCCGCCGCCCGGCACGCCGACGGCCGTGGCGGACGCGCCGGTCAAGGTGAGATGGCCGCCGCGGTCGTGACTTGTGGTCTCCACGCGATCCCAGGCGCCCCCCTCCGGGCCGGTGGGGTCGTCGGAGACGACCAGGAACAGGCCGGGCCCGGTCTCGGCCGTCGCGGAGACCAGCACGCCGACCGCGCCGAAGGGCGACGGGACGGCGGCCTTCACACCGGTCAGCCGCCACGCGTCGCCGTCCCGCCGGGCCACACAGCCCGGCTCGGCCGGATCGGGCGCGCCGAACTCCTCCAGCGCCACGGTGAGCCGCAGCGAGCCCTCAGCCACGCCGGGTAGCAGGCTCTCGCGCTGCTCCGCCGTACCGTGCCGGGCGACCGCGAGCGCGGCGACCGCGGACGGCCACAGCGGGACGGGCGCAACGGCACGGCCCTGCTCCTCCAGCAGGACGCACAGGGCGCCGAGTCCCAGCCCGGCCCCGCCCGCCTCCTCCGGCAGCGCGATGCCGAGCAGGCCGGTACGGCCCAGCTCCGCCCACAACTCCTCGTCGATCCCCGTGGAGGTGCCCTCGACCAGGCGGACACGATCGGTGCGCGCACGGTCGCTGAAGATCTTGCCCGCCAGCTCGCGGACCGCCTCGAGCTCGTCGTCCAGAGTGAAGTCCATCAGCGACGCTCCATTCGGGGAAGGCCGAGCCCCTGGGTGGCGACCATGTCCCGCAGGACCTCGTTCACGCCGCCGCCGAAGGTGTTCACGATGCCCTGCCGCGACAGCTGCTCGATCTGACCGGCGAGCACGGCCCCCGGCGACCCGGGTCGGAGCCGCCCGCCGACGCCGATGATCCCCGACAGCGTCCGCTGCACGTCGATGTGCGTCTCGGTGCCGTAGACCTTCGCCGCGCCCGCGTCCGCGCCGGACAACGTGCCGTCCGCGACCGCGGCGGTCATCTTCCAGTTCATCAGCCGCATCGCCTCCAGGCGCGCGTAGGTGCGCGCCAGGTCGCGCTGGACCCACGGCAGGTCGATCGCCCCGTTGTCCCTCGCCCAGTCCCGGACGCGCTCCCACAGCTGGATCATCCGGCCGCCCATTGCGGCCAGGCCGATCCGCTCGTGGTTGAGCTGGTGGGTGATGAGCCGCCAGCCGCCGTCGACCTCGCCGACGACGTCGCCCGCGAGCACCCGGACGCCGCTGTAGTAGGTGGTCGTGACCACCATGCCGCCCACGCACCGGATGGGGCTCCAGGAGAAGCCGGGGGCGGCGGTGGGGACGATCAGGATGGAGATGCCCTTGTGCTTGGGGGCGTCCGGATCGGTGCGGCAGGCGAGCCAGACGTAGTCGGCCGTGTTCGCGCCGCTGGTGAAGATCTTGCTGCCGTCGACGACCCACTCGTCGCCGTCCCTGACCGCGCGGGTCGTCAGGGAGGCGAGGTCGGTGCCGGCTCCCGGTTCGGTGTAACCGATCGCGAAGACGATGTCGCCCGACAGGATGCCGGGGAGATATCTCTTCTTCTGCTCGTCCGTCCCGTGGCTCATCAGGGTCGGACCGACGGTGTTGACGGTGACGAAGGGAAAGGGCAGCCCGGCCCGCTGGACCTCGTCGAAGAACACGTACTGCTCCTCAACCGACCTGCCCTGCCCGCCGTACTCGACGGGCCACCCGATGCCGAGCCAGCCGTCGGCGCCGAGTCGTCCGACCACCTCGCGGAAGCGGTCGCCGCCCACGCCCTCCTCGCCCGTCAGGCGCCGCTCGTCCTCGGGCAGCAGGCCCGCGAAGTACTCCCGCAACTCCATGCGCAGCCGTCGTTGCGCGGCGGTCTCGCGCAGATCCATGGTCCGCTCTCCTCCTCGGTGGCCGTAGGTCTAGATCCCTGGCAGGAAGCGCTGACGGCCGGCGGAGGCGAACTCCGCCCGCAGCGCGGCCCTGTCCTGATCGGTCAGCAGGGTGTACTCGGGACCGCCGCGGCCCGCCCACCGGTAGACCTGGTCGCCGGTCCGCCAGCCGTCGTGCCGCATCTCCTTCTTGCGGAGCTTCCCCGAGCCGGTCGCCGGCAGCGCGTACGAGACCCGGACGAAGCGCGGCGCACCCTTGGCGCCCAGGTCCGCCTGCCCCGCCAGGAAGCCGGCCAGCCGGAGGTCCTCGAAGGAGGTCTCGCCGGCCACCTCGATCGCGGCCATCACCTGGTCGCCGGACCGGGGGTCGGGCACCGCGAACACGGCGGCGGCCACGATCCGCGGATGGCGGCGCAGGACGCGCTCGGTCAGCAGCGCGGAGACGTTCTCGCCGTCCACCCGGATCCAGTCGCCGGAACGACCGGCGAAGTAGACGTAGCCCTCCTCGTCGGCGTAGCCGAGGTCACCGGTCCAGTACCAGCCGTGGCGGACCCGCTCCGCGTCCGCCGCCTCGTTCTTGTAGTAGCCCTCGAACCTCGCCGCGCCGTCGACGTCCACGATCTCGCCGATGGCCTCCTCGGCGTTGGTCACCCGCCCGTGCTCGTCGAGCAGCGCCGGCGGACGCGTGTGCCTCGTCTCCGGGTCGACGATCCTGACCCCGCCGTGCGCCGGCCGTCCCAGCGCGCCCGCGGGAGCCTCCGGCACCGGCCTGATCATGCCCGCGCCCTCGCTCGACCCGTAGCCCTCGAGCAGCCTGCAGCCGAAGCGGCGCAGGAACGCGGCCTGGTCCTCCGGCGACGCCTCCGTCCCGAAGGCGTGCGTGAGCGTGTTGTCCGCGTCTCCGGGGTCCGCCGGAGTCGCCAGGACGTACGCGATCACCTTGCCGACATAGGTGAAGAACGTCGCACCGTAGAAGCGCACGTCGGGCAGGAAGCCGGACACGGAGAACCGGGGTGTCAGCGTGACGGTCGCGCCAGCCGCCAGCGACGGGGCCCACAGCGCCATCACCGCGTTGCCGTGGAACAGGGGCATGCAGCAGTACGTGACGTCGTGCCGCCGGACGTCGTATTTCGCGGAGTTGGCGTAGGCCAGCCCGGTGAGCCTTCCCTGCGAGCATCTGGCCGCCTTCGAGGCTCCGGTCGTGCCCGAGGTGAACAGCAGCAGCAACTGCGTCCCGGCGGTGATCTCCGGGTCGCGGGACGGCTCGCACGCGTGCGCGGCCACCGCCTCGGCGTACTCCTCGCCGTCGACGAGCAGGAAACGGTCACGGGGCACGCCGACGTCGAGACCGTCGAGCAGTTTCAGACCGGCCTCGTCGGTGACGATGAACTGCGGGTCGGCATGCCTGACCTCCTCCTCCAGGACCGAGCCCCGGTGGGTGGGGTTGACGCCGACGATCGTCGCGCCGCTCAGCGCGGCCGCGCCGAGCCAGAAGACGTACTCCGGCACGTTGTCGAGCAGGACCCCGATGTGGAAGGGGCCGTCGATCCGCGACTCGCGGGCCAACCGGGCGCGGGCGGCGCTCGCGCGGACCACCTCGTCCCAGGTCCAGGTGCGCTCGCGGGTCCGCAGCCCGGCGTGACCGTCGCCGGATCGGGCGAGCAGCAGGTCGGCGATCGTCTCGTGTCGCACTGGTGTGGCTCTCCCCTTGGTCCGGGCCGACGTTAGTCAGCGGGACGCGCCTCGGGCCGTCGAGTCCCGCTGACCGGGAAGGACCCTTGGAGGTCGGAGGTCGGAGGTCGGAGGTCAGCCGGTCAGCCGGTCAGCCGAAGAACGCCTGCCCGCCGTCCAGCGGCACGGTGGCGCCGGTCAGGTACCGCATGGCCGGGCCGACGATCGCGACGACCGCCCGGCCGATGTCCTGCTCGCAGTCGCCGATGTAGCCGAGCGGGATCGTCCTGCGGAACTCCTCCGCCTCCTCCGGGTTGGTCTCCGTCCACCACTTCAGGCCGGGGGACAGCGCGTGCGGGGCGATGGAGTTGGCGCGGATGCCGTCGGGCCCCCATTCGGCCGCGGCCGTGCGCGTCAGCGAGCGGAGCGCCTGCTTGGCCGCGGCGTAGGCGCCGTAGGTGGTGGGATCCCATCGGACCATCGCCGAGGTGACGAGGTTGACGATGCTGCCGCCGCCGCGCCGCTTCATGTGGGGGTGGCACGCCTTCATGAAGGCGAACGCGGCGAAGGGGCCGCTGCGGAAGCCCTTCTGGAAGGCCGCGTCGCTCATGGACAGCAGCGGGCCGTACGCGCCGGAGTAGGCGTTGTTGACGAGGATGTCCACCCCGCCGAACCGCTCCGCCACCTGGTCGACCACCGCGGGGATCGTCTCCGTGACGCTGACGTCGCACTGGAAGGGCTCGGCCGTCGCGCCGCGTTCGCGGACGAGTTCGCAGGTCGCCTCGAGCTTCGCCATGGTGCGCCCGACCACCGCGACGGACGCCCCCTCGGAGGCGAGGGCGAGCGCGATGCCCTGGCCCACCCCCTGACCCGCACCGGTGACGATCGCGACCTGTCCGTCCAGACTTCCCATTCGGGCTCCCCGTTTCCGCCGTGTGCTCGACCGTAATAGTGGTGTCGCCCCGCCCTGGGCCGGAAGGGCCGTCCCGGTGACCGGGAGACGACCCTCGGCAGACGCTCCCCCGGCGGTCACAATGGGCGCCCGAGAGAGAGGGCGCAGATGGGGACGTCGGCAGATCCGAGAACCGCGGCCATGACGATCGTCGCCCGTCTCACCGGTCCCGGGGGTGAGTTCGAGCTCACCGAGGAGGACGTCCTCGGCTCCCGCATGCCGGTCTTCCGCAACCGGCACCGCAACCTCGGCGAGGTGCTCGCCGGCTCGGTCCGGTTCGGCGACCGAGACTACATCGTCACCGAGCACGAGCGGATCGGCTACGCCGCGCACGCGCGCCAGGTCGCGTCGCTCGCCGCGACGCTGCGCGAGGAGTACGGCGTGCGGCCCGGCGACCGGATCGCCGTAAACGCGGCGAACCGGCCGGGCTGGATCGTGGCGTTCTGGGCCGCCGTCGCCGTGGGCGCCGTCACCGTCGGCTACAACGCGTGGTGGTCGCGCCGCGAGGTCGAGTACGCCCTGGGTCACACGACGCCGAAACTGGTCGTGGCGGACGCCAAGCGGGCCGCGCTCGGCGGCTCGGGCACACCGGTGGTGCGCATGGAGGACATCCCCCTGCTGGCCGGGCGGTACCCGGACGCGCCTCTGGCCCCGCACGCCGCCGACGAGGACGATCCGGTGATCATCGTCTACACCAGCGGCACCTCCGGCCGGCCGAAGGGCGCGGTGCACTCGCACCGCAACCTCACGTCGGTCATCGAGTACCACCGCATGAACGACGCGACGGCCCGCGCGTTCGGCGACCCCACCGACCCGGCGACGCGGCGCTACCTGCTGGCGCTGCCGTTGTTCCACATCGCGGGCCTGCACAACCTCGCGGTTCCGCGCCTCGCGACCGGCTCCGCGGTCGTCATGCACCAGGGCGCCTTCGACGTCGACCGGGTGTTGCGGCTGGTCGAGCGGGAGCGGGTCACCAACTGGGGGGCCGTGCCCACGATGGCGCACCGGCTGCTGGAGCACGGCGATCTGTCGGGCTACGACCTGTCCTCGCTGGCCGCCTTCTCGCTCGCGTCCGCGCCGTCCTCACCGTCGTTCAAGGAACGCCTGCGCGCGGGCTTCCCGGTGGCCCGTCAGTCACTGGTCGACAGCTACGGCCTGACCGAGTCGTCGACCGCGATCTCCATCGCGACGCCGGCGGACCTGGCGGAGGCGCCGGGGACGGTCGGCCGGCCCGTCGCGACCGTGAAGGTCGAGATCCGCGATCCGCAGAATATGCCGGTTCCCGAGGGCGTCGAAGGGGAGATCTGCGCGCGCAGCCCGTTCAACATGCTCGGCTACTGGCAGGACCCGGAGGCCACCGCGCGGGCGATCCGGGAGGACCGCTGGCTGCACACCGGTGACATCGGCGTGATCGAGGGCGGTCGCCTGCGCCTCACCACCCGCCGTTCCGACCTGATCCTGCGCGGCGGGGAGAACGTCTACCCCGCCGAGGTGGAGAGCGTGCTGTGGGAGCACCCGGGCGTCCTCGAATGCGCCGTCGTCGGCGCACCCCACCCCGACCTTGGTCAGGAGGTCGCGGCCGTGGTCGTCACCGGTGACAGACGCCCGGTCGACGAGGACGAACTGCGCGCGCACGCCGCCGAACACCTCGCCTATTTCAAGGTGCCGTCCCGCTGGCGGATCACGACCGACCCGCTGCCGCGCAACGCCACCGGCAAGGTCGTCCGCCGCGAGGTCGAACTGTCCCTCGGCATCCGACAGAGCAGGAGCGTCCAGTGAGCCAGAAGACCAGCCTGGAGGGCAGGACCGCCGTCGTCACCGGCGCGGGCGCCGGCCTCGGCCGCAGCGAGGCGCTCGCCCTCGCGGGCCGGGGCGCGAACGTCGTCGTCAACGACGTGGGGTCGGCCGCCGACGACGTCGTGGCCGAGATCAAGGCCCGCGGCGGGCAGGCCGTCGCGGTGACCGGCGACGTCGGCGAATGGTCCATGGGCGACCGGCTGGTCCAGGCGGCGACCGAGACGTTCGGCGGCCTCGACATCGTGGTGAACAACGCGGGCGTGCTCCGCGACAAGATGGTGTTCAACCTGAGCGAGCCGGACTGGGACGACGTCGTCCGCGTCCATCTCAAGGGCCACGCCGCGGTGTCCCGCGCGGCGGCGGCCTACTGGCGGGCCGCCTCGAAGGCCGTCGGAGGGCCGGTCTACGGCCGCGTCGTCAACACCTCCTCCGAGGCGTTCCTCTTCGGCTCCGCCGGCCAGCCGAACTACTCGGCCGCCAAGGCGGGCATCACCGCGCTCACCCTGTCGACCGCGCAGGGCCTGGCGAGGTACGGCGTGCGGGCCAACGCGATCTGCCCCCGGGCCCGCACCGCCATGACGGCCGGGGTCTTCGGCGACGCCCCCAAGACGGGCGGGCTGGACGTCCTGTCCCCGGATCGGGTCGCCACCTTCGTGAGCTATCTCGCCTCCCCGGCGGCCGACGAGATCACCGGCCAGGTGTTCGTGGTGTACGGCGACATGGTCGCGCTGCTGGCGCCCCCGACGGTCGAGCAGAAGTTCACCGCCGCCGACGGGGTGTTCTCGGTCGACGAGTTCGACGAGCTGCTCACGCCCTACTTCAGCGGGCGCGACCCCCACCGCACCTACGCGGCCCACAGCGTGGCCCGGCTCGGGGGGACTCAGCCCACCTGAGTCACCCGGAGTTCGACCTCGGGGCGAGCAGCAGCCGGCAGGCGATCCTGATGTCGCTCTCGGTGTCGGGGATCGACATCCGCCCGTTGAGGCTCGACTGCAGCACGCCGTACCAGCACTGCATGAGCAGGCGGATCAGCGTGACGTCGAGGGCGGTGGGCTCGCCGATCCCGAGCGCCCGCTGGATGATCTCGCTGAAGGTGCCGTCGATCCGCCCGGCGTCGGCCACCGCGGCCGCGTTCGCCGCGTTCGCGGACTGGAGCATCGCGACCGCGAGCCTGGGCCTGCGCAACAACTGACGGCTGGCCTGCACCAGCACGTCGGCGACCGCGTCCTCAGGGCTCGTGCCCGGCTCCGGGGGCCGGATGCCCTCGTTGAAACGGTCGATCTGCTCGGCCAGCACGGCCGTGAACAGATGGGTCTTCGAGGGGAAGTAGCGGTACAACGTCGCGATCGCGACGCCCGCGGCCTTGGCCACCTCGTGCATCTGCATGCGCTCGAGGCCCCGGTCGGCCCCGATCCGCGCGGCGGCCCGGAGGATGCGCAGATGCCGGGCCCGCTGCTCCGGGGAGCTGGGCTCCGCCGGCGCTCTGACCTCGGCGATTCTCGGCACGGTTCCCCCTGCTCGGTTCTGTCGCAACGACCATACACAGCGCCACCGGCGGTGACGCGAGCCGTTCGTACCGGTGAGTGGGATCGGCGTCCGTCAGACCAGGTTGTCCTCGACGGTCAGGCCGAACTCGCCCTTGCCGTACATCGCGAGGGCCCGCTCGACGTCGTTGGCCACATGGACGCTGCCCGCGTGGGCGTCCCGCCAGGCCCGCTCGATGGGGTTGCCCCGCCGGAGCGAGTTGCCCCCGGCGGTCTTGAAGAGGATGTCGATCGCCTCGAGCGCCCGCTCGGTCGCCCGGACCTGGTCCCTGCGGACCCGCAGGCGCAGCTCCATCGGGATCCGCTCGCCCCGGACGGCGTGCTCGTACACCTCGCGCACGTTGCGGTCCGTCTGCAGGATCGCCGCGTCGATCTCCGAGGCGGCCCTGGCGACGGCGACCTGGGCGAACTGGTCCTCGGCGAACCGGCCGCCGCCCAGGCTCAGCCGTACGCGGTCGCGCATCGCCGTGACGTAGGACCGGTAGCAGCCGGCCGCCATGCCGATCACGGGGGCGGTGATCGCGGTCGTGAACACGCTCCCGAACGGCATGCGGTAGAGCGGGCCGGAGTTGACCTTCTGGCCGGGACCCCGCAGCTGGGCCTGGTCGTAGTTGCGCATCGTGCGGTGCTCGGGCACGAAGGCCCGCTCCACGATCACGTCGTTGCTCGCCGTGCCGCGCAGCCCGATGACGTCCCACACGTCCTCGATCAGGAAGTCCGACCGGGGGACGAGCACGGTCATGAAGTCCACCGGCCTGCCCTGGGCGCCCACGACCAGGCCGCCGACCAGCACCCACGAGGCGTGCTCGCAGCCAGAGGAGAACCGCCACCGGCCGGTGAGCTCGTATCCGCCCTCGACCGGGGTCAGCCGCCCGACGGGGGCGTACGACGAGGCGACGAGCGCGTCCTGGTCGTCGCCCCAGACCTCGTCCTGCGCCGCCTCGTCGAACAGGCCGACATGCCACGGATGCACCCCGAGCACGCTCGCGACCCACCCGGTCGACCCGCAGACCCCGGAGATCTCCCTGACGACCTCGAAGAACCACACCGGGTCGCTCTCCGCGCCGCCGTACCGCTTGGGCTGCAACATCCGGAAGACCCCGGCCTCGACCAGCGCCTGGACGGTCTCCGCGGGTACTCCCCGGTCCTCGTCCGTGGCTCGGGCACGCTCCGCGATCACGGGCAGAAGCGCGCGGACCGCCTCCAGGACCTCGTTGCTCATCGTGTCGATCTCCATAGTCGCGTTCGTCCGGGCGTACCCGTCCATGATGGTGCGTCGCCCCGATGCCCGCATGTCAGGGCCATCCCGGCCAATGGGACTGGCGGCGGGCCGGGCGGATCCGGCTTGGCATGCTGGGATCACGCGCGTCCTGAAGGGATGGGTCAACGTGACTGCAGTCGAGGCCTCGACCACCGGCGTCCGCAGCATCGAAGCGGAAGCGGTGCCCACGCGATTCGCCCGGGGCTGGCACTGCCTCGGCCTGTCCGGGCGGTTCAAGGACGGCAAGCCGCACACCGTCAACGCGTTCGGGCAGAAGCTCGTGGTCTTCCAGAGCGGCGACGGCGGCCTCAACGTACTGGATGCCTACTGCCGCCACATGGGCGCCGACCTCTCACGGGGCACGATCAAGGGTGACGAGCTCGCCTGCCCCTTCCACGACTGGCGCTGGGGTGGCGACGGCCGCTGCAAGAAGATCCCCTACGCCCGTCGCGTCCCCCTGCGCGCCCGCACCGCCGCGTGGACCACGATGGAGCAGGACGGCCTCCTGTTCGTCTGGAACGACCCGGAGGGCAACCCGCCCCAGCCGGAGGTGGCGATCCCCCGCATCGAGGGCGCCGGCCGCGACGACTGGACCGACTGGGTCTGGCAGGAGATCGTGGTCGAGACGAACTGCCGCGAGGTCATGGACAACGTGGTGGACATGGCGCACTTCTTCTACGTGCACTACTCGTTCCCCACGTACTTCAAGAACATCTTCGAGGGCCACGTCGCGACCCAGATCATGAAGGGCCTCAGCCGCCCGGACGCCCGTCCTCCGGGCAAGGGACCGCGGATGCTCGGCAACACCTCGGTGGCGTCGTACCACGGGCCGTCCTTCATGATCGACGACCTGACCTACCACTACGACGACATGGACCTGAAGTCCGTGCTGATCAACGCGCACTACCCGATCGACGGGAACTCGTTCATGCTGCACTCGGGCATCATCGTGCAGCACAGCGACAAGCTCCCCGGGGAGTCGGCCGAGGCCATGGCCCACAAGCTGGGCGAGTTCATCCTCAAGGGCTTCGACCAGGACGTCGAGATCTGGAAGCACAAGACCCGCATCGACAACCCCCTGCTGTGCGAGGAGGACGGGCCGGTCTACCAGCTCCGCCGCTGGTACGAGCAGTTCTACGTCGACGTGGCCGACGTCAGGCCGGAGATGGTGGAGCGCTTCGAGTTCGAGCTCGACACCACCCGCCCGGTCGAGGCGTGGAAGCAGGAGGTCGAGGCGAACCTCGCGCGCAGGGCCGCCGCGGCGGGCCGGCAGGCATGACGATCCGCGCCGACGACCGCCTGCTCGACGGAGCGCCGATGCGGCCGCTGTGCTGCCTCCGGTGCGGCGCCGGAGTCGAGGTGCGCAAGGCGAGCTGGGAGCAGACCAGCGTCCAGTGGAGCGCACAGGCCCTCGGCGCCTGCCTCGAACGACAGGCCGCCCGCGCCGCCGACGGCGGGGCGGGCGGGCTCTTCGAGGGCTGTACGGCACTGCGGGAGTCGATCGTCCGGGCGGCGCTCGAGGGCGCCATCCCCGTGCCCGAAGACTGATGGAGCGGGCGGCCGCGGCCGCCCGCCGCGATCAGCTGTGGGATCCGCCGTCGACGCGGACCTCGACGCCGTTGAGGTAGGCGCCGTCCGCCGAGGCCGCGAACGCGATCGTCCCGGCGACGTCCTCGGGACGGCCGGGCCTGCCCCACAACGGGTAGGTGCGGGCGTACCACGCGGTGTCGATGCCGGCGTAGGTCTGCCTGTTCGCCGTCAGCGGCGTGGCGACGCCGCCCGGCGAGACCGGCACGACGCGGATCCGCCGCGCCGACAACTCCGCGGCCAGGCTGATCGAGAAGGAGAGCAGAGCGCCCTTGGAGGCCGCGTACCCGGTCATCCAGGGGTGGGCCTTCGTCGCCGCCGTCGAGGTCACGTTCACGACGACCCCCGTACGGTCCGGGACGTGCGGCAGCACCTCCCGGCAGAGCACCACCGGTGCGAACACGTTGACCGCGAAGATCTCCCTGTAGTCGTCGAGGCGCAACGAGTCCATCGGAGTGACCCGCAGGACCCCCGCCACGTTGACCAGCACGTCGACCCGCTCAAGGGCGGCGACAGCCGCGGCCGCCGCCGAGACCACCCCCTCCTCCTCCGCCAGGTCGGCCACGTGAGGGAGGAACCGGCCGTCGTCGCCGGCGAGCTTCCCGGTCTCGGCGAGACCCGCCTCGTCCCGGTCCACGGCGAACACCGTCGCGCCCTCCGAGAGCAGCCGTACGGCCGTCGCCCGGCCGATGCCCGACCCGGCGCCGGTCAGCAGGACGTTCCTGTCCTCGAAACGGTTCATCCATCCTCCGTGTCTATGGCCGCGCCTTCGGCACGGCGCTCGGGGCGCCTTTGAGGCCATGGCTTCCCTCGTCGCGTCCTCACTCGTTCCTCGCTCCGGGCGCTCCTCAGTCCAGTCCACGGCCGCGCCCCTCCCTGTCTATGGCCGCGCCTTCGGCACGGCGCTCCTCAGTCGCCGGCGGCGGCGCGGCCCGCCCGGCGGCCGAAGAAGGTGCCGTCGCCGAGTGAGGTCCCGCTGATGTAGCCCTCTCCGTGGATCCCGGCGCTCGCCCGGCCCGCGGCGTACAGTCCCGGGATCTTGAGCCCCGAGTGGTTCAGCACGGCGCCGTCCACGGTGGTGTGCAGCCCGCCGAGGGTGAATCCGGCGACTCCGGTCCCCTTGCCCGCGCCCTCGGCGTCTCCCGGCGCGAAGCCCTCCTGCGGATCGACGGCGGCGAGCGGCGGTCTGAGCGGCCGCAGCCACCTCGGGTCCTTGTGGAAGTAGGGGTCGCTCCCCCGCTCCGCGTGCCGGTTGTACACGTCGAGAGTCGCCTCGAGCGCCCCCGCCGGCATGCCGAGCGACTCCTCCAACTCGGCGACCGTCTCCGCGACGAACCGCGGGCGCACGCCCCACAGGTCCTCCGGGGGGATCTCCTCGAACCCCTCCTCGTCGATGATCGCCCAGTAGGGCCCCGGCTGGTGCCGTACGGCGGCGACGCTGAACAGTCCCGGATAGACGTCCTCGTTGACGAACCTCTGGCCGAGCGCGTTGACGAGCATGCCGCGCACGAGGATCGCGGGCAGCGCCGTCAGGGCGATCTCCACGACCGACATGCGCCGGGTCGCGGCGCCGAGCGCCGTCGCCATCCGGATGCCGCTGCCGTCGTCGAGGCCGTCGCTGACCTTGCCGTGGCCGAGCAGCACCGGGGCGTGGTCGGCCAGCATCTCCTCGTTGTCGACGAATCCCCCGGTCGTGAGGATCACCGCCTTGCGCGCACGGCAGGCCAGCGTCGTGCCGTACCTACGCGCCACGACCCCGGCGACCCGGCCGTCGTCGTCGACGACCAGATTGGTCGCGCGGGTGTCGGCGCGGCAGACCGCGCCCGCCGACTGCGCCGCCTCGGCCAGCTTCTCCATGAGCAGCCAGCCGCCGAAGGCCTCGGTCGCCGGTCGGTGGCCGCGCGGGACCGGCCGGGCGATCGTGTTGTACGGCCAGGCGTTCTCACCCAGCCACATCAGGCCGTCGGCCGTCAGGGGCATCCAGGTCGGGGCGTCGTGCAAGGTCGCGTTGAAGGTGAGCCCCAGGCCGCGGAGCCACTCGAAGTGCTCGACGCTCTCGTCGCAGTACAGCCGCAGCTTCTCCTCGTCGGCGTGCGGGCCGAGCGCCGCCGTGAGGAAGGCGAACATGTTGTCCGGATCGTCGTCGAAGCCGCACGCCCGCTGAACCGCCGTGCCGCCCCCGAGGTAGAGCTCTCCCCCGGACTGCGCCGAGGACCCGCCCGGCCCGCCCGCGCGCTCGAGCACGAGCACGTCGGCGCCCGCCCTCGCGGCCTCGCAGGCGGCTGCCGCGCCGGCGCATCCGAAGCCGACGACGAGCACGTCGCATTCGTGGTCGAAGGCGCTGATCGACCGGGCGGGAACGGGCTCGACCGGCGGCACGGCGCTCATGCTCAGGACCTGGGCACGAACGCGGCCAGCGGCTCGGAGCCGGACCAGTCGTGGCCCCAGTAGCTGTCGGCGGCGATCTCCTCGGCCGTGTAGTACGTCTCGTCGACGAGCATGCCGCCGGTGCCGTATTCGAGGTCCCAGCCGCCCGGCGCGCGGACGTAGAAGGAGACCATCTTGTCGTTGGTGTGCCGGCCCAGGGTCGAGGAGATGGAGAAGCCCAGCTGGCTGACCCTGTCGAGCGCCCTGCCGACCGCGTCCAGGCTGTCGACCTCGATCATGAGGTGCACCAGACCGGGGTCGCCGTTGTGCGCCGCCGGGCAGATCGCGAGGCTGTGGTGCCGCTGGTTGATCCCCATGAAGCGCATGCGCCGGAAGGGCGGCTTCCGCCGGCCCACCTTCATCGCCCCGCGCGGCAGGAAGCCGAGCACCTCGGTGTAGAAGGAGACCGTCTCCTCCATCGCGATGGTGGGCAGCACCACGTGGCCCATCCCCTGCGGGCCGGTCACGAACCGCTGCCCCCTGCCCGTGATCACGGGGCTGTGGTCGAGCACGGGGCCGAAGTAGACCTCGACCGGGATGCCGGCGGGGTCGGTGAACGCGATCACCTGCTCGGCCGCGCGGTCGATGGCCTCCTGCTCGGAGAGCACCTTGACCGGCGTCCCGTGCGCCTCGACGGCGCGGCCGACCGCGGCGAGGGCGAACTGGTCACGGACCTCCCACCCGACGGCCAGCACCCGGTCGGAGTCCCCGGGGAGCACGATGAGCCGCGCCTGCCGTTCGTCCATCCGGAGGTAGAGGCCGTCCGGCTCGGGTCCGGAGCCCTCCGCGAAGCCGAGCCCGTCGATCACGAGCTCGCGCCAGCGACCGATGTCACGCGTCTGGACCTTGAGATAGCCCAGTCCTCGGATCTGCGTCACCTGTCCACCAACCTCCCGGGCCGTCGTCCACCCAAAAGTGACAGACAGTCCGCCCGGCCGCCTGGAGGCTCCCGCTGAGTGAGAGTCCCCGGCCACGGTGGCGGGTGGGGCGGCCTCCCGGCCGCCCCAGGCTCAGATCGAGCCGCGGGTGCGAGCGGGCAGCCCCTCCTGCTCCGCGATCGGACCCCACAGTTCGACGAACGCGGACTTGGCCTTGGTGGCGCTTTCAGACGCCGCGTTTCCGAGCTTGTAGTCGGCGTCTCCCGTGGTCGGCCCGGTACAGCCGTTGGCCTGGTACTTCTTCGCCCATTTCAGGTACGCCGCGTCGGCCCGCTGCGAGGCCACGAGCGCGTCCACGAGACGTTGCCTCAGCGTATAGCCGCGTTCGAGCGCGTCGACCTTCAGCTTCTTCGCCTGCTGGACCTGTTGGGCCCGCTGGTCGGCGGCCTGCTGAATCGCCGCGATGCCCTGGTCGGCCTTCGAGCAGGGCGGCCGCATCTGGTTGAGCCCCTGCTGGAGCTTGCCCCGGCTGGGCTTGCTCGCGTCGAGGACCTTGTCGATCGCCACGGCCTGCTCGTGCGCGCCGCTGCTCTTCGGAGCGGACGGGGACGCGCTGGCGCCGGTCGCACCGGTGCCGCCGACCTTGTCGCCTTTCAGGCCATAGATCGCGTAGGCGGCCCCGACGCCGATCACGACAGCGGCGGCGATGGCGCCGATCGTCTTCCACGGGACCCCGGTGCCCGTGCCCGGCCGTTCGGAGGGAGCGCCGCCCGGGGCGGGACCGACCCCACCCGGACCGAATCCATCCTGGCCGAATCCACCCTGACCGAATCCACCCTGATCAAACGCGCCCTGATCGAAACCAGTCTGACCGAACGCGCCTGGACCCATCGGAGCCGGGCCCTGCCCGAATCCGCCCTGATCGAATCCGCGCTGACCGAATCCGCCTTGATCGAATCCGCCCTGATCGAACGCACCCGGCCCCGGACCCTGACCGAACGCACCCGGCCCCGCCGGGCCCTGACCGAATCCGCCCTGACCGAAGCCACCCGGCCCTGGACCCACCGGACCCGGACCCGGACCCCGCCCGAAGTCCATGGTGTCGCCGACGCCCCGCAAGGCCGTCACATCGCGAACCCACCACTGCCAGTTCGCCGGGGGCTCCGGCCAGCCCGGACCGGGCCCGGCCCAGTTCGGAGTAGGGATCCAGTCCCTGGGGGGAACCGGCCAACCTGGCGGGGGGTTGAACCGCCACTCGGCACCTGGCTGTGGAGGGATGTTCAAAGCCGCTCACCTAACGGGCAACAATGTTGACCGTTGGGAGTTTAGTCCTCATTCACCGTGCCTAGATGATCGGCGGGAGTGCCCTCGGCTTCAGATCATCGAACGCATCGGGCCCTGGGGCGGCTCGATGCCGAGTTGCGTCAGCGCCGAGACGTGGAAGACCGCGCCCGGCACGTGGATCGCATGCGTCAGGCCCACGTGCGCGTCACGCCAGAAGCGCTGGATCGGATTGTCCACACGCATGGCGTTTCCGCCGGACCGGTTGACGATCTCGTCGACCGCGCGGACCGCCCGCCAGGCCGCCTGGACCTGGGTGCGCCGGCTCACCGCCCGCTCGTCGAAGGTGACCTCGCGGCCCGCCGCGACGAGGTCGTACATCCGCGAGGCGTTGTCGAGCAGCGCCGACCGCGCGGCGGCGATGTCCGCCGCGGCCTCGCTGATGGCGTAGAGCACGTACGGATCGTCCTTGATCTTGGTGCCGGTGATCTGCACGCGGCCCTTCTGGTAGGCCAGATGGTGCGCGAGGGCGCCCTCGGCCATGCCGATCACGGACGCGGTGATGCCGAGGGGGAACGCGACTGAGAACGGCAGGTGGTAGGTCGGGTTGGTCAGCCCCGCCTCCCTGGCCGCGCTGCCGTCCACGACCTTCGAGAACGGGATGACCCGGTAGTCGGGGACGAACGCGTCCCTGACGACGATGTCCTTGCTGCCGGTGCCACGCAGGCCGACCACGTTCCACGAGTCCTCGACGATCTCGTAGTCGGACCGCGGGAGGATCAGGTGCAGCGACTCCGGGGGCTTGGCGACATTGCCCTCCTCGTCGCCGAGCATGCCGCCGAGGAAGATCCAGTCGCAGTGGTCGGTGCCGGAGGAGAACTGCCAGCGCCCGTTGAAGACGTAGCCCCCGTCGACCGGGCGGGCGACGCCCATGGGCGCGTACGGCGAGGCGATCCAGGTGTCCTGGTTCTCCCCCCAGATCTCCTGCTGGACCCTGGGGTCGGCGTAGGCCATCTCCCAGGGGTGCACGCCGACGACCCCGGCGACCCAGCCCGTCGATCCGTCCAGACTGGCGATCTTCATGACGGTCTCGGCGAACTCGCGCGGGTGGAACTCGAAACCGCCGTGGATCCGCGGCTGGAGCATCCGGATGACTCCGGCCTCGCGCAGCACTTTGCCGGCCTGGTCGTCCAGCCTGCACAGGGTCTCGTTCACGGAGCCGAGCGCGCTGATCTCCTCGGCCCGCCGGGTGATCGCCTCGAGTACCGGGTTGCCCATGGCTTCTCTCACTTCTTCGCCGCGAGGGCGACTGCGATCTCGATGAGCTGGTCTTCCTGGCCGCCGACGAGCTTGCGCCGCCCGGCCTCGAGCAGGATCTCCGCGCCGGGCACGCCGTACTTCTTCGCCTGGCGGTCGGCGTGCTTGAGGAAACTGGAGTACACGCCGGTGTAGCCCATGGTGAGCGCCATCCGGTCGAGCAGGCACTCGCCGTCCATGATCGGGCGGACGACGTCCTCGGCGGCATCGATGATCTTGATGGTGTCGATGCCGGTGCGGATGCCGAGCCTCTCGGCGGCGGCGGCGAACGCCTCGACCGGCGTGTTGCCCGCCCCCGCGCCGAACCGGCGGGTCGAGCCGTCGATCTGGAGCGCGCCGGCCCGGACCGCGAGGATCGAGTTGGCGACGCCGAGGCCGAGGTTCTCGTGACCGTGGAAGCCGACCTGGGCGTCGGAGCCGAGCTCGGCCACGAGCGCCGCGACCCGGTCGGAGGTCTGCTCCATGATCAGGGCGCCCGCCGAGTCGACGACGTACACGCACTGACAGCCCGCGTCCGCCATGATCCGGGCCTGCCGGGCGAGGACCTCGGGCGGCCGGCTGTGCGCCATCATGAGGAACCCGACCGTCTCCAGCCCCAGCTTCCTGGCCAGGCCGAAATGCTGCACCGCGATGTCGGCCTCGGTGCAGTGCGTGGCGATCCTGCAGATGCTCGCGCCGTTGTCGGCGGCCTCCCGGATGTCGTCCTGGATCCCGAGACCGGGCAGCATGAGGAAGGCGATCTTCGCGTTCTTCGCGGTCGCCACGGCGGCCTTGATGAGCTCCTGCTCGGGGGTGAGGCTGAAGCCGTAGTTGAACGACGAGCCGCCGAGCCCGTCGCCGTGCGTCACCTCGATCACCGGCACGCCCGCGTCGTCGAGCGCGGCGACGACGGACTGGACGTGCTCGGCGGTGAACTGGTGCTGCTTGGCGTGGGAGCCGTCGCGCAGCGACGAGTCGGTGACCCGGATGTCCAGGTCGGCGCTGTAGGGCATGGGGTCGGTCTCCTAATGGCTGAGAGTCCCTGGTGACTGGGTCCGCGCGAAGCCCTCGCCGACCTTGGTGGCGGCGGCCGTCATGATGTCGAGATTGCCGGAGTAGGGCGGCAGGAAGTCCCCCGCGCCCTCGACCTCGAGGAACACCGCGACCCTGGCGAGCCCGCCGCTCACCGGGGTCGGATCGTCGAACTGCGGCTCCGCGCGCAACCGGTAGCCGGGCACGTACGACGCCACGGCCGCGACGACGTCCTTGATCGAGGCGGCGATCGCGTCCCGGTCGGCGTCGGCGGGGATCGCGCAGAAGACGGTGTCCTGCATGAGCATCGGGGGCTCGGCCGGGTTGAGGATGATGATCGCCTTGCCCCTCCCCGCTCCGCCGATCGTCTCGATGCCACGGCCGGTGGTGCGGGTGAACTCGTCGATGTTGGCGCGGGTACCCGGGCCGGCCGACGGGGAGGCGACGCTGGCGACGATCTCGGCGTAGGAGACCTCGGTGACCCGCGAGACGGCGTGGACCACGGGGATCGTCGCCTGTCCGCCGCAGGTGATCAGGCTGACGTTCGGCGCGTCGAGGTGGGCGCCCAGGTTGACCGCGGGCACCACCGCGGGCCCGATGGCGGCGGGGGTCAGGTCCACGGCCCGGATGCCGAGCGCCTCGTACTTGGGCGCGTTCTCCCTGTGCACGTACGCCGAGGTCGCCTCGAAGACGATGTCCGGCAACTCCCGCTGGTTCAGCAGCCACTCGACGCCCTCGGCGGACGCGGCGAGGCCGGCGGAGTCCGCCCGTTTCAGCCCGGGGCTGTCGGCCTCGACGCCGATCATCCAGCGCGGCTCGATGAGCTCGGAACGGAGCAGTTTGTACATCAGGTCGGTCCCGATGTTGCCCGAGCCGACGATCGCGGCGGTCGCCTTGGTCACTGCTGTCTCACTCTCATTCGAATCGAGCGCTCACGGACCCGAGCCCGGCGAACTCGGCCCGGAAGACGTCGCCGGGGCGCACGTCGACGGCCCTGGTGCACGAGCCGGGAAGGATGACGTGCCCGGCCTCGAGCTGCACTCCGAAGGAGGCGACCTTCCTGGCCAGCCAGGCCACGGCGACGGTGGGGTCGCCGAGGACGGCGTTGGTGTTGCCCCGCGCGATCTCCGTGCCGTCCTGGTACAGCACGGCCTCGACGTCGGCGGGGTCCAGGTCGGCCGGGCTCACCCTGGCGGCGCCGAGCAGCACCCCGGCCGAGGACGCGTTGTCGGCGATGGTGTCCGCCAGCCCGATGCGCCAGTCCTTGACCCGGCTGTCGATCAGCTCGAGGCTCGGCACGACATACTCGGTCGCGGCGAGCACGTCCGCCTCGGTGCATCCCTCACCGGGGAGGCTCGACCCGAGCACGTACCCGATCTCGACCTCGATCCGGGGGTGGCAGTACCGGCCCGCCTCGACGGGCACGTCCTCCGACAACACCATCGTGTCGAGCAGGTGGCCGTAGTCGGGCTCGTCGACGCCCATCATCCGCTGCATCACCGGGGACGACAGCCCCACCTTGTGCCCGTACACCCGGGCGCCCTCGGCGAGGCGGCGCCGGATGTTGATGAGCTGGATCTCGTAGGCGTCCACCACGTCGATGCCCGGGTAGGCGTCGGTCAGCGGCTCGATCGGCACCCGGTCCCGCTCCGCCGCCCACAGCCGTCCGGCCACGGACGCGCGCTGCGCCGCCTCCAGCATCCAGTCCTCCCGCGATCGCCCCTGCGAATCTCAAAGGTTCCAGCCGGGGCTCCCGGCCGGTGCCCGCTTTCCCGCTCAGTGGGAACCGCCCGGCGTCCGGTGGCGGGTTCAGCCGTCGTAGGTGACCTTGAGCCGTTCGCTGACCGGGAGCGCCTGGCAGGACAGGATCAGGCCGTCGGCGAGGTCCTGCCGGTCGAGCACGGTGTTGCGCTCCAGCGTGACCTCGCCCTCCAGGAGCACGCAGGCGCACGCGCTGCAGGACCCCTCGCGGCAGGAGTACGGGGCGTCCATCCCGGCGTCCAGGATCACGTCGAGCAGCTTGTTGCCCGCGGGCCAGGCCAGCGTCCTCGTCTCCCCGTCCAGCTCGACCTCCACCGTGCTGACCGGGCCGGACGCGTCGAGGACGACCGCCGACCCGGCGAACGGGTCGGTGGCGAGCGACTCGAACCGCTCCACGTGGATCCGCCGGTCCGGTGCGCCCAGGCCGGCGAGGACCTCCGTGGCGAGGTCCATGAACGGTCCCGGCCCGCAGACGAACGCCTCCCTCCGGGCGTACGGTCGGACCAGGGCGGCGAGGCCGGCCGCGGTGGGCAGGCCCTGCACCGACTCCAGCCAGTGGACGACGGTCAGCCGCTCGCCGTACTCGGCGGTCAGCGCGACGAGCTCGTCCCGGAAGATCACCGACTTCTCGTCCCGGTTGGCGTAGACGAGCGTGAGCGCCCCGGTCCCCGCGCGCAGGCACGACTTGAGGATCGACATGACCGGGGTGACGCCGCTGCCGCCCGCGAGAAGCAGCAGGTCGTCGTCGAGCGAGGCGGGGGTGAACGTCCCGGAGGGGCGCAGCACCTCGAGCACGTCCCCCTCGGTGACGTTGTCGCAGATCCAGTTGGACCCGTAACCGCCCCGGGTCCGCTTCACGGTCACCTTGAGCTTGTCGTCGCACACCGGCGAACTGCTGAGGGAGTAGCAGCGCGCCGCGCCCTCGGGGCGGGTGGTGGGCACCCGGACGGTGAGGAACTGGCCGGGACGGTAGCCCAGCCGGGAATGGTCGCCGTCGGCGGGTTCGAGGACGAGCGAGTGGGCGTCCGCGGTCTCGCGGACGACCTCCACGACCCGCACCCTGAGCGGTCCCGGCTGCGTCATCTCTTGGACGCCGCGTGCCGCGCGGCGATGTACCCGAAGACGATCGAGGGGCCGATCGTGGCGCCCGGGCCGGCGTACTCGTTACCCATGACGGAGGCCGAGGTGTTGCCCGTGGCGTACAGGCCCTCGATCACCGACTCGTCGGCGCGCAGCACCCGGCTGTGCTCGTCGCAGACCAGCCCGCCCTTGGTGCCCAGGTCGCCGGCCTCGATCCGGAAGGCGTGGAACGGCGCCTTGCCGATCACGTCGAGGTTCGGGTTCTTCAGCGTGGGGTCGCCGTAGTACCGGTCGTACGCGCTGTCCCCGCGGCCGAAGTCCTCATCCCTGCCGGCCTCGGCGAACCGGTTGAACCGCTCCACGGACTCGGCCAGCGCTCCGGCGGGCACCCCGATCTTGCCCGCCAGCTCCTCGATGGTCCCGGCCTCGAACGCCGTGCCCTGCTCGTAGTACCCCCTCGGGATCGGCGCCCCCGGGAGGATCTGGGCGAACGGGTAGCGCTCCCTGGCCTTGGCGTCCATCACGAACCACGCCGGAACATGCCCTCCGGCCAACTGGTCGTGGACGAAATTGACGTACGGCGACGACTCGTTGGTGAAGCGCCTGCCCTCCGACGACACGATGATCGACGGCGGGATGCACCGCTCGGACACCAGCGGGATGACCGCACCCGCCGGATGCCGGACGGCGGGCATCCACCAGGCGTCGTCCATCAGGCCGAGGGCGGCGCCGAGCTTCTCACCGGCCAGGATGCCGTCGCCGGTGTTCTCCCTGGCGCCCATGCCGAAGTCGTCCCGGCCGCCCTCGGGCAGGTATTTCGCGCGCATCTCCGGGTTGTGGTCGAACCCGCCCGTCGCCAGCAGCACGCCGTGCCTGCCCCGGATCCGGACCTCCGCGCCGTCACGCCGGGCGACGATGCCGGTGACGGCTCCGGCGTCGTCGGTGACCAGGTCCGTCATGGGCGTCTTCAGCCAGAGCGGGACGCCCGCGTCCTTGACCGCCATCCGCAACCGCGCGACCAGCGCCCGTCCCCCGGTGGCCATGTGCCTGCGGCGCACGAGGTTGGACGAGACCCGCCAGGCCGCGACCACCGAGGCCCAGCGGCCCCGCCAGGTGCGCTTCACCATGGCCAGGTCGTGGTAGTCCTTGGCGGTGATCCACAGCCCGAGGGGGCCCTTCATGCTGTTGGGACGCTGGTGCCGCTCGTCCTCGCCGAGCTCGCGGGTGTCGAACGGCAGGGCCTCGATCGACCGCCCCATCGGCCGGCCGCCCTCCAGTTCGGGATGGTAGTCCGCATAGCCCTTCACCCAGAAGAAGCGCATCCACCTGCTCCTGCAGAGCAGCTCCATCGCCGCTGGGCCCTCGTCGACGAACGCGTCCAGCCGCGCGGCCGGGACCCGTCCCTCGGTCAGCAGGTCGAGGTAACGGCGGATCGACTCACGGCTGTCGTCGTGGCCCTTCGCCCGCAGGGCGGGATTGTTCGGGATCCAGATCCCGCCGCCGGAGATCCCGGTGCTGCCGCCGTACTTCCCGCCCTTCTCGACCACGACGGCGGACAGCCCGCTGTCCCGCGCGGTCAGTGCGGCGGCCATGCCGCCGGCGCCGCTGCCGACGATGACGAGATCGAACTCGTGGTCCCACTCGCTCACTGGGCGTCCTTCCTCGTCAGGAAGCCGAGCACGACGCTCTCCCAGGCGGCCTTCTGTTCGATCATGACCCAGTGCCCGCAGTCGGGGAAGACGTGCAACTCGGCGTCGGGGATCGTGCGCATCGGCAGGATCGCCATGTCGACCGGGCTCACCCGGTCGTCGCGCCCCCACGTGATCAGTGTTCTGGCCTTCAGCCGGTGCAGCATCGCCCAGTACGGCGGGGCGTCCGAGCGGGCCATGGCGGCCGCGCGGGCGGCGGACGCGGCCCTGCCGTACATGCGGCGGGCGCTTGCCAGCGTGTCCGGGTCGGTGGCCTGGGTCCAGCGCTCCTCGATCAGCTCCTCGGTGACCAGCGCCGGATCGTGGACCATCGAGTAGAGCCACCGGACGAGCGCCTCCCTGGTGGGGTTCTCGGTGAACTCCATGAGGAGGTTGATGCCTTCGCCCGGGCCCGGGCTGAACAGGTTCCTGCCGATGCCGCCGATGGTGACGAGCCCGCGCACCCGATCGGGGTGGGCGATCGCCACCTGGGCGGCCACGACGCCGCCCATCGAATTGCCGATCACGTCGACCTGCTGGAGCCCGAGCCCGTCGAGGAAGCGGATCACCGCGCCGTTCGCCGCCGCCATGGGGTGCTCGCCGGTCGGGTCGCTGACCCCGAACCCGGGGAACTCGAGGACCAGGCAGCGGAAGTGGTCGGCGAACACGGGCAGGTTGCCGCGGAAGTTCCGCCAGCCGGTGACCCCCGGACCCGAGCCGTGCAGGAGCAGCAGGGGCGGGCCCTCACCCGCCTCGTGGTACCGCAGCACTCCGTGGTCGGTCGTGAGCTCGCGCGCCGTCGACTCATAGGTCAGCTCTGTGGTCATGTCGCCCCAGTCATCGCAATGTCGGCTCCGGGGGAAGGTAATCGACGGCACCGGCCCGTCGTGATGATCATCCCGATGAGCGAGACCCTCGGGGCCCGCCGCCGCGTCCACTCAACGGGATCCGCCGTCGGCCGCGAACGGGCCGGGGCTTAACGTCGTGTCTCAGACGCCGCGAACACGGCGCGACGAGAGGCCGAACTCGAGGTGACCGCATGACAGCTGAGCCCGCACTGACGACAGACCCTGTCGGCGTGGCTCCCCCCACGCCCGCGGAGTTCCGCCGCGCGATGGGGATGTTCGCGAGCGGTGTGACGATCGTCACCGGTGTGGACGACGGCGAGCCCGTCGGTTTCGCGTGCCAGGCGTTCGCCTCGGTCTCCCTCGAGCCGCCGCTGATCCTCTTCTGCGCCGATCACAACGGCCGCACCTGGCCGAGGATCAGGAGATCGGGTCGCTTCTGCGTCAACGTCCTCGGCGAGGAGCAGGTCGACCTGTGCGGCCGGTTCGGCTCCAGCAGGGGAAGGAAGTTCGACGGGCTCGGCTGGGAGACGTCGCGGTGGGGCACCCCCGCGCTGCCCGACGTGCTCCTCCGGATCCACGCCGAGGTGCACGACGTGCACGTCGCGGGCGACCACGACGTGGTGATCGGCCGGGTCCTCCAGTTGGAGCAGATCATCGAGCAGCGCCCGATGCTCTTCTTCCGCGGCCGCTTCGGAGTCGACGGCCACGAGCCCGCCGAGCAGCCCGCGCTCGCGAACCTCTGGGGCTGGGGCGACCACTGGGGGTAGCCCCGGAGGGTCAGAGCCAGTCGCCGTCCTGGCCGACGGTGAGGAAGCGGTTCATGCTCTCGGAGGACCACGTCCGGTCCGGCGCCCGCCTGGCCCGGCGGGCCCGCCGCGGCGACTCGAGGTCGGGGAAGTAGGCCAGCGAGGCCTGCCGTGCGGCGTCGGCCACGAGGGGCGCGACCTTCTCCAGCGGCATGCGGGCGTCGCCCACCAGGGAGATGCTCGCCACCGGCCCTTCGGGACCGCGGATCGCCGCCGCGACGCAGGCGATGTTCGGGAAGCACTCTCCCCGTTCGAAGGCCAGCCCCCGGCGCTGCCGGATCCGGTTGAGCTCCTGGTGCAGGGTGCCGATGTCCCCGATCGTGCGGCTGGTCAGCCTGCTGATGGATCGGCCGACCAGCGCCTCGACCTGCTCGGGCTCCAGCCACGCGAGGATCGCCTTGCCCAGCGCCGTCGAGTGCGCGGGGGCCCGGCCGCCCACGCGGGAGGGCACCGACAGGGCGAACCGCCCGCCGACCTTGTCCAGGTAGAAGACGTCGGACCCGTCGAGCACCGCCAGGTGGACGACCATCCCGGTCTTGATCTGGAGGTCGTGCAGGAGCGGCGCGGCCGCCTCGCGGACCTCTCCGTGGCTTCCGTTCCTGCCGCCCAGCCCGAGCGCGCGCCGTCCCAGGCTGTATCCGAAGGACGTGTGGTCGAGCCAGTCCAGCCGTACGAGCTGGTCGAGGATCCGATGCGCGGTCGAGCGCGGCAGGTGGGTGGAGCGGGCCACGTCCTCCAGGGTGAGGCGGGTGGAGCGGCCGGCGAAGGCATCCATGATCAGTGTCATCCGCTCGACCATCGAGAGCGGCAGCTCCGGTCGTGCGGGCGTCGGTTCGGGCTCGGCGCTGAGGGCGGTCATCGAACCTCCCGAAACTGAAATGAATTCTTGCCGTGGAATCTAGCAACGGCATGCGCCCGAGGGAAGGGCCGGTTCACCGGGCCTCCCGGGGCAGGCCGAGCACACGCTCGGCGATGACGTCGCGCTGGATCTCGTTGGTGCCGGCGTAGATGGTGTCGGCCCGGGAAAACAGGTAGAGCCGCTGCACGTCGCTCAGGTCGTACGGCCGGCCGTCGGCGATCATTCCGGCCACACCGAGCACGTCCATGGCCAGTTCCCCCAGCTCCCGGTGCCAGGTGCCCCACACGAGCTTGGAGATGGACGACTCGGGACCCGGCGCACCCGCCGCGACGCCCGCCATCGTGCGGACCGCGTTGAGCCGCATGACCTCCAGGCCGATCCAGGAGCGGACGAGCCGGTCGCGCAGCAACGGGTCGTCGGCGGCCCCGGTCCTGCGGGCCAGCGCGATGACGGCCTCCAGCTCCGCGCGGAAGCCCACCTGCTGCCCGAGGGTGGCCACCCCGCGCTCGAAGCCGAGCGTGGCCATGGCGATCCGCCAGCCGTCGCCGGGCGCGCCCACGATGTTCGCGGCGTCGGTCACGGCCCCGTCGAAGAAGACCTCGCTGAACTCGCTCGTCCCGGTCATCTGGACGATCGGCCTGACCTCGACCCCGTCCTGCCGCATCGGCACCAGCAGGTAGGACAGTCCGTGGTGGCGGGCCGATCCGGGCTCCGTGCGGCAGACGGCGAAACACCAGTCGGCCTGCGCGGCCAGGGAGGTCCACACCTTCTGGCCGTCGATCCGCCACCGCCCGCCGTCGAGCTCCGCGCGGGTCCGCACGTTGGCCAGGTCGGAGCCCGCGCCGGGTTCGGAGTAGCCCTGGCACCACAGCTCCTCGACCGCCACGATCGGCGGCAGGAAACGGTGGCGCTGCTCATCCGTGCCGAACGCGATGATCGTCGGGCCGAGCAGATTCTCGCCGATGTGGTTCACCCGGGCCGGCGCCCGCGCGAGCGCGTACTCCTCGTGGAAGACGACCTGTTCCTCGACGCTCGCGCCGCGCCCGCCGTACCGCTCGGGCCAGCCGAGGCACGTCCAGCCGGCCGCGGCCATGTGCCGCTCCCAGGCGAGCCGGACGTCGAACGCCTCGTGCTCGCGGCCCGGCCCTCCGAGCCCGCGCGCCTGTGCGAACGCGCCCGTCAGGCTGTCCTCGAGCCAGGCCCGCACGTCGCGCCGGAACGACTCGCCGCGCTTCACGCTGCTAATCTACCAAACAGTTGTTAGGCACATAAGGTCTTGGGGTCGCCGTGATCACGACCGACGAGCAGGAGGAGCTGCGCCGCACCGTGCGCGCCCTCCTCGAGCGCAACCCCCAGTCCCGGCCCGGGCCGGACGCCGAACCCGGCTACGACGAGACCGCGTGGCGGCTGCTCGCTGAGCAGGTCGGCGCCTTCGGACTCGCCGTTCCCGAGGCGTACGGCGGGGCGGGCTGCACGGCGGTGGAGACCCACGTGGTGTGCGAGGAACTGGGCCGCGCGCTCAACCCGGTGCCGTACCTCGGCTCGGCGGTCCTCGCCACCGAGGCCCTGCTCGCGTGCGGCGCGACGGAGCCGCTGCCCGGCCTGGCCGACGGCAGCCGTGTCGCGGCCCTGGCCTGGGCGGAGAACGGCACCTGGGATCCGGCCGCGATCCAGGCCCGCGTGGAGGACGGCAGGCTGACGGGAGTGAAGGATCACGTGCTCGACGGCGCACGCGCGGACCTGTTCGTCGTGCCCGCCCGAACGCGGGAGGGCGGCCTCGCGGTCTGCCTCGCCGAGCCGTCCCCTCCGGCCGTGCGGGTCGAGCCGCTGGCCACGCTCGATCAGACGAGGCTTCAGGCACGCGTGACCTTCGACTCGGCCCCCGTACGGCTGATCTGCGCCGACGGGCGTCGGGTCCTCGAACGGCTCATCGCCGTGGCCGCGACCGCGCTCAGCGCCGAGCAACTCGGCGGCGCCGGACGTTGCCTGGAGATGACGCTGGCCCACGTGAAGACCAGAGAGCAGTTCGGGCGGCCCATCGGGTCCTTCCAGGCGGTCAGGCACCGGCTGGCCGACCTCTACGTCCTGGTCGAATCCGCCCGCTCGGTGAGCTACGACGCCGCCCACGCCCTCACCGGCGACGCCCCGGACCTGGCGGTGCGGGCCGCGACCGCCCAGGCCTACTGCGCCGAAGCGTTCTCTGCGGTGGCCGCCGAGACCATCCAGTTGCACGGCGGCATCGGCTTCACCTGGGAGCACGAGGCGCATCTGTACTTCAAGCGGGCACACTCCGCCGCCAAGTTGTTCGGCGACGCCGCCTGGCACCGGTCCCGGCTCGCCCCGATCGTGCTCGGACGCTGACGGTCTGACACACCCCCACGTCCGCCGGGCTTCCGGCCGCCGATTCGCCTCGCCGAGGCCATGCGGATCACCCGTCGCGCGATGAATTTGTAACGTTGCTGTTCCCCTAACCTGCGGCAATACGTCGCGAGCGGTCTCCGGGACAGGACATACTCAGGAGAATGAAGTCAGCAAGCGGGGCGCCCCGGCGCCATCTGCCCACGAGTCCCTTCAAGCCCCCGCCCCCCGCGCCACCGCTCGAGGAGTACAGCGTGGACGACCGGGTGAGTCACGATCGTTACGGCCTCGGCGTGGTCGTCGGTGTCGAAGAGGGAGCCGCCGTCCTCGTCGACTTCGGGTCACGGCAGGAGCGGATCACCGCGCCGTACGCCAAGCTCGTCAAGCTCTGATACCTCCGCGCACGGCAGTGCGCGGAACACATGATCGGCGTCCGGGAGACGCGGACAGCCGATCATCGAGTACGGAGGCGATCGCCTCAGAGAACGCCCCGCCCTGTGGCTGTCGTTCTCGTTAGACCAGCGTGTCTTCGGCGCCTCCGGTGGACCCCCCGGCGTTCCTGCTCGCTTTCCTTCGCATGGGTCCTGGCCACGGTGTTCGCGTCCGCGGACGACCATGATCACCATGCGGATCAGGCCGCCAGGCTCCCAAAGGTCCCTCCGGGTCGCATGCCGCGGTCCGGGCGGGTCACCTGCCTGCTTTCCTGTTGTTCCTCCTCCTGCGCTTGCGCGTCTCGCCGTTCCGTTTTTCCTCCGGCGGCACGGGTTGAGGAGACAGGGGTTGAGGAGACGCGGGTTGAGCCGGTGCGGATTCCGGGGGCGCGTCCTTGTCCGCGGCGCGCCCCCATGGCAGGAGGCCGCCGAGCCGGGCCGTCAGCCTCTCCTTGTAGATGCCGACGACGATCAGCAGCATGGCCAGGACGACGGTCAGCACCCACACCAGGGGGCCTGCCGTCACGACGGCGGCGAGTTGTTGCTGCCGGAACTTGCGCGCCAGGACATCCACCACGACGCCACCGTCTTCGAGCAGGTCCGGATCGCCGAGACCGATGACACGTTCTCCCCTCCCCTGCGCGATGGCATGACCGTCGGACGACGGCGTCGTCGCCGTGACGGCGAAGACCGGATACCGGAGAACGAGAGACGAGGCCGGGTCAAGGCCGAGGTACACCTCGAGCGAGCCCTTGCGGGTCAGCCATTCTCGCTGCTCGTTCGACAACCAGCCCAGGCTCTCCTTCGCGAGGTCGGCCTCGCGGAGACTGAAGTAGCCCTGGGGTTGCACGAGCGGCGTGACGGTGATCCGGTGCGAGACCGTGGGCGGCCACACGCTGGGCAGGGGTATCTCGGCGGTCGTCGTCTGCCGGGTGAACTGCAACTCGACACGATCGAGGGCGTCCGGACGAACGAACGACCGCTCCAGCCCCCAGTTGCTCCGGCCGAGCTCCGACGTGAGGGCGTCGGCCAGGACTTCGGCGTCCGACGCGAGCGCGAAGGTGAGGCGCTCTGTCCCGCTCCAGGTGACGCAGTCCAGTTCGCACGAGAAGACCCCTGAATATCGGGCGTCCAGTGCGATCGCCGGCGACGGCGCGGCGTGGATACCCTGATCGCCGTAAGAGGCCCAGATCAGGGCCGCCACTCCTCCCAGCAAGCCGATCAGGGGCGCCAAGCGCGCAGCCCACCTGCCCAGACGGCGCGAGCGTGTGCCCGTGCGCGAACGCGTGCCCGTGCCCGAGCCCGAGCCCGAACGCGTGCCCGAGCCCGAGCCCGAACGCGTGCCCGTGCCCGAGCCCGAACGCGTGCCCGTGGGTGTGTCTTCGGAGCTTTCCTCGCGCACGCCGGGGCCCCTCTCCTTCATGGTGCGATGACCCTCGATCCCTGATCGCTCCCGGTTCCCGCGCCGCCGCACACCGATCCGCGTCCTCGCCGCCCATCGCCGAGCCGCGCCTCGCTTCGCCTCGCCTCGCCTCGCCTCGCCTCGCGACAAGAGTGCGCGGCCGCTCCCATCACGTACAGACTCTCGATCGCCGACTCATGCGCACGCAACATACGGCTGTGTCCGGCATACGTCGACACCTCGCCTTGACCGCCGGGCTTCCCCACCTCGCGCCCGCCCGCTCGCCGGACTCTCCGATGTCAAACTTCCTCGGACGTTTCTCGGACGTCAGAAAGGCGGATCATCGGCTGTGGGATCGGGAGGCGGTCTGCCGGGCGGCTCGTGAGGCCGCCGCCCCGGCCCAGCCGCCGAATCGATTGGCCCCTCTGCTGCCCGTTCGACGTACGCCGGTTCCAACCAGATGGGGCTGCCCTCCCAACGTGAGAGCAGATACACCGACGCATCAAGGGCGATCTCATCGGTGACGGTGAAATCGTCGATGCCCGTCTGGACGTTCGAGGTGTCCTGCCAGGTCGAGACCTGCGGCGGGAAGGGTTCGATGATCGGTGGAGTGCGTGCCGGATAACGATGCCCGGTCCGGCTGACCCAGATCACCTGACCCGGCTCCGGCTGGACGACCCGCCAGCCGTGATCACGTAGATCGTGATCATGGGAGCAGGCCGCTTCGAGATTGCGCGCGGTGGTGAGCCCGCCATGGCTGTATTGATCGATGTGATCGAGTTCCGACCTGCTCGCGGGCGCGCGGCAACCGGGAGCCGTGCACACTCGGTCGCGGATCTGCACCCACCGCCGTAGTCCAGCAGTGGCGAAACGCCGCCGCGCCTCAGCACCACCGCCGACGTCGGCATCACGACCGACATCGGCACCGGCAGAGCCCGGCGCCTCTACTACCGGTACGCGTGCGGCGTCCAACTGCCGGACGACATCGGTGACGACAGCCGCCCAGCCTTCGAGCCCGGGCAGGTCGGCCTGCCATTCGCGCAACTGGGCCAGCGGGATCTGCAACTCCACGATCCCGTTGCGACTCGACGGTCCGCCCCCACTGCCTGACCTGCCTGGTTCACCAGGCCGACCCGGTGGACGGGGCCAACCTGCGGGGCGGCGCCGGGTTATCCCGGCGTACAGAAGCCCGCCGTCGTCGTCACATACGGCGAAACGCCACTCCCCGCAGATCTGCCGTTTCACCAAGCGGCGAGCCAGGTGAGCGGGGATCGGTCCCCATCCGGCCAGCTCACCAGGGAAGTCGTCCAAGTGGAAGAGCGTAGAGACCCGGACCCGCACCTCCCCCACCGCACCGACCCGGGACGTGCCGACTAGGGACGTGACGCCCGCCCCATCGCAAGGTCCACCGCCATCGGGACCCGGGGCGTCGCCCACGGGACCAGAGTCGCCGTCGGTATCAGGGTCACCGTCGGTATCGGGGTCACCGTCGGTATCGGGGTCGACATCGCCATCAGAACTGGGGTCGGGACTGGGATCGACGTCGGCGTCGGCGCTTTCGGCATCAGCATGGGCGTGGGCGGAGGTCCCGGCGGAAAGCTGGTCGTCGTAGTCGTCCTCATCGCCTTGGGCGGCCTCCTTGGCGGCATGAAGCAGCGCCGCGATGATCTCATCGTCGTCCAGGCCGGACAGCTCCCCATCGAGCAGACCGAGGAACACGTCGGCCCGGATGTGGTCGATCGGGCTGCCCAGGCCCGCCCGCTTGGCCTTCTGCGCGATCGCGTTCACCCGGCAGATCGCCGCAGCCGCCTGATCCACCGGCAACTGCTGCCCGGTGATGGTCACCGTCCCGTCGTCGTGACGCGTGCCCTCCACCCGGCGCCGCTGCACGGCACGCTCATACCTGCGTCGCGCCCACTCCGGATCGGCGGCCAGCAACAGTCGTTTGATCTTGTCCTTCAATTGGCTGGTCGTCCACCCGCCGGCCTTCGGCAACAGTGCAGCGACCACCGCGTCCGCCACCTGATCGGGCGCATCCTCCAGCCAGTCGCAGAAGACTCTGGCCCGCGCCTTGTCGATCCGTCCGGACGAAAGCGCATCACGCACCGGGCGAAATCGGGTCGCCAGGAAATATGAAAACCAATATTCGTACTCTGCCGCACGACGCGTCAGAGTAAGTGCTGCGCGGACCTCGTCAGCCGAATACTTATCCGGCGTGGCCATTTTCTCCATATCACCCGGCGACGGCTGGTACAGCCCCACCTCGGCCATCACCTCGGCCTTCCGGGCCTGAACGTAGCTCTCCAGCTGCGCATACGCCTGCAACACGAGCACGGCGTCATAGCCGCTCAACCGGCCCAGGTCCAGCCCATGCAAAACGGCAGCCGACTCCGGTCCGGGCACCGTTTCAGCCAGACCGGAGGGAATCAACTGCCGCTCAACAAACACCCCACGAAATTATCAACCGCCACCGACAAAAACTCCCCGCCCGACAGCGCCCTTCGAAAGAATGACCATTAGAAATATCGCCGAATATGCCAGAAAATCGGGCTACCAGACACGAGGCGCGCAAGCCAGCACCCCAGGTAGCCATGGATTCGGACGCCAGGGGCTGACATGGAGCCTGGCTCGAGGCTCTGCACGCCATAGGGCCTGGGCATGAGGCTCTGCACACCCGGGCCGGGGAGTGGACCTGCACGGCATGGGGGCTGGGCCGTGGAATGCATGCCGTGGGACGGGGTGTGCTCGCCTTCGGGCTCAGGGCGTGCGCGTGCCTGTCTGGCCGGATGCTCAGTGAGCACACTGAGATGCCGGGCACGTGGTCGCCAGTCAAGCGAGCGACAAGGCACACCGCACCGCAGCCGCACCCCAGCGCGTCACAGCCACAACCCAGCGCGACACACCGCAGCCGCGACGCACCGCGGCCTCTGCAGCCACAGCCGCAGCGGACCCGCACCTCGATCCCCGAGAGCCACGCACCGCCGGGAGAAATCTGACCAAACCACCAATATCGCCCCGTCCTGGAACTCCATTTCGGACGATCTTTGGGGTTGAATCGAAGGCGGCAGAGCTGATCGACGACGACGTCCCCCACCTCGTCGAGGACCTCTCTCCCCGACCGGTGTGACAGACGACGAGCGGCTCGACACGGAACAGGAGCGATGAAGCGATGAGCAGACCACTGGGCGTCCAGCTCTACACCGTCAGGGAACGGCTCGCGGCCGACCGCGGCGGCGTGCTGAGCCGGATCGCCGAGATCGGCTACGACGCGGTCGAACCGTTCGACCCGACCGAGGACCCGAAGGGCTTCCGGCAGATCACTGACGACCTGGGGCTGGCCGTGCCGTGCACGCACGCCTACGCTCTGCTCGCGCAGGAGTCGGCGGCCGTGCTCGACGCGATCGCCACCATCGGCGCCGAGATGGTCGTCATCCCGGGCGGCATCGCGCACGAGGAGTTCACCACCCGGGACGGCCTGGCCCGCACCGCCGACCTGCTGAGCGGCCTGGCCGAGCATGCGAAGCCGTACGGCATGCGGCTCGGGTACCACAACCACTGGTGGGAGATCGAGCCGCGCGTCGACGGCCGGCACGCCCTGGAGGTGCTGGCCGAGATGCTCCCCCCGGAGGTCTTCCTGGAGGTCGACACGTACTGGGCCGCCGTGGGCGGCGCCGACGTGCCCGGCCTGCTCGGCCGTCTCGGCGACCGGGTCGCGGCGCTGCACGTCAAGGACGGCCCCGGCGTCAAGGACGAGCCGCACACCGCCGTGGGCGCCGGCGTGATGCCGGTGCCCGAGATCCTCGCCGCCCGGCCGGACGCCTGGCGGATCGTCGAGCTCGACAGCTGCGCGACCGACATCGTCGACGCCCTGGCCGCGAGCCACACCTACCTGAGCGCGCTGGAGGCGGACCCCACCTACCTGACCGCGCTGGAGGCGGACCCCTCCTACCTGACCACGCTGGAGGCGGAGTGAAGAGCGGGCCGGTGGGCGTCGCCGTCGTCGGCGCCGGAGTGATCAGCAGCCACTACCTCCGCCATCTCACAGATTTCCCCGACACCCGCGTGCTGGGCGTCGCCGACCTCGACACGGGCCGGGCCGCCGCCGCGGCCCGCGAGTACGACGTGCCGGTGTCCGGCGACGTGGACACCGTCCTCGCGCTCCCCGAGGTGGAGATCGTCGTCAACCTCACCGTCCCCGCCGCCCACGCCTCCGTCGCGATGGCGGCCCTGCGAGCGGGCAAGCACGTGTACGGCGAGAAGCCGCTGACGCTCGACCTCGCCGAGGGCGAGAAGCTGCTGGCCGAGGCGAACGCCCGGGGGCTCCGCGTCGGCAACGCGCCCGACACCTTCCTGGGTGCGGGCATCCAGTCGGCCGTCCGCGCGCTGCGCGCCGGCGTCATCGGCACGCCGATCGCCGCGACCACGATGATGCAGAACCTGGGTCCCGAGTCGTGGCATCCGAGCCCCGAGTTCCTCTACCAGCGCGGCGCGGGGCCGCTGTTCGACATCGGGCCCTACTACCTGACCGCGCTGGTCGCGCTGCTCGGCCCCGCCTCCCAGGTCGCGGCCACCACCCGGCGGACCGGGACGCATCGCGTGATCGGCTCGGGGCCCAAGGCGGGCACGAGCTTCGAGGTGGAGGTGCCGACCCACGTCACCGCGCTGATCGACTTCGCCGAAGGTCCCACGGCCTCGTCGACCTTCAGTTTCGACTCCCCCTTACGCCGGACGATGATCGAGATCACCGGCACCGAGGGCACCTTGTCGGTGCCCGACCCCAACACCTTCGTGGGCCCGCTGCTCGTTCGAGGCGCCCGCGACGACGAATGGCGTGAGCTGCCGGTCGAGGGAACCACCGCCGGCCGGGGGCTGGGCGTGCTCGACATGGCGCGCGCCCTCCGTGCCGGCACGCCGCACCGGGCTTCGGGGGCGCTCGCGCTCCACGTCCTGGAGACGATGACGGCGATCATCGAATCCGCGGAGCGTGGCGAGTTCCGGCCCGTCCGCACCGAGGTCCTTCCGACGGACTCGCTGCCGGAAACGTGGGATCCGTACGCGCCGACACTCGGCTGATCGGCCGGAACACCGGACGGTCAGCTCAGTACGGCGTCCAGGAGCAGGGTGCCGGCGCCGAGCAGCGCGGCGTCGGGACCCGAGCGCGTCACGGCGATCTCAAGGTCACGGGTGGCGAGGGGCAGGCATCGCTCGTACACCGCGGCACGGATGGCCGAGATGAGCGGCTCCGCCTTCGACAGGCTGCCCCCGACCACGATCGCGTCGGGGTTGATGAAGTTCACCAGGACGGTGAGCACCTCGCCGATGAGGCGGCCGGCGTTCATCACCAGGGCGGTCGCCTCCGGTATGCCGTCGTCGACCATGGCGACGATGTCGGAGGGCCGCTCCACGGCGATCCCCTGCTCGGCGAGAACGCTCATCAGCGCGGCGCCGCTCGCGTACGCCTCGAGGCAGTCGAGGTGGCCGCACGAGCACGTGACCGACGAATCCGTCCTGACGCGGACGTGGCTGATGTCGCCGGCCGCGCCTCGCCCCCGGTGCAGAACCCCGTTGACGATCACGCCGCAGCCGATGCCGCTGCCGGCCTTCAGCACCATCACGGTCTCGCAGCCCGGCCAGGCGCGGGCCTCTCCGACGGCCAGCAGGTTGGCGTCGTTCTCGACGAGCACCGGCAGGTCGAAGTGCGCGCCGAGGTGCTCGGCCACGGGGAAGTTGTTCCACCCGGGCATGCGTGAGGGTGACACGACGCGGCCGCTGGCGGGGTCGACGGGCCCGGGGAGTCCGGCGGCGATCCCGCGCAGGGGGACGCCGGCCGGTCCGTGGGCCGCCAGCAGGGCGTCGAACGAGGCCGCTATCCAGTTCAGCGTCGCCTCGGGCCCCAGGGCTATGTCGCAGGGAAGCTCCTCGACGACCAGTGGAGTGCCGCTGAGGTCGAGCAGCCCGAGCCTCGCGTGGCGTCCTCCGAGGTCGGCCACCGCCAGCAGACCGGCGGTGGGGCTGACGCGCAGCCGTCTCGGCCGCCGCCCGCCGCGTGAACTGGCCGATCCCTCTTCGACGAGGAGACCGCTCCCGATGAGCTCCTCGACGCGCAGGGAGACGCTCGACGCCGCCAGGCCGGAGAGACGGGCCAACTCGGCTCGTGACTCGGCATGACCGCCGGCGATGAGCCGCAGGAGATCGCCTTGCGCACCTCGCACCAGCAATCTCTCTTTGCCTGACATGGACAGAGGAATACCACGGGTTAACTTTGTACGGCAACACGTTGACCTACGCCGGAATCATCCATTACGGTCCGCTTTATCTTCGATTTCGAAAGAAGATGGCGATGATTCGAGTTCAAGGGCTCAACAAGTGGTTCGGTGATCACCACGTGTTGCGCGACATCGATCTCCACGTGGCCCAAGGTGAGGTCGTCGTGGTGATCGGCCCGTCGGGGTCCGGCAAGTCCACACTGTGCCGCTGCCTCAACCGGTTGGAGTCGGCCGGTTCGGGCGAGATCCTGATCGACGGCGTGCCCGCCCCTGTGGAAGGCCGCGACCTGGCCCGCCTCAGGGCCGACGTCGGCATGGTCTTCCAGTCGTTCAACCTCTTCCAGCACAAGACCGTGCTGGACAACATCATGCTCGCGCCCATGAAGGTGCGCGGCGCCAGCCGTGCCGAAGCGGAGAAGACCGCCCGGGACCTGCTGGCCCGCGTCGGGATCGCCGAGCAGGCCGGCAAGATGCCCGCGCAGCTTTCCGGCGGGCAGCAGCAGCGGGCGGCCATCGCCAGGGCACTCGCCATGAGGCCCAAGGTGATGCTCTTCGACGAGCCGACCTCGGCCCTCGACCCCGAGATGGTCGGCGAGGTCCTCGACGTCATGGTCCAGCTCGCGGCCGACGGCATGACGATGGTCGTCGTCACCCACGAGATGGGCTTCGCCCGCAGAGCCGCCGACCGGGTCGTGTTCATGGACGACGGCCAGATCGTGGAGACGGCGGAGCCCAACGCGTTCTTCGAATCTCCCACGACGGACCGGGCCAGGAACTTCCTGGCCAAGGTACTCACTCACTGATCGCAAAGGATGGTGGGCCCGATGGTGTCCATTAGGCGGGTGGCCGCTGTCGCCGCCGTGTCGATGGTCGGCCTTTCGGCGGCCTGTTCCGGAACGGATTCCACGAGCTCGGCCGTGCCGGGCCAGCCCAAGGACAACAGCGTGATCGCGCAGGCTCCGGTGGCCGCGGCCGCCGACATCCTGCCCGGCTCGACGATGGAGAAGATCAAGCAGCGCGGCGAGCTGATCGTCGGCGGTTCGCTCGACGCGCCGCTGCTGTCCCAGCAGAACCCGACGACCGGCGAGGTCGAGGGCTTCGACGCGGACATGGGCAAGGCCCTGGCGAAGTACATCATCGGCCAGCCCAAGGTGAAGATCGTCAACGCGGCGTCCGAGACGCGTGAGGCGCTGCTCAGCAACGGCACCGTCGACGTCGTCTTCCAGACGTACACGATCACTCCGGAGCGGGCCGAGCAGGTCGCCTTCGCCGGGCCGTACTACTCCTCGGGCCTCACCATCGCGGTGAAGAAGGGCACGACGGGGATCGCCAAGCCCGAGGACCTGAACGGCAAGACCGTCATCGCCGGTGCGAACACCCCCGCCATCCCGGCCATCAAGCAGATCGCGCCGCAGGCGAACATCGTGACGTTCGGCAGCGACCCCGAGTGCGTCCAGGCGCTCAAGCAGGACCGCGGCGTCGCCTACGTCCAGGACGAGACCCTCCTCGTCGCCGACGCGCAGAAGGACCCGTCGATCCAGGTCGTCGGCTCGCCGTTCACGACCGACCCGTACGGCATCGGCCTGAAGCACGGCGACGACCAGTTCAAGAAGTTCGTCAACGACTGGCTCACGAAGATCCAGGGCCAGGGCGTCTGGCAGCAGATCTGGAAGGGCTCCCTCGGCACGGTCGTGCAGGGTGAGGCCCCGACCCCGCCGCAGATCGGATCGGTCCCGGGTTCCTGATGTCCCCGTTACTCGATCACCTGCCCGAGTTCTGGCAGGGGCTGATCGTGACCCTCCAGCTGACCGCGGCGTCGTTCGCCGGCGCCGCGGTCATGGGTCTGGTGATCGCCGCCATGCGGGTCAGCCCGGTCCCCGTTCTGCGCGGGATCGGGACGGCCTACGTGGAGACCCTGCAGAACCTGCCCCTCCTCGTCCTGCTGGTGCTCGCGGTCTTCGGTCTGCCGGAGATCGGCCTGCAGGCCGGCCTGCAGGCCACGGCCACCATCGTCATCGCGCTCTATGAGGGCGCCTACATCGCCGAGGCCCTGCGCTCCGGCGTCAACGCGGTCTCCTCAGGTCAGGGCGAGGCGGCGCGTGCGCTCGGCCTGAACTTCTCCCAGTCCCTGCGCCACGTGGTGCTGCCCCAGGCGTTGCGGACGGTCATCCAGCCGATCGGGAACATCTTCATCGCCCTGACGATGAACACCTCGCTCGCGGCCGCGGTCGGCGTCGTCGAACTGACGGCGGCCGCCAACCGGGTCAATCTCCTGGAGGCCCAGCCCATTCCGATCTTCGTGGGCGCCGGCCTGGCCTACGCCCTCATCGCGGCCTGCGCCGGCTTCGTGACCGGGCGGCTCGAACGTCGACTGGCGGTGGTCCGGTGAGCAACCTGCTGTTCGACGAGCCCGGCCCGCGGGCTCGCCGCAGGATCAGGATCGCGACCATCGCGGGAGCGGTCGTCGTGCTCGGCCTGGTGGCCCTTGCCGTACGGCAGTTCGCCGACAACGGCCAGCTCACGGCCGACCGCTGGCAGCCGTACGCGACCTGGCCGATGTGGCGCTACCTGCTCGGCGGGCTGTGGTCCACCGTGCTCGCGGCGGTCGTGTCGGCCGCGCTCTCGATGGCGGGGGGCCTGGCGCTCGCACTCGGACGGCTGTCGCGGCGGCGGTGGGTCCGGATGCCGTCGGCGGCCTACGTGGAGGCCGTGCGGACGATCCCCGTGCTGGTGCTGGTCTACGTCGTGCTGTTCGCGCTGCCCCGGTACGGCCTCGACCTGCCGCTGTTCTGGAAGCTCGTGGTGCCGCTGACCGTCTCGAACGCCTCGTTGTTCGCGGAGGTCTTCCGGGCGGGAATCCTGTCCATCGAGCGAGGCCAGAGCGAGGCCGGGCTCGCGGTCGGGCTGACGCACGGGCAGACCATGCGCCTGATCGTGCTGCCGCAGGCGGCCCGGCGCGTACTGCCCTCGATCGTCAGCCAGTCGGTCGGGCTGCTGAAGGACACCTCGCTCGGCTTCGTCGTCAGCTACGCCGAGCTGCTCTACAGCGGCAAGGTGCTGGCGAACTACAACGGCCTGCTCATCCAGACCTACATCGTCGTCGCGCTGGTCTACCTGGTGGTCAACGCGTCGCTGTCCAAACTGGCCCGCACTCTCGAGGCGCGCCAGCCGCGAAGGAGGACCGCCAGTGCCTGAGCCCGTGTCTGAATACGTTCCACTCGCCGAGGTCGTGCGTTCGGGGTTCGTGGAGAGCGTGCACTTCGGCAGCGCCGTCGCGCTCACGCCCGACGGCCGCACCGCCGTCGCGCGCGGCCGGGTCGCCGCGCCGGTGTTGCCCCGCTCGTCCGCAAAGCCGTTCCAGGCGCTCGCCTGCCTCCTGTCCGGCGCCGACCTGCACGGCCCGCGCCTGGCGATCGCGGCCGGAAGCCACACGGGTGAGGACTCGCACGTACGGCTGGTCGCCGAGATGCTGGCCGAGGCCGGGCTCGGATTCGACGCCCTGGGCTGCCCCGCCGACTGGCCGGAGGACGAGGCCACCCGGCACGCGCTGATCCGGGACGGCCTGGGGGCCTCCCGCGAGCGGATGAACTGCTCGGGCAAGCACGCGGCGATGCTGGCCGCGGCGGCGGTGAACGGCTGGGCCGTCGACTCCTATCTCGACGCCGGCCATCCCGTGCAGCGGCGGGTCCGCGACGTCGTCGAGGAGTTGTCGGGAGAGAAGGCGGCCCACGTCGCCGTCGACGGCTGCGGCGCGCCGCTGTTCGGCATCTCGCTGGAGGGGCTGGCGCGAGCCGTACAGGGCCTGGTGCTCGCCGCGCCGGGCACGGCGCCGCGCGCGGTCGCCGACGCGATGCGCGAGCACCCCGAGTACGTCGGCGGGACCGGCCATGTGAACACCACGCTGATGCAGGCCCTTCCGGGCGCGGTGGCGAAGGGCGGGGCCGAAGGGGTGCTCGTCGTCGCCCTCGCCTCAGGGCACGCGGCGGCGGTCAAGGTCATCGACGGGAGCCCGCGGGCCACGACCGCCATCGCTCTGGCGACGCTGCGGGCGGCGGGCGGCGACGTCGCGCCGGCCGCGGAGTTCGCCACTGTTCCTGTGCTGGGCGGGGGATCCCCGGTCGGCGAGATCCACGCTTTGGGGGAATCATGAGTCTCACGTACGAGATCTGCATCGACAGCACGGCGGGCGCGCTCGCGGCCGAACGCGCCGGCGCGCACCGGGTCGAGCTCTGCTCGGCGCTCTTCGACGGTGGTCTGACCCCGACCCTCGGCGCGGTGGAGGCGACCCTCGCGGCGGTCTCGTCGATCCGGGTCCACGTCATCATCCGGCCCCGGGGCGGCGACTTCGTCTTCGACGAGTACGAGATCGCCGCCATGGAGCGCGACGTGGCCACAGTGCGGGAGGCCGGAGCGCACGGCGTGGTTATCGGCGCGCTCACTCCGTCCGGCGAGGTGGACACCGACGTCGCCAAGCGGCTCATCGCGGCGGCCGAAGGGCTCTCCGTCACCTTCCACCGCGCCTTCGACATGGCCGCCGACCCGTTCGCCGCGCTGGAGACGCTGGCGGAGCTGGGCGTCGACCGGGTGCTCACCTCGGGGCAGGACAGCTCGGCCCTCGAAGGAGCGCCGCTGATCGCGTCACTGGTCGAGCGGGCCGGCGACCGCCTGATCATCATGCCCGGGGGCGGCATCACGCCCCGCAACGTGGGCCGCGTGGTCGAGTCCACCGGGGCGAAGGAGATCCACTTCGCCGCCCTGGTCGACGAGGAGAGCCCCGCCGTCCACCGCAACCCGTACCCGTTCATGGGCGGGGAGCTGCGCAGGCCCGAGTACGTCCGCCAGGTCACCTCGCCCGGGCTGGTGTCCCAGGTGATCGCCGCGTCAGCGCGCTAGCCGTCCGCACCGGGTCACGTCGCAGGCTCCGCTTCGCGGACGCCGGCCTTGCGATCCGCGCGCCAGGCGTACAGGACGTGGATGAGCCCGCCCGCACCTGGGAGCGCGGTCGCGAGGAGCACTCCAAGGGCGGCGTAGTCGAGGAAACCGGTCGGGGGGTCGTCGCCGGGAATCGTGAGAGCCACCGTCACCGCCGTCACCGCCGCGATGCCGAGCAGGGTGAGGCAGTAAGCCAGGTATTGCCGCAGCGGCCGGGTCCTCCGGAGTTCCCTCAAGAGGAACAGGACGATCGGAGCGGTCAGCAGCCGAATCCCACTGGCGGCGTACCCGAGGGCGGCAAGCGGGTGGGCGACCGCGTAACCCCCGACCGCCGCGATCCCGGCGTTCCAGACGTGCGCGGGAGGGTCGGAGACGTCCCTGAGCCAGATTCCCCCGCCGAACATCACAGCGAGGCCGGCGACCGTGAGGGCGTACCGACTCCACGGCCGCGCTCCCGACATTTCGTTCACGACGCCAATCATCGCGGCTGTACGTCCCTGCGATAGCGGGACAGACTCACCGGGTGGTGTCGATCCCGCCGGAGGCCGTTCGTCTAGAGGGTGGGAGGCCGGACGACCCCACGTTCGGCCACGAACGAAAGGAACACCCGATGCCGCAGTACCTTCTCAGTGTGATCGAGCCCGACGGAGACGTGCCCGGGCCCGAGGTCCTGGAGCCGATCGCGCGGAACCTCGACGCTCTGCACCAGGAGATGAGGGCCGCCGGCGTGTGGGTCTTCACCGGCGGTCTGCACTCGCCGAGCACCGCGACCGTGCTGCGGGTCAAGGACGGCTCCGTGCTCATGACCGACGGCCCGTACGCCGAGGGCAAGGAACACCTCGGAGGGTTCACGATCATCTCGGCACCCGACCTCGACGCGGCGCTCGAGTGGGGCGGCAGGCTCGCTCAGGCGATCGGCCTCCTCCCGATCGAGGTGCGGCCGTTCCGGGACGAGGCCTGAGGCGCGAAAACCGGAGTTCACGCGGCGCCGGTCAGGCGAAACCCCATGAGGGGGCGGGCCTATGCGACATTCCCCGCCGGCCGTACGCCATGAAGGACCAGGGCCACCGTCCGGTCGGCGAAGTCCCGGTCCAGAGGCAGCTGCCGGAACACGACCCGCAGCCATACGGCGCCCGCGAGCAGGTCGACGATCATCATGGGATCGGCCGAAGCGTCGATCTCCCCCCGCGCGCGGGCCCGCTCGAAGATCGGCAGCTCCCGGGCGAAGCGGTCGGCGAAGAAGCCCTTCGCCGCCTCGGCCAGGGCGGGATCATGCACGGCGGCGCCCAGCGCGGCGACGGCGATGTCGGACGCCGGAGGGACCGTGAGCAGCCGGGCGACGCCCTCGACCAGGCGGCGGAGATCCCCGTCGAGGCTGCCGGTGTCCGGCGCGTCGAAGTCGAGCACCTCGGCCTCGACGAGCGCCGCACCAAGTAGGGCGGCCTTGGACGGCCACCAGCGGTAGATCGTGGTCTTGTTCACCTCGGATCGCCCGGCCACGCCCTCGATCGTGAGGCCCTCGTACCCCTTCTCCGCGAGCAGTTCGAGCGTCGCGTCCAAGATCTGCCGCTTCTTGCGAGGAGCCATGCCGGAAGCGTAGTACAACGCAACGTTGCGTCGTACTCTAAGGAAAACACCACGCACCGTTGCGTTGCATTCGAGGAGGAGCCGTGGCACTGCCGATCGTCTTCATCCACGGGATCCGGGTCAGCGGCACCATGTGGGGCCCGGTCAGGTCCCATCTCGCCGGCCCGTCCGCCGCACCGGACCTGCCGGGGCACGGTTCCCTGCGCGGCCTGCCGTACGACATGGAGGCCGCCTGCGCGGTGGTCGCGGACCGCATCGCGGAGCTCGGGGGACGGGCGCTCGTCGCGGGGTTCTCCCTCGGCGGTTACGTCGGCATCGCCACCGCCGCGCGGCATCCCGACCTCGTCGCCGGTCTGGTGGCGATGGGCTGCACGGCGAAGCCCACGGGGAGATGCGCCATGATCTACCGCCTGGCCGGCCGGCTCGCCGCACGCGGCCCTTCACTGGCCGGGCGCCTGAGTGCGTACGGCTTCCGCAGAACGCTTCCGGGACCGACGGCGGAGGCGTTCACCGCCGGCGGCCTCGCCTGTGAAGTGGTGCCGTCGGTCGTGGAGGCCGTCGCCGCCGAGGATCCTGTGGCCTCGCTCGCGGCCTACCCCGGGCGGGTCTGGCTGGTGAACGGCTCCCGCGATCCGTTCCGCATCGACGAACAGGAGTTCCTCCGGGCGTGCGCGCACGGCAGTCTCACTCATCTGCCGGGCCGGAGTCACCTGAGCGCGCTCGCCGACCCCGCCGGGATCGCCCACCTCGTGGAAAACGCCGCTCAGACCGTCGCTCCCATCCCGCCAGTCACTTCCTTCGCGGAGGCTCCACCCGTTCGTCAAAACGCCATATTTTTACCCGAATATGGTCAGAAGTGACGTTAATGTCATGGCAGCCTCAAATGCATGCATACAAGGAAACTAATCCCGGTCGTGTGCATGGCCGTTCTTGGCCTGTCCACCGGGTTCTCCGTCCCGGCGCTGGCCCAGTCCGCACAGGCGCCGGCCGCTGCCGCCCACGTCCGCACGGTCGACGCTCCCCCGGTCTACGGGCGGGCCACCTATCTGCTCGACGCCTCCACAGGGGCGGTACGGCTGGACGACGCCGGCGCCCGGCGCATGCCGATCGCCAGCCTCACCAAGGTGATGACGGCCTACGTCGTCCTCAAGCAGGCCAAGCTGACGGACACCGTCACGATCACCGCCGCCGACGTGCGGTATGCCAACGACAACGGCGGCACGAGCGCCGACCTCGAGCCCGGCGACCGCGTCCAGATCAAGGACCTGCTCTACGGCCTGCTGCTGCCGTCCGGCGCGGACGCCGCGCACGCGATGGCCCGCACCTACGGCCCCGGCGTCGACGGGTTCGTCGCCAAGATGAACGACACCGCCCGCCAGCTCGGGCTGAAGGACACCCACTACGTCAACCCCGACGGGCTCCCGATGCCGGGCGGCGACGGCTACTCCACCGCGCAGGACCAGGCCCGGCTGGCCGCGGCGGCGCTGCGCGACAAGACGTTCGCGAAGGTGACCTCCACCCAGCGGTACAGCATCGGCGCGACCGCGACGCACGGCGCGCACACGTGGACCAACACCAACGAGATGCTCGACCTGCCGGGCGCCCTGGGTGTCAAGACCGGCTTCACCCAGGCCGCGGGCTTCTGCCTGACGTTCGCGGCCGACCGCCAGGGACATCGGCTGATCGGCGTCATCCTCGGCGAGGACGTCTCCAGCAGGCGCTTCAGCACCGCCGAGTCCCTCCTGGACTGGGCGGCGGACAATCCGGCGCCCCAGCGCAACCCCGCCGCGTAGGGCCGTACACCGGCTGCCAGACTGGCGAGCCGTCGGGCATGTGCGTCATCGTGCGCACCTTGAGATCGGCGCCCGGCGGCTAGCGAGGAGGACGTGGTGGAGAAGCCGGACTGGGCCGCACCCCTGACCGAGGCGTACGAAAGGTCATTGGGCTATCTGACGGCCCTGCCCGACCGGCCGGTGGGCAGCACGGCGAACCGGGCCGATCTGCTGGCGGCGCTCGGCGGGCCGTTACCCGAGGGGCCGCAGGACGCTCGCGGCGTGGTCGCGGACCTGGCCCTGGCGGCCGAACCCGGTCTGGTGAACACGCCGAGCGGCCGCTTCTTCGGATTCGTCGTCGGCGGCGCGCACCCCGCGGCGCTGGCCGCGGACTGGCTCGCCACCACATGGGACCAGAACGCCTGCATGGCCGCGCTCGCCCCGGCCGCCTCCGCGGTGGAGGAGGTGGCCGGGGAGTGGCTGGTTCGGCTGTTCGGGCTGCCCGATCAGACCTCGGTGGGGTTCGTCACCGGCGGCCAGATGGCCAATTTCACCGCGCTGGCCGCCGCCCGGCACGAGATGTTGCGCCGGGCGGGCTGGGACGTCGAGGCCGACGGGCTGGCCGGGGCGCCTCGCCTGCGTGTGCTCGCGGGCCGGCATCGGCACAGCACCATCGACCGCGCCCTGCGATTCCTCGGGCTGGGCCGCAACGCGCTCGTCCCGGTCGAGACGGACGCCCAGGGGCGGATGCTTCCCGGCGCGCTCGCCGAGGCGCTCGCCGGCGGCGAAGGCCCGGCGATCGTCTGCGCCCAGGCCGGCGGCGTCAACACGGGCGCGTTCGACCCCATCGGGGACGTCTGCGCCGTCGCCCACGAAGCGGGGGCCTGGGTGCACGTCGACGGCGCGTTCGGGCTGTGGGCCGCGGCCGCCCCGCGGCTGCGCCACCTCACGGCGGGCGTCGAGCAGGCCGACTCGTGGGCCACCGACGCGCACAAGTGGCTCAACGTGCCCTATGACTCCGGCCTGGTCTTCTGCGCGCATCCGGAGGCGCACCAGGCCGCGATGGGCGTACGGGCCGGCTATCTCATCCACGGCGCCGACGGGGAACGCGACGCGCTCGACTACACGCCCGACTTCTCCCGCCGCGCCCGCGGGTTCGCCGTGTACGCCGCCCTTCGGTCGCTCGGGCGCACCGGCGTCGCCGACCTGGTGGAGCGGTGCTGCGCGCTGGCCGGCCGGTTCGCCGAGCGGCTGGCAGCCGACGACGGCGTGGAGGTGCTCAACGACGTGTCCCTCAACCAGGTGCTGGTGCGCTTCCTGTCCGCCGACGGCGACCACGACGGTCACACGCGCGCGGTGGTGGAACGCGTCCAGCGGGACGGAACCTGCTGGATGAGCGGGACGACCTGGGAGGGCCGGGCCGCCATGCGGATATCGGTCTCGAACTGGTCGACCGACGAGGACGACGTGGACCGCTCGGTCGAGGCCATCCTCCGCTGCGCCCGGTGAACCGAGACGGCCGCCGGTCGGAGGACCGGCGGCCGTGCGGAACATCAGAACGGAGTGGGGTCAGCGGACGTCGCGGACCTTGACCGTCTCCTTGCGGTTGCCCTCGGTGTTGCCCGCGATGTCCACGGCGAACCAGCGGACCTCGGTGGTCTTGTCGACGGTGATCTGCTGCGCGCCCTCACGCATTCCCGCCGCGGCGAGCCTGGGCGAGTTCAGCGTCGGCCGGCTGCCGTCCAGCGTGTAGTACACGTTGGCCGGCTCGTCCAGCGTGAAGGTGAACGTGGCCGAGGAGTCGGTGCGGCCGGTCACCTCGAGCTTGGACTTCGGCCGGTCGTTGTCGTCGGAGAAGGACCGGGCGACCTCGAGGATGGCGATCTGGCCGTTGGCGAACTCCATCGCCTCCTCGTGGCCTTCGGCGAAGTCCGGCTGGAAGCCCACCGGCTCGAACTGCTTGGTGGTGGCGTTTTAGACGTCCGCGCCCACCTCGAAGTCCCAGCCGATGATGCCGCGGTTGAACCAGTGCTCGTCGGCGCTGTTGCCCGCCGCCGAGTACAGAACGTCCGGGACCGGACCGGTCTGGCCGGGCCAGATGCCCGTGCCGCGCCACGCCTGCACCGCCGACAGGATGTGAGTGGAGGCGTCCCAGAAGTAGTTCTCCGTGCCGAAGTCGACCCGCGGCAGCAGCTCACGGCCGGCCGTCTTGTAGGCGCCCGGAGGCCACATGAAGTAGCCGCCGTAGGAGTGCGTGTTCATCGCGAACTTGATGTTCGGGTACTGGTGGGTCAACCACACCTCGTTGCGCGCCTCCGGCTCCGACAGCTCGGACGGACCGGCGAACGTGCCGCTGGTGCAGCTTGACGAGGCGCCGCTGTACCCGTCGAAGAACGAGCCGACGGTGAAGTTGCGGTTCAGGTCGACGCCCCACGAGTTGCGGGACGCCGGGTCCCCGGAGTTGGTGCCCGCGCAGTAGTTGGTCATGTTCTTGCGCTGCATGTTGTAGTCGTAGAAGCTGTACGTCCCGCCGTCGGGGTTGACCGTCGGCATGATGAAGATGTCGAGGTTGTCGACCAGCTTCCTCGTCGCCGGGTCGCGGTCGTAGTTGCGCAGCAGGCGCTCGGCGGTCTCCACACAGGTCAGCGGCGTCACCCATTCACGGGCGTGCTCCTGGCAGTAGAGGAACACTCCGACCTTCGAGCCGTCGCGCTTCTTGCCGATGCGCAACACCTTCATCTGGAACGGATCCCGCGAGATGCTCGCCGGCGCCTTGAGGTTGTCGGTCAGCTTCGTCGCCGGAGCGGCGGCCACCAGGCCCGCGCCTACGTTGCCGCGGTAGGTCGACGCCGTCAGCAGCGCCGCGGCGGCCGTGTCGGCGTTGAGCGCGTCCACCACCTGACGGGCGGTGCTGCTGATCGCACCGGAGGCGTCGGTGGCCAGGTTGACCGTGACGTTCTTGCCGGCGACCGCGACGGACAGCGGGGCGGAGGCGGTGGCCGGCTGCGTCAGCGTCACGCCGATGTCGTTGCCGCCCTCACTTCCGTACGCCTTGGAGGTCACGTATAGGGTGCTCGCGGCGGCAGTCCCGAACTGCGCCTGAGCGGCGCGGCGGTAGCCGTTCGTCTTGTTCGGCAGGTCGATGATCTCCGAGATCTTCGGGAACTGCCGGGCCAGCGAGCTGATGCGACCTGTGACCTCGGTGGGATCCATGTAGTGGTCGACGAAGTCCTCGACGTAGTGCTTGCTCGGCGGTTTGCGCTTCTCACCGAGCCACTTGTTCACCGGCACGGTGACCGAGCCCCCGCGACTGCTGGTGATGGTCACCTTGGTGGGCGCGGCGGTGATCGCCAGCGGTGCGCTGAACCGGTGGTACATGTACTGACCGGCGTCGGTGAAGCGCGACATCGTCGCCGTGCCGCCGGAGTCGGGGGCGGTCTTCGGGCCGCTGTCCCAGGTCGCCGTGAGCACCGTCTCGGCGTCCGTGGCGCTCGACTTGACCTCCACCGAGAGGAAGCGCTGGTCGTCGAGGCTGGTGAACCATTCGGCGCGCAGCGGGGTCAGGGTGTCGGTCTCAACGGCCGCCGCCGCGGCCGACTTCATCGCGGACTTCCGCTCGGCCTGGTTCTGCGCGTAGTCCGACTGGTCGGAGATCGCGCCCCGGACGTCGAAGCCCTGGTCGCGAAGGTCCTGTGCCTCCTGCGGGCTGAGCACCGCGTGGACCTCGATGCCGTTGTCCAGCGGCTTCTTGTATTCGGCCAGGTCCACGCCCATGGAGTTGAGCCGGTCGACCGCGTCCTGGTCGGGGACGACGATGCGGAGCAGCGCCACACCGTTCTGGTCGGTGCTGGGCTGCCGATCCGGCACGACCTGGCCGGCCTGCGGAGAGGGATCGGCGAGAACCGGGTTCGGACTGAGAGTGAGGGTGAGGGCAATGGGCAGGGCGAGTACGACCGCTACGCGGCCAACCCTGCCATTGATGGAACGCCCCATGACAGATTCCTCCAGTTGGCACACGGTTTCCCGGGGAGGGGGTTATCCCGGCAGAATGTGCACAATTGTCATGATCTTCGCTAAGCGGAGAATAATCGTCAAGGGTCCCAATATCCATATTTGGTGCGTCCGGTAATGTAACAGAATCTTTATCTAGAACTTATGGACCATGGTCAAATTTCGCGATAAAGGAATGCTTTCCGGGTAATTCACGACCGCTACGCTCAGCGAGCATGAATACCGAAGACGTGTGGCGTCTCGTCGACGAGGCGCGATCGGGGCTCGACGAGGAGGCGCGCGGCGATGCCGACGCGGTGGCCGGGCGGATGGTCGGCCTACTGTCCCGGCGAACACCCGCCGAGATCGTCGCCTTCGCGCAGCCCCTGTGGGACCTGCTCACCGCCTCCTATCGGGCCGACCTGTGGGCGGCGGCATACGTGATCAACGGCGGGGCCTCCGACGACGGCTTCGACTACTTCCGCGGCTGGCTCGTCGCCCAGGGCGAGGAGGTGTACGGCCAGGCGGTCGCGGACCCCGATTCCCTCGCCGGCCTGCCCGCCGTCGAGCGCGCCCACGCACGGGAGGAGGACATCGAGGGTGCCGACGTCCTCGGCGTGGCGTGGAACGCCCATCTGGCCGTCACCGGCGAGGAACTGCCCGACGGGGCGTTCACGATCCGTCATCCCCGGCTCGATCCGGACTGGGACTTCGACTTCGACGACGAGGACGAGATGCGGCGCCGCCTCCCCCGTCTGACGGCCCTCTACTACGGGTGACCGGGCCCGCGCCGGCCCGCGATGTGCTGACGACGCTTCGCCGGGAGTTCGACGCCGACGACGACACGTTCCTGCTGAAGCTGCGGGGCAGTCAGCTCGAATGGGACAAGGACGCCTTCAGCCGACTGGAACAGGCGATGCGCGCGACCTGCGAGCTGTTCCAGGGGCGTGACCGGCTGGACCGCTGGATCGCCGAGGGCTTCTACGAGGTTTCACACTTCGTAAGAGGCTGGACCTCCCATCCGCACTTCCCGCGGCCGAAGCCCGACGAGTACTACGACGCGTGCCTGGAACGGCTCGACGACCTCGCCGACTGGTTCTTCCGCGGAGTTCACAATTACATCGAGCCGCACACCTGGCCAGACCTCTGACCGCCGCCCCCGGGACAGGGCATTCGGGTGGCGCCGCCGACACGACATCGCATGTTCACGCTGTTGCGTGACACAGGTCGTTTGACCGATCTACGTTCCGGCTGATGACTCTTGATCGTCAACCCGGAGGTGGACGTGGACCGAAGGACCGTGCTTCGAGCTGCCGTCGTCGGAGTGGGAGGAGCGGCGTTCTCCGGAGCGTTGTGGGGTGAGGCCTTCGGCGCCGTCGCCCAGCCCGGGCCGAGCCCGTACGGAGACCTGCTGGCCGCCGACGGCGACGGCATCCAGCTCCCGTCGGGGTTCACCAGCCGGGTGATCGCCCGTTCTGGGCGGCAGGTGGCCGGCTACACCTGGCACTGGGCGCCGGACGGCGGGGCCTGCTTCCCCGACGGCAACGGATGGATCTACGTGTCCAACTCCGAGATCCCGCTGGTCGGCGGCGCGTCGGCGGTCCGCTTCTCGGCCGACGGCACCATCCAGTCGGCCTACCGGATCCTGTCGGAGACGAACCTCAACTGCGCGGGCGGAGCCACCCCGTGGGGCACCTGGCTGTCCTGCGAGGAGATCGCCCTCGGCCGGGTCTTCGAGACCTGGCCCGGCGGCGGCCGGAGCGGCGAGGAGCGCACCCGGATGGGCCGCTTCAAGCATGAGGCGGCGGCCTGCGACCCGGTGCGCCAGGTGGTGTACCTCACCGAGGACGAGGAGGACGGCTGCTTCTACCGGTTCATCCCCGACACGTGGGGTGACCTCCGCACCGGGCGACTCCAGGTGCTCTGCGCGCCCTCCGGCCAGATCACGGGCCCGGTCACCTGGCAGGACATTCCCGACCGCGACGGCTTCCCCGTCGCCACGCGACGTCAGGTCGGCGCCGCCAAGCACTTCGACGGCGGCGAGGGCTGCTGGTACGAGAACGGCGTCTGCTACTTCACCACGAAGGGCGACAACCGGGTGTGGAGCTACGACGCGGTCGGCTCCGTGCTCGACCTGGCCTACGACGACTCGCTGGTGACCGGCGGGTCCGCACCTCTCACCGGGGTGGACAACATCACCGGCGCCCCCACCAGCCGCGACCTGTTCGTCGCCGAGGACGGCGGGAACATGGAGATCAACGTCATCACCCCCGAGGGGGTCGTGGCGCCGTTCCTGCGGATCCTGGGCCAGTCCTCCTCGGAGATCACCGGCCCCGCGTTCTCCCCGGACGGCAGGCGGCTCTACTTCTCCTCCCAGCGCGGCACCTCGGGCTCCTCCACCGGCAGTGGCGGCATCACCTACGAGGTGACCGGCCCCTTCCGCTCCCAGGCCTGACCACGTCCGTGAGCCGACGCGGGCGGGAGCCGTCCCGGACGTGAACAAGAAGGTGGTCGCGCCTTCCCCGGACGTTTCCCCAGGTGTCACGGATCATCGGCAGGTTGGGAACGTGGCCGCGCCGGCCCGGGTCTCGCGAAGAACCGGGCCGCCGCGCCGCACCAGCAGTCTGAATCGACTCCCGCGCCACACCGTCCGGGGCAGGCCCCCTTCCGCACACGGACCAGGAGACGCACGTGAACAGGCTCCGCATCACCGCCGCGGCCTTATTGGCCGGAGCGACCGTAGTGGCCCTCGCAGGCCCGGCGCTCGCGACCTCGCCGGGAAAGCACCACCGCGAGGATTTCGACCTGCAGGCCCACCGCGGCGGCCTCGGCCTCGTCGTGGAGAGCACCCTCGACTCCTTCGCCAACGGGCTGCGCGTCGGCGTCAGCACGCTGGAACTGGACATCCAGATCACCGAGGACGGCAAGGCCGTCGTCACCCATGACCGCAGGATCGACGGCCGCAAGTGCCAGGACACCGGCCCTGCGTTCCCCGGCGACGCCGAGTATCCCTACGTCGGCAAGTACGTGAACACGCTCACCCTCGCCCAGGTCAGAACCCTGGACTGCGGGTCGAAGACGCTGCCCGACTTCCCCGGGCAGCGGCCCGCTCCCGGTGCCCGGATGCCGCTGCTGAGCGAGGTGTTCGACCTGGTCAAGCGGTTCCACGCGCACGACGTGACGCTGAACGTCGAGACCAAGGTCGAGGCGGGCGCGCCGTCGGAGACCGCGCCGCGTGAGCAGTTCGTCCAGGTCGCCGTGCGGGAGATCCGCCGCGCCCACATGCTCAAGCAGGTCACGATCCAGAGCTTCGACTGGGGCTCGCTCATGCGCATGCGGAAGGTCGAACCGCGGCTTCCGCTGGTGGCTCTCACCAACTACGACTTCCTCCAGACCGGCCAGCCGGGCGCGTCACCGTGGCTGGGCAGCATCGACATCGACGCCTTCGGCGGCGACCCGCTGAAGGCGGTCAAGTCGTTCGGCGCCGAGGCCTTCTCCCCCGTCCACGGGTTCCCGCAGAACGGGAAGGTGACCGACCCCGGCTACCGCCCCTACGTGACGAAGGCCATGGTCGACGAGGCCCACCGGCTCGGCCTGAAGGTGATCCCCTGGACCGTCGACGACGAGCCCACCATGAACAAGCTCATCGACGACGGCGTCGACGGCCTCATCACCGACTACCCCGACCGTCTGCGCGCGGTGATCGCCGACAGGGGCTTCTCGCTGCCCCGGCAGTACCGGGGCCCTCGAGGCTGACCCCCGGCGCGCCCACGCAGGCCTCCGCCTGCGTGGGCACCCGGCGTCACGCGTCGAGCGCGGCCAGGTCGTCGGGTGTCAGGCGGATCCGCCCGGCGGCCATGTTCTCCTCGAGGTGGTCGAGGGAGCCGGTGCCGGGGATCGCGAGCATCACGGGTGAGCTCGCCAGCAGCCATGCGAGCGCGACCTGCGGCATCGTGGCCCGGTGGCGGTCCATGACGCCGGCGAGACGGGCCGCGTCGATCGGCCGCCGACCGCCTCCGAGCGGGAAGAAGGGCACGAAGGCGATCCCGGCCTCCTCACATCGGTCCAGGACCTCGGCGTCGCCCCGGTCCTGCACATGGAAGCTGTTCTGCACGGCCGCCACCGGCGCGATCCGCTGCGCCTCGGCCAGCTGGGCGGAGTCGACGTTGCTCACGCCGAGGTGCCTGATCAGCCCTTCCTCGCGCAACTCGGCCAGGGCCGCGAACCGGTCGGAGATCGGCACTCCACCGGGGGCGTTCAGGCCCCCCACACGCAGGTAGACCAGGTCGAGCCGGTCCACGCCGAGGCTGCGCAGGTTGTCCTCCACGAGCTCGCGCAGTTGCGCAGGGCCGGCCTCACCGCTCGGCACTCCCTCCGGGCCGAGCAGCGGCCCCACCTTCGTCGCGATCACAAGCCCGTCCCCGTACGGCGCGAGCGCCGTACGGATCAGGTCGTTGGCCGCCACGCCGCCCCGGCGGTAGAACCAGGCCGTGTCGATGTGGTTCACGCCCAGTTCGACCGCGCGGCGCAGGACCGCGACACCGGTCTCCGGGTCGCGGGCGGGGCCCGCGAAGGTGCCGGTCGGCAGTCGCATCGCGCCGAAACCGAGCCGGTGAACCGGCAGGTCTCCGCCGAGGCGGAAGTCCCCCGTGAGCGCGGCGGGGGAAATCGGGTCTGAATATCCGTTCGTCGTCATGCAGGCAAGATTCCCCCTCCGGTGGGAGGCGGGGCCACGCGATGGCAACAAGCTGCCACCTCAGCCGGTCCGCTCATAATGGACGAATGACTCCCGACCAGGTCATCACCGTACGCGGCGACGCGGAACTCGTCGCTCGCGCGGGTCACCTCTTCACCGGCGCCCGGCACGAGTTCGTGTGCGCGGCGCGCGACCTGAACACGTGGTCGCAGCCCGAGGCGCGGCAGGCGATCAGCGGCCGGATGCACGCGAACGGCACGGCCGGCTTCGTGGTGCGCAAGCTGCTCACCCCGGCCGCCCTCGCCGACGAGGCGTCACGGCGGCACCTGGACCAGGTCACGGCCGCGGGCGGCCGGGTGCGGATCAGCTCGGCGCCGCTCCCCCACGAGACGATCATCATCGACGGGCGGGTGATGATCCTCGCGGGCCCCGACGCTCCGGGCCCGCGCGAGTTCACCGTCACCACCTCGCCCGCGCTCGTCGGCGGTGTGCACGCCCTCTTCCGCGCCGCGTGGGACAGCGCCGCCGACCTGGCCGCCTATCTCTCCGGCGACCGGCCCCACCTCGACGACGACGACCGGGCGGTCCTGCGCGCTCTGGGCGCCGGATACACCGACGAGACGGCGGCCCGGCGCCTCGGCCTGTCCCTGCGCACCTACCGCAGACGGGTCGCCGAGCTCATGGCCACGCTGGAGGCCGACTCCCGGTTCCAGGCCGGGTTCCGCGCGGGCGAACTCGGTCTCACCGGTTAGCGACCTCACCGGCTAGCTCATCGACGCGACCTGCGTCCGCGCGGGGCGGTTGCGCCACAGCCAGACGACGTCGCGGCCAAAGGACCACACCAGGGACGCCAGCGCCGCTCCCACCGCGACCGCCACGACCGGGTACGGCAACACGCCCGAGGCGGCCACGACGAGCACGATCCCCTGCGTCGCCGCCACGACCTTCCGGGCGAAGCTCGGCGGCAACGCCCCCCGCAGCCACGGCATCGTCCAGCCGGCCACGACGAAGGCGTACCGCATGGCGCCGATGACCAGGACCCACGCACCCAGGGAGCCCGCGACGTGGACGCTGAGCACCAGGATCAGGAAGGCGTCGACCTCCATGTCGAAGCGCGCGCCCAGTTTGGAGACCGTGCCGGTGCGCCTGGCGACCTGACCGTCGACCGCGTCCAGGATCAGGGCCACCGTCGCGAGTGTGACGAGAATCACCAGCGGCAGGCCCCGGGCCGGGTGGTCCGTCATCACCAGGACCGCCACGAGCGCCGTCACACCCCCGACGAGCAGGGCGCGAGCCAGCGTGACATGATCGGCCGGGCCCAGTGAGCGGGTTCCCGACCGCCGAGCGGCGACGGCGAGGAACGCCCACAGGCCGGCCGTGTAGACGACCCCGGCCGCCACACTCGCCGAGCTCAGGCCCACGAGGGCGTTCAGCAGGCACAGCAGGCCCATCTGGACGCCCGCTCCAGCGGCCTGTTCCCAGTGGATTGAACCCGCGCCGAACTGTGCACGTGTTGTTTGAGTAGTTCGTGCGGACGGTGCCGTCATTCGGAACCCCTGTACCAATTAGTACCCATATGCACCATCTATCCACCTGTTGAGGAGATGCTCGGTGATACGTACGGCACGTGCCTTCTGGTTCACGTCTCCCGGGGAGGGCGAGATCAGACCGGTCGCCCTGCCGGAGCCCGGCCCAGGCGAGGTGCAGGTCCGTACGCTCTGCTCGGGGGTGAGCCGCGGCACCGAGACCCTGGTCTGGCGCGGCGGGGTGCCGGAGAACCAGTACGACGTGATGAGGGCGCCGTTCCAGGAGGGCGACTTCCCCTGGCCCGTGAAGTACGGGTACCTCAACGTCGGGGTCGTGGAGCACGGGCCGCCTGATCTGCTCGGCCGCCCGGTCTTCTGCCTCTACCCCCACCAGACCCGCTACGTGGTCCCCGCCGGCGCGGTCGTCCCCGTGCCGGACGGCGTGCCCCCGGAGCGGGCCGTGCTCGCCGGGACCGTCGAGACCGCGGTGAACGCCCTGTGGGACGCGGCGCCGCTGGTCGGCGACCGGATCGCCGTCGTCGGGGCCGGAATGGTCGGCTGCGCCGTGGCGGGTGTGCTCGCCGGCTTCCCCGGTGTCAGGGTCCAACTGGTCGACGTGAACCCTGCGCGGGCAGGCGTCGCCGAGGCGCTCGGCGTCGGCTTCGCGTCGCCCGGGGAGGCCGAGGAGGGTTGCGACCTCGTGATCCACGCCAGCGCCACCGAGGCGGGGCTGGCGCGTTCACTCGAGTTGCTCGCGCCCGAGGGAACGGTCATCGAGCTCAGCTGGTACGGCGACCGGAGGGTCGGCCTGCCCCTGGGCGAGTTCTTCCACTCCCGCCGTCTGACCGTCCGCAGCAGCCAGGTGGGCATGGTGTCCCCGGCCCGGCGCGCTCGCCGGAGCTTTTCCGACCGGCTGTCGCTGGCGCTGACGCTGCTCGCCGATCCCGTGTTCGACGCGCTGATCACCGGTGAGAGCGGGTTCGAGGACCTGCCCAAGGCGATGGCCCGTCTCGCCGGCGACGATCTTTCCGCTCTGTGTCACCGAATCGTCTACGACCCCGCCGAGTCCTGAAAGGCTCCACCTTGTTCAGCATCACCGTTCGCGACCACGTCATGATCGCCCACAGTTTCCGCGGCGAGGTCTTCGGCCCCGCGCAGCGCCTGCACGGGGCGACGTTCGTGGTCGACGCGACGTTCCGCCGCGCGGAGCTCGACGCCGACAACATCGTCGTCGACATCGGGCTGGCCACGCAGGAGCTCGGCGGCGTGCTCGCCGAGCTCAACTATCGCAACCTCGACGACGAGCCCGCCTTCGCCGGGATCAACACCTCGACCGAGTACCTGGCCAAGGTCATCGCCGACCGGCTCGCCGACCGGGTCCACGCGGGCGCGCTCGGCGAGGGGGCCCGCGGGCTCTCCGGGATCGCGGTCGCCCTGCACGAGTCGCACGTCGCGTGGGCGAGTTACGAGCGCACCCTGTGAGCACGGCCGGCGTGTTCGCCGTCCTGCCCGGTGACGTCGACGACGCGGCCGCGCCGAGCGGCGGCAACGTCTACGACCGCCGCGTGTGCGGGGGACTCGTGGCCGCCGGCCTACCGGTCCACGAGATCGCCGTGCCGGGCGCCTGGCCGAGGCCGGACGGCGACGCCCGGGCCGCGCTCGCCCGATCACTCGCCGAGGTGCCCGACGACGCGGTCGTCCTCCTCGACGGGCTCGTCGCGTGCGGGGTGCCCGATGTCGTCGTCCCCCAGGCCCGGCGGCTGCGCCTGGCGGTCCTGGTCCACCTGCCACTGGGCGACGAGATCGGGCCGGAGCCCGGGGTGGCGGCCGACCTGGACGCGCGCGAGCGGGCGACCCTTCAGGCCGCGGGAGCCGTCGTGGCGACCAGTCCGTGGACGGCGAACCGGCTGGTCGGCCACCACGGGCTGGCGGGGGAGCGGGTCCACGTGGTCTCCCCCGGCGCCGACCGCGCGCCGGCGGCGTCCGGCACCGACGGCGCCTCCCGGCTGCTCTGCGTCGGCGCGGTGACCCCGACCAAGGGCCACGACCTGCTCGTGGAGGCCCTCGTGGCCGTCCCGGAACCGCCGTGGCACTGCGAGATCGTCGGGCCGCTGGGCCGGGATCCCGCGCATGCGGAGCGGCTGCGGCGGCTGATCGAGCGGCTCGGCCTCGGCGACCGGGTGCGGCTGGCCGGCCCCCTGCCGCCGGAGCGGCTGGCCGTGGAGTACGCCCGCGCCGACCTGGTGGTGCTCCCGTCCCGCTCCGAGACGTACGGCATGGTCGTGACCGAGGCGCTGGCGCGCGGGATTCCGGTGCTGGCCACGGCCGTGGGCGGCGTCCCGGAGACCCTCGGGCAGGCTTCCGATGGCGGCGTGCCGGGAATCCTTGTATCTCCGGAGGACCCCGCGGCCATCGCGGCGGGGCTTCGCCGCTGGTTCGGCGATCCCGGCCTGCGGCGTCGGCTCCGGCTCTCGGCACTCGATCGCCGTGACCGGCTGGAACCGTGGCAGGAGACGGCACGGGGCATGGGCGCCGTGCTGGAACGACTACGAGGAGAGACGCGATGAGCACGCCGCCGACCGGCGACGAGCCGGTCCGAGTCACCCCGGGCTGGCTGGCCCTGCGCGAGAGCGCGGACGCCGCCGCCAGGGCGCCGGAGCTGCTCGATCCGCTGCGGGACTACCTGGCGGAGACCGCACCGGAGCGGCTGGTCATCCAGGACCTCGGCTGCGGCACCGGGTCGCAGGCCCGATGGCTCGCCGGACGGCTGCGCGGGCCGCAGCACTGGATCCTCCGTGATCGCGACCCCGATCTGCTCGTCCACGCCGGTGAGAGCCTGCCCCCCTCGGCCTCCGACGGGGGCCCGGTCACGGCCGAGACGCGACAGGGCGACCTCACCGCCCTCCGCGCGGCGGATTTCAGCGGAACGTCGCTGGTGACCGCGTCCGCGCTGCTCGACCTGCTCACCTTCGACGAGGTCGACGATCTGGCCGCGGCCTGTGTGGAGGCGGGGTGTCCGGCCCTGCTCACCCTGTCCGTCGCGGGGAGGGCCGACCTGACCCCCGCGGAGCCGCTCGACGCCGAGGTGACCGGGGCCTTCAACGCCCACCAGCGGCGCACGACCGGCAGCCGCCGCCTGCTCGGCCCCGACGCCCCCGACGCCGCCACCAAGGCCTTCGAGCATCGCGGGGCGGTGGTGCGCAGCCGTCCCAGCCCCTGGCGGCTCGGCGCGGACTCCGCCGCGCTGACCGAGGAGTGGCTGCGCGGCTGGGTCGCCGCCGCCTGCGAGCAGCGGCCCGACCTCACCCCGCAGGCGGAGCCCTACCTGCGGCGACGGCTCCAGGCGTGTGAGGCGGGCGAACTGGAGGTCGTCCTCCATCACACCGACCTGCTCGTGCTCCCCCCGCGGAAGGCCGCCGCGTGACAGTGATGCGCAGGCTCTGGCCCTGGCTGCGGACGCTCATCGGAGCGGGCATCCTGGGGATCCTCGTGTGGCGGCTCGGCACGGGTGCCTTCGTTGACGGCTTCCGCGTGATCGACGGCTGGTCGGCGGTCGCGGCCCTCGTGATCGGCCTGGCGACCACCGTGGTCAGCGCCTGGCGCTGGTGCCTCGTGGCGCGCCGTCTCGACCTGCGGCTGTCGCTGCCGACGGCCGTCGCGGACTGTTACCGCGCGCTGTTCCTCAACGTGCTGCTGCCCGCGGGCGTGCTCGGCGACGTCCACCGGGCGGTCAGCCACGGCCGCACGTCCGGGAACGTCGGCCGGGGCGTCCGCGCCGTCGTGTTCGAACGCCTCGCCGGCCAGGTGGTCCTCGTCGTCGTCGGGGTGACGGTGCTGCTGACCCAGCCCGCGCTGATCACGGCCGTGGCCCACGGCCTCGCTCCGGGCGACGCACTGGTGGCCGGGACGCTGGTCCTGCTGGCCGTCCTCCTCGCCGTCGGCGTGTGGACCGTCGCCCGGCGCGGCGGTGCCTGGCACCGCGCCCTGGCGGCGGGATGGGCGGAGGGGCGCGCCGCCCTGCTCGCCCGCGACGTCTGGCCGCGGGTGGCGCTGCTGTCGGCCGGGGCGGTGGCGGGACACCTCCTCCTCTTCCTGGTCGCCGCCCGCGCCGCGGGATCGCACGCGACGGTCCTGCAGTTGCTGCCGCCGCTGGTCCTGACGCTCCTCGCGATGGGCCTCCCTGTGAACATCGGGGGGTGGGGCCCGAGGGAGGCCGTCTCCACTCTTGCGTTCGGCGTCACGGGTCTTGGAGCCGCTCAGGGGCTCACCGCGGCGGTGGTGTACGGCGTGCTCACGTTCGTCTCGACCCTTCCCGGCGCCGTGGTGCTGTTCCTGCGCCGAGGCGGCCGGGCCCGCGGCCCCGGCGAGCCGTGGCCTTCCGGTACGGTCCGCCACGCCGTCCGGTGAACGCGCGGCGGGCCGGGCATTCGGCTCCCCGAGAAACCGGTCAGCGGGCGATCGGGGTGGGCGGCGGGCCGCACCACTCCGCCAGTGCCGTGCGGATCAGGTCGGCGGACGACTCGGAGCCCGCGGCGGCCGCCCAGGCGATGTAGCCGTCAGGCCGGACGAGCACGAGCGTGCGGGTGGCGTCGCCCGCTGTGACGACCCGCACGCGGCCCTCCCACCCTGCCGCCGCCTGCGCGGGGACCCGCGAGCCCGGGGGCACGACCAGCAGCCAGCACCTGCAGCGCAACGCCTGGTACACGCTCTTCGGCCCGGGACCGGCCAGTGGAAGGTCCGGCGCCCGCCGGCCCACGAGCGGATGGGCGCCCGCGGCGGCCGGGTAGGCGAGGCCGATCCCCGAGATCGTCTCCGCCATGCGGCGGGCGAAGGCCGGGACGCCCGTCGCCGTCCGGAGGAGCACCCGCCAGACCGCACGCAGCGTCCGGGGACGGGCCATCGCACTGCGCAGGAGCCTGCCGCTGGTGCGCAGGGCGATCTCGCCGGCCAGGTGCCGCTCGCTGCTGTAGGTGTCGAGCAACCACGCCGGCGCTCCGTCCCTGACCACGGCGGCGAGCTTCCAGCCGAGGTTGGCCGCGTCCTGCAGGCCCGTGTTCATCCCGAGACCGCCCGCCGGGGAGTGCACGTGCGCGGCGTCGCCGGCGAGGAAGACCCGTCCGACGCGGTAGGCGGGCACCTGCCGCTCGTCACAGCTGAACCGCGATATCCAGCGGGGATCGTGCATGCCGAAGTCGCTGCCGAGGACGCGCCGCGTGATGTCGCGGATCTCACCGAGCTCGACCGGCGCCGTGTCCGCCCGACGCCGGCGTCTGCTCCACACGATCACGCGGTACCAGCCGTCGCCGAAGGGCAGCACGAAGGCGAACCCGTCCTTGACCGCGTCCGCCGTCAGCACGTTCGGGGGCGGGTCGGTCATCTGCACGTCGCACAGCAGGAGCGAGCGCGCCACGGACAGGCCGGGGAAGGGCAGGCCGAGCGAGTGCCGCACCGCGCTCCGCGCGCCGTCGGCGCCGACCACGTAGCGTGCCCGCCACGTGCAGTCCCGGCCGTCGTGTGTACGAACGTCGAGATCCACTCCGTCGGCGTCCTGGCGGAGCCCGGTCACCTCCGCGCCCGGGACGAACTCGACACCCATCGTCCGTGCCCGCTTCGTGAGCAGCCGCTCGGTCATGAACTGCGGGACGGCCAGCAGATACGGAAAGCGGGTGGCCAGGCAGGACAGGTCCAGCACCCCCTGCCCGAACACCCTCAGCGTGTCGATCGGAAGGCCCACCGCCACGAAGTCGTCCGCGAGGTCGCGGGCGTCCAGTTGCTCGAGGGTCCGCGCGTGGACGCCGGCGGCGCGGCTGAGGTTCGACTCGCCGTGTCGGCGTTCGAGGACGACGCAGGACAGACCGGCGGCCGCGAGATCACCCGCGACGAGCAGCCCCGTGGGACCCGCCCCGACGACCACCACGTCCGTTACGGCATCCATGTCGTCCCTTTCCGGTGGATCTCGCTGAGAGACCCACTACCGGGGGACGAAATACCCTAAACCCGACAAACGACACGTGCCGTCAGCGTGCTGCGGCGAGGTCGGCGAACATGCGCTCCCACAACGGCATGACCTTCTGCGGCGAGTATTCAAGGGCCGTCGCGGCGGCCGCTGCGCCCATCCGGACCCGGAGCTCCCGGTCGGCGATGAGCCGGTTCACCCCGGCCGCCAGGGCGTCGACGTCCCGGGCGGGGACGAGCAGGCCGTCGTGATCGTGCGTGAGAACGTCGCCGGGGCCGGTCGGGCAGTCGAAGGCGACGATCGGCAACGCGTGGGCCATCGACTCGATCATCACCATGGGCAGCCCCTCGAACCGGGAGCTGAGCACGTAGATCGAGGCCTTGGCCAGCTCCTGGTCGAGCCGGTCGCTGCGGCCCATGAGCGTGACGTTGCCGGCCAGGCCGTGCTCGGCGATCAGCTTGGCGAGGTCGGCCTTCTTCGGGCCGGTGCCGAAGATCCGCAGATTCCACTCCGGATTGCGTGCCACGACCTGCTTGAACGCCGGGATGAGCAGGTCGAAGCCCTTCTGCCCGACGAGCCTGCCCGCGGCGACCACGAGCGGGTTCTCCTGCCGGGTGGGCGCACGGCCGACAGTGGCGACGGCGTTCGGCACCCATTCGACCCGGGTGCCGGGCAGCAGCTTGCGGTAGTCCTCGCGGTCGCTCGCCGTCAGCGTCACGACCGCGTCGAGCCGGCCGTAGTAGCGGGCGATGTCGCTGCGCACGGTCTCCGGGTAGGTGTCCAGGTTCATGTGATCCTGGGCGACGCGGACGACGCTCTCGGGGGTGCGGCGGGCCGAGATGAGGTTCAGGGCCGGCCGGGTGGTCACCAGGATCCCGTCCGTCAGCGACGACACGTAGTCGATGACCGCCCGCTCCACCCGCTCGGTGAACCAGTCGGCCTTGAACTCCCCGACCGGGACGATCCTGCCGCGCATCATGCGCCAGGCCCGGCGCCCCACCGAGTCGGGCCGCACCCCGCCCCGCTGGTCGGCCAGGGCGGTGACGCGGACGCGGGAATCGATCTCGAACTGCGGCTCGTCGCGCCGCCGTACCGTGCTGATCACCTCGACGTCGTGCCCGGCGGCGGCCATGGCGTTGGCCTGGTTGAGGACCGTGCGGATGGTGCCCCCCATGCCGTAGGCGTGGAGGAGCATGTAACGGATCTTCATCGCACCGTCCCGGGAAGGCTCATGTCCGCTCCGCCGTACGAGGGAGGTAGTCCCAGCTCACGCTCATCGCCCGCAGCGATTCCGGGATCTCGTCCTCCGAGGGGAGGTCACGGCCCGGCTGCACGGTTCCGGTGCTGATCTTGTCCTTCCAGTCGCCGAGTCCCTTCTCCTTGACGGAGAGCTCGCCGTAGGTGAGCATGCCGTCTTCCCACGGGACGTCGAGGAATTCGCAGATCCGGCGGGTCTCCTTCTCCGGTTCCGCGGTCAGGTCCTCGTATCTGACGACCAGGCCGGGAAGCGCCTTGCGCGCCCGCTCGACCGCCTTCATGTAACGCAGGGCGTCCAGCGCGGCCTCCTCGGGAGTGCGCTTGACCGGGTCGGCTTCGTGCCACGAGGTCGCGATGGACGCCGGATGACGCAGGAGGAAGATGAACCGGGCGTCGGGCCAGCAGGCCCTGATCCGCTTGTAGGCGAACGCGTTGGCCGGAGTCTTGTCCACCATGAACCGCTTGCCGCTCTTGACCAACTCGCGGTGCAGCACCCGATCCCAGAGAAGATGCTCCAGATCGGCCCTGTTGTGGCCGAGCGCTTCCATCGCCGATTCCGCCAGCGGGGTCCCGAAGTTCACGAAGAGCCGCCGCACGTGAAGCTCATGGGGAGCGTGCAACATCGAGTGGGCGTTCATCATCGCCCTCAGCAGGGTGGAACCCGAGCGAACCGGCGAGAGGATGAAGATCGGCGCGGTCAGGAGCCGGTCGATCCGCGGGTCCTCCGGCGGCCGCACCAGGTCCTCCGCTGCGGCCTCCTCCGCTGGAGTGGAACCCGTTTTCCCTACTCGATTTAGCTGGAATCCCGCGTACTTGATGAAGGCGTTATTGACCTTCCGCTGCCAGGTCATAGCCGGAAAGACTACTCGATTTTTCTAATAATTCACTGAACGTTCCTTGTGAATATCCACATATAAACCACTTAACTCCCCGTAAACCTACCGTTTATGCATTGAATATGCGGGTAGCCGGTTCTGATCATGTCCGGGGGGCTTCCGTGTTCACCGCACAGCCACCTCTGCGACGGCGTCCGGTCATCGGGTCGGCCCGGAGGGCGTGCTGTTCGTCCCGGCGGGGATACCGAACCCGGCAGGCGAGCGCCTGCCGGGTTCGGCCGGTCAGCCGGCTGCCGCGGCGTGCCGCTCGAGCCGTACGACGACGCTCTTGGACGTGGGGGTGTTGGAGGTGTCCGCGGTGGAGTCGAGCGGCACCAGCACGTTGGTCTCGGGGAAGTAGGCCGCGCAGCACCCGCGCGCGGTGGAATAGGCGATCACGCGGAACCCCTCCGCCGTGCGTTCCCCGTCGGGCCACTCGCTGACCAGGTCGACGAGCTCGCCGTCGGCGATGCCGCGTTCGGCCAGGTCGTCGGGATTGACGAACACGACCCGGCGGCCGTTGTGCACGCCGCGGTAGCGGTCGTCCATGCCGTAGATCGTGGTGTTGTACTGGTCGTGGCTGCGCACCGTCTGGAGCAGGAGGCGCCCGGGGGCGAGCCGCAGGACGTCGAGGGCGTTGGCGGTGAAGTTGGCCTTCCCCGTGTCGGTCGGGAAGCGCCGTTCGTCACGGGGGGCGTTGGGCAGGGCGAAGCCGCCGGGCCTGCGCACTCTTTCGTTGAAGTCGTCGAACCCCGGCACCACGCGCTCGATGCGGTCGCGGATGGCGTCGTGGTCGGCCTCGAACCGCTCCCAGGGGATGCCGGACGCGCCGTCCTGTTCGAAGAGCCTTCCGGCCAGCCTGCTGACGATGGCCACCTCGGAGAGCAGGTCGGGCGAGGCGGGAGCCAGCCGTCCCCGTGAGGCGTGCACCATGCCCATCGAGTCCTCGACCGTCACGAACCGGTCGCCGTCCCTCTCCGTACGGCCCAGCGTGGGGAGGATGAGCGCCTGCTCGCCGCACACCGCGTGCGACCGGTTCAGCTTGGTCGACACCTGGACGGTGAGCCTGGCCCGGCGCATCGCCGCCTCGGTCACCGCCGTGTCCGGCGTCGCGGAGACGAAGTTGCCGCCCATCGCGACGAAGACCTTGGCCTGCCCGTCGCGCAGCGCCCTGATCGACTCCACCGCGTCGGCCCCGTGGCGGCGGGGCGGCTCGAAGCCGAACTCGTCACGCAGCGCGTCGAGGAACGCCGCCGACGGCTTCTCGTAGATGCCCATCGTGCGGTCGCCCTGGACGTTGGAGTGCCCGCGCACGGGGCAGACCCCGGCTCCCGGCCGTCCCACGTTGCCGCGCAGCAGCAGGAAGTTGACGACCTCCCGGATGGTGGCGACGGAGTTCTTGTGCTGGGTCAGTCCCATGGCCCAGCACACGATCACCGACTTCGCCGCGAGGACGTCCTGGACCGTCTCCTCGACGGCCGTCCGGGGCAGGCCCGTCGCCTCCTCGACGTCCTCCCATTCGAGCTCGCGGACGTTCTTCTCGAAGTCGTGGAACCCGTGCGTGTGGGTCTCGACGAACTCGTGGTCGATCACCGACCCCGGGTTCGCATCGTCGGCCTCGAGCATCAGCTTCGACAGGGCCTGGAAGAGCGCCATGTCGCCGTTGAGCCGGATCTGGAGGAACCGGTCGGCGAGCTTCGTGCCGCGCCCTGCGACCCCGCTCGCCTTCTGGGGGTTCTTGAACCGCAGCAGCCCGGCCTCGGGCAGCGGATTGACCGCGACGATGCGGGCGCCGTTCCTCTTGGCCTTCTCCAGCGCCGACAACATGCGCGGATGGTTGGTGCCGGGGTTCTGCCCCACCACGAAGATGAGGTCGGCCTTGTGGAGGTCGTCCAGCGAGACCGTCCCCTTGCCGATGCCCAGCGTCTGGGTGAGCGCCGAGCCGCTGGACTCGTGGCACATGTTGGAACAGTCGGGCAGGTTGTTGGTGCCGAAACGACGGACCAGAAGCTGGTAGAGGAACGCGGCCTCGTTCGACGTGCGCCCGGACGTGTAGAACAGCGCCTCATCCGGCGACTCGAGCGCCCTGAGCTCCCTGGCGATGATCGAGAACGCCTCGTCCCAGGCCACCGGCTCGTAGTGGTCGGACCCGGCCGGCTTGTACATCGGCTCGGTGAGCCTGCCCTGCTGCCCCAGCCAGTAGTCGCTGCGCCCGGCCAGTTCCGACACGGCGTGCTCGGCGAAGAAATCGCGGGTCACCCGGCGAAGGGTCGCCTCCTCCGCGACCGCCTTGGCGCCGTTCTCGCAGAATTCCGCGGGACTGCGGTGCTCGCCTTCCGGCCATGCACAACCGGGGCAGTCGAAACCCTGCTTCTGGTTCACACGCACCAGGGTCAGCAGCGAACGCTTGACGCCCATCTGGGAGTAGGACATCGCCAGCGAATGGGCCACCGCGGGAACTCCCGCCGCCCATTCCTTCGGAGATCCCACCTGCAGACGCTCATCCCCGACGTCGCGCCTGGGAGCTTTTTTTGCCACCCGATACCCTCACTTTCGGCCACCTGCCGTGTCCAAAATACGCCGTGTTGACACGCGGGCATGGACGAGGGTCAGGGGAGCGAGGGCGAGGCCGGCAGAGGGGGCCCGTTGTGCGCCACCCACAAAGCTGGCGGGTTTGACTTTGCATTGTTAGCGTAGACAAGAACATTCGACTGAGACATACTGCCTGTTCATGCCCGAAGATGGCCAAAAGCTGATATCTCCCACTTCAGGTGGGTTTCTCAGTCGCTCACGCACGATCGCACCGCCCACGTGGAGCCGGTGGCTCGTACCCCCCGCAGCCCTTTCCGTGCACCTGTCCATCGGTCAGGCCTACTCGTGGAGCGTCTTCAAGCCGCCGCTCGAGAAGGCGCTCGACCTGTCAGGCACGCAGAGCGCGCTGCCCTTCCAACTCGGCATCGTCATGCTCGGCCTGTCCGCCGCCTTCGGCGGGCCGCTGGTCGAGCGCAACGGCCCCCGTTGGGCGATGTTCGTCTCGATGGTCTGCTTCGCGTCCGGCTTCCTGATCTCCGCGCTCGGCGTGGCGACCAGTCAGTACTGGCTGGTCGTCCTCGGGTACGGCTTCGTGGGCGGGATCGGACTCGGCATCGGCTACATCTCACCGGTGTCCACGCTGATGAAGTGGTTCCCCGACCGGCCGGGAATGGCCACGGGCATCGCCATCATGGGCTTCGGCGGAGGCGCGCTCATCGCCTCGCCGTGGTCCACGCAGATGCTCGGCTCCTTCGGCGCCACCACGGGCGGGATCGCCGAGGCCTTCCTCATTCACGGGGTGGTCTACGCGGTCTTCATGACCCTCGGCGTGCTCCTGGTGCGGGTCCCGGCGGACGGCTGGCTGCCCAAGGGCTTCAACCCGGCGAAGGCCGCCACGAAGGCCCTGGTCACCACCGCGAACGTCTCGGCGCGCAACGCGATCCGCACGCCGCAGTTCTGGTTCCTGTGGGTCGTCCTGTGCTTCAACGTGACCGCGGGCATCGGCATCCTGGAGAAGGCCGCGCCGATGATCCAGGACTTCTTCGCCCACACGGCCACGCCCATCTCGGTGAGCGCCGCCGCTGGCTTCGTCGCGCTGCTCTCGCTCGCGAACATGACCGGCCGGATCGTGTGGTCCTCGACCTCGGACCTCATCGGCCGCAAGAACATGTACCGCGTCTACCTCGGCGTGGGCGCCGTGCTGTACCTGATCATCTCGCTGTGGGGCGACTCGCACACCGTCGTGTTCATCCTGTGCGCGCTCGGCATCCTGTCGTTCTACGGAGGCGGCTTCGCCACCGTGCCGGCGTACCTCAAGGACCTGTTCGGCACCTTCCAGGTCGGGGCCATCCACGGCCGCCTGCTGACCGCCTGGTCGGTCGCCGGCGTCCTCGGCCCGCTGATCGTCAACGCCATCGCCGACTCCCAGGAGGCGGCCGGCAAGACGGGACCCGATCTCTACACGACGTCGCTGTACATCATGATCGGCCTGCTGGTGATCGGCTTCCTGTCCAACGAGCTGATCCGTCCCGTGAAGGACAAGTTCCACGAACCGGCGCTCGCGACGGTCGGGGGAACGGATGCGGTGGCCACTCCGCAGGGAGGTTCATGATGACAGAGCAGACAGAGACAAGCTCGCGCACCCCATTGATGATCTTGGCCTGGCTGTGGGTGGGCCTGCCCTTCGCCTACGGCGTCTACGAGCTGCTGCTCAAGCTCAGCCAGCTCTTCTCCGGTTGATCCCGGCGGCGGGCGCACCGCCCGCCCGTCCCGGGTACGAACACGGCAATCGCCCCTTCGCCGGGGGCCGGCCCTCCTGGTGGGCCGGCCCCCGGCGAAGGCCTTATATAAGGCCATGGCCGTACGCGGAAGGAGCCCCGATGACCGGAACGGACCTCGCGGGCCGGGTGGCCCTGCTCACCGGGGCCTCCGGCGGCATCGGCGGCGCGCTGGGCCGGTGTCTGATCGCCGCCGGTGTGCGGACGGCGTTCGCCTACGGCACCCGCGCGCACGAGGCCGAGCTGCTCGTGTCCGAAGCCGGGAGGGCCGGGCTGGACGCGATCGCCCTCTCCGGCGACCTCGCCGATCCCGAGGTGCCGGCGCGCCTGGTCGCCGCGACCGTCGAGGCCCTCGGTCCCGTCGACCTGCTGATCCCCAACGCCGGTTACGCCGTACGGCAGGCGTACACCGACGTCGACCTGGAGACCTGGGACCGCACCATGGCCGTCAACCTGCGCGCGCCGTTCCTGCTGGCCCAGCAGGTGGTGCCCGCGATGGTGGAGCGCGGGTTCGGCCGGGTCCTGTTCATCTCGTCGATCGCCGCCTTCACCGGCGGCGTCGTGGGCCCGCACTACGCCGCGTCCAAGGCCGGCCTGCACGGGACCCTGCATTTCCTCGCGGCCCGGGTCGCGAGCCGCGGCGTGACGGTGAACGCCCTCGCGCCCGCGTTGATCGAGGACACCGCGATGTTGCCGGCGCTCGGTGAGGGCCCCCACGCGATCCCCGTCGGCCGGTTCGGCCGGCCCGAGGAGGTCGCCGACCTCGCCATGGCCGTGCTCCGCAACGGCTACCTCACCAACCAGGTCGTGAGTCTCGACGGCGGCATCCATCCACGCTGACCGCCGATCGGGCCGGTTCCATCCCGGTAAGCACCTCGTAAGGATTGCGATCCCTCCGGCGGGCCGGCGGGACGTACTGTTTGGTGGCGCGGGACGCCACCGGCCGACCGCAGATCGGAGCGGGACATGTGGGTTCGCGGTGTCGTCGGGGTGCTGTTCTGCCTCATCGGAGGCGTCTGGATCGCCCAGGGCACGGGCGCGCTCGGCGGTTCCATGATGTCCGGCCACGGCCAGTACGCCGTGCTGGGCGCGATCGTGGTGCTGGTCGGGCTGGCCATGTTGTGGTGGGCGTGGCGGATCCGGGGCCGCCGGCGCGACGGCTGACCCGGCGGTTCGTCCCGCCGGCGCGGACTCGGATAGGTTTTCGGCCGTGGCAGTGACGATCGTGTACGAAACGCACTCGATCACGACCGACAACGAGGCGGGGATCGCGACCGGGTGGTTGCCCGGCGAGTTGTCGGCGCGCGGCCGGATGCTGGCCGCCGAACTCGGCGCCCGCCGCCGTGACGACGGGATCGCCGCGGTGTTCACCTCCGACCTGCGCCGTGCCGTGCAGACCACGGAGATCGCCTTCGCCGGCTCCGGGACCCCGGTCTTCCAGGACGAACGGCTCCGCGAGTGCGACTACGGCGACCTCAACGGCGCGCCGGTGGCACGGCTCGCGGCCGAGCGGTCCCGGCACATCGAGGTGCCCTGGCCGGGCGGGCAGAGTTACCGCCAGGTCGTCGGCCGGACCCGCGACTTCCTCCGGGACCTCGTCTCCGCGTGGGACGGCGCCCGGGTGCTGGTGGTCGCGCACTCGGCCAACCGGTGGGCGCTGGACCTGCTGATCGGCGGGGTGGCGCTGGGGGACTCCATCGCCGCGCCGTTCGAGTGGCGGGAGGGCTGGGAGTACACCGTCTCGGCCGCCGACGTCCGCCGCGCGGAGGGCCTGATCACGACGGGCAGGCTCGAGTTGTCGCCGCTCACCGTGGGGGACGCCGACGAGATGGCCGGGGTGCTCGCCGATCCGGCGTTGTACGCCTTCATCGGCGGCGAGCCGCCGAGCCTGGACGCGCTCCGTGCCCGCTACGCCCGGCTCGCCGTCGGCCACTCCCCCACCGGCGACCAGGAATGGCTGAACTGGATCGTCCGCGACCGCGGCGGACACGCAGTCGGCACCGTCCAGGCCACCGTCGAGGACGGCGGGCGGCGGGCCGAGATCGCCTGGGTGATCGGCACGGCGTGGCAGGGCCGCGGCTACGCGTCGGAGGCCGCTGAGGCGCTCGTCGGATGGCTCGGCGCCCGCGGCGTCCGCCGTTTCGAGGCCCATGTGCATCCCGGCCACCACGCGTCGATCGCGGTGGCGGTCAGGGCCGGCCTGCGCCCGACCGACCGGTTCGACGACGGAGAGCGTCTGTACGTCCGGGAGGACCAGAACGGCCACGACCGGCCCGATCCCGGCTCCGCATAGGCTGAACCCACCCGGCAACAAATGATCGAGCGGGGCTGAATCTCATGTCATCTGAACGGCGATCGGTCATGGTCACCGGCGCCTCGACCGGCATCGGCCGCGCCTGCGTCGCCGACCTGGTACGCGCGGGTTTCCACGTCTGGGCGGCGGTGCGCAGGGTCGAGGATGAGGAGTCACTGCTGCGCGAGCATCCGGACGGGGTGAGCGTGGTGCGGATGGACCTCACCGACGAGGCGTCCGTGCGCGCGGCGGGCGAGGTCGTGTGCGCGGCCGGGCCGCTGCACGGGCTGGTGAACAACGCGGGCGTGGCGCTGGCGGGTCCGCTGGAGTATCTGCCGATCGAGGTGTTCCGGCGCCAGATCGAGATCAACCTGACCGGCCAGCTGATCGTCACGCAGTCAGTGCTGCCCGCGCTCCGGCAGGCGGCCGAGTCCGGCGGCACCCCCCGCATCGTGATGGTGGGATCGATGGCCGGCCGGATCGCCGGCCCGATGCTCGGGCCGTACCACGCGGCGAAGTTCGGACTGGTCGGGCTCAGCGACAGCCTGCGGGCGGAACTCGCCCCGTTCGGCATCGGCGTGATCCTGGTCGAGCCCGGCGTGATCGCCACACCCATCTGGGAGAGGGGGACGGCCGCCGCCGACGAGTTGCTGGGACGGCTGCCCGCCGCGGCCGACCGGTACGCCGGCCAGATCAGCAGGGTCCGGGCGAGCGCGGCCAGGAACGCGGAGACCGGCATCCCCGCCGATCGCGCGGCAGGGGTCATCGTCGACGCGCTGACCGCCGCCAGGCCGCGGCCGCGTCAGCTCGTGGGCCGCGACGCCAAGATCGCCGCCGTCCTGGCCCGCTTCCTCCCGTACACGCTGCTTTACCGTGTGACGGCCGCGAGAAGAGCCGGCTGACAGCCGGCTCGGCCGACGGCCGCGGCACCCCGGAGGGTCACCGGGGCCGACCGCGGCGCCGCGGCCCCGCCGCGGCCGCCTCCTCGGTGTCCGTGGGGCCGGGGTGGTCGCCCCTCGGATCCTCGCGCTGCTCCGGCCGTCCGGGCGGCGGCGCGCCGGTGCCGCTCTCCGCCCGCATCCGACGGGAGAGCGTGATCAGCGCGGCCTCGGACGGGGAGCCGGGCTCGGCCTGGAAGACGATCAGCTTCAGCCCCGGCGAGCCGTCGATGCTGAGCACCTCCATCGTCGTGATCACATCTCCGACGTCGTCGCGATGGAAGCGGACGGGAGCGCGCGTCCTGCCCCGAACCTCGTGCAGGGCCCACATCCGGCGGAAGTCCTCGCTGTCCGACAGCTCATCCAGAAGGTCGAGCATGTCGGGATCGTCGCTGTCCAGGCCCGCCGTGGCGCGCAGATGGGCCACCTTGGAACCGGTGTCCAGCTCCCAGTCGAGATAGAACCCGCGGGACGCGGGGTTGAGCAGCGCCAGCCGGAGCAGGTTGTCGCTGTGCTCGAGCCCCTCGTAGAGCGCTTCGGCCACGGGGTTTCTGACCAGCACGTCCAGCCGGCTGTTCACCACGTAGGCGGGCACGTGGTCCCAGCCGTCGATCAGCCGGATCAGGCTCGGCTCGACCCGATCGGCCGGCCCTTCGGGCGTACGCCGGTGCGGCCGCCCGCGCGCGAGCTCATGCAGATGTTCGGTGGCCTCCCGGTCGAGCTGGAGGACTCGCGCGATGGCGTCGATGACCTGCGCGGAGGGGCGGCGTTCTCGTCCCTGTTCGAGGCGGCTGTAGTAGTCGATGCTGATGCCCGCGAGCAGGGCCACCTCCTCCCGGCGCAGCCCAGGCGTCCTGCGGCGGGGTCCGACCCCTGCCAGTCCCACCTGTTCGGCTGTGGTGACCTGGCGTCGTGCGCGCAGGAACTCGCCAAGAGGGCTCGCGCCTTCCATCCCTTCAGGCTATGCGCGGGTCTCGGACCGGAAGGTGGCAGTACTACACCCCCCTTTTTCGCGGCCGCGGCGACGCCCCGTCCGGGCCGGATCGGCGGATGTCCGGGATCGCTATCGCGCACGGGATCATCCGGGCTATTCTCGCCGAATCCGTTCACCATGGAACGGATCACACCGGTTCTGTAGGACGCCGTCGTTCGGGGAAGCACGGATGAGGTTCCGAGTACTTGGCGATGTGACACTGATCATCGGCGGGAGTCCGGCTCATCTGTCATCCCGGAGGCAGGAGCAGTTGCTGGCGCTGCTCGTCTGCGCACAGGGCCGGGTGGTCTCCGCCGAGACCTTGATCGACGCGATGTGGGGCGAGCGGCTCGAACCGCGCGGCGGCAAGAACCTCCAGGTGCTGGTCCACCGCCTCCGGAAGAATCTCGACGATCCGGGGCGGATCCGGTACGACCGTTCCGGCTACGCCCTGGCCGCCGGCCCCGAGGAGGTGGACGCGTGGCAGTTCGCCGATCTCGCCGAGCGGGCCAGGAACGCGCTGGACTCCGCGGACCTGGAGACGGCGGTGGCGCTCCAGCGTGAGGCGCTCGCGTTGTGGCACGGCCGCGCCTTCGCGGGCCTGGACGACGTGGCCGCCCTCGCCGAGGCCGCGGAACGGCTTGAGCAGGAGCGCAGGCGGGTGCTGACCGAGCGCATCGACGCGGACCTCGCCCTGGGCGGGCACGCCGAGATCATCCCCGAGCTGATCTCCCTGGTGGCGGAGGATCCGCTGGCGGAGTCGATGGGCGCGCGGCTGATGCTGGCCCTGCACCGGGCGGGACGCCGTACCGAGGCCCTGGACGCCTACCGGCGCATCCGCACCGCTCTGGCGGAGGAACTGGGGCTGGAGCCGGGACCGCAACTGCGTTCGCTGGAACAGGCCGTTCTGCGCGGAGACGCCCACCCCGCTCTGGACTCGAGGACCCGCGCCAGGCCCGCGGAGGACAAGCCCGCCACCGCCCCGCCCGACCCGCCCTGCATGCTCCCGCCGCGAGTGGGCGACCTCACCGGACGCGACGGCGAGATCGGCAGGATCGTCGAGGTCCTGCGGAGCAGGCCTCCCGGGACCCCGGTGATCTGCGCCGTGTCCGGCATGCCCGGAGTGGGCAAGACGGCACTGGCCGTACAGGCGGCGCACGACGTGCGGGACGACTTCCCCGACGGCCAGCTCTACGTGAACCTCCGCGGCGCGGGATCGGAGCCGGTCGGCGCGTCGCAGGCGCTCGGCCGGTTCCTGCGCGCGCTGGGGACGCCGGGCACCGCGGTCCCCGACGGCCTCGACGAGCGCGCCGAGGCGTTCCGCGCGCGCCTGTCCGGTCGCCGCGTCCTGGTGCTGCTGGACGACGCCGCGGACGAGGCCCAGGTCGAGCCGCTGCTTCCGCCGGGAGACGGCTGCGCCGTGCTGATCACGAGTCGCGCCGCGCTCACCGCGCTGCCCGGCGCCCGCCGGCTCGTCCTTCAGGTCCTGGGCCCCTCCGCGTCCGTCGAACTGCTGGACGCGATCACCGGCCGGGCCGAGCTGACCACCGACGCCGCGACCGCGGCCCGGCTGGCCGAGCTCTGCGGGTGGCTGCCGCTCGCTCTCCGGATCGCCGGCGCGCGCCTCGCCGCACGGCCGCACTGGACCGTCGACCGGCTCATCTCGCGGCTCGAGGCCGAACGCGACCGGCTCGACGAGCTCACCCACGGAACCCTCTCCGTACGGGCCAGCCTCGCCCTCGGCTACTCCGGTCTCGCCGAGCGCAGCCAGGTCCTCTTCCGCCGCCTCGGCCTGCTCGAGATCCCGGACTTCCCCGGATGGGTGGCGGCGGCGCTTCTCGACGACGAACCCCGTGACGCCGAGGAGGTGCTCGAGGGCCTGGTGGAGGCGCGGCTCGTCGAGTACGCGGGCATGGACGACCTCGGGGAGCCCCGCTATCGGACCCACGACCTCGTCCGGCTCCACGCCAGAGAGCGTGGGGAGTCCGACGACCCGCCTGCGGCGACGGCGGCGGCCCTCGCCCGGCTGACCGGGGCGTACCTCTCGCTCGCCGAGCAGGCGCACCGGCGGCAGTACGGCGGCGACTACACGGTGCTCCACGGGGGCGCTCCCCGGTGGGACCGCGGCGAGTCGACCGCCGCCAGGCTCCTGACGGATCCGGGAGGCTGGCTGCGCAGCGAACGCCTCGGCCTGGTCGCGGCCGTCGAACAGGCGGCCCGGCTCGGCCTGAGCGAGACCTGCTGGGACCTGGCGATGACGGCGATCACCCTGTTCGAGGCGCAGGGCCTGTTCGACGACTGGCGGCACACCTCGCAGGTCGCCCTCGACACGGCACGCCGGGCCGGCGACGCCCGCGGTGAGGCGGCGATGCGCTACTCGCTCGGCACGCTCGAGCTGTTCCGGCAGCACTACACCGCCGCGCGCCCGCATCTCGACGCCGCGCTCACGCTCTTCGAGGCCGTGAACGATCATCATGGGCAGGCCCTGACCCTGCGCAACGCCGCCCTGATCGAGCGGGTCGAGGGGCGGGCGGGAACGGCCCTGCGGGGCTACCGCCAGGCGCTCCGGATGCTCCGCGAGGCCGGCGACCGGCATGCCGAGGCCCATGTGCTGGGGAGCATCGCCCAGATCCACATCGAGCAGAGCCGTCCCGACGCCGCGGCCCGCCTGCTGGAGACGGCCCTGGACGTCTACCGCGACCTCAGCAACACGCGGGGAGGCGCGCAGATCCTCAACCGCCTGGGCGCGCTTCACCTGAGTCAGGGCGCCCCCGGGCAGGCGGAGAACGCCTTCCAGCAGGTGCTGACCGCCTCCCAGGCCGTCGGGGACCTGATCGGCGAGACCTACGGCCTGCTGGGGATCGGCGAGGCGCTCCTCCTCGCGCGCGACCTCGACGGCGCGGCCGAACGCCTGGAGCGCGCCCTCGCCACGGCCACCGAACTGGGCGAGCCGTTCCTCACGGCCCGTGCCCAGCTGGCCGGCGGCCGCCTCGCCGCCGCGCGAGGAGACCCCGATCTGGCCAGGACGCTGCTGGACACGGCCGCAGGGGCGTTCGCCGAGATCGGCCTGCCCGTCTGGCACGAACGCGCACGTGCGGAACTGCGCGCCGTCGAGGGGGCCAGGCCGTTCCTTCCGTCCTGACCCGGTCACCTGATTTGAACCGTCACTGGCCGTTGGCGGGACCGGGGTCCATCCAGGTGCTGTCGCAGGTGAGACCCTTTTCACCGCACGGCGAGACCGCCGCGGCCGGCGACGCGCTCCCTCCGAGGATGGCCGCGATGACGAGCGCGACGATCGCCGCTGCCGTCTTCTTCTTCATCGGTGTTCTCCCAGGTCCTCGTCGAGCACGTCGTCGACCGCTCTCCCGGCGGCGCCGCCACCGCCAGGAGAGCGGTATCTCCCCCGTGACATCACCAGAGCCCCCGTATCCGGTGACTTCCAGCGCGGCGCCGGCCATGGGCCCCCGTGGCCCCATCGGACGGACGTCGTGCTGGTCGGGGCAAAGGTATCCGCCGCCGGTTTCACGAGGGTTTCATCTCGGCCGTCGCCCGGTATCACGTGTGACCGCGTGGTTGACCTCTCGGCGCGGCATCGGCATGGTGGGCTGGTGACCAGCGATGAGGCGCGGGACGGTGTGTCGCTCACGAATCTCGACCAGCCGCTGTTCGACGGGGCCGGGGCGAGCAAGCGTGATCTGGTGGACTACCTGGACGCGGTGAGCGATCGTGCGGTGGCCGCCCTGCGGGACCGGCCGCTGTCGGTGATGCGGGTGCGCGCGGGCCAGGACCCCTTCATGCAGAAGAACGTCCCGAAGTACGCCCCGTCGTTCGTGCGGACGGTCTCGGTCTGGGCCGAGACCTCCAAGCGGGAGGTGTCCTACGCCCTCTGCGACGACCGCCGCACCCTGCTGTGGTTCGCCAACCAGCGGGCCGTCGAGTATCACCCCGCCCTGATGCGCGCCGCCGAACCGGACCGGCAGACCCATCTCGTGCTCGACCTCGACCCCCCGGAGGGGGACGCGTTCGGCATGGCCGTACGGGCCGCCCATCTGGTGCGGCAGGCACTGTCCGACGCCGGGCTGGCGGGCGCGGTCAAGACCAGCGGCGCCAAGGGCGTCCACGTGTTCGTCCCCCTCGCGGCGGGAGCGGCCATGTGGGACGTGGCCGCGGCCACCCGCGCGGTGGCCGCGCGCGCCGAGCGCCTCGACCCGGCCCTGGCGACGACGGCGTTCATCCGGGAGGACCGGGGCGGCAAGGTGTTCCTCGACTCCACCCGCGCGGGCGGGGCCACGGTGGTGGCGGCCTACAGCCCGCGCGTACGGCCGGGTGTGCCGGTGTCGTTCCCCGTCGCCTGGGAGGACCTGGACAGCGTCGCGCCGGCCGACTTCACCGTGCACACCGCGGCCGGACTCCTCGGCGAACGGGACCCGTGGACGGAGCTCATGCCCGAGCCGCAGGAGTTGCCGTCCGACCTGGTGGAGGAGGGCCACACGATCCCCGTCGCCCGTGTCCAGGCCATGCACGAAGGCAAACGCCGAGCCCGCGCCCGCCGCACCTGAGCGGTCCCGCACTTCGGACGGATTCACCTAGTGCAAACGAGTGCATAGCCGTTACAGTGCACTCCATGTCGACGCGACCGAGTCTTCTCCTCCCCGGCGTTGGTACGCCGCCGCCCGACTTCACCGACGCGGAGATGGCCTGGAGGCGGGCCGCTGTAGACGAGCTCGCGGCCCGGCACGAGCTCGACGCGGTGATCGCCTACGGGGCCAACAAGTTCGGGAACGCGGTGCCCTGGCTGACCGGGTGGCCGGTGACGCGCGAGGCGGTGGCCGTGCTCCGTCCGGGCGCTCCGCCGGCGCTCCTGGTGAGCTTTCCCAACCATGTGCCGAACGCGCGGCGCCTGGCGAGGGGCTGCGAGGTCGCCGCGATCGTCGAGCGGACGCCGGACACGGTGCTGACGACGTTGGGGACGGTCCGACGGGTCGGCACGATCGGCCCGGTGCCGGTGAGCCTCCGGTCCGCCCTCGACGGCGTGGCCGCCGTGGTGGAACTCGACGGAGAGTACGGCAGGCTGCGCGCGCGCAAGAGCGACGAGGAGATGGCCTGGCTGCGGCACGCCGCGGCGCTCACCGACCAGTCGGCCGCCGCGCTGGTGTCGGCGGCGGTCCCGGGCGCCACCGAGCTGGACCTCGTGGCGGCGGTCGAGTCGGCCTACGCGTCGGCGGGCGGCGCGAACCACATCCACTACGTCGCCGCGACGTCGATGGAGTCGCCTGACCGGTGCGCTCCCGGCCAGTGGCCGACCTCCCGCCGCCTGGAGTCCGGCTCGGTCGTGGTCTTCGAGCTGAGCACGACGTGGGGCCCCGACTATCCCGGCCAGTTGCTGCGGACCGTCACCGTCGACGCGGAGCCGACGCCTCTGTATCGCGAACTGCACGACGTCGCCGACGCGGCACTCGCGGCCATGACCGCGCTGCTCCGCCCCGGCGCGTTGCCGCTCGATCTCCGCGCGGCGGCGGACCTCGTGCTCGACGCGGGGTTCACCACGGTCGACGACCTCGTGCACGGGCTCGGCGGCGGCTACCTGCCCCCGGTGCTCAGCCACCGGTCCGAGCCGTCCGGCCGGGACCTGCTCCCGCTGGAGGAGGGCATGACGGTGGTCGTGCAGCCGAACGTCTGCACCCCCGACCTGAGCGCCGGCGTGCAGACGGGCGAGATGTTCGAGATCACGGCCGACGGCGCGCGGTCACTGCACCACTTCCCCACCGGCCTCATCCGCGCCGACACCTTCTGACCGCACCAGGAGAAGACTCAGCGGGAGGCTTCCAGATAGGCGGCGGCGAGGCGCTTGGGCGCACGGTCCAGCCAGGACTCGATGATGAGTTCCCGGAGTTCGGGCACGGCGATCCGCTCCAGCCGGATGAGGATCGCGGCGTACCCGTCGAAGTGCGGCGTGGTGAAGCAGACGTCTCCGTCGTCCGCGACCAGCGCCTCCTTGACGCCGAGGTCGGGGACGCGCACGGCCAGGACGGGCCCGTCGGGGGCCGCGTCGCCGAGCGCCTCAAGGTCCGCGCGCCGCAGCGGCCGCTCCCAGGCGAACAGCTTGTCCTTGACCCGCCACTCCTGCGCGCCCTCGCGCGACGACCGCTCGGACGCCTCGGGCAGGTCCAGTGCGATCCGGCGTACGTCGTCCCATGTCGCCATGCCCACACCCTAAACAGCGCGGGCCGGACGCGGACGGTTTCCCCGTACGGACAGGGCTTCACGCGCGAAGACCGCCTTTTACGTGACGGTTGCAGTTAACCAACGGGTCATGCCGCGCGGTCAGGCTACGGTGGTCCCCCTCCCGGATCGCCCTAGGAGCACTTGTGCCGCACCTCGATCGACGATCCTTCCTTGTCACCGGTCTGGCCGCGGGAGCGGTCACCGCCCTGCCCGCCGTCCCCGCCTTCGCCACTCCCGACCCGGCCGCCGAGACCGCGAAGAGCCTGGCCTCCCGTGGCCTGGTCACCGACCCGTTCACCCTCGGCGTCGCCTCGGGCGACCCCGACCACTCCGGCTTCGTCATCTGGACGCGCCTGGCCCAGACCCCCCTCGCCGAGGACGGCATGGGCGGCATGCCCCTGCGCTCGTTCCCGGTCCTGTGGCAGGTCTACGCCGACGAGCGGTGCCGCCGCTTAGTGCGCGCCGGCATCGCGGAGGCCACGCCCCAGTGGGGGCACAGCGTCCACGTGGAAGTGAACGGCCTGTCGTCCGACCGCGAGTACTGGTACCGCTTCCGTACCGGCCCGTACGTGTCCCCGACCGGCCGGGCCAGGACCGCTCCGAACCCGTCGTCCCTGGGCGGGGCTCTCACCATGGCGTTCGTCTCCTGCGCCCAGTACGAGCACGGGTACTTCACGTCGTACCGGCGGCTGGCCGAGGACCACCCCGACCTCGTCCTGCACCTCGGGGACTACCAGTACGAATACACCAGGAACACCTACACCATCCCCGGCGGCAACGTCCGCGACCACGAGGGCCCGGAGACCGAGACCCTCGCCGGATACCGGCAGCGGCACGCGCAGTACAAGGCCGACCCGGACCTGCAGAACGCCCACGCCGCCGCGCCGTGGCTCGTGGTCTGGGACGACCACGAGCTCGACAACAACTGGGCCGACGAGGTCCCCGAGAACCTGTCGATCCCGCAGCCGAACTTCCTGGCCCGCCGCGAGGCCGCGTTCCGCGCCTACTACGAGAACATGCCGCTGCGCCGCGCCTCGATACCGCGCGGCATCGACATGCAGCTCTACCGGCGGATCCGCTGGGGGCGCCTGGCCAACTTCCACATGCTCGACACGCGTCAGTTCCGCGACGACCAGGGCTGCGGCGACGGGTACGACGACTGCCCCGAGGCCGTCGACCCGGCACGCTCCATCACCGGCGCCGAGCAGGAGGCGTGGCTGCTGGACGGCTTCCGCAGGTCCCAGGCCCGGTGGGACGTCATCGGCCAGCAGGTCTTCTTCGCCCAGCGCGACAACAACGCCGGGCCGGCCAAGGTGACCAGCCAGGACGCCTGGGACGGATACGTCGCCTCACGTCAGCGCATCACCCAGGGATGGGTGGACGCCGAGGTGCGCAACGCCGTCGTGCTCACCGGGGACGTGCACGCCCACTGGGCCAGCGACCTCAAGCTCGACTACGACGACCCGACGGGCCCGTCGGTGGGCTCCGAGCTGGTCACCACCTCGATCAGCACCGGCGGCGACGGGGCGGACTCCGACCCGGCGGCCCATCCCTTCCTGGCGATCAACCCGCACCTGAAGTTCTACAACAACCAGCGCGGATACGTCCTGACGAAAATCGAGCGGGACGCCATGACCGCCGACTTCAAGGTCGTGCCGCACGTGCAGACCCCCGGCTCCGAGGCGTACGTCAGGGCCACGTTCGTCGTGGAGGACCGGGTGCCGGGCGTCCAGCAGACCTACCTGCGCCCGCTCGACCCCGCCCTGAAGGCGACGGCCGGGATCACCGCCGACCTGACGGTGCGACTGGAGACCGAGCGCCCCTGACCCACCGCTGACCCACCGCTGAAAGGCCCTACCTGGCCGACCAGTCGCGGAACGCGTCGAGCAGGGTTTCGCGTGTCTGGTCGGTCAGGTCGTGGGCGGGCATACGACGGAGCTCGGCGACGGTGACGCGGATCTGCCGGAGGTAGACGTCACAGCCGCCGCACTCGGCGATGTGCCCGGTGAAGCGTCGTTCCGTCCCGGTCTCGAGCTCCTCGTCGAGATAGGCGGTGACCAGGCCCACGAACTCCGCGCAGTTCATCGTGGTCATCGCGTCGGCTCCTTGCCGGACTGGGCCGTCAGGTAACGGTCCAGCGTGCCGCGCAACGACGCCCTGGCACGGTGCAACAGCACCCGCTGGTTCGCCGCGGTGATCTCAAGAATCGCGCAGACCTCGTCGCTGCTGTACCCCTGCATGTCACGCAGTGTTATCACGACCCGCTGCCGGGCGGGCAGCGAGTCGAGCGCACTCGCGATGTGCTGGTGGACCTCGAGGGCGAGGATCTCACCCTCGGGGGACGGCCACGCGACCGGGGTCTGCGGCAACGCGACGGGATCGTCGGCGCCACGCGAACCCCCACGCGAACCACCACGGGGACCGCCGGGATCGACGGCGGGGTCGAAGTCCTCCTTGGCGGTGGTGAGGCTCGTCATGGGCACCGTGCGGGCGTCGTTGACGCCCCGGGTCTTGGCCCTGTTGATCACGATGCGGTACACCCAGGTGCGCAGGGCGGACCGGGCCTCGAACTTGTCGATGCCGCGCAACACCCCCACCCACGCGTCCTGGACGACGTCCTCAGCGGTGTGCTCGTCCGCGACGTACGCGCGGGCGACCTGCAACATCCCCGGCGACCACGCCGTGAGAAGCGCCGCGAACATGTCCTCGTCGCCGCAGCGCAGGGCCTCCACGACGACGTCGTCTGCCGGAAGGGCGGGGCCAGGTGACTGCGGGTCGGCCTCGGGCATGCTCCGCACTCTAACCGGCCCTCCTGACATTCCGGCGGGCGGCGAGTCTCCCCGGCCGATCCGATGGACCGATTCCGAACAACCGATATCCGATGAAGAAACAGATGAAGAAACAGTCGAAGATGTCCGTAACGCTTGGCCGTCCTCCCGAGACCAATGGGGCGTGCATCGGGGATCAGGGGAGCAGGCGCCGCCGTACGCGACGAGTTGGAGCGCCGACGACGCCATCGAATACATCGCGACGACCTGTCTGACACCCGGCGTGCCGGGAACGGTCGGGGTCGAGCTGGAATGGTTCGTCCACGACGCGCGTGATCCGTACGCGCGGGTCGACCCGGCCCGCGTCACGGCGGCGCTGCCCGCCGAGGGCGAACTGGCCGGCGCCCTGTCGCGCGAGCCCGGCGGCCAGGTGGAGCTCAGCTCCGCCCCGGCGCCCTCGCTGGGCGAGGCCGTGGCCACCGCCGCGGCCGACATGGCGAGCCTGCGCTCCGGTCTGGACGCCGCCGGTCTGCGCCTGTCCGGCGGCGGCGCCGATCCGTACCGCCCGCCGGTGAGAGTGCGGGACGCCCCCAGGTACGTCGCGATGGAGAGCTACTTCGACCGCGCGGGCCCGCATGGCAGGACCATGATGTGCGGGACCGCGTCCGTCCAGGTGTGCCTCGACGCGGGGCTGCCGGGAGCCGGCCCCACGGGGATGGCGCGGCGGTGGCGGGTCGCGCACGCCATCGGACCGGTCCTGGTCGGGGCCTTCGCCGACTCGCCGTGTCACGCCGGCCGGCCGACCGGATGGAAGTCGACGCGGCAGGCCGTGTGGGCCCGGATCGACCCGCGCAGGACGTCGCCCCCCACCGGCTCCGACCCGGCCGAGGCGTGGGCGAGGTACGCGCTGGACGCGCCCGTGATGTGCGTCCGCGGACCGGCCCCGTGGCAGGTGCCGGTCGGTCTCACCCTGCGCGACTGGCTGGCGGGCGCGGGGCCCCGCCCGGTCACCCGCGAGGACGTCGACTACCACCTCACCACCCTGTTCCCGCCGGTTCGGCCGCGCGGCTGGATCGAACTGCGGATGATCGACGCCCAGCACGGCGAGGACGGCTGGCTCGTGCCCCTGGCCGTGGCCACCGCGCTCGTCGAGGATCCCGTGGCCGCCGACCTGGCGCTGGCCGCGACGGAGCGCTGGGACCCCTTCGACCCCGGGCCCTGGCGGCGTGCCGCCGCGCAGGGGCTGTCCGACCGCGCGACGGCAGACGCCGCGACCGCCTGTTTCGCCGCGGCGCTGGACGCGCTGGACCGGATGGACGCGCCCGCCGCGGTCCGCACGGCGGTCGAGCGCTTCACCGATACCTATGTCAGCCGGGGCCGATGCCCGGCCGACGATCCCGATCGCCTCTCTCACGACACCCCCCGCTCCGAGATCCACGACCCGATCCGAACGGAGGCCGGGACATGACCGGCGAAGACATCCGCAGCCGCGCCTACGACCTGCTCACCGCCGCCCGTGAGCGCAGCCTCGCGCTCACCGGCTGCGTCGGCGAGGACGACCTGATCAAGCAGCACTCGCGGCTGATGTCCCCCCTCGTGTGGGACCTCGCCCACGTGGGCAGCCAGGAGGAGCTGTGGCTGCTGCGGGCCGTGGGCGGCCAAGAGCCCATGCGCCCCGAGATCGACTCCCTCTACGACGCGTTCGAGCACCCAAGGGCCGAGCGTCCGAGGCTTCCCCTGCTCTCCCCCGAGGAGTCACGCCGGTACATCGCGACGGTCAGGGAGCGCGTGGTCGGGCTGCTGGAGCGCTCACCGATCGAGGGAGACCCCCTGGTCGAGAACGGCTTCGCGTTCGGGATGATCGTCCAGCACGAGCAGCAGCACGACGAGACCATGCTCGCCACCCACCAGCTGCGCGAGGGGGTGCCGGTGTTGTCGGCGCCGCCGCCCGCGGCGAGTTCGGGATGGTGGCCGAAGGAGGTGCTCGTCCCCGCCGGCGCGTTCACCATGGGCACCTCGACGGAGCCCTGGGCCCTCGACAACGAACGGCCCGCGCACCAGGTGCACGTGCCCGCGTACTGGATCGACACGGTGCCGGTCAGTAACGCCGACTACCTGGCGTTCATGGAGGCGGGCGGATACGAACGGCGGGAGCTCTGGTCGGCGGGAGGCTGGGCGCACAGGCAGGATGCCGGGCTGACCGGGCCCAGGTTCTGGTGGCGCGAGGGCGGCACATGGCTGCGCAGGCGGTTCGGGCACGTCGAGCCGGTCCCGCCGGACGAGCCGGTCGTGCACGTGTGCTGGTACGAGGCCGAGGCGTACGCCTCGTGGGCGGGCAGGCGGCTGCCCACCGAGGCCGAGTGGGAGAAGGCGGCCAGGCACGACCCGGCGGCCGGCCGCTCCCGCCGCTACCCGTGGGGTGACGAGGAGCCGGGCGCCGCGCACGCTAACCTCGGCCAGCGTCACCTGCAGGCCGCCCCGGTGGGCGCCTACCCCGCCGGGGCCTCCGCCTACGGCGTGCGCCAGCTGATCGGGGACGTCTGGGAGTGGACCTCCAGCGACTTCCGCGGATACCCCGGCTTCGCCGCGTTCCCCTATCGGGAGTACTCGGAGGTGTTCTTCGGCGACGAGTACAAGGTGTTGCGCGGCGGCTCGTTCGCCACCGACCCGGTCGCCTGCCGGGGCACGTTCCGCAACTGGGACTACCCGATCCGCCGGCAGATCTTCTCGGGATTCCGCACGGCACGCGACGCCGCTCCCGGCGAGGGCGTCTGATGTGCCGTCACGTGGCCTACCTGGGCGACCCCGTGTCCCTGCGCGAGGTGCTGATCGATCCGCCGTTCGGGCTGCACCGGCAGGCCTGGGCGCCGCGGCGGCAGCGGTACGGCACGGTCAACGCCGACGGGTTCGGCGCCGGCTGGTACGCCGAGGGCGACCCGGTGCCCGCCCGGTACCGTCAGGCGGTTCCGATGTGGGCCGACGACTCCTTCGCCGACGTGGCGCGGGTCACCCGCACCCGGGCGCTGCTCGCCGCCGTCCGCTCCGCGACCGAGGGCACCGCCCCGGACGCCTCCGCGGCCTGCCCGTTCCGGGACGGCCCCTACCTGTTCAGCCACAACGGCGTCGTGGCGGGCTGGCCGGGCTCGGCGGCCCGGCTGGCCGGGCTGCTGCCCGCAGCGCTGCTCCTCGACCTGCCGGCCCGCACGGACTCCGCGCTCGTGTGGGCGCTGGTCAGGCACCGGCTGGCCGGAGGGGCGACCATGGCCGGCGCGCTCGCCCGCACCGTCCGTGACGTGGCCGCGTACGCGGACGGCCGGCTGAACCTGCTGATCACCGACGGCGAGGCGATCGCCGCGACGGCCTACGGCGACACCCTCTCCTACCGGGTGGACGGCCGGGGGGTCGTGGTGGCCTCGGAGCCGTCCGACGACGACCCGGGCTGGGTCGACGTCCCGAATGCGAGCCTGCTCGTCGCCCGCGGCGGCGAGGTGTCGGTCTCCCCCATCGAAGCCGCGGCCACGGAGGAAGCATGACCACGCTGACCATCGACAACCACCTGTCCGCCGGCTACCTCGACGCGGCGCTGCGCGCCGACGTGCTCGACGGCCTGACCTCCGCACCCAAGCGGCTGCGGCCCGCGTGGTTCTACGACGCCCGCGGCAGCGAGCTGTTCGAGGAGATCACCCGGTTGCCCGAGTACTACCCGACGCGCGCCGAACGGGAGATCCTCGTGGCCCACGCGGGCGACATCGCCGCGTTCGCGGGTGCGCAGACGCTCGTCGAGCTCGGCTCGGGGTCGTCGGAGAAGACCCGGCTGCTGCTCGGGGCGATGCGTTCCGCGGGCACGCTGAGCAGATACGTGCCGGTGGACGTGAGCGAGAGCGCGCTGATGAGCGCCGCGCACGCGCTGCGGGCCGACTACCCCGAGCTCGCCGTGCACGCGGTCATCGCCGACTTCGGCGCGCACCTCAGCGAGCTTCCCCGTGCGGGCCGCCGGATGGTGGCCTTCCTCGGCAGCACGATCGGCAATCTCGTGCCCGACGAGCGGGCGGCGTTCCTGCTCGACCTGTACGGCACGCTGTCGCCGGGTGACGCGCTCCTGCTGGGAACCGACCTGGTCAAGGACCCGGCCGTCCTCGTGGCGGCGTACGACGACGCGGCCGGCGTGACGGCGGAGTTCAACGCCAACGTCCTGCGGGTGCTCAACCGGGAGATGGGGGCCGATTTCGACCCGGCGGCCTTCGCCCACCGCGCGGTGTGGGACGCCGAGAACGAGTGGATGGAGATGCGGCTGCGCTCGCTGCGGCCGCAGTCCGTACGGCTTCCCGCCGTGGACCTGATCGCCGAGTTCGCCGAGGGAGAGGAGATCCGTACCGAGATCTCCGCGAAGTTCCGTCCCGAGGGGGTGCGCGCCGAACTGGCCGCGGGCGGGTTCGACCTGCGCCACTGGTGGACGGACCGGGCGGGCAGGTTCGGGCTCTCGCTGTCCTTCAGGCGCTGATCGGGCTCGCACCGGACGGGTGACCCCGTCCCCCGGATCCGATCAGGCGGCCTCGGACCGGGGTGCGGGGCTCGCCATCCAGGCGTACCTGCCGAGCCGCCGGCGCAGCACCCGGTCGACGCTCCAGGTCGAGCCGGCCGCGGCGCAGAACAGGGCGAGTGAGGCGATGACGTAGCCGATCGAGGCGCCGAGGTCGGTCATGCCGGGACGCGTCCACGGCATGTGGAAGTGCTCGGCGGTCGACCAGATGCCGAAGGAGAAGACGGCGCTGCCGATGAACACCACATTGGAGAACGCGCCGAGGATCAGGGCGGCGGCGATGAGCGTCTCGACGGTCAATGTGTGCTACGTCACACAGGAAATATGCAGGATTCATCCGAATTAGCCCCTCACCAGCCCAGGCATGCGCCTGCGACGTGTCTGCCGCCCCCAGGGCCCGTCGCATTCCCCGGCGAGCGGTGAATCGGGCTGTCGCATTCCGAACGAAGGATCAGGTCTATTTGTGATAAACCAGGCACGGTACTGCCTGGCTCCCGGCCGCAGACTTCCCCCGATATCCCCCGGCGACGACCTGCCGCGGTGGACGGGATCAGTCCACCGAATGATCGGAGATTCATGAAGAGGCGCATGATCGTCGCGCTGAGCACGATCGCACCTGTGGCGGCCGCAGCAGTGGCCTTCGTGGTGGTCAGCGGTCCCTCCTCGACCGCGTCGCCGGCGACGCAACCCCCCGCCCCGGGCCAGGTGAACACGCTCGCGCTGCGCGACCTGCCCTCCGGCGAGTCGGGCGGATCCGGCAAGCGGTCGGTTCAGGGCCTGCCCGCCGCGGCCACCAAGCCGTTCAGCCTGCTGGGCGTGAGCTGGGACAATGCCCACGAGGCCATCGACGGCGCGGTGGAGGTGCGCACGCGCGCCGCCGCCTCCGGCACCTGGTCGTCGTGGCGTCCGGTCGAGGCCGAGAGCGACGACCTGCCCGACGCGGGCAGCAGGACCGACCGGCAGGCCCGCGGCGCCACCGCACCCCTGTGGGTGGGCCCCTCCAACGGTGTGGAGGTCCGCGTGACGGGCAAGAGCCACACCCTGCCCCGTGGACTCCGCCTCGAACTCGTCGACCCGGGGAACGGCAAGCGGAAGACCGGGGTCCGGGCCGCGGGCGCCCAGTTGGGCGATGTGACTCTGGCGGGAGCCGTCAGCACCACCGAACCGGACGCGCCGGCCGATCCGGCGTCCGAGCCGAGCCCGTCGACCGTGGACACTCCGCCGCCGGCGGAACCGGCCACGACACCGACACCGGCCACGCAGCCCGCGACGACACCGGCCGCGACCCCGACGCCCACGCCCCCCGCACCGCCGTCCCCGAGCGCCTCCCCGAAGACGACGCCGACGCCGACGCCGAAGGTGACGGCGAAGACGCTCGCGGCCACCCCGGCAAGCACCGCGCCCCGCCCGGCCATCAAGACCCGCGCGTCGTGGGGCGCCGACGAGAGTCTGGTCACGGATCCGCCCGAGTACGCGCCCACGGTCAAGGAGGTCTTCGTCCATCACACGGACGGGGTCAACACCTACTCCTGCGCCGACTCCCCCGCGATCATTCGGGGAATCATGCTCTACCACGTCAAGACGAACGGGTGGAACGACGTCGGCTACAACTTCCTGGTCGACAAGTGCGGCACGATCTTCGAGGGCCGCGCAGGCGGCATCGACAGGCCCGTGATCGGCGCGCACACGCTGGGCTTCAACACGTCCTCCTCCGGAATCGCCCTGCTCGGCAGCTTCAACGAGGCGAGCGACCCCGCCCCGTCGACGGCCGCCCTCGAGGCGATCTCCAAGCTCGCCGCGTGGAAGCTCGGCCTCGCCGGCGGCAACCCGACGGGTAAGGTCACGCTGACGATCACCGCTGACAACGGGAAGTTCAAGCCGGGTTCGTACAGCTTCAACACGATCTCCGGCCACCGGGACGGCTACGCCACGGCGTGCCCGGGCACGAAGCTCTACGCCGCGCTCCCCACCATCAGGACGACGGCCAAGCAGTGGACGACCCCGGTCACCTCCCTCGCCCTCAGCACGATCACGGGCGCCACGAAGGTGGGGTCGACCTACTACACCAAGGGAACGGTCTCGCTCGGCTGGACCGCCAGGAAGGCCGCGCTGTTGAGGTACGAGGTCGTGGTGGACGGAAAGGTCGTCTCCACGCCGTACACCACGGCCAGCTCGGCGAGCGTGACCCTCGCGACCGGCTCCCACAAGGTGCAGCTGCGCGCCGTCAACATCAACGGAACGACGGCGACGTCGCCGACCTACACGGTGGTGACGGACAAGACGGCCCCGACCTTCAGCCCCCAGGTGTCTCTCGGCATCAGGAGCGGAACGGTCGCAACGACAGGCGTGATGCCCGTCAGCCTGCGGTGGAAGGCCACGGACAACACGCTGCTGCGGTCCCTGAAGGTCGCGTCGCCGTCCAAGGTCACGCTGTCGACGACCGCGACCTCGTGGGCGTACACGTCGAAGAACCAGGCCTGGAACACGTGGTCGGTGACCGCGGCCGACGCGGCCGGGAACTCGAAGACCTCGTCGGTGACCCAGTCTGCCGCCCTTCAGTACGAGTCCAGCGCCAAGCGCGTCGGAACGTGGAAGACGACGACCTCCAAGTCCTACCTCGGGGGCAGCATCCTCTACAGCACCGCGAAGACCGCGAGCGCCACCTACACCTTCACCGGCCGCTCGGTCGGCCTGATCGTCAAGCGGGCGACGAACACCGGCGCCTTCACCGTCTACGTGGACGGCGTCAAGACGTCCACGGTCGACAGCAAGGCGTCCGCGACGAGCTACCGGAACATCGTCTGGACGAAGAGCTGGACCAGCAGCGCCAAGCACACCATCAAGATCGTGGTTGCGGGCACCGCCGGTCGGGCGACCGTCGCCACGGACGGCATCGCCTACGTGAAGTAGGCCTGCCCGGCGGGGCGGATCGCCCTGCTCGTCACATGGCGTAAGCCATGCGGAGGCTCCGTACGGATGTCCGTACGGAGCCTCTGCTTTTGGTACGGCGGGGCCGCATGATCACGCAGGAGGGGCGGGAGGGAGGGCCGAGGGGTGCGGGTGTGACCAGGGAGTTCTCATGGGTCACTAGTGGCATTGGTCAGGAAATTTGTAGCTTTGGCCAAGGTTGGGCCAATATGCGTCCATAAACCTGTCTGGCATGACGTTCAAGCGGCCCCGTGACGCCCCCGGAGCCGCTTTGCAGCCTGCGCCCAGACACGGGGCGGTCCTGCGCGCCGCGGTGGCGCTCGTGACGGTCGCGGTCCTCATCGGAGGCGGCTCGCAGTTCACCGCCTCGCACTCCGGAGCGGTGCACATGGCCGCCCCCTCCGCGACGATCCAGGCCGTCGTCCCCGCGATGACGCCGACGCCGGCGCCGAGCCCCACGCCGAGCCCGACGCCGACCCCCGCTCCCAAGCCGGTCTTCTCGAAGTCGGCACGCAAGGACCTCAGCCGCCGCGTCGGGTCGTACCTGAGGGGCCGGTCCGGCCAGGTCTCGGTGCAGATCCAGGACCTGTCCACAGGACTGTCGTACGGCTACAACGCCGACATGCGGCACGCCACCGCGAGCATCGTCAAGGTCGACATCCTGGCGACGCTCCTTCTGCGCGCTCAGCGGGAGAAGCGGGCGCTCAGCCGCGACGAGCGCGCCCTGGCCACCCGTATGATCACTGAGAGCGACAACAACGCCGCCGACGCGTTGTGGTACAAGGTCGGCGGCTCATACGGCGTGGCGGCCGCCAACAAGAAGCTCAAGCTGCGCCATACGACGGTTGGCCCGGCGGGCTACTGGGGCGCCACCATGACTGACGTGGCCGACCAGATCCGCCTCCTGAAGTCGCTGACGTCGGACAAGAGCCCGCTCAACGCCAAGAGCCGCCGATACGCCCTGGGCCTGATGGGCGACGTCGTCTCGTCGCAGGACTGGGGAGTGAGCGCCGCCGCGGGCCGGAAGGACACGACGGAGCTCAAGAACGGCTGGCTGCCCCGCAAGATCGACGGCGACCTGTGGACCATCAACAGCATCGGCCGGGTCCAGGGCGACGACCACGACTACCTAATCGCCGTCCTGTCGAGCCGCACCCGCTCCATGGGAGACGGCATCGCCACCGTCGAGCACGTCGCCGAGATGGTCAGCATGGCCCTCACCAAGGCGATCTCCGCCCCCTCCACCTCAAAGGACGCGTGACCGGCGCGGCGCACACCACGTGCCGCCGCGCCGGTCGCACAGCCTCCTAACCGGCGGAGCAGCCGGACTCGGGAGGGTCGGCGTAGAGGTCCGCCCAGGCCCCCCGGCCGTCGATGTCCAGCGTGGTGCTCCCCGACCGCGGGCAGGCACCGCCTGTGGTGGCGAACAGCGTGTAGGTCCCAGGCGGGAACCCGTCGAACGCGAACCTGCCGTCGGCGCCGGTGACTGTCGACAGCCCCGCCGGCTCCAGCGTGACGGTCGCTCCTGCGACCGGCAGGGACGTGATGCCGTCCAACACCATGCCGGTGACGCGGACCTGACCGCTCTGGCCCTCCACCGTGTACGTGCCCCGGGTCATCTGTGAACGGCGGCCCGCCTCGTCCTCAGCCACGGCGTAGATCCCGCGTTCACCCGTCACCGTGCCCGCGTCGATGGAAATCGTGATCGGCCCTCCAGGCACTTCCGGTTCCGCGGTATCGCTCAGGGACAGGTCGCCTACGGAGTAGCGGAACCTCGTGACGTTGGTGTCGCCACCCGCGTCGAACCGGACGGTCAGTTTCCCGCCCTGCGATACCGTGTCGCCGTCGGGGAACGTGATGGTCGGCTGGAGCGGTGCGGCGAAGCCGGTCAGGTGGGAGTCGGTCTCGGCGTAGTCGTAGACGCGGACGTCGTCCAGGGCTCCGCTGAGGAAGCCGGTTGCGGCTCCGGCGGCCTTGGCGCGGCCGATGGCGACCGGCCCCGTGGCGCGGAAGCCGCCTTCGAGGGTGGCGGTGGACGACTGGCGGACGCCGTTCACGTAGAGCCGCAGCTGATGGGTGACCGAGTCGTAGACGCCCGCGAGGTGCGTCCACTTGCCCGTCGTCGCGGCGGCGTCGGAGGAGACGGTGGCCGAAGCGGGGGCGTCGGTGTCGGATGCCGCCATCCGGAAGGTCCACCGGTCGCCGGACTGGCCCAGTACGTACGCGGAGGTGAGGGCGCCGTCCTGGGACACCGCGGCGACCTCGCCGGCTCCGATGGAGGCCGGTTTCACGCGTGCGGTGACCGTGAAGGTGTGGTCGGTGCGCACCTTGGTCATCGTGCCGGTGTCCGGGTTCGGGGCGCGGACCGGGCCGTTGGTGGCGGCGAACGCGGAGACGCCGTCCAGGGAGAGGGCGGTGCCCGTGCCGCCTCTGCCGTCGGTGTGGGTGGCGCCGCCGGCCAGGACGGCCGTGTTGCCGTGCGCGGTGAGGTCGGCGGCGTCGCCGGTCTCGTCGAACGTCCACTCGGCTGCGGGGCCCGCGGGCGCGCGGACGGTGAAGATGTAGGTGAACGGCGTGGAGCGCCGGCCGGCGCGGTCCTTGGACCACACGCTCAACGTGTTGTCACCGGCGTGCTCCGGCGCGACGGTGAAGGTGGCGCCGTGGTCCTTCGCGCGAGCGGCGACGTACGTGCCGCTGGTCGTGGAATCGAAGCTGTACTCGTAGCCCGCGATGTCCTCGGCACCCGTCGTCGGCGCGGTGACCTCGAAGACTCCGGGGACGCCCACTCCGCTGTGGAGACCCTCAGTCGGGTAGTCGCTCGAGGTGACGCCGCCCGGCGCGGGGGGCGGAGTGAGGTCGACGGTGAACTGGCATTTGACCGACCACGGTCCGAAGGCGGCGCCGTCGAAGGTGCGCGCCTGCCACACGTACGACGAGCCGTCGGTGAGCCTGCCCTCGGGGATGGCCTGCGAGACCCCCGAGGGGTTGCCGGAGGATTGGGACAGCACGTCGGTCTCGTTGCGGGTTCCGCCGAGTGGCCACCAGTAGAAGAACGTGGTCAGCGACTGCTTGCCGGGGGTCGGGTGTTGCTGTGTCGCCGCCAGAACCGGGGTGTCCGTCAGCACCCACGGGCGCGACTCGCCGGTGGCGCAGGGCTTGCCGTGCGACATCAGGTTGGTGGGCGCCAGGGGCACTTCCGCGGCGGCCGCGGGGAGCGGGATGGCCAGCAGTGACGCCGTCAGGGCGAACGCGGCGGATGCACCCAGAAGTCGAGAGCGCTCACGGCCGCCGTTTCGGCCGGTGCGTCCCGGCCACAGGAGTCTCATGTCACCTCACGAAAAAGATCGGTCCAAAGAGCTTTGATCGTAAGAAGGTGACCGAAACCGCGAAAGCTGACAGTCGGTAAACCGTCCGACACTCCGTAACATCCCGGCGGCGAGATCCGATAAGGATGGCCGCAATCCCGTGGAGCCTCCCGAGTAGATTAAGGCCACCTGTGTGGACACATGACTCATCTCACTAATTGGGACGCAAACATGGACATGTCAGGCGAGAGCGTCGACCGTGATTGTGATGCTTGTCACACCGGATTCGCCCCGGGGGCTACCCAAGCGTCTTCCGGCGGGAGACTGCATGTCGGCGAGCCGTAGGACGGTCTTCGGCGGAAGAGGGCTGACGTATGTCGAGAGCGATGAGCGGCCGGGAGCGCGAGACATTCCTCGCGGAGGCGCGGGTCGCGGTGGTGAGCGTCGTCGACGGAGACGCCCGCGGCCCGCTCACCGTGCCGATCTGGTACGGCTACGCGCCCGGGGGCGAGATCGTCCTGATCACGGCGCGCGACAGCCGCAAGGCACGCCTGATCAGGCGGGCGGGGCGGTTCAGCCTCTGCGTCCAGACCACCGAACCCCCCTATCGGTACGTGTCGGTTGAGGGGCCGGTGACCGTGATCGACGAGTCGGTGACCCGGGACGAGCGGCGCGACTTCGCCCGGCGCTATCTGGGCGAGGAAGGCGCCGGCCGGTACGTAGCCTCCACCGAGGAGGCGACGGACCGGATGATCAGGATTCGCATGCGCCCGGAGGTCTGGCTGTCGGAGGACCAGGGTTAGAGACCGATGCGCTCGCGCACGAAGGAGGTCTTGCCGCCCTCGTCCGCGCCGTCCGCCGCGCTGAAGAGCAGGTTCCTCGCGGCCGACAGCACGGTCCCGTCGTAGCCGAGCAGCCGGACGGTCACCTGCTCCGCCTCGGGCGCGGTGAAGGAGATCGTGTTCGTCCCGTCCGCGACGGCGACGACCGCGACCGGGCGGTCGTTGGCGTAGGCGTCGACGCCGGTGAGCGCGCGGGTCGTCAGCGTGAGCATGATCTGGGCACCGTCGACGGCGACGTCGTCGACCTCCAGGGTGCGCGGCCTGCCCTCGCGCAGCAGCGCGACGGCCCGATCCATCAGGTCGAGGTTGCCCTCGAGCACGTCACGCCTGGTCAGCCGGTACAGGTGGTCGGGAACGACGCCGAAGTCCTCGATGATCTGGCCTTCGTGGGTGCCCACCCGGAGCGTCCGCCGAATGGACAGACGGAAGTCGGCGCCGCCGGGGAGCGCCCGGAGCGGACCTTCCGGCCAGTCCCGCAGGATGGCCGAGTGGGTGCGGACCTCCGCGCCGCCCGCGCCCGTCGCCTCGTCCACCCCGAGCACCGGGCCGACGCGGTTGTCCTGGAAACCGGCCGCGAACGTGTCGGTCGCGCTGTAGCAGAGCGCGTCGGTGACGAGCACGACCGGCCCGTGGTAGAGCTGCCCCGCCGTGTTGATGAAGTCGGCGTCGTCCAGCGGCACACCGCTGGAGTACTGCGCGCCCGTCTGCACCGAATCGGCGATCGACGCCCGCCAGTCGGCCATCTCGTCGAGCGCCTGGGTGAAGGCGGCGGTCGTCGGGGTGCAGACGAACTGGGTCGGGCTGGGGGCGATCCGGTTGGGTGTGAGCATCTGCAGCAGGTATTCGGCCGCGACCACGAAGCCGCCGCCGTTGTCTCGGACGTCGACGACGAGCCCGTTCTCCGGCATGAGGGTCAGGACCCTCGCCACCTCGTTGAGGAAGCCGATGATGTCGTCGACGAAGTCGCCGTCCGCGCTCAGGTCCTCGAGGTGGAAGGAGAAGATCCGCAGATGGCCGTACTCGCGGCCGTCCGAGGCTCGGATGATCCTCGCCTTCAGCTCGGGCCGGGTGGTGGCGATCTCGCGGGCCGCCGCGGCCGTCCCGGAGCCCGGCGTCTCGTCCGACGCGCTGAACAGTCGCTTGCGCAGCCTCTGCGCGAGGCTCGTGCGCAGGTCGTAGCCCACCGCGGTCGGGACCGCGCCCGCCACGGTCGGGCGGAGCCCGAGGAACTCGCGGAGGTCCTGGATCGAGTCGAAGACCCGCCACGGGATGCGGACGTCACGCGTCACGCCGGCCTGCGTCCGGTACCTGATGTCCGCCCAGTCCTCGTCGAGCAGCGCCGCGGTGACGAACGGGCGGATCGCCATGGCTTGCAGCCCGCGGGCGAGCCGGGCGGCGGGGTTGCCCCCGAACTCGCGCTCGGCGTTCCTGGCCACGGCCAGTTCGATGGGCATGCCGTTCCAGTGGGTGACCTCCACCCCGGGAACGAGCTGCGCGTCGCCGGTCAGCTTGTCGTACCGGCTCGTGACGAGGTACCGGGGCGTGTCGCCGTCCCAGCACCGTTCGACCCGGATGCCGAGGAAGGCGACCGGACCCTGGTACGCCTCCGGGAGGACGTACTCGGTGTGCCCGTCGCGGAGCTGGTTGAAGATCTTGACGAGCTCCACGTGGAAGTCGGCGTCCGACAGCGTCGGCAGCTTGGCCCGCAGCAGGCGCAGCCGCTGGCTCGGATCGATCGCGTACATCGCGCGCTTGTGCAGCAGGTGCGCGTAGAGCCCGTCGAGGACGACGGCGGCCTGGTCGACCAGCAGCGCCCGGTCGGCCGGGGTGAGCGGGCTGGACTGGACGATCTCCCGCATCCGCGGCATCTCGTGAACCGCGCCGAGTGCGTGATCGTCCGCCAGGCCGAGAACGGGAATCTCTGGCATGGGCCCCCCTTTGAGGTCTCTCACGAGGAGTCATCCCGGTGGGATCACCACCTCTTGGAGGGAGGCTAAGCCGACGTCGCCCTGAACGTCGTGAGTACGCCCCTACTCACGTTCCGCGTCGTGCCCTTTAATCGCCATGGCCCGATATATCGCTATTTCTTCTGTTTGTACGGAATAGGTCGGGGTATGGGGCGACAACTCGTGCCGATGTCGGGGGGAGAACGACGATGAGCGGACACGAGAGCGAACGGCGTCCCGAAACGGACAGATCGGCGATGATCTCCCGGCGGCGGTTCTCCATGCTGGGAGCCGCCGCGGTGGGCGGCGCGGCACTGGGCCCGGGCATCCTGCGGGGATCCGGCGCGGCGGCGACGCCCAGCCCGTCGCCGCCGGGCGCGGGCAGGCCACCGGCGTCGCCGGTCGGGTTCGTCCTCGGGCACGAGCAGTTCCGGACACAGGACCTCGTCCGTTTCGCCGAGATGGCCGAGCGCGCCGGGTTCGGACACGTGTGGACGAGCGACCACTCCCAGCCCTGGCAGGACGACGAGGGCCACAGCATGTTCCCCTGGCTGACGCTGGCCCTCGTCGGCGACCGCACGTCACGGCTGACGTACGGCACGGGCGTCACCTGCCCGCTGTACCGCCACCATCCCTCGCAGGTCGCACAGGCGTTCGCCTCTCTCGGCATCCTGACGCCCGGACGGGTGTTCCTCGGCGTCGGCTCGGGGGAGGCGCTGAACGAACTGGCCTCGACAGGCCGGTTCGACCGTTATCCCGAGCGTCACGAGCGGCTGATCGAGGCCATCGGGCTCATCCGCAAGCTCTGGACCGGCCAGCGGGTCACCCACAAGGGCCGCTACTACCAGACCGAGCAGTTCAAGCTGTACGACGTGCCGAGCCGGCCGGTGCCGATCTACGTGGCGGCGAGCGGGCCGAAGAGCGCGTACCTGGCCGGACGGTACGGCGACGGCTGGGTGGTGCAGACGCACGACATCACGGACAAACGCATGGTCGACGCGTTCAACGAAGGCGCCCGGGCCGCCGGCAGGAACCCGGACGCCATGCCCAAGCTCGTCGAGACCTGGGTCGTGGTGGGCGGCCGGGCGGAGGCCGAACAGGCGGCGCAGAAGTGGCGCTTCACCGTTCACGGCTTCGGCGACCTGCTCTACCAGCCCAACCCCGTGACCATCCAGCGTCTGGCCGAGCAGCGCTGGCCGCTGTCGAAGGTGTACGAGTCATGGCCGCGCGGCACGGACCCGCAGGTGCACATCAAGGCCGTACAGCGTCTGCTCGACCTCGGCGCCACTCCGTTCATCCACTCCGGCCAGAACGACCAGCAGAAAGTGATCGACTTCTACGGCCGGGAGGTGCTCCCCCACGTCCACGGCTGATCCGGTGTGATCACGCAGGGGGTGATCACGGGCCGAGGGGAACCGCGCGCAGTTCCTCACCCGTACGAAGCAGGAGCATGCCGTCCACGAGAAACAGGGAGACGTCCCCCTCCGCGCCGACGACCGGACGCTCTCTTCCGTCACTGAGCCGCCAACTGCGGATCGCGGCCGAGCCGCCTTCGTCGAGCATGTAGACGACGTCTCGTGAGGCGACGGGCGCTCCGCGCAGACCGTGCGCTCCGTGATGAGCCGCCCAGACCCTCCTGCCGGTGCTGGCGTCGAGGGCGAGGATCCCGTCCTGAGACCCCGCGCACAGGACGTCTCCGTCGATCGCGAGCGACGACGCAGCGGGGATGAGGATCTTCGCGTCGTCGCCCTCAGGCGTGAACGTCCAGATGTCCCGCCCGGTGCGGGCGTCCAGTCCGTGGATTCGCGTGGGCTCTTGCGCCGAAGAGGCGACGACGTAGATCGCACCCGCTCCGATCACAGGTCGCGACAGCGTCTCGGCGGGGAGGGCCCACGTGCTCCGGCCGGAGCCGACGTCGATGCCGACCAGTTCCGACGTGGTGGAAAGCGCGAAATTCGGGTCTCCAGAAGGAGCGGCGATCGTCCGGACGACCTGCGCGAATCCGGGGACCTCAGTGCCGAGCCAATCGATCAGGCCCTTTGTGCCGGGCCGCCCGCCTCCCGCGTGCGGCACCACGGTCCACTCGGCGGCGGCCACGTCGGCCGTCCACCTCGTTGTGCCGTCGGCGCCGTCGACGCCCCTGAACCACTCGGTGTTCGGGTGGGTGACCGGGTCGCCCGTATCGGCCCGCAGCGTGCCGCCGAAGGTCTCCAGGACGACCGAGCCGCTGACCGCCAGCCGATCGACGCTGAAGAGGTGGAAAGCGTCAGACGTGAACGCGCTCCGCCAGACGACCTCGCCGGTGGCGACGTCCAACAGCAGGAGCACACCGGCGGCATCGTGCACCAGAACCGATCCGGGCCGAGGACCCCGATGGAAACCGACCTGGCCGGCCGTGTCGCGACGCCAGACCTGCTTGCCGGATCCTCTGTCCAGCGCGATCACGACGCCGTCCAGCGCTGTCTGTCCGGCGACCAGTAGCACGTCTCCTGACAGTTCGACGCCCTGCGACAGCGAGATGCCGCAGTCCGCCTTCCACGTCGTCTCGCCCGTCGCCACGGCCAGGGCGTAGACCGAGCCTGACTCGTCGTACAGGAAGAGATCATCGCCGCTGCGGAGCGGCGTGCAGAGATGCTGCACCACGATGGGCACGCGCCACCCGGCCAAGGTCACCGTCGGCGTCGGCGCCGGCGACCGGAACTCACGTCTGGGGGGCGGCCCGGGCGGCGAGTCCCCCAGCCCCGCGACGTACCAGGCGAGACCGGCCACCCCCAGTCCCGCGGTGACCCCGGTAACGATGATCTGCCGGCGCGAGAGCGCCCGCCGGTCCTCCTCCTCGTCCTCCTCGTCCCGCGTCACGGCTGGGCCAGCCGACGGTAGTAATCGATCATCGCGGTCACGCCGGGATGGACGACGAGGGACGGGTCGGCCGTGAAGCTCTCCAGGCCTTTCAGGACGTCGGCCGCACAGGACCGGACCTTGTCGTCGACGGGCTCGGGAGGGTCACCCAGAACATAACGGGCGTAATCATCGTCGGACATCTCGTAGTAGTCGGTCCAGACGCCGTCTCCCCAGTACGCCTCCTTGCCTCCCTTGGACACCCCGTACACGGAGAAGCGCCACATCAGCGTCATGCCCGCCTCCTCCTCGGGGCCCATGGTGATCGACAGGGCGTCCACGTCGTGAGGTGTCACCGCGAAGACCTGAGGTTCGGTGTGCGTCCACGGCCCCTGGAGGTCCTTCGGGAAGCGGAAGTCGTAGTTGAGGGTCGTCTTGACGCCTTCACCTGCGGGCGAACCACACGCCAACGGCACGAAGGTCGAGTGGACGACCAGTTTCACCCCGGTCAACAACGCCGTGTCCTCATCGGAGTTGCGGAGGGTCACGACCAACGCGCGACTTTCCCTGGACTCGTCGCCCGGCGCCGTCGGGACGGCGGTCCGATTGTTGGACACGTACGCGGAGACCGGAACGTCCACCGGTTCGCGCGACGGCGACAGAGCGACCAGTTCCAGCCTCTCGTCGGCGGGGACAGCAGGCACGCCAGAGGTGGTGGGCTCGGCCGACTGGGACGGCGCCACCGCCTGCAACACGCCGAAGACGACGGCGGCCACCAGGCCGGCGATCGCGGTGATGCCTCCGACGGCCTCCCAGGTGAGCCGGGAGCGTTTCTTGGCCGTCCCCTTCGCGGCCGGGCCCTGCGACGCCGGGCTTTCAGCGGCCGGGCCCTGCGACGCCGGGCCCTTCGCAGCCGGGGCGTCGGAGGGCGGGGTCGGCCTCTCGGCGCTCCGATCGGGGCCGTCTTCCGGCTCCGGATTCCCGGACAGCATTGTCACCGGCCTCCAAGAACTCGCGACCCGCGGAAATCGAGATACGCCAAGGGCAGATTAATGCAACGCCAAAGATCCGCAAATAACGTAAGGAACCCGGTTTGGGGACGCTAGGCCAAATGTGTCGCATTACCGCCCTGAACTTCGGCCATCCGACCCGCGACCGCCGCGTCGAACGGGATACCGGCCGTAGATCGTGGGTTCTCCACTTTTACGAAGCGTGACCGCGACCGGCCGATCGCGGCCGCCCGCATGGGGGCATTCCACCGTCCGCCGGGAGGAGCGACGGGGCGGGCCCAACCTCCCTAGGTGCAGGACATGCGGACTACACGTACTCCCCATCTTGCACTGTCCTACACAATGTTCACATATCCCTACATCTAGGCTAGGTGTAACACAGCCACCCAAATACCACTTTTAGTTCATACAGTTACGAAATGGACTTCAACGGACCCGGCGGAGGCATCCGCCACACCGTGCGCCCGGCCACGGGCTTCGCACGCGAGGGCCGCCCCGCGGCGACCGGTGTCGCCTGGATGCGGAAGACCCCGCTCTCCTCCTGGTTCGGGCCCGTTCGCAACTCCGGCAACGGCGACTGTTCAGCGGAGGGTGCAGGTGACTCCTAGCCCATCACGACCCCCTCTCCCGAACCCGGCACGCACGCCCCGGGCCGTCGCCGGCCCGTTCGCGCCGGTGCACCGGAGGGCGACATGGTGAGCCGCGCCCTGTCCGCCGGCGCGACCGGTGGCCCGAGATTCCGCTGGACCATGTACCGGCCGCATTCGCTCCGCGCGCGCTACACGATGGCCGCGACCATGTTGTCGTTCCTGGTCCTGACCGGGGCGGGCGCGAGCCTGGACATGGTCATCCGGCACAAGCTCGAGACCGACGCGTGCGCCGAGACCAGGCGCGTCGCCGGACTGTGGAGCACGGCGTTGCGCAACGGCGAGGTGCCGCACACGATCCCCATCTTCAACCAGGTCAAGCTCGTCCAGGTCGTCGACGCCGGAGGCCGCGTCGTCGAGGCCAGCAAGCCGGCCGCCGGCATGCCGCCGCTCTCGGCGGTGCGTCCGCCACCGGACAACCCGATCCAGAAGCTGACCGAGTGCGGCCCGGGCGGATGCTCGCTTCTCAGCGCCATCAGGACATCCCGGGAGGCCGACTCCGCCTTCGTCTACGCCGCGCTTCCGTCGCCGTCCATCCTGATGAAGCACCGTCTGGAGTTGTGGATCGCGGCCGCGGCCCTGCCGCTGCTGGTGGCGATCTCCCGGCTGACGTGGACGCTCCTCGGCAGGTCCCTGTGCCCGGTGACGCTGAGCCGCGCCAAGATGTCGCAGATCACTCCGAACGACCTGAGCCTGCGGCTGCCTCAGCCTCCCGGCCGCAACGAGATCTCTCAGCTCGTCGACACCGCCAACGAGGTCCTCGACCGGATGGAGACGGCGGTGCGGCACCACCGTCGTTTCGCCTCCGACGCCTCCCACGAGCTGCGGACTCCGATGGCCGGAATGCGTCTCCAGCTGGAGGGCGCCCTTCTCGATCCGGAAAATGTTAACGCGCACGATGCCATCCGCACGGCGCTCGTGGGCGTCGACCGCCTCCAGGCGATCGTCGACGACCTGCTGGTCCTGGCCCAGCTCAACGGGGCTGAACCGCCCCCGCCCGGGCCCATCGACATCGACGACCTGGTCAGAGAGGCAGTCGCGCGGCGCGAGGGCGGCGTGCCCGTGCACGTCCGCCCCTCGGGCCGCGCCTACGTCAGCGGCACGGGCGTCCAGCTCATGCGGGTCGTCGAGAATCTGCTCAACAACGCCCAGCGCCATGCGGAGACCCGGGTGGACGTCACCGTCGAGTCGGTGAACGGCGACGTCGTCGTCACCGTGTCGGACGACGGCGACGGCATCGCGCCCCGCGATCGCGAGCGCGTCTTCGAGCGCTTCACCCGGCTGGACTCCGGCAGGCGGCGCGATCCCCGTGGTAGCGGCCTCGGGCTGGCCATCTCCCGTGAGATCGCCGAAGCCCACGGAGGAACCCTGTGCTGCGAGGACTCGGTGCTGGGCGCCCGGCTCGTTCTCCGGTTGCGGAGCCTCGACCAGCGAAGCGATCCGCTGACCGCCGCCTGACCTCCCTCCCCCCGGGGGCGCGGAGGCCCGCCTGCCGTCGCGGCGGCCCGATCAGCCGATGCCCTTGGCGGCCACGAGAACGCGGTTGCCGTCCGGGTCTTCGACCATGGCCATGCGCTCGCCCCACTCCTGATCGGCCGGCTCCCGCAACACCGGTACACCCGCGTCACGCAGTTCGGCGATCGCGGCGTCACAGTCGTCCGCATAGACCCACAGGGTGATCCGATCGTTGACGAGCGTGCCCGGCTCGTCCTGCCGGCCGATTCCCAGTGCCGACTCACCGATCCGCAGCGAGACGTACACGGGCTCTCCGACATCGGGAAATCGGTACGTCACCTCACCACCGATCAGGTCGCGGTAGAACCACAGCGCCTTGGTCATGTCAGTCGTGGTCAGGATCGGAAACAACTGCGTGAACATGGCCACCTCCCGCACTCAGGATGAAGCGCTTCGAGGCCGCCCGCACCCGTTCTCGTGTCACGAAAGACCTGACGCGCGACCGCCGTTCGCGTGAAAGCGGACCGGTCACGTGAAAGCGGACTCTCCATTCGGTACGGCGCCGGCGCGGGGATTACACACGATCGCCCGTGAACAGTGCCGGGAAATCCTGACGGACGCGGTCGCGAGCACGCTCCGAGTTCGAGATCCCGGCTGAAACACACGCGGACCACTGCTCCGCCGCCCCCGGAATCCCCTGGACTCCCGATCCCCACGGCCTCCCGCCCCCCACGGGCTCCCGCGAAATGTCGACGGCCAATGTCGGATTTCTCCACGGCGCCGTGAATGGTCTAGGCCAATGGGAATTCCGGCGGCATCCGCCTTCTCGAGTGCGCGGGAAATGGCGTCTCAGCTGGAAGGACGCACTCTGGGGCGCACACCGGAAAAGGCAGTCAGGTGAACCTCTTGTAACCCATTTGACCGCGTGATGCGATACGTGCCAAGTCAGATGCCATCCCCCACACAAAAAGGCTCATCTATGACGAAAGCCGACATTCTGCACGAGCGTTCTCTGATTGAGGACCAGATTCGCGAATTCACCCTCTGCAGCCGGCTTCAGGACATCACCGAGGCGCACCCCGACGCGCCCGCGTACTCGATGCGCGCCGGAGACGGCTGGGAGACGCTGACCTTCGCCGAGGCCCGCGCGCAGGTGCTGGCGATCGCGGCCGGCTTCGCGGCGCTGGGCCTCGAGGCGGGCGACACCGTGACGCTCATGATGGTCAACCGCACCGAGCACGTGCTGGCCGACCTGGGGGCCGTGCACGCGGGCGCCACCCCGATCTCCGTCTACGCCACGCTCGCGCCCGAGCAGGTGACGTACATCTCGGCGGACGCGAAGGCGAAGATCGCTGTGCTCGGCGGAGCCGACGAACTGCGACGCTGGGAGCACGCCCTGGGCGAACTCCCGCACCTGACCAAGGTGATCGTGCTCGACGCCGAGGCGTGCCCCACCGGCGACCGCTTCCTGACGTGGGACGCCTTCGTCGCCCTCGGCGCCGAACGGCACGCGGCCGATCCCGCGCTCGTCGAGAGCCGCCTGCGGGCGGTGCGGCCCGGCGACACCGCGACGGTGCTCTACACCTCGGGCACGACCGGCAACCCCAAGGGCGTGCCGCTGAGCCACCGCAACATCAGCTACGAGGTCGCCGCGATCGAGAACACCTCCTCGCTCCCCGACCTCGGCACGCAGATCTCCTATCTCACCTACGCCCACATCGCCGAGCGGGTGCTGAGCCTCTATCTGCCCCTGTTCAAGGGCTCGCACGTCCACTTCTGCCCGGACCTCACGCAGCTCAGCACGGTGCTCCGCGAGGTGCGGCCGGTGTTGTTCTTCGGCGTCCCGCGGGTGTGGGAGAAGATCATGGCGGGGCTGCTGGCCGTGCTGGACACCCAGCCCGAGGAGCAGCAGGAGCAGGCGCGGGCCGCGATGGCCGCCGGAGTGGCCTACATCGAGGCGGGCCAGAACGGCGCGACGCCCCCGCCCGAGATCGTCCAGGCCTACGAGGCGGCCGACGCGGGCCTGCTGTCGCTCGTCCGGTCGCTGATCGGCTTCGACCGGGCGGGCTGGCTGTCGTCGGGCGCCGCACCGCTCTCCATCGAGGTGCAGCGCTTCTTCGCCGGCCTCGGCCTGAACATCCTCGAGGTCTACGGCATGACCGAAACGACCGGCGCGTGCACGGTCAACACCCCCACGAGGTACAAGCTCGGCTCGGTCGGCCCGGCGCTGCCCGGCGTCGAGCTCAAGATCGCCGATGACGGCGAGGTGCTGATGCGCGGCCCCATCGGGACGTCGGGTTATCTCAACCTGCCGCAGGCCACCGCCGACCTCCTCGACGAGGACGGCTGGCTGCACACCGGTGACGTCGGCAGCCTCGACGAGGACGGGTTCTGCAAGATCATCGACCGCAAGAAGGAGCTGATCATCACGGCGGGCGGCGAGAACATCTCCCCCGCCAACATCGAGAACCTGCTCAAGGAGCACCCCCTGGTCGGCCAGGCCCTCGCCTTCGGCGACCGCCGCCCCTACCCGGTCGCGCTCATCACCCTGGACGGCGAGGCGGCCCCGGCCTGGGCCCGCGGCCAGGGCCTCACCTTCACCGGGCTCGCCGACCTGGCCGAGCACCCGGACGTGCTCGCCGCGGTCGAGGGCATCGTGGCCAGGGCGAACGAGCGCCTGGCACGGGTCCAGCAGATCAAGAAGTGGAAGCTCCTGCCGGTGGAGTGGTCGACCCAGACCGACGAACTCACCCCCAAGTTCTCCCTGCGCCGTCGGATCATCCACAGCAAGTACTCCGACGCGATCGACCTGCTCTACGGCGACTGATCACGAACGACTGAGCGGATGCCCGCCGCGGGCGCGAAGGTCCCGCGGCGGGCATCCGGCCGTTTCGACCCGAGGGGTCAGGCGGACAGGGCCGCGTCGACGAGGGCCCGGGCCTCCTCCTGCACCTCCGCGAGATGGTCCCGGCCGCGGAACGACTCGGCGTAGATCTTGTAGACGTCCTCCGTGCCGGAGGGGCGTGCGGCGAACCAGGCGTTCTCCGTGGAGACCTTCAGCCCGCCGATCGCGGCGCCGTTGCCGGGAGCCGACGTGAGCACCTCGGTGATCGGCTCGCCCGCGAGGGTGTCCGCCGTGACCTGCTCCGCCGACAGTCTGCCGAGGACCGCCTTCTGCTCGCGGGTCGCGGGCGCGTCGACCCGGGCGTACGCCGGGTCGCCGAACCGGGACACCAGGTCCGCGTAGTGCTCGCTCGGCGAACGGCCGGTGACCGCGATGATCTCCGAGGCCAGCAGGGCCATGACGATGCCGTCCTTGTCGGTGGTCCACGCCGAGCCGTCGCGGCGCAGGAACGAGGCGCCCGCGCTCTCCTCGCCGCCGAAGCCCAGCGATCCGTCGAGCAGCCCGGACACGAACCACTTGAACCCCACGGGGACCTCGACCAGGCGCCGGCCCAGATCGGCCGCGACCCGGTCGATCATGCCGCTGCTGACCAGGGTCTTGCCGACCCCCGCCTCCGGCCGCCATCCGGGCCTGTTGCCGTACAGGTAGGAGATCGCGACGGCGAGGTAGTGGTTGGGGTTCATCAGGCCGGCGTCGGGGGTCACGATGCCGTGCCTGTCGGCGTCGGCGTCGTTGCCCGTCGAGACGGCGAAGGCGTCTCGCGCGCCGATCAGGGACGCCATCGCGTACGGCGAGGAGCAGTCCATTCTGATCTTGCCGTCCCAGTCGAGCGTCATGAAGCGCCAGGTCGGGTCGACGAGGGGATTCACCACGGTCAGGTCGAGCCCGTACCGGTCCGCGATCTCCCCCCAGTAGGCCACGCTGGCGCCGCCCAGCGGATCGGCCCCGATGCGGACGCCCGCTTCCCGGACCGCCTCGAGATCCACCACCGATCCGAGGTCGCCGACGTACTCCGCGACGAAGTCGTAGCGCCCGGTCGTGGCGGCCGACAGCGCGCGGGCGTAGGGGACGCGCCTGACCTCCTTCAGCCCGCCGGCGATCAGCGCGTTGGCCCGGTCCTGGATCCACGACGTGGCGTCGGTGTCCGCCGGGCCGCCGTTCGGCGGGTTGTACTTGAAGCCGCCGTCCGTCGGCGGGTTGTGCGACGGCGTGACCACGACCCCGTCGGCGAGCCCCGCCCGGCGGCCGCGGTTGAAGGTGAGGATCGCGTGGGAGACGGCCGGCGTCGGCGTGTACCCGTCACGGCTGTCGATCAGCACCGACACGCCGTTGGCCGCGAAGACCTCCAGTGCGCTGACCCGGGCGGGCTCGGAGAGCGCATGGGTGTCGATGCCGAGGAAGAGCGGCCCGTCCACGCCCCTGCTCGCCCGGAACTCGCAGATGGCCTGGCTGGTCGCGAGGATGTGGTCCTCGTTGAAGGCGGCGTTGAGCGCCGATCCCCGGTGTCCCGACGTCCCGAACGCGACCCGCTGGCCCGCCTGCTCGGGGTCGGGGTGCAACGCGTAGTAGGCCGTCACCAGACGGGCCACGTCAACGAGGTCGGAGGGGCGGGCGGGTTGTCCGGCGCGTGGGTCGGCCATGGGCTCTCTTGCTCCTGCGGTTCGCCGTCAGACGGGGGCATCCGCCAGTCTGCCCCATAACCTCCGGCTCTCCCCTCCGGGAGGTGCCTCGGGTTCCTGAGGGCATGCCGTCCAGCGGGAGCGCTTCATCGAATCACCCAAACGGGTCGTATCGTAACCAAGGCACGCGAGCGCCCGACGGGCCCGCGACCCGGCGGTACACGTACGAACAGAGGAATGACGACGGTGACATCGACGCACGACCGAGCCGGCTCCGCACCCGAGGCGGCGGCCCTGCATGAGATCGTCGAGGGCGTCTTCGCCTGGGTGCAGCCCGACGGCACCTGGTGGATCAACAACGCCGGCGCGGTGAGCGGCCCCGACGGCACGATCGTCGTCGACACCTGCGCCACGGAGGTGCGCACGCGCCGGTTCCTGGCCGCCGTCGGCGCGGCCACCGGCGACGCGCCGCTGACCATGGCGGTCAACACGCACCTGCACGGCGATCACACGTACGGCAACAGCCTGCTGCCGAGTTCGACGGTGCTGATCGGGCACGAGGCCATGCGTGAGGGGCTGCTGGCCGACCCGATCATCGACGGCTGCCCGCCCGTCTGGCAGCCGGTGCCCGACTGGGGACAGGTCACGCGGCGGGTCCCCTCGGTCGTCCTGCGCTCGGATCTGACGTTGTTCACCGGCTCACGCCGGGTCGACCTCCTGCACCCGGGTCATCCGGCGCACACGACCGGCGACGTCGTGGCCTGGCTTCCCGAGGAGCGGGTCCTGTTCACCGGCGACCTGATCTTCCACGGCGTCACGCCGCTGGTGTTCATGGGCTCGGTCGAGGGGGCGATCGCGTCGCTGGGCTGGCTGGCCGACTTCGGCGCCGACCACGTCGTCCCCGGCCACGGCCCCCTCATCGACGGGGCCGCGCTGCCCGGTGTGCTCGCCGATGTGGAGCGTTATCTCCAACTGGTGCTGCGGACCGCGCGTACCGGGCTCGAGGAGGGCCTGACGCCGTTCGAGGCCGCGCAGCGTTGCGACCTCGGGGAGTTCGCGGCCTGGCCGGACGCGGAGCGGCTCGTGCTCAACCTGCACCGCGCGTACGCCGACGCCGCGGGCCGGCCCTTCGACCTCATGGCGGCGATCGGCGACGCCGTGCGGTACAACGGCGGGCCCATGGCCAGCGCCGTCTGACGGCCGAACCCGGGCCCGGTTGTCAGACGGCGGGGCCTGGGTGCGGGCGCGCTCAGCGGCGCAAGGCCACCCCGCTGAAGCCGTCGATGCCGGGCAGCTTGGGGATCCTGGGCTCGTCCGGCTCGGGGCGCCACTCCCCCGTGGACACCAGGCCCGGCTCGGTCAGCTCGAACCCGTCGAAGAATCCCAGGATCTGCGCGCGGGTCCTGGGCGTGACCGAGCCGGTGGCGGTCCGGCGGTAGACCTCGCGCCCCTCCTGGAGCTTCCCGTCGTCGATGTCGCCGAAGGAGAGGTGGTTGACCACCAGGCCGCTTCCCGGGGCGAGCCGGTCGCGCAACGTGCGCACCGCCCTCTCGGCGACGTCGTCCTCCGGGATGAAGTGCAGCACCGCGAGCATCAGCAGCCCGACCGGCCGGTCGAAGTCGATGTGCGCGAGGACCCGCGGGTCGCTCAGGATGGCCTCGGGCTCGCGGAGGTCGCCGTCCACGAGGATCGACCGCGGGTCGTCGGCCAGCAGGCGGCCGCCCTGGGCCAGCACGATCGGGTCGTTGTCGACGTAGACGATCCGGGAGTCCGGTGCCGCCCGCAGCGCGACCTGGTGGACGTTCTCCTGCGTGGGCAGGCCCGCGCCGACGTCGAGGAACTGCCGGATCCCGTTATCGGCGAGGAAGCGCACCGCACGGCTGAGGAAGCGGCGATTGGCCTGGACGCCCTCCCTGATGTTGGGGGTCAGCTCGGCGAGCTTGTCGGCCGCCGCCCGGTCGGAGGCGAAGTTGTCCGTTCCGCCGAGGAGGTAGTCGTAGATCCGGGCGACGCTCGGAATCGCGGGATCGACCCCCAACGGTGCCTGCTCCATGTTCATCTGCCCCTCGCCCGCGTCCGATGTTGATCACAACGTAGCCAACAAATCCGGATATTTACGGGAATCCGAGGGATCACCGAAGGCCGGCGGCGGATCCCACCGTCCCCCGCCGCACGGGCGGCAAATAGCCCAGCTCCCTGGTGCGGGGGATGCGGGCGGTCAGCACGAAGCCGCCCTCCTCCGTCGGAGCCCAGGCGAGCAGGCCTCCCATCAGGGCGACGCGTTCCTTCAGCCCCTCCAGCCCGTAGCCGGGCCCGGCGTACTCGAGGATCATTCCGGCCGGGCTCGGCCCGTCACCGGTCTCGCCGTTGATCACCGACACCCTGGTCACGTCGCCCGCGGTCTCGCAGACCACCCGCACCTCGGATCCCGGCGCGTGTTTGCGGACGTTGTTGAGCCCTTCCTGGACGATCCGGTAGCACGCGTGGCCGGCCTCCCGGGAGAGCGTTCCCGTGTCGAGCCGGAGATCGACCCGCAGGCCCGTCGCGACGCACTCGTCGACGAGCTGGGGGATCGAGTCGACCCCCTTGGCCGCGGCGGGGATGTCTCCGCGCCGCACCACCGTCAGCAACTCCCGCAGCTCCGACAGCGCCCGCACGCCCTTGTCCTCGATGATCCTGGCAAGCGACCTGACCTCCGTCCGGTCCTCGGTGTCCCTGATGACCCCGGCGTGCAGAACCATCACCGTGACCGCATGGGTGACGGTGTCGTGCAGCTCCCCCGCCAGGCGACGGCGCTCATCGGACGCGGCCCGCTCCTCCCTGAGCCACAGCTCCGCCTGCATCGTGCGATATCCCCGGACCCAGGTCCCGATCATCGCGGGAAGGTAGACCAGCGCGACGGCGCGGATGGCGTCGGCCCAGAGCAGATGAAGCGGCGCCCGGGCCAACACGCTGATCGCCAGGTAGGCGACCGCCGCGGCTCCGGCGACCCGCTCCCACCTCCGCACGGTGGCGTGCGCCGTCATCGAGTACGCCGCGACGGTCAACGGCAGGAACTCCCCGGTGGCCGCGAGGCAGATCACCGCGGCGACCAGGGGCGGCCAGGCCATGCGACGCCGTACCAGCATGGACAGGGACGCGACGACGGCGGTCAGGACGGCGAACCAGCGGGGGGCGCTCACCCACGATGCGGGCGCGCCGATTCCCAGTAGGGCCGGCGGAAGGCTGCAGACCAGGACCGCCGCCGCCAGCGCGACGTCGACGAGACCCTCTCGGTGCCGGTCGGCGAATCCGCGCCATCCGCCTCGCGAATATCTGATTCCGTCCTCCATGGCGCTCCTCCGGGGGATCCGGCGATCTCTACCCCGAGCGCTAACTTTTGCGGCGTTTGAATACTTTCGTCCGATTAGCGTTACCCAGGGCGGCGGAGGTCTAACCTGCGCCAAGAGGTCTTTAACCAGGCGCGCCGCGGCCCCCATGGGCCGCCGCTCTCCAACCGGGCCGCCTAAAGTCCTATTTCGGTTGAATTATCAATAAAAGTCCGTTTAGTCGTGCCGTGTGCGGCAACCAACCATCACACGCGACGGAGGCGATCCATGCGGACGCGGCCCGGGGTCGCTGGAGGGGGTCGCACGATGACGGGTCTCCGCGCGGTGATCACGGGCGGCGCCGGGTTCCTCGGCTCCCACCTGTGCGAGCGACTGCTCGACCAAGGTGCCGCGGTCACCTGCATGGACAACTTCCTCACCGGGTCACCGCGCAACGTCGGGCACCTGATGGGCCGGCCGGGCTTCCGCGTCACGGAGTGCGACCTCACCGGATTCGTCCACGTGCCGGGGCCGGTCGGCCTGGTGCTCCACTTCGCCTCGTCCGCATCCCCCGCCGACTACCTGCGGCATCCGATCGAGACGCTCAAGGCCGGCAGCCTCGGCACGCTGCACGCGCTGGGGCTCGCCAGGGAGAAGAGCGCCCGCTTCGTCCTCGCCTCCACCAGCGAGGTCTACGGCGACCCGTTGGAGCACCCGCAGCGGGAGAGCTACTGGGGCAACGTCAACCCGGTCGGGCCGCGCAGCGTGTACGACGAGGCCAAGCGCTTCGCGGAGTCGCTCACCACGGCCTACCGGGATGCCCACGGGGTGGACACGGGCATCGTCCGCATCTTCAACACCTACGGCCCGGGGATGCGGCCCCACGACGGCCGGGCGGTTCCCACGTTCATCCGGCAGTCCCTGACCGGGGAGCCCATCACCGTGGCGGGAGACGGCACCCAGACGCGGTCGATCTGCTACGTCGACGACACGGTGAGCGGCGTGCTCGCGCTGGCCGCGAGCCACTTCGCGGGCCCGGTGAACATCGGGAACCCCGCCGAGATGTCCGTACTCGAACTGGCGGAGACGATCCGCCGCCTGACCGGGTCCTGTTCGCCCATCCGTTTCGTGGAGCGGCCGGTGGACGACCCCGACGTCCGCCGGCCGGACACCTCGCTGGCGGCCCGCCGGCTTGGATGGCGGCCGCGGGTCGATCCCGAGACGGGGCTGCTGCGGACCATCGCCTGGTTCGAGCGGGAGCTGAGAGGGTCGGACGCCGCGGCCGTCTCCTGATCTCCCGCGCCTCTCCCGGGTCACAGTGATCCAATTTGTCCTGATTATACCTCTTAATAAGAGGTATAATGCATTTTATGTCTCCGATGAGGACTCCCGCCACGGCGGACGAGGTGATGGCCGTCGTACTGGCGCTGCGCCGCGTCGTGCGGCGCCGACTGCGCGCCGAGCTGCCCGGCCCGCTGCTGCGCGGCGGGCAGGTGGAGCTGCTGCAGCTCGTCGAGACCGAGCCCGGCATCGGCGTCGCGGCGGCCGCGCGGGCCCTCCATCTCGCGGGCAACTCGGTCAGCACACTCGTGAACCAGCTCGGCGCCTCAGGGCTCCTGCGCCGCGAGATCGATCCGACGGACCGCCGCGCGGCCCGGCTCTACCTCACCGACTCGGCGGTCGCCCGGCTCGCCCGCTGGCGCGACACCCGCAGCCGGCTCGTCGGCGACGCCTTCGGCCGGCTGAGCGAGGACGAGGCCGCCACCGTCGTGGCGGCCCTGCCCGCCCTGCGGCACCTGCTCACGGAACTCGCGGAGGACGCCGAATGACCCCAGCGCTGCGCTGCGTCGGGCTGCGCCAGAAGTTCGGCGACACCGTCGCCGTCGACGGGCTCGACCTGGAGGTTGAGCGCGGCGAGGTGTTCGGCCTGCTCGGGCCGAACGGCGCCGGCAAGACCACGACGATCCGGATGATCACCACGCTGCTGCCCGCGCCCCCCGGCGCGATCCAGGTGATGGGCCGCGACGTCGCCCGCCAGCGGACGGCCGTGCGGCGGCTGATCGGATACGTCCCCCAGCAGCTGTCCGCGGACGGGACCCTCACGGGCAGGGAGAACGTCGCCCTGTTCGCCCGGCTGTACGACGTGCCGCGCGCCGCCCGTGCGGCCCAGGTCGCTGCCGTGCTCGACGCCATGGACCTCACCGAGGTGGCCGACCGCCCGAGCAAGACCTACTCCGGCGGGATGGTGCGCCGGCTGGAACTGGCCCAGGCCCTGGTCAGCGCCCCGCAACTGCTGATCCTCGACGAGCCGACCGTCGGGCTCGACCCCGTGGCCCGCGACGGCGTGTGGGACAGGATCGCCTCGATCCGCGCGGCCACCGGAATGACCGTCCTCGTCACGACCCACGCCATGCAGGAGGCCGACGAGCACTGCGAGCGCGTCGCGCTCATGCACCGCGGCCGTATCCGCGCACAGGGTTCCCCCGGCGAGCTGAAGGACGCCCTCGGCCCCGACGCCACCCTCGACGACGTCTTCCGGCACCACACCGGCAACGCCCTGACCGGCGACAACGAGAACGGAGGGATGCGCGATGTCCGCGCTGCCCGTCGCACCGCCCGCCGCGTCGGTTGAGACCGAGCCCGGACCACTCGCCGTCGCCCGGACCGTCGCCTCGCGCATCGCCACGACATGCCTGGTCGAGCTGCAGAAGCTCCGCCACGACCGGACGGAGCTGGTCACCCGGGCCATCCAGCCCGCGTTGTGGCTGCTCGTGTTCGGCCAGGTGTTCACCCGGATCCGGGCGATTCCCACTGGCTCGACGCCGTACCTGGACTTCCTGGCTCCCGGCATCCTCGCGCAGTCCGCGCTGTTCATCGCGATCTTCTACGGCATCCAGATCATCTGGGAGCGTGACGCCGGAGTGCTCGCCAAGCTGCTGGTGACGCCGACGCCGCGGATCGCGCTGGTCGGCGCCAAGGCGTTCGCGGCCGGGGTGCGCGCCGTGGCCCAGGCCGTCGTGGTGCTCGTCCTCGCGCTGGTCCTCGGCGTCCACCTCGCGACGAACCCCCTAAAGATCATCTTGTTGGTCGTCGCGCTGCTGCTGGGGTCGGCGTTCTTCTGCTGCCTGTCGATCACGATCGCCGGCCTGGTGTTGTCCAGAGACCGGCTCATGGGCATCGGGCAGGCCATCACGATGCCGCTGTTCTTCGCGTCGAACGCGCTCTATCCGGTGCAGCTCATGCCGGGCTGGCTTCAGGTGATCAACCACGTCAACCCGCTGAGCTACGAGGTCGACGCCCTGCGCGGGCTCCTGGTCGGCACCTCCGCCCGGCTCCTGCTCGACTTCGGCGTGCTGCTCGCCTCGGCCGCGGTCATGATCGCCGTCGCCTCGGCCCTGCTCCCCCGCCTAGCCCGCGGCTGACCCCTCTGGGGTGACCAGCGCGAACATCGTTCGCGCTGGGGGTGTTTGGGCAGGTCGGGGGGTATTTGCTCGTGGGACTACCCTTCGGGGGGTATTGCACCACTCAGCGGACGGGGAATCCGGGGGGCACATCATGATCGCTGTTCCTCTCGCACTTCTGGCGGCGGTGTGCAACGCCCTCGCGTCCGTGCTGCAGCGCAAGGCCGCCCGATCCGCCCCGCCGAGTGAGGCGTTCCGCCTGGCGTTGATGTGGGATCTGGTCCGCCGCCCGGCATGGCTTCTCGGCATCCTGGCCCTCATCGGCGGCTTCCTCTTCCAGGCGACCGCGCTCGGCTTCGGAGGACTGGCGCTGGTGCAACCCCTCCTCGTCGTGGAGTTGCCCATCACGCTGCTCATCGCCGCGTGGCTGTTCAAGATCCAGCTGGGACGGCAGTCGTGGCTGGCCGTCGGCGCCGTCACCTCGGGCCTGGCCCTCTTCCTCGCCGCGGCGTCCCCTTCGAACGCCGACAAGCTGCCCGGGTTCATGGGCTGGGTGATCTCCGCGGCGGTCACGGCCGGGCTCGTGGCGGTGGCGGTCACGGTCGGCGTGGTCAGCGGCAGGATGCCCGGCGGGCTGGGGCTGCGCGGCGTGGCGCTCGGCATCGCGGCCGGGCTCACCTTCGCCTACACCGCGGTGCTGATGAAGCGGACGATCGACATCCTCGAGCAGGACCCGCCCGGCGTGCTGACCTCGTGGCCGCTCTACACCATGGTGGCGACCGGCCTGTGCAGCGTCTTCCTGTTGCAGAACGCCCTGCAGTGCTCGCCCCTGGTCGCCGTCCAGCCCGCGCTCACCGTCACCGACCCGGTGGCGAGCACCGGGTACGGCGTCGCCCTGTTCGGCGAGGACATCAGGACCGGCCCGTGGGTGGTGCCCGAACTCGTGGGGATCGGCCTGATCCTCCTGGGCAGTGTGCTGCTGTCCCGATCGGTGGCCATCCGGGGAGACCAGGTCATCGAGGCAGGGAACCCAGAAGAGACTCGGGGGACGCCTCGCTGAACAGGGCGGCCCCTCTGGCGATCAGCTCTGCGCGCTCGGGGGTGCCGTCGAGGCGGTCGAGCGCGCCGATGAGCTCGGCCGCGTCCCGCGCGTAGACGCTCAGCCCCGCCCGCGCCATGGCCAGCGCGCCGTCGCGCCCGTGCCCCGCGATGGGCCGGTAGGAGACGACCGGCACCCCGGCGGCGAACGCCTCCCTGCAGGTCAGACCGGCCGCGTTGTCGACCACCGCGTAGGCGGCGGCGAAGACGCCGGGCATGTCGTCGCACCAGCCGAGGGCCAATCCGGTTCCGGCGTCCCGCAGGCGGCGCAGGAGGCGGTCGCTCCGCCCGCAGAGGACGACGGGCACATAGCGGCCGGACGCCGCCAGGACGCGGGCCGTCTCCTCCACCTCCCCGACCCCCCAGGCTCCGGCGGAGACGAGGACCGGCCGGTCGCCCTCCCGGACGCCGAGCCGCGCGCGTGCCCGTGCCGCGGCCCACGCGGCGTCGGCGTCCCGTTTGAGGAACTCGGGCCGGACGAGCGGGGCGTGGCACAGGACGGGGCGGCCGGTCGCCTCCGCGACGGTGAGCGCCGTCACGGGATCGCCGCACAGGTACGTGTCGTTCCCGGGATGCAGCCACAGGCGGTGCGCGGCGAAGTCGGTGACGACGACCACGCTCGGTACGGCGAGCCGGTCGCGTTCGCGCAGGTGACCGGTGACCTGTGCGGCCAGGTGGAAGGTCGAGACGACCGCCTCAGGCGCGCGGAGCCGTACGAGCTCACGCAGCGGCCCCGCGGCCAGGAGGGTCAGCGGCGAGGTCGAGGGGGCACACTCGGACACGAAGAAGACCTGGTAGATCGCGGCGTACAACCGCGGCGCCGAGCGGATCATCCAGCCGTACCCCCGGCGCAACGACGCCCCCAGGCCCACCGGGAGCAGATCGAGGATGTCGACCACCTCGGCCTCGACGCCCTCGGCCGTCAACCGGCGGCCGAGCTCGGTGGCGACGCCGTCGTGCCCGGCGCCCATGCTCGCGCTCAGGATGAGTATTTTTCGGCCCTTTGACATCACGAGCACCTTCCCTGAGAACACTTGAGGGGATGACTCGCGCTGCTCTCGCGCTCGGGCTCGGCGGTGCGGCCCTGCTGCACGCCGGTCCCGGGGCGACCTGGCTGCCCGCCGTCCGCCGCCTGACTCCCGGGCTCGCCGGCGAGGGGACGCCCGGCCATGTCGCGCTGACCTTCGACGACGGGCCCGATCCCCGGTCCACGCCGCGTTTCCTCGACGAACTCGACCGGCTGGGATGCCGCGCGACCTTCTTCGTCCTCGGTGAGATGCTCGAACGCCACCCCGGCGTCGCCCGCCGCGTCGCCGAGGCCGGCCACGAGATCGGCGTGCACGGCTGGCACCACCGCAACGCCCTCATGACGCCTCCGGGCCGGGTCACCGCCGAGATGGGCCGGGCGGCCAGCCTCGTGGGTGAGGTCACGGGCGTCCGACCGGTCTGGTACCGGCCGCCCTACGGGGTGCTCAGCGCGGAGACCCTCATCGCCGCGCGGTGGTGGGGGTTGCGTCCCGTGTTGTGGACCGTGTGGGGACGGGACTGGACCGAGCGCGCGACCCCGGAGTCCGTGCTGGCGAGCATCGCCCCCGGCCTGCGCGGCGGGGCGACGATCCTGCTGCACGACTCCGACTGCACCTCGGCCCCCGGCGCGTGGCGCTCGGCGCTCGGCGCCCTCGGGCAACTGGTCGATCACTGCCGCTCCGCGGGACTGCGCGTCGGCCCGCTGGCCGAGCACGGCGTCGACTGACGGCCGGCTCGCGTCCGGCCGGCTTTCCGCCGGGCTCCTACCCGGCGTCGCCCGGCCGTACGAGCCGGGGCCGCTCAGGCACGCGAAGCTTTTACCTCACGCTATTACGGCAAAAGCATTGGAAAGCGACCACATTTACTGACCTGTACCGACAATAAGGATTTTGAATTCCCTCGACGTCCCCGGCCGTGATCAAACATTTCGTCTGCCCGACCGGCCACGTGCGTAAAGTCCGCCGAGCTCATGCCATGTTTTGTGGCGAATCGCGAGGGAGATCCTCCTGTCATGTTGTCGGGGGGAGGCGTGCTCCGCCACATTCGCAACGCCCGCAATGTCAGCAATTTCGGCGCTGTGGGAAACGTTGCGAGTGCTGGCGATGTCAGCGACGCCTGTGATGCGGCGCCGGTGCGGCGGGAGAACTTTCCTGTCGCCTCCCGGCTGCTGCCGCGTCGCTACCGGCGCCACCTCATCGCGGTCTACGGCTTCGCCCGCCGCGTGGACGACATCGGCGACGCGGGCTCCGAAGGCGACCCGGGTGAGCCGCGCGAGCGCCTCCGCCTGCTCGACGCCGTCGACGCCGACCTGACCCGCCTCTACGACGGCGGCGAACCGCGACTGCCCGTCATCCGGGCGCTCGCCCCGACGATTGAGGCCTGCGCGATCCCCGCCGAACCGTTCCACCGGCTCGTCGAGGCGAACCGGCGGGAACAGACCGTCACGCGCTACGAGACGTTCGAGGACCTGCTGGCCTCCTGCGCGCTGTCGGCCAACCCCGTCGGGCACATCGTGCTGCACGTCTTCGGCCTCGCCGTACCCGAACGGATCGGCCTGTCGGACCGGATCTGCTCGGCCCTTCAGGTCATCGAGCACTGCCAGGACGTCGGCGAGGACTTCGCGCGGGGGCACGTCTACGTGCCGGGCGAGGACCTGCGGCGCTTCGGATGCGTCGAGGCCGACCTGGTCGCGCCCTCGACCTCGCCGTGCCTGCGCCGGGTCGTCGCGTTCGAGACGCGGCGCGCGGCGGCCCTGCTCGACGAGGGCACGCCGCTCGTCCGCACGCTCGGCGGGTTCGCCCGCCTGGCCGTGGCCGGCTACGTCGCGGGAGGGCGCGCCACCGTCGCGGCGCTGGAGCGCGGCCGTCACGACGTCCTTGGAACCGCCATCCGGCCGCGGCGGGGCCGGCTGCTGATCGAGTGGTTGCGCGTCCTCGCGAGAGGGAGGTGAGCCGGTGGACCCGTCCGACGCCTATCGGCAGTGCGAGCAGATCGTCCGGGCCAGGGCGCAGAACTTCGCCTACGGCATCCTGCTGCTGCCGCCGCCGAAACGGCGCGCGCTCAGCGCCGTCTACGCGTTCGCGCGTCGGATCGACGACATCGGCGACAGCAAGGGTCCCGCGGACGAGCGGCTGGCGGCCCTGACCGACGCCCGGGCGGCCCTCAGGGTGCCCTCCGGCGACGACCCCGTCCTGGTGGCGCTGCACGACGCGGCCGGCCGGTATCCCATCCCGCTCCCCGCGTTCCACGAGCTCATCGACGGGTGCGCCGCGGACGTGCGGGGTGTGACCTACGAACGCTTCGACGACCTGCTGACGTACTGCAGGCACGTCGCCGGGTCGATCGGCCGGCTGTCCCTCGGCATCTTCGGGTCCGAGGAGCCCGCCGCGCCCAAACTGGCGGACGCGCTCGGGGTGGCGCTCCAGCTGACGAACATCCTGCGCGACCTGTCGGAGGACCGGCTCGCCGGACGCGTCTACCTGCCCGCCGACGATCTCGACCGGTTCGGATGCACACTCGACCTCGATCACGCGGGCAGGTTCACCGATCCACCCGAACGGCTGGCGAACCTGGTGCGCTTCGAGGCTCATCGCGCGCTCGGCTGGTACGAGGACGGGATGCGCCTGGTGCCCCTTCTCGACCGCCGCAGCGCGGCGTGCACCGCGGCGATGGCGGGCATCTACCGGCGGCTGCTCGGCCGCATCGCGGCGGACCCGGCCGGCGCGCTGTCCCGGCGGCTGTCCCTCGCCCCCTGGATGAAGGCGATGGTGGCCGCGCGCGCCGTCGCCGGAGCCGGCCGGTGACCGCGCCGCCCGCGCGGGTCGCGATCGTCGGGGGCGGGCTCGCGGGCATCGCCGCGGCGGTCGCCCTGTCGGAGGCCGGGATCCCGGTGACCCTCTTCGAGGCACGCCCCCGGCTCGGCGGGGCGACGCACTCGTTCGAGCGGGGCGGGCTCCTGGCCGACAACGGCCAGCATGTCTTCCTCCGGTGCTGCACGGCCTACCGCGGGCTGCTCGAACGACTGGGACAGACCGGGAACGCGGCCCTCCAGGACCGGTTCGACATCCGGGTGCTCACCCCCGAGGGCCGTACGGGGCGGCTGCGCCGCTCCGCCCTGCCGGGGCCACTCCATCTGCTTCCCGCTCTGGCGACGTACTCGCTGCTCACCCCGGGGGACCGGCTGCGCGCGATGCGCGGCTCGCTCGCCCTGCGCAGGCTGGATCCCGCCGATCCCCGTCTCGACCGGACCGGCCTCGGAAGCTGGCTGACCGCGCACGGGCAGAGCGACGCCTCCAGGCGCGACCTGTGGGACCTGTTCACCGTGGCCGCGCTCAACGTGTGCACGGAGGAGGCCGCGCTGGGTCCCGCGGCGATGGTCTTCAAGACCGCGCTGCTCGGCCGGGCCGGCGCCGCCGACATCGGCGTCCCCTCCGTGTCCCTCAGGGAGCTCCACGGGACGGCCGCGAGGTTCGCCATCGAGCGCGGAGGCGGCGAGGTGCGGCTGTCGGCGAAGGTCGAGGGGATCGAGCCGGGGCCGACCCTCGTGGTGAACGGCACCCCGGTCGAGGCCGCGGCCGTCATCGTCGCGACGCCGCACGAGCAGGCCGCGAAACTCGTCCCCGTCGACGCGGCACCCGACCGGGACCGGTGGAGCGCGCTCGACTCCAGCCCGATCGTCAACGTCCACATCGTCTACGACAGGCCCGTGACCGACCTGCCGTTCGCCGCCGTGACGGGCTCGCCCGTGCAGTGGATCTTCGACAAGACCCGAGCCGGAGGGCTTCGCGAGGGGCAGTACCTGGCGATCTCCGTCTCGGCCGCCCGCCGGTGGATCGACGCGGCGACCGCCGAGGTGCGCACCGCGTTCGTCCCGGAGCTCGAGCGGCTGCTGCCCCGCGCCCGCGGGGCCAGGATCAGAGATTTCTTCGTCACCAGGGAACGGCGGGCCACGTTCCGCCAGAGCCCGGGCAGCGGCACGCTCCGGCCCGGGGCGACCACCCTGATGCCCGGGCTGTACCTCGCCGGCGCGTGGACCGCCACGGGCTGGCCCGACACGATGGAGGGCGCCGTGCGAAGCGGGCTCACGGCGGCGGGCCTCGCCAGACGCCACCTGAAAGAGGCGAGGCCATGACCGGAGTGACCCCGCCGTCGGCGTCGGAGGCGCGGGAGCTGGTCGAGCCCGTGCTGCGCGACGCCGTCGCCCGCCTCGACCCGCTGTCGGCCCGCGTCGCCGCCTACCACCTGGGATGGACGGACGCATCGGGACGCCGCACCGAGGGTGGAGGCAAGGCCCTGCGGCCGGCCCTCGCCGTGCTGTCCGCACGTGCGGCGGGAGGCGACGAGGAACGCTGCCTGCCGGTCGCCGCCGCGGTCGAGCTGGTGCACGCGTTCTCCCTGCTTCACGACGACGTCATGGACCGCGACCCGACCCGGCGGCACCGTCCCGCCGCGTGGACCGTGTTCGGCGAGTCGGCGGCGATCCTCACGGGCGACGCCCTCCTCGCGCTGGCCCAGGAGCTCGTCCTGGACGAGACGGATCCGGCGCGCACGCGAGCCGCCCGCAGCCTGCTGACCGCCACCCGGCGGCTGATCGCCGGCCAGGGGCTCGACCTGGACTTCGAACGGCGGGACGACGTCGACCTGGAGGAGTGCCGCCGGATGTCCGCGGACAAGACCGGTGCCCTGTTGGCCTGCGCCTGCTCGATCGGCGCGATCGCGGCGGGAGCGCCGCAGCGGCTCGTGACGGCCCTCGCGTCCTTCGGGGCGGAGACAGGGCTGGCATTCCAGCTCGTGGACGACCTGCTCGGCATCTGGGGCAGCCCGGAGACGACGGGAAAGCCGGTGCTGTCCGATCTGCGCAGCCGCAAGAAGACCCTCCCGGTCGTGGCCGCCCTCACCGGCGGGACCGCGGCGGGCGACGCGCTCGCGGCGCTGCTCGCCACTCCCGGACCGCTCACGGAAACCGACCTCCGCGAGGCCGCGCGGCTCGTCGACGAGGCGGGCGGGCGGGACTGGGCCGAGACCGAGGCCAAGCACCGGCTCGACACCGCCGAGCGCCACCTCGCGCGGGCGGACATGCCCGCGGCCGTCCGCGCGGAGTTCCTCGACATCGCCCACTTCATCACCTCCAGGGATCACTGACATGACCACTGCTCCCGCCGCCCCGCCCGCGTCCCGCGCCGAACGCGCCCTCGACGCCGCCCGCGACCACCTGCTCGGCCTCCAGTCGCCGGAGGGATGGTGGAAGGGCGAGCTGCAGACGAACGTGACCATGGACGCCGAGGACCTGCTGCTGCGCCACTTCCTCGGCGTCCGCACGGAGGAGGACACCGCCGAGGCGGCCCGCTGGATCCGGTCCCAGCAGCGGGACGACGGCACGTGGGCCAACTTCCACGGCGGTCCGGGCGACCTGTCCACCACCATCGAGGCCTACGCCGCCCTGCGCCTGGCGGGCGACCCCGCCGACGCGCGGCACATGAAGACCGCCGCCGAGTTCGTACGGCAGGCGGGCGGGATCGAGCACAGCCGGGTCTTCACCCGCATCTGGCTGGCGACGGCCGGGCAGTGGCCGTGGGACGACCTTCCGGTCCTTCCCCCGGAGCTGATGTTCCTGCCCTCCTGGTTCCCCCTGAACGTCTACGACTGGGCGTGCTGGGCCCGGCAGACCATCGTGCCGCTGACGATCGTGAGCGCGCGCCGCCCGGTCAGGCCGCTCCCGATCGACCTCGCCGAGCTGCGCACCGGCCGTCCCGCGCCGCGGCGGCCCCGTGCCGGCTGGGACGCCGTGTTCACCGTGCTCGACGGGGTCCTGCACCGCTACCAGCGGCGGCCGATTCCGGGGCTGCGCCAGGCGGCGATCCGGCGGGCCGCCGACTGGATCGTGGCGAGACAGGAGCTCGACGGGTCGTGGGGCGGGATCCAGCCACCCTGGGTCTACTCGCTGATGGCCCTCGACCTGTGCGGCTACGGGCTCGACCATCCGGTGATGGCGACAGGCCTCAGGGGACTCGACCGCTTCACGATCCGCGACGAGACCGGCCGCAGGCTCGAGGCCTGCCAGTCGCCGGTGTGGGACACCGCGCTCGCGATGAACGCCCTGCTCGACGCCGGGTTGCCCGGCGACCATCCCGCCCTGTCCAGCGGCGCCGACTGGCTGCTCGCCGAGGAGGTCAGGGGGCCCGGCGACTGGGCGGTCCGCAGGCCGTCGCTCGCGCCCGGCGGCTGGGCGTTCGAGTTCGACAACGACGGCTACCCGGACACCGACGACACGGCCGAGGTCATCCTCGCGCTGCGCCGGACGGATCATCCGGACGCCCGCCCGGCCATCGACCGGGGCATGCGGTGGATGGCGGGCATGGCGTCCAGGGACGGCGGGTTCGCCGCCTTCGACGCCGACAACACCCGCGAGCTGTGCACACGGCTGCCCTTCTGCGACTTCGGCGCCGTCATCGACCCCCCGTCGGCCGACGTCACGGCCCACGTCGTGGAGGCGCTGGCGGCGGAGGGCCGCGCCGAGTCGGCCGTCGCACGCCGGGCCGTCCTGTGGTTGCTGAAGGCGCAGGAGCGGGACGGGTCGTGGTTCGGCCGCTGGGGCGCCAACCATGTCTACGGCACCGGCGCCGTGCTGCCCGCCCTCGTCGCCGGAGGCGTACGGCCGGACGCGACCTGTGTACGGCGGGCGGTCGCGTGGCTGGAACGCCACCAGAACGGCGACGGCGGATGGGGCGAGGACCTGCGCTCCTACGACGACCCCGCCTGGATCGGGCGCGGTGCGTCGACGCCCTCCCAGACGGCGTGGGCCCTGATCGGCCTGCTGGCCGCGGGCGAGTCCGGACCCGCGGTGGACCGGGGCGTGGCGTGGCTGGTGGACAACCAGCGTTCCGACGGCACCTGGGACGAGGACTTCTTCACCGGGACGGGCTTCCCCGGCGACTTCTACATCAACTACCACCTCTACCGGCTCGTCTTCCCGGTCAGCGCGCTCGGGCGCTACCTGCGCCTCCAGAACGGCGAACAGGGGGGCCACGACGAAGGCCGGGACGGCGGGCTGGTGCGGGTGAGAACGTCATGACCGGACCGCTCGTCTGCGTCGCGCTGGGGATCGAGGCCCGGGCGGTCCGCGGCGGCCTGCCCGACGGCCGCGGCGAAGTGCTCAGGCTCGGGATGGGCCCCCGCCGCGCGGCACGGGCCGCCGCCGGGCTGCCGCCCGGAGTCCCCCTGGCCGTCACCGGCTTCGCCGGCGCCCTCGACGACGAGCTTCGCCCGGGCGAGGTGCTCGTGGCGAGCGAGGTCCGATACGACGGGCAGGTGTGGCCCTGTCCGTCCGCTCCGCTCATCGCCGGGGACCTGGCCCGCGCGGGCCTGGCCGTACAGACCGGCCCCGTCGTCACGACGCGGCACATCGTCACGGGCAGAGTGCGCGAGGAGCCCGACGCGGGTCCCGGGGACGGACGGGCGCGCGCGGCCGACATGGAGAGCGGCCCGGTGGCCGCCGCCCGCGCCGGTCTGCCGTTCGCGGTGGTGCGAGTGATCGTCGACACCCCGTCGAGGCCCCTGCTCCGCCCCGCGACCATCGGCCGCGGCCTGGCCGCCCGTCGTGTCCTGACGCGGCTCGCCCCCGTCCTGGCGCGCTGGTCCGCGGCCACGGGCGCGCGGCACGTGCTCCTCGGCGCTCCCGCGGATGAGGTGAACGGCGGCGCTCGCTCCACGCCTGACCTCACCCTCGTGGTCAGGCCGGACGCCAGTCCGCCACATCCCCTGCGGTCCGAAGCACCCGAGCCCGGTGGCCTGCGCGCGGTCGGCGCGCCGGAGGACGTCCCGCTCGGCTGGCTCGCGGGCGCCCGGACGATCCGGCTGGCAGGCGGGCCGCCCGCGCTCGTGCGCGCCGTCCTCACGGCGTTGGAAGGACTCGGCCCGCTCACGGTCGAGAGGCGGCGGGCGGAGACGACCGTCCTACCCGAGGAGGCCTGGCCCTGATGCCCATGCCGATCCGTCAGAGCCTGCGCGTCAGCGCCTACATCCTGAGCCAGAAGCTGCGCGGACGCCGGAGGTTCCCGCTGCTGGTCGAGCTCGAGCCGCTGTTCGCCTGCAACCTCTCCTGCGCGGGCTGCGGCAAGATCCAGCATCCCGCCGACGTGCTGAAGCAGCGCATGCCGGTCGAGCAGGCGGTCGCCGCCATCGAGGAGTGCGGCGCGCCCATGGTGTCGATCGCGGGCGGCGAGCCGCTCATGCACCCCCAGATCGGGGAGCTCGTGGACGAGCTGGTCGACCGGAAGAAGTACGTGTACCTCTGCACCAACGCGCTGCTGATCCCCAAGAAGATCGACCAGTTCACGCCGTCGGAGTACTTCGCGTGGACGGTGCACATCGACGGGCTGCGCGAGCGGCACGACGCGTCCGTCTGCAAGGAGGGCGTGTTCGACGAGGCCGTCGCGGCCGTGCGCGAATGCCAGCGCCGCGGGTTCCGGGTCACCACGAACACGACGTTCTTCAACACCGACAGCCCGCGGACCATCGTCGACGTGCTCGACTACCTCAACGACGACCTGCACGTCGACCAGATGATGATCTCGCCGGGCTACGCCTACGAGAAGGCTCCCGACCAGGACTGCTTCCTCGGCGTGCGCGAGACCAGGGAGTTGTTCCGCAAGGCGTTCGCCGACGGCAACCGGCGCAGGTGGCGGTTCAACCACACGCCGTTGTTCCTCGACTTCCTCGAGGGCAAGACCGACTTCCCCTGTACGGCGTGGGCCATCCCGTCCTACTCGCTGTTCGGCTGGCAGCGGCCCTGCTACCTCATGTCGGACGGTTACACCCAGACCTATCGTGAGCTGGTCGACGAGACCGACTGGGAAGCCTACGGCCGGGGCCGCGACGCCCGCTGCGCGAACTGCATGGCGCACTGCGGCTACGAACCCACGGCGGTCTTCGCCACGCTGGGCTCGCTCAAGGAGTCGATTCGGGCGCTTCGCGGCGACTGACCGGCCGTCCCGGCATCGCCGTCCGCGCCGCGAGCGCCCGGAAGGGCCCGGGCGAGGCCCCCCGCAGCCGGGCGGGCAGGCGGAGCCAGCCGGGGACGTAGCATTCGGCCCGGCCGCGCTCCACCGCCGTGACGACCGCGCGTGCGACCCGTTCCGGCGGGATCGGCGCGGGGCGGCGCCGTCCGTACGGCACGCCCCGCCGGGCGAAGAACGGCGTGTCCACCACCCCGGGCACCACCACCGTCACCCCGATCCGCGGCGCCGGGTCCCCGGCGCGGGAGGCCCCGAGGCCGCGCAGTTCGTACCGGAGAGCCTCGGCGAAGGCCATGAGCCCGGCCTTCGTCGCGGAGTACACCGCCTCCTCGGCCACGCCCACCGCTCCGGCGATCGAGGCGACGAAGACGAGATGCCCGCGGCCGCGTTCGATCATGGCGGGCAGCAGCAGGCGGGTCAGGTGGACCGGCGCCGTCAGGTTGACGCCGACGAGGCGCTCGACCGCCTCTTCCGGCATCCGCGTGAACGGCCCGCACCACCCCTCCCCCGCGTTGCTCACCAGCACGTCGACCGGACCGGCTGCCGCGGCGAGGCGGGCCGCGCCGTCCGGAAGATCGGCCACGACGACCTCCCCGCCCGTGCGTACCGCGACCTCGGCGAGCCTGTCACCGTCGCGGCCGGCCAGAACGAGGCGGGCGCGCCGACCGGCCAGGGCCAGGGCGGTCGCCGCGCCGATGCCCGACGACGCGCCCGTGACGAGCACCCGTGCTCCCGCGAGTCCCATGTGCGCTCCCCCGGTTCTCCTCGGCGGACTCCTGCACAGGGTCTACCCTCATGCCGCCGGTCAGCCCTTGATCGCCCCCACCAGGCCGTTGACGAAGTAGCGCTGGAGGAAGAGGAACAACACGATGACCGGGATCACGATGATCAGCGAGGCGGCCATCACCTCGTTGTACCGGGGCACCTCGCTGGAGATCAGGGACTCCAGGCCCAGCGGCAGGGTGTAGCGCGACGGATCGGAGATCGACACCCGGGTCAGGACGTACTCGTTCCACGTCGGCACCGCCGTGAGGACGGCGACCGTCACGTGGGCGGGCCTGGCCAGCGGCAGGTAGACCGACCAGAAGATGCGCGGCTCGCTCGCGCCGTCCGAGCGTGCCGCCTCGTGCATCTCCCTGGGGACGGAGCCGTAGGCGTTGGTGAGCAGGAGCACCGTCAGCGGCGCGGTGCCGTTCACGAAGGGCAGCACGAGACCGATGTGCGTGCCGAGCACTCCGAGCTGCTTCTCCAGGATCACCACCGGCAGCAGCATGGTGATGCCCGGCACGAACAGCAGCGCCACGAAGAACCAGAAGAGGATCCGCCGCCCGGGGAAGTCGAGCACGGCGAACGCGTAGGACGCCAGGCTGTAGACCACCAGCACGCCGATCACGGTCAGCCCGGTGACCTTCAGGCTGTTGAGGAAGTAGTCGAAGAAGTGCAGCCGTCCCCAGGTCTGCGTGAGCGTGTCGAGGGTGAAGGCGCGGGGCAGGAACCCGCCCTCGAGGATCTCGGTCCTGCCCTTGAAGGCGCCCGAGACCATCCACAGGAAGGGATACAGGCTGATCAGCGCGTACACGAACAGGGCGGCGAAGACGACCGCCCGGACCACGCGCCGCCCGATCACTGGACCCTCCGCAACATGCGGGCGTTCACCAGGGTCAGGAGCACGGCCCCGGCGAACAGCAGCCAGCCGAGGGCGCTGGCCAGGCCCAGGGTCTGGGCCAGCCCCTTGAAGAACGACAGCCGGTAGGCCATCAGCGCCAGCACGTCGGTGTGCCCGCCCGGTCCGCCCCGCGTCATGACGAGGAAGATCTGGAAACCGTGCAGCGTGTCGCGCACGCCGAGCAGGACGATGGCGGCGGTGATGGGCCGCATCAGGGGCCAGATCACCCGGCGCAGGACGTGGCGGGGGGCGGCGCCGTCGATCTGCGCGGCCTCGAACAGGTGGGGGTCGACCGCCTGGAGCCCGCTCAGGTAGAGCAGCGTCGCCACCGGGACGCTCGACCAGACCAGGATCAGGATCAGGGTGGGCAGGGCGGTGCTCGGGTTGCCGAGGAACCCCTGCGGCTGGGAGAGGGTGCCGAGACCGAGGGAGCGCAGGAGCGTGTTGATCGCGCCGTCGGGCTCGAGCACGTACCGCCACGCGAAGTAGATCGCGACGCCGGTGGTGACGTAGGGCAGGAAGTAGACCGAGCGCAGCAGCCCGCGCAGTCGCCGGATCGAGTTGAGTGCGACGGCGAGCGGCAGCGAGATGACCACGGTGAGCAGCGGAACGGCGATCATGACCTGCAGGGTGTTCCACCCGGCCCGGCGGAGCTCGGGGGCCAGCACCGGGTCGGCGTAGAGCAGGTCGAGGTAGTTCTGGATCCCGACCCAGTTCCATGTCGGCGTGAAGCCGTTCCACTTGGCGAAGCTGAGGGCCAGGCCGCTGCCGATCGTGTAGACCCCCATGACCGCGAACAGCGCGACCGCGGGGAACACGAAGGCCCATCCGGTCAGCCAGCCCGGCCAGCGGCGGGGGGACCGCCCCCGGGACGGCTCACCGCGGAGCCGTCCCGGAGGGTCCTGCACGGAGAGCGTGCTCACTCCGTGGCCTTCCACATGGAACCCATGATCTTGTCGAGCTCGGTTCCGGCCTGCTGCGGCGACACCTCCTGGAGCGGCGTCAGCCTGACCATCAGGTCGCCAGGCTTGACCTGGTCGTAGTCCGAGGGGAAGAAGCTGACGTCGGCGGCGTCGTAGGCGCTCTCCGGCGGGCCGGTGAAGTACTTCTGCAGCGCGGCGAGGTCGGCGCCGAGCAGCGACTCGGCGCCGGCGCCGAGATCGGTCGCTGGCAGGTCGAGGGACTCCTTGGCGACGGCGCCCGCGCCCTTGGGCGAGGTGAGCCAGTCGATCCACTTGACCGCGGCCGCGCGGTTCTTCGTGGTGGCCGTGACCCCGAGCCCCGTAAGGGCCAGCGGGGACATCGAGATCTCCTTGTTCGCGCCGTCGGCCGACGGCGGGATGGGGAAGGTGAGCACCTTGTCGGGCGACATGCCGTTCTGCGCGAGGAACGCCAGGGTGAAGGTGCCGCCGACGTCGAACGCCGACTTGCCCTGGGCGAAGGCGATGTCCGCCTCGTCGATGCCGAGCGTGGTGCTCCCCGGCATCCAGTACGGCGTCAGCCTGCTGTAGACGTCGAGGGTCTTGACCCCGTCAGGGGAGGCGAAGCCCTGCGCGGCGCCCTTGGCGAACAAGGCCTGGAAGCGGTCCTTGCCCAGGTAGGCGTGCGCGAGCGGCTGGTAGATCCAGTTGTAGCCGGTCTGGCTCACCTTCAGCCCGAGGGACAGGCCGCCCTGCTGGGAGTCCTTGCCGGTGGTGGCCTTCAGGGCGTCGAGGAACTCCTCCCAGGTCTTCGGCGGCGTGTTCGGATCGAGGCCGGCCGCCTTCAGCTTGTCCTTGTTGGCGTAGACGATGCCGAACGCCCCCGCGGTGAAGCCCACGCTGAAGCGCTGGCCCGCCTTGGTGCTCTTGAACGGCGAGTCGTTGGCCGCGTCGTCGATCCGCTGCTGGGTCATCACCCCGCTCTCCTGGGTGGTGGGCAGCAGCCGCTGCTTCCACGCGCCGGTGACGTCGCCCTGCAGGTCCTGCAGCAGGCCCGAGGCGCCCATCTCGAGGTCCTCGCCGCCCGCGTGCATCTCGAGCACGTCGGGCAGGCCGCCCGTCTGCGCCGCGCTCTGCACCTTGCTGACGAACACGTCGTCCGGGGTGACCGCCTCCACGCTGACGGTGATGCCGGTCTCGCTCTTGAACTGGGCGGCGACCTTGTTGAGCGCGTCGGCGTGGGACTTCTTGAACGTCCACATCGTCAGCGTCTGCTCGCCGCCCTGCTGCTGCTCGCCCGCCCCGCCCCCGCAGCCCGCCACGACCACTCCGACGACGAGCGCCGCGGCCGCGCCGAGCGCCCGCTTCCGCACTGAACTCATGTCGTGTCTCCTTCTGCTCGCGTACGGCTAGCGCCGCTTCTCGAACGCCTTGACCCAGTACTTCGTCCGATCGAGATAGGCCGTCTCGGCCGCCTTGCCCTGCTTGCCGTACGCGCCGGCGAAGGTCTGGTAGCCGAAGCCCGCCGGCGGCTTGCTGGAGGCGGGCTCGATGGAGCTGCCCTCGTGCCACTCGTTGAACGAGGTGACCGACACCCACGTGGGGTCGCCGCCGATCACGGGGTCGAGGGCGTTGGACCACTCCTTGTCGTAGGTGGCGCCGCCGTCACGGCCGAGCGTGGGCGTGGTGTTGCCCGGCACGGCGCGGTCGTCGACGTATCCGGGGGCGACCGAGGGCGCCCAGATCAGGCCGTGCTCCTTGGCGTAGGCGCCGGCCTCCTTCCAGCCGGGGGCCGTGGCGCCTGCGATGCCGTCGTAGGTGTACATGCCGGAGAAGTGCGCGATCTTGGAGGTGTCCGTCGTCTGCGCCAGGATCACGTTGTCCCGGTTGACCTGGTCGAGAGCCGTCCAGTCGGCGATCTGCAGGCTCCAGAAGATGTAGAAGACCGGGCGCCTTCCCTGGTCGGGGGCGCGGAAGTAGGCCGGGTGGGAGCCGTAGGTCTCGTTGAGGTACGCGATGTCGGCGACGACCGACTCGGCGGTGCGGCCTTCGTACGGCTCGATGTGCCAGGCCACCTTGACTCCCCGCTTGGCGGCGGCGTCGAGCACTCCCTCGGCCATGCGGTCCTCGTAGCTGCCTCGGCCCCACCAGCTGTAGACGATGACGCCCGCGCCGCTGCGCTGGATCCACTTCATGTGCTGGGCGACCGCGCCGCTGACGTCGCCGGAGTCGTAGGCGCCGAGCTTCGGGTAGAGGTCGGCGCCGACGTCGGCGGGAGGGGTGTGGCCGCCCTGCTGCCAGTGCCGCCATTCCCCGCCGATCTCGGGGTTGCCGTACCACGGGTAGTAGAAGAGCTGGACCTTGGTCGAGAGCTTCGCGGCCTCGGCCGCCGGCACGGGCTGCGCCCACAGAGCGCAGAGGACCATCACGAGCATCGCGACGATCACGGGGTTTCGACGTTTTGCACGGGCTGACATCGGCGTCCTTTCGTCACTGGCCTGGGGGGTAGATCACACGTGCCGGCGGGACGCGGAAGGCACCGGCCTGGCCCTTCTACCGGGCTGGTTCTTCGCGCAAATCGTTAAGATTGATCCCGAAATCTACACGCAACACAGGGCCTGTCAAGAGTCCCTGTGCGCTCCAGGCGGGACGCCGCGGGCGTCTCAGGCGGACTGACGCCGGACCAGCCGGGCGGGGATGACCACTTCGCGATATCCGGCGGCCTGCCCGGACAACCGGTCGAGGAGAAGCCGGGCGCACGCCTGGCCGATCTCGCGCGCCGGGTTCGCCATGGTGGTCAGGCCGGGCGAGATCAGGCCGGCGGCCTCGATGTCGTCGAACCCCATGACGGCCAGGTCATCGGGCACGCGCAGCCCGCGCCGGGCCGCCGTCTCCAGGGCTCCGATGGCCATGATGTCGTTGGCGCACAGCACGGCGTCGGGAGGCTCGGGCAGGTCGAGCAGCGCGGCCGCGCCCTCTCTCCCCCCGGCCCTGCTGAAGTGCGTGTGCACCACGAGGCGGGGGTCGGCGGGCGCCGCGGCCTCCGCCAGCGCGGCGCGGTAGCCCGCGACCCGTTCGGCCGCAGGCCCCTCGGCCTCCGGGCCGCAGACGAACCCGATCCTGCGGTAGCCGCGTTCCAGCAGGTAGCGGGCGGCCTCGGCGGCCCCGCCCTCGTCGTCGCTGTGCACCACGTCGACGCCTTCCTGAACGAGGCGGCCGCCGAGCCGTACCACCGGAATGCCCGCCTCGATGGCGGGCAGCAGGTCCTCGGCGTGCGTGTGGAACACCGCGAAGGCCAGCCCGTCGACCTGCCTGGCGATCATCTGCTCGATCGCCGCCCGCTCCATGCCGCGGTCGCCGTCGGTGTTGCTGATGATCTCGTCGTAGCCCGCCGGCCCCAGGACGTCCTGCAGGCCGCGGGCGAGCGCCGGGTAGAACGGGTTGGTGATGTCGGGGATGACCAGCCCGATCGTCTGGCTCCTGCTGGTCCGCAGACCGCGGGCGAGGACGTTGGGGCGGTAGCCGAGCCGTTCGATCGCGTCGAGCACGCGCCGCCTGGTCGAGTCGGCGACGGGCCGGCGCCCGTTGAGCGTGTGGGACACGGTGGTCGCGCTCACCCCGGCCAGTTCGGCCACGCGGGTGATGCTGGGCCGTTCCCCCCGGTTCGCCCGCGGAGCCGGAGCGGCCCCGGGAGCGCCGCCGGGAGAGGGAGAGCCCTGGCCGGAAGCGGGGAACCCCTGCCCGGAAGCGACGGACCCGCCGCCGGGCATGACGGGCCCCTCGACTGGCATCTCGCCTGGCATGACGGGCGCGAGGGTGACCAGGGCCGCGGTGAGGCGCCCCCTTCCCTCCGCGACCGCCTCGGCGTCCGGGGCTCCGGCGGCGACGGCCGCCAGGGTCGACTCCCAGACCTCGCGGACGGCGGCGAGCACGACCGCCGCCACGACGCCGGGGGAAGGCGTGCCGGGACGTTCGCCGAACTCGGCCTCGATCGCCCCGGCCAGCCCGGCCTCCCACCCGGAGAACAACGTCCGTGCGTGGGCGCGCAGAGTGGGGCTGCCCGCATAGACGCGCGCCCATGTCGCCTGGTCACGAGTGACAGAACCGCTGTCGGCCGGACCGGAAAGCAGGCCCTCGATCGCCTCCGCGACGGTCGCGCCGGGCACGCGGTCCGCGACCAGCGCGCCCGGCTCTCCGCGAAGGAGCGGCTCATCCTCGAAGAACAACTGCTCCTTGGCCGCGAAGTGGTTGAAGACCGTCTTCGCCGAGACGTCCGCCGCGTCGGCGATCTCGGCCACGGTCACCGCGTCGAATCCACGCTCGGCGAACAGCCTGAAAGCCGTCGCGACTATCGCGTCGCGGGTCTGCGCCTTCTTCCGTTCGCGCCGCGCGATGGATCGGCCTTCGGGGGACATGTCCCGGATCTTACAGTCGATGACTCCTTATGCTCACTGAAAAAGTCCTCAGGATGCCTCCGCCTCCCGTTCGTCCGGGACGGCGACGGGATAGGGGTGCTGGGCGGAGAAGCCCAGCAGGCGCTCGGCCACCCCGAGGTCGACGGGTACGGCACGGCCGGGCATGGGCGCGCGGCGCTCGGACCCGGGATGGAACCGTTCGACGAGCTCCTCCGTCGGCTGGGCTGCCAGGGTGGTGGGGGCGGTGACGAAGGCCGCGTGGTAGCCCTCGAAGGGCCGGGTCAGCCCGAGCCAGCAGGCCAGGGCCGCGTCACGGGTGTCGAGGTAGGTCCACAACTCCTTGGCGCCCGAGCCCGGGTCGTCGGCGTACCGGGCGACCGTCTTGTCGAACTTGTCGCCGGGACCGCCGAGCAGCGGGAACCGCAGGGCCACGACGGCCATCGCGTACCGGCGGGCCATCATCTCCGCCGTGGCCTCGTCGACCTGCTTCGACAGCCCGTACGGATCCTCGTTCTGCAGGGGAAGGGATTCGTCGACCGGCACGTAGGCGGGGTGCCGGAGCGTCGACGCCCACGGCAGGCCGAGCACCGAGAAGCTGCTGGCGACCACCGCCCTGCGCACCCCTGCCGCGCCCGCCTCCTCGAGGACGACGAAGGTCGCCCTGGTGTTGCCGCAGAACACCTCCTCCGGGGTGCCGAGGCTGGGCGCGGGGATCGCCGCCAGGTGCACCACCGCGTCGACCCCGTCGAGCGCCTCGCGCACGGCCGCGGTGTCACCCGCGTCGGCGGTCACCACACGGTCGGCGGGCAGCCCTCCTGGATCCCGCAGGTCGAGCCCGGTAGCGGGCACGCCGCGCGCGGCGAGCACGTCGAGCACCGCCCGCCCCAGCCTGCCGGCCGCGCCTGTCACCAGAACGCGACGCGGTTGGTCGGTCATGCGTTCCCCTTTCTTTGGTCGTCGGCCTTCTCGGCCCGGTCGTTTCGCAAAACGATTTGCCCAGCCCGAGCAGGATGACCCCCACCGGATTGCCTGTCAATGCTCTCCCCCGCGCGTACGCAGGGCTCACCCAGCGTGATCATGCACGTGTGACCGTACGGCAGGCAGTGGAACGACTCCGCCGAGGGGACCGACGCGCCCGGGCGAGGACGCCGTGAACGGCCGAGCTGGAGACCTCAGCCGCGCTGGAGATAGGTCCACGTCTCGACGACGCGGAAGCCGAGCAGTTCATAGAGGGGCAGGCCGTCGGAGCTGGCCTGGAGGAACGCCACACGCGCACCGGCGGCGAACCCGTCCCGCATGACGGCCTCGGTGGCGGCCCTGCCGTACCCCCGGCGCCGGTGGCGCGGCGGGGTCGAGATGTTGAACACCCCGATGTGATCCCCCACGAGGATGCCGAATCCCGTTGAGACCGGCTCGCCGTCCGCTTCGACGAGATAGCCCGTCGCGCCCGGCATGTCCAGGATCTCCGGCTTGCTCAGCGCCGCCATGATGTCCACGGGAGCCTCGAAGCCGGCGGCGAGAGTGTCGCGGTAGATCTCGTGCTCTTTCCCGTCGACCGTCCGGATCGAGTGGCCTCCCGAAGTGAGCGCCACCGGCGCCACCGGCATCGCCATGAGCGGAAGGTGCATGCGGTGGGTGAGCCCGAAACGCGCGGCCACCTCGACGAGCTCCGGAGCGGGCTCGCCGCGCACCTGGATGCTCCACGGGACGGCACCCGCCGTCATCAGGCGGGCGAACTCCGCCACCTCGTCGACGTCGGGCTCGCGGCTCTCGGTGAACACCCCGTTCAGGTGAGGCAGCGGAATGCCGGACGTGATCAGTCGAGTGCCGTGCTCCCCTCGCGGGCTGTCCACCCCCATGCCGACCGTGAGCAACTGCTCGAAGGACTGCAGAAGGGCCTTCGCCGCTCCATCGGCCAAGCCGTCCACGCCGATGTCACCCATGAGGAGACCACACCGCTTTCACATAGTGAGATACACATGGCGGAGATTGGACGGACAAACGTAGCAGATCCGAAAAACACCATGTTTCATCACATTGGCGCACCGAGGAGGGCAGTCACCTCCCGCGGCGGGCGGCCCCCGAATGCATGATCACGGATGGAGGATCCGCAGACCAGGCGGCCTTTCTGCGAGTCTGCGCATGATCACGCCGAGGGGAGTGGGCGGGGGCGGGTGGTCGAGTCGCGGACGACCATCGTCACGGGGAGGAGCAGCGACCTCGGGCGCCGGTCGGGTTCCTCGATGCAGTCGAGGAGCATCCGCGCGGCCTCGGCGCCGATGTCGTGGTGCGGCACCGCCACCGTCGTCAGCGGCGGGCGCAGCTTGTCGATGAAGGGCATGTCGTTGAAGCCGACCACGCTCATCTCGTCCGGGCAGGAGATCCCCCGCTCGGCGAACACGTCGTAGCAGCCGAGCGCGATGAGGTCGTTGCCCGCGACGACGGCGGTGAACCGGTCGTCCCGGTCGAGCAGTTCCCGCATCGCGGCGGCCCCGTCGGCCTCGTTCCAGTGGGCGCACTCGACGATGAGCGAGGGGTCGTCCTCCAGCCCGTGATCGCGGATGGCGTGCCTGAACGCCCTGGACCGCACGACCCCCGTCGAGGTGCTGTGCGGGCCGGCGAGATGCGCGATCCGCCGGTGCCCCAGCTCGGCCAGGTGCCTCACGGCGAGGGCGATGCCCGTGGCGTCGTCGGCCGTCACGCAGGGGACCTCGAGGTTCTCGACCCGCCGGTTGACGAGCACCATCTTGACGCCCTGCTCGTGCAGCGCCTCGAGGAACGGGTGCTCGACCCGCGCGGTCGCGATGATGAGGCCCTCGACCTGCCGGGAGCGCAGGGAGTCGATGCGCACCCGCTCCCGTTCGGGGTCGTTGTCGGTGTTGACGATCCAGGCGCTGAAGCCCTCGGCCTCGAGGACGTCCTCGATCCCCCGGACGATCGGCGGGAACAGCGGGTTGGTCAGGTCGGGGATGACCAGCCCGACCGTGCTCGACTTGGCGGTCTTCAGGCTCCGAGCGATGGGGTTGGGCTGATAGCCCAGCGTCTTGGCCGCCTTGATCACGCGTCTGGCCGTCTCGGCGCTGACGAGACGGCGCGTGCTCGGGTTCAGGGCGCGTGAGGCGGTGGCGGCGTGCACCCCCGCGGCCTCGGCGACGTCCCGGAGCGTGGGAGGCTGAGCCCGCTTGACCTCCCCGGCAGGGGTTAACGAAGGCTGGTTGGGTCTCATCGACCGGGTTCTCCTTCAGGTCGGATCCATCGCTTGCGTCCCAGCGTGGCGAACAGGCCCAGCGGTACGGCGAGAGCCGCCGCCAGGCCGAAGATCTCCGTGTATCTGTGGCTCTCCGCGAGGCCCCCGACGAGCACCGCCGCGACGGCGCTGCCGAGGAACAACGCCCCGGCGAAGGCCGACACGACCGTCGCACGAGCGTCCGGCAACACCTCGGTCGCCCAGGTCTGCAACGACGAGTGCATCGATGCCCAGGCGAGGCCGAGCAGACCCGCGGCGACCAGTGCCATGCCCGGCGAGCGGGACAGGGCGGTCAGCCCGCATGCGGCCGCGGCGGCGAGCGCTCCGAGTGCGATGAGCCGGGACGCGTGCGTGCGGCGCGACAACGCCCCGACCACACGAGCGAACCCCAGTACGGCAACACCGTACACGGCGGTGACGGCACCGGCGACGGAAGCGCTCACACCTGCGGCCTCGACGGCCGGTGGCAGCAGCGTCAGCGAACCGAGCAGGACGGCTCCCTCGACGAACGCCAGCGTCAGCACCAGCCGGGCCGGGCCCGAACGGGCGACGGCCGCCAGCGGGGCGAGCATGCCGGCGTGCGACCGGACGAGTTCCGGGCGCGGAAGCCGTCCGAGCGCGATGACGAGCAGCAGCGCGGCCGCACCGGTGAGGACGAACATGACCCGCCAGGTCGAGAACTGCGCCAGCGCCCCCGCGCCCGTCGAGGCGACCGCCGTGCCCAGCGCCACACCCGCCATGAGAGCGGTGACCTCCCGCTGCCGCCGCTGGGCGGGGACCGTGTCGCCGACGTAGATCAGGCTCGCGGGGACGGCGGCACTGAAGCACGCCCCCGCCAGCCCCCTGGCCACGCCGAGGCTGAGCGCCGACCCGGCGAACGCCGCCGCGGTGGAGCAGACCGCCGCGAGCAGCAGCGCGAGCCGCATGGTCCTGACCAGGCCGAGCCGGTCGGAGATCATCCCCCACAGCGGCTGCATCAGGCCGTACAGCAGGAAGTAGACGCCGGCGGCGTTGACCACCTCCGCCAGCGGCGCCCCGAGGTCGCGGGCCATCGCGATCAACATCGGCGGCATGGCGAACCGGTCGAGGGTGCTGACGAAGGAGACGTACTGCAGCAGCCGTGGCGACCGTTGCCGGGTGGCGAGCGCGGTCATCGTCCCGTCGCAGCAGGCGGGTCGATCAGGCCGCGCGAGGGGTCGAGGGCGGCGGCGAGCACGTCCGTCCCGTCCACGACCGCGGGGATGTACCTGCGGCGCAGCCCGACGATCGTCTCCATCGACTCGAGGTCGGCGACGCCGTCGGCGACGAGGCCCTCTTCGGGGTCCTTGAGCCGTTCGAGGTAGCGCACCGCCAGGGCCTCGGGCAGCCGCAGGGCCTCCACGGCCTCCTCGAGGGTCACCTGGTCGGCGCGGCCCGCCCGGATCTCGCCGGCGGTCTCGAGGAGGGCGGCGGCGAGCGCCTCGACGAGCGGCCTCTTGCGGTCGCCCGCCACGCTCACCACCGTGCCGAGGTACGGCCGGCAGACGTCGACGAGCCGTCCGATCCGCGCCGAACCGGCCGCCTCGGCCCGCAACTCGTTGCCCGCGTTGAGCATGGTCGCGTCGCAACCGCCCGCCAGCAGAGCCTCCAGCCGGCGGGGGGTCGAGCCGAGGGTGGCGATCTCGTAGTCGCCGCGGTCGAGGCCGAGGGACTCGAGCAGGGCGTACAGGCCGAGGGCGAACCCGGAGCCCGGCACGTCGACGCCGATGGTCGCGCCCTTCAGGTCGGCCGCGGACTCGATGCCGGGCCGGGCGTAGACGCCGAGGCCGAGGCCGCGGTCGACGGCCGAGACGATGCGGACGTCGGTGGTCTCGCCGAGCGGGTTGCCGGGGTCGAAGCGATAGGCGACCACGTTGTCCGGGCTGGTGAGGGCCACGTCGAGCTCACCGTCGATCAGCGAGCGGAACTGCGCCGGCGACGAGGGGACGGGCCTCTCCTCCACGTCCAGGTCGTGCTCGGCGAGCACGCCGGTTCGCCGGCTGACGCGCAGCAGGACGGACGGGCTGAAGGCCCCGACCACGAGGTGCCGTGTCACGATTTGGTAGCTCCCGTTCGGCTCGGTTCAGCTGGACGGACCCGCCCATGATAGCCCGCACTCGTTTGCAGCCCACGCGTCGAGTCCCGTCCGACCTCTTGACACTGACAGGATGAAACCGCATGCTGCTGGCCATCGCAATCGTTTGCGGTTAAATCTATGCGGCAAAAAGCTCACAGAGGAGGGCTCATGACCGCTTCATCCCCCAGCGGCAACGAGACCCATGCTAGATCCGGCCTGCGTGTTCCGCACCGGCGCGGCCGAGGTTTGAAAGCGGTGGCGCTGGGCGTCGTGGCGGCCCTGGCGCTCGCGGCGTGCGGAACGCGGCCGTCGGAGTCGGCCGCCGCCGGCGACACCAGCAAGCCGATCGTGGTGGGCATCTCCCTCCCCCTGACCGGCGACTTCGCCCAGCCCGGCAGTGAGGCCAAGCGCGGCTACGAGGTCTGGCGCGACATGGTCAACGCCAAGGGCGGCGTGCTGGGACGCAAGGTCGAGCTGAAGATCACCGACGACGCCAGCAACCAGGACACCGTCGTCGCCGACTACACCAAACTGATCACACAGGACAAGGTCGACCTGCTCCTGGGCACGTTCTCCTCCCTGCTCAACTACGCCGCCTCGGCCGTGGCCGAGAAGAACGGCATGGTCTTCGTGGAGCCCGCCGGCGGCGCCCCCAACATGTTCGAGCGCAACTTCAAGTACCTCTTCTTCGCCCAGCAGGCGACCGCGCCCCACCAGGCCGACGTGTTCGTGGACTGGATCAAGTCGCTCCCCGAGGCCGACCGCCCCAAGACGGCGGCCTACCCCACCCAGGACGACCCCTTCGCCAAGCCGGTGATCGAGTCGATGCAGAAGCAGCTCGAGGCCCTCGGCGTGCAGACGGTGTACAGCGAGGTCTATCCCGCGGACGCGACGAACTTCCAGACCATCGCCAGCAACCTGGCGGCCAAGAAGCCCGACCTGGTCGCGCAGGGCGCGGTGTTCGAGGACGGCGTCGGGCTGGTCCGCAGCCTCAAGCAGCTGAACTTCTCGCCGAAGGTCCTGTTCCAGACCTCCGCCCCGAGCAACGCCGGCCAGTACAGCGACGCCGTCGGCCTGGACAACACCGAGGGCGTCTTCTACACGGTCAGCTGGAACGAGAAGGCCACGACGCCGCTGAACGCCGACTTCGTCGCCGCGTACAAGAAGGCCTACAACGCCGACCCCGCCGAGGACGCGGCCGACGCGTTCGCCTCCGCCCAGGTCCTGCAGACCGCCACGGAGAAGGTCGGCTCGATCGACCAGGACAAGATCCGGGACTGGCTGCACGCCAACACCGTCGACACGATCCTGGGCCCCCTGTCGTGGGAGGCGACGGGCGAGCCGAAGGGCCAGTTCCTCCTCGCCCAGTGGCAGTCAGGAAAGGTCGAGGTCGTGGCGCCGTCCGACGTGGCGACGTCCACCACCGTCGTCAACCCCAAGCCCGCCTGGAAGTGACGGCGGCCGAGGAGTTCCCCAGATGACACATCTAGTCCAGGCGATCGCACTGGGCCTGTTGATCGGGGGGGTCTACGCGCTCATGGCGTCCGGACTCACCCTGATCTTCGGGGTCATGCGGATCATCAACATCGCGCAAGGCGCCTTCCTCATCCTGGTGGCGATGCTCACGTGGTGGCTGTGGCACGAGACCGGGATCGACCCGATCCTCGCGTCGGTGGTCACCACTCCGCTCATGTTCGGCTTCGGCTGGGTGGCCTACCGCCTCCTGCTGTCGCGGATCCGGGGCTCCTCGGCCTCCATGTCGGTCCTGCTGACCTTCGGCTTCGCGCTGGTCATCGAGGGCATCCTGAACATCACCGCGGGCAACAAGTTCAAGTCGGCCACCCCCTCGTACTTCGAGGAGTCGTTCCGCGTGGGGGGCGTCTCGCTGCCCAAGGCGCAGGTCTTCGGCTTCCTCGCGGCCATGGCCGTCCTCGCCGTCCTGTATTTCGTGCTGACCAGGACCTGGACCGGGCGGGCGATCCGTGCCGCGACGCAGAACCCGTCGGGCGCGGCGCTCGTCGGGGTGGGCGCCGCCAGCACGGCCGCCCTGGCGTTCGCCATCGGCACCGCCACGACGGGCGTGGGCGGGTCCATCCTGTCCGTGCTCTATCCCTTCTTCCCCGCGTCGCACTACGACTGGATCTCCCGGCTGCTCGGGATCGTGGTCCTCGGCGGGATGGGCAGCCTGCCCGGCGCGCTCATCGGCGCGGGCATCCTGGGGCTGGCCGAGACCCTGACCGCGACCTACGGGTCGCTGAACTGGTCCACGCTGGTCTTCTACATCGTGATCATGGTCGTCCTGCTGTTCCGCCCGCAGGGGTTGTTCGGCGCCAAGCTGCGCGAGGACACGGTATGAGCCGGCTGCGATCCCTTCCCCGCGCGCACCTCATCGCCGGGCTCTGCCTGGTGTTGCTGCTGCTGTACCCGGTCGTGAACCCGTGGCAGCCGTACCCCCAGGGGGTCATGCTGCTCGCGTTCCTGCTCGCCATCCAGGCGTCGAGCTGGAACATCATCTCGGGCTACGCCGGATACATCTCCCTCGGCCACAGCATGTTCCTCGGCCTCGGCTCCTACACCGTCGGCGTCCTCGCCGTGCGGTTCGGCGTGAACCCGCTCTGGGTGGCGCCGCTGGGCGGGATCACCGCGGTGGTCATCGCTGTGCTGATCGGCTCGGTCGTGCTGCGCACCCGGGGGCACGCGTTCGTCATCATCACGATCGCGATGCTGCTGGCCGCGCAGATCTTCGCGGTCAACCTGAAGAGCATCACCCAGGGGTCGGACGGGATCACCCTCGAACTGCCCTTCTGGGACAGGGACTTCCAGAACATCCCGTTCTATTACGTCTATCTGATCCTGATGGTGCTGACGGTCCTGTTCAGCGCGTGGATCAGGCGGACGAAGTTCGGCACGGGCCTGGTGGCGATCCGCGAGGACGAGGGCAAGGCCGCCTCGATCGGCGTCAACACGACTCGCTTCAAGATCGTGGCCTACGCCGCGAGCTCGTTCTTCATCGGCATGGCGGGCGGCGTCTACGCCTACTACCTGACCTTCATCAACCCGGTCGGGTCGTTCGCGATCCTCGGCAGCGTGACCATCGTGCTCGCCACCCTCACCGGCGGCAGGGGCACCCTCTACGGGCCCGTGATCGGCGCCTTCATCGTCCAGCTCGTCAGCGAGGGGGCCACCGTGTACGGCGGTGGCAGCAACGCCCGCGTGCTGGTCTTCGGCCTGGCCCTCATGCTGGTGGTGCTGTTCCTCCCCAAGGGCATCCTGCCGACGATCGAGGCGTGGTGGCGCCGGCGGCACCCCGAGAAGGTGGAGTACACCGACCAGGCCGGCGCCCTCAGCCGGGTGCCCGTCACGGCGACCGAGCGGGTGCGCGCCGAGATCGCCGCCGTGAACGAGAAGGACGAGGTCGCCCCCGGCGAGATCCTGCTCGACGTGCGCGGGGTGTCGAAGCGGTTCGGCGGCCTGACCGCGGTCGACAACGCCGACCTGACCGTCCGCAAGGGCAGCATCACCGCGTTGATCGGGCCGAACGGGTCGGGCAAGACGACGTTGTTCAACCTCATCAGCGGCGGCATGGCGGCGGACTCGGGCGAGATCTGGTTCGACGGCAGGCGGATCGACGGCATGCGCCCCTGGCGGCGCGGCCACCTGGGCCTGGGCCGCACCTACCAGGTGACCCGGCTGTTCAAGGAGATGACGGTCCAGGAGAACGTCGTCGCCCCGCTGCCGGACTCGCGCTGGCGGACGATGTTCTCCGACGCGGTCCGCGGTCACGAGGCGGCGCGGGCGAGGGAGCTGCTCGACATCGTCGGACTCGGCCGGTTCGCGAACCAGCCCGCCGGCGCGCTGTCGTACGGCCAGCAGAAGCTCGTCGAGCTCGCGCAGGTGCTGATGCTCGAGCCCAAGCTGATCCTGCTCGACGAGCCGGCCGGCGGCGTGAACCCCAGCCTGCTCGGGCAGCTCACCGAGGTCATCCGCGAGCTGAACCGCAGCGGGGTGACGTTCCTCATCGTCGAGCACAACATCCCCCTCGTGCTCGACCTGTGCGACCCGGTCGTCGTGTTCTCACACGGCGCGCCGATCGCGGAGGGGCCGCCCGAGCGGATCCGGACCGACCCGCTCGTCCTCGACGCCTATCTCGGCGACGACTGGCGGCCCGCGGACGGCGACGAGGGCACGGGCGACCCTGCCGACGACCGGGCCGACGACCGGGCCGACACGACGACGCGAGAGGCGGTGCAGTGACGTGCTGTCCCTGAAGGGAGTCGTCGCGGGATACGGCGGAGGCAGCGTGCTCCAGGGCGTCGACCTGGAGTGCGCCCCGCAGACGATCACGTGCATCGTCGGCCCCAACGGCGCGGGGAAGTCGACCGTGCTCCGCGTCATCAGCGGGCTGCTCAAGCCGAGCAGCGGCGAGATCTCCATGAACGGCGAGGCGATCGCCGACCGCTCGCCCGACGAGATCCTCCGCAGGGGGATCACGCAGGTGCCGCAGTCGCACGCGCTGTTCCCCACCATGTCGGTCAGGGAGAACGTCCTGATGGGCGGCTACCTGATCCGCAAGGACCGGGCGCTGCTGCGCGAGCGGCTCGACATGGTCCTGGAACGCGTCCCCATCGTGGCCACCCGCGCCAACGACAACGCCGGGAACCTCAGCGGCGGCCAGCGCCGCATGGTGGAGATCGCGCGCTGCCTCATGCTCGACCCCAAGCTGATCCTGCTCGACGAGCCGTCACTGGGGCTCGACCCGCGCAGCCTGGCGGGGGTGGCCGGCCTGATCAACGAGCTCAACCAGGCCGGCACGACGGTGCTGCTGGTCGAGCAGAACGTACGGCTCGGGCTCGGCCTGGCCACCCACGGCGTCGTCATGGAGGGCGGCAAGGTCCGGCTCACCGGCACGGCCACCGCGATCAAGGACGACCCGGAGATCGCGTCGCTGTATCTGGGCGGCGCGAGCGGCTCGTCCCCGGGCGGTCCGTCCTCCGGTGGCCCGTCCTCCGGTGGCCCGAAGACGGAGACGACCAGCGTCTGACCGGGCGGTGGGCCCGGTCGGACGCCGGTCGTCTCAGATCGGGCCCATCACCTTCGCGGGATCGATCCCGAGGTCGGTCAGCACGGTCCGGGCGGCGTTGCGCCCGGGCCTGCCGGAGACCGATCCCCCGGGATGGGTCGTGGCGCCGGTGAGGAACAGGCGGGGAATGGAAGATCGGTACGAGAGCCAGCCGGGGATCACCTCCCCGGACGGCGTCAGGAACTCACCACCGTGGCAGGAGCCACCGAGGTTGTGCACGTTGTGGGCGGCGACGTCGACCGGCGACTCCGCGCGCATCGCGAGGATGTTCTCCGGTTCGAGCCCGGTGGTCCTGGCGCGGACCAGGCCGACCAGCGCCTCCGCGTGCTCGTCCTTGCTCTCCGCCCACGAGCGGCCGTCCGCGCGTTCGTACGGCGCGATCGTGAGGATCTTGAACGTGGCGCCGCCGTCCGGCGCGCGGCCGGGATCGACCACGGTCTGGTCGACCACGAGCAACCAGGGGTCGCTCGCGTCGGGCTCTCCGCGCTCGAAGGCCTCCATCTGGCGGGCGATGCCCTCCGTGGTGCCGAACCCCGCCGCCGCGCTCGCGACCGGCCCGCCCTTCGAGGTGACGGCGATGTCGCGGCGCAGCGCGGCATGGACGGCGAAGACGCTGAGCCCCGGCCGCCAGGTGTCCCTGGCCCGCACGAGATCGGCGGGGGCCTCGGCGCCGGTCAGCATTCCGGCGAGGCGGGCCAGATGCGCGCTGGAGACCACCGCCTCCCTGGCCCGCACCTCGCGGCCGTCGGCCGTGCGGACCGCGACGGCCCGGCCCGCCTCGACCTCGATCGAGGAAACCGGCGCCGAGCAGACGACCCGGCCGCCGTGGGCCTCGATCTGGCGGATCAGCGCCTGGGGAAGCGCGCTCGACCCGCCGATCGGTGTGGTCCAGCCGAAGTTGAGACGGCCCGCCGTGATCGAGGCGGGCAGGACGCCGGTGCCCGGCCTGCGCGGGTCCTGGATGGTCGCCAGCGCCAGCCACACCATGAACGAGCGGACGACCGGGTTCTCGAACCGCTCGTGCACGACGTCCCAGGCGGACCGGCGGCGCAGGGCCTGGTATCGCCCGGCCGCGTCCCCGTCGCCCGGAGGCAGGTCAGAGCTCCATCGGGCGTGCTCGGCTGCCAGGCCGTCCGACCACTCCCCCATCAGCCGCCTGAAGGCCTCCGCGTCGGCGCGGGACCAGCGGGCGATCTCGTCGGCGGTAGCGCCGAGGTCGCACCGCATCACCAGCGCGTCGCCGTCGGCCTGGGGCAGCACGACGGCGGGGTCGGTCATCGTGTACTCGAGTCCGTACGTGCCGAGCAGGCCGAGCTCGTCGTCTCTGATCAGCGGGTTGGACTGGATCAGCACGTGCGCGCTGGAGCACGAGTCGTGCGCGAAGCCCGGCAGCGTCAGCTCCTCGGTGACGGTGTCGCCGCCGGGGACGTCCCTCGCCTCGACGACGAGCACCTCCAGCCCGGCGGCGGCCAGGTATCCCGCGCACACCAGGCCGTTGTGGCCCGCCCCGACGACGACCACGTCGGCCGAGCCGGGCAGGTCGTTTCCGTTCGCCGCATCCATCGACGCCTCACCAGTCTTCCCATCGGGATCAAACGGCTGATTCCTTGACAGTTCACCCACAATGAGCGAGATTGCACTCGTTTGCAAGACGCCAGAAAGCAGGACGACATGGACGATCGAGTCGCCTCAGCCATCGCCCACTGGGGCCCCCGATTCACCACGAATGGTGTGACGGTCCACGACTTCCAACGGGTCACGCGAGGCCTGGAGAACTGGGCCGACTGGTGTTCGGCCTGGTCGAAGGTCGCCGCCGAGCACGAGGGCCTCGGCCGTGACGCGCTCGCGGCCGAGCGGCTCCTGTCCGCGGGCCAGCACCTCTCGCGCGCCGCCGTCTACTACCACTTCGCGAAGTTCGTCTTCGTCGACGACCTCGACCAGATGCGGGAGGCGCACGGCCGCGCCGTGGCCTGCCTCAACGACGCCCTGCCGCACCTCAGCCCCGCCGGCCGGCGGGTCGAGATCGACTTCGAGGGGACCACGCTGCCCGGCGTGCTCCGGCTCCCCGCCGGACCTGGCCCGCACCCCGTGGTGCTCATGTTGTCGGGCCTGGACTCGACCAAGGAGGAGCTGCGCTCGACCGAGGAGACCTTCCTCGATCGCGGGCTCGCCACCTTCAGCGTGGACGGCCCCGGCCAGGGTGAGGCCGAGTACGACCTGCCGATCAGGGGCGACTGGTCGCTTCCCGGCAAGGCGATCCTGGACGCCCTGGCCGCCGAGCCGGACATCGACGAGAACCGGATCGCGGTCTGGGGGGTCAGCCTGGGCGGCTACTACGCGCCCCGGGTCGCCGCCGCGGTCGGCGACCGGGTGAAGGCCTGCGTCGCCCTGGCCGGGCCGTACAACTTCGGGGACTGCTGGGACGGGCTCCCCCTGCTCACGCGGCAGACGTTCCAGGTCAGGTCGGGCGCGGGCTCGCAGGAGGAGGCCCACGCCATCGCCTCGACCCTGAACATGGACGGATCGGCGGAGGCCATCAGCGCGCCGCTGCTCATCGTCTTCGGGCGCAAGGACCGCCTCATCCCCTGGCAGCACGCGGAGCGCCTCGCGGCCACGGCGGGCGGCGACACCGAGCTGCTCATGCTCGAAGAGGGCAACCACGGCTGCGCCGACCTCGCTCCCTGGCACCGCCCCTACACCGCGGACTGGGTGGCCGACCGGCTTCGCTGACCGCCGACGGCCGGGGCCGGAGGGCGTCTGACCACCGGCCCCGACCGTGAGCGGCGTCATATTGACAGCGATATGATCAGCTCCTACTTTGAACAGCAAACGATTGCAGAGGCGGACCAGATGACTGATTCGACTACGGACGCTTCCGGCCCCCGGGTCGGCTGGATCGGAACCGGCCGCATGGGTGTCGCGATGGCGGAGCGGCTCGCCAAGGCCGGCGTAGACCTCACCGCCTGGAACCGCACCCTCGCGAAGGCGGAACCGCTCAAGGAGCACGGCGCCGCGGTGTGCGAGGCCGTCGCCGACCTCAGGGACAGGGACGTCGTGTTCACGATGGTCTCCACGTCGGCCGATCTCGAGAAGGTGCTCTTCGGCGAGGGCGGCCTGCTCGCGGGCGACCAGGTGCCCGGCGCGGTCGTCGACTGCTCCACGATTTCCACCGAGGCGTCGGCCGCGGTCCGCGCGGCCTGCGACGAGCGGGGCGTCGACTTCCTCGCCGCCCCGGTCAGCGGCAACGGCAAGGTCGTCAGGTCCGGAAACCTGAGCCTGGTCGTCTCCGGACCTGAGGCGACCTACGACAAGGTGGCCCACCTGCTGGAGCACATCGGCAGGTCGGTCACCTACGTGGGAGAGGGCGACCTCGCCCGCCTCGTGAAGATCGCGCACAACCTGATGCTCGGCGTGGTCACCCAGTCGCTGGCCGAGATCACCGTCCTGGTGGAGAAGGGCGGCGTCTCACGGCACGCCTTCCTCGAGTTCCTCAACAACAGCGTCATGGGCTCGACGTTCACCCGCTACAAGTCCCCGGCGTTCGTGAACCTCGACTACACCCCGACGTTCACGCCGATCCTGCTGCGCAAGGACTTCGACCTCGGCCTGGCCGCGGCCCGCAGCCTCGACGTGCCGATGCCCGTCACGGCGATCACGGCCCAGATGGTGCAGGCCAGCGTCGGCAGCGGCCGGGTGGACGAGGACTTCTCGATCCTGCTCGACCTTCAGGCCGCCGCCTCCGGCATCGAGCTCAAGCCCGAGAGCGTCCATGTCGACGACGGCCTCGGCACCCCGCGTGAGGACGGCCGGTCATGACGTCAGCGATTCCGATGCCCGCCCCCGGGCACATGGGGGTCGACTACGAGCAGCGGGTCGACTTCGGCAGGCTCAGGGACTATCGGCTGAGCCGGGCCAGGGCGTCGCTCGAGGCCAGCGAGTGCGGCGCCTTCCTGCTCTTCGACTTCTACAACATCCGCTACGTCACCCAGACCTGGATCGGCGGCGCCCTCGGCGACAAGATGACCAGGTACGCGCTGCTCACGCGGGGCGGCGAGCCCATGTTGTGGGACTTCGGGTCGGCGGCACGCCACCACCGGCTGTACAGCCCGTGGCTCGACCCGGCCAACTGCCACGCGGGCATGCTCGGGCTCCGCGGCGCGATCGCGCCGACGGCGGGGCTCATGGAGGACGCGGTCCGCCAGATCAAGGGCCTCCTCGAGGGCGCGGGCCTCGCAGACGCCCCCGTCGGGGTGGACATCGTCGAGCCGGCGTTCCTGTTCGAGATGCAGCGCCAGGGCCTGACGGTGGTCGACGCGCAGCAGCTCATGCTCGACGCGCGGCAGATCAAGTCGTCCGACGAGATCATGCTGCTCACCCAGGCCGCCGCCATGGTCGACGGCGTCTACCAGGACATCGTCGAGGCCCTGAAGCCCGGCATCCGCGAGAACGAGATCGTGGCCCTGGCCAACAAGCGCCTCTACGAGATGGGCTCCGACCAGGTCGAGGCCGTCAACGCGGTGAGCGGCGAGCGGTGCAACCCGCATCCGCACAACTTCTCCGACCGGCTGATCCGGCCCGGCGACCAGGCGTTCTTCGACATCATCCACTCCTTCAACGGCTACCGGACCTGCTACTACCGGACGTTCAGCGTCGGCAGCGCGACCCCGAGCCAGCGGGACGCCTACACCAAGGCGCGAGAATGGATGGACGCCTCGATCCGCATGATCAAGCCAGGGGTGGGCACCGACCAGGTGGCCGCCGTGTGGCCCGCGGCGACCGAGTTCGGCTTCGAGAACGAGATGGCCGCCTTCGGCCTCCAGTTCGGCCACGGCCTGGGGCTGGGGCTGCACGAGCGGCCGATCATCTCGAGGCTCAACAGCATGCGGGAGCCGGTCGAGCTCCAGGTCGGCATGGTGTTCGCCCTGGAGACCTACTGCCCCGCCAGCGACGGCTTCTCGGCTGCGAGGATCGAGGAGGAGGTCGTCGTCACACCTGACGGTGGGCGCATCCTCACCCTGTTCCCGGCCCAGGACCTGGTCGTCGCCAATCCGTACTGATTCCTGCCACGCGAAAGGCGTTTCCGATGGGAGACAACAGCCAGGCACTCGTGGGCGACCTGCTCACCGAGCTCTACATCGGGGGTGAGGCCGTCCCCGCCGGCGACGGCGGCCGTTTCGACGTGCTCGACCCCGCCACGGGAGACGTCGTCGCCTCGGTGGCCGACGGCACCGTGGACGACGCGATCGCCGCGGTCGACGCGGCGGACAAGGCGGCGGCCGCGTGGGCCGCGACCCCTCCGCGCGCCCGCGCCGAGATCCTGCGCAAGGCCTTCGAGCTGATGTCGGCGCAGAGCGAGGACCTCGCCCGGCTGATCTCGCTCGAGAACGGCAAGGCGCTGCCGGACGCCCGGGGCGAGGTCGCCTACGCCGCGGAGTTCTTCCGGTGGTACGCCGAGGAGGCCGTCAGGGACATCGGCTCGGTCACCACGGCGCCCTCGGGGGCGAACCGCATCCTCGTGGTGCACCAGCCGGTCGGCATCTGCGTGCTCGTCACCCCGTGGAACTTCCCCGCCGCGATGGCCACGCGGAAGATCGGCCCGGCCCTGGCGGCCGGGTGCACGGTGATCCTCAAGCCCGCCAGCGACACCCCCCTGACCGCGCTGGCCATGGCGCGGATCCTGGAGGCGGCCGGCGTGCCCGCGGGCGTGGTCAACGTCCTCCCCGCACGCAGGTCGGGAGCCGTCGTTTCGGCCATGCTGCACGACCCCCGGGTCCGCAAGCTGTCCTTCACCGGCTCGACCGAGGTGGGGCGCGTCCTGCTCAAGGAGGCGGCCGACCAGGTGATCAACACGTCGATGGAGCTCGGCGGCAACGCGCCGTTCGTCGTCTTCGCCGACGCCGACCTCGACGCGGCGATCGAGGGCGCGATGGTCGCCAAGATGCGCAACGCCGGCGAGGCGTGCACCGCGGCCAACCGGTTCTACGTCGAGTCGTCGGTCGCGGACGAGTTCGGCCGGCGTCTGGCGGAGCGCATGTCCGCCCTCGCCGTCGGCCCCGGCACCGACGAGGCCACCCAGGTCGGCCCCCTCGTCAACCAGGACGCGGTGGACAAGGTCGACAGCCTGGTCCGCGGCGCGGTGGACGGGGGCGCGAAGGCGGTCGTCGGCGGCGGCCGGCCGGACCGTCCCGGCTTCTACTACGACCCGACCGTGCTGGTGAACGTGCACCCGGACGCACCGATCCTGAAGGAGGAGATCTTCGGCCCGGTGGCCCCGATCGTCACCTTCGACGACGAGGACGAGGCGATCCGGCTGGCCAACGACACGGAGTACGGGCTGGTCGCCTACGTCTACACCGGCGACCTGGCCCGCGGGCTGCGAGTGACGGAGCGGATCGAGTCGGGCATGGTCGGGCTCAACCGCGGGCTGGTCAGCGACCCGGCCGCGCCCTTCGGGGGCGTGAAGCAGAGCGGCATCGGCAGGGAGGGCGGCCACGAGGGCATGCTCGACTACGTGGAGGCCAAGTACATCGCCGTCCAGTGGTGACCTTCCGTACCGCGTGGAGTCGATGACGGCCCGGCCGGGCGCGACCCGGCCGGGCCGTCGCACCTGAGCACTCCGGCTCAAGATGCATCTGTTCTGAGCGGCGAGGCTTTCCTACGATGTGGGGGTGCTCGCCCTTCTTCGCTCGGTGTGGGACGAGCCGCGTCCCTCCCCCGTGCCGGCCCGCGTCTGGCGAGACTGGGTGCTCGTCGGGGTGCTCGTGCCGCTCGCGGTGCTCGAAGGGGTCCTGCGACCGGATCTTCCCTGGCGGGCCTTCTCGGTGATCGTCGCCGCCGGGCTGGCGCCCACCTTGTTGTGGCGCCGGACCAGACCGCTGGCGATGCTCGTGATCTGCTTCGTCACCACGAGTCTGGTCCCCGCGTTGCTGGGCGGGCCGTCCTCCGAGATGTACACGGCGGCGTATCTGCTGATCCTGCCGTACGCGTTGTTCCGGTGGGGATCCGGCCGCGAGGCCGTGATCGGGTTCGCCGTCATGCTCGTCTCGGTCGGCGTCTCGACGGGCCTCCACGGCGACGACACGGTCGGCGCGTTCGCCGTCATGTTCGCGACCATCGCCCTGGGCGGCGCGTTCCGGTACCGGGCCAGGGCGAGGATGCGTGAGCTGGACCAGGTCAAGCTGCTCGAACGCGAACAGCTGGCCCGCGACCTGCACGACACCGTCGCCCATCACGTCTCGGCGATGGCGATCCGCGCCCAGGCCGGTCTCGCCACAGCGGCGTCGGGACCGGAGGCCGCCACCGAGGCGCTCCGCGTGATCGAGGCGGAGGCGTCACGCGCGCTCGCCGAGATGCGCGCCATGGTCCGCGTCCTGCGTCGCGACCAACCGGCGGACCTGACTCCCGGCCGGGGCATCGACGACCTCGAAGAGCTCACGAGCGGAGGCGGCTCCGGTCCGTCCGTCGCGGTGGAGATCTCGGGCGACCTCGCCGGCCTCCCCCCGTCGGTGGGGTCCGCGGTCTACCGGCTCGCCCAGGAGTCCGTCACCAACGCCAAACGGCATGCGCGTCACGCCACTCGCGTCGTGATACGCGTCGTCGCCGACGACACCTCGGTGCACCTGCGGGTGAGCGACGACGGCGACAGCAGCCTCATCCGCCCGAACGCGTCGCCGGGATACGGGATCCTCGGCATGATCGAGCGTGCCGACCTGCTCGGCGGCACCTGCGCGGCCGGCCCGGATCCCGGCGGAGGCTGGACCGTGACCGCCGTGCTGCCCCGGACGGGGCCGGCGACGTGAGCATCCGGGTGCTCGTCGCCGACGACCAGGAGATCGTGCGCACCGGTCTCACCATGATCCTCAACGCCCAGCCGGACATCGACGTCGTCGGCGAGGCCGCCGACGGGCGGCGGGCCGTCGAGCTCGCGCGGCGCCTGCGGCCTGACGTTTGCCTGTTCGACATCCGCATGCCGGGCATGGACGGCATCCAGGCCACCCGCACCCTCGCCGGGCCGGGCGTCGCCGACCCTCTCGCCGTCGTCGTCATCACCACGTTCGACCTCGACGAGTACGTCTACGCAGCGCTGAGATCCGGCGCCCGGGGCTTTCTGCTCAAGGACGCGGGCACGGAACTGCTCTCCCAGGCCGTCCACGCCGCCGCCGCCGGCGACGCGCTCATCGCCCCGAGCGTCACCGCGCGGCTGCTCAGGACCTTCGCCCGGACGACGACCGGCTCAGCCCCGGTGCGGCCCGTCGAGGCGCTCACGGAGCGGGAGGAGCAGATCCTCGCCACCGTGGCGCGCGGACGGACCAACAGTGAGATCTCCGAGGAGCTCCACATCTCCCTCAGCACGGTCAAGTCCCACATCGCCAGCCTGATGGCCAAGCTCGGCGCCCGCAACCGCGTCGAGATCGCCATGTGGGCCTATGAGACCAACCGCGTCTAGAAGGGCCGCCTGCGGATGACCCATTCGGCCACGGCGAGGTTGATCATCCATCCGGCCCCTAGGAGCAGTGCTCTGGGCACCCCGACGGGCGTCCCGGCGACCAGGACCCAGGGCACGTGGACCAGCGCCTGCGTCCCCGCGCCGACCCCGATCGCGTAACCCCGGGTCATCCAGGCACGGTGCCGGGCGACGTCCCGCCGCCTGATGGCGGCCAGCCCCAGGGCGATGAACACGACCATCGCGGTGCCGAACAGCAGCCGGAGGCCGGCGAGGAGGTCGCCGTCGCCCTCGGGCCGGGGATAGAACAGGGTCATCCACAGGCCCGTGAGCCCCGCGGCGATTCCGCAGGGAACGAGCAGCCGTCCGGCGGCGCGATGCCAGCGGGGCCTCCGGCGGCGGAACCCGCGGGCGAACTGGAGGGCGCCGAGCACGCTGTAGAGGCTGGCGCTGACGATGTGCAGCACCACCGGAAGGGGCACCGCGAAGTACCGCGCGTTCTCCGGCGTGATCGCCGCTCCGCCGCTCAGCTCGGTCAGGCGTGCCGCGCCGGCGACCACCGGAACGGCGCTGAGCATGATCAGCGCCGTGGGGACGACCCATCCCGCCTTCGTGGGGGAGGCCGTCCCGGCCCTGTCGCGGTCGTCCGTCGGCGGGCGTCCCACCGTGTTCTCGTCGGTCATGCCCCCGATCGTGGCCGGTGGGGCGATGGCGGTTCATCGGGAGAAGGGCCGGATCCGGGTCGGCCGATCGTTCGCCAAACGGGCGTACTTTCGGCCGATGAGCCCTTTCTCCTGGACTTTTACAGTGAATTTCCGGCTCGAGACCCGCTCGTCGCCGCCCCCACCCCGGTGGATGAGGAGAAGTGATGAAGGCATTCGTTCTGCGCTCGTACGGCTCCCCCGACGTCCTGGATCTGACCGAGATCGACCGGCCCGTTCCCGGCGAGGACGAGGTGCTCGTCCGGGTACGCGCCACCTCCGTCCAGCCCTACGACTGGCACCACATGAGAGGTGAGCCGTACATCGCGCGCCTGATGGGCGGCAGCCTCGGGCCGCGCAGGCCGAAGTTGGGCATCCTGGGCGCGGACGTGGCGGGGCAGGTGGAGGCCGTCGGCGGGCGCGTCACGGGGTTCCGCCCCGGCGACGAGGTGTTCGCGCAGCTCAAGCAGGGAGGCTTCGCCGAGTATGTCTGCGTCCAGGCCGGCGAACTGGCGCCGAAGCCGAGGAACCTGTCGTTCGAGCAGGCGGCGGCGGTGCCAATGGCGGCCAACACCGCCCTGATCGGCCTGCGTGACGTGGGGCGGATCCAGCCGGGCCAGAAGGTGCTCGTCAACGGGGCCTCCGGCGGTGTCGGCACGTTCGCCGTGCAGATCGCCAAGGCGTTCGGCGCGGAGGTCACCGGTGTCTGCGGGCCGCGGAACGTCGGCATGGTCCGGTCGCTGGGCGCGGACGAGGTCATCGACTACACCAAGGAGGACTTCACGCGGGACAGGCGGGGTTACGACCTGCTGCTCGACAACGCGGGAAGCCGCCCGGGGTCCGCATGCCGGCGGGTGCTGAAGCCGAAGGGGACCTACGTCGCCGTCGGCGGACCCGCGAGCCGATGGTTCCAGCCGGCCGTCCGCGTGTTCTCGGCGGTCGCGATGTCCCCGTTCGTGTCACAGCGGATGGCCGTGGCGGACGTGGTCGCCTGCACGGAGAACAGGCGCAACCTGATGACGCTGACCGAGCTCATCGAGGACGGCAAGGTCACCCCGGTCATCGACAGCTGTTATCCGTTCGAGCAGATCCCGGCGGCCGTCGAATACCAGGAACGGGGGCACGCCTCGGGCAAGGTCGTCGTCACGGTCTGACCGGGCATGCCACGTCCACGACGGCCGACCGGAGAACCAGCCCCCACGTACCTGCGGCAGATACGCCACGGCCTCCGCGGCAGATCTGCCGCACAACGTTCGGCAAATCTGCCACACACAAGGATTTGACCTCTTCTTCGCACGCCCCTCTGACCCAGTGGCCGATGCAGCAATCTAGATTGCATCCCTAACTAGCTTGCTTTACCTTCTAGGTAGCACTGCACCTAGGAGTCCCCGATGTCCTTCACTCCCGTGACGCTCGTCCTGTCGGCCGCCCTCGTCTGCCACCTCGCCGTCGTCAGCCCCCTGCTCGGCAAGCGCTCCTACGACCGGCTGGCCCGCACCCGCGACCAGGACCCCACGGTCTACCGCCGGATGAGCACGCTGTGGTCCGCCGAGTTGTGGGCGCTGGCCGCCGCGGCGCTGCTCATCGTCGCGGTGGAGCCGAACCTCGACGCCGCAGGCATCGGCCTGGTCATCAGGGAGCCGCCGGCCGACACCCTGGGAGCGGTCGTCGGCTTCCTGTGCGCGGCTTCGGTCGGCGTGCTCGTGTTCCAACGACTGGCGGCCGGCGGGAAGTCCGTCCCCGGCCAGCAGGCCGTCGCACATCTGCTGCCGCGCACCGCAACCGAGCGCTGGTACGCGGCGGGCCTGTCGGTGACCGCCGGCGTCACCGAGGAGATCGTCTACCGGGGACTGCTCATCGCGGTCGGCACGGGCGCGCTCGGCCTGAACAAGGAGGCGGCCGCGTTCCTTGCCCTGGTGGTGTTCGTCGCCGGCCACCTCTACCAGGGATGGCGCGGCATGCTCATGGTCGCCCTGATCGGGCTCGGCCTGACCGTGCTCTATCTCAGGACGGGCAGCCTGCTCCTGCCGATCCTCCTGCACGCCCTGATCGACCTTCGCGGGCTGCTGCTCTCCCCGCGGCCGCGGCGTGAACTAGTCGGTCAGGCAGGCTAGATAGGATCGCTACCGTGACGAGCGACCGACGCGCGAGCTGGCTGAAGGGCGTGCTCGACCTGATGGTCCTCGCCAGCCTGACGGCCGGTGAGAACTACGGATACGAGATCGTCAAGGACCTCGCGGAATCCGGCCTCGGCCAGATCAAGGGCGGCACCCTCTATCCCGTGCTCAACCGGCTGGAGGAGGCGGGCCTGGTCGCCGCGGAGTTCCGGGTGACCGAGCGGGGACCCGGCCGTCGTTACTACCAGCTCACCGACCTCGGCAGGCGGACGCTCGCCGAGCAGGGCGGGCTGTGGCTGAGCTTCGGCGAGTCGGTGCGCACCGCGCTGATCAAGGGCGGCGTCGAGCCCGCCCCACGCGGAGGGGGGCCCGGTGAGCGGTGAGACGGCACAAACGGCCGGCGCCTACTTCGACGAGCTCGCCGTCCTCCTGGTTGAGGCGGGCATGCCCGCCGACCGGGTCGGCGCCACGCTGGACGAGCTCGCCGGCTACCTCGCCGAAAGCGGCGGCGACCCCGAGGAGGAGTTCGGCCAGGCGGCCGAGTTCGCCCGGGAGCTGACCGCGTCTCCGGCCGCCGAACCCGCCGAGCCCGCCGCCGACACCCAAATCTGGCGCTGGACCGCCGACCTGTTCCACGACGTCAAACGGCTCAACGAGTACGGCGCGCAGGGCTGGGAGGTCGACACGGTCGACGCGAAGGGCCTGTTCGTCTGCATCCGCGATCCCGAGCACCCGCAGCAGTGGGAGTACCGCAGAGAGCTGATCGCACCCGGCCGCCGGGCACAGGTGCTCGGCCGGCTCGCCCCCGATGGCTGGGAACCCTGCGGCACGTGGGTGCGCTTCGAGTACTTCAAGCGTCCCAGGGCCGCCAGCATGGGCCCCGCCGCGGAGCTGGCCACCCCTCCGGGGAAACCGCGCCGCAGCCTCTTCCTCAGCCCCGGGTTCTACGGCCTCGTCGCCGTCATGCTCACGCTGGCGGCGACGACACTGCTGACGCGGCTCGGCGACCTGGACGACGGCCTCGACACCATCGCGGGCCTGCTGTGCGGCGCGGCCGTGGGCGCACTGGTCTCGATGGTCGCGGTGTGGCTGGCCGCCCGGCGGCGCGACAGGCGCTGACCTCGGCGGCTCACCCGAGAACGCGTCAGGCCGGAACGTCCAGCACGGATTGGACGGCCACGCACGGATCCGTTTCCGGCGACGCCTCGTGGATCCTCGTCGCCGCGAGCGAGGCGATCCGGTGGAAGGCCGCCCGCTCGGCAGGCGAAACTCCGCCCAGGACACGCTCTTCCACGGCGGCGACCCGGCTGTCCGCCTCGGCCAGCACCCGCCGTCCGCGCTCGGTGGCGACGATCCGGCGCGCACGACGGTCCTGGGGATCGAGCTGCCTCTCGACGAGGCCGGCTTCGACGAGGTCGTCGAGGAGGTAGACGAGGACGGTGCGGTCGATCGCGACGAGTTCGGCCAGCTCCTTCTGCCTCTTCGGCTCGCCGTCCGCGACGGCGGACAGGACGTGGTAGCCCCTGCTGGTTCCCGGCATGCCCCGGAGCACCTCGTCGACTTCCTCCTGCCACCTGCGCAGGACCATGCCGAGGGACCAGCCCAAGTTGGCGACTGCGGGACGGTCTCCCGCCGGGAGTGCGTTCGCCGGGTCTTCTACCATCCCTCAAGGCTACCAGGAATGTGCTGTGCCACAGATATGTTGACGCCAATCACAATTGGCGGCCGGGTGCACCGGGCGAAACGACCTCCCGAACCCCGAAGATGTATTCCCGGTTAATCGACGCGTACGAAATAACGCGGGCCTCGATCTTCCGTATTAGCGGACATATTCTGAAAGAGAATTCATGCGACAAAGGCGCCGACCCTTGGGAGAGCATTCGTGCGACCGAACGCCGGTGACATCCACAGTGTCGCCTTGACGGGCAAGCCTCCCCGCAGACGTTTCGGCATCCGCATCGCGTTCACGCAACCCGCGTTGCGCGTCTCCTACATCTCCGTCACCGGCGACGACGGGGACGACTGGATCTGTGTCCTTCCGCTCGACAAGGACGTTCTGGGCACCCGGCTCAACCCCAACGACCTGGTCTGGGTCCCCGTGGGCAACGTCGGCGCCCACCTGTCCTCCGTCGACCAGGCGTCCTACGACGTGATCTACAAGGTCCTCCACGGCGAGGACCCCCGGTACCCGTGGATCGAGGCGGAGTTGTCGGACCACGCCGCCCCTCCGCCCCGGACCGGGCCCGAAGGCCCGGAAAGATATCCCGCAATGCGCGAGGCGCTGGGCGACCTCATAGAGGAATGAGTCAGCGGCGGACCAGGGACGAATAATCCTTGAGCGTGATGTCGGTGGCAAACTTGTCCGTCATCTTCATCATGAGCTTGAACAGGAAGCCGGCCTTGAAGACCCGGTTGCGCATCCGGATCCGGCCGCGCGTGCTCGGAGCGAGGAACCCGCCCGCGTTGCCGCTCTTGGCGATCTTGGCGTAGCCGCGGAACTCCTCCTCGTAACGCCGGAAGGCGACACGGTGGTCTCCCCCGGCCTCGGCGAGCTCGCCGGCCAGCACGTACGCCCCCACCATGGCCAGCCCGGTGCCGAAGCCGCCCAGCGTGTTCCCGTACGCCGAGTCGCCGAGCAGCACGACGCGGCCCTTGGCGTAGTGGTCCATCCGGACCTGGCTGATCGAGTCGAGATAGAGGTCGTCCGCCTGCCGCACCGCCTCGATGACGGCGGGGGTCCGCCAGCCCATCCCCGCGTAGGCGTCGGCCACGATCCGCTTCATCTCCTCGGCGTCGTACCGGTCGTAGTCGAGCGGCGGCGAGGCGAAGACGAAGAACGCCGGGGCGGACGGCCCCCCTACGGAGACCAGCCTGCCGGGCTCGTTGTACATCGCGGGCCGCCCGAAGTCCTGGCTGACGCCGGCCAGCGCGTAGTAGTAACCGAGGAAGCGGACGTAGTCGGTCTCGGGGCCGAACGCCAGGCGGCGGACGTTGGAATGGATGCCGTCCGCGCCCACCACCAGGTCGAAGGTGCGCGGTGCGCCGCGCCCGAAAGTGACGTGCACGCCGCTCGCGGTCTCGGTGAGTGAGGTGACGGAGTCGCCGAAGACGTACTCGCATCCGGCGGCGCGCGTCCTCTCGTACAGCAGGCGGGACAACTCGCCGCGCGGGATCTCCACCTCGCCGCCGCTGAACTCGGCGGGCATCACCGCCAGCGTGCGGTCGTCCGCGTCGACGATCTCCTGGTCGGTCCCGCCGGTCTGCAGGCGCCGTACGTCGTCCAGGATGCCCATGCGCTCCAGGACCGTGAGGTGCGTCTCGCCCTTGAAGTCCACGGCCTGGCCGCCGAGGCGCGGAGCGGGGGCCTTCTCGACCACGGTGACGCTGAAGCCGTAGCGGCCGAGCCAGAGGGCCAGTGCGGGGCCGCCGACGCCGGCGCCGGAGATCAGGATGTTGGTGTTCATGTCACCGAGGCTCGCGGCGCGCGCTGACAGTCCGGAGACAACCCGCTGACGGTCACGACAGCGCTGTCAGCGCGCCGTCCCTGTCCAGTGCCGCACCCCTGGCGAAGGCCGACGCGAACGCCTCGGATCCGATGACCTCCGTGGCGCCCGCGGCGATCCCGGCCACGTCCCAGTCCCCGGTGACGGCCATGCCGCGCAGCGCAACCGCCACCCCGAGCAGGAACGCCGCCCGTTCGGCCGCCCCTTCGAGCAGGGCGAGACCGGCCTCCCCCTCGGCGAGGCCGGCGAGATCCATCGCCGGCATGGCGTGGGCCCCCGCGCGCACCTCGGCGTGACGGAGCCTGGCCTCCTCGAGGTCGCCTTCCGCCTGCGCCAGCCGTCCCAGCCCGGACAGCGCCGCCAGCCTGATGCTGTCGCCGACGTACGTGCCGGGACCGACGCCGGCCAGCGACTCCGTATAACAGGCGCGGGCCTCCGTGTGCTCGCCCCGGAGGCGGGCCAGGTCGCCCCGGCCCAGCGCGACCAGGGACCAGCGGTGCGACCTGCCCGTTCTGCGCTCGATCTCGGCCGCGCGCCGCAGGTCCGCGTCGGCCGCGGCGAAGTCGCCCTCGCGCAGCAGCCCGCCCGCCCTCTGGCAGAGCACGTCCACCACCTCGTCCAGCGCGCCGAGCTGCTCGTGCAGGTCCAGGGCCTGCCCCCACAACAGTCGGGCCCGCGTCCAGTCACCCCGCCAGCTGGAGATCGTCCCCAGCCACTCCAGCCCCTGCGCCGTGCCCCATCGCTCGCCCACCGAACGGAAGCTCCCCAGGGCCGCCTCAAGTTCCCGCTCGGCCTCGGCGAGCCTGCCGTCGAGCAGGTGCATCGTCCCCTGCCCCAGCATCGCCATGGCCCGGCTCCACGGGTCGGCGCCGAACTGCCGCATCCTGGCCGAGCCCTGCTCCGGCGGCCCCGCGATCATTCCCCACATGACCGCCGCGAACGGGTGGCGCAGCTCACGGTCCAGCGAGCGCATGATCTCCTCGGCCCGCGCCCACTGCGCGGGAGAGGCGTCCGGTACGGCCTGCAGCACGCACAGGACGTACTCCTCCTCCAGCCCCGGGGGTGGTTCGGGTGCGCCGGCGCCGAGCCGCCCGAGTCGCTCGAGCAGGCCGAGCGCCGACGAGGCCGCCTGCCCGCGCCGCCCGCTCAGCCACCAGTACGCCGACAGGGCGGCGATGAGCCGCAGCGCCGTCTCCGGGCCGGCCTGTACGGCATGGCGCAGCGCGGCCTCGAGGTTGCTGTGGTCCGCCGACAGCCGCGCCAGCCAGTCGAGCTGCTCGGCCCGGCGCAACCACGGGTCTGCGCGTTGCGCCAGGTCGAGGAAGCAGGCCGCGTGCGCGTCGCGCAGCCGTTCCTCCTCCCCCGCGTCCGACAGCCGCTCCGCGCAGAACAGACGGATCGTGTCGAACATCCGGTAGCGTCCGCCGCTCACCTCGATGAGGGACTTGTCCACCAGGTCGGCCAACACGTCGGCGGGGCCGCAGACCCGTTCCACCGCCTCGATCGAGGCTCCTCCGGAGAAGACGGAGAACCGCCTGGCCATCGCCTGCTCCTCCGCGCCGAGCAGGCTCCAGCTCCACTCCACCACCGCGTGCAGGGTCTGGTGGCGTGCCGCCGCGGTGCGGTCGCCGCGTGACAGCAGCGCGAACCGGCCGTGCTCGTTCAGGCGGGCGGTGATCTCCTCCACGGTGAACGACCGCACCCTCGCCGCGGCCAGCTCGATGGCCAGTGGAGACCCCTCCAGGGCCGCGCAGATCTCGACCGCCTCGGGCCGCATCTCGAAGCCCGGTCGCACCGCGGCGGCCCGATCCGCGAACAGCCGTACGGCGCCGTAGCCGAGCGCCTCGCCGAGTTCCGTGCCCGGCGGCGGCACGGCCAGCGGCGGGAGGGGGACGAGCGTCTCCCCGGTGAGCCCGAGCGGCTCGCGACTCGTGGCCAGGACGGCCAGTCCCGGACAGCCGTCGAGCAACCGGCGCACGAGGACCGCGGCCGGTGCGATCACGTGCTCGCAGTTGTCCACGATGAGCAGGAGCTCACGATCCGCCAGGGCGGCCGCGACCCGCTCGGCGGCGTCGCTCTGGCCGGGATCCGGCGACCGCAGGCCCGTCTCCCGCAGCCCGAGCGCGCTCAGCACCGCCTGCGGGATCTGCCCGCCGTCGTCGAGCGGGGACAGGTCCACGAAGCAGACGTCCCGCCCGCGGCGGCGAGCGGCCTCGACCGCCAGCCGGGTCTTGCCGGAGCCGCCGGGGCCGGTCAGGGTGACCAGCCGCGCGTCCCGCAGCGCGTCGATCCGGTCCAGCTCCGCCTCGCGGCCGACGAAGCTGGTCAGCCGCGCCGGGAGACCGCGGCCCGCGGCCCGGCCGCGTGACGGTTCGCCGCGCAGGATCGCCACGTGCAGCGCCGCCAGCTCGGGCGAGGGATCGACGCCGAGTTCCTCCGCGAGCAGCCGCCTCCCCTCGTCGAACACGGCCAGCGCCGCCGCCTGCCTGCCCTCGGCGTGCAGCGCCCGCATGAGCTGGCCGCGCATCCGTTCTCGCAGCGGGTTGGCCTCCACCAGGTGCCACAACTCGGCCGTCGAGGTGCCTTCGGGCAGGGCGAGCTCGGCTTCGACCAGGTCTTCCCGTGCCGCCAGCCGTACCTCCTCCAGGCGTGTCACCTGCGACGGCGCGAAGGGCGCGTCGGCCACGTCCGCCAGCGCGGGACCTCGCCACAGCCCGAGCGCGTCCTTCAGCGACCTCGCGGCGCGCTCGTGGTGACCCGCGGTCAGGAGCCTGCGCCCCTCCCGGGCGAGCCGCTCGAAGCGATGGACGTCCACGTCATCGGGGTCGACCGCGAGCCGGTACCCGGCACCGTGGAACTCGATCAGGTCGGCGGGCAGGTTGCGGCGCAGGCGGGACACGTGGGCCTGGATCGCGTTGGCCGCTCCCGCCGGCGGATGGTCGCCGTACTGGCCGTCGACGAGGCGCTCCACACCCACGAGCCGGCCGGCGTCGAGCAGGAGCAGCGCGAGGAGGGCGCGTGGCCGCGGCCCGCCGACGGAGATCGACTCCCCCGCGGACGTCCGGACCTCCAGCGGCCCCAGGATGCCGAACTGCACGAGACCGATTCTGACCCATGCGCGGTGGATCGCGGTGATCAGCTTGAAGATATACACAAGAGCTCTTGTACAAGGAGTGTTGTACGACTAAGGTGACCGCATGCCTGATCGCCCTATTCGCGAAATCCGCGACTCGAAGGTGCTCGCCGCGATGTCGCATCCGCTGCGCCGGCGTCTGCTCGACGTCCTGCGCGTCGACGGCCCGTCGACGGCGTCGGTGCTCGCCGACAGGACCGGGCAGGCCGTCGGGAACATCAGCCATCACCTGAAGGTCCTCGCGGCGAGCGAGCTCGTCGAGGAGGTGCCCGAGCTCGCGCGCGACCGCAGGGAACGCTGGTGGCGCGTGGCGCCGGCCAGGACCGACTGGTCTCCGTCGGACTTTCCGGACGACCCCGTCGCCGAGGCCGCCGAGTCACTGGTCCTCGAACGGCAGACCGCCATGGCGAGACAGTGGTTCGCCGAGCGTGACGGTTACCCGGAGCCGTGGCGGCGGGCGGCGTTCACCTCCGACCACTGGGCGCGGCTCTCGGTCGCGGAGCTCGCCGAGCTGGAGGAGCGGATCCTCGATCTGCTGGCGTCGCTGGCCGACCGGGAGATCCCCGACGACGGGCAGGAGCGCATGACCGTCTTCCTGACCGTGCGGGCCGTCCCGGGCCGGCCGTGACCGCGCCGCCGACGGCGGCCCCGCGCGGTGAACTGCTGCGCATGCGGGACTTCCGGCTGCTGTGGGCCGGCGAGACCACCAGCATGCTCGGAAGTGCGGTGGCCGGCGTGGCCCTGCCCCTGGTCGCGGTGGTGACGCTGCACGCGAGCACGCTCACCGTCGGGCTGCTCACCGCGGCCGCCTGGCTCCCCTGGCTGCTGATCGGGCTGCCCGCCGGCGCGTGGGTGGACCGCCTGCCGAAACGGCCGATGATGCTGGCCTGCAACTCCGTCTCCATGGTGGTGTTCGCGAGCGTGCCCATCGCGGCCTGGCTGGGCGCGCTCACGATGACGCACCTTCTCGTGGCGGCCACCGTGGGCGGGGTCGCGAAGGTGTTCTTCACCCTCGCCTACCGGGCGTACCTGCCGTCCCTGGTCGGAGGCGAACGCCTGCTCGAGGCCAACACGAGGCTCCAGGGCAGCGAGTCGGCCGCGCAGATCGCAGGCCCGGGGCTGGCCGGCCTGCTCGCGCAGGCGTTCGGCGCGGTCAGCGGCGTGCTCGCGGACGTGGTCGGCTTCGCGGTCGCCGTCCTGTGCGTGCGCTCCGTACGCGCCCGGGAGGCACGGCCGGACAGGACGGAGCGACGGCGGCTGGTCGCGGAGATCCGCGACGGACTGCGGTTCGTGACGCATGACCCCTACCTGCGCACGCTCACCACGTTCAGCGCGATGTCGAACATCGCGCTGATGGGCTTCAAGTCCATCCAGGTCGTGTACCTCTCCCGGCATCTCGGCGCGGGGCCCGGGCAGATCGGCGTCGTGCTGGCGCTGGCCGGGGCGGGCGGCCTGTTCGGCGCGGCGCTGGCCGGCCGCGTCGCCGGGCGGTTCGGCACGGCACGGGGATTCCTGCTCTGCGAGATGTTCGCCGCGCCGATGATGCTGCTCGGGCCGATCGGCGACGGCGGCGTCGGCCTGGTCCTGTTCACCGCCGCGGGCGTGGGCGCCGACGCGGGCTTCGTCGCCTCGAACATCCTGACCGGCACCTTCCGCCAGCAGTACTGCCCCGCCGAGCTGTTCGGGCGGATCACCGCGAGCACCTCGGCGCTGAACTACGGGGCGATCCCCCTCGGCGGGCTGCTCGGCGGCGTGCTCGGGGAGACGATCGGCGTCCGGGAGACCCTGTGGCTGATGGCGTCCGCCCAGGTTCTCTCGGTCGTCATCCTGCTGTTCGGCCCGATCCGCCGACGCCGCGACTTCCCGCCTCCACGCGGGTCAGGCGCCCCGGCGTAGCCGGCGAAGCCGGCGGGCCAGGTCGGGGATGTCGTCCAGTTCGCCCTTGGCCAGGGAGACGACGACACTCTCCGCCTCGTCCACATCCTCGTAGTCCAGGATCTCGCCGTTGTCTTCGAGAAACGCGACGGCGGCGGCCCACCCGAGTCGTTTGTTGCCGTCCACCAGCGGGTGGCCGAGAACGATGCTGTGCATGAGCGCGGCCGCCTTCTCCCACAGGTCCGGGTAGGCGTCCTCACCGAACACCGACGTTTGCGGACGCAGCACCGCCGCATGCAACTGGCCGCCGTCGCGCAGGGCGACAGTCGGCAGAACGGCGCCGGCGAGAGCGAGGATGTCGTCCGTCGTGGGGAAGGACGTCATCGGGCGAGACGATCCAGCAGTTCCCGATCGCGTTGCGCGATCTTCCTGCCCATCGACTCGTAGCGCTCACGCCGACGCCGGGCGATGTACTCCTCGATCGCGACGACCATCGCGGAATTGACGCTCTGCGCATCGCCACCGGCGATCTGCTTGATCTGCTCGTAGGTCTCGTCCGGGAGACGCAGTCGGGTCTCAGCCATACTTCACACGGTACCGCTTTCCGGTACCACTTCTTGACCCCATCCCTCTGGCCTAGCCTTCTGCCGCCTCGATGGCGGCGACGACCGCGTCGGCCGTGAGCGGGAGATCGCGTACGCGCACCCCGATGGCCGCGGCGACCGCGTTCGCGATGGCCGCGGCGGTCGGCCCCTGGGCCGCCTCTCCCGCTCCCACCGACGGGGCGCCCGGCGTCTCCACGATCTCCACGAAGACCTCGGGCGCCTCGCTGAACCGGAGGATCGGGTAGCTCTCCCAGTCGTCGCTGGTGATCCGGCGCCGGTCGAAGCGCACCCGCTCCTTCAGCGTCCAGCTCGCGGCCTGGGTGGCGCCGCCCTCGATCTGGTTGCGCACGCCGTCCGGATTGACGACCCTGCCGACGTCGACGGCGATGGTCAGGCGGCGGAGCCGGATGTCGCTCTCGGCCTCCACCTCGGCGATCACCGCACAGTAGGCGCCCTTGTCCTTGTAGCGGGCGAAGCCGAGGCCGAGGCCCACCCCCTCCTCCATCGGAGTCTCCCAGCCCGCCGACCGGGCGGCGGCCTCGAGGACGCTCCGCGCGCGGGCGTCGCCGAGATGCCTGAGCCGGTACTCCAGCGGGTCGGCCCCGGCGGACAGGGCGAGCTCGTCCATGAACGACTCGATCGCGAACACGTTCATGTACGCGCCCAGGGCGCGCATCGCCGAGGTGCGGATGGGCGTCTCCAGCAACCGGTGGCCGGTGACGCCGCGATCCGGGAAGTCGTAGATCGGCACGCCGTTGCGCACCGTGCCCGCGCCGGCGGCCGCCGGAGGGTCGCCCGGCGCCGGGTAACTCCAGGGCTGTTCGAGGTAGGCGCCCGCGAGCAGGCCGGGCACCCCGAGATAACCGGGCCTGCTGGTGTGTCCCTGGCTCCACACGTCGTACCGCCAGGACAACACCGACCCCGACTCGTCGACGACAGCCCGCACGTCGGCGGTCATCGCGGACGCGAGCGGCGACCAGGCGAGCTCGTCCTGCCTGCTCCACTGGACCTGCACGGGCCGTCCGGGCACCTCGCGGGCCAGCAGGACGGCGTCGAACGCCGCGTCGTCGGCGCCGTTGTGGCCGTAGCAGCCGGCGTTCTCGGCGTGCTCGACCTCGATGCGCTCCGCGTCGATGTCCAACGCCTGGGCGATCGCGGCGCGCAGACCGTGGATGCCCTGGCTGTGGCTCCAGACGGACAGGGTCCCGTCGTCGTTCCAGCGAGCGATCCCGCAGCTCGGCGCCATCGACCCGTGAGCGAGGAAGGGCCTGCTGTACGTCGCCGAGATCGTGCGTCCTTCGGGTTCGGGCCCCTCGGGGGTCAGCACCTCGACGGTCTCGTGCGGCCCGGATCGCAGGAAAGCGGACAGGTCGTCCTCGTCGGGCAGCGAGTCGGACTCCTCCCAGGTCGTCGCGTCCCCGAGAACCTTCACGGCACGCATCGTCTCGGCCTCGTCCGCTCCCACCACGCCGACGAACGAGCCGTCCCTGACCAGTCGAACGTCCAGGTCCGCGAGCCGGCTCTCGTCGACGCGCAGCAGCCTCGCCTCCGGCGACGGCGGGCGCAGAACCCGCCCGGACAGCTGCCCCGGCAGGGCGAGGTCGTGGATGTACCGGGGGCGACCGGCGATCTTGTCGGGAAGGTCCAGACGGGCGGCGCTCATGCCGACCAGGACCGAGCGGTCGCCGCTGGTGAGCGGCGCGCCGGGATCGGCCGCCACGTCGAGGTCGACCAGTCCGGCCAGCTCGCCGTACGACACGGCACGCTCGTCGCAGCGGAACACGCCCTGCCGTACGGTGACCCGGTCGGGGTCGACGTCCCAGCCCCGGGCCGCCTCGGCGGCGAACTTCGCCCGGACCTGCGCGCAGGCCGCCCGTACGGCGGACCCCGAGTGGATGATCGACATGCTCCCGGAGGTCTGGCCCTCGTTCGGGCCGCGTGCGGTGTTCGCCGGCGGCATCCGGACCTGCTCGATGTCGACGCCGAGCTCTTCCGCGGCGATCTGCGCGAGGGCGGTGAGGATGCCCTGGCCGAGCTCGACCTTCCCGACGCGAACGTCGATCGTCCCATCGGAGTGGACCGTCACCCAGCGCGACAGGACGGGGTTGGCCGCCAGATCCTGAGGGAGCGTGGGCGTCGCGACGATCTCGCGCTGGACGGTCATTCGGCGTCCTCCGGTGTCACATGGCAGGGTCCCTCGCAACGCGCCTTCAGCACGGCACGCACCACGCGGCGCTGCACGCCGCAGCGGCACAGGTTCCGGTCGAGCGCCTGCACGACGGTCGCCTCGTCCGCGTCGGGATTCGTGTCGAGGAGGGTCGCCGCGTTCACGATGATCCCGGAGACGCAGAAGCCGCACTGGGCCGCCTGCTCGTCGAGCAGCGCCTGCTGCACTCGGTGGAGGCCCTCCCCCGGCTCCAGCCCCTCGACGGTGACCACGCTCCGGCCCTCCGCCGACCACATGGGGGTGTCACAGGCCGCCACGACCTGGCCGTCCATCCGCACGAAGCACGCGCCGCACAGGCCGAGCCCGCAACCGAAGCGGGTGCCCTTGAGACCCAGGTCGTTGCGCAGGGCATGGAGCAACGACGTGTCCGGATGCGTCTCGATCCGGACATGCTCCCCGTTGACGGTGAGCTCGAACGCCTGCGTCATTCAATCGGTCCTTCGAAAACCTCGGGATGCCTGGACAGCTCGATGCGGGTGCGCCGGATGTGGCCGGCGAGATGCCGCTCGGCGTCGACGGAGTCGCGTCGCTCCATCGCGTCGAGCAGCAGCCGGTGTTCCGCGTTGATCACCCATCGCCGGCTCGACCCGCTCACCTTCATGAAGGCCCTGCGGTAGTGCTGCGTGGAGTTCCACAGCCGGACGACCATCATCGAGAGCTGGTCGACCTGGCAGCCGGTGTAGGTCATCAGATGGAATTCACGGTCGAGCGTGAGGAACTCGCTGATGCCGGTGTCGGCCTCGATCCGCCCCTGCAGCCGGTCGAGCTCACGGAGATCCCTCCCCGACAGGTTCGGGATGCTCTCCGTGAGCGCGAGCGGCTCGAGCCGCTCACGGATCTTGTAGATGACGTTCAGGTCCTGCATGGACAGCGACGGCACCCTGGCGCCCTTGTTAGGCAGGTGCTCCGTGAGCCCCTCCGCCTCGAGGATCCGCAGCGCCTCCCGCACCGGCAGGCGGCTGGCGCCGAGCCGTTCGGCCACGTCCTCCTGGCGGATGCGCTCGCCGGGCCCGATCTCCCCGCTGAGGATCGCGGTGCGCAGATAGGCGGCGACGCGGTGACTCGCCGCGTGGTTCTGAATGCCGCTCACCGTTCCCTGGGCCTGTACTGGCACGACTGATCCTCTTACCTGTCGGAGTCCGTGTGGCCGGTCCTATCGAGCCGGGAGGCCCGGGGCCGCGGCGTCCTTCGCCTGCTTGTCGAAGGCCTTGCCGCCGGGGTACGAGACGAGCTCGAACTGCATCCCCCAGGGGGTGAGGAAGTACACCCACCGCTGGCCCTCGCTCGGTCCCCTGCTGGCCGTCGGGTCGCCGAGCATCGTGACCCCCTTGCTCACGAGGTACTCGACCGCGGCGTCCAGGTCGTCGACGTACAGCGCCACATGGTGGCCGCCGATGTCGCTGTTCCTGGGCATCACGGCGTTCTGGTCCGGCGCGGAGTACTCGAACACCTCGAAGATCGCCTGCCCGCCGCAGCGGAAGAAGTGCAGCTGCCGCATCACCGCTCGGGGGTGGACGTTGAGGTGCTCGGACATCCACTCGCTGTCGTCATGGCGGTAGGGACCCAGCGTGTACATGTACTCGCACCCGAGCACATCGACGAGGAACCTGCTCGCCTCTTCGAGGTCCGGCACCGTGAAACCGATGTGGTCCACGCCGCTCAGCCCCGGAAGTCCCACGTTCATCCTGAAACTCTCCACGAGGGGAACATTGGATCCAAATTAGCATAGAGCGCCCAGGAAACCGGTGTCCACGGCTCGGCGATGGCTGGATATTGGATCCACTTTGTGCAACGCTTGACCTTCTGCGAACGATTGCATGGGAGAGTCATGACCGAGCACAACCGGCTCGAACCCGCCGCGCCATGGGTCGAGATCGTCGCCACCGAAGCCGACTGGGACGCGGCCGAGCCGGCTCTGCTCACGTCGATGCTCAGCCAGCTCGTGCTCATCAGGACCTTCGAGGAGTACGTCCTCGATCTCGCGCGGGAGGGCCTGGTCCACGGTCCCGCGCACTCGAGCATCGGGCAGGAGGCCGGCGCGGTCGGCTCGATCCTCCCCCTCACCAGCGCCGACACCGTCAACGGCTCGCACCGGGGTCATCACCAGTTCCTCGCCAAGGTGCTCGCCCATGTCGAGCCGAAGGGCATCGACCCCGCCAAGGAGTTCTCCGCCGACGTGCGCGCGGTGCTGCTCAGGAGCCTCGCCGAGATCTGCGGCCTCGACCGCGGCTTCAGCCACGGCCGCGGCGGCTCCATGCACCTGCAGTGGAAGGAGGCGGGCGCCATCGGGACCAACGCCATCGTCGGCGGCGGCGTCCCGCTCGCGGCAGGATCCGCCTGGGCGCACCGGCAGGCCGGCACCGACGCGGTGGCGGTGACCTACTTCGGCGACGGTGCCGCCAACATCGGCTCCACGCTCGAGACGTTCAACCTGGCCTCCGCGTGGCACCTGCCGCTGTGCTTCTTCATCGAGAACAACCGCTACGCCGTCTCGACCAACGTCGAGGAGGCCACCGGCGAGCCGCGGCTGTCGGCGCGGGGGCCCGGATTCGGGATCCCGAGCTGGAAGGTCGACGGAATGGATCCACTCGCGGTCCACCTCGCCATGCGGGAGGCCCTCGCCCACATGCGGGCCGGCAGGGGGCCGACCGTGATCGAGGCCGACGTCTACCGCTACTTCCACCAGAACGGCCCCTTCCCCGGCAGCGCGTTCGGCTACCGGACCAAGGAGGAGGAGAGGTCGTGGCGCGACCGGGACCCGATCAGGCAGCTCTCCGGTCATCTCGTACGGCGCGGCATCCTCCGCGACACCGAGATCGACGCCGTGACCGAGCGCGCCAGGGCGCTGATGGCGGACATCGGCGGCGTGCTCCTCGAGCCCCTGCCCGGCGGGAAGGCCGGTCAGCGGCGGATCAGGCCGGACGAGTGGCCCGACCCCGCCTTCGCCGACGTGGGGGTCCGCGGCGACCTCAGCGAGTTCGCCGGGGCCAGGATGGCCGACCGCGAGTCGTTCACCGGGGAGATCGCCGAGCAGAAGTTCATCGACGCCGTCGCCGGCGTGATGGGGCGGCGGATGGAGACCGACGAGACCGTCGTCGTGATGGGCGAGGACGTGCACCGGCTGGGCGGCGGCACCAACGGCGCCACCCGCGGGCTCAAGCAGGCCTATCCCGACCGGGTCCTCGGCACTCCGATCAGCGAGAACGCCTTCACCGGCCTCGGTGGCGGGGTCGCGCTCGACGGCCGCTACAAGCCGGTGGTCGAGTTCATGTACGCGGACTTCATGTGGGTCGCGGCCGACCAGCTCTTCAACCAGATCGGCAAGGCGCGGCACATGTTCGGCGGCGACGGCGAGGTCCCCTTCGTGCTCCGCAGCAAGGTCGCGATGGGCACCGGCTACGGCTCGCAACACTCGATGGACCCCGCGGGGATCTTCGCGACCGCGCCGGGCTGGCGCATCGTCGCCCCCTCGACCCCCTTCGACTACGTGGGCCTGATGAACAGCGCGCTGCGCTGCAAGGACCCCGTGCTCGTCCTGGAGCACGTCGACCTGTACGCGTCGACGGGCGAGGGGCCGGTCGGCGACCTCGACTACTGCATCCCGGTCGGCAAGGCCGCGGTCCGGCGGGCCGGGTCGCAGGTCACCGTCATCTCCTACCTCGCGATGACCAACTACGTCCTGGAGGCGGTCGAGTCGCTGGACGGCGTCGACGCCGAGGTGATCGACCTGCGCTGGCTCGACCGCGCGAGCATCGACTGGGACACCATCGGCGAGAGCATCAGGAAGACGAACAACGTGGTCGTCGCCGAGCAGGGAGCGATCGGCACGTCATACGGCGGCTGGCTGGCCGACGAGATACAACGCCGCTTCTTCGACTGGCTCGACCACCCGGTCCAGCGGGTGACGGGCGGCGAGGCGTCACCCAGCATCAGCAAGGTCCTTGAGCGCGCGGCCATCGCGAGGACCGAAGAAGTGGCCGCCAAGCTCACCGAGATCACGCGGTACTGAGAGGTCCTGACATGGCCAAGCTCCTGCGCATGCCAGAACTGGCCGCGAACGCGGTCGAGGCCGTCCTCCAGGGATGGCCGCTCCCCGAGGGCGCCGCGTACGCCAAGGGCGACGTGATCGCCACCGTCGAGACCGAGAAGGCCGTCGCGGACGTCGAGGCCGACGCCGACGGCGTCATCCTGAAGACCCTGGTGCCCGAGGGGGCAGGGGTCGAGGTCGGCGCTCCCATCGCCGTCATCGGCGGGCCCGGGGAGATGGCGCCCGACATCGACGCCCTGCTCGCCGAACTCGGCGTCGCCTCCCCCGCCGCGAACGACCCCGCGCCGGCGCCCTCCTCCCCCGCCGGCGCGGTCCCCACTCAGCCGCCGTCCTCGTTCGGCGCGATCCCCGCTCAGGCGCCGGCGGCCGGACCCACAGGGACGGGGACGACCAGGCGGATCTTCTCCAGTCCGCTCGCCCGCCGGATGGCCAAGGAGGCGGGCCTGCGGTACGAGCAGATCACCGGCACCGGCCCGAACGGCCGCATCATCCGCAGGGACGTGGAGGCGGCGATCGCGAGCCGAGACCGGGCCGGGTCCGTCCTCGTGGCGCCCGCGGAGCGGGCCGCGGCGGCGAGTGCGGCGCCGGTGGCGCCCGCGGCGGCGGTGTCCGCCGCGGTCCCCGCGACGGGTACGGCGGCCTTCACCGAGATCCCCCACTCGCGCATCCGCAGGGCCGTCGCCTCGCGGCTCACCGAGAGCAAGCAGACGACCCCCCACTTCTACGTGCGCGGCACCGCGCGGGTCGACAGGCTGCTTCGCCTGCGTGAGGAGCTGAACGACGGCGCCCCCGTCCGCGTCTCCGTCAACGACCTGGTGATCAAGGCGGTCGCGGGCGCGCACCTGCTGGTTCCGGCGATGAACGTCGTCTGGGCGCCGGACGCGGTCCGGTCGTTCTCCTCGGTCGACGTGTCGGTGGCGATCGCGACCGAGCGCGGCCTCGTCACGCCGGTGCTCAGGTCCGTCGAGCGGATGACCGTCACGTCCGTGGCCTCGGCCGTGAAGGACTTCGCCGAGCGGGCCAGAGCCGGGCGGCTCCGCCAGGACGAGCTCGAGGGCGGGGCGATCAGCGTGACGAACCTCGGCATGTACGGCACCGAGGACTTCGCCGCCATCATCAACCCGCCCCAGGCCGCGATCCTCGCCGTCGGAGCGGCACGTCAGGAGCCGGTCGTCCGGGACGGCGGGCTCGAGGTCGGCACGGTCATGCGGGTGACGCTCTCGGTGGACCACCGTCCCGTCGACGGCGTGGTCGCCGCCGAGTGGATGCGCGCCTTCCTCACCCTGGTCGAGAACCCAGTGCGGATCCTCGCCTGACGCGGACGCCCGGGGCCGGGGAGACGCCCCGGGTTTCGATCGCCGGGGGCCGGGGGCGATGCTCCGGATTTCAATCATTAGAGTCGAAAAGACCTGTCCTCCGCGGGCCGGATCCCACCGGCCCGCGGAAGAGCATGCGAGTTGGGGGATTCAATGCAGACACGCACCATCGGCGACATCCCGGTCAGCGCGATCGGTCTTGGCGGAATGCCCATGTCCATCGAGGGACGGCCGGACGAGTCGCGCTCGATCGCGGCCATCCACGCCGCTCTCGACGAAGGCGTGACCCTGATCGACACCGCCGACGCCTACCACATCCACGCCGACGAGGTCGGACACAACGAGTCCCTCATCGCGCGTGCGCTGGCGAGCTACGGCGGCGACACCTCCGAGGTGCTGGTCGCCACCAAGGGCGGCCACGTCCGCCCCGGCGACGGCTCCTGGACGGTCGACGGATCGCCCGAGCACATCAAGCAGGCGGCCGACGCCTCGCTGAAGCGGCTGGGCGTGGACGTGATCGGGCTCTACCAGTTCCACCGCCCCGACCCGACGGTCCCCTACGAGGAGTCGGTCGGCGCCGTCCGCGACCTGCTGGACGCGGGCAAGATCCGCATGGCCGGCATCTCGAACGCCAACCCGGAGCAGATCCGCTCGGCGAACGAGGTCCTCGGCGGCAGGCTGGTGAGCGTGCAGAACCAGTTCTCCCCGCTCTTCCGGTCGAGCGAGCCCGAACTGGACCTGTGCGCGGAGCTGGGCATCGCCTTCCTGCCGTGGGCGCCCTTCGGCGGCAGCTCGCGCGCCGGCGAGCTGGGCTCCCGGTTCTCCGCGTTCGGCGAGGTCGCCCAGGCCCACGGCGTGAGCCCGCAGCAGGTCTGCCTCGCGTGGATGCTGGCCAAGGCCCCCGTCGTGATCCCGATCCCCGGCTCCTCGCGTCCCGAGTCCGCCCGCGACTCGGCCAGGGCCGTCGACCTCAAGCTGTCCGCCGACGAGCTCGCCCGGTTGGACGCCGCCAAGTAAGCGTCCCGATGACGCCCGGCGAACGGTGACGTCCGGCGGACGAGCAACGCGAAGGGGCCGGCGATCGCACCTTTCGATCGCCGGCCCCTCACGTGTGGCGGGCGGGCCCGTCGCGGCACCGGCCGCTGATCAGCTCATCGCCGCCGACGGGGTCAGGCCGCCCAGCCGTACGGCGTTCGCGGCCGCGTCGTCGGGCTCCCGCCTGGCCGCGGTGTCGGCCTCGACGTACTGCCGATACTCGTCGATCTCCCTCTTCACCCGGTCGTCGTCCCAGCCGAGGACCGGCGCCAGGAGTGCCGCGATCCCCTGCGAGGCCTCCAGCCCGTGGTCGCGTTCCTCGATGAAGATGCGCGTGCGCCGGACCAGGACGTCCTCCAGGCGCAGCGCGCCCTCGTGCGAGGCCGCGTAGACCGCCTCGACCTTCAGGTAGCCCTCGGCGCCCGGGATCGGGTCGCCCAGACCGGGCGCCATCCCGACGATGTCGAGGAGTTCCTCCGTGCGGGAGCCGTACCGGTGCAGGAGGTGCTCCACGCGCCCGGTGGAGAGCCCGGCCCGCTCCGCGAGCCGCCCCTTGTTGTTGCGCACGGCCTCGAACCCGGCCGCGCCGATGATCTGCACGCGCTCGGTGATCGACGGGGGCACGGCCTCGCCCAGATCCCTGACCGCGGCGTCGACCGCGTCCTTGGCCATGATCCGGTAGGTGGTGTACTTTCCGCCCGCGACGACGGTCAGACCGGGGAGCGGCCTGGTCACGGCGTGCTCGCGGGAGAGCTTGACGGTGCTCGCCCCCGACCGCCCGATCAGCGGGCGCAGGCCCACGTAGACGCCCTCGATGTCGTCGGTGGTCAACGGCGTGTTCAGCACGGCGTTGACGTGGTCGAGGATGTACTCGATGTCCGCGTTCGTCGCGGAGGGCTCGGCCTTGTCCAGGTCCCACGCGGTGTCGGTGGTCCCGACGATCCAGTGCGGCCCCCACGGGATGACGAAGAGCACGCTCTTCTCCGTGCGGAGGATCAGACCGGTGTCGAGCCTGATCCGGTCCCGGGGCACCACGATGTGGACTCCCTTGGACGCGCGCACGGAGACGCCCTCGGCCGGCCGCGCCGTCGCGGTGCCCTCGACGCCGGCCATCCGCTGGAGCTCGTCGGTCCAGACGCCGGTGGCGTTGATCACCTCCCGCGCCCTGACCTCGATCTCCGCTCCGCTCTCCAGGTCGCGCACGCGCGCCCCGGTCACCCGTGCCCCCTCACGCAGGAAGCCGATCACCGGCGTCCTGGTGGTGACGCAGGCGCCGTACTGGGCGGCGGTCCTGGCGACCATCATGGTGAACCGGGCGTCGTCGACCTGCGCGTCGTAGTACTGGATGGCGCCGACGAGCGCGTCCTTGCGCAGCGCGGGGGCCTTCTCCAGCGTCCGCCGCAGGCTGAGCTGGCGGTGCCTGCGCAGGCCCCACCGCCCGGCGAGGGTGTCGTACAGCGTGATCCCGGCGCCGACGTAGAACCGTTCCCAGACCCGATGGTGCAGCGGGTAGAGGAAGGAGACCGGCCGGACGAGGTGCGGAGCCAGCCGGTTGGTGAGCAGGCCGCGCTCCTTGAGCGCCTCGCGCACCAGCCGGAAGTCGAGCTGCTCCAGATAGCGCAGTCCGCCGTGGATCAGCTTGCTCGACCGGCTGGACGTTCCCGCCGCCAGGTCGCGAGCCTCCACGAGGGCGACGGACAGGCCGCGCGAGACCGCGTCGAGCGCGGCTCCCGCCCCCACCACGCCGCCGCCCACGACGAGCACGTCGAACTCGTGCTCGCCGAGGGTGCGCAGCGCCGCGGCCCGGTACCGGGGTCCCAGCACCTGCCCGGACGATGATCCCCGAGTCGGCTCCGGAGATGGTGCGGAAGTCGGCCCCGAATATTCAGACATCGTGTTTCGTGCTCCTCATCGATCGAGGGGAGGTGCCGGGCCGCCGCCCTGGCGGACAGGTGGCCCGGCGACGTTTCACTGGACGTCGACCCAGTCGAGCGTGCGGGTGACGGCCTTCTTCCAGCCGGCGTAGCCGCGCTCGCGCTGCTCGTCGTCCCACTGGCTCTCCCAGCGGCGAGCCTCGTTCCAGTTCTGCTTGAGATCGTCGGTGGACTGCCAGAAGCCGACGGCGAGCCCGGCGGCGTAGGCGGCGCCCAGCGCGGTGGTCTCGGCCACGACCGGCCTCGACACCGGCACGCCGAGGATGTCGGCCTGCATCTGCATGCACAGCTCGTTGGCGGTCACGCCGCCGTCGACGCGCAGCACGTCGAGGACGACGCCCGAGTCCTGCTGCATGGCCTCGACGACGTCGCGGGTCTGGTAGCAGATCGACTCCAGGGTCGCCCGCGCCAGGTGGGCGTTGGTGTTGAAGCGGGACAGCCCGACGATCGCGCCGCGGGCGTCCGACCGCCAGTACGGGGCGAACAGGCCCGAGAAGGCGGGCACGAAGTACACGCCGCCGTTGTCCTCGACCTGTCGCGCCAGCGCCTCGCTCTGCGCGGCCCCGGAGATGATCCCGAGCTGGTCGCGCAGCCACTGGACGGCCGAGCCCGTCACCGCGATCGACCCCTCCAGCGCGTAGACCGGCTTGGCGTCGCCGAACTGGTAACAGACCGTGGTGAGCAGGCCGTTCTGCGAGCGCACCGGCTCGGTGCCGGTGTTGAGCAGCAGGAAGTTGCCGGTGCCATAGGTGTTCTTGGCGGTGCCGGGCTCGAAGCAGACCTGCCCGACGGTCGCCGCCTGCTGGTCGCCGAGGTCGCCGGACAGCGCCACCTCCCCGCCCAGCAGGCGGGTGGTGCCGTACAGGTCGGGGTTGGAGGAGGGCTTGATCTCGGGGAGCATCTGGCGGGGGATGCCGAAGAAGGAGAGCAGCTCGTCGTCCCAGTCGAGCGTCTCCAGGTTCATCAGCATGGTGCGGCTGGCGTTGGTGGGGTCGGTGACGTGCACGCCGCCGTCGACGCCGCCGGTGAGGTTCCACAGCAGCCACGTGTCGGTGTTGCCGAAGATCGCCTCACCGCGCTCGGCCGCCTCACGGACGCCGTCGACGTTCTCGAGGATCCACTGGATCTTTCCGGCCGAGAAGTACGTGGCCGGGGGCAGGCCCGCCTTGCGCCGGATGACGTCGCCCTTGCCCTCGCGCTCCAGCGCCGAGGCGATGCGGTCGGTCCGGGTGTCCTGCCACACGATCGCGTTGTAGTACGGCCGGCCGGTGCGGCGGTTCCACACGACCGCCGTCTCCCGCTGGTTGGTGATGCCGAGCGCGGCGAGGTCGGAGGCGTGGAGATCGGCCACGCGCATCGCGGTGTCGGCGACGGCGCGGGTCCGCTCCCAGATCTCGGTGGGGTTGTGCTCGACCCAGCCCGCCTGGGGGAGGATCTGCTCGTGCTCAAGCTGGTGGCGGGCCACCTCGTTGCCGCCATGATCGAAGATCATGAAACGGGTGCTCGTCGTGCCCTGGTCGATCGCTCCGACGAAGTCGGCCATCGGTCGTCTGCCTCTCGTGTCGTGGGGGTCACACCGATCTAATACCGGGTCGAGATTCTTCAGCGGGAGGCGGCGGCCGCCTCGTAGTCGGCGGGGGGAGGAGTGCGGCCGGGCTCGGGCGCGCCCTCACGCGGCAGGAAGCGGTCGACCAGGAGCTGGTACAGGCCGGCGCCGATGATCCCGCCGATGACGGGCGCGACGATCGGCACCCAGAAATAGAGGTCCCCGTACTGGTCGCGCCACGCGGAGCCGTACCCGGTGAGGAAGGACGCGAGGCGGGGGCCGAAGTCGCGTGCCGGGTTGATGGCGTATCCGGCGTTCGTCCCCCACGCCATGCCGATCGCCACCACGATCAGGCCGACGATGAACGGCGCGAGGTTCGCGAGCGGGGCGGAGTTGCGGACGTCGGTGACGGCGAGGATCAGGAACAGGAGGATCGCGGTGCCGATGATCTGGTCGCGGAAGCCGCCCCACATGTGGACCGGCAGCGTGCCGTTGCCCGGCAGGGTCGAGAAGACCCCCTGCGTCTTGACGGTGTGCCCCGGGTCGACCTTGGCGAGGACCTCGCTGTAGTTCCAGCGGACGATCAGCGCCGCGAGGAAGGCGCCGAGGGTCTGCGCCAGCGCGTACGGCAGGACCTTGCGCCAGGAGAATCCCTTGAAGACGGCCAGGGCCACGGTCACGGCGGGGTTGAGGTGGGCGCCGCTCAGGCGGGACGCCGTGTAGACGCCGAGGACGACCGCGAGTCCCCACGCCCATGCGATGCTGTCGTGGTCGCCGATCCCGCCGCCGACGACCTGGGCGACGACGCCCACCCCGAACAAAATCAGGATCAGCGTCCCCGCGAACTCGGCCGCCAGCTCACCCAGCAGCCCTCGGTTTGCGAACCGTTCCGCCATGTCTCCTCCTAAGACCATGTCCGCCTCTTAAGGGCGCGGACGGGCGGTGGTATGGGGACCCCCACAGGGGATGCAACGGGACGTTAAGCTTCGCTGTGAAGTACGTCAACGAATGAGTGTCGACATTGTCGAACACTAGTCAGGCTCACTGGTCCGTATTAGGCTCGTCGCGTGACGCAGGCCACTCCACTTCCGTCTATAACGCCCCGGCCGGTCGTTCATCGAAGGAAACCCGGTGAGGTAAAACCTCACGGCAAGATCCTGCGTCGGCATTGTCGAACACTTTTCGCCAGAGATACGATCCGCCCCATGCCTGGTCCAGTTCAGTCCATCGAGCGAGCGGCCGCCATCCTGCGCCTGCTCGCCCAGGGGTCAGGACGGCTCGGCCTCAGCGAGGTCGCCAACTCGCTCGGCCTCGCCCGGGGCACCGCACACGGCATCCTGCGCACGCTCCAGATGGTCGGCTTCGTGGAGCAGGACGAGGCGACCGGCAAGTACCAGCTCGGCGCCGCGCTGCTACATCTCGGCACCAGCTACCTCGACGTCAACGAGCTGCGGTCCCGCGCGATCAACTGGGCCGACGCGCTCGCGTCCCGCAGCGGCGAGGCCGTGCGCATCGGCACCCACCTGCAGGGCAAGCTCCTGGTGGTCCATCACGTCTTCCGCCCCGACGACACCCTCCAGACGCTGGACGTCGGCATGCTGCTGCCCATGCACGCGACGGCCATGGGCAAGGTGCTGCTCGCCTACGACGCCAACGCCGCCGCGGCCGTGCCCGAGGGCGACCTCGAGCAGTTCAGCCGCCGCACGATCCGCACGACCAAGGAGCTCACGCGCGCCCTGTCCGGGATCCGCGAGGTCGGCTGGGCGGCCGACGTCGAGGAGACCACCGTGGGCGAGGCGAGCGTGGCCGCCCCGATCCGCGGATACGGCGGCCTGGTCGTCGGCGCCATGGGGATCTCCGGGCCCGTCGAGCGGGTCTGCGACCCGCACAACCGCCCCCGGCCCGATCTCGTCACCTTCGTGCGTGACGCCGCGCGGGCGGTGTCGCGCGATCTCGGAGCTCCTCGCTGGTGATCTCGCTCGGAGAACCCGGTGAAATCCGCTGCCCGCCTGACACGGAGGTAGGTCACCGTGGCTGAGCGTTATGTGATGTCCATAGACCAGGGAACGACCTCGACCCGCTGCATCCTCTTCGACCACGGCGGCCGCCTGGTGTCGGTGGCGCAGCGCGAGCACAAGCAGCACTTCCCGCGTCCGGGCTGGGTGGAGCACGACGCCACCGAGATCTGGCGCAACCTGGAGCAGATCGCCCCGAAGGCGCTCGCACAGGCCGGGGCCGACCCCGGGCAGGTGGCCGCCGTCGGCATCGCGAACCAGCGGGAGACGACGGTCTTATGGGACCGCCACACCGGGATCCCCGTCACCCGGGCCGTCGTCTGGCAGGACACCCGCACCGACATGGTGGTGGAGGAGCTGGCCCGTCGCCCCGACGCGTACATCGTCGAGGAACTCTGCGGTCTCCACCTCGCCACCTACTTCTCGGCCCCGACCATCCGCTGGCTGCTCGACCACACCCCCGGCCTGCGGGAGCGCGCGGAACGGGGCGACGTCCTGTTCGGCACGATGGAGAGCTGGCTCATCTGGAAGCTCACCGGCGGCCCCGAGGGGGGCGTGCACATCACCGACGTGACCAACGCGAGCCGCACGCTCCTGATGAACATAAACAGCCTGAGCTGGGACGACACGCTCCTGGACTTCTTCGGTGTGCCCCGCGCGATGTTGCCGGAGATCCGGCCGTCGACCCAGACGTACGGCGTGGCCACGCGCGTCATGCCCGGCGTGCGCATCGCCGCCGCCCTCGGCGACCAGCAGGCGGCGCTGTTCGGGCAGACCTGCTTCGCCGTCGGCGAGGCCAAGTGCACGTACGGCACGGGCAGTTTCCTGCTGCTCAACACCGGCCACGAGCCCATCCGCTCCACGCACGGCCTGCTGACCACCGTCGGCTACCAGATCGGCGACGAACCCGCCGTCTACGCGCTGGAGGGGTCGATCGCGATCACCGGCGCGCTGGTCCAGTGGTTCCGCGACGGCCTGGGGCTCATCGGCACCGCGCCCGAGATCGAGACGGTGGCGAGGACCGTCGACGACAACGGCGGCTGCTACATCGTGCCCGCCTTCTCCGGGTTGTTCGCCCCCCACTGGCGCAGCGAGGCGCGGGGCATCATCGTCGGCCTCACCTCCTACATCACCAAGGGCCATCTGGCCCGGGCCGTCCTTGAGGCGACCGGCTGGCAGACCCGCGAGGTCGTCGACGCGATGAACGCCGACTCCGGCCTGAACCTGCGGACCCTGAACGTCGACGGCGGCATGACCGCGAACAACCTGCTCATGCAGTTCATCGCCGACGTGCTGAACGTGCCGGTGGTCCGGCCCATGGTCGCCGAGACGGTGTCCCTCGGCGCCGCCTACGCCGCCGGGCTCGCCGTCGGCTACTGGCCCGACCTCGAGGGTCTGCGCCGCAACTGGCACCGCGCCGCCCAGTGGCTGCCGGCCATGGATCCGGAGCTCCGCGCCCGGGAGTACGACAACTGGCAGCGCGCGGTCGAGCGCACCTTCGACTGGATCAAACCGCACGACGAGGAATGACCATGCTTGCTGAACGCCCGCTGGGCCGTACGAGACTGGTGGTCACCTCCGTCGGCTTCGGCCTGGCCGCGGTCGGGCGCCCGGCCTACATCACGCTCGGCCGGGACGAGGACCTCGGCGACGACCGCAGCGTGGCCGCGATGCGCGCGCGGAGCTGGGCCGTCCTCGACGCCGCGTGGGCGGCGGGCGTGCGCTACTTCGACGCCGCCCGTTCGTACGGCAGGGCGGAGGAGTTCCTCGCCGGCTGGCTGCACGACCGGGGGATCGCCCCGGGCGCCGCGACGATCGGGTCGAAGTGGGGATACGAGTACGTCGGCGGCTGGCGGATGGACGCCGAGCGCCATGAGGTCAAGGACCTGTCCGCCGAACAGCTGCACCGCCAGCTCGACGAGACGCTCGGCCTGCTCGGCCCGCACCTGTCGCTCTACCAGATCCACTCGGCGACGGTGGAGAGCGGGGTGCTCGACGACGACGACGTTCTCGGCGCGCTGAGCGCCCTGCGCGCGGAGGGCGTCGCGGTCGGGCTGTCGACCACCGGACCTCGGCAGGCGGACACGATCGACCTGGCCGTGGACACCGAGGTCTTCGACACGGTGCAGTCGACCTGGAACCTGCTGGAGCGCTCGGCGGGCCCCGCCCTGGCCCGGGCCCACGCGGCCGGGCTCGGCGTGATCGTCAAGGAGGGCGTGGCGAACGGCCGATTGACTGCGCGCACGGCTCCCGCGCCGCTCGCGGCGGCCGCGCGGGAACGCGGCGTCCCCGCGGACGCGCTCGCGCTGGGCGCGGTGCTCGCGCGGCCGTGGGTCACGACCGTGCTGAGCGGCGCGGCGTCGACGGCCCAGTTGCGCGACAACCTGGAGGCCGTCACGGTCCCATGGGACGACGGACTGGAGGAGCGGCTGGACTCGATGGCCGAGGATCCGGACCTCTACTGGGCCACACGCGGCTCGCTGGCCTGGGCTTGAGCCCCTTCCGGGCGATCGGCGGGTGTCAGGGCACGTAGCCCGTGCCGGAACCGCCCGACCCCGCGTCGCCGGAGCCGGAGCCGTCGGAATCGGCGAACCCGTCGAAGTCACCGGAGTCCTCGGACTCGTCGAACCCGTCCGGCGAACCGCCGTGACCGGACTCGTCGGACGACCACGACGACGCATGCTGGTGACCCCTGAGGCCGGGAATGATGATCTTCTGGGTACCCGGCACCGCGCCATCGGCCGGCGGCCACACGATCACGACGTCCTGGGGTGTCGGCGCGTGGAATGTCAGCGCGTCAGACGGGGTCGAAATGGGATCGTCGATCCAGGCGAGCTGTGACAACACCCCTCGCTGCGCAGGACCGGAGACGGAGACCGGCACGGACGCGGGCCCCTGCGCGTTCACGGCCGGAGCCGGGTCGGCGGACGTTCCAGAACCCGTGGCGAGCAGGACTCCCGCCACAATCACGGTGCACACAGGCATGATCTTCCCCCAACAGCAACAACAGTATTAGATCGACAGTAAGCACCACAGACCGCGCGATCTACGACCAGATGATCAATGTCCGGTCAAACATTCCCGGAGTGATCAGCGAGGTTCCGGCGGCACAGGGCGAGGACAACATCAACTACACCCGTGCCGGGAGTATGATGCGCGGAACTGAAGTGTCGGCGGCGGCGTCCGGGCAGCGGGCGAAGCCGGATCGGAGGTCGCCGGGTGTATCCGAGTCCGTCCCCCCAGGGCTGGGCCGCCGGACGTTTCGGCGACCGGGCCGGCGCCGTGCGCCGCCAGATCGTCGCGTCGCTGACCGAGGCCGTCGCCAACGCCCAAGATGCGCAGCGCTGGTCGCGCAGCGACAAACATTTCACCTACGGCCATACCCTGATGACCAGGCGGTACGAAGCGCTCGCCGAAGGATTCCGGCATGAGCCGGGATTCCAGACGGTCAGGCCGTACGCCTCTCCGCACCGCCTCGTGCTGCTCGACGGCAACCTGCTGCTGCCGTTCCGCTACGCCGAGGACGACACCACGCCCGTCTCCACGGCCCGGATCAGCGACGGCCGCATCTCGGCCCTGGTGCGTGAGCTGTTCAACCGGTTCGGCCCGGCGGCCGCCTACCGCCAGGAGGAGCTCGACCTGTCGATCGGCTGGGACGGCGAGCGGAATCCGGACGACCGGCCATCCACGGAAGGGGCCGACGGCCGGCAGGCGGACGGGGCCGCGATCCGACCGTCGCTGCCCCACCTCCCCGAGGACACCCGGCTGGTCCCCGTCGCATACGCGGGCAACGCCCATACCGGGCTGCTGCGGCTCTACTGGGGCGAGGCCGAGCTCCTCGACGACCTCGGTCACCTCCGGTGGCTCCATTGCGAGCCGATCCCGCTCACGATCGCGCCCTCGTCCGGCGGAGTCCCCGAGGCCGTCGGCGCGGCGCGCTTCGACCAGGGTGCGCTGCCCGATCTGGCCCTGCGCGCCAGGCCGCCGGTCGAGCGGGCGAATGAGACGATGTTCCCCGTCCACAGCGAGGCACAGCAGGAAACCGCGGTCACCGCCGACGATGAGCACCCGTAACCAGAGCCACCCGAGCCCGCAGGCCGTCGCCGACGCGTTCGCCCCGAGCCGGCTCACCCAGGCGCGGCACCTCGCGGGCCTGACCAAGAAGGACCTGGCGGAGCGGATCGGGGTCACACCCGCCGCCGTCGGGCAGTACGAGACGGGCATGACCCGGCCGCGCCCGGCGCTGGTCCCCCAGCTCGCCGACGCCCTCGCCGTACCGCCGGCGTTCTTCCTGACCGGCCGCCCGCACGGCAAGCTCGACGGCTCGATGGCGCACTTCCGCAGCCTGCGCTCCACACGTGCCCACCAGCGGGCCAAGGCCGTCGCGTTCGTGGAGCAGGTGTGGGAGCTCGCGCACGCGCTGGAGAAGCGGGTGCGACTCCCCCACGTCGACCTGCCCGGTTTCTCCGGCGGCGAGGTGCACGCGGGGGTGGACCTCCCCCGCGACCCCGCGCAGGCGGCCCGCGCGCTGCGCCGGCTCTGGGGACTGGGCACCGGCCCGCTGTCCCACATCGTCAGGCACATGGAGGCGCACGGCGTCATCGTCGTGTTCCCGCCTCCCGACGAGGACTCCGCGACCGTCGACGCGTTCTCCACCTCACAGCTGCCCCGGCCGATCGTGGTGCTGACGGCCAACCGGTTCGACGACATCCATCGGTACCGCTTCACCGCGGCGCACGAGCTCGGCCATCTGGTCCTCCACGGCGACACGGCGTCGGGGGACGCACAGCAGGAGCGGGAGGCGGACGTGTTCGCCGCGGAGTTCCTCACCCCCCGCGACAGCATCCTGCCCGACCTGCCCAGGCGGCTCGACCTGCGCCGTCTGGGGCAGCTCCGGCACACCTGGGGCGTCTCCGTCGACTCGCTCCTCTACCGCTGCCGGGAGGTGGGCCTGCTGTCCGACTCCGCGGCGAGCCGCGCCTACCAGCGGCTCAGGGAGCTGCGCGACCAGCCCGGCTTCGCCGCCGAGCCGATCAGCGGCTATCCCGGCGAACAGCCGACGCTTCTGCGCCAGGCCTTCGAGCTGGCGGTGGCCGAGACGGGGCTCACGATGGCGCAACTCGCGGGCGCGCTGGCCTGGCCGGCCGGCCGCGTGCGCGAACTGCTCGGCATGCCCGACCAACGCCCGGCTCTGCGCATCGTCCCCTGACAGCGGCGGCCGTCGTACGGCCCTTCCTTGCGAACGTGCCGCGAACGACCATGGGGGGCGCGGGTGCTACGAAGGGAGTCAAAGCATGGAGGTCACGAAACTGATCTCGCGGATCCAGGACCACGTGACGGTCCGGCGGGTCTTCGGGGAGCCGATCACGGTGGACGGCGTGACGGTCGTCCCTGTCGCCAGGGTCGCCGCCGGCGGCGGTGGCGGTGAAGGCTCAGGACCGGGGGTGCGCGGCGACGGCGGGTCCGCCACGGGCGGTGACCACACGGGCGAGGGGCAGGCCGAGGGCTTGGGGGCGGGCTTCGGCATGGCCGCCAGCCCGGCGGGGGTCTACGTCATCAAGGAGGGCAAGGTCAGCTGGGAGCCCGCCCTCGACATCAACCGCATCGTGCTGGGAGGCCAGATCGTCGCCGTCGTGGCGCTGCTCACTCTGCGCGCGATCGTCCGCAGCAGGGCCAAGGCACGCGCCGGCGCGCACGGTGCGCCACGCCGCGGGCGCTGATCTCCGCGACCGACGCCGCCTCACGCCCCGGCCGGGCGGAGGCGGCGCCGCTGTTTTGGGTCTTGCCGGGAGAAAGGGCCGGGATTACGATCCGCGCAATTGTTAGGAAACTTTCCTGTAAGGAAGTGCTTCCACATGCGCCGATTAGCCGCCGTGTTGTCGGTAATCGTCCTGGCGATCGCCCTGGCCTCCCCCGCCTCCGCCGCCGACCGCCTGATCGCGACCTTCACCCTGAACGGCACGCAGGGGAAGTTCGTGGTGAGCAACCCGGGCTCCTCCGCCGTCAGCGGCTGGTCGATCGAGTTCGACCTGCCGGCCGGGGTGACCGTCAGCAACGCCCAGAACGCGACGACCTCGCAGTCCGGGACCCACGTCACGCTGACCCCCGCCTTCTACATCGACACCGTCCGGGCGAACGGGAACACCGAGCCGTTCAGCCCCACGTTCACCCTCAGCGCGGCGGCCCAGCCGTCCGGATGCACCATCGCCGGCGCCCGCTGTGACGGCACCGGCGATCCCGCTCCCCCGCCGCCCCCGCTCACGGCGACGTACTCGGCCAACGGCACTCAGGCGAAGTTCGTGGTGAAGAACAACTCCGGCACCGCCCTCAACGGCTGGTCGATCACCTTCGACCTGCCCGCCGGGGTCACCGCGAGCGCCGCCCAGAACGGCGCGCTGACCCAGACGGGCCGCCAGGTCACGCTGAACCCCGCTTTCTACAACTCGACGGTGGCGGCGCACGGTTCGACCGAGCCTTACAGCCCGTCCTTCACGCTCAGCTCCGCCGCGCAGGCGACGAACTGCCGGGTCAACGACGTCAGATGCGACGGCTCGGCGGACACGCCGCCCGGGGCGCCGGCGAACCTGCGCTCACCCGTCAAGACCACCAGGACCGTCTCCCTGGCCTGGGACGCCGCGACCCCGGGGAGCCTGCCCATCACCGGCTACGAGGTCTACAACGGCACAGCCCTCGTCACGACGGTGACCGGGACGGCCACCACGGTCACGGGGCTGTCCCCGAACACGGCCTACTCCTTCACCGTCAAGGCCAGGGACCGCAAGGGCGGCCTGTCCGCCGCGAGCGCCGCGCTGGCCGTCCGGACGAACAACCCGGCCGACGACACCCAGCCGCCGACGGCTCCGGCGAACCTGCGCAGCACCGGCACGACGTCGTCGACGGTCGCGCTCGCGTGGAACGCCTCGACCGACGACAAGGGCGTCGCGGGATATGACGTCTACGTGGGCGGCACGCTCACCACGACCGTCGCCGGCACCACGACCACGGTGACCGGGCTGTCCCCGTCCACCCAGTACACCTTCCAGGTCCGCGCCCGCGACCTGTACGACAACACCTCCGCGCCGAGCAACGCCGTGACGGCGTCCACCGGCGACATCATCGGCAGCGGGTACGCCCGGGTGGGCTACTTCGTGCAGTGGGGCATCTACGGGCGGCAGTACTTCGTCCGCAACCTGGACACCACCGGAGCCGCCGCGAAGCTGACCCACCTCAACTACGCCTTCGCGAACATCGACCCGGTGAACCTGACCTGCCTGAACGGTGTCACCAAGGGCACCACGGCCAACCCGCAGGATCCGAACCAGGGTGACGGCTCAGGCGACGCGGACGCCGACTACGGCAGGCCGATGAGCGCGGCGCAGTCCGTCGACGGCGTCGGCGACACCGGCTGGGAGGCGCTGCGCGGCAACTACAACCAGCTGCGCAAGCTCAAGGCCAAGTACCCGAACCTGAAGGTGCTGATCTCGATCGGCGGCTGGACCTATTCGAAGTACTTCTCCGACGTGGCGGCCACCGACGCGTCCCGCCGGAAGTTCGTCAGCTCGTGCATCGACATGTACATCAAGGGCAACCTGCCGGTGTACAACAGCGCGGGCGGGCCGGGCAGCGCGGCCGGGATCTTCGACGGCATCGACCTCGACTGGGAGTGGCCGGGCTCGGACGGCCATCCCGGCAACCACGTCAGCCCGAACGACAAGGCGAACAACACCCTCCTGATCGCCGAGTTCCGCAGGCAGCTCGACGCGCTGACCACGGAGACGGGCAAGCGCTACCAGCTCACCGCCTTCACCCCGGCCGACCCGGCGAAGATCGCGGCGGGATGGGACCTGCCGCAGGTCGCCAAGTCCCTGGACATCTTCAACATCCAGGGCTACGACTTCCACGGCGCGGGAAGCGACAACTCGTGGGAGCCGAACCGCACGGGGCACCAGGGCAACCTCTACGCCGACGCCGACGACCCGTACTCGTTCCACTTCAGCGTGGAGAACGCGGTCAACGCTTATCTCCAGGCCGGGGTGAATCCGCGCAAGCTCACCATCGGGCTCGCCTACTACGGACGCGGCTGGCAGGGCGTCGCCGACGGCGGCAAGGCGGGCGAGTGGCAGGCCGCGGGCGGAGCGGCCGCCGGCCAGTTCGCCGAGGAGGCCGGCACTCGCGGGTACTCGAACCTGGTGGCCGGCGTGCCCGGCTGCACGGTACGTCATGACGAGCAGGCGGTCGCCACCTACTGCTTCACCGGGAACGGCGGCCAGTGGTGGAGTTTCGACGACGCCTGGTCGATCGGCCGCAAGACCGAGTGGCTGAAGAGCAAGGGCCTGCTCGGCGCGATGATCTGGGAGATGTCCGGCGACACCGGATCCCTGACCAGCGCCCTCGACGCCGGTCTGCGATAGCGCGACCCGGGGCCGTCTCCGCTACGGGAGGCGGCCCCGGCTCAGCGGAAGGCCGCGAACGCCACGCCCGCCGCGGTGGCGATCACCGTGGAGAAGATGACGAGCACCATGATCGTGCCGAGCGGGTTGCGATGCTTGCGTGTGAAGGCCGCCAGCGGCGTGCGCACGGGATAGGCGGAGGCGACCGTCGAGGGCTCCGGCCGGGGAGACGACGGTTCGGGCGTCGGCGTCGGCGTCCGGTGCCGTACGACGGGCGCCACCGGCGGCGGGGCGGGCCTGGCGGGTGCGGGAGGCGTGACCCGCCGCGTGGGCGAGGGGGCCGGCCGCGGAGTCGGAGGCTCCGGCGACGGCGGGGGAGCCGGGCGGGCGCACTGAGGCCGGGACAGAATGCCGACCTCGGCCTTCAGCCGCACCAGCGTGTGGAGGTCGACGCAGACGGCGATGCCCAGGCCGTCGTCGTCCGGAGGTTGCGGGCCCGCCTTCACCCTGACATCGGCTCTCACCAGGGGATCGGGTGGAGGCGCGGCCGCGGCCGGCATGGCGACCCCGGCGGCCGCGAGCGCGCAGCCCGCGAGGACGCCGCCCACCGCCGTGAGGGTCCGTGTGAAGCCCATGGGTCACCGACTCTCGGGGATTCGCTGGAATTCCTGCAGCGCGGCCGAGAAGGCGTCGGGCGTGACCGCCAACCCGCCGGTGAACACGCGGGAGATGTCCCAGGCCAGGTAGACGCCGACGCCCAGCATCATTGCCATCGCGAGCATCGGCACGAGGGCGAGACCGCGAGGCCGGGCGCCCGCCAGGAACGGGAAGACCAGGACCACGGCTCCCGTCAGGATCGTCAGCACCATGACCCCGGCCGGAGGTGCGGCCTTCGCGTCGGCCGCCCTCTGACGCCGGGCGGCGGACAGGTCGGCCAGCCGGTCGAGGGCCGCTCCCTTGGCCCCCCGCGCGTCCTCGTCCGTCACGTTGAGCGCGGCCACCTGGGTGCGCAGGGAGTCGAGCCGCCAGGAGCCCTCGGGGCTGAGCCGGCCCGACGCCATGAGGGGCCACTCGTTGTCGAGCACGAAGCCGACGTAGTCGCGCAGTCCCGCCTGCACCTCGGCGCCGGCCGGAGCCGGCAGCGAGGCCGCGGACCAGTAGGTCTCCACCGCCGCCTGGGACTCGGTGTAGGTGTTCTGCCTGGCCGAGTCGACGGTCGTCCACGGGACGACGATCGCGATGGCGAACACGAGCAGGAACAGCGAGGAGACCATCGCCCCCGCGTGCCCCGAGGAGGTCTCGTCTCCCGTCTTCCCCCGGGCCAGCCTCCGGAACAGGAATGCGGACGCGGCCACGAGACCGACCGCCGCCACCACGGCGAACACGCAGACGAGCATTGACCATCCCCATAGACGACGAGAGCCGGGCAGGCCGGAGGCTTTCCCGATCACTTTGTGTTACATGACTACCACATGAAGTCACCATAGGGCTCGCCTTACCGCAAGACCGGACGCGCAGTTCGGGCCCGTTTGAGGCGTTATTGACGAGATGGTCGCTAGCCTCGGATGGGAAAGAGGCCAGGTGACGGGCACGTCGTCCCGCTCACCTGCTCCAGCCGTTCTGTGGCCACGGGGGCGGCCGGCGGCCGCCGGCGGAACCGAGCGGAGGCACGGCGATGCGGCTCACCAGACGGGAATTCGCGCGCCTCGCGGCGGGAGCGGGGATCGCGGCCTCGTGGCCGGCGAAGCCGGGCCCGGCGTTGCGGAAGTTCACCGACCCGCTGCCCGTTCCGCCTGTGGCCGTACCGGACAGGTCGGCCCATCGGGGCGCCGACTACTACGACGTGACCATGCGGCAGGCCCCCTGGCGCTTCCACCGCGACCTCGGCATGACCATGGCGTGGGGATACTGGGCCGCCGATCCAGGGGATCCGGCGCGCCCCCTGGGGCTGGGCTGCCTCGGGCCGACGCTGGTGGCCCGGCGCGACAGGCCGGTGATCGTCAGGTACCGCAACCGGCTGCCCACCACCCACCTGCTGCGCGGCTCCGTCGACCCCAGCCTCTGGCGGAGCGTCCCCGGCGTCCCGCCGGACCCGCCGGGAGGGCGGCGGATGACCGACCTGCCCCGCGACGTCACCGTGTGGAACGTCGTCCACCTGCACGGGGGCCTCAACCCCCCGCAGTCGGACGGCAACCCGGAGAGCTGGTTCACGTCCCACGGGCTCCACGGCCCCATGTACGGCTCGCTACCGGGAGCCGCGGCCGACGAGGCGATCTACGCCTACGGCAACGCGCAGCGGGCGGCCATGTTGTGGTACCACGACCACGCCATGGAGCTCACGCGGCTCAACAACTACGCGGGGCTGTCCGGCGCCTACATCCTCCGCGATCACATCGAGGACGCGCTCGGCCTGCCCCGCGGCAGGTTCGAGGTGCCTCTTCTCATCCAGGACCGCACGTTCCGCGCGGACGGCTCGCTCTTCTATCCCACGAAAGGCGGCGGCCGCCACCATCCCGTCTGGGTCCCGGAGTTCTTCGGCGACACCCCCGTCGTGAACGGCAAGGCGTACCCCTTCCTGGCGGTGGAGCCGCGCCGCTACCGGTTCCGCGTGCTCAACGCGTCGAACGCGCGCTTCTATCACCTGTGGTTCGCACGAGACGCGTCCCGGCTGCCCTTCTGGGTGGTCGGGTCCTCGGGCGGCCTGCGGTCCTTCCCCCTGCGCGCCGACCGGATCCTGCTGGCGCCGTCGGAACGGGCCGACATCGTCGTCGACTTCGGCAGGCTGCCGATGGGCGCCGCCGTCACGCTCATGAACGACGCCGCAGTGCCGTACCCGGGCGGAGGCGGCGGGCCGGCCATCCCCGAGATCATGCGCTTCCACGTCTCCGACCCGCTGACCGGCCGTGACGACAGCACGCCGCCCGGCGCGCTCGCCCTTCCGCCGCTTGAACCGCTCCGGCCGGGGCCGGAGACCCCGGTTCGCGCGCACGTCCTCACCGAGACACTCGACCGGCAGGGCGCCCCGATCCACATGCTGATCGGCGACCGCTACTTCTTCGAGCCGGTGGACGACTTCGTGAAGTCGGGCGCGACCGAGATCTGGGAGTACGTCAACACCACGGAGGACGCCCACCCCATGCACGTCCACCTCGTGCAGTTCCTCATCCACAACCGCCAGCGGTTACGGGTGGAGGAGTACGCGAGGGACCACGCCCGCTGGGTCGCGGCGGGCCGCCCTCCCGGCGGCGGACCCGACCCGGCCCGCTATCTCCTGGGCCCGCCGGTGCCGCCGGAGCCCGACCAGCAGGGCTGGCGGGACACCTTCGTGGCCTATCCGCGGATGGTCAACCGGATCGTCGCCCGGTTCGACCCGGCGCCCCCTGTTCCCGGCGTCGGCGGAACCGCCACCGCGTTCCCCGCCGGGTACATCCATCATTGCCACATCCTCGAACACGAGGACAACGACATGATGCGGCCATGGCGGCTGGTGACGTCCCAGCCCGCGCCTCCGGACACGCCACACGCGGGCGGGCCCGGGGCGCCTCCGCGCACCGGCTGATCGTCGACGGAGGTGATCCACATGCGCGTGGTGATCGCGGGCGGGCACGGCAAGATCGCTCTGCGGCTGGAACGGCTGCTCGCGGAGCGCGACGACGCCCCGGTCGGCCTGATCCGCGACCCGTCCCAGGCCGGCGACCTCAGGTCCGCCGGCGCGGAACCCGTGGTGTGCGACCTGGAACGGGCCGGAGTCGACGAGGTCGCGGAGATCGTCCTGGGTGCGGGCGCCGTGGTTTTCGCGGCGGGCGCCGGCCCCGGCAGCGGGGCCGCGCGCAAGCACACCGTCGACCGGGGCGCGTCCGTCCTCCTGGCCGACGCCGCCGAACACGCCGGGGTGCCGCGGTTCATCCAGATCTCCACGATGGGCGGCGGTTCCCCGCGCGCACCCGGGACGGGTGAGTCGTGGAGCGCCTACATCACGGCGAAGGCCGCGGCCGAGGAGGACCTCCGGGCCCGCGAGCTGAGCTGGACCATCCTGCGTCCGGGGCGCCTGACGGACGAGCCGGGGACGGGGCTCGTCACGCTGGCGGACCCGCCGCTCCCCTATGGCGAGGTGTCGCGGGACGACGTGGCGGCGGTGATCGCGGCGCTGATCGACCGCCCGGAGACCCGGCACCGGACGCTGGAGCTCATCGGCGGAGGCGTTCCCATCGACCAGGCCATGCGCCTGCTGGTCTTCCGCTGACACCTGGTCGCGGCCCCTCCCGGCCGAGCGGCCGCGGGCGGGTCAGCGCGGGCGCGGGCGACGGTCGGAGGAGGGCTGCGCCTGGGCGTCCGCCTCCTCCGGCGCGAGCTCGGCGGCGAGCCTGGCCAGCTCGACCCTGGAGCCGATGCCGAGCTTGCGGAAGACCTGACGCAGATGGAATGAGACGGTGTGCGGCGACAGGAACATGCGCGTGGCGACCTGACGGTTGGTCAGCCCGTGGGCCACGAGGGAGGCGACCGTGCTCTCGGTCTCGGTGAGGCTGCCCCATCCGGTCGACGGCCGCTCGGCGTAGGTCCAGTGCCTGCGGCGGACCCCGAGCCGGCGCAGCCGCGCGCGCACGCGGGCGACGTCGCGAAGGGCGCCGACCTGGTCGTAGCCCTCCAGCGCCTGCTCCAGGCAGAGGACGGCGGCGTCGGTGTCGGGCGCGCCGGCCGTGCTCCCCAGCAGGGCGCCCAGATCCTCCGATGCGGAGGAGCGGCTCCACGGGTCCCTGAAGGACGCCGCCGCACGGGAGAGCTTGGCGGAGTCGCCGTCGAGGAGCCCCCGGGCGTGGTCCGCCGCCGCGGCGAACACCGGGAAACCCGGGTTGTCGAGCTTGAGGCGCTCGGCGGCCAGCACGATCTCTTCGGCCCACTCGCGGTCGCCGGTCATCAGCGCGATCCGGGTCATCCACGCCGCGGAGGGGGGCTCGACGACGAGCAGCCACATGCGCCGTTGCGCGTCGGCGCTCTTGAGCGTCTCCTTCGCCGCCTGTGGGCCTCCCGTGGCCTCGGCGAACAGGGCCACGGCCCACAGTCCCCACACTGATCCGAACCGCAGGCCGAGCGTGGTCTGCTCGGAGCGGTAGCGCTCGACGTGGCGGGTCGCCGCCGCGATGTCACCGGTCCGCACGGCGACGATGGCGAGGACGGCATGGCCGAACAACTCGAACGCGTGCGTGCCGAACTCGTCGGCGAGGGCGAGGCCGGTCTGCGCCTCGGCGGCGGCGTCCTCCATCCGGCCGGCGACGAGGCGGAGGCGGGCGCGGAAGAACGCCGGGTTCGCGGCGTAGGGAGTGTGGCCGGCGGCACGGACCTCCTCCTCCGCGGCCTGGATGTTCGTCTCGGCCTCCTCGAGCCGCCGCATGCAGGTGAGGATCCGGGCCAGCAGCAGCCGGGGATGCGCCAGGCGGGCCGCGACCGATCCCTCGTTCGCGGCGAGGACGGCCTCCCTGAACTGGTCGAGTCCGGCCTCGACTCGCCCGCCGAGGAAGTTGAGGTGCGCGAGCAGCAGGAGCGCGCCGACCCTGGCGTCGAGCGACCTGCCCGGATCGGCCAGGACGGCCTCGGCCCGCTCCTGGCCGCGCCTGAAGTCGTTCAGCGCGATCAGCGCCTTGAACCAGGCGAGCTCCACCACGCCCTGCAGGTGCGGGGAGAGGTCGGGCTGGGCGAGGACGATCTCCGCCTCGGCGACGGCCTGGCCCGGCTGGCCGCTGAGCAGCATGATGATCGCGAGCTTGCAGCGCAGCTCCACGGACTTCGCGTCGGGCAGCGTGGCCAGGGACTCGCGGGCGAGATCGGCCGCCTCGATGAGCCGTCCGGTGACGGTGAGGGCGTCGACGGCGGCCGCCGTGCGTTCCAGCCGGTGGGAGTCGTCGTCGGCGGTGAGCTCCAGAGCCCGGAGGGCGAGATCGGCCGCGGTCTGCGGAGAGGAGCAGAGCACCTCGCGGGCGGCCCGGTCGAGACCGTCGAGCGCCCGGGTGTCGCCGGGCCGGGCGCTGTGCACGAGGTGCGCTGCGGCGGGGACGGTGCTGCCTCCCCGGTTCAGGAGCATCTCGCCCGCCTGCCGGCGCAGGGCCAGGCGCACCGGAGGGGGGACGGCGTCGGTCACGGCCTGGCGCAGGAGGTCGTGCCGGAACGCCAGCAGGTCACCCGACGTCACCAGGACGCCGGACGCCGTCGCCTCCTCCAGCCCCGGCAGCAGGCGGCTCGCCGGCTCGCCGAGCATCTCGGCCAGATCGTGGACGGCGAACGAGCGGCCGAGGATCGCCGCGACCTGGAGCATGTGGCGCGTGCCCGCCGACAGCCCGTCCAGGCGCTTGCGCGTGATCGCGCGGACCCAGGGCAGCTCCGCCCACGCCAGCCGCGCGTGGCCGCCGTCGATCTGGACCGCGCCCTCCTCGTTGATCTTTCCGAGCAGTTCGACCAGCAGGAAGGGGTTGCCGCCCGTCGCGCCGGAGAGCGCGAGGACGTCCGGCCCCGGGGACGCCTGCAGGACGTCCGCGACGATCTGCGCCACGGCGTCGTCCGAGAGCGGGCCGAGCTGAACCGGTGCGGCGCCGTCGCGCTCCAGCGCCTCGTACAGCCGATCCAGGCGGGGAGGGTCGTCTCCCGCCCCCCGGGCGAGCGCGAGCATCCACACCAGCGGATAGCTCGCGAGATCCGCCGCCAGCGTCCGGAGGGCCAGCATGGTCGTGGAGTCCGCCCAGTGGAGGTCGTCCAGGGTGACCAGCACGGGTCCCTGCGTCGCCCGGCCCTCCAGCCGTGTACGGAGCTGCTCGGTCATCAGCAGGCGGAGGTCGATGACGTCCGAGACGGCCGTCCCGGTGAGCAGGGCGTGCGGCGACTCCCCCAGCGCCGATATCAGCGGCATCAGGGGCATCATCTGGCTCAGTTCGTCGGCCGTGCCCCGCAGTACGGTGAAGCCGCCGCGTTCCGCCACCTCGGCGGTCTCGTGCAGGAGCCGGCTCTTGCCCATGCCCATCTGACCTTCGACGAGCAGGACGCCGCCCCGGCCCTCCGTCGCGGCCCGCAGAACCCTGGACACGGCGGCCCATTCCCGCTCCCGGCCACGCCAGCCTGGCCTCGACGACGACGTGAAGTCGGCGGCGGACCCCGGGTCATGCGAGGACGAGCCTCCCATGAAGTCATGACACCATCTCCGCCGTCCGCGGTCGCACGTGGGGGCCTCGGCGGCGGCACCTCGGACGAAATGGCATGAAATAGCACGAAATTGCCAGCCTGTGACCTCAAGCTACGCGGACGTGCGATGTGGAGGAGGAGCTTCCCGGGCCAGCATGAGAAGGACTCGCCGGACGCCCCGGCGAGCCGGGCGCACCGACGAGCACGCAGGGGGGACTACGGGGTCATGCCGCTATCCGCGCGTCTCCCCGGGCCACGAACGATTCGTGGCCGTGTCACCCTGCTCGTCACCGTTTTGGCCGCCTTCCTGCTGGCGCCCGCGGCCGTGGTGGGCGCCGTGGTGGCCCGCGAGGCCTTCACCCGGGCCGCCTGGCTGGACGCGAGGAGCCAGGCGACCCTCGTCGCGGCCGAGATCCGTGCGGGACGGCCCGTCGGCGCGATCACGCCGCAGGTCCCCGGCATCGATCTCATCCAGGTCGTGTCGCCCGCCGACCAGGTCATCGCGTCCTCGGACGCGGCCCGGGGCATGGGCCCGCTGGCGACGGTCAGGCCCGCCGGCGGCTCGCTCCGGAACGTGGAGACCTGCGATCACCCGGGTGTGGGCTGCGTGCGTATCGCCGCCGCCCGGGTCGGTCCCTCCGCCGACTCCCCCGTCGTGTACGCGGGCCGGGCCACGCCGCACGGGTTGTCGACCGGCGTGCTCGACCTGCTGTTCGGAGCGCAGGCACTCGCCCTGCTGCTGCTCGCGTCCCTGACGACGTGGAAGGTGACCGGCCGGACGCTGCGGCCGGTCGAGACCATCCGCGTGCAGCTCGCCGGGATCAACGCCGACAACCTGAGCAGCCGGGTGCCCGAACCCGCCGGAGACGACGAGGTCACCCGGCTCGCACAGACCGTCAACAACACCCTGCGTCGGCTGGAACGCTCGCAGGAACGCTCGGAGCGGGCGCTCGAACAGCAGCGGCGCTTCGCCTCCGATGCCTCACACGAGTTGCGCACCCCCATCGCGGACGTTCGCGCGCGGCTGGAGGAGGCGCGGCTCGATCCCGACGCGGACGGCGTCCCCGAGATGTTGCGGAACACGCTGCGCGACGTGGACCGGCTCGAAGTGATCATGACCGACCTGCTCCTGCTGGCGCGGGTCGGCGCCAACGAGCCGGTGGAGCGGCGGGAGCTCGACCTGGACTGCCTCGTGCGATCGGGAGTCCCCCCGCGCGACGGCGGGCCGGCCGTCGATCTGCGGCTCACCCCCGGGATCACGGTCGAGGGCGTCCCCGCCCAGCTCGACCGGGTTCTGGTCAACCTCCTCGACAACGCCCGGCGCCACGCCGTACGCAAGGTGCGGGTCGAGGTGCGGCGCGACCGCGACATGGCCGAACTGACCGTCAGCGACGACGGCGCCGGCATCCCCGAGGAGGACCGGGACCGGGTCTTCGACCGGTTCACCCGCCTCGACGCCGTGCCGTGCCGCGACGGCGGCGGCGGCACGGGACTCGGCCTCGCGATCGCCCACGACATCGTGGTGGCCCACCACGGCACCCTGCACGTCGAGAAGTCCGATCTCGGCGGGGCGTGCTTCGTCCTCAGGCTGCCCCTCGCGCCGCCGCGCCGGGAGGAGACCGCCCCCGCGACCGTCCGGACGGCGCCCGGCGGCCGGAGCCGCAGGCCGGAGCGGTCCTTCGCGCCGATGACCCCGATGACGCTGACCGGCAGGGCCGACCCCGCGAGCTGAAGCCGCCGGCATCGACGCACGTGCCCGGCCTCACCCGGCCTCACCCGGCCTCACCGCCGGAGATTACGTATGGTGAGGCAATCCTGACGAATTGGAACATTGACCGGTCGGTCAATCAGGAACATGGTCGGGTCAAAGGGTCATCTCTCCCCATGTTCGGAGGCACGGATGGATCTCACGAGATCGTTGTCCGACGTCGTCGCCCTGCTGGCCGGCCTGGTCGCGGCGCTCGCGCCGTTCTTCTGGGCCGACAACGCCGGTGCGGCGGGCCAGCCACTGCTCATCCTCGGAACACTCCTCATCGTGTCCGCCCTGTGGGCGATCCTGGGCGCCGGTGGAGCGAGTTCCTGGGTCACCGCCGCGTTCGGGGGGCTGTTGTTCGTGTCCCCCTGGGCGTTCGGCTTCGACGGCCAGTCGGCCGCCGCGTGGACGGCATGGCTCGCCGGAGCCGTGACCGTCGTCGTCGGCCTGCTGACCTCCCTCCAAGCCCGCAGCGGGGCCACCGCCCGCGCCTGACCGGAACCCGTCCGCGCCCGAAGCCCCGACTCACGACCTGAGCCCCATCCCCGATCGGGCTCCGCCGTCCCGGCGGCCCGTGAACCACCGTCGGCCCCGCCCGCCCTCGCTCCCGGCGAGCGGCGAGCGGGGCCGTCCGACTGTGGTCACCCGGCGGTCACCCCGATGGTCACCCGGAGATGAGGTCGACGCCGATCTGGCTGAGCATCTCCAACTGGTCGTAATAGACGCGCTGGCTGGCGATCAACCCGCCGTCCATGGTGCGGAAATCACAGCCGCGGATGACGATGTGCCGGCCGGTCGGCTGGGCGAACTCTCCCCCGGGCAGGAGGAACGCCCCCGCATGGGTGCTCGTGACCGTCCACTCCAGCACCACCAGATCCCCCGACACCGCCGTGCTGGTGGGCGTCAGCGTGACGTCCGGGAAGGCCTCGATGTAGAGCGCGAAGTAGGACGCGATCTCCTCCCGCCCCTCGGCGATTCCGCCCGGGCAGACGTACACGCCACGCGGGCTGAAGAAACCGGCCGCCCTCTCGAAATCATGCGCGTTGAACGCGTCGATCAGGCCGTCCGTGACCTCGTGGTCGTCATGCATCAGGAGAACTCCTCGACGGGGATGCCCGGCGTGCTTCCATGCATCGCCGGAATGAGGGGAATCCGGAGAACGAATCGGGCGCCTCTCGGCGAGTCCTCGATCCGCAGGGTTCCGTGGTGGGCATGGGCTATGTCCCGGGAGATGGCCAGTCCGAGGCCACTGCCCCCGGGTTCGCGGCGCCGTCCGTCGTCCAGGCGGACGAAGCGCTCGAAGACGCGCTCGCGGTCCTGCGGCGCGATGCCGTCACCGTCGTCGCACACCGTGATGACGGCCTGGTCGTCCACCCGTTCGGCGACGACCTGGACTCCTGTCCCGGCGTGCCGCCTGGCGTTGGTCAGGAGGTTGTCGACGACCCGGATCAGCTGGATGCGGCTGCCCATGACGATCAGGTCGCGGCACGCGCGGGCCTGGACCGGCACGCCGCCCACCTCCGCCGTCGCCTCCTCGATCACCAGCGCGCCGATGTCGATCGGCTCGTGCGCCGCCGGATCGCCGGCACGGAGGCGGGCCAGCACGAGGAGGTCGTCGACGATCGTCTCCAGCCGTTCGGTGACCGCCAGCGCGTCCCGGATGGTCTCGTGCGGGTCGACCTCGCCGGGGTAGAGCAGCGCCTCCTCGAGCCGGGTGCGCAGACCGGTGAGCGGCGTCCTGAGCTCGTGGGAGGTGGTGGAGGCGAACCGGCGTTGCTGTTTCACCGACTCCTCCAGCCGGGCCAGGGTCCGGTTGGCGGTGCGGGCGAGCAGCGCGTACTCGGTGCGGCCGGGCGGCTCGGGCACCCGGAGGCTCAGGTCGCTCGCGGTGATCTCGGCCATGGTCGCGCGGATCGCCGTCACCCGGCCTATGGTGCGCCCCGCCAGCCACCAGTTGCCCCAGCCGATGAGGCCGGCGATCAGCACGATCCCCCCCGCGGTGAGGAACGCCAGGCGGTGCGACGCGAGGATGGCCGGCTCCGCCGTCCCCGCGTAGAGATAGTGCGGCTCACCGTGCCAGATCTCGCGGGTCTCCAGTGGCGCGACCCGCACGGCGGCGAGCATGACACACTCCCCCTGCGCCGAGCACACGATCTGGTTCTGCATCCGGTTGTCGACGGGGGGGCGCGCCGTGCTCAGAGCCGGCCTGCCCGCCGCCGCGGCACTGGCCGCCACGACCCGGCCGTGGGAGTCGACGAGTTGGATCAGGTCGATGCGTGTCTTCGGAACCGGCACCGGCGTGTAGCCGGGCCGTACCGTGCCGAGGTAGTTCCCGGCGGCCCTCTGCGCCTCCTGGAATATCTGGGCCTCGACTCCGTCGACCACCAGGCGGTCGATGCTCGCGCCGATCGCGGTCATGAAGATCAGGGCCAGTCCTGCCACGGCCATGGTGGTGCGGGTGCGGAGCGAATCCGGCAGAAACAGTGCGCGGAGCGAGTCCGGCAGAAGCAATCGTCCGCCTTCCAATGCGGCTCACTCTCTTGGGGCAAATGTCCACGTAAGTCCCAAATAGAAGGTATCTGCGCGGTATCAATGGGCGGCCGATACAAGGGGAAAAGCAGACCGTCCCATTACCTGTGGGGATGGCCACACTTCCGGGGCGCCGTGGCCCCGGGCCGGGACCACGCGAGTGCCGGACGGCCGAGCGCGGGACGAGCCCCGGAGCCGGTCCGAGGCCCCCGCGAACGACTCGCCGTCACCCTGCGCTTACCACGATTTAGCCCGATATGTCGCCTCTTGACATGAGACCTTCGCCCGGTCACGCTGTTGCGCATAGTGCTGCTTGTTCCGTCAGACGAAACTGGGGTTTGCCGCATGATCCCTGCGTGCGCCCTCGCGGCCCTTCCCCGGGGCGAGGCATTCCGGCTCGACACCGTCGAACCGCCGATCGCGGTCTTCCACACCGACGACGGCGAGCTGTACGCCGTCGACGACACGTGCACCCACCAGGACGCCTCACTCGCCGACGGCTGGCTGGAGGGATGCGAGGTGGAATGCCCGCTGCACGCCTCCCGCTTCGACCTCAGGACCGGTGAGGTCGACGCGCCTCCGGCCAAGCTGCCCGTCAGGACGCACGGCGTGGTGGTCGAGGACGGCACCGTCTACGTGGTGCCCTCGGACCTGCCGCCCAACCTGCCGCCAGGGGCCCGCGCGAGGACCGCGTGAGGCCGGAATGAGGTCCGTCGCCGTCGTCGGGGCGTCGCTGGCGGGCCTGTACGCCGCCCGGGCACTGCGTGACCAGGGGTTCGACGGCACGCTCACGATCGTCGGATCCGAGCGTCACCGCCCCTACGACCGGCCTCCGCTGTCCAAGGAGTTCCTCGCGGGCCGGATGACCGAGGCCGACCTCGCCCTCGAGACCGACGACGAGGATCTCGGCGCCGAGTGGCGACTGGGCGTCCGCGCCTCGGGGCTCGACCGCCGCGACCGCCGCGTCCTGCTCGCCGACGGAACCTCGATCACTGCCGACGGCGTCGTCCTGGCGACCGGCGCCACCGCCCGCACCTTGCCTGGCGACTCCCCCGCGCTGGAAGGCGTCCACACCCTCCGCACTCTCGACGACGCGCTGGCGCTGCGCGCGGACCTCGTCCCCGGCCGCCGGCTGGTCGTCATCGGCGCCGGTTTCATCGGGGCCGAGGTCGCCTCGACGGCTCGTGAGCTCGGACTCGGCGTGACCATCGTGGAGACGGCACCCGTACCGCTCGCCCGCGCGCTCGGCGGGGAGATGGGCACCGCGCTCGGCGCGCTCCACGAGGAACGCGGCGTCGGCCTGATCTGCGGCGTCGCCGTACAGGCCCTGACCGGGGGCGACCGCGTCGACGGAGTGCTGCTCGCCGACGGGCGGCGGCTCGACGCGGACGTCGTGCTCGTCGGGATCGGCGCGCGGCCCGAGATCGGATGGCTCGAGGGCAGCGGGGTCGAACTCGGCGACGGCGTGCTGTGCGACTCCGGGGGCGGCACGAGCCTGCCCGGCGTCGTGGCGGTCGGCGACTGCGCGGCCTGGTTCGACCCGGGACTCGGGCACCACCACCGTGTCGAGCACTGGACCGGCGCGGTGCAGCGGCCGGCGGCGACCGCGGCGACGCTCCTGTCCGGCGGGACCGCCCTCGCCCCGGCGCAGCCTCCGCCGTACCTCTGGTCCGACCAGTACGGCAGGCGTATCCAGTTCGCCGGTCACACGCGCCCCGGTGACTCCGTCACCGTCGAGGAGGGCGACGTGGCGGCCCGCAGCTTTCTCGCCGTCTACCGGCGGGAGGACCGGCCCGTCGCGGTGCTCGGGGTGGACCAGGTCCGCCAGTTCACCCGGTGGCGCCGCAGGCTAGGCACCGTCAACACGGGTTGAGGGATAGGGAGTGCAAGTGAACCAGCCATCGGCCACCGCATCCACAGGCACGCGGCCCGTTGAGGAGGCGGCGTGACCACGAGCAGCCTTCCCCAGAGCCTGATCACCACCCTGCCGGGCGGCCACTACACCGACGAGAACGTCTTCGCCCTGGAGCAGGCGCGCGTCTTCGAGTCCATGTGGACGTGCGTCGTGCGGGCGGCCGACCTCGCCAAGCCGGGCGCGTTCAAGACCGTGCAGGTGGGCCGGGAGAGCGTGCTCGTGACGCGGGCGCGCGACAACTCGATCCGCGCGTTCCTCAACGTGTGCCGCCACCGCGGCGCACGGATCAGGACCGAGGAGTCCGGCGAGGTCAAGCGGGCCTTCCAGTGCCCCTACCACGCGTGGACGTACGACCTCGAGGGCAAGCTGATCGCCGCGCCCAACCTCACCAAGATGCCCGACATCGATCGGGTCGAGTACGGCCTGGTCAACGTGCACGTCCGGGAGTGGCTCGGGTACGTCTGGGTGAATCTGTCCGACGAGCCCGTGCCCTTCGAGGAGGAGGTGCAGGGCCAGATCGTGGAGCGGCTCGGCGACCTCGGCTCCATCGAGAACTACGACATCCCGAACCTCGGGCTGGCCCGGCGGACCGTCTACGACGTGAAGTCGAACTGGAAGCTCATCGTCGAGAACTTCATGGAGTGCTACCACTGCGCGACGATCCACCCGGAGCTCACCGAGGTGATCCCGGAGTTCGCCGAAGGACTCGCCACGCAGCTGTCCGTGGGTCACGGGGCCGAGTTCGGCGAAGACGTCGAGGGCTTCACGGTGGACGGCTCGGCCGGCGCCGACCGGATCGACGGAGTGAGCGAGGACCAGGACCGCCGCTACTACGGGCTCACGGTCAGGCCGCTGATGTTCGTCAACCTCGTGCCCGACCACGTGATCCTGCACCGGATGTTCCCGCTCGCGGTGGATCGCACGATCGTCGAGTGCGACTGGCTGTTCCGCAAGGACGTGGTCGACAGCGGCCGCGACCTCGACTCCTCCATCGAGCTCTTCCACCGGGTCAACGTGCAGGACTTCGAGGCCTGTGAGCGGACCCAGCTCGGGATGGGCTCCCGCGCGTACGCCAAGGGCGGGGTGCTCGTGCCGAGCGAGCACCACATCGGCGCCTTCCACGAGTGGGTGCTCGACCGCCTGGGCACGTCGCTCGCCTAGGGAAGTGTCCGGCAACTGTCGCCCGCCGGACGGCTCAGCCGCCGTACCCCATACGGCGGCTGATGTCGTCCGCCCCGGCCATGAGAGTCGGCGCGAGCTCGTGCATCCGCTCCTCGCTGAAGCGGTAGGCCGGGCCCGAGGCGCTGACGGCGGCGACGACCTCGCCGTCATGGGAGCGGATGGGCGCCGCGATGGCGTTCAGCCCGATCTCGTACTCCTCCACGGTCACCGCGTACCCGCGCTCCCTGGCCTCGGCGAGCTCCGCCTTCAGCCTCTCCACCGAGGTGATCGTCCCGTCGGTGTACCTCTCGAGGCCCGCGGCGCCGAGCAGCTCGTCGCGCTGCCGTTCGTCGAGGTGGGCGAGCAGCACCTTGCCGCTGGACGTGGCGTGCAGCGGGGTCAGCTGGCCGACCCAGTTGTGCGCGGTGACAGCGGACGGCCCGCGGACCTGGTCGAGGTTGACCGCGTAGTGGGAGCGGGCGACGGCCAGGTTCACCGTCTCGCCGATCTCGTCGGCGAGACGGCGGCACACCGGACGGCTCTGCTGGGTGAGGTCGAGCCTGCCCGCGACGCCTCCGGCGAGGCGGACGATCCCGAAGCTGAGCCGGTACTTGCCCCGATCCTCGGCCTGCTCGACGAGGCCCCTGGCCTCCAGCGCGCCGAGCAGGCGGAACGCCGTCGACTTGTGGACGTCGATCTCCAGGGCGATCTCGCTCACGCCGGCCTCGCGCCGCCGGGAGAGGATCTCCAGGATGCTGATGGCGCGATCGACGGACTGGACGCCGCCGCCCTCGGCTCGGGCACTGGAAGATTCTTCGGCCATAGCCGGACTGTAGCGCGCGAGCTGGACTCGACAGTCCGCCTGTTGCGAATTACGCACCCCATTGCACAGACCAATATCATCCTGCCCGGGAGGCAGACATGTACGACTTCGTCATAGTCGGCGGCGGATCGGCCGGAAGCGCCTTAGCGAACCGGTTGTCGGCCGACCCGTCGAACCGGGTGCTCGTGCTCGAGGCCGGCAGACCGGACTACCTCTGGGACGTCTTCATCCACATGCCCGCGGCGCTGACGTTCCCCATCGGCAGCCGCTTCTACGACTGGAAGTACGAGTCCGAGCCCGAGCCGCACATGAACGGCCGCCGGATCTACCACGCCAGGGGCAAGGTGCTCGGCGGCTCCAGCAGCATCAACGGGATGATCTTCCAGCGCGGCAACCCGCTCGACTACGAGCGCTGGGCCGCCGACCCCGGCATGGAGACCTGGGACTTCGCCCACTGCCTGCCGTACTTCAAGCGCATGGAGAACTGCCTCGCCGCCGAGCCCGACGACCCGATGCGCGGGCACGACGGCCCGCTGGTGCTCGAGCGCGGGCCGGTGCGCAACCCGCTGTTCTCGGCGTTCTTCGAGGCCGTCCAGGAGGCGGGCTACCCGCTGACCGACGACGTGAACGGCTACCGGCAGGAGGGCTTCGCCCGCTTCGACCGCAACCTCAGGCGAGGACGGCGCCTGTCCGCCGCCCGCGCGTACCTCCACCCGGTGAAGAACCGGCCCAACCTGGAGATCAAGACCAGGGCGTTCGTCACGAAGATCCTCTTCGAGGGGAAGCGGGCGGTCGGCGTCGAGTACAACGGCAAGACCGTCCGGGCCGGCGAGGTGATCCTCTGCGGCGGCGCGATCAACTCGCCCCAGTTGCTCCAACTGTCCGGCGTCGGCAACGCCGCCGAACTGAAGGCGCTCGGCGTGGACGTCGTCCACGACCTGCCGGGCGTCGGGGAGCACCTGCAGGACCACCTGGAGGTCTACATCCAGTACGGCTGCAAGCAGCCCGTCTCGCTGCAGCCGGCGATGAAGCTGCGCAACCGGCCGTGGATCGGGGCGCAGTGGCTGTTCCTGCGCAAGGGCCCGGGGGCGAGCAACCACTTCGAGGCCGGCGGCTTCACCCGGAGCAACGAGGACGTCGACTACCCGAACCTGATGTTCCACTTCCTGCCCGTCGCCGTCCGCTACGACGGCAGCTCTCCCGCGGGCGGTCACGGGTACCAGGTGCACATCGGGCCCATGTACTCCGACGCCCGCGGCTCCGTGAAGATCAAGAGCACCGACCCGCGAGAGCACCCCGCGCTCCGGTTCAACTACCTGTCCACCGACCAGGACCGGCGCGAGTGGATCGAGGCCGTGCGGGTGGCCCGCGACATCCTCAACCAGCCCGCGATGGGCCCCTACAACGCCGGCGAGATCTCCCCCGGCCCCTCAGTCGAGACCGACCAGGAGATCCTCGACTGGGTGGCCAGGGACGGCGAGACCGCCCTTCACCCCTCGTGCACGGCGCGGATGGGTGTCGACGAGCTCTCCGTCGTCGACCCGCTGACCATGCGGGTGCACGGCCTGGAGGGCCTGCGAGTGGTAGACGCCTCGGCCATGCCGTACGTGACGAACGGAAACATCTACGCCCCGGTCATGATGCTGGCCGAGAAGTCGGCCGACCTGATCCTCGGCAACACACCCCTGCCGGCCGAGCCGGTCGAGTTCTACCGCCACCAGAAGGTGAAATGAGCGCGTTGAAGGACCTCTACATCGACGGGACCTGGCGGGAGCCGGTCGCGGGCGGAAGCCGCGAGATCCTGTCGCCGGCCGACGGCGGGCTCGTGACGACGGTCGCGGAGGCGACCCGGGCCGACACCGAGCTGGCCATCGCCGCGGCGCGGGCCGCGTTCGACGAGGGAACGTGGCCGGGGACGCCCGAGCGGGAGCGCGGGGCGCTGCTGCTCCGCGTGGCCGACCTCCTGGAGCGCGACCGCAGGGAGATCGCCACGGCCGAGTCCCTCGACACCGGCAAGCGGCTGGTGGAGAGCGAGTACGACGTCGACGACGTGGTGAAGTGCTTCCGCTACTTCGGCGGCCTCGCCGGGACCGACGCGGGGCGCGTGATCGACACCGGCCGTGACGACGCGATCAGCCAGGTGGTGTACGAGCCGGTCGGCGTGTGCGGGCTCATCACCCCGTGGAACTACCCGCTGCTGCAGACCTCGTGGAAGGTGGCCCCAGCACTGGTCACGGGCAACACCTTCGTCCTGAAGCCGAGCGAGCTCACGCCGTCCACCGCGATCATGCTCATGCGGCTGCTGGAGGAGGCCGGGCTGCCTCCGGGCGTGGCCAACCTCGTGCTCGGCGCGGGCGCCTCGGCGGGCGCGCCGCTGGCCGACCACCCGGACGTCGACATGGTGTCCTTCACCGGCGGGCTGGCCACGGGGCGGACCATCATGGCCTCCGCGGCCACCACGGTGAAGAAGGTCGCCCTCGAGCTCGGCGGCAAGAACCCCAACATCGTCTTCGCCGACGCCGACTTCGAGGCGGCCGTCGACTTCGCGCTCACCGCCGTGTTCCTCCACTCGGGACAGGTCTGCTCGGCGGGCGCGCGCCTGCTCGTCGAGGACTCGCTGCACGACGCGTTCGTCGACGAGGTCGTACGGCGGGCCTCGCGCATCCGTCTCGGCGGGCCGTTCGACCCCGAGGCGGAGACGGGCCCGCTGATCTCCGCCGCCCACCTGGCCAAAGTCGAGGCGTACGTCGCGGCCGGGATCGCCGAGGGCGCGGTGCTGCGGTGCGGAGGGGAGCGGCTGCCCGGGAAGGGCCACTTCTACCCGCCGACCGTGCTGGACGAGTGCCACCGGGAGATGCGGGTGGTCCGGGAGGAGTCGTTCGGGCCGGTCCTGACGGTCGAGCGGTTCAGGGACGAGGACGAGGCGGTCCGGCTGGGCAACGACACCGACTACGGCCTGGCGGGCGCCGTGTGGACCCAGGACGCGGGCAAGGCCGCCCGGGTGGCCCGGCGGCTGCGCCACGGAACCGTGTGGATCAACGACTACCACCCGTACGTGCCGCAGGCGGAATGGGGCGGATTCAAGCAGTCCGGCGTCGGGCGGGAGCTCGGACCGACCGGCCTCAACGAATACCGCGAGCCCAAGCACATCTGGCAGAACATCTCCCCCACCCCCCAGAACTGGTTCACCCCCCCTTCCGCGTGATCATGCACAGGTTCGGCGGCATGCCCGCCGAACCTGTGCAAACGCCGTTCGTGATCAGCACGCGTTCCAAAAGGCCGGCCCGGACCAGGCTCATGCGTCATCGACTCCGGACATGGGCCAAGGTGGTGCCTATGTCTGCTTCCCGCCTTCACGAAACGGTCGCCGCGCTGATGCCCCAGGCCCGCGGCGACCTCGCGGAACTCGTGTCACACCGTTCGATCGCCGAACCGCGGCTGTCCCTGGGGGACGAGTGCGCGGCCGCGGCCCGATGGATCGCCGACGCCCTCACCCGGGACGGCTTCCGTGACGTGGCCCTGCTCGACACGCCGGACGGCACCCAGTCGGTGTACGGCTTCCTGCCGGGTCCCGCGGGGTCGCCGACCGTCCTGCTGTACTCCCACTACGACGTGCAGCCTCCGCTGGAGGAGTCCGCGTGGGTGTCGCCGCCCTTCGAGCTGACCGAACGGGACGGGCGGTGGTACGGCCGCGGCGCCGCCGACTGCAAGGGCGGTCTGATCATGCATCTCACCGCCCTGCGCGCCCTGCGCGACTGCGGCGGCGTACCGGTGAACGTGAAGATCGTCGTAGAGGGATCGGAGGAGCAGGGCACCGGAGGGCTCGAACGCTACGCCGAGGCGCACCCGGAGCTGCTCGCCGCCGACGCCATCCTCGTCGGCGACGCGGGGAACTTCCGCGCGGGGACTCCGACGGTCACCTCGCAGCTTCGCGGCATGACGATGGTGGAGGTCCTGGTCGAGACCCTCAAGGGCGACCTGCACTCCGGCCAGTTCGGCGGCGTGGCGCCCGACGCGCTCGCGGCGCTCATCCGGATGCTCGACTCGTTGTGGGACGGAACCGGCGCGACGGCGATCGAGGGCGTGGGAGCCGACGGCACGTGGGAGGGCATGCAATATCCGGAGGAGCTGTTCCGCGACGACGCCGGGATCCTCGACGGAGTGGGGCTCGTCGGCACCGGCTCGGTCGCCGACAGGCTCTGGGCCCGCCCGTCGGTGGGCGTGATGGGGATCGACTGCCCGCCCGTGGTGGGAGGCTCGCCGACCCTGCACGCCACCGCGCGAGCTCTGCTTGCCCTTCGGATCCCATCGGGAGTCGGCGTCGGGCAGGCCACCGCGGCGCTGACCGCCCACCTCGAGTCCGCCGCCCCCTGGGGTGCCCGGGTCACCGTCACGCCGCGCGGCAACGGCGGGGCGTTCCGCGCCGACACCTCCTCCCCCGCGTACGAGGCCATGGCCGCGGCCATGTTCTCGGCGTACGGCAAGGCGCTGCAGATCGCCGGACATGGAGGCGGCATCCCGTTGTGCAACACCCTCGCCCGGCTGTACCCGAAGGCGGAGATCCTGCTGATCGGGCTCAACGAACCCGAGGCGCGCATTCACGCGGTCAACGAGAGCGTCTCGCCCGACGAGCTGGAGAAGCTCGCTCTCGCCGAAGCGCATTTCCTGGAGAACTACGCCGCCTCGGCCTCGGCTTAGGACGCGCCTCGCCTTCGCATCTCGCGAGCCTCACCACCTGCTTCTCCGGCGTTCTCGCAGTGACAGCGAGTACGCCGGGGAACGCGCCGCACGATGACTGCATGATCACGCACAGGGGGTTGCGCGGGTCATCGGGGCTGCCGCCGAACCTGTGCATGATCCCGCACAGATGTGGTTCTTGACAGGCATATGGGGTGAATAGGACTCTGTTGCGGGACGCGCATGATGTTTCGACATGCGCAACGACGGAGGTGTGTATGGCTGGCCCGCGCGTCGTCATCATCGGAGCCGGAGTCGTCGGGGCCGCTCTCGCCGAAGAGCTCTCCGCCAAGGGATGGACCGAGATCACGGTCGTCGACCAGGGCCCCGTACCCGCGACGGGCGGCTCGTCGTCCCACGCTCCCGGCCTGGTCTTCCAGACGAACTCGTCCAAGACCATGACCGAGATGGCCCGCTACACGGTGGAGAAGCTGAGCGCGCTCGGCTGCTTCCTCCAGGTGGGCGGGCTCGAGGTCGCCACCACGCCCGAGCGCCTCACCGAACTCCATCGCCGCCACGGCTGGGCCACCGCCTGGGGCCTCGACGCACACCTGCTCACCCCCGAGGAGTGCGTGGAACGCCACTCGCTCCTGTCGAAGGACCGGGTGCTCGGCGGGCTGTTCGTCCCCACCGACGGGCTGGCCAAGGCCGTCCGCGCGGTCGAGGTCCAGCTCGAACGGGCCCGTGAGCGCGGCGTCCGCGTCCTCGACCGGCACGAGGTCCTCGACATTCTCAGCGAGGACGGCCGGGTGACCGGCGTCCTGACCGACCAGGGCGAGATCCCCGCCGACATCGCGGTCTGCTGCGCCGGCATCTGGGGGCCCAAGGTGGCCCGCATGGCCGGCATGACGCTCCCCCTCACACCGCTCGCCCACCAGCTCGCCTGGACGGGCCCGGTCAAGGGACTGGACGCGACGCAGGAGGCCGTGCGCCCGATCCTGCGCCACCAGGACGCCGACCTCTACTACCGCGAACGGTTCGACCGGCTGGGCGTCGGCTACTACGGCCACCGTCCCCTGCCGATCACCTCCGACGAGATCCTATCCTTCGACGAGGCGGAGGTCATGCCCTCGGTGCTGACCTTCACCGAGGACGACTTCGCCCCCGCCTGGGACGAGACGCGGTCGCTGCTGCCGGACACCCGCGACGCCCAGGTCGAGGAGGGCATCAACGGGCTGTTCTCCTTCACGACCGACAACATGCCGCTGCTCGGCGAGTCCCCCGACGTCAAGGGCTTCTGGGTGGCCGAGGCCGTGTGGGTGACGCACTCGGCCGGCGTCGGCAGGGCCATGGCCGAGTGGCTGGCCGACGGCCACTGCTCGTCGTTCGACCTGCACGAGTGCGACGTCAACCGGTTCGAGCCCCACCAGCTCGCCCCCGACTACGTCCTGGCCCGCGACTGCCAGAACTACGTCGAGGTCTACGACATCATCCATCCGCTCGAGCCGCCGGCGAACCTCCGGCCGCTGCGGACCAGCCCCTTCCACCCGCGCCAGACAGAGCTCGGCGCGTACTTCCTCGAGGCGACCGGCTGGGAGCGGCCGCAGTGGTACGGCGCCAACGCCGCCCTGGCCGACGGAAGGGACGTCCCCCACCCCGGCGACTGGGCGTCCCGCCACTGGTCGCCGATCGTCGGCGCGGAGGCCCAGGCCTCCCGCGAGACCGTCGCCATGTACGACATGTCGGCGCTCAAGCGCATCGAGGTCAGCGGACCGGGAGCCACGGCCTTCCTCCAGCGGCTGTCGACCGGCGACGTGGACAAGTCCGTCGGCTCGGTGACGTACTGCCTGCTGCTCGACGAGGACGGCGGCATCCGCAGCGACGTCACCATCGCGCGACTGGGGCGCGACCACTACCAGGTGGGCGCCAACGGCAACCTCGACCTGGACTGGTTCCACCGGCACGCCGACCCCACCGTGGTGATCCGCGACATCACGGCGGGCACCTGCTGCATCGGCATCTGGGGTCCCCGCGTCCGCGAGGTGGTCGCCCCGCTCGCCGGACGCGACTTCTCCAAGGACGGCTTCCGCTACTTCCGCGGCAAGAAGGCCTACGTCGGGGCGGTCCCCGTCACGGCCCTGCGGCTGTCCTACATCGGGGAGCTCGGCTGGGAGCTCTACACGACCGCCGACATGGGCGCCAAGCTCTGGGACACCCTGTGGGAGGCCGGGCAGGAGCACGGGATCGTCGCGGGCGGCCGCGGCGCCTTCAACAGCCTCCGGCTGGAGAAGGGCTACCGGTCGTTCGGCACGGACATGACCTACGAGCACGACCCCTACGAGGCCGGCCTGGCGTTCGCCGTCAAGGCCGACAAGGGCGACTTCATCGGCCGCGAGGCCCTGCTCGAACGCCGCCAGGACGTACGGCGGCGCCTGACCTGCCTGACGATCGACGGCCCCGAGGCCGTGGTCATGGGCAAGGAGCCGGTGTACGACGGCGACCGCTGCGTGGGCTACGTCACGAGCGCGGCCTACGGCTACACGATCGGCAAGGGCATCGCCTACGCCTGGCTCCCCGCCGAGCTGGCCACCCCCGGCCAGGTGGTGCACATCGGGTACTTCGACCGGCGGATCGCCGCGGTCGTCGCCGAGGAGCCGCTGTTCGACCCCGCCATGGAACGGCTCCGCGGCTGAATGAACACTGGAGGAGCTGCCGTGAATCCACCCCCGTCGCTGGTCGACGCACCGCTCGCCGAGGCCGACCCCGAGGTCGCGGCGGCGATCGGCGCCGAGTTGCACCGCCAGCAGTCCACGCTCGAGATGATCGCCTCGGAGAACTTCGCCCCGGTGTCGGTCATGCGGGCGCAGGGGTCCGTCCTGACCAACAAGTACGCCGAGGGCTATCCGGGCAGGCGCTACTACGGCGGCTGCGAGAACGTCGACGTCATCGAGACGCTGGCGATCGACCGGGTGAAGTCGCTGTTCGGGGCGGAGGCCGCCAACGTGCAGCCGCACTCGGGCGCTCAGGCGAACGCGGCGGTGATGGCCGCCCTGCTGCAGCCCGGTGACACGATCCTGGGCCTCGACCTCGCGCACGGCGGCCACCTGACGCACGGCATGCGGATCAACTTCTCCGGCCGGCTCTACAACGTGGTCGCCTACCACGTGCGGGAGAGCGACAACCTCGTGGACATGGACGAGGTGGAGCGGCTGGCCAGGGAGCACCGGCCCAAGCTGATCATCGCGGGCTGGTCGGCGTACCCCCGCCACCTCGACTTCGCGGCCTTCCGCCGGATCGCCGACGAGGTCGGGGCGTACCTCATGGTCGACATGGCCCACTTCGCCGGCCTGGTCGCCGCCGGGCTGCACCCCTCCCCCGTGCCGCACGCCCACGTCGTGACGACGACCACGCACAAGACCCTCGGCGGGCCGAGGGGCGGCGTGATCCTGTCCACGGAGGAGCTGGCCAAGAAGATCAACTCGGCGGTGTTCCCCGGCCAGCAGGGCGGCCCGCTCGAGCACGTCATCGCGGCCAAGGCCGTCTCTTTCAAGATCGCGGCGAGCGACTGGTTCGCCGACCGCCAGCGGCGCACCCTCGAAGGGGCGCGCATCCTGGCCGCCCGCCTCCTCGAGCCGGACGCCGCCGCGGCGGGCGTGCGGGTCCTGTCCGGAGGCACGGACGTCCATCTGGTGCTGGTCGACCTGCGCGAGTCCGAGCTGGATGGCAGGCAGGCGGAGGACCGCCTGCACGCGGCCGGGATCACCGTCAACCGCAACGCCGTGCCGTTCGATCCCCGGCCTCCGATGGTCACCTCCGGGCTCAGGATCGGCACCCCCGCGCTGGCGACGCGCGGTTTCCAGACCGCCGACTTCCAGGAGGTCTCGGACGTTATCGCGGCGGCCCTGATCGGCGATGGCGACGAGGCCTCCATCGCCCACCTGCGCGGACGCGTCGAGGTCCTCGCCGCCAAGCACCCGCTCTACGCCGGAGAAGCATCGTGACCCGAGACGTCCCGGAGCACCCCGACTGGTTGTGGAGCAGCCCCGAGCCGAAACGCTCGTACGACGTGGTGATCGTCGGCGGCGGCGGCCACGGGCTGGCGACGGCCTACTACCTGGCCAAGAACCACGGGATCACCGACGTGGCGGTGCTCGAGCGCGGCTGGCTGGCCGGCGGCAACATGGCACGCAACACCACGATCATCAGGTCCAACTACCTGTGGGACGAGAGCGCCGGGATCTACGAGCACGCCCTCAAGCTGTGGGAGGGGCTCGAGGACGACCTCGGATACCCGATCCTGTTCAGCCAGCGCGGCGTGCTCAACCTCGCGCACAGCCTGCAGGACGTCAGGGACAGCGTGCGGCGGGTGCACGCCAACCGCCTCAACGGCGTCGACGCGGAGTGGCTGACGCCTGAGGAGGTCAAGGAGGTCTGCCCGATCGTCAACGTCTCCCCCGACGTGCGCTACCCGGTGCTGGGCGCGACCTACCAGCCGCGCGCGGGCATCGCCAAGCACGACTACGTGGCCTGGGGCTTCGCCCGGGCCGCCGCGGCGATGGGCGTGCACCTGATCGAGAACTGCGAGGTCACCGGGGTCGAGGTGGCCGACGGGCGGGTCCAGGCCGTCCAGACGACCAGGGGGAGGATCGCGGCGGGCACGGTCGCCCTGTCCGCGGCGGGCCACTCCTCCGTCGTCGCGGCGACCGCCGGGGTGGAGCTGCCGGTGCAGACCCATCCGCTCCAGGCGCTCGTGTCGGAACTGCTGGAGCCCGTGCACCCGACGGTGGTCATGTCCAACGCCGTGCACGTCTACGTCAGCCAGGCCCACAAGGGCGAGCTGGTCATGGGCGCGGGCATCGACCCGTACAACTCCTACCGCCAGCGCGGCGCGTTCCACATCATCGAACGGCAGATGTCGGCGGCGCTGGAGCTCTTCCCGATCTTCGCCCGGGCGCACGTCCTGCGCACCTGGGCGGGGATCGTCGACGTCACCCCGGACGCCTCTCCCGTGGTCGGCACGACGCCGGTGGACGGCCTGCTCGTCAACTGCGGCTGGGGAACCGGCGGCTTCAAGGCGACGCCCGGCGTGGGCTGGTGCTACGCGCACACGATCGCCCACGGCGAGCCGCATCCCCTCAACGCCCCCTTCTCGCTCGAACGGTTCACCACCGGCGCGCTCGTGGACGAGCACGGCGCGGCGGCCGTGGCCCACTGAAGGAGATCCCCCATGCTGCTGATCCCCTGTCCGTGGTGCGGCCCGCGCGACGAGGCGGAGTTCCACTACGGCGGGCAGGCGCACGTCGCCTACCCCGAGAACCCCGCGGCGCTCTCCGACGAGGAGTGGGCCCGCTACCTGTTCTTCCGTGACAACCCCAAGGGCCGGTTCGCCGAGCGGTGGAACCACACGGCGGGCTGCCGCCGCTGGTTCAACGCCGTGCGGAACACCGCCACGAACGAGATCGAGGCCCGCGAGGTGACCGCGTGACGTCCCGTCGGATGACCGGGTGGCAGGGGGAGCCGGTCCGGTTCCGCTTCGACGGCCGGGACTACGAGGGGGTCCGCGGCGACACGCTGGCCTCCGCCCTGCTCGCCAACGGAGTGCGCACGGTGGCCGCGAGCCCCGCCCTGGGCCGCCCGCGGGGGATCTACGCCGCCTGGACGGAGGAGCCCAACGCCCTCGTGCGGTACGGCGTGGAGCCGATGGCGCAGGCCACGACGCTCGACCTCGCCGAAGGGCTCGACGCGACGAGCCTGAGGGGCCGGGGACGGCTGAGCGAGGAGCCCGACACGGGCCGCTACGACGCGGTCTACGCGCACTGCGACGTCCTCGTCGTCGGCGCGGGCCCGGCCGGTATCGCGGCGGCGACGGCGGCGGCGGAGACCGGCGCCCGCGTGATCATCGCGGACGACCGGCCGATCGCGGGCGGCAGCCTGCCCGACACCGCCGAGACGGTCGGCGGCGTGCCGGGAGCCGAATGGGCGGCCGCGACGCTCGCGGCGCTCGACGACCGCCCCGACGTCCGGGTGCTGAGCCGCACCAGCGTGTTCGGCTACTACGACGACAACCACCTCGTCGCCGTCGAGCGGCGCGGAGTCGACGCCTACTCGCGCGAGCGCGTGTGGCGCATCAGGGCCCGCCGGGTCGTGCTGGCCACGGGAGCCCACGAACGGCCGATCGCCTTCGCCGGCAACGACCGGCCGGGCGTCATGCTGGCGGCCTCGGCTCGCGCGTACGTCAACCGCCACGGAGTCCTTCCCGGCGAGCGTGCGGTCGTGTTCACCACGAACGACAGCGCCTACGCCGCCGCCCGGGACCTCGCGGCGGCAGGGGTGGAGATCGCCGCGATCGTCGACACCCGGGAGACCGCCGGCCCCGCGCCGGACGGCGCGGAGGTCCTCGCCGGCCACGTGGTCACCGCGGTCGGCGGTGAAGAGGGCGTCACGTCCGTCACCGTCTCGGCCTCGGACCGAGAGGACCGGGACGACCGGGAGATCGAGGCCGACCTGCTGCTCGTCTCGGGCGGCTGGAACCCTCTGGTCCACCTGTTCAGCCAGGCGGGCGGCGAGCTCCGCCACGACGACGGGATCGGCTCGTTCGTGCCCGGGTCCGTACGGCAGGCCGTCGAGGTCGCGGGCGCCGCCCGTGGGGTGTTCACCCTGGCCGGGTGCCTGGAGGACGGCGCCGCCGCCGGAGCGCGGGCCGCCGAGGCCGCCGGGTTCCGCGTGGAGAGCGTCTTCGAGACCCCCGGGACCCCCGCCGAGGAGCCGGCCGCGCCGGCCGGGCACCTGTGGCTCGTGCCCTCCGCGGACTACGGCACGCACTTCGTGGACCTCCAGCGCGACGTCACCGTCGCCGACGTCATGAAGGCGACCGGAGCGGGGCTGCGCTCGGTCGAGCACGTCAAGCGCTACACCACGGCGGGCACGGCGCACGACCAGGGCAAGTTGTCGGGCGTCCTCACCAGTGCGGTCGTCGGGCATGCTCTCGGCCTGCCGCTCGCCGATCTCGGCACCACCACGTTCCGCGCGCCGTACGTGCCGGTCGGCTTCGCCACGCTCGCCGGGCGGGACAGGGGCGCGCTGCACGACCCGGTGCGGACCACGTCGCTGCACGAATGGCACGTGGTCTACGGCGCGCCGTTCGAGAACGTCGGCCAGTGGAAGCGTCCCTGGTACTACCCGCGGGCGGGCGAGGACATGGAGGCCGCCGTCCTGCGCGAGTGCCATGCCGTACGGACGGCCGTGGGCGCGATGGACGCCTCCACCCTCGGCAAGATCGACGTGCAGGGCCCGGACGCGGCGGAGTTCCTCGACCGGATCTACACGAACATGATGAGCACCCTCAAGGTGGGCGCGATCCGCTACGGCGTCATGTGCAGGCCCGACGGGATGGTCTTCGACGACGGCACCGTCATCCGCCTGGCCGACGACCGGTTCCTGGTGACGACGACCACGGGCAACGCGGCGGCCGTGCTCGACTGGATGGAGGAGTGGCTCCAGACCGAATGGCCGCAGCTGCGGGTCTACTGCACGTCGGTCACCGAGCACTGGGCGACCGTGGCCCTCGCGGGTCCCGGCTCCCGTGACGTGCTGGCCGGCCTGGCCCCCGGCCTGGCCGTCGACGCGGCGAGCTTCCCCTTCATGACCTGGCGGGACACCGAGGTGGCCGGGCTGGCCGCGCGGGTCTGCCGGATCAGCTTCTCCGGCGAGCTCGCCTACGAGATCAACGTCAACGCGTGGGACGGCCTCGCCCTGTGGGAGGCGGTCATGGGCACGGGGGTGGTCACGCCGTACGGCACCGAGACCATGCACGTGCTGCGCGCGGAGAAGGGCTACCCGATCGTCGGCCAGGACACCGACGGCACGGTCACCCCGGCCGACCTCGGCATGGACTGGGTGGTGTCGAAGAAGAAGCCCGACTTCATCGGGAAGCGGTCGTTCGCCAGGGCCGACACGAGCCGGCCGGATCGCAAGCACCTGGTCGGCCTGCTCCCCGCGGACGCCGGCCGGCTGCTCCCCGAGGGCGCCCACCTCGTGGAGACGAGCACGCTGCCCGAGCCGCCGGTCCCGACCCTCGGCCACGTGACGTCGAGCTACCGCAGCGCGGTGCTGGACAGCACCTTCGCGCTCGCCCTGGTCAGCGGTGGCCGCGACCGGATGGGCGAGGTGCTCTACGTCCCGCTCGGCGACGAGCAGGTCCCGGTCACCGTCACGTCCCACATCCTCTACGACCCCGAGGGAGCCCGCCGCGATGGCTGAGCGACTGAGCCCGCTGGCCCGGTTCACGCCGGTGTCGAGCGGCGACCTGCGGATCGCCGAGATCCCCTTTCTCACGCAGATCAACCTGAGGGTGGACCCCAAGAGCCGGGCCGCCGCCGACATCGGGCTCGCCCTGGGCGCGCCCCTGCCGACCGAGCCCGGCACCTGCGCGAGCGCGGACGCCGACCTGCTCTGGCTGGGACCCGACGAGTGGCTGGTGGTCGGGGAGCGCGGCCGCGACCTCGAGGGGACGATCCGGGCGGCGGCGGGGACGGCGCACGCGGGGATCACCGACGTGTCGGCCCAGCGCACGGTCGTCGCGGTGGAGGGCCCTCGGTCCCGCGACCTGCTCGCGCACGGCTGCGCGCTCGACCTGCACCCCCGGGTGTTCGGCCCGGGACGCTGCGCGCAGACGATGCTCGCCCGCGCGCAGGTCGTGCTCGCCGCGAGGGACGGCGACGCGTTCCGCGTGTTCGTGCGGTCGTCGTTCGCGGGTTACCTCGCCGACTGGCTCATGGACGCGGCCGGCGAATACCTGGGGGTCACACCGCGCTGAGCGTCTTGAGGAGCGACTGCATCACCGTGGAGCGCCAGCCGCTGCCCATGTTCTTGAACGCGAAGGCCTGATTCGGGTCGTCGAGGTCGAAGCCCGCGTGTTCGACGAACAACCGGGTGCCCTGTCCCTCGGCGACCAGCCTCCAGGTGACCGTGGTGTCCAGCGATCCGCCTCTCCAGCTGATGCGCAGCAGGCGTTCCTCTTCGACGTCGAGCACCTCGCACGAGATCACCCCGTCGAACTCGACCTGCGGGATCGGCCGGGTGGCGAAGGTGAAGCGGTGCCCTGCCACGGGTTTCATGTCACCCGACATCAGCCAGCGCTCCTGCAGAGCGGAATCGGTCAGGGCACGCCACACCTTGGCCGGCGGGTGCGGCAGGAACTCGTCGACCTCGATCGACGCCCGGTCAGTGCTCATGGTCGTCTCCATCCTCATTCAACAGTTCACGCAGCCCGGCGAGCCTGTCCCGCCAGAACCGCTCGTACGGCGAGAGCCACCGCGAGACCTCCATCAGCGGCTCCGCCTCCAGCCGGTAGAGCCGGCGCCGTCCGCTGCGCTCCTCGCTGACCAGCCCGGCGTCGCGCAGCACCCGGAGGTGCTCGGAGACGCTCGGACGGCTCATCTCGAAGTGCGAGGCGAGGTCGTTCACCGACCGCGGCCCGCTCAGCAACAGCGCCGTCAGCTCGCGCCGCACCGGACTGGCGAGAGCGGCGAAGACATCCGCCGTCACGTGCTCGCTTCCCGTCATGAGGCCACAATAGGTAGGAGATCTCCTACGTGTCAACCGTAGGAGATCTCCTACGCGTCATCGGCGCTCGCACCTCGGCCGGGCACCCGTCCTGAGCGTCCCGGCATGATGGAGGCATGGTCAGCGGGGAACTCGACCTGCGCGTCGCGGCGGAACTGTGGCTGTTCCTCCCGCCCCGACGGCGAGGCGCCGTCCTCCGTCTCCCCTACGACGGCACATCGTCGCTCGGGCACGTGGTCGAGTCGGCGGGCATCCCGCTCCCGGAGGTCGGCTCGCTGCTCGCCGGGGGGCGGCCGGTCACGCCGTCGTACCGTCCGGGCCCGGCCGACGTCATCCACGTGCTGGGGGTGCCGCGGCCACAGCGGATCCCGGCTCCCCGGTTCGTCCTCGACGTCCATCTCGGCACTCTCGCCAGACGGCTGCGCCTCGTCGGCGTCGACGTCGCCTACCGCAACGACCTCGGCGACGACGCGTTGATCGCACAGGCGAACGCCGAGTCGAGGGTGCTGCTCACCAAGGATCGCGGGCTGCTTCGCCGCCGGGTCCTGTGGCTCGGCGCCTACGTCCGCGGCGCGCGCCCGGACGATCAGTTCCATGACACGCTCGATCGGTTCGCGCCGCCGCTCGCCCCCTGGACCCGGTGCACGGCGTGCAACGGCCTCCTGTCGCCGGTCGCCAAGGCCGACGTCGAACACGTCCTGCCGCCGGGGACCAGGCGCAGCTACGACGCGTTCGCCCGCTGCCTCGACTGCGGTCACGTCTACTGGCAGGGGGCGCACGGGAACCGGCTGAAGGCGATCGTCGAGGGCGCCTCGCGCGCCGTCTAGCAGACCGCTTCAGTGCGACGCGTCGGCGTCGTACGGCATGCGGCGCTGGAGGAGGAACAGCCAGACGAGGGACGGCAGCACGAGCAGCGCCCCCACCCCGGCCACCACGAGAACGGTCGTGGTCACCACCGGAGCGGCGGCGGCCTCCCGGTAGGTGAGGGCAGGCGGCAACATCGCCGGATACTGGGCCACCGGCCAGCCCCACATGACGGCCGCGACGGCGAGCACGGCCGCCGCCCGTACGAGCAGGTGACGCCGCAGCCAGAGCAGGACGATCGACGCGATCCCGAGCACGGCGCTGAGCACGACCAGGGGCAGCGCCCGGTGAGTGAGGCCGGAGAACAGGCGGGGCGCGTCCCAGTGGAGAACCGCGATGCCGCCGAGCGCGACGGCGCCGGTCACGGCGGCGGCCACGAGGGCCCGCCGGCGAAAGCCCTCCGCCAGTTCCGGCGTCCTGGAGCGCGCGGCGTCGTCGCACAGGTAGATCGCCGCGAGGTAGGCGCAGACCAGGACCGCGAGCACGCCCCCCAGCAGCGAGGTCGGGTTGAGCCAACTCCCCACCACGTCACCGGCCGCGAGTCCCGGCGGGACCCGGGCGGACGCGATTCCCCCGGCGACGGTTCCGAGGAAGAACGGAGTCAGCACGGACGACAGGGCGAAGGCCCCGCCGAACAGGCGTTGCTGCCACAACTCCGTGCTGGCCTTGCGGAAGGCGAAGGCGGCGCCCCTCGCGATGATCCCGAGAGCGGCCAGCGTGAGCGGGATGTAGAGCGTGGACATGACCGAGGCGAAGGCGAGCGGGAAGCCGGTCCACAACACCACGAGAACGAAGATCAGCCAGACGTGGTTGGCCTCCCACACCGGCCCGATCGAGTGCTCGATGAGCCGCCGCTGCGGCATGCCGGACCGGCTGCGCCCGGCGAGCAGGTCCCAGACGCCGCCGCCGAAGTCGGCGCCGCCCAGCAGCGCGTAGACGGTGAGCCCCACCCACATGACGGCCAGGAGGATCTGCGCCGAGTCCATCAGGGCTCCGTTTCCTGCGGGGCGACGTGCCCGGTGCGGGCCACGTGGCGCAGGACGTAGACGACGGCGACGGTGAGGAACGCGTAGACGACGGCGACCACGGCGAAGCCCACCCACAGGCCGGGAGCGGGGTTCACCGCCTCGAAGGTCCGCATCGTGCCGTACACGATCCACGGCTGCCGGCCCACCTCGGTCACGACCCAGCCCATCTCGACCGCGATCACGGCGAGCACTCCCGCGACGGAGGCGATCCGCAGGAACCACGGCGAGGCGGGCAGGTCCCGCCGCCGCCACCAGCTCAGAGCCAGCCAGGCGGACAGGAGCAGCAGCAGCATCCCGATGCCCACCATCGTGTCGAACGCCAGGTGGACGGGACTGATCGGCGGCCGGTCGGCGGGCGCGACCCGGTCCAGCCCCTGGACGACCGTCCCGGGGCTGAAGCCCACGAGCATCGACAGCCCGCTGGGGATCTCGAGCGCGTACCGGAGCCGGCCGTCGATCACCAGCCCGCCGAGATGCAGCGGCGCGTTCGGGCCGGTGGGGAACACCGCCTCGGCGGCGGCGAGCTTGGTGGGCTGGTAGTCCGCGAGGAACCGCGCGGCGTAGTCGCCCGCGAGGACCTGGACCGGCGAGAGCGCCGCCGCCACCGTGAACGGGACCAGGAAGCCGAGCCGGTGGTAGCGGTCACGGCGGCCCCGCAGCAGCGCCACCGCGTAGACCCCGGCGGTGACGAATCCCGACACCATGAAGGCCGCGATGACCATGTGCAGGACCTGCGGGGGCATCGCCGGGTTGAACACCGCCGCCCAGGGGGCGACCCCGGTGACCCGGCCGTTCTCGAGGTCGAAACCACGCGGCTGGTTCATCCACGCGTTGGCGGCCACGACGAACACGGCCGACGCCACTCCCGCGACCATCACGGGAACCCCGCTGAGCAGGTGCGCCCGGGGCGAGAGCCGGTCCCAGGCGTAGAGGTAGACGCCGAGGAAGATCGCCTCGATGAAGAACGCGATGCCCTCCATCGCGAACGGCAGGCCGATCACCTCGCCGTAGACGCCCATCAGGCCCGGCCACAACAGGCCCATCTCGAAGCTCAGGATGGTGCCGGAGACCGCCCCCACCGCGAAGAGCACTCCCACGGCCGTGGCCCATCGCCGGGCGAGACGCATGTACTCCGCGTCGCCGGTCCGATGGGCCCGCCATTCGGTGAACAGCAGCAGCGCCGGCATGCCCACGCCGAGGCACGCGAAGACGATGTGCCACCCGAGCGAGAGCGCCATCTGGGTTCGCGCCGCCACCAGATCGGCCGGGCTCGCCGGGCCTGCCAGGACGGCGAGCGGTGTCATGGCTGGTCCGTGCCCCTGCGCCGCCTCCTCGCAAACCGTGTGCCGGGTATGGAAGCGATCAAGGCCGATTCGGCCGGGCGAGTTCACAGGTGATGCCAGGTGAGGTGTTTACCCGAAGCGGGCCGGTTGTGGAGGAACGCGCCCGCGGGCCGGGGGAATAGGCCCCATCATGACGCGCAACATGGTGAACGGCGCAGTCGGCGGTGCCCTCGCGACCGCCGTTTACAGCGCCATCCTGATGGCGGGGGAACGGGCCGGCCTGCTGGGCCATCCCCCGCCCAAGAGGGTCATGCGCGTCGTCCTTCCCGGCAGCAGGCACCGTCCCAAGCCGGGCGAGGGGGCGCTCGCGACGATCGGCCACTTCGCGTACGGCAGCACCGCGGGAGCCGCGCTCGGCCTGCTGTTCCGCGGGCAGCGCGTCCCGCTCCCGGTCGGCGCGGCGTACGGCCTCGCGGTCTGGTATGCCAGTTTTCAGCACATGATGCCCCGGCTGGGCACGTATCCGCCGGCCTCCCGCGACTCCCCCGGGCGCCAGGCCCTGCTGGCGCTGGGCCACATGGTGTACGGAACGTCTCTCGCGATCTCGATGAACCGGCTGAGGAGCGACAGGACTCCGGGCGCGCGGATCCTGCCGAGCGAGCACCCCGAGCGGTCGAAGTTCCTGACCCCGCCGCAACCGGTGCCCTGACCTTCGGTCTCCTCGAACGACGGCATGTCGGCCGTCTTCGGCATGATGGCGGGCATGGCTTCGCAATCCCGGCACATCAGTGAGCAGATCGACAGGCACGCGGACGACGTCTACGAGTACGCGTCGAACCCGGCGAACCTCCCGGAGTGGGCGCCGGGGCTCGGCAGTTCGGTGGAGAACGTCGGCGGGCGGTGGTTCGTGGAGACCGCCGGGGGCCGTGTCGGCGTCGCCTTCGCGGAGCGCAACGTCTACGGCGTCCTCGACCACGACGTCACGCTGCCCTCGGGCGAGGTCGTCCACAACCCGATGCGGGTCCTCCCCGACGGGGACGGCTGCGAGGTGGTGTTCACCGTGCGCCGCCTTCCCGGCATGAGCGACGAGGACTTCGCCCGCGACGCCGGCCTCGTGCAGGCCGACCTCACCCGGTTGAAGCACGTGCTCGAAGCCGGCTGAACCGGGTCCGCCACGGAGGTCACGGCACTCGTGACCGGTGGAGGAGTCCGCGTCTGCGACGGCTGCGCACGGTTCTGCGACGAGATCATCGCCGCCCAGGCAGGCTGACGCGCACCGTCCCCCGCCCGGCGCTGTCGCGGACTCCGGCCGCGGTGCAGCATGGATCCCACACGGATCGACCACACGGATCGACCACGCTGAGATCGACGCACCAGGAGGTTCGATGACCGTCCCGTCCTCCCCGCCGCACGACGACCGCCTGAGTCCTCCCCCGTTCGACCCCGAGCTGGCCGTCGCCCTTGCGACCATGGCGGACGGAGTCCCCTCCGCTCTGCTGCCGGAGATGATCCCCGCCCTGCAGAGCGGCGCCGCCCTGATGCGCCCGTCGGACGACGCCCTCCGCCGCGGGGGCGCCTTCGAGATCGAGGAGCGCACCGTGCCGGGGCCGGAGGGCGCGCCCGGCATCTCTCTGCTCATCTGCCGGCCCACCGGGGTCTCGGGCCCGATCCCCGCCGTCTACCACATCCACGGCGGCGGAATGATCATGGGAGACAACCGGACCGGGATCGAGCTCGTCCTGGAGATGGCGCAGGAGTTGCGGCTCGCCGTGGTGTCGGTGGAGTACCGCCTGGCACCCCAGCACCCGCATCCGGCCCCGGTGGAGGACTGCTACGCCGGCCTGGTCTGGACGGCGGAGCACGCGGAGGAGATCGGCGTCGACCGGGACCGGATCGTCGTCGGCGGTGAAAGCGCGGGAGGCGGCCTGTCCGCGGCCGTCGTGCTGCTGGCCCGCGACCGCGGCGGCCCGGTGCCGGCCGGGCAGCTGCTGGCCTCACCGATGCTCGACGACCGCAACGACACCGTGTCGAGCCGGCAGATGGCCGGTCTGGGCATTTGGGACAGGACGTCGAACGACACCGGATGGACGGCGTTGCTGGGGGAACGGCGAGGCGGCCCCGACGTCTCCCCCTACGCGGCCCCCGCCCGCGCGGAGGACCTGTCCGGGTTGCCGCCCGCCTTCATCGACGTGGGTTCCGCCGAGACGTTCCGGGACGAGGACGTCGCGTATGCCACCCGCATCTGGCAGGCGGGCGGCCAGGCGGAGCTGCACGTGTGGCCGGGCGGATTCCACGGGTTCGACATGCTGGTGCCCCAGGCGGCGATCTCCCAGGCGGCCCGTGCCGCCCGGGTCGACTGGCTGCGCCGCCTGCTGGCGCGCTGACCACGAGCCGGCCGTCAGCGACCGGCCAGTGTGAGGGCGAAGTCGCCCGCGGGGTCGGTGTAGAAACGCACGACGTCGAACCCCGCGGCGGTCAGTTCACGCCGCACGCCCTCCTCGCGGAACTTGGCGCTGATCTCGGTGCGCATCTCCTCGCCGGGTTCGAAGGCGAGGGACAGCCCCAGGCGGCCCAGCCGTACGGACATGGCCCGGGTCGCCCTGAGCCGCATCTCGATCCAGGCGTTGTCCTCGTCGTAACAGGCGACGTGTTCGAACGCGTCCGGCTCGAAGTCGCCGTCCAGCTCCCGGTTGATGACATGGAGCACGTTGCGGTTGAACGCGGCCGTCACCCCCCGGCCGTCGTCGTAGGCCGCGACCAGCCGCCGGACGTCCTTCACCAGGTCGGTGCCGAGCAGCAGGGTGTCGCCCGGCGTGAGGGTGGCGCGCAGCTCCTTGAGGAACACCTCGCGGGCCGCCGGAGGGAGGTTGCCGATCGTCCCGCCGAGGAAGGCGACCATCCGCCGTCCCGCCCTCGGCAGGAGGGAGAGGTGGTGCTCGAAGTCGGCCCGGACCGGCCGTACGGCGAGGCGGGGGTATCGGATCGCGAGCCGCTCGGCGGCGGCCTCCAGGGTGACCGCGTCGACGTCCACGGGCATGTAGGTCCGCAACGTGCCCGAGGCGGACAACGCGTCGAGCAGCAGGACGGTCTTCTCGCTGGTGCCCGACCCGAGCTCGACCAGCGTGTCCGCCCCGCTGCGCGCGGCCACGTCGGCCGCGTGCCGGCGCAGGATCTCGAGCTCCCTGCGGGTCGGGTAGTACTCGTCGAGCCGGGTGATCCGCGAGAACAGATCGCTGCCGGTCGCGTCGTAGAACCACTTCGGGGGCAGCCACTTGGGCGAGGAGGTCAGCCCGGTGCGCACGTCGTTCTCCAGCGCCTGCCGCAGATAGTCTCCGTCGAGGTGGTCGATCAGCGCCATGTGTCACTCCTCAGTGGATCGGTGTCACGAGCACGCCGTCGGGGGACGCGAGCAGGAGGTTGCGGTCGGGTACGGCCTGCCATCCGGAGCGGTCGTCGAGCGGCTCGCTGGCGATGAGCACGCCCTGCCCCAGATGGGCGAACAGAGTGTCGCCCCAGGTCGTGGCGGCCAGCTCGGCTCCCCCGCAGACGAGGAGGTTGAGCCGGGCGCCGGGGTCCGCCTCCGCGGCGGCCCTGACGACGAGTGGCAGCGCCTGGGCCAGCGGCATCCCTTCACGGAGCCGCGCGAACACGGCGGAGGCGAGCCACGCCGAGTCGCAGGCGCTCTCCGAGCCCGGCGCCATCGGGACGACGGCCTCCCGCCGGACGCGGCCGTTGTGGCTGAGCAGCCAGCTCCCGTCCGCGAACGGGGCGGTGGCCGACTCCTCGACGGGCATGCCCACGGTCGCGGACCGTACGGCGGCCATGAGGCACGAGGAGCGCGCGACGTCGGCGATGGCGCGCAGGTTCGCGTCCGTCCAGATCGGGATCGACCTGCGGTAGCGGACCGGCTCGGGGCGGGACGGGTCGTACCATCCCACCCCGAATCCATCGGCGTTGACGCTCCCGAACCGCTGCATCCGCGGGGCGTACGACTGCGGGAGCAGCCCGTACTCAGGCTCGAAGATCAGCGAGGCCAGGCTCCGCGACGGCCCCAGCCAGGCCGCGTGGCGGCACATCTATTCCTCCGAGCGGGCGCACCGGAACCCGGAGAAGATCTGCCTTCGGATCGGATAGTCCCAGTTGCGGAACGTGCTCCGGACGGCGGAGGGGTGGGTGGCCCAGGAGCCGCCGCGCAGCACCCGGTACTCCTGGCCGAAGAAGACCTCGCTGTACTCCCTGTAGGGGAAGCTCCGGAAGCCCGGGTAGGGCCCGAACCAGGAGTCGGTCCACTCCCAGACGTCCCCGATGAGCTGCTCCACCCCGTACGGGCTCGCGCCCTGGGGGTAGGCGCCGATCGGCGCGGGACGCGCCGCCAGGTGGCCGAGGTTCGCCTGGTCGAGCGTGGGATCGGCGTCACCCCAGGGATAGGTGCGCCCGCCGCAGGCCTTCTCCCACTCGGCCTCGGTCGGAAGCCGCCTGCCCGCCCACCGGGCGTAGGCGTCGGCCTCGTACCAGGACACGTGCTGCACCGGCTCGTCCTGCGGCACCGGCTCCTCGCGTCCGAACCTGATGCGCCACCAGATGTCGCCGTCCCTCGTCCAGAAGAGGGGGGCGCGGACGCCCTTGGTCTCCACCCACTGCCAGCCCGCGGGCGTCCACCAGCGCGGATCCTCGTACCCGCCCGCGGCGACGAACTCCGCGTAGGCGCCGTTGCTCACGGGGAACCGGTCGATCCAGTAGCCCGGCAGGTACAGGCGATGGGCGGGCCGCTCGTTGTCGTACGCCCAGGGCGCGGCGCCGGCGCCCATCGTGAAGATCCCCCCGGGGATGTGGACCTCGCCGGACGCGCCGAGATTCGGGGAGCGGCCGGGCGGCAGGTCGCCCTCGCGCACCAGTCCGGGCTGCCGGGACAGCTGCAGGGTGGCGAGCATGGTCTCGTCGTGCTGGTGCTCGTGCTGCACGACCAGCCCGAAGACGAAGCCTCCCGCCCGCAGCGGATCCGGGTCGTCGAGATCGATCTTGTCCAGCACGTCGAGGACCCGTCCGCGCACTCCGGCGATGTAGCTCCTGGCCTCACCGGGCCCGAGGAGCGGCAGGCCGGGCCGGTCGCCCCGCGTGTGCGTGAAGGCGTCGTAGAGGTCGTCGATCTCCGGCCGGAGCGGGGTGATCCCGCCGACCTCGCGCAGCACCCAGAGCTCCTCGTAGTTGCCGACGTGGGCGAGGTCCCACACGAGAGGGGACATCAGAGGCGAGTGCTGGCGGACGAGCACGGCCTCGTCGATGTCGGTGTAGGTCAGGGAGCGGGCACGCACGGTGGCCAGCTCGGCGGCGATCTTCTCCTTGAGGGCGGTCACGTCAGGGACCTTGATGGAATCGCTCACGCGTACATCTCCTCCATCAGATCGACGGCCGGCGAGCGACCGGGCTCGATGTGCTTGGCGGCGAAGGCGCGGACCCGGGCCGTCAGCCAGGGCTCGGCCCCCAGCCGGGGAAGCGCCTCGGCCGCCGCCAGGAAACACGTCGCGGCCGCCGCGCGCAGAGCGGGGTCGGCCAGACCGAACCGGGCGGCCTGCACCCAGTTGTCCCGCACCGGCGCGGCGGCCTCGAGCGCGACGGCGGCCGCGCGGTCGTCCATGAGCAGGGCGCTCACGACGGCGGCGCAGACCGGCCACTCGTCGGCCCCCTGGGCGTCGAGATAGCGGATCTCGAGCCAGCCTCGTGGCCGTACGGGCGGGAAGAGGGTGGTCGCGTGGTAGGCGACGTCGTCCTCCTCCGGCGGCCGTCCGGCCACGACCTCGAAGTCGCGGAACGCCGATCCGGCCGGCACGGGGCGTAAGCCGTCGCCGTCCTTGATCATCATGAGACCGGCGTCCAGCAGGTAGCCGGCCCAGTCGCCGGCCGGGTCGCCGCCCGCCGCCGCCGAGGCTGTCCTGGTCGGGTCCAGGTTGAACCACACCGCCTGACGGCCGGACATCCACCCGTCGGCGGGCGAGTTGGCGAAGGCCGCGAGCAGGACCGGCCCCAGCACGTGGGCGCGGGCCCACCGCTCCGCGGGGTCGGCGCCGAAGTCCACGTTGACCTGGATCGAGGCCGTCGAGCACATCATCGCGACCCCGTACGGCACGCCGAGATAGGCCGCCATGGCGTCGTAGCGCGGCTCGTGGAGCTGGCGGATCGGCTGCCGCAGCCGGTCGAGGCCCGACGCCCCCAGCGTCAGGCCGGCCCCGGCCAGCGCGAGCCGTACGGCGTCGACGTCGGCGACGAGATCGGCGACGGCCTGGGCGAGCGGACCCGGCGGAGCCGAGAGTTCGAGCTGCCCGCCCGGTTCGAACGTGATCCGGCTGCCGCCCGGCAACGACGGGAGGGCGGCCGTGGTCCGGGCGATGGGGACGTGCTTCGCGGGGACCTCCGCGTCGAAGACGAGGAACTCCAGCTCGACGCCGACCCGGTCGGTGGTGGCGCCGCGGAAGCACTTCCGGGCGTACGCCTGCACGTCGGTCATTCGCCCCTCCATCGGCGTCCACGCGGATCGCCAGACTCCGCGAATGGCGCAGAACCTTCCGGGGAACGAGTTCTCCCCAAGGGCGACGCGAATTAACCTGAAATGCCATAAAACCAGGGGATTTAGCGGGAAAATCGACGGTTCGTCCGCGGTTCGTCTCAGGCGCAGCCACGCACGGCTCTCACCTGGCGATGCCGGTAGCGTTGGGTGCCATGACAGCTATGGACCCCACAACCTCGGGCGCCCACGGAATCGGTGTGGCGACGATCGCGGCGGACGGCACCGTCCTCGACACGTGGTACCCCTCCCCCGCACTGGGCGAGCCGCCCGTCATCGGAACGGAGCGCCTCACGGTCGCCGATCTCGACGAGGACCTGGCCGCGCTTGTCGGGCCGGACCCCGCCCGTGGTGTCGAGGTCGTGGCGGTGCGCACCGGGATCGCCGACCTGTCCGCGCCGCCCGCCGACGCCCACGACGCGTACCTGCGGCTCCATCTGCTGTCCTCCCGCCTCGTGCGCCCCCACGGCCTCAACCTGGACGGGGTCTTCGGCGTGCTGGCCAACGTCGTGTGGACCAATCACGGCCCGTGCGTGGTGGAGGGTTTCGAGGCCGTACGGCTCCGCCTGCGCGCCCGGGGCCCCGTGACCGTCTACGGGGTGGACAAGTTCCCCCGGATGGTCGACTACGTGCTGCCCGCCGGGGTCCGCGTCGCCGACGCCGACCGCGTACGGCTCGGCGCGCATCTGGCGAGCGGCACCACCGTCATGCATGAGGGCTTCGTCAACTTCAACGCCGGAACCCTCGGCGCGTCGATGGTGGAGGGAAGGATCTCGGCCGGGGTCGTCGTCGGCGACGGCTCGGACGTCGGCGGCGGCGCCTCGATCATGGGCACCCTGTCCGGCGGCGGCAAGGAGATCATCTCCGTCGGCGAGCGGTGCCTCCTGGGCGCCAACTCGGGGATCGGCATCTCCCTCGGCGACGACTGCGTGGTCGAGGCCGGCCTCTACGTCACGGCGGGCACCAAGGTCACCCTGCCCGGCGGCGAGGTCGTGAAGGGCAGGGAGCTGTCCGGCAAGAGCGGGCTCCTGCTGCGCCGCAACTCCACGACCGGGGCGGTCGAGGCGGTCTACCGGGCCGGCACGGGCATCGAGCTGAACTCCGCGCTCCACGCCAACGACTGACCCCTGAGATGTCCCTGAGGCGCCCCTGAACTTGGCCGCCCGCCCTGTGATCGCAGGGTGGGCGGCGCTTACGGTGAAGACATGGGACGCATTCTCCTCATCGCAGCGGCGGTCATCGTCGGCTTCTTCCTGCTCGGTTCGGTCATCGGCCTCATCTTCGGGGCGCTGAAGTGGCTACTGATCATCGGCGCCGTCGCGCTGATCGTGTCCGTCGTCGTCAAGCTGACCCGCTCCGGCGGAAGCCGCGATCACTACGCCTGACCCGTTCATCCCGGCGGCCGGCCGTGGGCGCCGCGGCCGGCCGGGCCCTCTGACGGCGGCATCACGGGAGTCGCCGGGCCAAACGCCTATTCGGCGCATACCATCGCTCATATGAGCACCTCTTCACACGCACGGGTGGTCGACGCCGACCGGGTGAGCGCCGTCATGGCGTCGCTCCCCCCTGAGCCGGCGATCGAGGGCCTAGCCCAGGTGTTCGGGCTCCTGTCCGATCCCGGGCGGCTCCGGCTGATGGCCGCGCTCCTCGAAGGCGGGGAGATGTGCGTCTGCGACCTCGCGGCGGCATGCGGCCAGAGCGAGTCGGCCGTCTCCCACGCGCTGCGACTGCTCCGGCTCAACCGCGTGGTGAAGGTGCGGCGGTCCGGCCGGATGGCGTACTACCGGCTGGCCGACTCACATGTCCGGATGCTCTTCGATCTCGGCCTCACCCACGTGACCCATGACGAGGCCGGCTCCCGTGACTGACCAGCGGGCCGCCCGCGGCCGAAGGCACGCACCGGGACCCGGCGGCGAGGGGGGACGCGGCCCCGGAGACGGCCTCGCCTACGACGCGGATCACGACACGGCGGAACACCGGCACGACGCGGAACACGACCATGAGCACGGGCACGGGCATGGGCACGCCGTGCGTGCGGACGCCGACCGGCGGCCTCTCATCGGGGCGCTGCTCCTGATCCTCGGCTTCATGGCGGCCGAGGTGGTGACCGGTCTGGTGGCCGGCTCCCTGGCGCTGCTCTCGGACGCCGGCCACATGCTGACCGACGCGGCCGCGATCGGGCTGGCGCTCGTCGCCATGCGGATCGCCGCCCGTCCCGCCAAGGGCGGCTTCACCTACGGGCTCAAGCGCGTGGAGATCATCAGCGCGCAGATCAACGGCATCACGCTGCTGCTGCTCACGGTCTTCTTCGTCGCCGAAGGCGTGCACCGGCTGGTGTCGCCGCCTGTGGTCGAGGGCGTGCTCGTGACCGTGACCGGTCTCGTGGGCATCGTCGTCAACGTGGTCGCGGCCTGGCTCATCAGCAAGGCCAACCGGTCGAGCCTCAACGTCGAAGGCGCGTTCCAGCACATCCTCAGCGACCTCTACGCCTTCATCGCCACCGCGGCGGCGGGTCTCGTGGTCTGGCTCACCGGGTGGGCCCGGGCGGACGCCATCGCCGCCCTGGTCGTGGCGGCCCTGATGGCCAAGGCGGGCTGGGGCCTGGTCCGCGACTCCGGCCGGGTCTTCCTCGAGGCGGCTCCCCCGGGGATGGCGCCCGACGAGATCGGCGCACGGATGGCGGCGACGGAGCACGTCGTCGAGGTGCACGACCTCCACATCTGGACGGTCACGTCGGGCTACGCCGCGCTCTCCGCGCACGTGCTCGTCGCCCCCGGCTCCGACTGCCACGCCGTACGGCAGGCCACCGAGGCCATGCTGCACGACGCGTACGGCATCGAGCACACGACGCTCCAGGTGGACCACGCCTCTCCCGAACTTCTGATCATCGGCGAGGAGGGCCCGCACTGCCGGGATCCGCACGGCCCCTCCCACCCCGGCGCCGCCTGAACGGCGACATCCGCGAGCGCGGCGGCCTAGAACTCCAGTGAGATCATGGCTGGGATCTGCGCTAGGCCCTCGTCTGCGGTCACCCACGCTGCCTGAACGCCCCCGACGTCGAGTGCCGCGCGGTGTCGGACAAGTCTGGACAGGAACGGACATCCCAGTGCTGGTCTATCCCATCGGCGGCAGCACATACTGCTCGTATGCGAGCCCAGGACGAGCATCCGGCCGGGATGGATTGCGCCGCGCCCAAGGTCATCCGGACCGAGCGGGAATTCATGGATGCGCTGCGCGCGCTGCGGGTCAGGAGCGGGCTGAGCTACCGGGACATCGCCCTGCGGATGTCCCAGGTCGCGCCACGCCACGCGATGGCCAAGAGTACGCTCGCCGCTCTCTTCGCCCAGGACGCGCTACCGCGTCGGCCGGGCCCGTTGACCGCGATCGTCGATGTCCTGACTGCGGAGCTGACCGAACCAGCCGACGTGTCCGCGCGCTACCTGGAGGCGTGGACACGGCTCATGACGGCCCGTTCGGCCCAGCCGGGCACTCCGACTGAGCCGCAGCAGGCGTCGCCCCCCATGCTTCCGACGGCTGCCGTCACGTCGCCGCCAGTCGTGCCGCCGCCACGGCACCCTGAACCGCTGTACTCCCCGCCCGCTTACCAGAAGCCCAGGGACCCGTGCACGATGCCCGACCAGGCCAAGAGCGACTTTGAGCAAGCGGGCGGCCTCAGGCCGCTGCTGTTTTGGGGCACCGTGCTGAGCCTCATCACATGGCTCCCGTTCGCGGACGGCCCAGTGCCGTTCTGGGCGATCTGGCTGGCGTGGTGCGGGCCTCTACTGCTTCTCACTGCCGTCGCCGCCCTGTTCGGTCTGTCACGTGGGTCCAGTTCAGCTGAGTTGCCGGCGGACTACCTCCGCTACGAGCAGCGCACCACCCCACGCCGGCACAGCCTGTACTGACCGCCGTCCAGGCTTCCCGGCAGTCGGCACCACTGATACTCCAGTGACACCATGAGATCACTGTTGGGATCTGCGCTGGTAGTGGCATCGTCTCGCGATGGCTTGATGGCGGCGTCGCCAGTGCCCGCGGCCGGCCTGTTCCGCTCGAAGGACGGACAGCGGGATAGATCATGACGCGACCGCCGGCCGGCCCGAGGAGGCGGGGCGCGCTGGGGACACCTCAGCACCGCCTGCGGGGCTCCGGGCGAGTAGCATCCGTGAGTCACACTTATCGCGAATGGGGATCGTCATGACCGTCAAAGTGACCGTCACCGGCGCGGCCGGCCAGATCGGTTACGCGCTGCTCTTCCGCATCGCCTCAGGCCAGCTCCTGGGCGCCGACACCCCGGTGACGCTGAGCCTGCTGGAGATCCCTCAGGCGGTCAAGGCCGCCGAGGGCACCGCGATGGAGCTCGACGACTGCGCGTTCCCGCTGCTGCGGGGCATCGAGATCTCCGACGACCCGGCCAAGGCCTTCGACGGCGCCAACATCGCGCTGCTCGTCGGCGCCCGGCCGCGTACGGCGGGAATGGAGCGGGGCGACCTCCTCCAGGCCAACGGCGGCATCTTCGGCCCCCAGGGCAAGGCGATCAACGACCACGCGGCCGACGACATCCGCGTCCTGGTCGTCGGCAACCCGGCCAACACCAACGCCCTCATCGCCCAGTCGGCGGCGCCCGACGTCCCCGCCGAGCGGTTCACCGCGATGACGCGCCTCGACCACAACCGGGCGCTCTCGCAGCTGTCCGCCAAGCTGCGCGTCCCGGTCTCCGAGATCAGGAAGATGACGATCTGGGGCAACCACTCCGCCACGCAGTACCCGGACCTCTTCCACGCCGAGGTCGGCGGCAAGATCGCCGCTGAGCAGGTCGAGGAGGACTGGCTGCGCGACACCTTCATCCCGACGGTGGCCAAGCGCGGTGCGGCGATCATCGAGGCCCGCGGCGCCTCCTCCGCTGCGTCGGCGGCCAACGCCGCGATCGACCACGTCCACGACTGGGTCAACGGCACTCCCGAGGGCGACTGGACCTCGGCCGCCATCCCCTCCGACGGCTCGTACGGCGTGGCCGAGGGCATCATCTCCTCGTTCCCCGTCGTGTCGAAGAACGGCCGCTGGGAGATCGTCCAGGGTCTGGAGATCGACGCGTTCTCCCGTACCCGCATCGACGCCTCCGTCCAGGAGCTGATCGACGAGCGCGACGCCGTCAGGGAGCTCGGCCTGATCTGACCGCCGCCGTGGCGCCGCCGCGCAGGCGGGCAGGAGCGCCATCGCGATCAACCCGGTCAGATCGGAGAACACGGTCAGGCGCTGGGTCAGTCCGGCGGGGATCATCCCGAGGTCATGACCCAGCGTCTTGGCGACGTACGGCGCGAGCACCAGGGCGGCCAGCGCCAGCGTGACCACGCTGAGCACCCGGATCAGTCGCGAGCCCGCGACCCGGGCGAGGATCAGCCCCGCGACCGGCACGCTGACGAAGGCGACGGCCGCCGCGTATCGGTGGATCCCCCCGGACATCGACAGGGACAACCCCGGCCTGTCCGTGGGGAATCCGGCCACCAGCAGCAGGCAGCAACTCCACAGCCCGGTCAGCAGCGCCACCCCGCGGTCCAGCCGCGCCAGCCGCAGGGCCACCAGCGCCGAGCCGCACGCGAGCGACACCAGCGAGACGGGCAGCAGCCAGCCGTACGGCGCGAAGACGAACTGGCTGATCACGTCGTGCAGAGGGTCGAGCCCTGACACGAGGTGCAGGAGCACCATGCCGAGGCAGCCCGCGCCGATCAGCGCGTGGGCCGCGACCCGGGTGAGATCCGCCGGCCGCTCGGCGGACACCCGGTCCCTTCCGCGTCGTGCGACGTCATACGGGTTTCCAGCAAAGGTAAAAGACATCCCCATGGCAAATCACTCTGGCCGCGGGGAGGACGCCGGCCCATCGGAGATCCACCGGACCGGCCCCTGAGGCTCCCCCTAGGAAGAACCCGCGGAGTCGGCGGGGGCGGTCTCGGGGGTGGACACGCGGAACCAGCGGCATCCGTACCTGCCGAGGCGGAACCGCGCGCGTCCCTCGTCGGAGATCTCCACGGTCCCGTCCACGAGGAGATCGGTCAGCACCTTGGACGAGTCGAGGCCTTCCAGGACGACCTCGGCCTCCGTCTCCCGCTCGCTGAAGTTGTGCACGGCGAGGACGGTCTCCCCGTCCGCGTCGGCCCGGTGGGCCAGCACGGAGCGGGCCCCGCAGTCGAGCACGGCGTAGTCGCCCCAGGCGAGCTCGGGACAGTCCCGGTAGTGCCGGATGAGCCGGGTGATCCACAGCAGCAGGGAGTCGGAGTCGCGCTGCTGGGCGCTGACGTTGACGCGCTCGGGGCCGTAGTCCCCGGAGGGCACGACGTTGTGGATCTTCGCGGGGTCGGCCGTGCTGAAGCCGCCGTTGCGGTTGGGGGTCCACTGCATCGGCGTGCGTACGGCCTGCCGGCCCTCCAGGTCGAGGTTCTCGCCCATGCCGATCTCCTCCCCGTAGAACAGGACGGGGGTCCCGGGCAGGGAGAACAGCAGGCTGTAGACCATCTTGATCCGCCCCATGTCGCCCCCGAGCATGGTGGGCAGGCGCCGCCGCAGGCCGCGGCCGTAGAGCTGCATGTCCTCGTCCGGGCCGAAGGCCGCGAAGACCTCCTGGCGCTCGGAGTCGCTGAGCTTGTCCAGCGTCAGCTCGTCGTGGTTGCGGACGAAGGTCGCCCAATGGGCGTCCCTGGGCGGTCGGGGACGCTCCCTGAGCGCCGCGGCGAGCGGCCCGGCGTCGCCGCGCGCCAGTGAGAGGTACATGTTCTGCATGCCGATGAAGTCGAAGCACATCGTGATCTGGTTGCCGAGCGAGTCGCCGAAGTACTTCACCAGGTCGTCGTAGGGCAGGTTGACCTCGCCGAGCAGCGCGGCCCCGCCGTTCCTGCGGTTCAGGAAGGCGCGCAGGTCGGCGAAGAACTCGTGCGGGTCGGGGAGCCTGCCGTCGCCGGAGTCGGTGACCTGCTCCACCAGGAACGGCACGGCGTCGACGCGGAACCCGGAGAGGCCGAGTTCCATCCAGAACCCGAGGATCCGCGCGATCTCGTCACGCACCTCGGGGTTGGAGGTGTTGAGATCAGGTTGGAACCGGTAGAACCGGTGGAAGTAGTACTGGCCCGTCTTCTCGTCGAACTCCCACAGGCTGTTCTCCTTGTCGGGGAACACCACGCCCTCGGGGTCGTCGGGCTCGGGTTCGTCGGACCAGATGTACCAGTCGCGATACCGCGAGTCCCGGGCCGATCGGGCGTCCAGGAACCACGGGTGCCGGTCGGACGTGTGGTTGACGACCAGGTCGGCGATCACCCGGATGCCCCGGTCCCTGGCGACGCGCATGAACTCCACGAAGTCACCGAGCGTGCCCAGCCGCGGATCCACGGCGTAGAAATCGGTGATGTCGTAGCCGTCGTCACAGTCGGGGCTGGGAAAGAACGGCATCAGCCAGATGCACGTCACGCCCATCCGGTCGAGGTGGTCGATTCGTTCGACGGCCCCGCGAAAGTCCCCGACTCCGTCGCCGTTTCCGTCGGCATATGTCTCGATATCAAGACAGTAAACGACCGCGTTCTTCCACCACAGATCCGATGTGACGCTCAGCCTCATGGAGAAAGCGACTTCCCGGCAAAAAGCCGGTAAAACATCCGGAAACCCGCGCCGCAAGGTGCGACGCGGGCCCGGATTTTTCGCTATGTCGGGCTCTGGAAGCGAGCCCGAGTGTTCGAACTTCTCTTTTGAGCCTAGAGGGGCGTGACCTGCTCGGCCTGCGGACCCTTGGCGCCCTGAACGGTCACGAAACTGACGCGCTGGTTCTCGTCCAGGCTCCGGTAACCACTCGAGGTGATTGCCGAGTAGTGAACGAACACGTCAGGTGTACCGTCGTCAGGCGCGATGAACCCGAAGCCCTTTTCGGCGTTGAACCACTTGACGGTGCCTTCAGACAACTGCTTCTCCTTTACGGGAGCCTCACCATGTCACCAGGTCGGAGACACGGGGCTGCTCAGCGGACCTTACCCTGCATCCGCGTATGACGCTGGAAAAGCAAGCAAGCACGCCCGCTGCCGGGAGATTCCCCAGCACGCGCTTTGGCTAAACACGTTCTAGGAAATCACCGTTGCAACAACAACAGCCTATCCGGAGAGTACCCGGATCGCCGAGTACCTATGCGGGCGATGCCATGTACCACCTCGCGTGGCCGTCACCACGGGTCAACGAGTCGAGCCTGCGGGGAAGTTCCTGCCGGGAGAACGGGTCTCCCAGGGCGTTGCGGATGTGGATTCCGACCGCGTACATGTCCCTGACCTCCATCAGGGTGCCGTAGCCGGGCCACAGTCGCAGGTCGGCGCCGTACGCCCGGGCGAACTCCTCGACGTCGGCGGCGGACAGGCCGAAGCGACGCTGCCCGTGGTAGGTGTGCACGAGGTCCCATTCCCGGGGGCCGACCGCGACCCCGTCCCAGTCCAGCAGCACGACGTGGCCGTCCTGGCAGCGCAGCAGGTTGTCGATCCACGCGTCGCCGTGCAGCAGGACGGGAGGGCCGGTCTCCAGGTCGCCCCAGCGCCCGGTGAGCTCCTCGATCCGGTCGCCGAGCCAGGCCCGCTGGCCGGCGGTCAGCACCTCCGCCCGGTGCTCGACGGCGTGGCGCACCTCCGCGAGGGGGTCGGTGAGCCGGCGCAGCGGCATGGGCGGGACGGGCTCGCGGTGCAGGTTCCGCAGGATCCGGCCGAGTTCGTGCGTGGTGGGACGGCCCCGGGCCCGCACGTACCGCCAGAAGGTCACCGCCCTGTCGTCGTGGACGATCGGCTGGCCGGGGATCTCATCCACCGGGCGCACGGTCGGGAAACCCCGGTCGGCGAGCCAGCGGGCGACCGCCAGCACCACGGGCAGCCGCGTCAGGGCGTCGGGGGCGGTGGCGATCCGCACGACCATGTCGCCGCGCAGCTTGAACACCGCGTTGCTGCGCAACCGCATGAGCTGGGCGCCCCGGGAGTCCACCCCCAACTGGCCGCACACCTCACGCAGAAGGCCGAACGCCTCCTCGGCGAGCGGCAGGCCGCCGCCCCCGGCCCTCATCGCCGCCTCACAGCACGCGGTCCAGCGCGAGCCGCGGTGAGGACTCCGACAGGACCTGCCGCAGGTGCCGTACGGACGGCAGGGCCGGGTCGGTGTCGGCCAGCAGCGCCTTCGCGCGGGTGACGACGATCGACGTGCGATGCTCGGCCGGCACCTGTCTCAGCGCGTCGGCCGCGATCCTGCACGCCTCCGCGTGCTCCCCGTGCCGGGCCAGCTGGCTGGCCTGGTCGAGCTGGATGAGAGCCGGGTCGATCGTGTGGAAGCCGGAGGACGACCCGTCGAGACCGTCGAAGTCCTCGGCGTCGCCCAGTTCGATCAGCGTCCCGGTCCGGTAGAACTTCATGCGCTTCTCGGTGAAGACGAAGGCCAGGTCGTCCTGGCTCATGCCGCGCATCCTGGCGAAGATCTGCTCGGCCTCGGCCAGGGCGAGCCTGGCGGCCTTGCCGTCCCCCATCCGGGCGAGCGCCCGGGCCTCGGCGGCCGCCGCCAGCGCCGCGGGGGAGCTCGGGGCCGACCCCGCGAGCATCCGGGCCTCCCTCGCCAGCCGCACGGTCTCGTTGAGGTCGCCGTAGTAGTAGAGCAACATCGTCTGCTGCGCGCGGACGAGGGCGCGCAACCTCAGGTCCCCCACGTCGTCGGAGGCGGCACGGGCCGTGCCGTACCAGGAGTGGGCCTGGCGGGTGTCGCCCAGCTTCATCAGCGCGTCCGCCGAGAGCAGGGCGAGCATCGTCGTCGCGGTCAGCAGGCGGCGCTGGACCGAGGACGGCTGGCGGGCCGCGCTCAGCTTCCGCACGTCGGAGATCTCCAGCATCACGCGGCACAACATCGGCATCGGCGGCGTGGTCATGTACTCGCGGCGGTAGCGCAGCACCTGCTCGTCCAGCCGGTCGAGCTGGTCCTCGGTCACGGACCCGGCGGCCAGCGTCCTGTCGAGGTCGTGCCGGGTGCCCTCGACCTCGGCGAAGAACCGGCCGTTGGGAGTGCCGAGGAGCATCGCCTGGTGGAACAGCGCCCGCCGCTCGGCGTCGTCGCCCGCCTCCTCCAGATGCACGGTCTCGTCGGACGCGCCCGGGCCGACGACCACGACCTTCTGCCCGCCCTGGTCCTCGCAGTAGTCGGCGGCGAGGCCGAGCCGTACGGCGTTGGCCCGGTACAGCCGGGCGAGCAGGTCGATCGTCTGCGGGCGGGGCCTCGCCCGGTTGTTCTCCCACGCGTTCAGCAGGTCGATGCTGGCGCGGGGCGACCCGAGCGACTGCTGCTCGCAGAGGAACTCCAGCTCCTCGATCGCCTGCCTGGCCGACCACCCGCGGCCGAGGCGGTGCGCCTTGAGCAGGCTCACACCGCAACATCCGTGGATCGCCTGGACGGTCTGCCAGAGCGTCCACTGGCGGCCTTCCGCCTGCTCACGCCAGCGCCGGGCGCATGCGGGTGAATGCTCTCCACGGGCCATGTGCGCTGCCCTCCGCAGTTGGAGTGTCGCCCTGCACGGATGTTTCCCAAATGTAAAGTGCGGTGCACCCGAGCCTTCGCACCGTTATCCGTTCGTGGCCGCAGACCCGAGGATGTTCCACGGAATATCAATGAAATCCCTGGTTATTGCACGGTTTCTCGGATGGGCGCCGATTGCCGGTCGGACCGGTCGGGTTCAGGCTTCCAGGTGAAAGGTACCGACATCCTCCGGAGGCCGACCATGACGCCAGATCGCAGCGAGGCGATGGACCATCTGGAGCGGCTCGCCGCCCAGTTGGAGGCCCATTCGTTCCAGGTACGCCTGTCGGCGCCGGCCGGGCTGTATCCCCGGCTGCGCGTGGTCAACCCGATGGTCCCCGCCATGGCCGAGGACGTGCTCGCGTCGAACGCCAGCGACGGCGAGTGGTGGTACTGGCTGTCGTGGGCCGGTCGCATCGGGCACGCCTCCGACGTCGTCACCGCCGCCGAGCGCATCGCGAGCGTCCTGCACGTCATCCGCCGCTGAGCCGCCCGCCGCTCACCGCTGCTCGAGGACGCCGTCCACGTAGATGTCCAGCTTCTCGTTGTAGAACGAGACGAGGCCGGCGATCTTCTGGCTCTCGGGCAGGGGCGTCGGATACGACCAGACGAGGTCCTTGCCCTCTCCGATCGACCAGTACTCGGCCGTGCCCTTGTACGGGCAGTGGGTCACCGTGCCGGAACGCGTCAGCAGGTCGAGCCGCACGTCGGTCTTCGGCAGGTAGTAGCGCGGCCGCAGCCCGGTCTCGAACAGGATCCGCGCGTGCCGCGAGTCGGCGACCGTGACCCCGCCGACCTCCACCCGGATGTGCCGGGAGCTCGGGAGGATGTCCACCCGCGTGTACGGATCACGGGCGTGGACGAAGACCTCCTCGTCCTCCTCGAACCAGTTGTCCATGGAATCCCAGTCGAGCCGGACATGCCCGCGGATCTCCGCCAAGGGGGCGTCGTCCCCATAGAGGAGGGCCGCGTCCCTCCGCTCCCCCACGTCGTGGAGGAGGCCGTCACCCCGGCTGGGTGAGTGCTTGGTCCCGCCGGTCGCCTTGAGCGAGTCGGTGTCGACGTCGCCGGCCGGGAAGTAGTAGGTCGGGTAGTGCGGGCTCTCCCAGACCAGGAGGGCGTGGGTGCTGTCGGCCACCGGCCGGCCGTCCACGTAGGCCCGCACACGCTTGGCCGTCGTCTCGACGCGGACGCGGCCCCGATTCGTCGTCTCCATGTCAGCGCGAACCACAGGACTCCGTCCGCTTATTCCCGCTTCCGCACGTCTCACAATCCGTATTCCGTGTTGTGCGCCGCATGCCCGCGTAGCGCTATCGACAGCGAGCGGATTAGTCGCTTACCCTCGGATAGGTGGGTCTTCGCCTTTACGACACGCGTCGTCGCATGCTCCGCGATTTCACCCCTCGAATTCCCGGAAGGGTGTCGATTTACCTGTGCGGTCCCACCGTCGTCGTTCCCCCGCATGTCGGGCAGATCAGGTCACAGGTGAGTTTTGACATTCTTCACCGCTGGTTGAAAAGCACCGGCTACAAAGTCCTGCTATGCCGGAATGTCACGGACATCGAAGACAAGATAATCAGCAGGTCTCTGTCCGAGGGGACGCCGTGGTGGCGGATCACCGGCCCCGTCTACCGGTCCTTCGCCCGCGCCTACTCGACGCTGGGATGCCTTCCGCCCAGCGTGGAGCCCCGGGCGACCGGGCACATCCCCGAGATGATCGAGATGATCGAGCAGCTCGTCGCCACCGGCCACGCCTACGAGTCGGACGGCGACGTCTATTTCGCGGTCGACTCCTATCCCCATTACGGGTCGCTCTCGCGGCAGCAGGCGCAGCACATGCGCGAGGCCGGGGAAAACGAACGGGGAAAGCGGGACCCCCGTGATTTCGCCCTGTGGAAACGCGCGAAGCCCGGCGAGCCCGTCTGGTCGGCGCCCTGGGGCGAAGGGCGGCCGGGATGGCATCTGGAATGTTCGGCGATGGCCCGCAAATATCTCGGCGCGGAATTCGACATCCACGGCGGCGGCGCCAATCTGATATTCCCCCATCATGAGAACGAAATGGCCCAGTCACACGCCGCGGGAGACGCGTTCGCGCGTTTTTGGCTGCACAACGGTCCGGTCACCCACCGCGGCGAGAAAATCCGCAAACACGTGCGCAACCCGCTCGCCGTCCGGGCCGTCCTGGATCGGATTCGGCCGGTGGAACTCCGCTATTACCTGGCCGCCGCCCATTATCGCTCACCGGTCGAATTCTCGGTCGAGGCGGTCGAGGAGGCGGCCACGGCCTACCGCCGGATCGAACGGTTCGTGCTCCGGGTCGGTTCGGCCCTCGGCTCGCTTCCGCCGCAGTTCAGCGCGGCCATGGACAGCGACCTGAACGTGTCGCGGGCCCTGGCCGTCGTCCACTCGGCGGTCGGCGCGGGCAACGCCGAGCTCGACGCGGGAGACCACGAAGGAGCGGCCGCGAAATGCCGTTCCGTGCGGGCGATGATGAATGTCCTCGGGCTCGACCCGATGAGCGAGATCTGGTCGTCGCAATCGCGTCTGCAGGATGTCGCGGAAGCCGTCCTGGCCGTGGTGGCGAATCTCGCCGCGTCCAGCGCCCGCCAGGGAGATCACGAGCGCGCCCGGATCATGGAGCGTCAGATGGAGATCGCCTTGAGAAAGCGCCGCCAAATCAGGCACCACACGCTTATCAGATAGATCAATGGGCGGCCGGAGAGAAGGCGCCGCGCCCCTCCGGTTTACGCTGCCCGGGTGAAGAAGATCCTGATCGACTGCGACCCCGGCATCGACGACGCGCTGGCCATCACCCTCGCCCACGGCAGCTCCGAGGTGGAGATCATCGGGATCACCACGGTCGGGGGCAACGTCTCACTGGCGAAGACGACGGAGAACGCGCTGCGCCTCCGCGAGTTCCTCGGTTTTCCCGAGGTCCCCGTCGTCCCGGGCAGCGCGGGCGCCCTGTTACGGGCCAGGATCGACGCGGCGGAGGTGCACGGGGACTCGGGGCTCGGGCAGGTGCGGCTGCCGGCGCCGGCTCTTCCCCCCGCGGACGGCCACGCGGTCGACTTCATCATCGACACGCTGGCGTCCGCCCCCGGGGAGATCTCGCTCGTCGCCATCGGCCCGCTGACCAACGTGGCGCTGGCCGTCCGCAAGGAGCCCCGGCTCGTGGACTGGGCACGCGAGTTCGTCATCCTCGGCGGCTCCTACACCCGGGGCAACTACAGCCCGGCGGCCGAGTTCAACATCGCCGCCGATCCCGAGGCCGCCGCCATCGTGTTCGCCGCGGGCTGGACGGTCACCATGATCGGCCTGGACGTCAGCCGCACCGCTCTCGCGACGACCGCCGTCGTGGACCGGATGCGGGAGATGGGACGGCTGGGCGCCGACCTGCTCGTCCCGTGCGCCGAGTTCTACGGGGTGGTCACCGCGGAGGGCGGACCCGCCATCCACGACGCCTGCGCGATCGCCTACCTCATCGACCCGACTCTGATCGAGGTCCAGCAGGCCGTGGTCGAGGTCGAGACCGCCGGACGGTTCACCTCGGGGATGACCGTGGTGGACTTCCGCCTCGGCGACAGGACCCCCAACGCGCTCGTCGGCACCGCGATCGACACCGGCCGCTTCTGGGATCTCATGCTGCGCACCTACGAGCAGATCGCCGCGACCATGGCGTGAGCCGTCGGGTGAGTGGCCGGCCATGACGGGTCGGCCCTTCCGCGCCGCCGGGCCCACCGAGATGGAGCCGGCCGAGCCGGTCGGGCCGTCTGATGGCTCTATCCGGGCAGCAGGGCGTGCGACAACTGGTCGGCGGCCCACGTCTCCCATTCCGCCGCCGTCCACCCGCACTCGCGGGTCAGCACGAGGAACAACTCCGGCGACAACAACGCGACGGCGGCGTCGATCGCCCGGCGCTCGCTCAGGCCGTGCCGTACGGCGTGCAGGCCGGTGAGGACGGCGATGAACGCCCCGTGGGCGGCACGGCGCCGGTCGCTGTTCTCCGCCCATTGGGCCGCCATTTCGGGGTCGCTCGGCGCCGCGTCGCGAACCACCGCGAGAACGGGTGCGACCCGGTCGAGGACGGCGCCGCTCTCGCGCACCCAGAGGCGCACCGCCGTGGCGGGATCCGTGGATTCCTTGAGCGCGGTGAACGAAGGCCGGGCGAGCAGCGGGACCGGTTCGCCGTCACCCGCCGAGGCGACCTCGACGACGCGTTTGAGGAGCCTGCTCTTGCTTCCGTAGTGGAAGTAGACGGTCTGGACCGAGACGCCCGCGCCGTCGGCCACGGCCTGGAAGGTGGTCCCGGCGTAACCGTGCTCGATGAACAGCGCGTGCGCCGCCTCGACAATCTTGTTCTTCGTCTGTTCGGAACGTCGTCCCTTGACCCCCTCCATTCGATGAGAGTACGACTCTAGAGTCTTACTCCAAAGAGCATCGGCTCCCCCCGCTGCTCCTCTGACGGAGGTGCCCGATGGCCGCGTCAGGCGGTTTCCATCACTTCGACGACCCCGACGGCATCGAGGTCTCCCCTTTCACCCCGCAGAACCGCACGTGAGACCGCTCCGATCGCTCCGCGGCGGCGTCTGCGGAGCGCTTACAGTCCTGTGCCTCGCGCTGGTCGCCGCGTGCGGCGGCGGCGGTTCGGACACGCCTCAGGCGGACGGCGACCTCACCTACGGTTACGCCCCCCGCTCCGAATCGCCGGTCGAGTACCAGCCGGACGTCGTGATCGTGAAGGGTGGCGGCTCCGTCATCCGCTCGATCAGCGAGGACGGTCTCACCTACACGATCGACGGGGACGCCGACGGCGCCGGCGACGTACGGCCGGGCAAGGTCATGTTCGTCACGGGCGAGGCCGCCGGCCGCGTCGTACGGGTGGAACGTTCGAACGACGACCTCGCGGTGACGCTCGCCCCTGTCGAGCTGACCGACATCGTGCGCAACGGCTCCTTCTCGGTCGACCAGCCGATCGACGTCGCGGCACAACGTTTCCAGCCCCTGCCCGACCTCCTGGGGGAGGTCGATCCCGACACGGCCGGCCCCGACTCGGTCTCCGTCCCCGAGAGCGACTCCTCGTCCGGAGGGACGGCCGCGCCGCCCGCCCCGCTGCCGGGGCAGGCCGCGAGCGGCCCCCGCGTGGTGTCCGCCTTCGCGCCGGCGGCCTCGTCCGGCACGGTGGCCGTGGCCGTTCCCGCCGTCCAACTGGTCGCCCGCGACCGGAGTGCCCCGAGCCCGGGGCCGACGGCGCAGACGTCCAAGGTGGGCGCCTGGGAGATCCAGGCGGCCAAGAGCCCGTCCCAGCTCACGCTGCACGCCGACCATGCCGCGACCGCCAAGAAGGGCCTGAAGGTCGGCTTGGACGTCACCCTGAAGTTCAACGACCTGCGGGTCAGGTCCAGCATGACCGTCGCCAACGGCACCATCGTCAAGCCCCAGTTGCGGTTGCTCGGGATCACGGGCATCGCCATCACCGTGCACGCGGGGGCGGGCGGCGGATACACCGACAACAAGAAGGCGCGCATCGAGCTGCCGGTCGAGCTCAAGCAGCCGATCCTCATCGGCGGGTTCCCCGCGACCCTCAAGCAGACGTTCAAGCTCCTCGTCGAGACGGCGTTCTCGGCGAAGAACGCCACGATCTCCGCCGGCGGCGAGTGGGGGCTCAGCGGCCCGCTCGGGCTCGACGGCGGGACCGTCCTGACGCCTACGTTCTCGGTGCGCAAGAGCATCATGGACTCCCTGCGCGGCGTCTCCATCGGCGTCGAAGGCATCGTCGTGGCCGCGGAGTTCCGTTTCGGGATCATGGTCGGCCTCCCCGTCGCCGGGGCCGGGCCCTACGTGGGTGTCGTCGCCTCGCTCGGGCTGACCAACGGGTCGGCGGCCGGCCGCGTGGGCCTCCCCCTCGCCGGGCCGGCCGTGAAGTGCAAGGGGACGACGCTCGTCCTGACCGTGCGAGGCGGGGCGGGCATCAACCTCTCCGCCCCGCTCGCCAAGGCGATCGAGAAAACGCTGAAGGTCAAGGTCCCGGCGGAGAAGGACATCCGCAAGAAGGACATCGTCAACCGGACCGTCACCCAACCAGACGTTCCACTCTGCAAGAGCTGAGGTCGACTTCATGAACAGCCGATCAGTGCGTGCCCTCGGGTTCCGGTGGGCGACGGCGCTGGCCCTCATCACCGGCGCCCTCGCCGTCGCGGGCTGCGGCGCGTCCGCAACGGACCCCGCGCCGACCGCCACCGTGACCGTCACCGTGACCGAGGAGCCGGCCGCGGCCCCCGCTACAACCGACGCCGCGGCGGCTCCCGCGGGAGCCGTCGTCGCGTGCGAGCTCGTGACGCACGAGGAGGCGGAGAAACTGGCCGGGACTCCACTGGCCGACGGCGTCGCAGGCGACCCCAGCTCCTGCAGATACACCGGGCCGCCCACCGGGCCGACGGCGCAGGTGGAGGTGTACGCGGGCGACGGGGCGAAGAAGATCCTCGACATCGACCGCACCCTCGAGCACAAGTTCACCCCGGTCCCCGGCGTCGGCGACGAGGCGTACTACGAGGACGGCATGATCTTCTTCCTGAAGTCGGGCACCTGGGTGGGGATCCGGCTCGTTCTTCTCACCGACCCGGCGGCGAACAAGAAGCCCATGCTCGAGCTCGCCGCCAAGGCCGCGGACCGGCTCTGAGGCCTCCGGAGCGGCGACCGCGAGCCCGCGCGGCGGGCTGCTCCGGCCAGTAGTCTCCACGGCGAGCACCGACGTGCGACGTCACGTCGAAAACGGCGGTGCCGCCGTTCGCACCCCCGGCCCCGCAAGGGCGCCTCCCCTGAACGAGAAGGATCGGTGTCGCGACCCATGCGGTCCACCATGAGCAGGATATTGATCACCGTCATCGCCGGAACGTTCCTCGCGGGCTGCGGATCGACCGGCACGTCCGGGGACGCCGCGACGTCCGGAGGCTCCGGCACGTCCGCCGCCGGCTCCACCGGCGACTCCGCGGCGAAGCCCACGGACGGCTGCCCGCTGAGCGCCGAAAGCCTCACGAAGGCCACCTCCCTCACCTGGAAGCTGGAGGAGAAGGAGGAGAACCACCCGCTGGAGACCGCCGAATCCATCAAGGCGACCGTCTGCCTGTTCACCAGCCCGGACGCGCTCCAGCAGGGAGGGGACCCGCTGGCCATGCGGGCCGACGTCGTGACCGGAGGCGACGTGGCCACGGTCCGGCAGGCGTTCACCGACTCGTGCACCGGGTTCGGCGGGAAGGAACGTGAATCCGGCAAGGGCGTCGTGTGCGAGCGGAACAAGGTCGTCGTGGAGGGCCTGGTCGAGGGTGGCGGCCGCCTGGTGAACGTCTACCTGGTGAACGCCGACACCGCCACCGCCACCAAGCTCACCCCGGTCTTCGACAAGATCATCGCGTCCGTGAGCTGACCCCGGCGGCCGGGGGCCTGTGAGTACGGGCGAATCAGCGGGACAAGAGTTGAAACATTTCCCCGCATTGGCGGAAACATAGGTTTCCTACGCTCCGGACATGGTGGACATATTCGGCTCTTACGCCTCGGCCGGCGCGCGAGATGTCCGAGCGGCCGGGGCGTCCCCCGGCCCGCCCTGTCAGGCTCCGTCCGCGGCTCCGCGAGGCGCCCGCACGCTGAGGGCCTCGACGACACGTACGGCGGCCGCCAGGTGTTCCACGACGGCGTGGGGCCCTGGCGGCCGCCGCTTTCTTTTCCGCGGTTCCATCGGGGGCCGGCGGCATCCCGAGTGCGTCCGTGTCTCCGGAATCGACATCGTCCGCGACCGGCCCGGCCGATGTGAGGCCGGACGGAGGTTTTACGAGCGCCCGCGCCGTACAAGAACAAGAAGTGAATCGGAAATGGCCTGGCGAGGATAAACCCGATGATTTCGTGGGAATCATGACACCAAGAGTTGGAGAGGAGGGCAGCCCCCGATGAAGAAGCTGCAGATCATTCCCCGTCCCCGGCCACCGAAGCACCCTGAGCCCGTCGACCTGCGCACCCCTTCGGGCAAGGTCCTCCCTTTTTGAGAGGCCCCGACCTCTCAGGAGGGTCCGGACGTACCGGGGAGGCCCCGGCTCGCTGAGGAGGTCTCAGCCGCGAGTTCGTAGCAGCGGCCGAAACCCTCCAGAACCGCAGGCCAGGAGGACTTCACCGGTTCGGTCGCCCGGTTGTGACCGGCGATGGCATGGCGCAGCTCGCTGTCCCGGGCCAGCGTCGCCACCGATGTGACCAGCTCGTCGAAGGTGCGCCCAAGCAGGCCCTCCTTGCCGGGACGGACGAAGTCCGCCACACCGCTCTGCATCCGGGCCACGACGGGGATCCCGGCTGAGCGGGCCTCCAGCGCCGCCAGCCCGAACGACTCCCGGGGCGCCGGGGCGACGAAGACGTCGGCCGAGGCGAGCAGTTCCTTGATCTGATCCCTGCTGAACCGGCCGGGCATCGCCACCCAGTCCATCCCCCTGGCGCGCAGGTACCGCTCCATCCGTCCCCGCGCGGGCCCGTCTCCCACGATGGTCGCCCGCATCGCGATCTCGGCCGGCACTCGGGCGCGTGCCCCCTCCAGCAGCTTGAGCAGCCGCACCGGCTGCTTGCGCGGGGCCAGCCGTCCGACGGCCACCACGTGGACCTCCTCCCCCCGCGCCGGCTCGCCGGTGGGGCGCCACGCGGAGACGTCGAGCCCGTTCGACACCACGAGGACGGGCACGTCCGGCCCGGCCACCGCCCTGATCGGACGGGCCGCCGCCTCGCTCACGGCGGTGGCGACCAGACCCCAGCGACGCCACTGGAACAGGCTCTGCAACGCCCGGTAGGCGCCGCGCGTCACGGGATCCCACATGCTGTGGACGGTCACGACGACCGGCAGTCCCGCGCGCACGGCGGCGCGCACGCCCATCCAGGCGAACGGCGAGGCCGCCCCCGCGTGTACGTGGACCACGTCGGGCCGTTCCGCGGTCATCCTCCGGATCAGGTGCGTGGTGCCGCGGGGATGCACGGGCAGGTCGAAGGGCAGGCGGGCCACCACGCGGTGCACCCCGGGCAGGCTCTCCCCCGGTGTCGCCGTCGCGACCTCGACGTTGTGGCCGGCCTCCCGCTGCACTCTGACGAGGTCGGCGACCTGAACCTCGATTCCCCCGAGCCGTGGGAGGTAGCAGTCACTGACGTGAAGGATCCTCACCCGGCCAGCGTGACAGAGCGCGCGTCGCCCATCAAACCGCCGGAGCGCCCCGGGAGGGTGGACCGTGGGCGTGAACCGGCACGTGGGATCATGGGGCAGGGACCGGGACAACATTTCGTGGAGCACGATGACAACGTTCGGCGGAACGGGATGAAAACGGCGGTGTTCTTCCACGCCCATCCGGATGACGAGGCCCTGCTGACCGCGGGGACCATGGCGATGCTGGCGGACGAGGGGCATCGGGTGGTGCTCGTCGTCGCGACCGCGGGAGAACGCGGCCTCGCGGAGCTCCCCCACGGCGAGGAGCTCGGCCGGGCCCGGATGGACGAGCTGCGCAGCTCGGCGGCCGCGCTGGGATGCGCGCGGGTGGTGCAACTCGGGTACGGCGACTCGGGCCTGGCCATCGACGGCGGCATGGCGGACGACCGGGCGGACAACGCGTTCATCGACGTCGACATCGAGGAGGCGGCGCAACGCCTCGCCGCGATCCTCAAGGAGGAGACGGCCGACCTGGTCACGATCTACGACCCCTCCGGGGGGTACGGGCACCCGGACCACGTCCAGGTGTACCGGGTCGGCAGCCGGGCGGCCGAGATCGCCGGAACGCCGATCGTGCTGGAGGCGACGGTGAACCGCGACTGGCTCGTCAAGGGGGTGCGGCTCGCCGCCCGCTTCTATCCGGCACTCGACGTGAGGAGCTTCGAGAGGGCCTACTCCGCCGGGGAGACCATCACCCATCGGGTGAACGTCCGCAGGCACACCAAGGCCAAGCGCACCGCCATGGCCGCGCACGCCACCCAGGCCAGCGGCGGGAACGGCGACCGGACGCTCGGCGCCATGCTCAGGATCCCGGCGCCGATCTACCGGTACGTGTTCGGCACCGAGTGGTTCGTCCAGCGGGGACTGCCCCCGGGGACCCGCCTCAGGCATCCCTTCGGCAACCCCTAGGGGGCCGATCCTCCGTCAGGAGGATCCCGCTCTTCCGATCTCCCGGCACACTTGAGGCGACCAAGGACGACTGGGGGCATCTCGAGTGAACAACAAGTGGCTACGTGTCGCGCTGTCGGCGCTGTCCCTTGCGCTGGCCGTCGTGCTCGTGGTCTACCTGCCGTGGATCGTGCACACGCTGACCGGCGCCAAGGTCAACTGGCACGAGATCGGGCGTGAGTTCGGCAGGCTGAGCTGGCACACGGTCCTGCTGATGACCGTGTTGTGGCTGGGAAGCCTGTGGGCCTACACCTTCGTGATGACCTCGGCGCTGCCCGGCCTCACCCACCTCCAGGCCCTGACCCTCAACGGGGCGGGAAGCGCGGTCAGCAACCTGCTCCCGTTCGGCGGCGCGGCGGGGGTCGCGCTGACCTTCGGGATGACGCGCGGCTGGGGGTTCGCCAACCGGCCCATCGTGGTCTACACGCTGGTCACCGGCATCTGGAACACCCTGTTCAGGTTCCTGCTGCCCGCCGTCGGCATCGCCGCCCTGCTGATCGCGGGCAAGGCCGCCAACCCGACCATCGCGAACGCCGGATGGGTGGGGGCCGTGTCCATCGTCGCCCTGGTCGCCGTCGTGGCGGCGGCCCTGTACTGGGATCGCGCCGCGGCCGTCCTCGGCCGGGCCCTCGACGGGCTCCTCCGGATCGTCCCCCACCGGGTCCGGCCCGCCGAGCACGCCGCCTCCGCGGCGATCGACCGGCTCCGCCGGGACATCGCGGAGATCGTCCACCGCAAGTGGGCGGGGCTGTCGCTGGGGATGGTCGCCTTCCTCGCCCTCCAGTGCCTGATCATGGCCTGCTGCCTCGTGGCCACCGGCTCGTACCCCGGCCCCGCGGAGACGATCGCCGTGTTCGCGCTGAGCCGGGTGCTGACCTCCGTCGTGGTCACGCCGAGCGGTGCGGGGATCATGGAGGGCGGCGTGGCGACCCTGCTGATCGGCGCCTTCGGACAGCCCGCGAGCGGTGCGACCGCGGCCGCCGTCCTGTTCGGCTTCTGGACCTACACGATCGAGATCCCGTGGGGCGCGCTGGCGCTCGGCGCATGGTCGCTCCTGCGCAGGCGCGAGAAGACGTCGGCGGACGGCCGGCCGACGCTGGCGAGCACGCAGACGACCTGACCTTCCCGCATGAGCGATGAGGCCGGATCCGGAAAGACCTTGTGCCCTCTTCGCGGGCGCGCATACCGTTACGGCTGACATGTGTGTGCGAGTGGCAGCGGACGCGTACGACGCACGGCGATCGCCTGGGCGCGGCCCTCTGGCCATTCGCACGGCTCGGCGCGGGATCACCGTCCGATGAGTCCGGTCACGTTCCGGGTCCTCGGCCCGGTCGAGGCGGACGACGACGCCGGCCACATCGATCTCGGCGGTCTGCGGCAACGCGCGGTCCTCGCCCGCCTGCTCGTCGCCCGGGGGCAGGTCGTCCCCGTGGACACGCTGCTGTTCGACCTGTGGGACGACGACGCGCCCAAGGGAGCGCAGTCAGGACTGCAGGTCTACATCTCGCGCCTGCGCCGCGTCCTCGAGCCGAACCGCCCGCGTGGCGGGCCGAACCGCCTCCTGGTGACGGTGGCCTCCGGCTACGCCCTGCGCGCCGCGCCCGAGCAGGTCGACGCGCTGCGCTTCGAGGCGACCGTCCGCTCCGCCGGGGAGTGGCTGGAGGACGACCCCGCCTCGGCCCGGGCCAGGCTCGAGTCGGTCCTGGGGTTGTGGCAGGGCACGCCGTACTCCGGTTTCGCGGACCAGCCGTGGGCGGAGGCGGAGGTGGCCCGGCTGAGCGAGCTGCGGCTCGTGGCCCGCGAGCGGCACGCCGACGCGGGACTGCGCATGGGCCTGCACGCCGAGACCGTGCCCGACCTCGATGCGATGACGACCGAGCACGCCCTGCGCGAGGAGGGCTGGCGTCTGCTGGCGCTCGGGCTCTACCGGTGCGGGCGGCAGGGAGACGCGCTGGCCGCGATCCGCAGGGCCCGCGCGATCCTGTCGGACGAGCTCGGCATCGACCCGGGCCCGGCGTTGCGGAAGCTGGAGTCCGGCATCCTGTCCCAGGACCCCGCGCTCGACCTCGCCGTCCCCGCGACCCGCCGGGCCGCGGAGGTCGGCGGGAGCTGGCCGCCGCGGTCGCTCGAGGCGGTGGACCTGCCGCCCCTGGAGGCAGAGCCCTTCGTCGGCCGTGACGGCGAGCTCGCCACGCTCAGGGCCGCGGCGCCCCGCGCCGGGGCAGGCCGGTTCACGGTCGCCGTCGTCAGCGGGGACCCCGGCGCCGGCAAGACCACGCTGGTGCGCCAGTTGTCCGGCCTGCTGGAAGAGACGGGCTGGATCGCGGCCGGCGGCGGCTGCCCGGACAGCAGCGCGACGCCCCCGGGCTGGGCGTGGGTCGAGGTGCTGCGCGGGCTCGTCGCGCGACGGGGCCCGGGCGAGTACGCCGCTCTGCTGGCGCCGCTGCTCGACGACGCCGCGCCGGACACGGGAGACGACGAGGCGTCGGGCGGATTCCGCCTGCACCGGGCGGTCGGCGGCTATCTGTCGGCGGTCGCCCGCGAGGCCCCGCTGCTGATCGTCCTGGAGGATCTGCACTGGGCCGACGACCAGACGCTCGCACTGCTGCGCGCGCTGCCCAGCCTGCTGGCCGCCAGCCGGGTGCTGATGGTCGTGACCTGCCGCGACGGCGAGCTGAACGACCAGCAGCAGGACGTGCTCGCGGCTCTGGCCAGGCTCGGCCCCGTGCGGGTCGGCCTCGACGGGCTCGACGACGCGTCGGTGGCCGAACTGGTCAGGGCGACCTGCGTGCACGACGTCGACGACGACGTCGTCACCACGATCGTCGAACGGGCCGGCGGCAACCCCTTCTTCGTCAAGGAGACGGTCCGCCTCTTCGAGGCCGAGGCCGACATCTCCGAGGTGCCCTCCGGGGTACGCGACATCCTGCGCAGGAGGATCGCCCGGCTGCCCGAACGGGCGCAGCAGGTGTTGCTCCAGGCGGCCGTGATCGGACGCGACGTCGACGTGGACGTGCTGGTCGACGTGTCGGGCGACGAGGACGCGGTGGTGGACGCCGTCGAGGCCGCCCTGCTCGCCGGGCTCGTCACCGAGCCGGGCGCCGGTCTGCTCCGCTTCGACCACGACCTGGTCAGGGACACCCTCTACTCCGACGCCTCGCGGTTGCGCAGGTCACGGTTGCACGCCGCCGTGGCGTCCGTGATCGAGCGGCGCAACCCGGGCGACGTGGCCGCGCTGGCCCACCACTACGACGCCGCGGGCACCCTGGACACCGCCGCGAAGGCCGGCTGGTACGGCGGGCTCGCGGCCGAGCAGGCCGAGCGCCGTTTCGCCCACCGCGAGGCGGCGTCGTTGTGGCAGCAGGCCGTCGCCGCCCTCGACCGCGCCCACGGGGGAAACGGACCGGTCAGGGAGCGGCTGGAGCTTCAGCTCAGGCACATCAGGGCGCTGGCCCTGTGCGGCGACATGACCGCCGCGCGCGGCCTGCGGCGTGAGGCCATGAACGTCGCCCTCCCGCTCGGCGACATGGAGCTGACGGCGCGGATCGCGGCCTCCCTCGCCGTACCGCACAAGGGAATCGCCCGCGATTTCACCAGGACCGCCTGGGAGATCGTCGACGTCACCGAGAAGGCCCTCGTCGAACTGCCCGAAGGCGAGCAGTCGTTGCGGGCGAGCCTGCTGGCCACGCTGGCGCTCGAACTGGAGGGCTCCGCCACACAGCGGGGCTACCAGGCGTCGCTGGAGGCGGAGGAACTGGCCAGGTCGAGCGGCGACCCGGCTCTGCTGGCGGTCGCGCTCAGCGGGAGGCTGCGCCAGTCCTACACGATGACGCAGGTCGACGAGCGGGAGACCATCGGCCGTGAACTGCTCCGGGTCGGCGCGGAATCAGGGCAGATCGAGGTCCGGGCGCTGGCCCACCTCGTGCTGCTCGAGTGCGCGGCGGCCCGCGGCGACTTCGCCGAGGCCGACGAGCACCTGGCGGAGGCGGAGTCTCTCGGCCGCCGGTACGACCTGCCGGCTCCGGCCGCCGTCGGCGCCTGGTACGCGGGGCAGCGCCTGATGATCACCGGCGACTACGCCGAAGCCGAGCGCGCCTACCGCAACGCGGCCAGGCTGACGGCCCGGGCGGGCATGCTGGAGGGCCGCCAGGACCTGCCGCTGATCGCCACCTTCTGCCTGCACCTGGTCGACGGGCGCGCCGCCGAGATGGCGGAGCCGCTCGCCGAGGCGCACCAGCGCGGCGCCAAATGGACGCTCGACGCCTACGCCGTGGCGCTCGTCTCCGCCGGGCACCTGAGGGACGCGGAGGTGATCGCGGCGGGGCGGGAGCCGGTGCGCACGGACTTCCTCTACGAACTCGCCCTCATCTGGCGGGCGCTGGCCGGGATGCTGCTCGACGACGCCGACCGGATGAAGGAGGCCTACGAGAAGCTCGTGCCGTTCCGCGACCGCATCGCCGGAGCGGGAACCGGGGTCGTCGCCCTCTGGCCGGTGGCCCGGACCCTCGGCGATCTCGCCGTACGGCTCGGCCTGCCCGCCCGCGAGCACTACGAGACGGCGCTCGGGGTGGCGGAGCGGGTCGGCGTGCCCCGCTGGATCGGCGAAGCCCGTCAGGCGCTCGGCTCTCTCGGCGCCTGACCCGCCTGATCCCGCCGGGAACCGGCGCTCCCGTCGGACGGTGGACGGCGGGTCGCCCGCGGTCAGCAGGCGACCTGGAACGCCGCGCTCTCGTAGGAGCGCGAGCCGACGTCGAGCCGCACGCGGTAGCGACCGGGGTTGCCGTCGATTCGGGGCCGCCACTCGACGGCACGCGGGCCTCCGGTGAAACCGCTCCTGCTGGCGAAGTAGGGCTGCCACTCGCGCGTCGAGGTGTTCCAGCGCACGACCTGCCACGCGTACGAGACGCCGGAGCCGTCGGAGTCGATCACCGTTCGCACCCGGTAGGTGCGCTCGCAGTCCGCGCCGCCGGGCATCGCGGTCACCGTCACCGTGCCGGGGGCGGGAGCCGCCTCCGGCGCCGCGCCCGTCGTCAGGTTTGTCGCCTCGGCCTCGTCGGCGCGGGTGGTCAGGGTCATCACGCGAGTGGGCCGGTCCGCGAAGGCCCCTGTCGTGGATGATCCCGACGACGTGGAACCCGAAGGCGTCACGGACGAGAGCGCCGGCACGTCTCCGGGCTCGGCCTGGGACGCCTGCGCCCCCACGTACGCGCCGGCCACCGCCATGGTGGCGACCAGCAGCTTCGCGATGTTCGCGGCGCCGCCCACCATGATCGGCATCACACTGCTTCGCGGACTCATCGGCCTACCCCTTCCTTTCCACCACCAGATTCGGGTGGGGTGGTTGACCGGCGCTTGACGGCTGCTTGCAGGCGCGGCAGAACCCGGCGGTAAGGTAAGCCTGACCTCAGAAAGGGCGGTGGTGGCCGGTGCGGATCCCCGACCCCCTGGGGGCCTCGATACTCGGCCTGCCCCTGTGGCTCGTCGTCGCGGTCGGCGCGATCGCGCTGTTCGGCGCGTTCCAGGCCTACTACTGGATCGGCCACCGGCTCGGTGAGGCCCTCTACCGGTCCCGCATGGGCAGGAAGATCGGGCAGCAGCGCATCGTCCGGGTCGAGGCCATCGTGCGCCGGTGGGGCGCGCTCGCCGTCTACGGGTGTTTCTGGATCCCCGGCCTTCGCCACACGCTGCCCTGGGTCGCGGGGGCGCTCCGCGTCGACTACCGGTGGTATCTGGTCGCCAGCGGGCTCGGCTGCCTGACCTGGGTGCCCGTGACGACGTTCGGGCTCTACTCGCTCGTCTGGACCTGGGTGCGACTGGTCGCCGCATCGCCGGTTCTGGCCGTCTCGGTGCTCGTGGTGCTCGCCGCGGCCGCGGCGGGGCTGGTCACCTGGCGACGGCGCAGAAAAATGCCAACGACATCCTGACCATTTAGTCCATAACGTCTTTAAATAGCCATCTTTCAAGATTGCCGATCATGCGATCATGTGCGGATGCGTATCAAAGTCATCGGCGCATTGACAGCCGCCATTCTCGCCATGGGATCGGTGGGCACGGCCGCGGCCGCGGCGACCGTGCCCGTGAGCACCACCGCGGCGAACATTTCCGTCGCCGTCCCCGCGACGGCGGTTCCCGCGACGACCGCCGCTGTGGTCGCCGCACCACCCTCGATCACCGCCCGCCGGGCATACGTGGTCGACGTCACCACGGGCAAGGCTCTGATGTCCAAGTCGTCGACCACCCGCGTGCAGATCGCCAGCGTGACCAAGCTCATGACCGCCTATGTCGTGCTGAAGCGGGCCAAGCTGAACGACGTCGTCACGGTCGGCAAGGCCGACATCCAATGGGCCACGTCCCACGGCGCGACCGGGGGCGGCTTCAAGGCGGGTGAGCGGCTCTTCGTCCGCGACCTGCTGTACGCCCTGATGCTCCCCTCCGCGGCCGACGCGGCCAACGCGCTGGCCGTGAAGTACGGCCCGGGCAAGACGAAGTTCGTCGCCAGGATGAACGCCGCCGCCAAGTCGCTCGGGCTGAAGGACACCCGCTACGCCAACGCGGACGGCCTCACCTCCACCAAGTCGTACTCCACGGCACGCGACCAGGCGAAGCTGGCGCAGATCGTGCTGAAGACCCCCACCCTGTCCACGATCATCAAGACCAAGAAGTACACGACTCCGGCGACGAAGATCCACCGGAAGCACACGTGGACCAACTCGAACAAGCTGCTCAGTGAGGGCGCGATCGGGCTGAAGACCGGTTATACGGCGAAGGCCGGCTACTGTCTCGCGTTCGCGCAGGTGAAGAGTGGCCACCTGATCGTCGGCACCGTCCTGGGCGACAAGTCCGACGCGGCCCGCTTCACCTCGGCGCGCAAGCTGCTCAATTGGGCGGGCGCGCAGGTGGCGGCGGCCGCGAAGGCGTAGGCCCCGGGTCCGTACGGCGGCCGCCCGGGAACGGGGAACGTTCCCGGGCGGCCGTGGATCAGCACACCAGGCTGTGGATCAGCGCACCAGGCTGTGACAGGCGATGGCGGCGGCGGCCACGACGTTCAGCGAGTCGACCCCGAGGTCCATCGCCGTCTCGCTCATGGGGATGCGCACGGGGTGGTCGGCCTCGTGCAGCCAATGGGAGGACAGCCCGTCGCCCTCCGAGCCGAGCATGAGCGCGACGCGGTCGCCCAGCACCACGTCGTCCATCGGCACGGCCGCCCGGTCGGGCGTAAGGGCAAGCAACTGGAACCCCTCCGCGCGGATCTCGGCCAGCCCGTCGTGCCAGTCGGTCATCCGGGCGTACGGGATGGCGAACACCGCGCCCATCGACACCTTGACCGACCTCCGGTAGAGCGGGTCGGCGCAACGGGGCGACAGGACCAGGGCGTCGACGCCCAGCGCGGCGGCGCAGCGGAAGATGGCCCCGACGTTCCCGTGATCGACCAGGTCCTCCAGCACGACGATCCGGCGGGGCGTCCTGCGCGGGCCTTCCTGCGGCGCCCCTCCGGCGACGACCCGGCCGGAGATGACGTCGGAGACCGACGGCGGCGTCAGGCGCTCCATCGACGCGAGAGCGCCGCGGTGGACCTGGAAGCCGGTGATCCCCTCCATGACCTCGTCGGAGACCAGGTAGACGGTGACGCCCTCGATCACGTCCGCGAGATGACCGAGCCATTTCGCGGTGGTCAGCACCGAGCGCACCGGATGCCCGGCGGCCACGGCACGCCTGATGACCTTCTCCCCCTCGGCGAGGAACAGCCCCCGCTCGCCCTCGAGGCTCTTGCGCAGGTCGACGTCGCGCAAACGTGTGTAGTCCGCCAGGCGGGGATCGGCGGCGTCTTCGACCGGGATGACCACGCGCCAAGGGTACGGCGTGCGCGGCGCTCGGCCGCCCTCGGCGGACTACTCCCAGGGACGGCTCCCGGCGTCGGGGTTGGTCGCGTCGGGGTCCGCCGTCACGACGATCAGCTTGGTCAGCATGCCGGTGCCCGTACCGGCCGAGCACGTGATCGCGGCGGGGCGGACCGCGGCGGCCGTACACGAGGGGCGTGGAGCCTGTAGCGGGCGGTCCCGCTGCCACTGGAGGGTAACTACGGCGAGATCGAGGCCGAGCGAGCGGAACGCCCGCGCCAGGGCCGGGCCACCGCCGGGATCGGTCCAGGCCCGTCCGGTACGACCGGTCATCACGATCTCCCGCAGACAGGTGAGCTCACGCAGCCTCCGCCGGACCTCGGCCGGACAGCCCGGCTCGGCGAACTCGATGAGAACGAGATCCGCCGGCCACTCTCGAGGCGTCGCGAGGGCCGCCGCGCCGGACGTATCGCCGACCTCGCCGACCTCGCCGTCCATGACCGCCGCCACCTGCGCCCCCTAGCCCTCTGCGCCTCACGATACATCGCGTTTGCCCCAGGTCAAGATGTATCGCAAGTTAGTTTACATGGTGAGTCTTTACCATGACTTTTCGTAATCAGTGCACCAAGACTGGCGTTTTGCCAGAGTTGGCACAACCAGTATCGTTCCGTAAGCATTCAGCTGAATCTCCCTAAATGGTGGCGCGGATACGCGTACCGTCGGGAACCAATCGACTCCGAAGAGGGCACCATGGGCGGACGTCACCGCACTGACGAACTCGATGGCGGCTTCGACTCGTACAACGCTCCGCCACCACGCCGGCGTGCCAGCAGGGGCAGGGCGTTCGTCCCCCTGGCTGGCGCGGTCGCGTTTGCCGTCCTCCTCGGCGTGGCCGCGTACGTGGTCACGAACAAGGACGCCGGCTGCGGCACCGGCGGAGACAAGATCGCACTGTCGGTAGCGGCCTCCCCGGACATCCAGCCGGCGGTGGAGAAGATCGCGAAGAGCTCCCCCCCTTCGGTCGACGGCAAGTGCGTGGCCGTCACCGTCACGGCGGCGAGTTCGGCCGACGTCGCCAACGCGATGTCGGGCACCGGCCCGACCGGCGCCAAGCTGAACCCCGCCGTGTGGATCCCCGACTCCAGCCTGTGGCTCGCCGGGCTCGCCAAGTCGGGCGGGCCGGCCGTGAAGCCGGCCGGCAACGCCGCGGACTCCCCCGTCGTGCTGACGGCGTCGAAGGCCGGGGCCTCGAAGCTCAAGTCGGCCTTCAGCCCGAGCTGGACGGGTCTGATGAGCGCGGCCAACGCCGCGAACCCCGACGGACTCGCCAAGAAGGTCCGCGTGCTCGCGCTCGACCCGACGCAGAACGCGGCCGGTCTCGGCGCACTGCTCGCCGGTGCGAACGTCCTGAAGTCCGCGGGCGGCGACGAGGACGTCCTCGTCGGTGTGCTCCGGCAGTTGTCGGAGTCCACGGTGCCGTCGTCGGACAGCATGTTCGCCACCCTGACGAAGGCGGCGTCCCGCATTCCCGTCGGCATCGCCACCGAGCAGGCGGTCTGGGCGTTCAACACCAACAAGACCCCGAGCAACCCCGCCGTGGCGCTCTACCCGACTGAGGGCACGGTCAGCCTGGACTACCCGATCATCATCACGACCAAGGACGCCGAGCTGCGCAAGGCCGCCGAGGCGTTCTCCGCGAAGGTCACCTCGGCGGACGGCCGCAAGGCCGTGCAGGAATTCGGGTTCCGCACGCCGGACGGCAAGGGCGGCGGCCTGCTCACGGCCGAGCACGGCGTGAACGCGAAGAAGCCGACGGAGCTGCCGCTTCCCAACGCCGCGACCATCACCCAGCTCGCCCAGGCGTGGCAGCAGATCAAGCTCGGGACCAAGATCCTCGCTCTGATCGACATCTCGGGCACGATGGCTCTGCCGGCCGACAAGTCCGGCACGACCCGCATGCAGGCCATCTCGGGCGTCGGCATCGAGGGGCTGAAGCTCTTCCCCGACAAGGCCGAGCTCGGCATCTGGGCCTTCTCCGACAACCTGCGCGGCAAGGGCGTCGACTGGAAGCAGGTCGTGCCGATCGGCCCGCTCGCCCAGCAGAGCAACGGGGTCACCCGGCGCAGCCTCATCGAGCAGGCCCTGCGGGCCTCCCAGGCGATCCCGACCGGCAACACCGGTCTCAACGACACGCTGTGGGCGGCGTACCAGAAGATGTCCAAGGACTACGAGCCGGACAAGGTCAACACGATCCTGCTCTTCACCGACGGCGTCGGGAACGACGACCCGAACGGCGGCATCTCCAACAGCCAGATCCTGCAGAAGCTCAAGCAGGCCTACGACCCGAAGAAGCCGGTCAGCATCCTGATCATCTCGTTCAACACCACGGAGGACGAGAACCGCAGGCAGATGAACTCGATCGCGAAGGCGACCGGCGGGACGGCGTACTTCCCGCAGACCGTCCTCGAGATCCGCAATATCTTCCTGAAGGGCATCGCCCGCAGGCTCTGCGCGCCGACCTGTGGAGACACCGGGAAGTAGCGCGCGACGGCGCGGGAGTAACGCGCAGGAGGCTTCGTCACCGAACGCCGGGTCCCACGAGGACCCGGCGTTCACTTTTACCGCAAGGCTCGCTCTGGGCACAGTTTTCGCAGGTCATGCCCGCTAAGCATGACTTACGGATCAGTAAACGAGGGCCCCGCCGGCGGCGTCCTTCTCGTGTGGGGACTGGCTTGGTTTCCGTCTCGCGGGGAGGAAAGACTGTTGCCCGGATGGCCGGACGTCGGCCGTACCGACGATCATCGACTGCTGGAGGCGCTCCGGCGCGGGGACGCGCACGCGCCCGCCAGTCTCTATGACGCGTACGCCGACCGACTCAACGACTACGCCCACTCTCTTGTGCACGACGAGGATCTCGCGGCGGACGCCGTGCACGACAGCCTGGTGATCGCCTGTGGATGCGTGGACCGGCTGACCGAGCCGGCCCGGCTGCGGGCCTGGCTGTACGCGCTGGCCCGCACGCGGAGCGCGGCCCGCACAGGCGGCCGGACACCGCAGCACGTCCTGGCCCCGCACACGGCTCCGGACGAGGCGCCGGACGACCCGGGACTCGCGGCGGTCGTCCACGAAGCGCTCGCCGAACTCGGGCAGCCCGAACGGGAAGCCCTCGACCTGGCCGTACGGCACGAACTGTCCACCGCGGAGATCGGAGCGGTGCTGGGCGTCACCTCGCGGCAGGCTGCGGGACTCCTGTCCAAGGCACGCGCCCACGTGGAGAACGCCGCCGCGGCGATCGTGCTCGCCCGCACGGGGCGGGCCCACTGCCCCGACCTGTCCGCGCTCGTCGACTCCGGCGTGGGCGCGTCGTGGCGGGACGGCCCGCTGAGCGCGGCGCTCCGCAAGCGGCTGAGCCGGCACATCAGCGGCTGCAAGATCTGCGCGGAGGGCCGCGAGCGGCACGTGTCGGCCGACGGCCTGCTGACCACGATCGCCGTCGCGTACCCGCCCCTGTCCCTGCGGCGCCAGGTCATCGACACGTGCCTCGCCCCAGAGTACGAGCAGGACCGGGCCGCGATCGTCGAGCAGGGGGGCGTATTCGACAGAAGGGGGTTCCCCGTCGCGCCCGCCGGACGGTCCGGCGGGAGACGGGCCAGCCGGCGACGCGTCCCGCGTGACCGGCGCAGGAGCCGGACCACCTTCATCCTGCTGGCCGCGGTCTTCGTGTTCGGCACTGCCGGCGCCGCGACCCTGATCTACGGCCAGACGCCCGAGGGCCGCCTGGAGGCGATGACCCCCCCGTTCTCCGAACCGCCCGACACGCTCGTCCCGCTCCCGGAGGACGATCCGTCCGAGACGGCCGAACCGGAGGAGACCACGCCGGCCCCGGCCACCCCGTCGCCCACACCCTCCGCCTCCCCCCGGGCCCGCGTGACGACCTCACCCGCCGGGACGCGGCCGTCCCGGACTCCTCCCGCCCGCGTCACCCCGCGGCCGCCCCGTCCCGCTCTGGACCTGGGCTGCCCGGGCGACCTCGGCGCCGCCACCAGCGGCGTGATCACCCTGACCGCCCGCAACGTGGCCGTCGACTGGACGGCGACCACCCACGACGGCATGAGCATCACCCCGAACCAGGGCCGGATCAAGGCAGGCGCCTCGAGCCGGGTCACCGTGACGATCGTGGACTCAGCGTCGACGGGCGGCGGGATCATCGCCTTCCGCTCGGCGGGGGGCAACCCCACCTGCCGGCTCTCTTGGAGCGGAACCGGCGCCAGTCCCTCACCCGAAGCCCCGGCCACCCCGTCGCCGGATCCCTCCCTCCTGTAGCCCCGACGACTCCTGTCCCGACGACTCCCGCAGACCCGACGAACCCCCCGGCCGCGCTCATCTGAGGCCTCACGAAACCCATCACCACCAGGGGAAACACCAGCCTTTGGCCGGATCCGGCCAAAGGCTCCCCGCCGGTAACAATCACGATTCACGAGGTGTCAGCCAGAGCGCGAAAGGGGAGGAACCACGCGACCGAGGATCTTAGGGGGCATTGTGGCCCAAGCATGGCTTCCCGGTGCCAGCGTGAATCCCTCCTCCGAGGACTCCGGACCGATGATCGGCGGAGCTCCCCGGGCTGTCTGGTTCATCTGGCCCGCTGACCCTCACGGGGTCTCCGCATGGTCGGTCGCCCAGCGGCTCATTCAGCTCAAACGCCCCCCTCACCTGGTGTGGAACCCGGTGACAGGAGAGACGTCGCAACTCCTGCCGATCACGAGGGCGGCCTGCGGGCTGGCGGGCGACCGTGGACGCAACGGACGGGTCTGCGTGCAGATCCGGGTCATCGGCTCGGCGCACGAGCCGTTCACCGACACCAAGCTGGACGGTCTCGACGAGATCCTGGCGTGGCTCGACTCGTGGGACATCCCCCGCCGCTGGCCGGCAGGCCCGCCCCAGGCGTTCCCGCAGTCACTCGTGAGCGCCCGCAGCGGCCGTATCTGGGCGCGCGGCGGACACTTCGGCCACTCCCAGGTGCCGGGGGCGAGTGAGGGCGACCCGGGCTCGATCGACATCTCCCGGATCATCGGGGAGGAGTCGCCCGAGTTCTCGGTGCCCCGTCCACGCGAGGACTTCCGGGTGCTGGAGCGCGTGATCTAGAGCAGGTCTCTGATCACGGCACAGCCGCGCTTCACGTCGGCGAGGGACGCGTAGCCGTACCCGAGAACGAGGCCGTGGACCCGTGGCGGCCCGTGGTGATGCCGTTCGGTCGTGTCCAGGAGGACCCCGCGCTCCTCCGCCCTCTTGACGAGGTCGGGCACGACCGGCTCGGGCAGCTCGATCATCACATGCAGCCCCGCGGTGTCCCCCTGCACGAGCGGGCCGAGCGCCTCGACGATGGCCGCGCGGCGCCGGGCGTACTCGAGCCGCATCCTGCGCAGGTGCCGGTCGAGGTCCCCGCGCTCGAGCAGGGTCGCGACGGCCTTCTGCACCGGCCCGGGCGTCCGGTCGCCCAGCTCGTCCCTGCGACGGGCGACGGCGGCGAGCAGCTCCTCGGACGCGACCAGCCAGCCGAGCCCGACATCGGGGCTGAGCGACTTGGAGAGCGTCCCGAGGAGGACGACCCGGTCGGGGTCCATGCCGTGGAGCGCGGGCAGCGGGGCGACGTCGTAGCGGAACTCGGCGTCGTAGTCGTCCTCGACGACGACCGCCCCGGTACGGCGGGCCCACGCGAGCAGCCGCTCCCTGCGCGGGATGGACAGGCGCCCGCCCACCGGGTACTGGTGCGCGGGAGTCGTGTAGAGCACCTCCAGGTCGTCGGGCAGCGCTTCGACGATCACCCCCTGGCCGTCCACCGGACACGGCACGATCTCGGCTCCCCGCGCGGCGAACACGTTGCGGGCGACGCGGTAGCCGGGCTCCTCGACACCCGCCCTCGCGCCCGGCCGGATGATCGTGGCCGCGATGAGGTCGAGCCCGTTGCCCGTCCCCCTGGTGACCATGACGTTCCTCGGGCCGGTGGGCACGGCCCGCGCCCGGCGGAGATGGTCGGCCAGCAGTTCGCGCAACTCGGCGTGGCCGTAGGGGTCGGGCCGGCCGGCGGGCGCGAGCTCTCCCGCGCTGCGCCAGGCACGCCGCCACGCCGCCTCGTCGTATCCGAAGACCCATGGCCGCCCCGGCCGCAGGTCGATGATCCCCGCCTGCCGGCCGGGCGCGGGCTCGGTGGGATCGTCCTCGGCTCGCGGGCGTTCTCCCCCGCTCCACCTCCCACCTGCGGCGTCGCGCCCCTGACCGTCCCCCGAGGCGGCCACATAGGTGCCCGATCCGTGCCGCCCGTCGAGCCACCCCTCCGCGTAGAGCTGCTGGAAGGCGTCGGTGACCACGGTCCGGCTCACGCCCAGCAGGGCGGCGAGCGCCCGGCTCGACGGCAGCCGCTCCCCCGCCTTCAACGCACCGTTCCGCATCGCCTCCCGCAACTGGTCGCCGATCTGCACGACGAGCGGCTGCGGCGCGGTCCGGTCCACGACCAGCGGAAGGTCGATGTCGGTACGCAAAGTGGTCTCCCATAAGTCATCGGAAGTGGATGTGTTTCACCAGTCCACTTCCATCTAATTTAACGAGCATGCTCTCCACCACCGCCCGTACGACCCTGAACCGAGCCAAGGACCGCGCCCGGACCGACCGCGCCGACCTCTATGCCGTGCTCGACGCCGGACTGATCTGCCACCTCGGCGTGATCGTCGACGGGGCGCCGATGGTGGTCCCGACCGGCTACGGACGGATCGGCGACACGCTCTACCTACACGGCTCGACCGGCGCCTCCTCCCTGCGGACGGCGACCACCGAGCCGGTGTGCGTCACCGTCACCCATCTCGACGGCATCGTGCTGGCCCGCTCGGCCTTCCACCATTCGGTGAACTACCGCTCCGCGATGATCTACGGCCGGGCCCGCCTCGTCGACGACGCCGACGAGCATCTCGAAGGCCTCCGCGCCGTCACCGAGCAACTCGCCCCCGGCCAGTGGGACGTCGTCCGCCTCCCCACCAGGAAGGAGCTCGCGGCGACCGCCGTCCTCGCCCTGTCCCTGAAGGAGGCCTCCGTGAAGATGCGGCAGGGCCAGCCGGTCGACGACGAGGAGGACTACGACCTGCCGGTGTGGGCGGGCGTGCTGCCGCTGAACGTGTCGTGGGGCGAGCCGCTGCCGGATCCCCGCCTGACTCCCGGCGTGACCGTTCCGCGGCATATCTGTGAGAGGGGATAGCGGGGATCCCCCTAATTCGGCACACTTTGGGCATCCCGATCGATCAGATGGGCCCTGCCCCGATGGGCGCCCACTCACGGCAGGAGCGCGCATGACCATCCCCGGCGAGTGGCGGGTGCCCGGATACGCCGAGGTGCGCCCACTCGGATCGGGGGATGACGGCCGCGTCGTCCTCGCCGTGGAGGAGACGTCGGGCTCCCACGTCGCCATCCGGTACCTGCCGGAAAAGACGCGGAGGGAGCCCGGCTTCGCCGAGCGGCTGCGCGCGAACCTGCGGCTCCTCGCGGATCTCGACGATCCGCACCTGGCCCGGGTGCACGAGTACGCCGACGGGCCGCGTGGCGCGGCGGTCGTCATGGAGCCGGTCAACGGGGCCTCGCTGCGGGCCGTGCTCCGCGAGCAGTCACCGATCGCGCCGCGTGCCGCCCTCGTGCTGTTCAAGGACTCGCTGCTCGGCCTCGCGGCGGCGCACGAGGCCGGCGTCGTCCATGGTGACCACAAGCCCGAGCACGTACTCGTCCAGGGCGACGGGGCGAGCAAGCTCGTCGGCTTCGGCCTGGCCGTACGCACCGGAGCGACCGCTTATACGGCTCCCGAGGTGCGGGCCGGACGGCCGGCGTCGGCCGCCTCCGACATGTACGCCGCGACGGCCGTGCTCCGCGAATGCCTCACCGGCCGGCTCCCGGGCGCACGCGCTTCGCACGCGGCGTCCGGGCAGGTGCCGGTGCCGCTGCGCGACCTGGTCGAGCGCGGGCTGGCCGGGGACCCCGGCCTGCGCCCCCCGAGCGCCGCGATGTTCGTCGCGGAGCTCGACGAGGTCGCGTCCGCGGCGTGCGGAGCGGCCTGGGAGCAGCGGGGCAGACGGGCGGTGGCCGACCTGGCCGCGCCGCTGGCCCCCACCTTCCCGCTGAACCGGCCGCCTCTCGACCGGCCGCCGGGCGTCCTGCGCTCGATGGCGGCGGCCGCCTGGCCGAGCCGCTTCGGACGGGCGGCCGCGCGTCACTCCCGCACCGACTGAACAGATCACACTTTTCGCTGATTACGCACAGTTAAGACCCTTTGACAGCTATGCGTGACTGTTTCATGACTTTCCGACCCACTGACGGTGGCCGTCGTTAAGCTCGACCCCGGCGGGGGGCCCGGGCGATGAGGGAGACCGCATGTACGGCCACACGGGCACCTGGTTCGTCCCCGGATACACCGAGATTCGAGAGCTCGGCACCGGGGCCACCGGAAGGGTCGTGCTCGCACGACATGACGCCAACGACATCCCGGTGGCGATCAAGTATCTGTCCGACGAGCTCCTGACCGACCTCGAGTTCGTCGCCAGATTCCGGCACGAGGCCCGGTTGCTCGCCTCGTTGCCGCCCAACCCGCACGCCGCCCGCTTCTACGAATACCTGGAGACGCCGCAGGGCGCCGCCATCGTCATGGAGCTGATCGACGGCGTCTCGCTGCGCGTCATGCTCCGCTCGCAGGGCCCCACCGGGCCCGAGGCGGCACTGGCCGTGCTGAGGGGCTCCCTGTCCGGGCTGGCCGCCGTGCACGCCGCCGACATGGTCCACCGGGACTACAAGCCCGAGAACATCATGATCGAGTCCGACGGCACGAGCAAACTGGTCGACTTCGGCATCGCCGCACGCGCCGGCGAGGGCATGTCCACGAGCGGCACGCCTCCCTACATGGCGCCCGAGCAGTGGTCGGGCGCGCCGGCGAGCCCGGCGACGGATGTCTACGCCGCCACCATCGTCTTCTTCGAGTGCCTGACCGGGACCCGCCCCTTCCGGGCGCAGAACATGGCCGCCCTCGCCCGGCAGCACCGGGTCACCCCGCCTCCCGTGGAGGAGGTGCCCGCCCCGCTGCGCGGCCTCGTCGAGCGCGGCATGGCCAAGCACGCGACCGATCGACCTCAGAACGCCGAGGCGTTCATCAACGAGCTCGAGGCCGTCGCGCACGAGGCATACGGCTCGGAGTGGGAGGAGAAGGGCCGGCGGCGCCTGGCCGTCCTCGCCGGGCTGCTGCTCCCGTTCTTCCCGCTGACCGACGAGGCCCCCGAGGTCGGCACGTCGCTCGCCGAGACCAGGCTCGGCAAGAGCCTGCTGAGCAGGACCGGCATGAAGGTCGGCCTGTCGCTCGCGGGCGCGGCGGTGGTCGCCGTGGGCGGCGTGGCACTGGTCGGCTCCCTCACCAACGGGACGAAACTCCAGGCGGGCACCGTGGCCGAGTCGCCCGCCGTACCCGGGTCCGGCACCGAGGTCACCGACGACCCCGTCACGCCTGAGGAGACGGCGTCGGACGAGCCGGAGGAGTCGCCGACCCCCGACCCCGCGGTGGCGCCGCCGCCCGCGCCTCCCGGCAATCCGGGCGCCAACCCTCCGGCCAATCCTGGCAACCCCGGAAATCCCCCCGCCAACCCGCCTGCGAACCCACCGGCCAACCCCGGCAACCCACCCGTCGACCCTCCAGGCGGCGGCCCTGCGAACCCGCCCGCCGACCCTCCAGGCGGCGGCCCCGCGAACCCACCCGCCGACCCGGGCACGGATCCAGGCACGGATCCAGGCACAGACCCCGGCACGGACCCAGGCACGGACCCAGGCACAGACCCAGGCACAGACCCAGGCACAGACCCAGGCACAGACCCAGGCACAGACCCCAGCACCGACCCCAGCACCGACCCCAGCACCGACCCCAGCACCGACCCCGGCACAGGCGACCCGTCCGGGGAGCCCACGACCGACGAGCCCACGAAGTCGGCGGACCCGTCTACGACCCCCCCGCGGGGAGGCGTCCCGGAAACGCCCGCCACCGAGGCTTCGCCCAGGGCCGGAGAGTCGCCGGGGAACGACGGGCCGCCTTCGCAGGATCCGCGCGATGCGCCGACGGGAGTTCTCACGGCAGTCCTGATCAGAATCGGCCTGTTTCCGTCACACTGACGGCGAAGAGGATTGCCGGAAGGCATCGGAGGCGGCGGTAAATGCAGGACGGCGCGACCATCTCGGGATACCGGCTCACCGGCCGGACGCGGATCAGCGAGCTCGGCACATGGAACGACGCGATCTCACCTGACGGAGTGCCGTCAGGCGTCCTGAGATTCGATCCCCGGGCGGTGGCCGCGCCGGACGCCAGGGAGCGGCTCGTCTCTGCGGTGAGCGCCGACCGGCGGCTCGTGCGGAGCGGCCTGTCCTCGCTCCTCCCGGTCGCCGATCTCGTCACCGCGCGGGGCGAGGTCTGGCTGATCACCTCCCGCCGGGCGATACCGACGGTCGCCGACCTCCTCGCGGGCGGCGAGGGACCGGACGCGGGCAGCGCGGGAACGATCCTCGTCGAGATCGCCCAGGCCCTGCTGTCCCTGCACGCGGCCGGGCTCACGCACGGCGCCCTGCACCCCGGGACGGTGGTGATCGCCGAGGACGGCTCGGCGATGCTCGCCGAGCGGGGACTGATGGCCGCGGTGCGCGGCGACTCCCCGCCCGTGGAGCGTGACATCGCGGCCTGGTCGGCGCTCGCCCGCGGGTTGTCGGCGAGTTGGGCGGCCGGGGACGCGGCGCGGCTGTTCGACCGCGCCGCCGCGGCGGCCTCCGCCGGCGGGCTGACCGCCGCGCGCGACACCCTCCTGGCCGGCCGCGACGTCCTGCCGCCCGGTTTCACGACGCGCGACCGGCTCGTGCAGACCCTGCACCGGTGGTACGCGGCCGACGTCCCGACCTCGCCCGCGTCCCCGGTGCCCGATCCCGGCGAGATCGTCACGCTGCTGCACGCCGACCGCGCCGGATCCGTCCGTACGGCGCCGCCCACGCCGGACGGCGACGTGATGATGCGCTTCGGGCCGGGTGTGCCCACGGAGGACCCCGACGGCTCCGGGAGCACGGCGGAACGGATCTGGCGCTCCGGGCAGGACCAGTTGGCCACGCTGCATGGGCAGGGATCGCGTGGGACGCCGCGTCGAGGCCGGCGGCGCGCGACGGCATGGGCCGGAACCATCCTGCTCGCGGTCCTGATCGCGGCGGGCATCCTCTGGCTGCGCCAGTCGCCGGGTCTGGCGGTGGCGGTCGAGAAGGTGGACGTCCGCGGCCCGAAGAAGGCCCTGTCGTGCGACGGCACGGCCACCATCGTGGGCGTGGTGACCACGAACGGCGGCGAGGGCTCGATCCGCTACGTCTGGCTCCGCAGCGACGGGCAGAAGCTGGCCGAGCAGGAGTTGCGCGTGCTCTCCGGGTCCACCTCCGTCGAGCTTCCCCTGCACTGGAAGGTCAGCGGGGAGTCTTCCGGATTCAAGGGCACCGCCACCCTGCGCGTCCTGTCCCCCACGACCTCGGGGAAGGCCCTACAGGGTAAAGCCAGCTTTTCGTACAAATGCCAAGTTCACTAATGTGGCCGCATGACCACGACCCCCGCCGGTTGGTATCCCGACCCGTACGGATCTCCCCAACTGCGTTGGTGGGACGGCTCCCAGTGGACGGATGCCACCCATTCCCGGGAGGCCTCCGCACCTGAGGCCACGGCGCCTCCCGAGCAGCCGTCCCAGACCGCGCCCCTGCGGGCGCCGCTGCGGGCGGAGCAACCGGCGTGGGGGCAGCCGGGACAGCCAACCCTGCCGGGACAGCCAACCCTGCCGGGACAACCTCCGCTGCCGGGACAACCTCCCCTGCCGGGGCACCATCCCCTTCCTGCGCCCGCCTTCGGGCAGCGGCCGAAGGCGACCCCGGTCTGGCCGTGGATCGTCGGGGGCGTGGCCGTCATGATCGCGGTCGTGATCGCGTTCACCTCGGTGCTCGTATTCCTGAACAACCGCTCCGACCCGATGGCCTCCCGGCCTGACGAGGTGGTCCCGAGCGCACCGCTGGACTCGATCGTCCCTCCGAGCCCGACCCCGGCGGCGCCGCTCGCGGAACTCCCCCAGCCGTCGGGAGACCGGATCAACGACCCGGCGACGGGGCTGTCCTACGCCTTCCCCGGCGAACCCTGGACGGTGCCCAAGTCCGCCGACATCAACAACCCGGACAATCCGCAGGTCCCGCTCTGGACGAGCGGGTACAGCGCCCTGTCCCAGCAGAACTACGACGGCCAGGGCGGCGACTGGGTCGGCTCGATCTACGCCGCGCAACTGCCCCAGGTCCTGCCGTACGGCGGGCCGCAGGATCTCCGCACCTCGGTCACCGCGATGCTCGTGGGCTATGAGCCCCTGTTCTACGAGCCCCAGCACGAACGGAAGATCCTCCGCAACGAGGCCATGGAGGTCAGCGGGCACAAGGCCTGGGTGACCGAGTTCGAAATGGACTTCTCGAAGGAGTCCGCGGCCAACGGCTGGAAGTGGAAGACGGAGAAGGGGGCGTTCGTCCTGGTCGACCAAGGTCAGGACCGGCGTCCGTCCATGCTCTACGTCTCCGTGCCGGACAATCTCGACCAATCAGTACTCAACCGGGTGCTGGACTCGCTCGAAGCCCGGTGAACGCACTACTACGCTGGTCCCATGACTGACCTGCTGGTCTGGATCGACTGTGAGATGACCGGGCTCGACCTCGGCCGTGACGCGCTCGTCGAGGTGGCCTGTGTGGTGACCGACGGCGAGCTGAACCAGCTGGACGAGGGTGTCGACGTCGTCATCAAGCCGCCGCCGGAGTCGCTGGGGCAGATGTCGGACGTCGTCCGGGAGATGCACACCGCCTCAGGGCTCCTCACCGCGCTCGCGGGCGGCGTGACGCTCGCCGAGGCCGAGTCGATCGTGCTCGACTACATCCGCGGCCACATCGCCGACCCCAAGAAGGCGCCGCTGTGCGGCAACTCCATCGCGACGGACCGTTCGTTCATCGCGCGGGACATGCCGGGCGTGGACTCCTTCCTCCACTACCGGATGATCGACGTCTCCTCGATCAAGGAACTGGCCAGGCGGTGGTACCCCCGGGTCTATTTCGCCTCCCCCGAGAAGCAGGGCGGGCACCGGGCCCTCGCCGACATCATCGAGAGCATCCGCGAGCTGCGCTATTACCGCGCCGCCGTCTTCGTGCCGCAACCCGGGCCCGACTCGGCGACCGCGCGGGAGGTGGCCGAGGCGATCTCCGCGACCTGATCGCGGCCTGATCGCGGCCTGATCGCGGGATGGAGCGCGATGCTCCCGAATGCCGCTACACTTTTCTCGTACGCCGTGCCTAACGGCGGACATGGTGGGTGTAGCTCAGCTGGCAGAGCGCCAGGTTGTGGTCCTGGATGTCGTGGGTTCAAGTCCCATCACTCACCCCAATACGGGAACGGCCGGTCCTCAGGGACCGGCCGTTCCCGTTTGCGCGCTTGCGGCGGATTGTGCGGCTGACGCGAGCAAGTCAGCGAACATTGCCCCCAAAGGTAGATATTGCGAGTTATGCTCACCTGACGACCGCAACGCCGCATGGGCGGGGGGCCTCGGCGATCTTTGACTCTTAACGGAGGCCGGATGAGAGTCGACGACCGCACCGGAATGGGACTGAGCAAACGGGAGACCGAGGTCATGGACCTGATCGCCACCGGTCATTCCAACGGCGAGATCGCCCAGCGCCTGTTCCTCAGCGAGAAGACCGTCAAGAACCACGTCAACCGCATCTACGCCAAGCTCGGCGTCGCATCGCGCGTCACGGCGATCGGCCGCTGGCTCGGCGGAACCGACCCGGAGGCGTGAGACCCCCGGGCGGGCAACGTCACCTCCTCGTCCCGGTGGTCACCGCACCGGGGTCAGGGAGCGGCCGGGACCCGGGTCAGGGCGTTGCGCAGGCCGTCCAGGCCGTACTCCAGCTCCTCCGGCTGGACGGACAGGGCGGGGCGTAGCCGGACGGAGCTCTCCCCACAGGACAACACGAGGATCGCCTCGTCCTCCCGGAGACGCTCGACCAGCCCGCCGGGGTCGGGGACGTCGAAGGCGCACATCAGGCCGCGCCCGCGGGCGTTCGTCACGAGCCCGTCGGCCTCGAGCCCGCGCAGCGCGCCGAGCAGCTTCTCCCCCAGGATCGCCGCCCGCGGGATCAGCCCGTCGCGTTCGATGATCTCCAGCATCCGCCGTGAGCGGACCATGTCCACGAGCCCGCCGCCCCACGTCGAGTTGATCCGCCCGCTCACCGCGAAGACGTTGTCGGGGACGAGATCGACCCTGCGGCCGGCCATGATCCCGCCCACCTGGACCTTCTTGGCGAAGGCCACGATGTCCGGGGCCAGGCCGAGCTGCTGGTAGGCCCACGGCGAGCCGGTGAGGCCGACGCCGGTCTGCACCTCGTCGAGGACGAACAGCGCCTCGTGCTCGTGGCACAGCGCCTGCATGGCCCGCAGGAACTCGGGACGCATGTGGTTGTCCCCGCCCTCGCCCTGGATCGGCTCGGCGATGAAGCAGGCGATGTCATGGCGGAACCGGTCGAACGCCTCACGCGCCTGGGTCAGAGCCCGCTCCTCGGCGCGCTCGACGTCGCCGAAATGGATCGCGGGCACGTCGATCCGGGGCCAGCCGAACTTGGGGAACCTGTCGGTCTTCACCGGGTCGGTGTTGGTCAGCGAGAGCGTGTAGCCGCTGCGCCCGTGGAAGGCGCGGGTCAGGTGGAGGGCCTTGGTGCCAAGACCGGGATGCCGGCCGTTGGCCTCGTTCCACCGGCTCTTCCAGTCGAAGGCGCACTTGAGGGCGTTCTCCACGGCGAGCGCGCCGCCCTCCACGAAGAACAGATGGGGCAGCTCCGGATCGCCCAGTACCCGCTGGAAGGTCTCCACGAACTCGGCGAGATGGGCGGTGTAGAGGTCGGAGTTGGCCGGCTTGTTCGCGGCTACCCGTCCGAGCAGATCGAGGAACTCCGGATCGCCGGAGAAGGGGTTCATCCCCAGGGGAGACGACGCGAAGAACGTGTAGAAGTCCAGATACCGTCTGCCGTCGCGGCCGTCGACCAGCCAGGAGCCCGCGCTCCTGTCGAGGTCGAGCACCAGCCGGTAACCGTCGACGAGCAGGTGCCGGGCGAGACCGTCGTGTACCGCACTGGGATCCATGCCGCCTCCGCATTACGTCGGGACCAACACAATTCCCTCATACAAGGCGATAGTTGTGAACAGTTTCCACAAAAATATCCCGCCAGGAGAACATTTTTCGTTGGTCATGGATCATGCGGAGCCAGACCCGGCGATCAGACGGCGGCGTACACGACCAGGGAGACCGCCACGTACTGGACGACGTAGGCCGCGATCGTGAAGGCGTGGAAGACCTCGTGGAAGCCGAACCACCGGGGTGAGGGGTCCGGCCGGCGCAGGCCGTACACGACCGCCCCCGCCGAGTAGAGCAGGCCTCCCACGAGGACCAGGATCCCGGCGGCGACGCCCGCGCCCGCGAACAACTGCGGCATGACGAACACGGCCGTCCAGCCCAGGCCGATGTAGAGCGCCGTGTAGAGCCAGCGCGGGGCGCGCAGCCACAACACGCGGAACAGCACCCCGACGGTCGCACCCGCCCAGATGACCGACAACACGGCCACCCGGGCGATCCCGTCCAGCGCGAGCACCGCGAAGGGGGTGTAGGTGCCCGCGATCACGAGGTAGATGTTGGCGTGGTCGAACCGGCGCAGCACCTCCGCGACGCGCGGCGAGACCCTTCCCCTGTGGTAGGTCGCGGAGACGCCGAACAGCAGGCCGGACGTGATCGCGTAGACCACCGCGGCCAGCCGCGCCTGGACCGTGGGCCCGAGGGCCACCAGCACGAACCCGCCCACCAGAGTGGCGGGCACGGCGCCCGCGTGCAGCCATCCGCGGAGTCTCGGCTTGGCCGTCCGCTCGAGAGAGATCGTCGTCACGTAACTTACGCTAGCGTAAGTTACGGCACCGTAGGTTGTGACGTACGTCACAACGCCCTGAGGAAGCGGGCCGCGATCGGGACGGCCGCGTCGCGGCCCGTGCCCCCGTGCTCGACGAACACGGCGAACGCCAGATCCCCCCAATATCCGATGAACCAGGCGTGGTCCGCACCGCCCTGCCAGTCCTCGGCGGTGCCGGTCTTGCCCGCCACGCCGTCGGGCAGCCCGGCGCCGGCCGCGGTGCCGTCGGCGGTCACCGCGTTCATCATCGTGCGCAGCCCCGCGGCCACGCCGGAGGGCAGGCGCGCGCTCCCCGGCCGGTCGGCGTCGTCCGCCGAGGGCATCAGCCGCGGCGGCCGCCACTGCCCGCTCTCCACCGTCGCGGCGACCAGCGCCATGCACAGGGGGGTCGCCTCGACCGTCCCCTGACCGAAGGAGTCCTCGGCCAGCGCGTCGTCGTTCTCCGGCTGCCTCAGGCTTCCGCAGGTCCCGCCGACGCCGGCCGGCAGGGGCACGCCGAAGCCGAAGGCCCGCGCCTGCTCCACCAGAACACCGGGGCTCAGCCGCTCGACCGCCATCCGGGCGAACGTGGTGTTGCAGGACAGCGCGTACGCCTCGCGCAGCGTGACCGACCCGTGCGCCTCTCCCCGGAAGTTGGTGATCGAACGCCCTCCGGGGATCGTGTAGGCGGCCGGGCAGTCGACCACGGTCTCCGTGGACATCCCCGCATTGAGCAGGGCCGCCGCCGTGACGGTCTTGAACGTGGAGCCGGGGGCGTACTTCTGCTCGAACGCCTTCCTCCCGCCCAGGCGGTCGGCGACCGCGAGGATCTCCCCCGTCGACGGCCGCACCGCCACGATGGCGGCCGGGTTCTTCACCCCGTCGAGCGCGCGGGCGGCCGACGCCTGCGCCGCCCACTCGATGGTGGTCCTGGTGCCCTTCGGGGCGTCGGGGACGTACTCGACGAGCCGCTCCACCGGCTCTCCCGGGTTGTCCAGCTCGACCCGCCAGCCCACGGGCGTGCCCCCGGGCGGCTCGGGGATCGCCGTGGCGAGTCCCTCGAGGTACGCCTCGGCGTCGCTGTCCGCGGGGAAGTCCCTGCCCTCGTGGGTGACGAGGCGCACGGCGGGGACGCCCGCGGTGGCGGCGGTCCTGCTCAGCCAGCCCCCCGGCTCGAGATCGGGGTGCATGACCGCCGGCGCCCACAGGACCTTCCAGGTCTGGTCCCTGATCCCGAGCCGCATGTCCGACTGATAGATCCACGGGCCGTACCCCGGCAGCTCGCGGGTCTCGGTGATGGGCACCTCGGCGGTGTCCTCGCCGGTCATGACGGTCCGACCGGCCCTCAACCGCAGGGACTCCGCCGCCAGGGCGTCCTCGAAGCTCTCGTGCTGGGCGGCGAAGTCGGACGGCGGGTCGTCGGTCAGCTCCCGCATCGTCGTGTAGTCCGCCGCCTCCCACGCCCGCAGGTAGGCCGCCGCCGTCCGCTCCGGAGTCCCCTCCGTCGGCGGGGTGACCGTCGGCGTCGGCGTGCCGGGCTCGGCCGCCGGCGCCTGCCCGCCGGAGGTGAGCAGTCCCAGCACCCCGATGATCACGATGGCGCCCGCAAGAGTGAAAAGCACGAGCAGCGCTCGCACTCGCGTACGGTTTGACATGCAGGCCGGGCCTCTCGTGGGGGACGAGTGCCTTACATCACGCTGGAGGAGATCGAGGTGGCGAAGGAGAAGCAGCCGCTTCCGGGCCGGTATCCGGTGACCTTCGGCGAGGTGGAGCTCTTACGCGATCTCGACCGCCCCGACGGGTGGATGCTCAGCGTCGGCGGGGTGCCGCAATCCTACGTCGATCTCAGCGACCCTTACTATCTCGAGTTCTCCTACGTGCAGCTGATGGCCACGGTGGTCGACTGCCTGCCTGACGGGCCCCTCGACGCCGTCCACATCGGCGGCGGGGCCTGCACCTTCCCCCGATACGTCGCCGCGTCCCGGCCGGGCTCGCGCCACATCGTGGTGGAACCGGACGACAAGCTCGTCCAGCTGGTCCGCGACCAGCTCCGGCTGAAGTCCGTGCCCCGGCTGAAGGTCCGGGTGCTCGACGGCCGCACGGCCGCCGAGGGGCTCGCCGACGACTTCGCCGACCTGTTCGTGCTCGACGCGTTCTCGGGCGCGACGATGCCGGTGGAACTGGCCACGACCGACTACATGGCGCAGATCTCCCGGATCCTGCGGCCCACGGGAACCCTGGTGATCAACGTGGCCGACGGGAGCGGACTCGCCTTCGCCAAACGGGTGGTCGCGACGGTCGCCGAGGTCTTCCGGCATGTGGCGCTGCTCGGCGAGCCGGGCATCCTGCGGGGCCGCCGCTTCGGCAACCTGGTGATCGCGGCCTCTCCCGTGGAGTTGCCGGTCGGCCCCCTGACGAGGAGGACGGCGGGCGGACTCACCCAGGCGAGGTGCATGTGGGGGGAGGACCTGTCGAAGTTCGTCGCGGGGGCCCGCCCGATCCGCGACGGGGACGCGGTCCTCGCGCCGGTCCCTCCCCCGGCCGTCTTCGGCTGACGACCGGGGAGACCCGGCTCACGCCTGGTGGTCGGCGACGATGCCGTCGATCCTGGCCGCCAGCTTGTAGTCGAGGTCGGTGAGACCGCCCGCGTCATGCGTGGTGAGCGCCAGATGCAGGGTCCGCCACCGGATGTCGATGTCGGGATGGTGGTTCAGCGCCTCGGCCTGCTCGGCGATCTCGTTCACGATCGCGATGGCCGTACGGAAGTCGGGGGCGACGACGGTGCGGCGGATGGTGTCCCCGTCTCGGGCCCACTCGGAATCCTCGTGCATGCCCCCAGGACACCATGAATCACCAGAAGGCGGAACCACGCCACACCGTCGTGGCCTACTTGATCGCCCCTGCGGTCAGGCCCGACTGGATCTGGCGCTGGAAGATGATGTAGACGATCAGTACGGGGATGATCGCCATGCTGAGCGCGGCGAACAGCCCGGCCCAGTCGGCCTCGTAGCCCGCGTTGGTCGAGATGTTGGCGATGCCCTGGGTGATCAGCCACTTGTCCTGGGCGTCGCCGGGCAGCAGCACGATCGGCAGCAGGTACTGGTTCCACTGCCCGATCACGTTGAAGATCGTGATGCTGATCAGGCCGGGCTTGGCCATCGGCAGCATGATCTGGAAGAACGTGCGGGTGTGCGAACAGCCGTCCATCATCGCCGCCTCGCCGACCGTGGTCGGCAGGGTTCTGAAGAATGCGGTGAGGAAGAAGACGGTGAACGGCAGCGAGTACGCCACGTAGACCAGGATCAGGCCGGTGTGCGTGCCCAGCAGCCCGAGGTTCTTCATCGTCAGCCACAGCGGCGCGAGCGCGAGGAACACGGGGAACGACAGGCCGGAGACGAACAGCAGGTAGATGGCCCGGTTGCCGAAGAAGGTGTAGCGCGCCAGCACGTACGCCGCCATCGAGCCGAACAACATCGTGAGGAACGTGGAGACCGCCACGACCTTGATCGTGTTGATCATGTAGAGCCCGATGTGGGCCTTGTCCCACGCGCGTCCCCAGGAGCTCCAGTCGAAGTTCTGGGGCATCGCCAGCGAGTGGTCGCCGAAGAGCTCGGTGTTCGTCTTGAACGACGCCAGGAACGTCCAGACGATCGGGAAGATGACCAGGATCGCCCAGATCACCAGGGCCGCATGGGACAGGCCGGAGAAGACGTTGATCGAGCGCCGGCGGGGCCGGGGGGCGGTCGCGGCCTTGCTCGGGGCCACGGGCATCACATCGGTCGCCACGGCTAGAACTCGATCCTCTCGCGCCGGGTCACCCGGAGGGTGAGCACCGCGAATGTCAGCGTCATGAAGAACAGCGCGACGCCCATGGCGGAGGCCACGCCGTACTTGGAGTAGGTGAAGGCGTTGCGCCAGATCTCCAGCGGGAGCACGGTCGTCGCGTTGTCGGGACCTCCGCGGTCCACCGACAACACCTGCACCAGCGCGAAGCCGTCGAAGGCGGCGATGCCGAGGTAGACCCAGCCGACCTGGAGGGTGTCCCACAACAACGGGATCGTGATCCGGAAGAACAGCGTGATGCGCCCCGCCCCGTCGAGCGCGGCCGCCTCGAAGACGTCCTTGGGGATGGACGCCATGCCGGCGGAGAACAGCACGACGTAGAAGCCGACGGCCTGCCAGACCATGACCCCGATGATCGTCCACAGGGCCAGGCTGGGTGTGATCAGCCAGCCCACGGGGCCGATGCCGACCGCGCCGAGGGCGCTGTTGAACACGCCGGCCTTGTCCGGGCGGAGGATCGCCTGGAACAGCACGCCGACGATGGCGACCGCGAGGACCTGCGGGAAGAAGAAGACAATCTTGTAGAAGGCCGAGCCGGGCACACCGACCATCCGGCCGTTGCGCTGCCCTCCGCCCAGGTTGAGCAGGAAGGAGAAGAAGAGCGCGATCGCGATGGTGATCAGCGGCATGGCAAGCAGAAGCACCACATGGTGACGCACAGCCGCCCAGAAGACCTCGTCGTCGAACAACCGGGTGAAGTTGTCGAAGCCGACGTAGTCGAAGTTGGGCGAGATCCCCCTCGAGTTGGTGAACGAGATCTGGAACGCCTGGATGTACTGCCAGACCACGAAGACCACGTAGAGGAGCACCGGCACCGCGAGGAAGGAGACGACGAAGCCGTACTTCCGCAGCGCAGCCGGTGTCAGCTTGCCATGCCGCATCGGATCACACGCTCCGGGACTGCTTGTTGATGGAGGAGTCGGCCTTGGTCTTGTCCGCGGCCTTCTGCATGTTGGCGCAGAACTCGTCGGCACTGATGCGGCCGAACATGAGCGCGTTGGTCTGCTTGCGCAGCTCGGTCTCGAGCTCCTTGTACCAGGTCTCGAACAGCGAGTACGTGACCACGTTCTGGCCGGCGGCCGTCTGGGCGGCGACGACGCTGGTCAGGCCGGGCGACAGGGTCATGCCCTCGGTGGCGCCGACGACGACCGTGAGGCTCTTGGTCTTCTCGGTGAAGGCCTTGGCCGCCTCCTTCGACAACATGACGCGCAGGTACTCCAGGCCGCCCTGGGGGTTCTTGCCCTTGGCCGGCACGACGTAGCCCTCGGCGGCGGCGGCGCGGATCGCCTCGTAGGGCATCTTGTCGCTCGCGCTCACCGACGGGGTCGGCGACATGGCGTACTCGAAGCCCGCCGGGGTGTCCTTGGCCTGCTCGGACTCCAGCCACGAACCCGAGGGGTAGAGGGCGATCTTGCCCTGGTTCTGCTGGGTCTGGACCTCGGTGTGGATCAGGCCCTCGTAGGACTTGTCCATGTACTTGCCGATCTCGGCCCACGCGGTGGCGGCCTGCTTGACCGCGTCGGCGTTCCACGCGTTGTCGGCGAGGTTGTCGATGTTGAGCAGGACCTCGTTGCCGCCGATCTTCGCGGCCGAGATCAGGATCATCCAGTACGCGTAGTAGGAGGCGTTCTTGCCGGCGTACGCGAACGGGACGATGTTCTTGCCCTTGGCGGCCTCGGCGAAGGTCTTGAACTCCTCGAACGTCTTCGGCGGGGTCCAGCCGTTCTTCTCGAACATCTTCGCGTCGTACCAGAGGCCGTACGCGGTGTAGACGTAGTTCAGCGTGTACGGCTTGGCCGGGTCGCCGCCGAAGCCCGACTCGACGGTGCCGGGGACGATGGTGTCCTTGACCTTCTTGCTCGGGTCGTCGATCGAGGGCGCCTCGAACAGCGGGGTGAGGTCGAGGAGCTGGCCCGCGCCGATCAGCGCGCCGCCGTCGAGCATGTCCGTGCCGGAGTTGTTCACCACGTCGGGGACGTCGCCGCTCGCGAAGCGCGGGGTCAGGGTCTGGCTGATCGTCTGGATGCCCTGGTGCTTGATCTGCGCCTGGGGGAATTCCTTCTTGTACAGCGGCTCGTGCGACTGGGTCGCGTACTCGTCGCTGTAACCACCCTTGAAGATCACGACCTCGAGGGGCGCGTCGGTCTTCACGCCGAACGGGTTGGTGGCCGACGTCGCTGCCGCGCTGGGCGCCGCGGACGGAGCGGCCGAGTCGCCGCCGGAGGTGGCGCACGAGCTCAGCAGGCCGACGGCGGGACCGGCGACGAGGGCGGTGAGGCCCACGCGCTGGATCATCTGACGGCGCGTGATCTCGCGGGGGGTACTAGTCATCAACTCTCCCGTGGCGGGGTCAATTAGGAAAGTTTCCTAAACGTTTGGTGGAACGTACGGCCCGGCCACGACAGCGTCAAGATGTTGTCGTCGGTCTAGACCAACCCGTAACCCGACTGGGATGAATCCGCGCCGACGATCACAGACTATATACACGTTTGTGCAGGTTAAACACTGGTTAAACAAAGGTCGGATGACCCGATCGAATCAAGTAGGCGCATAAGGCCTGATCAAGGACTGGTATAGACCAGGTTGGCGTTATTTCGGGCGATCGTCTAGATTCGCCGCCATGGAGGAGCTTCGCCGGCAGCTGTGCGACTACGGCAGGCGGGCCGCGGAGCTCGGCCTGGTCATCGGAACCTCGGGCAACCTCAGCGCCAGGGACGGCGACCTCGTGGCGGTCACGCCGTCCGGCGTCGCGCTCGACCGGTTGCGCCCCGAGGACTGCCCGATCATCCGGCTCGACGGAACCATAGTGGAGGGCGACCTGCCCCCGTCGTCGGAGACCCCGATGCACCTGGCCGTCTACGCCGCGACGGGGACGACGGCGGTCGTGCACACCCACTCGGTCTTCGGGACCGTGGTGGCGACGACCATGACGGAGTTGCCCCCGATCCACTACAACTCCCTCCTGCTGGGCGGCAGCGTCCGCGTCGCCGAGTACGCGACGTACGGCACGCCCGAACTCGCCGCGAAGGTCCAGGAGGCGCTGACGGGCAAGCAGGCGGCGCTGATGGCCAACCACGGCGGCGTCACGATCGGAGCCGGTCTGGAGAAGGCCTTCGAGGCCACCCGCCTGCTCGAGTGGCTCTGCGAGGTGTACGTCCGCGCCCTCGGCGTCGGCACGCCCACCGTGCTGACCGAGGAGCAACTCGCCGACGTCATCATCCGGGCCTTCACCCCGCCGCCCGCCGCCTGACCCCTCGGCGTGATCATGCACGAGCCTTATGCCGGGATGACCGCCTTCCTGGCCAGCCCGAGCGGCAGGCCTCCCGACCCCGCGATCGCGTCGTGGAACGACCGCAGGTCGCCCCGGTAGTCGTCCCTGATCCGCTCGATCTCCAGAGCGCCCGTCAGGTACGAGGGAGCCTGGGTCGGCCACGCGCAGTACCTGCCGACCTCTCCCACCGCCGTGCCGGGCGAGAGCGACGCCTTGGTGGTCATGAACGTCTCGGCCTCCTCGATCGTCATGTCGCCGCAGTGCAGCGCCGTGTCGACGACGATCCGCGCGGCGCGGAAGATCCGGCAGTCCAGGTGCGCGAGTTCGGTCTGCGGCGTGTCGAAGTACCCCTGCTCGTGCATCACCTTCTCGACGTAGAGCGCCCAGCCCTCGACGAAGTACGGCGTGCGGAAGATCTTGCGCGCCCTCCTCGGGCTGCCGGCCATCCACGCCAGGTGCCAGTGATGGCCGGGATACGCCTCGTGGACGGCGATCGACGGCATCTGCGCCCGGGAGTTGGTGCGCAGGCGCTGCCGTACCTGCTCGTCGGTGTAACCGTCCGGCGTGAACGGGACGAAGAAGACGCCCGCCCTCGACGTCGTGAGCGGCGGCGGCGCGAGGTAGTTGGCCACCGCGATCAGCGGCCGCTGGAACTCGGGGGACGGCAGGACCCGGCAGTCCTCGCCCTCCGGGAAGGTGACCAGGCCCCGGTCGCGGGCGAAGTCGCGGGCGCGGAAGGTCTCGGTCTCGTACTCGGCGCGCATCGCCTCGAGCGTGGGCGGGTGGTCGTCCATGAGCGTCTCCATGGCGGCCCGCCAGTCGGAGGTGCCGAGTCGCCCGGCGACCTCGCGCATCCGCCCGTCGAGCTCGTCCCAGGCCTTGAGACCCTTCTCGTGCAGTTCGGAGGCGCCGTACCCGAGCAGCTCCCGCTCTCGCAGCAGGGTCGAGTAGAGCTCCTCGCCCATCCGCCAGGTCCCGCCGGCCTCGAAACCCGCCAGGAACGTGACGAAGTCGTCGAACGCCCGGGCGGCCGGTTCGGCGGCCTGGACCAGCCGCGCGCGCAGCTTCTCGTCCGCCACTCCCGCAGGCAGGGTCGCGGTGAGGAAGTGCCGTGCCGTACGGGCCTGATCTAGACCGCGGCGGACGAGCAGGTCGGACGCGAGGCCGGGATCGAGGTTCTCCCGGCAGGCGGCCAGCACGCCGGGGACGTCGGCGAGCCGTGCGACGGCCGCGTCGACGAGGTCGGCCTCCGGGGCCAGCCGCTGCTGGAACGGGGTGAACATCGACGCGAAGATCGCGTTGAGGTACGGCGCGGGATCGCGCCGCCACTCCGGCCGGCGGGCCTGGGCGACGGCGCCGCGCAGGTGCGAGAGCACGAGGTCGCGGTCGATCTCGTCGTCGAGGGAGGCGGGGGCGTACTCCGCCAGCCGCCGCAGCCACTCCTCCTCGGCACGTTCCCTGGCCGTGAATCCCGCCTCGGTGAAGTCACCCAGAGTGCGGTCGTGGCCACCGGCGCCGAGAAGCGTCGCGCTGATCGGATGCTCGGCCAGATACCAGTCGAGAAAGTCGTCCACCAGTGTCATACCGCCCGACTCTATCCGGGACACTGGTGATGAAGACCCCGAAAAAGGAGCAGTCGTGCCCCTGCAGATGATCGGCGCTCCCAGCGATCCCGAGCTGATCCGGCTGCCCTGGGACCTCCCCCTCGAAGAATGGCCCGCCCACCACCTGGTGTCGCTGCCGCGCGGCATCTCCCGGCACGTCGTGCGCTTCGCGCGGCTCGCCGGGCGGGTCTACGCGATCAAGGAGATCAGCGCCAGGTACGCCAAGCGGGAGTACAAGCTGCTGTGGGACCTGGCCCGGCTGGACACCCCCGCGGTCGAACCGGTCGCCGTGGTGACGGGCAGGACCGCGCAGGACGGCTCCGAGCTGGACTCCGCCCTGATCACCCGGCACCTGCAGTTCTCGCTCCCCTACCGCGCGGTGTTGTCGGGCTCGATCCGGCCGGACACGCTGACCCGCCTGCTCGACGCGCTCGCCGTCCTGCTCGTACGGCTTCACCTGAACGGCTTCTACTGGGGGGACTGCTCGCTGTCGAACGCCCTGTTCCGGAGGGACGCGGGGGCGTTCGCCGCCTACCTGGTCGACGCCGAGACCGGCGAGCTCCACCCCACCCTCACCGAGGGTCAGCGGTCGCACGACATCGAGGTCGCGCACGTCAACATCTTCGGCGAGATGCTCGACCTGGAGGCGGGCGGCCTGCTGCACCCCACGATCGACCCGCTGGCGTTCTCCGAGCAGCTCGTCGAACGCTACGAGCGGCTCTGGGACGAGCTGACCCAGGACGAGATCATCGAAGAGGTCGACTGGCACCGCGTCGACCAGCGGATCCGCCGGCTCAACTCGCTCGGCTTCGACGTCGCCGAGATGATGGTCCGCCGCAAGGCCGGCACGTCGCGGCTGATCGTGCGGCCCAAGGTCGTGGACGCCGGGCACCACCAGCGGCGCCTGCTCCGGCTGACCGGCCTGGACGTCGAGGAGAACCAGGCCAGAAGGCTGCTCAACGACCTCGACTCGTTCCGCGTATCGAACGGGCTGCGGCACGAGGACGAGGCCATCGTCGCCCACCGGTGGCTGGCCGAGGTCTTCCAGCCGGTGGTCAACGCCGTCCCCGCCGACCTGCGGCGCAAGCTGGAGCCCGCGCAGCTCTTCCACGAGGTGCTCGACCACCGCTGGTTCATGTCCGAGGCCGCAGGCAAGGACGTGGGGCTCGAGGCCGCGGTGCGGTCCTACGTCGACAACGTGCTGGTGTTCAAGCCGGACGAGAAGGCCGTCATCACGCCCCCCGACCTGCTCACCGCTCCCGACCCGCTGTCTCCCTGAGCAGATCGGCCAGGTGCAGGGCGGCCTCAGGGAGGCGGTCCTCGCCGAAGACGCGGATGCCGTTCAGCTCCAGGAGCGCCGCGGTCACGCCCTGACCGGGGGTCACCCTGCCGCGGAAGGTGCCGTCGTGGATCCGCAGGGAGCCGCACGACGGGCTGCCCTCCTTGAGGATCGCCATCCGGACGCCGAACGAGAGCGCGACCGCCAGCGCCTGCTGCGCGCCGGACAGGAACGCGTTCGTCACGTCGTCGCCGCCCGGCGTCAGGATCCGGGCCGCCCCGGCCAGGACGGCGGCGCCGCCCACGCCGCCCTCGATCTCGGCGGGCGGACGGGGCACGGACAGCCCGCCCTCGACCTCCGGGCAGAACGGCACGAGCCGCCCCTCGGCCCTCCAGGAGGCGAGCAGCTCGTCGTCGCTGGTCTTCGCGCCGCCGTCGAACCGCACGCGGCTGCCGAGCAGGCACGCGCTGACCAGGATCCGCTCCATGCCTCCATTCTGTACGGCGTGCGCCACTGCTCGAGCGGCCAGGGGCGGAACATGTCGGCCGCAGAGGAATGTAGCTAGATGCCGGGATATTTCCCTGATGTCGCAAGTGCACAAAATGAATAAACTTCACGAAAAATCGATGTTTCCCACCTAGGTGGACAATCCTTATTCGATGTCGCTAAATCGTTTATCTCATCTCTTGATGACTCACCCACGGCACCGGAGTGACGCCCACCGGCTTCTCTAATGTTGGCCGCGCTGTATCGGCTGACAGGCGAGGAGTCGACGTGATCGGGATTGAGGACTGCCTCTCGGAGGTCATGTCGATTCCCGGCGCGCTCGACGCGGTCCTGGTGGAACCCGTCAGCGGCATGGCGGTCATGGGGAGCGGGCTACCCGATCCCGCGAGGTCGGCGGCCGGGCTCACCGAGACCTTCCGCGCGGCGCTCGAAGGGATCGCGCTGGCGTCTCCGGAGGGGACCGTGCGGATCGACAACATGATCATCACGACGGAGACGAGCCACCACCTCATCAAGACGATCGAGATGGTCTTCGACGGGCCACTCCTGATCTGCCTCCGGCTGGATCTGGAACGGTCGAACCTCGCACTCGCGCAGTGGCGGCTGGGCACCATCACGGACCAGCTGATGGCCCATTGAGCCATGACCCCTCCCACCCTCGACACAGTCCTGACCCGGCTCGCGGCCGACAACGCCACCGGCTCCCTGCGCGTGGGCAAGGACGGGACCGTCTACCTCACCGGCGGACGGGTGTCGTACGTCGAGTGCGCGACCACCCCGGGAGTCGAGGAACTGCTCACGGCCTCCGGCCGGATCAGCGCCTCCGGGGTGCGAGGGATACGGCAGGCGTCGGGGCCCGAGGCCGACGGGGGCGACCTCCTGGTCCAGAAGGGCGTGCTCAGCCGGGGAGAGCTGGAGTTCTGCGTGCTGGGGGCGACCCTGGACGCGTCGTTCTTCCTGCTGCGGCCGGCGGGGACGCCCAGGTCCAGGTTCAAGGAGGGGGACACCCACTGGCTCGGCACGCACTGGTACTTCGACGTCCCCGGGCTGTTCCGCGAGTGCGAACGGAGGAGGGCCAGGCTGGAGCAGGCCTGGCCGTCCGGGGAGCTCGACGGCCAGGCCGTCGTCCCCGTGGGGCGCCTCAACGGCGGGCACGTGCTCCTCACCGCATCCCAGTGGGAGCTGGTGCTCGCCGCGGACTCCACGGCCACCCCGCTCGACCTGGCCCGCCGCCTCGGGCGTCCGGCCTACTCGACCCTGCTCGCCGTACGGGAGCTCGCCGCGGCGGGGCTGCTCGCCACGTCGGCGGAGGACGAGCCGGGAGCGCCGGCGCTGCCGAAGCGGACCCCCGCGAAGCCGTCGGGGGACGCGGCGGAGCGGCGGCCCCCACCGCTGGCGGACGCCACCGATGTGAACCTGCTCATCAGGCTGCGTGACGCCCTGGAGGCGCTGTAGTGATCACGCGCTCGTGGCTCAAGCGGGCCGGAAAGGGGGTCCCGATGGATCTGCGCCGCGACATATACGAGGAGATCGTCCTGCTCAGGAGCCGCGCGCCGGAGATCACCGGGGCGCTCACCTGCACGGTCGACGGCATGCTCGTGACGACGGACCTGCCCGCCGACACCGAGCAGACGGCTGCGCTCACCTCGGCGCTGCTGTCGCTCAGCCGCCGGATGACCGACCTCGCGAAGGTCGGCCGGCTCGAGGAGACCCTGGTGTCCGGAACGGATGGCCACGCCGCGTGCTACGCCGCGGGGGCGAAGCTCGTCCTCACCGTTCTCGTGGGCCCCGGGGCCAATCTCGGCCTGCTCCGGAGGGAGGGCCGCAAAACGGCGGGGAGACTCGCCGCCATCGTCGAACGCGAATGAATTCCCCGAATATCAAATAGGAGCAAAAGCATGGCGAACATGGACATTTCACTCAAGGAAATGATGGCCATCGACGGAGCGATCGGAGGAGCGGTCGTCGACTACGGGAGCGGCATGGCGCTCGGCACCATCGGCGGCTCCAAGGAACTCGACCTCCAGGTCGCCGCGGCGGCCAACACCGAGGTCGTCAAGGCGAAGCTGCGGGCGATGGAGGCCCTCCAGCTCCAGGACTCCATCGAGGACATCCTCATCACCCTGGGCGGGCAGTACCACATCATCCGCCCGCTCGCGGGCCGGGGCGGCAAGGGCCTGTTCCTCTACCTCGCCCTCGACCGCAACCGCGCCAACCTCGCGATGGCCCGTCACCAACTGCGCACGATCGAGGACAAGCTCGACGTGTGACCACGCCACGAACCCGGGAGGCCGCAGGCCCGGCGGTCTCCCGGCCCGTCACGCCCCGCCCGCCAGTACCCGTCAGCCCGGCGACCGCTTCGACGAATACCGGCCACGACACCGGGAGACCCCGGATCAGCCGGCGAGGGTGACGCGTCCTCACGCAGGCAACCGTCCGACTTCGTGCCGCCGCCGTCGCGCGTTGGCGTAGCCTAACCAGCCAACCCCCACTTATCGCCATAAAGTGGGGTCTTGCTACTGGCCGGTATGACCGATGGCGTCGAGACGTGGTCAGCCCCGGTGCGGATTCGGAGGGCGATCAGACAGGTGATGCGGCATTTGACATGGGCGTTCCCCCGCGTTGAGGTCCTCTCCCCGCGGATCCGGACCGACCGGGTGCGTTGATGCCCAGATCCTCGCCCGGACACCGCTCGATACTGCCGCTGGCCAACGGCGTCGCGCGGATCGGCGGGCTCGTCGCCGTCCTTGTCGGCCTGGCGTTGTGCGCCATCGTCGAGCAGGAGATCATCGCCCGGGTGGGGCCCCACCGCGCGGTGAAGGCCCAGGTTTCGAGCGCCACGCCGAGCGGTCGCCGGCCGCATCCGACCCCGAAGGCCACCCGGACGGACCTGGCGGCGCCGCTCGGCCAGGTACGGACGACGGTGCTGAGGCAGCGAGGCGCGTCGGCGCGCGCGGCCTTCGGCGTCGAGGACCTCCCTCAGCCAGACGTGCACCTGACCCGAATCGACGATGCCAAAGGCTGGGCCTTCGGGACCGCGGCCATCCCGCCGCCCCCGGGCGTGGCGGCCGTGCCCGACCCGTCCGTGTTCGTCGCCCGGAGGTCCGGGAAGACGTGGCAGGTCGCCGTGGCCGGCGTCGAGGACTTCGTCCGATTGGTACGGCAGGCGCCCACAACGGTGATCCCGGCGGACGAGCGCCCGATCCTGGAGCAGTACGGCGAGGCCGTGTCGGCCAAGGAAGGCGTCGCCACCGGGATGACGCTTCCATGGAGCGCGGGTCAGTCGTGGACGATGCACTCCGTCGCCGGAAACGACGCTCTGCAGTTCAGCGGCGGCGACGGCCGTGTCCTCGCCCCCGCACCGGGCAGGCTGTACCGCTTCTGCACACGCTCGGCGAGCCAGAGCATGCTTCTGCTGATCCACGCCGACGGCCTGGCCTCCGAGTACTACCAGATGGCCGACGTCCCCGACGTCAAGGAGGGCGCCCTCGTACAGGAGGGCGACTATCTCGGGCATACGGGCACCGCACGGCCCTGCGGCGGCGCGGCGCCGGCATCGGGGCCCCCGACGGTGGACTTCACCCTCTTCAGCGGTGCGAGCCCGATGCCCCTGGAGGGCACGCAGATCGGCGGCTGGACCCTGCACGCCGCCGGGGACCAGGTCTGGGCCGATCGTTCCGGTCTGCGGGTGGACGCGGGCAACCCGTTGCTCAACTTCGGGCCCGTCGACGCCTCTCCTTCACCGGCCCCGCGGCCTCCCTCCGCCACGCCGTCCCCCCGATCTCACTCGGCCACGCCGTCCCCCCGTTCTCCTTCGGCCAGGCCGTCCCCCCGGTCGACTCATTCGCGCTGAGGACGCCCATGGAGCAACATCACGCACTCGCCAGGCAGGCAGCCCGTACCTCTGGGATCAGGAAGGCCATGCGGGCCCTCCTGATCTGTGCGGCCCTCGCCGGGATCGTGGCCGCCGGATCCACAGAACAGGGCGCCGGTGTCGTCATCCGCATCCGCGCCTTCCTGGAGTTCTATTCCGGCGTCTTCGCACTCGTCGCGCTGAGCGCGGCCGTGGTGGCGGGCCTGGCGGCCTCCGAGCGCTTCATGCCGATCAGGCTCCGCGTCCTCGCCCAGTCCGCGCACCGGGCCACAGCCGTCATGTCGATGAGCTTCCTGGTCGCGCATGTGCTCCTCAAGATCCTCCAGGGGCACGCGTCGGTCCTGGACGTCGCCGTGCCGTTCGACGGCGGGCAGGAACGCGCCGTCTGGATCGGCCTGGGGACGATCGCGAGCGACATGATGATCATCGTCTTCGCCACCGGGGTGGCCCGCGGCAGATTCATCGGTCAAGGGCGACCGTGGACGTGGCGGGTCCTCCACATCACCGCCTACCTCTGCTGGCCGATCGCCATCGCGCACGGGCTGAACGCCGGCCGTGCGGCGAAGGACTGGGTGACCCTCAGTTACACGGCCTGTTTTCTGCTGGTCGTCGTCATGGCTGTCGCCAGGCTCGCCTCCTGGATGTGGCGGCGCGGAAGGACACGCCGGCGAGAGGTCCACGTGCCGAACCGCGCCGCCCGGGACTCGCTGGTCACGGAGGTGCAGGGCATCCCCGACGAGCAGTTCTGGGCCGAGCTCAAGGCTGAGGCGGCGCAATGGACAGGGAGTCACAAGTGAGCGGCGCTCAGGAGATCCTCACCATCGGCCCGGCGCGGCTGTTCCACGGCCTCGACCGCCTGCAACGGCTGAACCTCGCCGCCCACCGCGAGCGTCACCGGCCGCTGTCCCGCCTCTCCCTGCGCGACCTCGTCGCGCTGTCCGGAGAGGTCGACCTCCGCGGCCGCGGCGGCGCAGGCTTCCCCTTCGCCCGCAAGCTCACGGCGGTCGGCCAGGCGGCCGAGCGCCGGGATGTGCGGCCTGTGGTGCTCGTCAACGCGACAGAGGGCGAGCCGGCGAGTGCCAAGGACAAGGCGCTTCTCGCCCGGACACCGCATCTCGTCCTGGACGGGGCCGTACTCGCCGCACGGGCGCTGAGCGCGCGCGAGATCGTCATAGGCGTCACGGACGGCGGGGTCCCCGGGCGCTCCATCTCGACCGCGATACAGGACGCCGGGCTGTCCGGTTCCGTCAGGGTCGTCCACCTGCCGGAACGGTTCATCACCGGAGAGGGGGGCGCTCTCGTCAGAGGGGTGAACGGCGAGACGCCCATCCCGCCTGGCCGGAAGGTCCGGGCGGCAGAAAGCGGCGTCGACGGCCTGCCGACGCTGTTGTCCAACGCGGAGACCTTCGCCCAGCTGGCCGTTCTCGCGGAGCTCGGGCCGGAGGGTTACCGGGCGACGGGCACGGGAACCGAGCCGGGCACGGTCCTGCTCACCGTGACCGTCCCGGACCGTGGCCGGGTCGTGGTGGAGACCCCGACCGGCGTCCCGCTCTCCGAGGTGCTCCGCCAGTGCGGGGTGTCCGCGGGCCAGGGCGTCATGGTCGGCGGCTACCACGGCGCGTGGCTCTCCCCCGCCAAGGCCGCCACGGTGGCGGTGTCACGGGAGTCCATGGCCGAGGCCGGAGCCGCTCTGGGCGCCGGCATCATCGTGCCCCTGGAGCAGGGGACGTGCCCGCTGGGCGAGGTCGCCCGAGTCGCGGACTATCTCGGGGCCGAGTCGGCGGGTCAGTGCGGGCCGTGCAGACTCGGCCTGCCCGCCATCGCCCGGTCCTTCTCCTCGTTGGCCGCGGGCAGCGACGGCGCCGAGGCGCTTTCGGCCGTCAGGCAGGCGAGCGGGGTGGTCCGCGGACGGGGGGCCTGCCACCATCCGGACGGCGCGACCAGATTCCTGCTCTCCGCCCTCGACGTCTTCTCCGACGATGTCGCCACGCACGTCGCCGGAGGCGGATGCGGCCGGCCTGTGCGCGGACTGCTGCCGGTCCCCGGCGAGGAGGTCCCGGAGACGACCGGACTGCGGCTGACCGTCGACTGGTCTCGCTGCGCAGGCCACGGTCTGTGCGGCCATATCGCTCCCGACCTCGTGCAGCTGGACGGCTTCGGTTATCCGGTGCTCACCGATGCCGCGGTGCCCGCACGGCACCTCCGGGGCGCTCTGCAGGCGGCCGACATGTGTCCCGCCCTCGCCCTCGGGCTCAGCAGGGCGCCCTCCACGGCGGGACACGGCCGCGCCTGATCCTCCGGCGGGCCGAGCTCACCGGCTGAGCATCCTGCGCGAAGTCTTCAGCCGGACTCCCGGCTCGTCAGGGCCGGCTCGTCAGTTCGGTGACTGCCTCGACGAACACCGGCCACAACTCGCGGGGCATGTCGTGCCCCATGCCCGGGAACGTCAGCAGCTTGGCCCCCGGGATCGCGTCGGCGGTGGCGACTCCGCCGGGGGGCGTCACCAGCGGATCGTCCTCACCATGGATCACCAGCGCGGGGATCGTGAGCCCACGCAGCCCCTCCGTCCTGTCGGGAGAGGCGAGGATCGCCGTGAGCTGGCGGGCCACCCCCTGCGGGTCGTACGCCCGGTCGTAACTCTCCCGCGCCACCCTGGCGACGCGCTCGGCGTCCATCGCGTAGCCCGGTGAGCCGATCACCCCCCACGACGCGAGGGCGCGCTCCGCGGCGGCCTCCCGGTCCGGTGAAGGCGGCGTGAGCAGCGCCGCCATGGCCGCCTCGGTCGGCGGCCCGACTCGCGGGCCCGTCGTCGACATCATGGACGTCAGCGTGCGGACGCGGCCCGGGTGCCCGATGGCGAGGGACTGGGCGATCATTCCGCCCATCGACACGCCGACCACGTGGGCGCTCGTCCAGCCGAGGACGTCCAGCAGTCCGGCGGCGTCGCCGGCCATGTCCGCCAGCAGATACGGCGCGCCCGACGTGTCACCACCGAACGCCGCCGCGAGATCGGCCGGCTCCGAGAGATGGGAGGACAGGCCGACGTCGCGGTTGTCGAACCTGACGACGTGATGGCCGGTGTCGACCAGCAGACCGATGAACTCCTCGTCCCACCCGATCATCTGCATTCCGAGCCCCATGATCAGCAGCAGGGGCCGTCCCTCGGGGTCGCCGAAGGACTCGTAGCAGATCTCGATCCCGTTGGCCGTCGCACGCATGCGAACAGAATTCCATTCTGTTCACCCTCCGGCAAGCACATTCAGCGGTACGGGTAATGTTGTGTTAGTACAACTAATTGAGGAGTAATCGCATGTCCCGCCGTAGGCGGATTCTCGTACTGCTGATCTGCTGCATGAGCCTGCTCATCGTCGCACTGGACAACACGATCGTGAACGTGGCCCTGCCCTCGCTCGGGCACGAGTTGCACGCCCCGGTCTCCGGTCTCCAGTGGACGATCGACGCGTACACGCTCACGCTCGCGAGCCTCCTCATGTTGTCGGGGTCGACGGCGGACCGGATCGGCCGCCGGCGGACCTTCCAGACCGGTCTGGTCGCCTTCACGGTCGGCTCGCTGCTGTGCAGCCTCGCGCCGAGCCTCACCTGGCTCGTCGTCTTCCGCATCGTGCAGGCGGTGGGCGGCTCGATGCTCAACCCCGTCGCGATGTCGATCATCACCAACACCTTCACCGACCGCCGCGAGCGGGCGCAGGCCATCGGCGTGTGGGGCGGCGTCGTGGGGATCAGCATGGCGCTGGGGCCCGTCATCGGCGGCCTGCTCACCGACACCGTCGGCTGGCGGGCCATCTTCTGGATCAATGTGCCGATCGGCGTGCTCGCCTTCCTGCTGACGTGGAAGTTCGTGCCCGAGTCCAAGGCGAAGAAGGCACGCCGCATCGACCCCGTCGGGCAGGGGCTCGTGATCGCCCTGCTGGCGTCCCTGACCTACGGGATCATCGAGGGGCCCGGCACCGGCTGGACCTCCCCGCGGATCCTCGCCTGCTTCGCCGTCACGGTGCTCGCCCTCGCGGGCCTGATCGTCTACGAGTACCGCAGGGTGGAGCCGCTCATCGACGTGCGGTTCTTCCGGAGCGCGCCGTTCTCCGGGGCGGCGGCCATCGCGGTGTGCGGATTCGCCTGCCTCGGCTCCTTCCTGTTCCTCAACACGCTCTATCTGCAGAGCCATCGAGGGTTCTCCGCGCTCGAGGCCGGGCTCTGCACGCTGCCGATCGCGCTGATGGCGATGGTCTTCGGGCCGCTGTCGGGCCGTCTCGTGGGCATCCGCGGGCCGAGGCCGTCGCTGCTCATCTCCGGCGCCTGCATCACCGTGACGGGGGTGCTGCTCGCGCAGGTCGCACTGGACACGCCACTCGTCCTGCTGCTCGCCGTCTTCGCGGTGTTCGGCCTCGGGTTCGGCATGCTGAACCCGCCGATCACCAACACCGCCGTCTCGGGGATGCCCCTCGAGCAGGCCGGAGTGGCCGCCGCCGTCGCCTCGACCAGCCGTCAGATCGGCCAGTCCCTCGGCGTGGCGATCACAGGGTCCGTCGTGGCCGCGGCCGGTCGTGGTGACGAGTTCATGCCCGCGGCCCACCTCGCCTGGTGGATCATTGCGGGGTACGGCGCGCTCATCCTGAGCCTCGCCCTCCTGACCACCGGCCGCTGGGCGGAAGGCACCGCGGCCCGAACAGCGGAGCGCCTCAAGACCATGGAAGCGGTGACGATCCCATGAGCGGCGACGTGGAGACGGCGGCGAGGGTCTGGCAGGGCATCCGCGCCCTGGTCCTGGACGCGCACGACCGGCGCAAGGAGGTCTGCGAGGCCCTCGGCATGAGCTTCGTCCGGGCCAAGGCCCTGCGGCGCCTCCTCCGCGGCCCGCTGACGCTGCGCGACCTGGCCGAGCACCTCGCCACCGACGCTCCGTACACCAGCGTGGTGGTCGCCGACCTGGAGCGGCGCGGGCTGGTGGAACGGGCGACGCATCCCGAAGACCGGCGGGCGAAGATCGTGACGGTCACTCGCGCGGGAGCGAAGGCCGCGGCGCTGGCCGAACGGATCCTGGGCGAGCCGCCCGCTCCCCTGCTGTCTCTCGACCCCGGCGACCTGGCCGCCCTCGACCGGATCGTGGCGGCGATCCACCGGGAGAGCGAAGCCGGGCCCGACGGCCCCCCGGCTCGCGTCACCGCGGGAGCCGGGCACGGGAGCTAGACGGGGGTGAACCCCGCAGCGGCCAGGACCCGGCGGCCCTCGTCGGACAGGACGAGATCGATGAACTCCCGCGCGAGGACCAGATGGGCGGTCTCGGGCGCGGATCCGATCAGGTAGTCGCCGCGCCCGTCGCGGGCGAAGACCCGCGACGCCGGCGCACCCGACCGTCGCATCGCAGACGCGCTCGCGGCCGCGAACACGTCGACGCCCGCGCCCCGGGCGACCTGCTGGGCCAGGGCGTCGCTGTCCCCGAAGGTGAACCGCACGGAATCCTGAGGATGCAACGCCTCGAAGGTCCGGCCGAGAGAGGTGAAGGGACCGGTCAGCGACGCCGCCGCGAACACCGTCAGCGTCTGCCTCTCCTTCCCGCCGCACGCGGAGGCGACGAGAACGAGGGCGAGGACCACGGCGAACGTGCGAGCGAGCGAGGACGGGCGTCCGGCTCGGTGTCCTGACCTGTGTCCCACGTTCGACCTCCTGCAGCGGCTTCGCCGGGCGCGGGATGTCGAGCGTACCCGTTCGCTATCCCGCCGGAGTGGGACTCTTCCTGTGGTCCATCAGGTGGAGGTCCCCGCCGATCTGCCGGCGGAGCTTGTCGAGCACGGCCCGGGGCGCCAGCGCGGTCCACAGGTTCCCGACCAGGTGGGGACTGTACTCGGGCGCCTGGTCCATCCACTCGTCCTTCCCCTTCTGGGTCGCGAACGTCGTGATGAAGAACGTGCCGATGGAGGTCGTGCAGTAGCCCTGGCGCAACTCCTTGGCGTCGATCTGGATCTTCGGGGTGCATCCGGCCTTGGCGGCGAGCAGTTCCACCGTGGGCGGAGGGGCCTGAGCCGCGGGCGGGGGCGCCTGCTCGGCCGTGCACGCGACGGCGAGCAGCAGGGCGGGGACGAGCAGCAGGGCGGGGGTGGCGCGCCGTCCGGCACGCGCCCCTGGGCGTGAAATTCTCATCACCTTCGAGGTACGCGGGATCCGCGACCCCGGTTCAACGGTCACCTCTTTACTCAATAAGGGGAAATTTCGGGATATCGCACAAGGGTCCTCATACGTGGCAGCCGGAACACTTTGTAAGAAGCCCCTGAATGGGAGGAGAACGACCTTGAGTGTCAAGTCTTCCGCCAAGGCCCGCTCCGGTGGCGGCAGCCAGCCCTGGCTGCATCAGAAGGGTATGGAGATCCAGGAGTTCGGGACCGTGCGGCAGTTCCCCGTCGGTCTCTCCATGGAGACCCGGATGCACTCGTGCCAGCGCCTCAACCAGATCCTGGCCGACACGCAGATCCTCTACAGCCTCTACAAGAAGCATCACTGGCTGATGCGCGGACCGACCTTCTACCAGCTCCACCTGCTCCTCGACAAACACGCCGAGGAGCAGCTCGAACTGGTCGACAAGCTCGCCGAGCGGGTCCAGACCCTCGGCGGAGTCGCCGTGGGCGATCCCCGGCACGTCGCGGAGATCACGGTGATCAAACGGCCGCCGGACGGCGTGGAAGAGGTCCCCGCGATGTTGTCGCGTCTGCTGGAGGCGCACGAGATGATCCTCGTCGCCGCGCACGACGCGGCCGCGACCGCCGACGAGAAGGGCGACGACGGGACCAACGACCTGCTGGTCTCCGACGTCATCCGGACAGGTGAGCTGCAGGCCTGGTTCCTGGCGGAGCACCTCGTCGACACCCCGCTCGTCCACGCCTGATCCGTTCCGGAGCCTGCGGGGCTCACCTCATGTCGACCACGAGCCGGCCGTCCTCCTCGGTGACCGTGCCACCCTGATCGGGTGCGCCCGGCCCGGTGGGGGCGAGTCCGGCGCACACGGCGGCGAACCTGTCGCGGATCCACCGCCATTCGTCGCCATGCGCGAGCCGCGTACGGCAGTACAGCAGTTCGATCGGAACGCCGTGCAGCCGCACCGGCCCCTGCTCGTCCACCGTGACGAGGAAGAGCAGGCCCAGGTCGTTGCGGAGCTCCGCGTCCACGATGTAGTCGTCGATGAAGTCTCCGAGGTCGTAGAGGACGGGCGGGGCGACGCCGTGGAACACGTGCGCCGAGTGCCCGGCGACGAGCCCCGCCCCCGCCGAGACGAGGGACTGGGCGGCCGAACGGACGTACGGCCTCGGCCGCCCGATCATGTTCGGCCCCCAGTGCGGGGTCACGACCACCACGTCGGCCTTCGTACCCAGGTCCTCCACGTCCGCGACGAGCCACGGCGGCGCGCCGGTCATCAGGTCGGCGTAGTTGACGCCCGGCCGCACGGCGGTGGCCGCGAAGTCGGCCGGGTGGTCGGTCACGCCGAGCACCCCGACGCGAAGGCCTCCCACGGTGACGACCTCCGGTCGCCTGGCCTCCTCCTGGGAGGCCCCCGCCCCCACGTACCGGATTCCGGACCGGTCAAGCCAGTCCCGCGTGTCGAGCAGCGCGTCGGGGCCGTAGTCGAGCGCGTGGTTGTTGGCCAGCGTCACGCATCCGACGCCCAGCCGGGCGAGCAGTTCGGCGGCCTGGGGAGGCGCGCGGAAGTGGAACGGCTTGCCCGGGGCGTCCCACATCCGGCCTCGGTCGGAGACGCAACACTCGAGGTTGAGCACGAAGAGGTCCGCCTCCCCGAGCACCTCGAGGAGATCCTCCGAGAAGAATGCGGCGGGATCCACCGACCGGGCGACGCGTTCGGCCACGCCGCGCCCGAGCATCGTGTCCCCCGCCAGCGCGATGGTCGCCGGCATCACGGGTCACCTGCCTACCGGGCTCCCCTACCCGGTGTCCCGCGGGTGAACCCGACCCCGCTGGTCAGCCCGTGACGCTCGGCCTGCCGTTCTCGATGTGGCCCATCAGGCGGCGCAGCCAGCCGTCGTCCCCCTCCACGGTCACCAGCAGGTCGTACCACCCGGACGCGGCCTGCCACTCCACCCGCTCGACGCCGCCGGCGGGCAGTCGAAGGGACCGCGGTTCCCCTCCGTAGGCGAGCGGGGCGATGCGGACGTCGGCCGGCGAGCCTCCGGTGTTGACGAGGTCGATGAGGACGGTACGCGAGCCGGGGTCGATCTCGCTCGTGACCTCGACCTGGTCGGCCAGCCCGCCGCGGAAGTGCCTGCGGAAGCCGTTCGGCCCGGTCAGGAGCAGGTCGTAGGAGTCGGTCGGGAAGTAGACCGCCTCCCGCAGGTCGTCGACGACGTCGAAGTGCTGGGGCCGGACGAGCTCGCCCATGTAGCCGTAGAGGGCGAGGTGCGCGCTCGCGACGCCGCGGTTGGCCATGGTGATCTCCACGGCGCGCCCGCGGGCCCTGGCGTGGGCGTCCGGTTGGTACGGCAGAGCCCGCGCGGGCTTGGTCCCCGGCTCCTGGACGGGCATCCGCTGCTCGTCGGGCACCACCGGGTACCAGCGGGCGGCGTTCTCCCCACGAGCCGGCGCCGGGTCGGCGGCACCCGGCGAGGTGACGGTTGAGGCCGTGGAGACGGCCGGCGCCGATGGGGCGGCGAAGTCGAAGGCAGAGGTCAGGTCACCCACGACCTGGCGGCGCCACGCGCTGATGTCGGGCGCCTTGATCCCCAGCCAGGTCTCCAGAAACCGCACGGTCGAGCTGTGGTCGAACGTCTCGGAGCAGACGTGGCCGCCCACGGTCCAGGGCGACACCACGAGCATCGGGACCCGCACGCCGAGGCCGATGGGCCGCCCGTTGACGAACTCCCCCGGCGTGCCGTCCGGCGGCACCGGCGGCGGGACGTGGTCGAAGAAGCCGTCGTTCTCGTCGTAGGTGATGAAGACGGCCGTGTGCGCCCACACGTCGGGACGTGAGGCGAGCGCGTCGAGGACCTGGTAGATCACCTTCCCGCTCTCGACAGCCGACGAGCCCTCCGGATGTTCCGAGTCGGCGAGGGACGTCACGATGTAGGACACGGCGGGCAGGCGCCCGGCGGCCACGTCCGCGGAGAACCACTCCCCGAGGGCGCCCGTCCGGGTACGGCGCAACGCCCGCTCGTACAGGTCCCGGTCGTCGGGGCCGAGCGCGGCCACCCGCTCCTCAAGCTCGGCGAGCAGCGGCGCCGGGTCGTCGACCGCGCGGACCGCCTGGTAGAAGGAGTGCATGCTGGTCTGGCCGAGCTTGGCCATGACGGCCTTGAACGTGGCGTAGAACTCCAGGTTGTTGCACTGGTAGTTGTCCCATTCCTGGTACACCTGCCAGGAGTGGCCTGCCTGCGTCAGCAGCTCGGGCACGGTGATCCACGAGTAGCCGGCGTGGCCGTCCTCCTCGCACGCGTCGTTGTCGACAGCCCGCTGCTGCGTGCCCGGCTCGAAGCCCGTGTGGCCGGAGACGTGGTAGTTGCGGTTGGGCGTCGTGGAGGTGAGCGCCGAGCTGTGATACGCGTCGCAGATCGTGAAGGTGTCGGCGAGCTCGTAGTAGAAGGGCAGATCATCCCGGTCGTAGTAGGACAGCGACGAAGGCCCCTTGTTGGGGGTCCAGGCGTCGTTCCAGCCCATCGCCCAGGCGTTGTGGGTGCCGAGCCAGCTGTGGTCGTGGCTGTCGAGCAGCATGGGGTCGGCGCCCGCGAGCCTGGCCGCCTCCCGGACGGAGAAGGGCAGCACGCCGTCCTGCTCGAACACCGACCGCAGGGTCCGGCCGGGCACCGCGTTGCGGTCGCCGTAGCCCCGCACGCCGCGCAGGTGCCCGTAGTAGTGGTCGAACGACCTGTTCTCCTGCATGACGAACACCACGTGCCTGATGTCCGACAGGTCGCCGGGCGCGACCGGCCAGGCCAGCGCGCGGGACAGGGCAGGAGGAAGTGTGGAACCGGCCGGCATCGTGCTGCGTCCCTCCGGAGACGTATCGGTGCGACGGCTGCCAACGCTAACAGTGGCCCGCGGAACGCCGGCGTCCGCGTCCACCTCCTGGAACGCCGGATCCGGCATCCGGATCCGGCCTGCGGCACGAAGGGACAGACATGACGCATCTCGCGGTGGCCGTCGACGCCGAGGCGAGCCCGGAGCGGGTCTTCGGCGTGCTGACCGACTGGGGCCGGCACCACGAGTGGATGTCGCTGACCAGCGCACGGGTGATCGCCGGCGACGGTCACAGCGCGGGCAGCGCCCTGACCGCCTTCACCGGGGTCGGCCCGATCGGCTTCACCGACACGATGGAGATCACCGACTGGGATCCGCCCCACACGGTCGCGGTCCGCCACACCGGCCGGCCGGTGCGCGGCACAGGGCTCTTCCGCGTCCTGCCCCGGCCGGGAGGGGGCAGCACGATCGTCTGGGAGGAGGACCTGGAGCCGCCCTTCGGCGCGGCGGGACGGCTCGGCTGGAACCTGGCCAAGCCGGTCGGCGCCGCCTTCCTCAGAAGGTCGCTGCGCCGCCTGGCCCGGCTCAGCGCAGTCTGACCAGGGCGCTCAGCGCCGCCTGCCCAGGGCGTTCAGCCCTCCGCCATGTCGAAGAAGCCCCGCTCCAACCTGGCCGCCTCCCGGAAGAAGCCCAGCACCCGGGCCTGGCCGTCCTCTCCGAGGGAGGGACCGATCCGGTCGAGCTCTCCGCGGAGGAACCCCACCCACGCCTCGAACTCGGGCCCGCTGTGCAGGTCGATCCACTCTCGGTAGAGGAACCGCTCAGGCAGCGGCTCGGCGGCTCGGCTCGCCCAGCCGAGATAGATCCACTCAGCCAGGCACAACACGGCGAGGATCACCGGGTACTCCTGGCTCACGCGGGCCTCGTCCATGAGCGCCCGGAAGCGTACGGTGACCGGCTCCAGCTCCGGCGAGATGACGTCGTCCGCGCCGGCGCCGAGCTCCGCGAGCGCCCGGTGGAAGTAGCTTCTCTCGGTGTCGGTGACGATCTGCCCGAGGAACCGGCCGAACGGCACCCGCGACTCGAACCGGTCGGCCGCGGCGACCGCGGCGCCGAGCAGCGCCGTGAAGGCGTCGACGAACTGGAAGTCCTGGACGAGGTAGCGGCGCATGTCCGCCTCGCCGCTGATGATCGCGGCCGCGAACGGGTGGGTGACCACGGCGGTCCAGTCCGGCTCGCTCGCCGAGCGCAACCACTCGCTGAAGGCGGGGTCGGCGGCGGTGGACCGCCACACCGCGTACGTCGGCGGGTCGTGCGGGCCGTTCCCGTGCGCGTCCGCCGACGCGTGCGGGCCGTTCGCGTGCGCGTCCGCCGCGCCGTTTTCGATCTCCACGCGGCGAGCATAGCTCCGAGCTCCGCCTGCCCCAGGGCGCGCCCCTCCACCCCGTGAACGCAATTTGAAGATCATTGATACGGACGGCGGACGCATCGTTGCCGGTCAGCGGGGTTGAGAGTCGTCCGTGAACAATCGGGGCCCGTCTCCCTGCCGGGGAGGCGGACCCTTCTCCTCCCCGATCTCGAGAGACGATGCCGGGCGAGTGCGGGTCATACAGTGAGGATGATCTTGCCGATCGAGTGGTCGTGCTCGGCGGCCTCGTGCGCGGCGGCCGCCTCGGAGAGCGGGAACCGCTTGCTGACGAGCACCTTCAACCGCCCGCTCTCGTAGAGACCGACGAGACCCGCGAGGCCTTCCGCGTCGGGTTCGACGAGGAACCCGGTGGCGCGCACGCCCTCCTTCTCCGCCGCCGCGAGCACCTCCGCGCTCGCGCCGGAGGGCACTTCGATGAGCAGCCCGCCCGGACGCAGCACCGTCAGCGACCTGAGCCCGGTGTCACCGCCGATCAGGTCGAAGACGACGTCCACGTCGCGTACGGCGTCTTCGAAACGAGTCGCGCGATAGTCGATGAGCTCGTCGGCGCCCAGTTCCGTGAGCGTCTCGTGGTTGCGCGGACTCGCGGTCCCGATGACATGGGCGCCGCGAGCCTTGGCGATCTGCACGGCGAGGTGTCCTACTCCACCGGCCGCCGCGTGGATCAACACCCGCTGGCCCTCCTCGACGCCGGCCGTGTCGACGAGCGCCTGCCAGGCGGTGAGCCCGGCCAGCGGCAGCGCCGCCGCCTCGGCGACGCTCATCCCCGCCGGCTTGCGGACGAACTGCCGGGACGGCGCGGTGACGTACTCGGCGTAGGCGGCGGCCTCGCGCGGGAACCACGGCATGCCCAGCACCTCGTCACCCACCGCGAAGCGCGTGACGCCGCCGCCGAGCTCGTCGACCACACCGGCCACGTCCCAGCCGACCGTGAACGGCAGGGTGCGCAGCGGACCACGGCCCGACCTGGTCTTGAAGTCCACCGGGTTGACGCCCGCGGCCTGGACCCGGACGCGTACCTCGGTTCCGATCGGCTCGGGACGAGGCACGTCCTCGAACCGCAGGACGCCGGGCCCGCCGAACTCGTGCTGCCGGATCGCCTTCATCGTCGCCATGGCATTCCCCCAGTGCCTCGCCGGCCAGGTACCTCCTCGCCGGATTCGACCCTAGTCCGGCGGATTTCCGTCACCCGCACCGAGATCCCTGTGCCCGCGCGGCAGGTCAGGTATAGGTGAGGGCCGGATAAAGGAGCAGCATCACCATCCCGAATCCGAACTTGAGCAGCGCGTCGACCAGGCCGAAGGTTCGCAGCGGCAAGGCGGTGACCCGCATGCCCAGCAGGGCGTTGGCGACGCTCACCACCCCCAGGAGCGCCATCAGCGGGCCGTGGGCGGGGCCCATGATGATGAAGTGCAGGCCCACCACGAGCAGGATCGCGAGGATCTGCGTCCGCTGGTCGGCCTCCTTGAACCTGTTGAGGACGAAGGCGATCAGCCCCAGCTCCACGAGGAAGGAGAAGACGAGGGCCGAGATCTGGACGACCGACGGTTTGCCCAGCGAAGGCAGCAGCGCGCTCAGACCGCTGGCGGTGAGCCCGACGGCTCCGCCCGCGATGGCGGACGGGATCCAGATCTTCGGAACGATCCACCCCAGGAGGAAGCCGAGCCCCACGAAGATCAGAAACAGCCCACCCCCGCGGATCAGCGGATACGGGTGCGGTTCAGCCGCCGTGACGATCGATAAGGTGATCACTCGCCCAGAGTGTCAGGGATCACCCTCTGGCGACAGTGGGTGATCAAACCGTCATATTTCACGATCATTCACCCCTGTCGAGCCGGGCCGGCGCACCGGAAACCAGTCAACGCCGAGAGACGTCTCAGCGCTGAGACGGCTCAACACCGAGAGAGCTCAACACCGAGAGACGGCTCAGCACACCGAGGCGAGGCAGTCGGCGCCCAGGGTCGCCCGACCCGATGAGGCTCCGTCACCGGCCACGAACCAGACGATCTTTCCTCCGCGCTGCGGGCGGGTGACGCCCCAGTCGTCGGCCAGCGCCGCCACGATCATCAACCCCCGGCCGCTGGTGGCGTCGGCACCGGACTCGCGCATGCGCGGCACGCCGTCCCCCGGGTCGTAGATCTCGCCGTACACCCAGCCGGCGCCGCCGACGAGCCTGAGCGCGAGGGCGGTGCCGCCGTGCCGTACGGCATTGGTCACGAGCTCGCTGACGATGAGCGCACAGTCGTCGATCAGGGACGGGATCCCCCAGCGGTCCAGTTCCCGGCGCACCAGGGCGCGGGCCTGGGGGACGCTCGCGCCGACCGCGGGCAGCAGGCACTCCGCGGTGCGCGGATCCGGTTGGGGGGTCACGGCTTCACTCCATTCGATGGGAGCGCTCCCACATCCACGATAGGGCACGCGTTCCGGCGTGTGAACCTGTCGTTTCAATTCTGTTGCCCGATGCCCCCGAATGGAGGTTCATTAGTGTGATCAAGTGCGATATAAGGGCATTCGCCACTTTCGCTTGTCACTTGATGAGGTTCCGTGAAGAAGCTCCTTCGACTTTTCGCGATCCAGCTGTTCACGGCCGCGGTCGTGCTCGGCGCGTTCTCGAATCCCGTCCACGCGGAGACTTTCGAGACCGACGCTCAACTCGCCGCCGAATGGCAGGCCGCATGGGACTTCTACAAGTTCTACGAATGCGCGACCGCTCCGCTGCCGCTGACGGGACGGAGCCAGGTGAAACGCGACATCTCCATCGATATCGACGCGCCGATCGAGCACGTTTTCACGGCGTACTCGAACGTCGGCAATCACGTCGGCCTTCACTCGTTCCTGAAGCGCGTGGTCACCCACGGGGACCGGACGGAGGGCGGCACGCGCTACATCGACTTCACGGCCATCGAGGACATACCCGTCGTCGCCGGGATCCCCGTCACGAGCAAGACCCACGCGCAGCAGCGGATCCACGCCGGCGAGTTCTTCTACGAGACCGACAGCTGGTCGCTGCCCAACGTGGTCACCCACCAGAAGATCGTCTTCGAGGACCTGGGCGCCGGCCGGACCCGTGTCACCGAGCACCTCACCTTCGAGGCGAGCGTCGTGCTCATCGACTTCACGGTGAGGAACGGCGTCTCCTCCCATCAGGAGACGCAGGAGGGCCTCAAAGAGGCGATCGAGGGCGGCGCGCTCTGACCCTCGGGCACGCCCGGGCTCAGGTCACGATGACGTACGCTCCCCCGGCCGCCATGCCGAAGATCTTGACGCACTCGTCCCGACGGTCGGCGATCAGCCACGCGTGGTTGCTGTAGGAGTCGACCCGGTAGTACCGGCCCGGCTGCAGAGTGCTGTACTGCTGCCGGTTTCCCGCCATGTCCAGCCAGAAGATCTGGATCGGCTCCGGGCTGTTGTTGGTGACCGTCAGCGGCGAGGCGTAGCCGTACGCGGAGTGCAGCCTCCCCTCGGCCGAACAGGGGTACGCGCTGGACCCGCTGTAGGAGAAGGCGAACTCGTGCGCGGTCGGCTCCGGTGACGGTTCGTACGTCGGCTCTTCCGTGGGTTCGTCGCTCGGCTCGTCGGAGGGTTCCTCCGTCGGGTCCTCGGTCGGCGGCGGAGACGATGACGGCCACGACGACGGCGACGGCGGGAGCGGCGACGCGGGAGACGACGGGGAGAGCGATTCCGCGGTCGGCGAGTGCGACGGCTCAGGGCTCGGCTCGGTGCCCGAGGCGAGCCCAGGAACGATGGTGACGACGAACGTGACGACGGCGAGGACTCCTCCCACCACCGTCCAGAACGCCACCGCCCGTTGCCCGAACATTCCACGCTGAGAATTCACGGCGCCCGTTCCTCTGATTCGTTCCTCTGATTCGTCAAAGTGCGCTCGCCGTGATGACGCGCCTTTCCCGCCCGAGGTTGGCACGCGCAGGGCCGGACCCCGTTCCCGTCTGCCGTCGGGGCGCCCGGTTATGCTCGCGGTGTCTGCTGTCGGTGCGCGGGAGGCGAGCCAGTGACGGAGCGCAAACCACCCGGAATGGGCTTCGAGACATGGATCGACCGGCAGATCCGCGAAGCCGCCGAGCGCGGCGCGTTCGACGATCTGCCCGGTACGGGCAAGCCCCTCCCCGACCAGGGCAAGCCGTACGACGAGATGTGGTGGATCAAGCAGAAACTCCGCGAGGAGAACCTCTCGTTCCCGCTGCCGGGCACCCTCGCCCTGCGCAAGGAGGCCGAGGAGGCCCTGGCCTCGGCGTCGCGGGCGAGAACGGAGAACGAGGTCCGGGCGATCATTACGGAGATCAACGAGAAGATCGCCGAGGGCACCAGGAAGGCCCTGTCCGGTCCGCCCCTCAATCTGGTGCCGTTCGACGTGGACGAGGTCGTCCGCGACTGGCGTGAGCGGCACCCCTCCCCCGGCGCCCCCGTCGGACCCCCGCCGCCACCGCGGGCCAGGAGGCGCTCGCCGTTCGGGTGGCTCCGCGGAACACGATGAGAACACGGTGAGATCCCGATGACATGCGCCACTGGCGGCATTTGTCGCTATTAAGCGGCATATATTCGCGAATGCGTGGCGTTCTGCTTGGCCTGCGCACGGCCGGGTGCGTCGATCGCGCACCGGAGCAAACGGATCGGCCCGCGCGAGGAATCGACGGAAATCTTAATATGGCATTCCCGGCGAGCGTCACGGAGCGTGCCGAATTACTTGCTTCACGTTAAGCATTCAAGGAGTAAGGGATCCATGAGCGAGGAACGGACGACCACCTTCCCATGGAGATGCGAATCGACGGCGTGACCCACGGGCTGATCGGCAGGGACCATCCCGCCGCGATGTTGCGCGCCGAGATCGGCCGGGCCGCCGACAGCCACGGCGGCCTGGTGCTGGTCACCGGCGAGGCGGGCATCGGAAAGACGACGCTCGTCACCGACGCGGCGGACACGGCCAGACGGCTGGGCGCCCTGGTCCTCGGCGGTTCGTGCTGGGACTCCGACAACGCGCCCGGCTACTGGCCGTGGGTGCAGGTCCTGCGGGGTGTACGGCGGAGCGTCACGCCCGGTGAGTGGTCGGCGGCCGAGGACGCCGCGCGGGGCGGTCTGGCCGCCCTGCTCGGCGAGTCGCCGAGTCCCGACGTGGTCGACGGATTCCACCTGTACGACGCGGTGACGAGCGCGCTGGTGTCGATCTCGCAGAGCCGTCCCGTCGTGGTCGTCCTCGACGACCTGCACTGGGCGGACGCCGCGTCGCTGAAACTGCTCGAGTTCGCGGCCCAGCACACCTGGTTCGAACGGCTGCTGCTCGTGGGCACCTATCGGGACGTCGAAGTGGAGCACGCCGACCACCCGCTCCGGCCGTTCCTGCTGCCGCTGGCGTCGAGGGCGACGACGATCACGCTCACCGGGCTCGACCGCGACGGGGTCGGGGCGCTGATGGCGCGGACGACCGGCCACGAGCCCGCGGCCGACCTGGTCGCGGAGGTGCACCGGCGCACCGGGGGAAATCCCTTCTTCGTTGAGCAGACAGCACGGCTGTGGCGCAGCGGCGGGTCGGTCACCGCCATCGCCCCCGGTGTCCGCGACACGTTGCTGCGCAGGCTGTCCCTGCTCCCCCGGCCGGTCGTCGAACTACTCACCACGGCCGCCGTCCTCGGCCGCGAATTCCACCGCCAGGTGCTGGCCGCCACGGCCGCGGCGCCGGTCGCGCACGTGGACCGGCTGCTCGGCCAGGCGGTGACGGCTCGGCTCGTCGCGGCCAGAGGGGGAGCGTCGTTCGCGTTCGCGCACGACCTGGTCCGCGAGACGCTGTACGAGTCTCTCGGCGAGGAGGAGGCGTCCCTGCGGCACGCCGCGGTCATCCGGGCCGTCGACCGGACGCCGGACCTCGCCGACCGGACGGTCCCCGCCGACCTCGCCCGGCACGCCCACCTCGCGGGCGGCCACGTCGAGACCGCCCGCACGGTGGAGCTCCTGGTCGGCGCGGCCCATCACGCCGTACGTCGCCTGGCGACGGAGGAGGCGGCCGGCCACTACCGCAGGGCGCTCGACCTGGCCGTGGACGGCAGCCCACGACAGCGGGTGATGATCGCGATCGACTTCGGCCGCGAGCTTTGTCACTCGGGCGACAGCGAGGTCGGCCGGCGCGCCTTCGAAGAGGCCGCCGTGGTGGCTCGGGAGGCGGACGACCCCGAACTGCTGGCCCGTGTGGCGCTGTCCATCCATGGCGCCCGCGGCCGCCACGACCCCGGACAGATGGGCGCCGACCTGCTGCGACAGGCGCACCGCAGGCTCGTCCGCCGCGGTTCTCCCGACGACCTGCCGCTCGACCGCGTCGCCCAGGACCTGGCCGTGCAGATCGCCGTGCTGGCCCGGCGCGACGACGATGACGAGGCTCTGGCCTTCGGCCTGTGGGCCCGGCACGACAGCATCTGGGGTCCCGGCACGGCGCCGGAGCGGGCGGCGCTCACCGAGGAACTCCTGACCCTGGCGCGCCGCACCTCGGACGTGGAGATGGAGAGCTACGCCGCCGCCCTGCGCTGGGTGGCCCTGCTGGAGCAGGGCGACCCCCGCTATCTCGACCAGTTCGACGCGTACATCGAATTGGGCCGGCGAGATGAGACGCCTCTCCTCGGCCTGTCCACGTCGACCGACCTCAGCATCATCTGCGCGCTGATGGGCCGCTTCGACGAGGCCCAGACCCACTTGAACGAGGTGGCGGAGGTCAACGGACGCCTCGGGCACGATCATTTCGCGTTCATGCTCGACCATCACCGCTGGGCGGTGCGGCTGCTCCAGGGACGGTTCGACGATCTCGAGGAGCTCCACCGCGTCCTCCTCCGTAGCCGGCACCCCTGTCCCGGCCTTCTGCAGGCCATGACCGAACTGCGCCGGGGCGATGTCGAGCCGGCCCTGCGCTACCTGGCTGAGGCGAACGCCAGGGGCGAGTCCCGTGAGCGCCTGATTCAGCCCCTGTGGCTGCGCTTCCAGGCCATGGTCGCCGCGGCCTCACGTGACCCCGAGCTCTGCGAGAAGGCCCGGGCCGACCTCGAGCCGCACATCGGCACGTGGGCGGTGGCCATGTACGGCTGGGACATCGGCGGCCCGATGGTCCTGTGGCTGGCGCTCGTCGACGCGGCCCAGGAGCGCTGGGACGAGGCGGTCGACGGCTTCACCCAGGCGTGGCACTCCGCCGACCGTCTCCGGGCGCGCCCCTGGTCGATCGAGGCGAGGACCCATCTCGCCGAGGCGTTGCTCGCACGGAGGCGGGCCGGGGACGCGGAGACGGCCGGCGGGCTTCTCGACGACGTCGAGACCGAGGCGGCTCAAATCGGCATGCCGCACATCGTCGAGACCGTTCAGCGGCTGCGCGCCGCGCCGCGCCCGGCGAAGGTCGTGCATGCGCCGTCGCAGGGCGACACGTTCGCCCGGGACGGCGAGGTCTGGACGCTCGGATTCGCGGGCCGCACCGTCCACCTGCCCGACGCCAAGGGCCTGCGGGACCTCCAGCACCTGCTCAGCCGTCCCGGGACGGACGTGTCCGCCGTCGAACTCCTCGACCCCGAAGGCGGCGCGCTCGTCGTCGCGGCCCGGCGGATGGGCGGCGACCCGATCCTCGACGAGGAGGCCAAGGCCCGATACCGGCGCCGCCTCGCCCAACTCGACGAGGAGATCGACCGGGCGGCCGGGCTCGGCGACGACCGAAGGGCGGCGGACTTCGACAGGGAGCGGGAGGCGCTGCTCGACGAACTGCGGGCCGCCGCCGGGCTGGGCGGACGTGACCGGCGGCTCGGTGACGAGGCCGAGCGGGCACGCAAGACGGTCACCGCCCGGATCCGCGACGTCCTGAGGAAACTCGACCGGCTTCATCCCGAGCTCGCCGAACATCTCCGCGCGGCCGTCTCCACCGGCGCGACCTGCAGGTACCAGCCCGACAGGGAGATCAGCTGGCGTTCCTGACGCCGCGTGTGATCGGGGGGCGCGGTCAGGCGCTCACCCGCCGGTCGCGCGACCCGGCGGGCCGTCCGGACCTGACCGGCGTGTTCCCACGGCGGCGTGAGTCCGTGACGGTCAGCCCGGCGACCAGCCCGGACAGTCCTCGGTGTGACCACGGCAGGGCGAGCACCGGGCAGGCGACCAGCAGCAGATTCGCCCAGGCGCCCGCCGATGGGACGAAGGGGTCGAGCCCGACGAGAAGGCAGTAGCCGAAACCTCCGAACAGCAGCGCGGGGACGATCCGGATGCCGGGCCGGGTGCCGTCCAGGCGGGTCCGGCGCAGCCGTACGGCATGCTGCCCCAGCGTGGCGCCCTCCGCGCCGAATGCGGGGACGGCGAGCAGGAGCGCCGCCGGCAACCAGGGGTTCAGCACGGAGTTCGCCAGATCGCCCCACGGCTGCTCCGCCACCCGGAGGCCGAAGCCGTACCGGACGACGAGATTGAGCGCGGTGGCGAGGACTCCCCCGAGCAGGAAGACCGCGACCAGGTCCACCAGCATCCCCAGCAGCCGCCGTCCGGCGGTGACCGGACGGGCGACGTTCGCGGGGAGGAGATGCCGTCCGTAGACCAGATGAAGCAGCGGCGAGAACATGACGCCGACCGCCGCGCCGAGGCTGTTGGCGAGCAGGTCGTCCACGTCGAACAGCCGGTAGGGGCACGGGAAGAGGAACCAGTTCCCGGTCAGCTGGGTGACCTCGATCAGCAGCGACACCACGGCCCCGATCAGCACCGTGGTGACCACGCTCCGCCGGAAGTAGTGGCGAATGTACGCGCCGAGCGGGACGAACAACGCCACGTTGAACACGACCTGCTGCACCGCCGGATTGGCCGGCAGTTCCCGCAGGCCCGGCGTCCGCTGCTCTCGTGCGATGTCGTCGAGGAAGCGCAGCGGGTCGAGCTGCGCGTGGCTCATCGCCGTGTTCGCCGCGCACCAGTTGCCGTCGATCTGCGGCACGGGGAACAGCGTGTAGGCGACGAGCGCGAGCCCGTAGATCAGGAGGCCGAACGCGAGCAGCGCCGGACCGAGCCCCACCTCGCCGCGCCGCCGGTAGCTGTGGAAGACGAACGGCACGAACAGGACGACGGCGAGCATCGTCCCGCCGAGCAACGCCGGCACGGCAGGCAACAGCCGGTCGGAGAGCAACGATCGACTCCGTTCAGATTCGTTTGATCTGCCCGAACAGAACTGATCGCCTGCCCGTGTCGACGTTGGAATCTAGTTCATCCGGTTTCGTCGCCTCCTGCGAGGTTCCGCACTCCTGTCGCGGTACGCCGACATCCTGGTCGGAGCGGACGGCATCCGGATCGCCCGTCCAGTGGGCCGAGGGGATCTACGACAAGGCGGAGAGCCACTAGGGCTGGTCAGTCGCGGCGCTCGATCTCACCACGCAGCTTCACGAATTCGGCCGCGGCCTGCTCACCAGACTTGAGGTAGGTGAAGATCATCCCCATGGTGTCGTTGTCGGCCCAGGTGCACACGCCGCCCTGAAAGCCGGCGACTGTGGTGTCGCCGCATTTGGCGATGCCACCGAGCGGGCCCGGATCGACCGACTTCATGTCGGTGATCTTCAGGCCGTCGGACGCCATGCTGGTGATGAGCTGTCTGGCTTTCGCATCCTGGTCGGTGATGTGAGCCGACACGCCGACTACCGAGATCAGGCTCGTCAGGTCGCCGTAGAAGGCACTGAACACGCCGGTCGCTTCCGGTATCTCCTTCTTCAGATCGACGGCCCATTGGTCCGCCAACGCACGGAAATCCTCGTTCTCAATCTTGGTCCGACCGTCAAGCGTCTTCGGTTCGACGACATGCGTCCGCACACTGCCCTGGATGCGGTCCTTGACGACTACGGCGACGCCGACGACCACAGCCAGCCCGGCAAGAACAATGAGGACGATCCTGCTGAAGTCGTGCCGTTTCGATGGAGACGTGGAATCCCGGGGATAGCCGAAATCGGGCGGCTGACTGCTGTCCAGCAATTCGGACCGGCCGAACTCCGCGTACGACGGGCGAGATCGGTCGTCGACGTTCGGGTATACCGGCACGTCGCGTGAGGCTTGGGACACTGGTGCTCCACGGGTCAGCCCAGGTGTGCGGGCGCGGTGATCTTAGCCTCGATCGACAAGTCACCACGAACAGGACGAGCCGGCACCGTCGCAGGCTATTCGCCGCGGGGCGTGCCTCCATATGATCCGGGACGGGCCAGTGGGCGAGGTACGAGTGAGGGGCGGCCGAAAGGTGCTGAGCCGCGCATTGCTCATTGTCATGAGTTCGCTCCTCCTGGGTTTTCTCGTGTGCCTCTTCCTTCATTGGGTGTGGCCGTACGACTTCGGATGGGACCACGTGGTGGCCTTCCCGCTCATCAGTGGTGGGGTCGCGGCCGCGCGTGAGGTGCGTGACGGGTTGACCCGCAGGAAGGCGGCAAGACCCGGGCTTGATCACGAGGTGGATCACAGGAAGCAGGACACGGCGGGCCGGGATGACCTGTAACCGCCGTCCCGGTGGTTCTCGGCGTTTCGCGGCTCGAGGCGAGGCCCGGCACGGCCGGTGATCAGCGGCTTTGGCGAACGAGTTCGGCGCCGAGCTGGGCGTACAGTTCGAGCTGGTCGTAGAAGACGCAGTGGACGGCTATGTGATCGCCGTCCATGGTGCGTAAGGAGCACCCGCGTACGCTGACGCATCGGCCGGTGGCCTCGATGATCTCACCGTTAGGCATCAGGAACGGGCCGCCGTGAGTCCCGGTGAGGGCCCACTGCGTGATCACGAGGTTGCCGCAGACGACGACCGTGCTCCAAGGCGTCCAGCGAATGTCGGGGAAGCCTGTGAGGAACGCCCCCAGGAACGAGGCGATCTCGTCGCGGCCCTCACCCACGCCGGCCGGCGACACGTAGACGGCTTCGTCGGTGTAGCACTCAAGGGCGGATTCCAAATCGTGCGCGTTCAGCGCATTGATCAGGTCGTCCGTCACGTTGGTCACGTTCGACATGCGCGAGTCCCCTTCCTCGCGGTCTGGGGCCATCCACAGATCAGGCTATCGAGACGCGAGGAATCGCTTCAGCCCGAGGTGCGCCCGCGGTCCGCGATCTCTGGTTCGGATAGCCGACATGACGGATTGGTCCCGGCTTACGCATGCCTATGGCTCGGCGGAGAACGTTCCCGAACTGCTCGATCAGCTCGTACCGGATTCCCGCGCCAAGGTGTGGGACGAGCTGTGGTCGTGCATCTGCCACCAGATGACGGTCTACCCGGCGAGCTTCGCCGCGCTTCCACGTCTGACCGAGATCGCCCGAAGCTGGGCTCCTGCCGACCGCACGATGATCCTCTCCCTGTGCGGCTCGATCGTGGCCGGGGCGACACAGCCACACGGAGCCGGGGACGTGCGCGCAATCCATGCTGCGGAGATCGAGGAACTGCTGCGTCTGACCAACGAGACCATGCGTGCCGCGATCGACGAGGACTCTTTCACCTACATGCTGCAGGCGGTGCTCGCCTTCGAGAACGTGCCGGTGTGGGACGAAATGCTGGAGCAGTTGCAGCAAGGGGAGTACGAGCTGGAGAACTGCCCCGGCTGCGGGGTTCATCTCTTCGTCGCGATCGGCGCGGACGGCTATTTCGCCACCTCGGGCGACTACGCGATCGAGGACGACCCTCCGAAGGGCGAGCTGGCTCCTGCGGTTCCCTCCGACCTCGACCTTGTGGCGCGCCGAATGTACGACACGGCCCAGAGCCTCGGCCGGGAGAAACTGGCGACGAAACTGCTCTACCTCTTCGGAGACGCGACCTGCCCCGACTGCCGTACGACGTTCCAGGTGGCCGACCAAGTGATCGAGCAGTACAGCTAGGGGCGCGGATGTGCCCTGCCTCTGATGCGATCTTGATGCCGACCAACTACCGTCGGCCTGTGCTCGACTCCTCAACGGTCTTCGACCACTCCGGCCCGTTCGAGGCCCCTCTCACAGACGAGGTCCTGCGAGCGGTGGAGGCACAGCTTGGGCACCGACTACCCACCGCCTACGTCGACCTGGCCCGTCGACACAACGGAGGTACTTTCGCCCGTGACGCCCACCCCGCGCCCAGTCGAACCACCTGGGCCGAAGACCACGTCGGCGTGGTCTCGCTGGCTGCGATCGGCCGGACTGCGGACTTCAGTCTGTGCGGCGAGCTTGGGAGTGCGTTCTGGGTGGCGGAATGGGGCTACCCCGACATCGGTCTCTACATCGCGGATTGTCCTTCGGCCGGCCACGACCTGATCGCCCTCGACTACCGGTCACCTGGCGAGCCGACTGTCGTCCACGTCGACCAGGAGCGGGGTTACCGAATCACGATCCTCGCCCCCGACTTCGAAACCTTCGTTGCAGGGCTCGTCCACGAGTCCGAGTACGACCTGAACGAGGCGGCGCCGGATCCGCAACGTTGAAGCGGGATCGGTTCAGACGTCGAAACGGAACTTCGACCGCCACTGCGACCACCCGAGTCTTGGAGCTGGTCGCGCGGTCTTCTGGCCTTACCGTCGGCGGGTGCGTTGCCGCACGTTCACGGTGTCTTGTGCCCCGTACGTGCCCCAGGGCATGGTTCGGTCACGGTTGATGGCTATGGTCACGGTCCATGAAACCCCCCATGCTTATGATCCCTGTCCTATTCGCGCTTGTAATGCTGTCCGCGTGTGGCTCTGATGAGACAGGACCGCCACCCGCTCCCGTGATCGACATGCCGAGCATTCGGCCGGACCCGGATTCGATCGCGCATGCGAAGTACTCCGAAGCGTTGAATGCGATCGATCCGGAGATTGTGGGCGATATGCCGGTTGACGAGGGCTTGAATCGCGGCCGTGCACTGTGCACTGCGATGAAAGGCTCGGCCGATTACGCCGAGCTGCTGGAGTTGACCCGTAAGCAGTTCACGGATCCGGGGCATCCGAACGGCTTCGGGCCGGCGAAGAACATGCTGATCCTGCACGCCGTGCGGCAATACCTTTGCCCAGCGTCCTGAGCCGCGCGGAGTGGTAGCAGGCCAGGCGGCGGAGGTGCTATCAGCTTGGGAAGTCTTTCAACATGATGCGGTCTGAGCCGCGGAAACGCTGACCTGGGCATATGCGGGTCGAGTGACCATGAGTCCCGTGATTCCCTGCGGGCCGCCGACCGTACGGGCACGCAGCGGGCACGCGCATGATCCCCGCCGGAGGCGTGTTCTTTCCTACGAGTACGCTCGACACGAGCGAGATGCGAGAGGTTCGGATCATGCCCGCAAAAGAGCAAGTCACGCTTGGCCGCATCATCGGGATGACGCTCTTAACGGGGCTCAGTGTTCTGCTGTGCTACGCGGTGTTCGTCTGGGCGATGTCCGGGGCCTCCGCCGTTGAAGACACCGGGGGGCCCTTCAGTACTAGGGCAAGCCTTTACCGTGCGGCCGCGGTGGTGCCCATCGCTATGGCTGGATTGGCTGCGTTGGTGGGCTGGTGGCGCACGCGCCATCCGTTGAAGTGGGCGGCTATCACGAGCATGCTCACGGCGATCGTCCTGCTGCTGTGGCTAGGTGTCTCGGCCGGCGGATTCTGAGCGGGCCGACGCACGCTTCGGCGACGTAGCCTGACCTCGAGCAGTCCGGAGGCGTACCTGATCAGTAGTGAGCGAGGACCTGCGTAACGGGGTGGCCGACAATGCCGGCCATGTCGGCGAGTTCCTGGGCGTCGAGTTCATATTCGGCGCGAGTCGGGTTCATGGCGCTCACCTCGAATCGCGCGAAGCCGACTGGCCAGTCGTAGTGGAGCATATCCAGCGAGGCGACTTCACCGCAGCACGGCACCGTGACGTCCAGGTCGATGAAGCTCTGGCCGTTCTCCTCGATCAGGTCGTAGAGCCACCCCAGCTCTATGTCACCGTCGCAGCGCGAGCACGTGATCTGGCTGGTGTTCTCGCCGGCGTCTATCAGGGTGACCTGGTCGTAGAACTCATAGTCGACAGACTCCACGGCGTCGTCGGGACCGGAGAAGAGCCCGGCGACGTAGGCCACGGCCGCGGCGGCGGCCTCGAGGCTCGGCTGCCAATTCAGGTCGGTCGGAATCAGACGGATGTACATATCACTCACGGCGCCCAGGATGCCTGATGGCAGGCCTTTGACGGTGACGTAGTCCTCGACCCACCGCTCCATGACCGACGGCACCCGCGCCACCAGCTCGACGCCGTCCAGGGTTATCCGAGGCCCGGACCGCATATCGCTGGCGACACTCGCGAGCCGCATGTCCGCGTCGAAGTACAGCTGTACCGGTAAGCAACGGACCATCTGATGCCTCCCGCCTACTTAACCGGTCGCTAACTTGCGGTGATGCAGACTCCAGCCATCCTCACGGGCTCCAGGCCACGTGACAGTACTGTCTGGGAGCCGTCGTGCTGGTGTCGGACCTGCTAAAACTCGTGGGCAAGCTCCTGCTCGTTTTCATCGGTTTCGTACTGGTCTTTGTGGCCCTTGCCGGCGAGATGGGTTCCGTCGAGCTCGGCATTTGGACGCTACTGCTAGTCGCGGCGCTTGTTTTGACCGTCCTGCAAGACAGCCGGTCCAGGGCAACCCGTAACAGCAGATGAGTCGGCCTGTAGGCCGGATTCTGATTGCAGCATTTCTCTGACCTGCGGTTGGTCTCCGAAACTAGCCCTGAGCTGGGATTTCATGTTCCAGCAGTTGCCAACGTTTCGGAGATCTCTCGCGCTCTGCCGGAACAGAGATGGAACAGGAGGGCCGGTCGCTCGGGATGATTGGAGCTTATTTGCTCGTTCACAGCAGGGGCCGTGCGCGCTTCAAGGAATCTCTGGTGATTTCCTCGATTTCCGCTACTTGAGACTTATAGACATTCAGGGCTGCCGTAAAGTACCGGTCTTGGATATCATGCATCTTCATTGTGTAACCAGTCTTGGCTTGACACTCGGCATCGGCGACCGCCATGGGAATTTCTTTCGCCATAACGACAATATCGGACGTCTTTCCGTCATGTGCATCGGATGCCCGTCCCTGAGCGTCGTAAGGGTCCTTCAACCCGGAATACCCGCTATCTTGCATGCATTTAGACCATGCTTGATTGAGGATTCGGATTCCGGGATCGGCCAAGGCACGCTGTTGCGAATTTTGTGTAATCATGCCAGCCATGGCTGTGCGTTCTCCGAATTTCTCAATGGACCCAAAGATCTTTTTTCGGGACTCCGCTAGACATCCTTTATCCCCGAAGGACACCGTCGATCCGTCAGGCAATAAGACACTAACTTGAGAGTCGGAGGATCCGAAGAACGCTACATCGAATCCTTTTACTTGCTCGGGAGACAATCCGTTCGTCGAGTTATATTTCGCATTTTCACGAGTCTCTTTGTCGACCTGCTCGACTCGCTCTTTGATGCCGTATCCACGCTTCCGAGCCACTTCCACAGACAAGCTAAACCCATCCCCATTGAGGCCAGGGTTTACATCCTGATTCCCAGTCGGCAGCTTGATATAGCGGAAGCCTGAACGGGCCATGCATCGACGAATCGATTCCTCGCCGGCGGCGGCAAGATTTGCTTCTCCGTTGTAAAGGTCATTGATAGCCTGTCGGGCTCCAGGATCTGGATGGATTGGAATCGCCCACTCGTCGCCTTGACCTGAACTCGGGTCATCAGCGGCGGGAGACCCGGAACAACCCGAGAGCACGAGCACGGTTCCGATCAATGAAACGGCTAGCTTACCTGGCACGAAACCTCGCACTGATTGACCTTTTTGTCCGCAGCATTTAATGACGAAAGCTACGACATCTCGACTCGGCCTCCTCAGAACAGCTCAAGAAAGTGGGCCGGATCGGACTGGGCGGACCATGATCGTTTAGGATGGTCCGGTAAGTGCCGCCTGTCAACATAGCTAACTTTGCGGAATTGACGGATCTCGCAGACCCGCACAGTTCGCCCGCGCGGCACAGCAGTTCCCGCGTACCTTCGTCCCACCCGCAGGGGGTAGCGGGCGATCATGGGTGCGATCGATAACCGGGTCGAGTGACCGTGAGTCCCCCGGACGCCGCAGACCGGGCGCGGAAGGCCATGGATGCCTTCTTCGCGCCCGGCCCGGCCGAAAGGTCAAGCGACCCCGGCCGCACTCTCCATAGATGGAGACCGCCTGTGCTCACTTGCGGTTGTACAGGCGCATCGTGAGCGTGCCGAAGACCACGACCAGCACCGCGCTGGAGATCAGCACCAGGGTGACCTCTCCGGTGTCGGTGGCGCCGCCCATCAGCGAGCGCACCGCGCTGACCAGATGCGTGATCGGGTTGACCTCGACGAACACCTGCAGCCAGCCCGGCATGGTCTCCGGGTCGACGAAGACGTTGCTGAGGAAGGTCAGCGGGAACAGCACCAGCATGCTGACGCCCATCACCGACTTCTCGCTGCGCAGCAGCAGGCCGAACATCGTCCAGACCCACGAGAACGCGAACGAGAAGACGATCAGCAGGCCCACTCCCGCCAGCACTCCGGCGGCTCCGCCGTCCGGCCGGAAGCCCAGGACCAGGCCCACCACGAGGATGACCAGGGACGCCACCGTGTACCGGAACATGTCACCGAGGATGTAGCCGACCATCGGCGCGGGCCGCCAGATCGACAGCGACCGGAACCGGTCGAACACGCCCTTCTCGATGTCGGTGTTGACCGCCACTCCGGTGTACATCGTGATCATCACGATGCTCGTCACCATGATTCCAGGCAACAGGTACTGCAGATATTCGGTCGTCGAGCCGGCGAGCGCGCCGCCGAACAGGTACGTGAACATCAGCGTCATGATGATCGGGAACGCTGTCACGTCGAACAGCTGCTCGGGCACATGCTTGATCTTCAACATCGCGCGCCAGCCGAACGTGATCGAGGCCGACAGGGCGCTGGGTCGCCGCGGGCGCGTCCCCGGTGCCATGACGGCGCTGAGCGTCTCGGCGGCGGGGACGTATGTCGTGCTGGTCTCGGTGGTCGTGGCGCTCATGCCGCTGTCTCCTCTGACGTGGCCGGGTTGTCGATGGGGGCGAGGCCGTCGTTCCGGGTGGGCGCGCCCGTCAGCGCGAGGAAGACCTCGTCCAGGCTGGGCTGGCCGAGAGAGAAGTCGTCGACCGTGATGCCGGCCGCTGCCAGCTCCGACAGCGCCCTGGCGGCCCGCTCCGCCGCGGCGTGCTCGATGCCCTCGCCCGCGACGCGCGCGGTCAGGGCCACCGGATCGGCTTCCAGCTGGACGGGCGCGTCCAGCGCCTTGGACAGGACGCGCTCGGCCCCCGGCCGCTGCGACGCGTCGCGCAGCCGTACGTGCACCGAACCCGCGCCGACAGAGGCCTTCAACTGCCCGGGAGTCCCCTCCGCGATGACCTTGCCGTGGTCGATGACCGCGATGCGGCCAGCCAGCCGGTCGGCCTCGTCGAGGTACTGCGTGGTCAGCAGCACCGTCGTGCCCTGGGCGACCACGATGCGGATGATGTCCCAGACCTGGTTGCGGCTGCGCGGGTCGAGTCCCGTGGTGGGCTCGTCCAGGAAGAGCAGTTCGGGCGTGCTGAGGATGCTGGCCGCGATGTCCAGCCGCCGGCGCATACCGCCGGAGTAGTTCTTCACCTGGCGGTCGGCCGCGTCCGTGAGCCCGAACGCCTCAAGGAGTTGTCCCGTCCTGTCCCTGGCGGCCGGCTTCCGGTAGCCCAGGAGCCTGGCGATGAGGATGAGGTTCTCCATCCCCGTCATGTCCTCGTCCACCGAGGCGAACTGCCCGGTCAGGCTCACCCTGCCGCGCACCGCGTCCGGATCGCGCAGGACGTCGTGGCCGAACACCCGCGCCTCACCGCCGTCGGGGCGCAGCAACGTGGCGAGGATGCGCACCGCCGTGGTCTTCCCCGCCCCGTTGGGGCCGAGCACGCCGTACACCGTCCCGGCGGGAACCGTGAGGTCCAAGCCGTCGAGCGCTCGGTTCTTCCCGAAAATCTTGATCAGGCCCGACGTCTCGATCGCCGGGCCGGTTGCACGCTCACTCATGATCTGTCCTCTCCGGTTACGTGACGTACGGCCTGGCGGCGCGCGCGGCCCGCAGCGCGAGGCCCCACCAGACGAGCTGGTCGAGCATGGCCCTGCTCGCCTGGATCTGTTCGTCGGTGCCGCACGGCCTGCCGCTTTCGTCGACACCGCCCCCGAGCAGGTTGAAACCGACGCTGTCCCGCATTGACACGGCGTGCAGCTCGGTGAAGACCGTCCGCAACTGCTCGACCGCGTAGACGCCCTCCGACCTGAAGCCGTAGGACACGAAGCCGACCGGCTTGGCCTGCCACTCGTCGTAGGCGTAGTCGATGGCCTGCTTGAGGGACGCGGGGAAACTGCGGTTGTACTCGGGGGTGACGACCACGAAGGCATCGGCCCTGCCTATCTCCGCGGTGAACCTGCGCATCTGGGGCGTGGCCTCGTGCGGATATCTGGCGGGGAAGGCGAACTCGGCGAGGTCGACGACCTGCGCGCGGAGGTCCGTCCGCTCCCGGATCCGCTCCACGAACCAGCGGCCGATCACGTCGCAGACGCGGCCCTCCCTGGTGCTTCCGATGATCGCCGCCAGGCGCAGCGGGGGCGCGGCCTCCGTGGTCCACATCGGCGTCCCTCCTCGGCCGTCCGTCGTCACCCCACAGGCGCGAGAAACGGCGAGGCGCCCGCTAGATCGGATCTAGCGGGCGCCGTTCGGCGTGGTCGTGCCGATGTCAGGACGCCAACGCGGCCGCGATCGTGTCGGCGATCGGAGTCGTCGGGCGTCCGATGAGCCGCGACAGATCCCCCGGAGTGGCCGCGAGCAGGCCCCGGCTGATGGCGTCGTCCACGTCCACGAGAATGTCGGCGAAGCCCTCGGGGACGCCCACGCCGGTGAGGATCGCCTTGTGCTCGGCGGCGGCCAACGTCGTGTGGACGACCTTCTTGCCCGTCTGCCGTGTCAGCTCCTCGGCGAACTCCTCGAACGTCCACGCGGTGTCGCCGCCCAGCTCGTACGCCTGGTTCAGGTGACCGTCGGCGTGCAAAACGGCCGCCGCGGCCGCGGCGAAGTCGCTGCGCGGGGCGGTGGCGATGCGGCTGCCGGGTGCGACGTTGTTGGCGATGGCGCCCCGCTCCACGATGCCGGCCAGGTCGCCGGTGTACATCTCGGAATACCAGTTGTTGCGCAGGAAGGTGTACGGCAGGCCGGAGTCGAGGATCAGCTGCTCGGTCTCGCGGTGGTCGTCCGCGAGCAGGAAGTCAGCCTTGGGCCCGCCGAACACGCCGACGTATGCCAGTTGTGCCACGCGCGCCGCCTTCGCGGCGTCGATCACCACGGCGTGCTGTGCCGTACGCCTGCCGGCATCGGTGGCCGAGATCAGCAAGACGCGGTCCTCAGCCCGGAACGCCCCCGTGAACGTCTCGGGCCTGTCGTAGTCGGCGAGGTGCAGCCCGACGCCCCTCGCCACCAGGTCGGCGGCCTTCTCCTCGCTGCGGGCGACGGCCGTGATCCCGTTCGCCGGCACTCCGGCGGCGAGCAGGTCCGCGATGACCAGACGGCCGAGCTGACCGGTCGCGCCGGTGACGAAGATGCTCATTCGAATGCTTCTCCCCGATAGGTTCGTGCCATAAGTGCAGGTCCTGCACCCGGGGCTCACCATACGACCGGTACTATCCACGTCATAAGTACCCACCTTCAAGTAAGGTACTGACATGGGCGTAAGAGACGAGCTGAGAACGCACGACACCGCGGCCGTCAGCACGGCCGAGGCGTCGCCGAACGTCAACCGTGCGGAGTGCCCTTCACGGGGAGTCCTCGAGCACGTCACCAGTCGCTGGGGCGTGCTCGTCCTGGCCGCGCTGCTCGAGCGGTCGTACCGCTTCAGCGAACTGCGCCGCGAGATCGGGGGCGTGAGCGAGAAGATGCTCGCGCAGACCCTGCAGACCCTGGAACGCGACGGCTTCCTGCACCGTGACGCCAAGCCTGTCATCCCCCCGCGCGTCGACTACTCGCTTACGCCGATGGGCCGCGAGGTCGCCCAGCAGGTGTGGGTGCTGACCCGGTGGGTCGAGAACCGGCTGGACGACGTCTTCGAGGCACGTGACGCCTACGACGGAGCCCGCGCGTCCTGACCGAACCGCCTGGACCGACGATCCCGGCGCGGACGGCGGCACGGTGCAGGCGGCGGCACGGTGCAGGCGGCGGCATGGCGCAGGCGGCGGCACGGGGACAGCGCCTGAACGAGCACCGTCCTGTTCACGCCCCCGTCGCCGAATTCCCGTCGACTGCGCGATTTCGGATTCGGCATAATGACCGGCCATGTTGATCCAAACCCGCCGGGAAGCGGTCGGAGCATGGCGGCGGCTGGATCGGCGCACCCGCCACGACCTGCTGAACAGCCGGACGCCTCATCCCGATCCGCGGATCGCGGCCATCGCCGCCGCATACGCCGGCGCCTCCTTGGGGCGTGCGGCGGCGCTGAGACGTGCGGTCCTGCCGACGTTGTGGACGACGCTCATCCTGGTGACGGCGACCGTCGCGGCCGTCGTCGTCGAGGTCACCAGCGGCTCGAAAACCGGCTTCACCATCCTGCCCCTGCTGACCGTCGGGGCCATCGTCGTATACGTCTGGCGCCTGATGCGGCGGCAGATCGCGCTCACCCGCATGGAGACCCTTAACTCGCGGAGCCTGCCCGTCGCGGCTCCTCCGCCGATGCCGTCGGGCACGCCCTCCGGTGGGGAACCGCTGGTCGTCGGATACGACTTCAAGGCGTTGCGCGGTTCGTGGGCGCTGTCCGCGGTCCTCATCATCGGCGTGCCGGCGGTGGCCATCGCGATCGGGCGGCCCTACATCTACATTCCCATGACCATCGCCATGGGAGCCATGGCGATCTTCACCATCGTGTCCACCGCGCGGGTGGTGGCCCGGAGGAAGACTCCGGTTCTCGTGCTCGACTCCACTGGGGTCTCCCTCCCGCACCATGACTTCACCGTGCCGTGGCCGCAGATCGCCACGGTGCGCGTGCTCCCCATGCCACGGGGAACTGGGCGGCGCGGAGAGCACCGTGTGATCGTCTTCGTTCCCGTCGACAACCAGCTGATCCTGCAGTCGGCTCCGCCCAAACTCGCCAACAGCATGCGCCGCACCATGGGCTACTACGGCTCTCCGATCGTGGTCATGGACAAGGGGCTGAGCGCCGGCGCCGAAGAGATCGTTCATGCATCCGCGGCTCTCGGAGGCGTCCAGGCCGAACGAACCGGAGCCGCGCCCACACCATGACCTTGGACGGGGACCGGTCGTTCACCGGGTGACGCGGCGGGCCAGAGCCTGGCCCGCCGGCAGGCCGGCGACGACAGACCGGAGGAACCCGATGACCTGCTCGAGGTCGTGGCCTTCGGCCGCGGCGTCAATGGACTGGTAGAGGTCGTCTTCGATCGCGGCGATCCGCCTGGCGAGGCGCAGGCCCTCCTCGGTGAGGGACAACTCGACGTGGCGACGGTCGTGCGCCGACACCCGGCGGTCGACCAGCCCCGCGGACGCGAGGCGGTCGACCAGACGGCTGGGACTGTTGCCGCTCTCGCAGACCAGCAGGTCGCCGAGGCCGTTGAGGGTGAGCGACCGGCGATCCTGGAGGATGCGGAGCACCTCGGCCTGTGAGGGGGTGACCCCGAGCGGCCGCAGGGCCTGGCCGAGCAGCCGGTTGCCCTCACGCTGAGCGGCCAGGACGAGGTAGCGGAACTCTTCGGCGGGTCTCACGCGGCGGTCCCCCGCCTTTCACCGAGCGCCCTGGTCACAGGGGCCAGCCGCGACGCCGCGCCCGGATCGTGGGCGGGAAGGACCAGCAGGCCCGGATTCCGCTCCCGCAGCAGGTTGATCGCCTCGGTGGTCTCGTCCAGTCGCCGCCGCTTCCCGACGCCCGGCACGTGTCCGTCCCGCAGCAGGTCCGCGTCGTAGGTCAGATCCCCGACCATGAGCAGCGGCGGCTGCCCGGTTGCCCGGACCAGCAGCGACAACGATCCGGGGGTGTGACCGGGGGTGGGCAGGAGGAGCAGGCTTCCGTCGCCGAAGAGGTCGTGACCGGTCGTGAAGGGGGCGATCCGAGGATCGTGGACGGGGCCGGGATCGACGTGGCGCCAGCGCAGCCCGGGGAGATCGATGTGGGCGCGCAGGAGTCCCCGCGCCGCCGGCAGGGGCCTGCCGAGGGTCCGCCACTCCTCGCGGCTGACGACGATCTCCGCGCCGGTCAGCTCGCGCAGCCCTCCGATGTGGTCCTGATGCAGGTGGGAGAGCACGGCCACGCGCACGTCGGCGATGTCGTGGCCGGCGGCGGCCAACTGGGCCGTGAGCGTGTCGGCCGACCCGATGTCGAAGCGGGCCAGTCTGTCGTAGAGCATTCCGGTGACGCCGCCGGGAAAGTAGCCGGCGTCGGTCACCGAGGCGCGATCCTGGCCGGTGTCGAACAGCACGAGCCCGCGCTCGTGTTCGATCACATAGACGTTGATCGGCAGCGGAGGGGTCCATCGGCGTGAGGTGGACAGCCACCAGAACATCGGCGTGCGGGTGGCCGCCACATGCTCGGGATGGATGGACACCGTCCCGGTGCTGACCACCGACACCTGCCTGATCGGGCCGGTCGTGCCCTTCGGATCGTTCGTCACGAAAATTAGATTACACGACATATATGTCGTATCAACTATTGGACGGCTTCGTCGCGAGTTGGATCACACGGGACAGGCCCTGTTCATCGGGGCCGGAAACACTTCTGGGCATCCTCGTGATCGACGAGAATGCCCAGGAATCGGATCGTGGTGCGCCGCCAGGGACTCGAACCCCGGACCCGCTGATTAAGAGTCAGCTGCTCTAACCAACTGAGCTAGCGGCGCAGAGCTCTTAAAGATTATCGCAATGCCCAGACCACTCAAAACCGGGCTAGTCTAGAACAACATTCGGTCGACGCTGGGAGTGCAGATGTGGTTCGCCTCGCCTGACGAGGTCCGGGAACGGCTGACGGCCGTGGACTACCTTGCCGACGACGGCATCACGACATCGGTCTTCCTGGCCGGAGCACTCGGAAAGCCATTGCTCACCGAGGGGCCTGCCGGCGTGGGGAAGACCCAGCTCGCCAAGGCCGTCGCCGCGGCCACCGGCGCCCGGTTGATCAGGCTGCAGTGCTACGAGGGCCTCGACGAGGCGCGGGCGCTCTACGAGTGGAACTACAAGAAGCAGCTGCTGCGCATCCAGGCCGATGACGACGCCTGGGACGACATCTTCTCCGAGGAGTTCCTCCTGGAGCGGCCCCTGCTGAAGGCGATCAGGAGCGACGAGCCGACGGTGCTGCTCATCGACGAGACCGACAAGGCCGACGTCGAGGTCGAGGGACTGCTGCTGGAGATCCTCTCCGACTACCAGATCACGATCCCCGAGCTCGGCACGATCGTCGCCGCGCGCAGGCCGTACGTCGTGCTCACCTCGAACGCGACGCGCGAGTTGTCGGAGGCGCTCAAGCGCCGCTGTCTCTACCTCCACCTCGACTACCCCACACCCGAACGCGAGCGCGACATCGTGCTGGCCCAGGTCCCCGGCCTGCCCGCGAGCATCGCCGAGCAGCTGGCCCGTACGGTCGCCGCGCTGCGCGTCCTGGAGCTGAAGAAGTCGCCGTCGATCGCCGAGACGATCGACTGGGCCCGCACGCTGCTCGCGCTCGGCCGTACGGAACTCGACGACGCGGTCATCGGGCAGACGCTCGGCGTGGTGCTCAAGCACAACTCCGACCAGGCCAGGGCCGTCAAGGAGCTCGGCCTGCCGGCCAGGTCCTGAGAACAGGCATGAGAACGGGCATGGGAACGGGCATGACACGCGAGTCGCTGGTCGACCGGCATCTCGGCTTCGTGCAGGCGCTGCGCGAGGCGGGGCTGCCCGTCTCGCTCGCCGAGGGGCTCGACGCCGCCGGCGCCCTCACCCTGATCGACCTGGCCGACCGGAACACACTCCGTGAGGCGTACGCGGCGACGCTGGTCAAGCGGCCGTCCTACCGCCCCGGCTTCGACGTCCTGTTCGACCTGTGGTTCCCGCCCGTGGTCTCCGGCTCGTACGGCACGGGCGCCGGCGAGCGACCGGACGGCGGGATCGACCTGGAGCACGCCGAGATCCCCGACTTGCGCGACCGGCTCGCCGATCTGCTGATGGGCGATCCGGACGACCCCGCGTTCCGGGAGTTCGCCCGGGCGATGGTGGAGCGGTTCGGCCGGGTCCAGGCGTCGGCGGGACGGCAGTCGTGGTTCTCCTTCGCCGTGCTGCGCGCACTGTCTCCGGAGACGCTGACGGCCCGCCTGCTCGACCGGATGCTGGCCGAGCGCGGCGGTCTCCCCGAGAAGATCGCCCGCCAACAGATAAGCCGAAATATCGCCAGATTTCAGGAGGAAGTGGCCACCGACGTCCGGCGGAGGATCGCCGAGGAGTCCGGCATCGAGAAGATCGCCCGTTCGACGGTCAAGCCGCCGATCGACAGGATCGACTTCCTGCGGGTGACGAAGGCCGAGCTCGCGCAGCTCCGCCGCGAGGTCTACCCCCTGGCCCGCCGGCTCGCGACCCGGCTCACGATGAGGAACAGGCTCGGCCGCCGCGGGCGGCTCGACTTCCGGCGGACGGTCAGGGCCTCGTTGTCGACGGGCGGCGTGCCGCTTACGACACGGCTGCGGCCCAAACGCCCGCACAAGCCGGAGCTCGTGGTGTTGTGCGACGCCAGCGACTCCGTCTCCACGTTCTCCCACTTCACGTTGCTGCTCACGTTCGCCCTGCGCGAGCAGTTCACGAAGGTCCGCGCGTTCGCGTTCGTGGACGCGGTCGACGAGATCACCACGATGTTCGCGCCCGGCGCGGACGTCATCGACGCGATCACCCGGATGGCGCAGGACGCCGACATCACCCGGTTCGGCCGCACCGACTACGGCAACGTCTTCGAACGGTTCGCCGAGCGTTACGCGGACGCCGTCGGCCCGAAGACGTCGCTGCTGATCCTCGGCGACGCCCGCTCCAACTACCAGGCGCCCGCGCTGGACACGCTGAAGCGGCTGGCGGGGCGCGCCCGGCACGCCTACTGGCTCAACCCGGAACCCCGGGCGCAGTGGGACACCGGCGACTCGGTCGCCACCGGCTACGGTTCCGTCGTCCCGATGTACGAGTGCAGGAACGTCGCCCAGCTCGCCGAGTTCATCGAGACGCTGGACTGACCTCTCCGCCCGCCCGGATCGAGATCCCCACCTCGATTCCCGGCGTCCGATCGACACCCTTCGCCCGCGTCGATCCTCCAGCGGCACCCGGGGGTCACATCATGCGGCGCAGGATGCGCGCGGCCGTGCGCGACAGCAGCTCGATCTGCTCGGCGGTGAGTTCGGCGGTCGGCTCCGACCGGATCCAGCGCGCCAGCCTGCGCGGGTAGGAGACCGTGAGCCCCTCGCCGGTGAGCGTCCCGCCGCGCGCGTCGATCTTGCCGCCGTGGACGGCGAGCACGGGCGTGATGGCGACCGGGAGGCCGGTCTCGCGGGTCAGCAGTTCCGCCATCGACGAGGCGGCGCCGATCAGCCCCTTGGCCACCGAGGTGCCGAACTTCTCGTCGAAGAACAGGCGCTCGCCGTACTTGGCGATGTGCGTGTCGGGCTCCCACGCCTCGTTGTCCACGATCCACACGCCGCCCGGCCCGATGACCAGGTGGTCGATCGAGGCCTCGCCCGGTACGGCCCGGCCGTTCATGACGCGGTAGCCGTGCCGGGCCAGCCCCCGGCGCAGGAGGCGGCCGGTCCGGACCTCGCCGCGGCGCTTGCCCCGCCACACGGCGGTGCGCTCGTGGGAGCGCCAGGCGATCAGCAGGTCGGTCAGGGCGGCGGCGGCGCCGAGCAGCAGGCCTGCGGCGAAGGGGTTGGCCAGCCCCATCCGGTAGGCGAGGTAGTAGCCGGCGACGAAGCCGGTCACCCCGACGGCGGCGCGGACGCGGAGCCGGTTCTTGCGCCCGGCGAACCAGAAGGTCTCATACAGGTTCTGCGGCGACGCCCCTTTGAACTTCTCGTCCTGAGGCACGTAGATCGAGCCACTGGGCATGGCGAAACTCCCCCACGGTAGGCAGGCGGCTGTCTGAGGGATACCCAAGTGGGGACCCCAGATCTCCTCGGCACAGGAAATTAGCCCATTCCCGCCCCCGAAACCGGGGATTGGCCCCGTCCCCAGCATGTCGACCGACCAGTCGGTACGCTGTGCCGTACAGACAACGAGGAGGACACGATGGCGCGCAGCGCAGTCACCGTGGAGGAGCCGGTCCGCCGGCGCCTGCTCGCCGAGGCCACCCGGCTGTTCGCCGAACGCGGCTTCGAGAGCACATCCGTCCAGGAGATCGTCGCGGCCGCCGGCGTCACCAAGGGCGCCATGTACCACTATTTCGGTTCAAAAGATGACCTCCTGCACGAGATCTACGGCCGAGTCCTCCGCCTGCAGATGGAGCGCCTGACCCGCTTCGCCGACGCCGAGGGCCCGGTGGCCGAACGGCTGCACGCCACCGCGATGGACGTGGTCGTCACCACGGTCGAGAACCTCGACGACTCCAAGATCTTCTTCCGGTCGATGCACCAGCTCGCCCCCGAGACGTACAAGACCGTCCGCGCCGAGCGCCGCCGCTACCACGAGCGCTTCCGCGACCTCGTGATGGAGGGCCAGCGCGCCGGGGTGTTCCGCGAGGACATCCCGGCCGAGATGGTGGTCGACTTCTTCTTCGGCTCCGTCCACCACCTCGGCACCTGGTACAGCCCTGACGGCCCGCTCTCCGGCCAGGAGGTCGGCAGGCACTTCGCCGACCTCCTGCTGAGCTCCCTCACACCTGGCCGGTAAGCCGGTCAGCTGACCGGACCGGGCAGGTCGGCCAGCGTGGCGAGAGCGTCGCGATGGTCGCCAGGAGTGCCCAGAGCGATCTCGTCGGCCTTCGCCCGCTTGAGATAGAGGTGCGCGGGATGCTCCCAGGTCATCCCGATGCCACCGTGCAGCTGGATGCACTCCTCCGCGGCGTGCACGGCCACCGTCCCGCAGTGCGCCTGGGCGACCCCGACCGCGACCGCGACCCCCGCGTCCTCACCGGCGCCCAGCAGGGCGGCGGCGTTGCGGGCGGCGGCCCTGGCGCCGACCACCTCCAGCCACAGGTCGGCCAGCCGGTGCTTGATCGCCTGGAACGAGCCGACCGGCCGGGCGAACTGCTTGCGCTCCTTGACGTAGGCCACCGTCGTCGACAGGCACCACTCGGCCACTCCGAGTTGCTCCGACGCCAGCAGGCCCGCCGCCAGCAGCAGGGCGTCCGCGACACCGGCCACGCTCCCCACGGGCCGCGCCCGCGCTTCGGAGAACGACACCGTCGCGATGGGCCGGGTCAGGTCGAGCGACGCCACGGTCTTGATCCTCGCCGCCGACGCGTCCACCGCGTACAGCGCCGGGTCGCCCCCCTCTGCCGACACCGGGACGATCAGGACGTCGGCGACCTCCGCGCCGATCACCCCGGTCACCCTGCCGGTGAGCGTGCCGTCCGCGCCGAGCGTCACCGCCGGGTGCGGGGGCGTGTACGGCGAGGCCGCGAACGAGACCGCGAGCGCGGCGGTCACCTCTCCCGAGGCCAGCCGTCCGAGCAGCTCCCGTGCGGCCTCGTCTCGCGCGCCGAGCAGCGCCCGCGTCGCGAGGACGGCGCTGCTCAGGTACGGCACGGGCGCCACCGCGCGGCCCAGCTCCTCCAGGACGACGGCGGCCTCGCGGGCCGAGGCGCCGGCGCCGCCCAGGTCCTCGGGGATCAGCAGCCCGGCCGCGCCGATGTCGCGCCCGAGCGCCTTCCACAACTCCATGTCGTACGGCACGGCGCCGGTCGTCGCCGCGGACTCCACGTGGGCCAGCACCGCCGAAGGGGAACTCCTGTCCGTGAGCAGGCTGCGGACGGCCGCCCGCAACTCCTCCTCCACCTCGGTGTAGAGCAGCGTCATCGGACTCTGTGCTTCCTCGCTCATCGAGGGAGGTCCTTCCAGGCGACGTCCTTGTCGACGCGGGGCTCGGACGGGAGCCCGAGGACGCGTTCGGCGATGATGTTGCGGAGGATCTCCGACGTGCCGCCCTCGATGGAGTTGCCCTTGGCCCGCAGGTAGCGGTAGCCGGAGCCGCGGCCGAGGAAGTCGACGCCGTCGGAGCGGCGGAAGGTCCAGTCGTCGTAGGCCAGGCCGTCCTCACGCAGCAACTCGACCTCCAGCCCGGTCAGCTCCTGGTTGAGCCGCGCGAAGGCCAGCTTCATCCCCGACCCCTCGGGCCCGGGGTGCCCGGCGGCGAGTTGCTCACGCAGCCGGGTCGCGGTGAGCCGCATGACCTCCGCGTCGACCCAGAGCGAGAGCAGCCGCTGGTGCAGGGCGTGGGTGCGCAGTTCGGGGCGCTCGCGCCACGTCTCGCCGAGCAGGCCGATCATCGTCCGCCGGGTGGGCGTCCCGCCGATCGCCACCCGCTCGTTCATGAGCGTGGTCTGCGCGACCCGCCAGCCGTCGCCGACCTCGCCGAGCCGGAGCGAGTCCGGCAGCCGGACGCCGGTGAGGAAGACCTCGTTGAACTCGGCCTCACCGGTGATCTGGCGTAGCGGCCGCACCTCGACGCCGGGGGCCTCCATGTCGCACACGAAGTAGCTGAGCCCGCGGTGCTTCGGCACGTCCGGGTCGGTGCGCGCGACGAGGATCGCCCAGCGCGCGTGGTGGGCGCCCGACGTCCAGACCTTCTGCCCGTCGACGACCCACTCGTCGCCCTCCCCTACCGCCCGGGTGGCGAGCGTCGCGAGGTCGGATCCGGCGCCGGGCTCGCTGAAGAGCTGGCACCAGACCTCCTCCCCCGTCCACAGCGGCCGGAGGAACCGCCTGCGCTGCTCGTCGGTGCCGAAGGCGAGGATCGTCGGGGCGGCCATGCCGAGGCCGATCGCGATCAGGCCCGGGTTGTTGTCCGGCGTGCCCCTGAACCTGCGCTCGACGACGGCCTGAAGACCGCGCGCCGCCCCGAGCCCGCCGAGCCCTTCGGGGAAGTGCACCCAGGCCAGACCGGCGTCGAACCGTGCGCGCAGGAAGTCGAGCCGCCCCATTTCCTCTGGATCGTGCTCGGCCAGAAACGCCTGAGCGCGCTCGTCGACCGCCGCCTCATCCCATGCCACGAGACATCCCTTCCCAGTCAGTCCATGTACTTCTTGAGCTCGCGGTAGGCCAGCGACCGCTTGTGCACCTCGTCGGGGCCGTCGGCGAACCGAAGGCTCCGCACGCCCGCCCACGCGCCGGCGAGCGGGAAGTCCTGGCTCAGGCCGCCCGCGCCGTGCACCTGGATGGCCTTGTCGAGGATCCACTCGACGGCCGCGGGGGTGGCGATCTTGATGGCCTGGATCTCGGTGTGGGCGCCGCGGTTGCCGACGGTGTCCATGAGCCAGGCCGTCTTGAGCACCAGCAGCCGGAGCTGTTCGATCCGGACGCGGGACTCGGCGATCCAGTCCTGGACCACGCCCTGCTGGGCGATCGTCTTGCCGAACGTGGTGCGCGACAGGGCCCGCCTGCACATGAGCTCGACCGCGCGCTCCGCCGCGCCGATCAGGCGCATGCAGTGGTGGATGCGGCCCGGCCCGAGGCGCGCCTGGGCGATGGCGAAGCCACCGCCCTCCTCGCCGATCAGGTGGTCGGCGGGCACCCGGACGTCCTCGAAGACGACCTCGGCGTGGCCGCCGTGCGTGGCGTCGTCGTAGCCGAAGACCTTCATGCCCCGCTTGATCGTCAGGCCCGGGGTGCCGCGCGGCACGAGGATCATGCTCTGCTGGCGGTGCGACGGGGCCTCGGGGTCGGTCTTCCCCATAACGATGAGGATCTTGCAGTTCGGGTTCATCGCGCCGGTGATGAACCACTTGCGGCCGTTGACGACGTACTCGTCGCCGTCCCTGACGATGGACGTCGAGATGTTCGTCGCGTCGGAGGAGGCCACATCGGGCTCGGTCATGGCGAACGCCGAACGGATCTCCCCGTTCAGCAGCGGCTCCAGGTATTCCTTGCGCTGCCACTCGCTGCCGAACTGCGCGAGCAGCTCCATGTTGCCGGTGTCGGGCGCGGCGCAGTTGGTCGCGGTCGCGGCGATCGACGGGGACCTGCCCATGATCTCGGCCAGCGGCGCGTACTGCAGGTTGGTCAGCCCCGCGCCCTCGGCCCCCGGCAGGAAGAGGTTCCACAGGCCGCGCTTGCGCGCCTCCGCCTTCAGGTCCTCGATCAGGGGCGGCGGGCTCCAGCCGCTGACGGCCGCCTGTTCCTCATAGGCGTGCTCGGCCGGAATCACGCACTCGTCCATGAACGTCAGGAGCCTGGCTCGCAGCTCGGCCGTGGTGTCGTCGAACCCGAAATTCATCTAGACCTCCTCGAGACCGCGGGCGACGAGCGGGGCGACCTGCTCGCCGACCTCGGCGAACCCCTCCCCGACCGTGAGCCCCTGGGTGAAGCGGAAGTGGATGCCCTCGGCGATCACCGCGAGCTTGAAGCAGGCGAGGCCGATGTACCAGCCCAGACGGGAGATGTCGCGACCGGACGCCTCCGCGTAGTGGGCGGCCAGCTCGTCCGCGGGGGGCGACTCGCCTTCGTTCTCGCTGTCGAGCTGGTTGAAGTCGCCGTACAGGAGGAAGAGGGCCAGATCGGTGAGAGGGTCGCCGAGCGTGGACATCTCCCAGTCGAGGACGGCCATGATGCGGTCGTCCGCGACGAGCGTGTTGCCGAGCTTGAAGTCGCCGTGCACGATCGCGGGCTCGCCGGAGCGCGGCACCGACTTCGACAGCCGCGCGAACAGGTCGTCGATGCCCTCGACCTCGCGGCTGCGGGAGGCGTCGAGCTGCCTCTTCCACCGGCTCACCTGCCGCTCGAGGAAGCCCTCCGGCCTGCCGAAGTCGCCGAGGCCGACGCCGTCGGGGCCGATCGAGTGGAGCGCCGCGAGCACGTCGACGAGCTGGTGCGCCAGCGCCGGGTTGATCGGAGGCTGGCCGCCCTCGACGTACTCCATGACGTAGAACGGAGCGCCGATGACTTCGGCGTCCTGGCACAGATGGAAGGTCCTCGGCACCGGGACGGGCGTGTCCTGGAGCGCGCTCATGACGCGGTACTCCCGGCTCATGTCGTGCGCGGTGGCCAGGACGTGCCCGAGAGGCGGCCTGCGCACGACGAACCTCGTGTCCGCGTCCCCGACGACGTAGGTGAGGTTGGACTTCCCGCCGGTGATCAGCTCTGCGGAGAGCGGGCCCCGGGCGAGCCCCGCCGCACGCAGGTGATCCGCGAGCCGGTCCAGGTCCAGGCCGGGCGGACCGGCGTTCACCCCGAGGGCGTCCTGTCCTGCGGCGTTCTCCTCGGCATCGTTCACCTCAGCAGCGTACCGACCAGCCGGTATGGCTGTCGAACCCCCTCGTCACGGAAGGCGGCCCCGCAGGAAGTCGGCAAAGGCGGCGTGGAGGTCGTCCAGCGACGGAGCCCGGCCCGCTCCCACCACGGCATAGAAGAGGATCCCCTCGGCGAAGGCGACGAGTTCGTGGCCGTGCCGTACGGGATCGGCGGAGCCCGCGGCCGCGAGGAGTGCGACGGCCGGCTCGCGAAACCGGCGCCCCAGTTCGTCGTAGACCGCGCGGAGCTCCTGCCTGCGTGTCGCCTCGAGTGCGAGTTCGTAGCGCGCGAGCGTGCCGCGCCTGCCGACGGTGAGGGCCTGATGGGTCGCACGGGCGATGAGACCGGCCAGGTCGCCGGCCGTGTCGGGCGTCCCGGTGAGCCCAGCGGAGAACATGGCCTCCTCCCTCTCCGCGAGCCGGGCGATGGTCAGCTCCAGCAGGGCGGAGCGTGTCCGGGCGTGGTTCGACGTGGAGCCCTGCGGCAGGCCCGCGGCCTCGTCGACAGCCCGATGGGTCAGCCCGCGCATGCCGCGCTCCGCCAGGATCCCGATGGCCGCATCCGCGATGAGCTCGGCACGATGACTGATCACGGTCGCATACTACGCCTGTAGTGACAGTTCACTACAGGCGTAGTACGTTGACTACAGATGTAGTGACAGGAGGCGTCATGACGCGCGCAGTGGTGATCGGTGGCGGTATCGGCGGCCTGACGGCGGCGGTGGCCCTGGAGCGCGCAGGGTGGACGGTGACCGTCTTCGAGCAGGCGCCGTCGATCGCGCCGGTGGGATCGGGGCTGGCCATCGCGCCGAACGCGCTGAAGGCCCTCGACACGATCGGTGTCGGCGACGAGGTGCGCAAGCTCTCCGCCGTCCAGGGCGAGGCGGGCATACGGCGGCCGGACGGCCGCTGGCTCTCCCGGACGAGCGCGGAGGAGGCGTGGGCACGCTACGGCGACCCCATCGTGCTCCTGCTGCGCTCGGCCCTGGTCGACCTCCTCACCGTACGGCTCTCGCCCGGCTCACTCCACGTGAACACCCGCGTGGAGTCGATCGATCCGAAGAGCGGCCGGGTCACGACGAGCGCGGGAGTCGTGGACGCCGACCTGGTCGTGGCGGCCGACGGCATCAGGTCCTCGACGCGGAAGGCCCTGTTCCCCGGCCATCCTGAGCCCGTGTACGCGGGCGTCACGAGCTGGCGCCTCGTCGTCCGCTCGAGCGAGCCCGTGCGGGCCGCGGAGACGTGGGGCCGTGGGCTGGTGTTCGGCGTCATGCCGTTGACCGACGACCAGGTGTACTGCTACGCCACGGCGGTCGCGGCGCCCGGCGAGCGCGCCGCCGACGAGAAGGCCGAGCTGACACGGTTGTTCGGCGGCTGGCACCGGCCGATCCCCGGACTGCTCGCCGACACGGATCCCGCAGTGGTGCTGCGGCACGACCTCTACTCCATGGACACACCCCTTCCCGCCTTCCACCGAGGGATGGCGGCGCTGCTCGGCGACGCCGCGCACGCGATGACGCCCCACCTGGGCCAGGGTGCGTGCCAGGCCATCGAGGACGCCGTGGTCCTCGGCCATCACGCGACGCGTGGCGGGCTCGCCGCCTACACGGCCGACCGGCTGGCGCGCACGACGCGGATCGTCCGGAGGTCGAGAGCCGTCGGCCGTCTCACCAGGTGGAGCAACCCGCTGGCGGTGCCCGTCCGCGACACGGTGATGCTCCTCGCGGGCAGACTCGGCCCCAACGTCGCCTTCCGCCAGTTCGACGACGTCTTCGGGTGGCGCCCTCCCGCGTGACCCGGGGGCACGACGGCGTGGACGGCGCCCCCGCATCAACGGCGCCGCGAGTTCTCAGCGCCAGGGGGCCAGGGCCGGGCGGGGGTCGGCGCAACGGTCGTCGGGCTCGCCCACTCCCCAGGTCAGCCATGAGGCCTCGCGCAACGTGCACGTGTCGAAGACCCACTCGTGCACGCCGAATCCGGGATCGAGGTTGCTCCGGTGGACGAGGACGGCGTCGCAACTCACCATGAACGGGTTCCGGCCGTCGTTCGGCTCCCTGGCGTCGCCGCAATATCCGACGACCGTCTCCAGCCACCGCCGGTAGTCTCTCCCGTTCTCCCTTCCTGCTACGGCGGGCGCCACACGCCCGGCAGGCATGTACGGGGCCGGGTCCTGACTTCCCGACAGGTTGGAGAACTTCATCGGGTCGACCTCGTTGAAGCGGAAGACACCAGGATGACTATCGACGTATGAGTCGATGACCGGATATTTGGCCCAATCCTGGCGACTGAACGACACATCCTGCTGGTCGAACGTGTGCGGCGACATGTTCGTGACCCCGATGGCCAGTTTCGAATCGTCCGCGATGTCCCCGCTGCTGAAGATCGCCTCGATCGCCTTCGTCGTGCGCCCCAGGCTGGCGTAGTCGTCGCTCTCCCGCGTGACGTCGAGCATGCCGATCAACGGCGTACGCGGGAACTGCGACGACATCAGCGTGTAGGTGTCCCTCCACGCCGCCGCCTGCCGCAGCGGATCGGGAGCGAGCTCCGGGCAGGGAGTCCTCCAGTCGAAGTCGGGAGCGCCGAGGTAACCGTCGGCGTCGCGGTCACCGGCGTACCGGCCGGCATAGCCGGTGAACCGCGGGTACCACATCTCCGGATATCGCGGCGTTCCCGCGCCCCCGAGGTAGATGCCGCCGAAGCCCGGAACCTCGTCGAACCTCGCCGCGACGCGTGCGGTCGCGTTGTCGAACATGTCACCCGCCAGCGTGTCCCACGGCGTGAAACCGAATGCCTTGCCGTCGGCGTCCTGGTAGCGCACGACGCGCTCACCGAAGCCGTCCGGCGAGTCCCGGACGTACCACACGGGTGTCGAGGTCTCGCCGAGTTCGATGACGACGATCACGCGCAGGGGCGAAAGGCGGCCGGGCGCGGCGTGCCCGGCCACGTAGTCCAGCGCCTGCTGGATTCGCGAGACATCCAGATCCTGAGGGCCCGTGGGCTGGAGTTGTCTCCACGCGAGGACGACGGCGATGCCCTGCACCCAATTCGGTACATACCCATCCTCTTCGATATAGGAGTATGCGCCGGCCAGGCGCGAGTCGGACCAGCCGCCACTTACATAGACGCCTTTCGACAGATATTTCACCTTACGCACCGGAGGATTGTGCGGAGTGAATCTCACCTGGCCCGCGTACCGGCCTTCCTCGTCGTACATGTTCATCGCATACGGGACGCCGTCGGAAATCTTCCGCGTATCGACACGATGGCGGAGCCGGCCGTCCGCACAGGACGGAGTGATCCACTCAGGCGAGTCCGGAGACGTGGCATCGGTCAGCGACAATCGGCCCGGGCATCCGTTCGCCAGGAGCGTAATGATGCCGGAAACCTCGCCATACTCTCCAAAACTCGACAGAAACCGCAGATCCGATGCCGCCGCGGAACGAGGGGGCGCCCAGAAAACAATCGACGGGATGAGCATGAGAATTCCGACAAGCCGAGTCAGTGATCGTTTCACCGGGCCCAGAGTGAAGATCGAAGCAGTCTTTTTCACCTTTTCCCGGTAAACAATTGCTTAAGTCTGGGAAGCGCCGGACACGGACGTACCCGGGGTTCTCCCACAGCGAGGCGCCACCGTCGGCTTCACGGAGTTCCGCGAACGTTCCGTGAGCGCTCGTCGAATGCTCACCCTGCGCGGATACGCTCACCTTTCCCCAGTCAAGATCGAAGACCGACGGAACAGGCGGTGTGGCGTGGACCAGGCCACGGGTACGCATGAGCCGGGCGCCCGAGAGACGCAGAATGGGCGACTAGCGGCACGACTTGACTCTTTAACCGGATTACGATGGTTCGCGGCATTCGCCGTTTTCGGATTCCATCTCTACCATTCTCCGGTCAGGACCACCGACACGGCCTTCGAGACCGGCCTGCGGATCCTGTTCGGACCGGGGTCGGTCGGCGTGCCCTTCTTCTTCGTCCTTTCCGGGCTGGTCCTCACCTGGTCGGCCCGCCCCGGAGACGGACCCGTCGCCTTCTGGCGGCGCAGGGCCGCACGGATCGTGCCCAACCATGTCGTGACCTGGATCGCGGTGCTCGTCGTGCTGGCCGTGGCCGGCCGGCCGCCCGCGCCGGGCCCCGCGCTCAGCGGGCTCTTCCTGACGCAGGCGTGGATCCCGATCGAGGCCTACCACTTCGGCGGGAACGCCCCGGCGTGGTCGCTCTCGTGCGAGGTGGCCTTCTACGCCGCCTTCCCCGTGCTGCTGCCGTTGCTCCGCAGAGTTCCCGGCGATCGGCTGTGGGTGCTCGCCGCGGCCCTGGTGGGCGGAACGTGGCTCGTCCCGCTCCTCTCGCTGCCCATGTCGAGCGTGGTGGGCCTGTGGTTCGTCTGGGTCTTCCCCGGCACGCAGGTCCTCCAGTTCGCGCTGGGGACAACCCTCGCCCTGATGATCCGGGAAGGCCGGTGGCGCGGGCCGGGCGTGCTGGTGTCCTCGGCCCTGCTGCTGGCGGCGTACCTGACGCAGCCGTTCGTCTGGGAGCAGTGGCAGCGGGTCGCGTGGATGACGGGCCCACTGGCGCTGCTGATCGCCGCAGTCGCCTCCGCCGACGCCGTGGGACGGCCGTCGTGGCTCAAGTCGCCGGTCCTGATATTGCTGGGCGAGGTGTCGTTCGCCTTCTACCTGGTCCATCAGCCCGTGATCAGATTCGGAGCTCACCTGCTCGTCGGTGAGCGTTCCCCGCTTCCCACGTTGATCATGGCGGCGGTGGCCATGCTCGGGGTGTCGATCGTGCTGGCGTGGCTGCTCTACCGCCTGGTCGAGCGGCCCCTGGAACGACGGCTGCGCGGGCGGGCGAGGACCGCCCCGGCGGTCAGCGCACCGCCACCAGCGTGAAGGTCAGCAGCGCCAGATCCCCGGCGTCCATGGCCGCGTAGGGGGAGGCCAGGCCGCGGCGCGCCCACTCGACATAGTGGTCCGGCGCCACCAGGTGGGGCACTATCCGCGCCGTCCACCCCGTGGCGGCCGCGGCGGCGAGGAAGTCGGCGGCCCTGAGCCGGTTCGGAATCCCGGGGAAGCTCATGGCGCGGTACACCCACCGCCGGTAGCGCAGCATGTTGAGCGGGTCACGCCGCCGGACGCCGCGCATGTGGATCATCCCGTCGATGTGGTGGCACATCATGCCTCCAGGCGCGACGAGATCGGCCAGGCGGGCGAAGGTCGTCCGGACGTCGTCGAAATGCTCGAGGGCCGCGTTGCTGACCACCAGGTCGAACGGCCCCTCCACTTCCGCCATTTCGGGATATGTGGTGATGTGGTAGCCGATCTGCTCGAGGTCGACCTGAGTGCCGAGGCGGCCGCCGAGCGCCTCGTAGAACGCCGGGTTCGTGTCGGACGCCAGCGCGAAGAGATCCGCGGCGGCGTAGGACTTCGCGCCGCGTGCGAGGAGCACGGCCCCCGTTCCCAGGTCGGGGCCGGGGCCGAGTTCCAGGATCCGGCGGCCGGCGAAATCGAGCTCGCAGTCCTTGGCCCACCGGTCGGCCACGCCGATCACGTAGTCCACGCTGCGTTCCACCTCGTCGGCGGAGAACGCCCGCGGCGTCCGGTATCCGCGTATCCGATGTCTCGCCGCGTTGGCCAGGCCCATCCCCAGCCCGGCCGCCCACCAGAGCAGCTGGGAACTGCCCGCGGCCTCGTAGGTGACCGGACCGGGACCCGCCGCGCCGCCGGGAACGTCTGCGTCTGAAGTCGTCATCGGATTCCTGAGGTGTCGTGGATCACAGCGTGGATCACAGAGCTGATCACAGAGCGGGGCCGAGGGCGCCGCGGCCCCACGCCTGGGCGACTGCCACGGGATCGGTGACGGTCGCCTGGCCGCGCGCGGCGCCGAGCGCCGTGAGGAAGTCGTTCAGGCAGTACGATTCGGCGCTTCCCGTCCAATGTGTGCGCCAGTCGGACCCGGTGCAGTCCCACGACTCCCCCTGGCCCGGGTTCACGATGTGGGTCCCGCGCACGAATCTGTACGCCTGCAGCGACCGCCAGGTCCCGGTGTATCCCCTGAGGAAGTCGGCCAGCCGGTCGGGCGAGGCGTAGGAGTAGTCGTTCACCCCGTTGGGGCTGGGCACCCACCGACTGCAGGGCAGGGTCTGGTCGGCGCACTTCCCGCCCGGGATGCTCCATGTGCTCTGGAAGTACGGCGCGGCCAGTCCACCGGGGGTGCCGGGCGGGCTGTTGACACCGGTTCCGTACTTCCGGCCGAAGGCGAAACAGGAGGACACGACGTCCTGCTGGATCTGCGTGCTCTGCTTGTCGTTGGGGTAGATGAACAACCCCCACGCCCGGGTGTGGCCATGGGCCGCGAGCGGGGTGAGCGAGCCGCACGACTCCGCGCGCTGGTCGGCGGGACTCAGCACGGTCATGTCGCGGTACGACATGCTGTGGCTCACGAAGGTCCAGCCGTACTGGTCGCGCAGGTCGGCGAGATCGGCCCAGTTCGCGTAGTCGACGAGCTCCGACAGGCACAGCCGGCCCTGCTCCAGGGTCCGGTCGACCACGACCGTGCCGGTGGCGGGGAACCCTCGTGCCTTGAACAGCCGGGCGAGCTCGTCCAGCGGCACCGCGCCCCGCAGAGTGCGGCACAGCCCGTCCGTGGCCGCCCACTGGGAGCGGGACATCAGCAGCGTGACGTACCTGCCGTCCGTTCCGGGGTCGTGGTCGAAGGACTGCCAGCGGCTGACCTCCTTGCCCGCCGTGTCCACGATCCTCACGCCCAGGACGTAGTGGCCGGCGCCCGGCGCGTGCCAGTCGTACGACCACGTCTCCCCCGTCACCGTGGCCGGGAACCACTTCGTGGCTCCCCAGGTCCCGTTCGCCTGCCACCACTTGCCGGTGTCCCTGTCCTGGACCCCGACGAGGACGTTCGCGACGGCGACGTCGTCGGCGGCGGTGCCGCGCATGCGGATGTCCGGCGAGGCGAAGGCCTGCCCCCCGGCCGGTTCGGTGACCGTTCCCGTCGGCGGGCTCACGTCGGGCGCCGGCGCGGAGACGGTGAAGGGGACCCAGGGATGCGCGGCGTCGGGGCGACCGGACACGTCGGTGGAAAGCACCGCCAGGCCGTAGCTTCCGGGAGCGGGCGGCGCCCAGGTGAAGGACCACCCGGCCTCGGTGAACGACATCTGGCCCGTCGCCGACACCGTCCAGGATTTGCCGACCGCGGGTCCGGTGAGCGTCGCGGGGCGGTCCTGGTAGTCGCCCCAGGTGCCGTCGTTGCGCCACCAGAGCTTGCTGACCCGGTCCATGACGGCCACGCGCACGGACGCGGCACCGCGGTTGTCGGTGACGGAGCCCGTCCAGGTGATCGGGTGCCGGGCCGGATAGGAGGCCTGCCCGGCGGAGACCGTCACGACCGGCGGGGTCGCGTCGGTGAACAGCGGCACCGACGCCGAGACGGCGGTGACTCCCTGGGCGTCCCGGGTCCGCACCGCCACCCAGTAGTCCCCCTCACGCGGGGGCGTCCAGTCGTATCTCCACGTGACCCCCGTGGCCCCGGGCGAGTCGATCGTCACCGGCAACATCTCGAACGCGCCCCAGGTCCCGTCCGCGTGCCAGAAGTTGCCGGTGGCCCTCTCGAAGATGGTCAGGGCGGCCCAGGTCACTCCGCCGGACGCCTGCCCGACGCCCCGCATCGTCATCGTGGTGCCCACCCTGACGATGGCGCCGGCAGCCGGTTCGGTCACCACGCCCGCCGGAGAGCTCGGCGTCGCCGGCAGGTCGGCGACGGTGAACCGCCGGTACGGCAACGTGGTGTCGATGGAGCCGTCGGCCGCCGTCGCCTTGGCCTGGACGAGGTAGTCACCGGGCTCGGGGTTCGGCCAGGTGAAACTCCACGAGCCGGATCCGTCGAGCTCGGCGTCGTGGCCCTCGTAGTCGCCCCAGGTGCCGTCGGAGTGCCACCAGAGCTTGCCGACCCGGTCGGAGACCGCGACCACCATCCGCGTCGCGCCGCTCATCGTGCCGCTGAACGTGATCGGCGCCCTGGTGTAGAGGGCGCCGTCCGCTGACGGCTCCGCGATCACACCCGCCGGGGCCGCGGCCGCGGGGGCCGCGGCGACCACGACCAGGCCGCCGCTCAGCATGGCGAACGCGACCACGCGGGCGAGAAGTCTCCGAAGTCTCATCGTGCTCTTTCCATCGTTCTCGCCGGGAGGACACGCCGTCACGCGCCCTGGCGGGGACCGCCGCTCACTCGGTGGGCCGGCCGCCCATCCGGATGAGCCGGCGCAGACCGCCGAGGATCAGTGGGGCGAAGACGATCGCCAGCACGGCCAGTGCCAGCCCGAACAGGCCCCAGGGCGGGCCTGCCGATGAGGCCACCGTGTCCAGTTCCTTGGCGGCTCCGGCCGCGAGGTTCGGGTCGATGCTGCCGTTGCCCCCCGTGACGGGTATGGGCTGGCCGTTCTCGTCCACGGTCATCGGGACGCCGTCGGGCCCGATCGTGGTCCCCGGAGTGGTCGACCCCGGTGTGGTCGGTCCGTTGCTCGGGTCGCCTCCGTTGTGGTTCGGCGTGTTTCCGCCGTTGCCGTTGCCGCCCCCACCGTTGCCGCCGCCACCGCCGCCGTTGCCGCCCCCACCGTTACCGCCGCCACCGCCGCCGTTGCCGCCCCCACCGTTGCCGCCCCCGCCGCCGCCGTTGCCGCCCCCACCGCCACCGCCACCGCCGCCGTTCGAGGGCGGGGGGTCCTTGATGGACGACTCACCGGAGTCGGCGCATTTCTTCCCATTGGGGAGCGTCAGGTCCTTGTAGTACTGCCCCCAGGTGTCCGGGCTGCTGGGAATCGTGGGATGGCCCGGCACCTGGTCGAGCACGTCGAAGCCCTGCTGGATGAGGTTTCCCGGCAACGGGGAGTAGCCGATCTCGTCGACGCTCTTCTGTCCGTCGGTGATGGAGTAGAGCACGAACTGGGAGAGGGTCTCCCCCTTGGCCCGATCGAACCCGTCGGTGGGCACGATGACGTAGTTGTAGCTGGAGATCGGGTAGGCGTTGGGGTCAGGGTGCGTGTGGACCTTGTCGAGCTTGTACGTCCCGTCGGGGTTGCGCTGGGCCGCGGTGAGGGCGATGGCCTGGTTGCACGCCGTCGGCAACGTGTAGCTGCCGTTGGAGTTCTTGATCCTCGCCACAGGTACGTCGATCTGCAGGGCGTAGGCGTACTCCGCGTACCCGATCCAGCCCCAGCTGGCGTTGCCGTTCGCCACCTGGATCGCCACTCGGTCGGAGCCGTCGACGAGGTCGATGTCCGGCCGCTGCGGCCACACGTCCGTCGGGCCGCAGGCTCTGTCGGTGCACTTGACCGACTTCTCGGTGGAGCATCCGTTCGGGTTGCCGGCGACACCCTCCATGTACGCCTTCCACCGGTCCGGGTCCATCTGGTTCAGGTAGTCCGTGAAGACGGCCGTCGTGCCCGATCCACCGGTGCGGGCCACGGGCCGGACCCGGACGTGCGGCAGCCGGTTCGCGAGGCTGGGATTCTCGGCCTTGACCGCCGGGTCGTCCCAGTACATCACCGGCTGGCTCGTGTCGGCGCACGAGAACATGTTCTGGGTGAACAACCGCACGAGGAGCTGGCCCGAGAGCTGGATGTCCCTGATGGGCCTGCCCGCGTTGTCCCGGACGTTGAACATGATCGACGTCCCGCCGGCGACCAGCGGCATGTAGGTGAACTTGAATGACGGATCCTGCTCGACGCCCAGACCGCCGGGGAAGTTGTAGGAGACGTCGCTCGACGCGAAGTCGACCAGACGTGAGGCGAACTCCTGCCGCCCCTGGGTCGAACCCTTGGGCGCGAAGTTGACGCTCAGTCCCTTCAGTCGCGCGACGTCGGACATCCACTGCTGGATCGCTACGTACGCGAATGTCGAACCGGAGCCGTTCACTGTCGTGGCGGCCCATGCGGGCGAGGCGGAGACCGGGGCCAGTATGACCAGCAGCAGCGCCACGATCACATGGGCGGTCCGGCGGACGATTCGCATACCTGTGCTCCTGGCTCAGCCGAACCGGCCGTTGACGTAGTCGGCCGTCCTCGGGTCGTGGGGATCGGAGAAGATCTGCTCGGTGGGGCCCTGCTCGACGACCCTGCCGGGTTCGTCCTCGGCCGCGAGGAAGAAGGCGCAGTGCTGGGAGACCCGCTGCGCCTGCTGCATGTTGTGGGTGACGATGACGATCGTCACCTGGTCCTTCAGCTCGAGGATGGTCTCCTCGATCCGCCGGGTCGAGGTGGGGTCGAGGGCCGAGCACGGCTCGTCCATCAAGAGCACGTCGGGGCTGACCGCCAGCGACCGCGCGATGCACAGACGCTGCTGCTGACCGCCGGACAGGCCGCCCGCCGGGGCGCCGAGCCGGTTGCGCACCTCGTTCCACAGGCCGGCCCTGCGCAGGCTCGTCTCGATGAGCTCGTCGCGGTCGCGGACCTTCCGCCCGGTCAGGCGCAGGCCGGCCGCGACGTTGTCCGCGATGGTCATCGCGGGGAACGGGTTCGGCTTCTGGAAGACCATGCCGATACGGCGGCGCACCTCGGTCAGGCGCAGGCCCGCGCCGTAGATGTCGTGTCCGTCGAGCAGGACGGAGCCGGCGAGCGTGGCGATCGGCACGAGTTCGTGCATCCGGTTGAGCGTCCGCAGGAACGTCGACTTGCCGCATCCTGAGGGCCCGATGAGCGCGGTGACGACCCCCGCGTCCATCTTGATGTCGACCCCCTCGAGCACCTTGCGAGCGCCGAACCAGCAACTCACCTGGACGCCTTCGAGGACGCCGCCGACGGCGGGCGCCGCCTCCGCGGCGGCGGACTGATCGACCTCTGGCACGGTCATGAAGGGTTTCCTCCATCGGATGTGGTCCTGGATGCGCGGCGGCGGGGGACGCGGAGTCGGCGCCGCCCCGGGCTCGCCGATCCGACGATCCGGGCGAGCACGAACAGCAGCAGGACGACGGCCAGCAGGACGAGCGCGCCCGCCCACGCTCTGTCGACCTGGTTCTCCTGAGAGCTCCTGATCTGGGTGAAGACGAACAGCGGCAGGTTGTCCTGATGGCCGGAGAACGGGTTGACGTTCATCACCGTCGTGCCGCCCGTGGTCATGAGCACGGGGGCCGTCTCGCCGACGACCCGCGCCATGCCGAGGATCACGGCGGTGGACAGCCCGGCCCTGGCCGTGGGGAGCACGACCATGAGCACGCTCCGCCAGTACGGCGCGCCCAGCGCGAGCGCGGCCTCACGCAGCCCTCCGGGCACCACGTGCAGCACCTGCTCCGCGGCGATGGTGACCGTCGGGAGCATCAGGATGGCCAGCGCGAGGCTGCCCACGATGCCCGACTGCAACCAGATGTGCGGCTTGATCACGATGGAGAAGATGAACAGGCCCGCGACGATCGACGGCAGCGCGGTCATCGCGTCGGCGACGAGCCGGACGGGACGCGCCAGGGGACCCTGGATCTCGCTCAGGTAGACGGCTGTCAGCAGGCCGAGCGGCACCGCGATCGCCGTGGCGAGGGCCAGCTGTTCCAGAGTCCCGATGATCGAGTGCAGCGCACCTCCCTCGGTCGCCTTCGACAGCGGCCCGACGATCTGCATGGTCTCGGTGAAGAAGTTCGGGCGCAGGACCTCGGCGCCCCGCTTCACGACATAGCCGACCACGAACACGATCGGCGCGAAGGCGAACAGCGCCCCCGTCGCGATGAGGACCGTGACCAGCCTGTCCTTGGCCGCCGTGGCGCCCTGCCCGTCCCTGATCACGAACCAGTAGATCGGCAGGAACAGCACGTAGGCCAGCAGGACGTACGCGATGGGCATCACCCGGAACGGCAGCAGCCGCCCGAAGATCATCCAGGTGAGCGCGGCAGAGGCTCCCAGCGCACCGGCGATCTCCGCGAGGTCGGTCCACCGCCATGCCCTCGGCCGCCGCCGGGGCGGCACCTTCCCACGCGGGCCCGCGGCCGGCGCGGAAGCGGGCTGCCGCCCTTCCGGCGCGCGCGGATTCGGGAGGACCTTGGTCTCCGGCATGGTCATGCGCGCGCTCCGGCCGGTTTCCTGTTGACCACGAGGGCCGCCAGAAGGTTGATGGCGAAGGTGACGAGGAAGAGGGCGAGACCGGCGGCCATGAGGGCGCTGAGTCCCAACTCCTGGGCGTCCCGGAACTCGATGGCGATGCCGCTGGCCACCGTGATGCCGCCGTTCTCGAGGATGCGGGGCTTGATCTCGAAGGCGATGGACAGGATGAGCGTCGCGGCGAGCGTCTCTCCGAGCGCACGGCCGAGCCCCAGCATCGAGCCGCCGACGATGCCGCTGCGGCCGAAGGGGAGGATGACCGAGGAGATCATCCCCCAGCGGGTGCCGCCGAGGGCCAGCGCCCCCTCGCACTCGTGCCGCGGGGCCTGGGCGAGCACCTCGCGGATGATCGACGTGGTGATCGGGATGGCCATGCACGCGATGATCAGGCCGGCGTTGAACAGGGACCCGCCCGTGGCCGAGGCCTCCGCCAGCGGCAACCAGCCGTGGAACTGGGCCACCGCCCAGTCCTCGAGGGGCGCGAGCAGCGGCACGAGGAAGAACAGGCCCCAGATCGCGAAGATCAGGCTGGGGATGGCCGCCATCAGGTCGACGAGGGACGTGAGGCTCCTGCGAACGGCCCTCGGCGCGTACTCGTTGATGAACAGCGCCGTGCACACCGCGATCGGCACGGTGATCAGCATGGCCACGGCCGCGCTGACGAACGTGCCGAACATCATCGCGGCGACGCCGAACTTCGGCGGTTCGCCGTCGGGGCCCCAGGTCAGCGTGGTGAGGAAGGACAATCCCGACGTCTTGAGCGCCGGCCACGCCCCGTTCAGAAGGAACAGTCCGATCAGAGTGATCAGCACCAGCGTCGTCCCGGCACCCGCAGCCACGAAAGCGCGGTAGAAGCGGTCGGCGTCGGTGAGGCGGGCTTCGAGCTTGCGTGGCTCCTCGGCGCGCGGCCCGGCCTCGGGCACGTCACTCGTGACCGACCCCTCGGGGCCAGTTGTCCGCACGTTCGTTCCCCTCGTCATCGGGTGGAGTTTCGTCAGCGGGTTCCCACGGCGTCGGTCTGTCCCGAGCTTTTCCGAGGTCCGCGGTAAGTGTCGGGCGAGGCCAATGGCTGACGCGCGAATGGCGCGTTAACGGCCGCGGACGGATACCCGACAGCTTCCCCTCGGCATTCGGGTCCAATTTCACCTCATTTCCAGTGCGCGAATCGTGGATGAACGCAGTAGGACGACGCCTCGACGAATAACGGCGGCCCTTGTCCGGGGGGAGTTCGTGGCGCTTCCCTGTATTCGGGCTACGCGCGCGAGTACGCCGGGTCCTGGTTCAGGAAATTTGGGAGTGCGGACGTGTGGCGAGGTAAGCGTGTGGGCCTGCTGGCGATCGCGGTCGCCGCTGCGTCAGCCGCGCTGGCAGTCGGCCCGGTGCCCCGGCAGCCCGCGGTGGGCGCGGCGGAGGACACGCCGGCGGTCGAGGTGTGGTCCGCGGCGAACGACACGAGACTCGACGGGGACGTCAGTCAGAAATTGGGTGCGAACCAGTCGGTGACAGTCCGTTGGAAAGGCTTTACACCGAACTCTTCCATCGTGCTCACTGAATGCCTCAACCCGACCAGGGCCGGGAATCCTTTTAACAACCCCTTCGGGTACACGGACTGGCACCCCTTCGACTGGTGTGCTCCCCAGACCCGGCAGACGGGCACCACGAAATCGGACGGCACCGGTTCCGCGACCTTCGCGGTCAAACAGGGCACGATGGCGCGCTCCACCATCTATTACAACTCCGGCTCGACGACGACGAATCTGCCCTTCACGTGCACCGCTGGGGGAGCCTGCATCATCATCGCCAGCGAGTGCGAATGGCAGCAGCCTCTGGTGTACGAGACCACCACCTTCCCGAAGACGCTGAACCCGTGGACCACGCCGCCTCCGGGCATCGATGAGCCGGCTCGCGCGGCGGCCAGCCAGGACCTGACCTTCAGCCCCGGTCCCGACGGACAGCCGATCACGCAGGAGGTCCCCGCGCTCACGTCGCCGCCGTTCCCGACGGAGAAGCCGCCGCCAGTGCTGGAACCCGTCACGGGAACCCAGGTGGGCGCCCCGATCCACGGCGCCGGGTCCTCCAACGTCGCCACGGCGTTCGAGTCCTGGCTGACCGGCGTGCGCAGCCAATCGCAGGCCGCCGACGTCAGCTTCTCCAGGACGACCTCGATTCAGGGTGCGAGCACCCTCAAGTCGGGGTTCCAGTCGGAGTTCACCCGGGGTGCGGACTTCTCCGTCACCGGCGTCCCGTACGACCCGGCCGCCGTGGGCGGCGCCGTGGCCTACGCGCCCATCTCGCTCACGGGTCTCGCCATCGCGAACGAGGTCGAGGTCGCGGGCCGCTCGATCCGCCAGTCACGGATGAGCCCGCTCACCCTCGCCTGGATGCTGGGCCAGTCGTCGGCGCCGAACACCGGCCCCCTGGCCTACCTCAACGACTACACCCAGAACTGGGGCGCGCTCGGCGCCAAGAGCCTGTTCGCCCTGGACAACCACGGGTGCGAGCTGCCTCCGCGGGCGGTGGTGCCGATCTTCCGCCTCGGCCAGTCGGCCCAGAACCAGGTCCTGTCGGCATGGCTCGGAGCGACTCTCCCGCCGGGCCTGTTCGAGCGCGAGTTCGCCAACAGCGAGCCGGGCGGGCTCGCGCTGCTGGCGACCCAGGCCGGGGCCCGAGGCACCCAGAGCGGCACCGAGACCGCGCGACAGATCGCGACCCAGTTCGGCGACCTCACCAAGCTCGGGAACGACGGCAACCCCGACCCGAGCACGATGGGGCTGCGCGACTCCAAGGCGGGCCTGGGGTATGTCGACATCACCGAGGTCGACGCTCTCGGCGAACGCGACTTCCCCCTCGGGGTCTCCGCGCTGAAGAACGCCGCGGGCCGGTACGTCGCGCCCACCAAGGACTCGATACTCGCCGCCTTCCAGACGATGAAGAAGAACGCGGACGGCACCTACACGGCCGTGTTCGACAACCAGACCAAGCCGGACGCCTATCCCCTGCCGATGATCCACTACCTTGCTGTGCCGAAGGCGGACTCGGAGGGCAAGAACCCGCTCCCCCTGGAGAAGCGCCAGGCCCTGTCGCTCTTCATCAAGTACGCCGTGAGCGACGCGGCGCAGGCGCGCATCGCCGAGCTCGGCGGCGCCCCGCTTCCCCAGGCTCTCCGCGATCAGTCGATCCAGGTCGCCGACATGCTGCTCGTCACACCGAGCCCCGACCCGTCGGAACCCCCCGGTGACGATGGTGGCGATGGTGGCGGTGGCGGTGGCGGCGGTGGCGGTGGCGGCGGTGGCGGCGGCGGCGGTGGCGGCGGCGGCGGTGGCGGCGGCGGCGGCGGCGGCGGCATGAAGCACACGCCGAAACCCGTCGTCACGATCACGACTACGCACCAGCCCGGCAACGGCAACGGCGGAGGCAACGGCGGAGGCTCCGGATCGGGCAACAACCCCACCACTTCCGCCAGCCCGAGCCAGTCGCCCACCCCCACTCCGCAGCCGACGCCGACGCCGTCCGTTACGGTCCCGGAGACGAACCCGACGCCCCTCGCCAACGAGGGATCGGTGCGCGGCGGCACGATCCCCGCTCCGGCGTGGGTGGTGGGGACCACGCTCCTCCTCATCATCGGAGCGATCGCCCTCTCGCTGGGCGGCTCGTGGCGTGGTTACCTCTTCTGGCGCCTGCGCTCCCGTCGGTCCCCGGCGGCGGCGGGACCCGCTCCCACCGGTTCCGGTAAGACCGGGTCGGACGCCGGCGCATGACTCCTTCGGACACCGCGGCCGCGGCAGGAGACTCCGGGCAGGAGACGGTCTCCGCCGCCCTGGAGCTGGCGCAGCAGGCCGTCAAACGACTGGAGGAGTCGGTCGCCCGGGTGGCCGGCGCCAGGGGCGGGGCCGAGCACGCCAGCGCGCTCGTCCTGGCCGGATCGGCGTCGGTGCTGCTCGGTCAGGTCGAGCTCACCGTCGCAGGAGGCGACACGGCGGCCCGCGGCGCCGCCGCCGCCCTGCGCTCTCGTTACGACGACGCCCTTCTCCGGCTGGGAGCGGTTCCGCCTCCGATGCCGGCCTCGCCTGTCGCGGGATGGGCGCAGATCGGACCGACCCAGTGGGTTCCGGTGAACACACCGCAGCCCGGTGCCATGCCCCCTCATGCCGCGCCCCCCTACGCAATGCCCCCCTACCCCCTGCCACCCGGCGCCCTGCCGCCGGGCACCGTCCCCGGCCACCCGGCGCCGCCGGCCCATGCCGTACCGCCCGGTTATCCGGTGCCACCGGGCCATCCGCTGCCGCCGGGCTTCGCCCTGCCTCCCGGGTATCCCCCGCCGCCCGGCTATCCGGGCCCCGGGCCGCACCCGATCTACCTCGTGCCGCCGGCCGGAATGCCGGTCGGCGTGGGATTCCCCGGCTATCCGCCCAGGCGGAGGACGCTGAGAGAGGTCGTCGCCGGCCTTCCTTCCGAGGTCCGTGTGCTTGGAAGGCTAGCCGTCAACGCCCTCACCGTCATGGGGGCCCTGCTCGTCGCCTTCTCGCTCTACGCGTCGTGGTTCGGCCATCTGGCGTACGAGCGCAATCAGCGGATCATGGTCGACCGCCTCAACGAGGACTTCAAGGTCGCCGCCGCGATCGCCGCCGCCCCCGTCGCCGGAGACAAGGATCTCGCGGCGCTGCCGCCGCGCGGCGAACCGGTCGCGCTGCTGGAGATCCCCAAGATCAGCGTGCGCGAGGCCGTGGTCCAGGGCACGGGAACGGCGGAGCTGAGGGAGGCCGTCGGACACTACCGGCCGTCGCCCATGCCGGGTCAGATCGGCAACGCCATCCTCGCCGGTCACCGGAACCTGTACGGCGCGCCGCTGGCTCGCATCGCGTCGCTCAAGCCCGGCGACAAGGTGATCGCCACCACGCAGGAGGGCCGCTTCTCCTACACGGTCGAAAGGACGCTGCGTGCCAAGACCGGCGAGCAGGACTTCCTCTCCCAGGCGACGATCGTCAACCGGCTCACGCTTCTGACCACCTCGGACACGGGCACCGGCGGCAGGCTCGCCGTGATCGCCCGGCTCGACGGACAGCCCGCGTCCCTGAAGACGCTCGACGACAACCGGCTCAAGGTGGACGAGCTCGGCCTCGGGCGTGATCCCTCGGCGTGGTGGCCGGTCCTCGGCTGGGGCGCGGCCTTCCTCGTCCTGCTCACCGGGACGTTCCTGCTGTACAACAGGTGGCGCAGGATCTCGACGTACCTGATCACCACACCGGCGCTGCTGGCTCTGGGGCTGGTCTGGTTCGAAGCGCTCGCGCGCCTGATCCCGTCGACGTTCTGAACCTGTGGAGACCCCGATCCGCCGCAGCAGGCTCGCCTTCACGCCGAAGACCGCATGGGGGCTGGCCGACCAGGCTCTGGCCAGCGCGACCAGCATCGCCCTCACCGTCGTGGTCGCCCGCGTGGTCGACATCGTCGCGCTGGGCGCGTTCGCGATCGCCAACACCCTGTACATGATCGTCCTGAGCTTCTCCCGCACGGTGGTGTCCGAGCCGCTGCTGGTGCGGTTCAGTCACGTGAGCGAGGCGGAGCACCGGCGCGGCACCCGCCAGTCGACGGGGCTCGCGCTGCTGATCGGGGTGGGCGGAGGGGTCCTCCTGCTGGCCGCCCGGCCGCTGTACGGAGGACCCGTCGCCGAGGCGGTGGTCCCGCTGGCGATCTTCCTGCCCGGGCTGCTGCTCAAGGACGCCTGGCGATTCGCCTTCATCGCCGCGGACCGCCCCGGGCAGGCGATCGTCAACGACCTCGTCTGGGCGGCGGGACAGGTCGCCGGGGTCGGCTGGGTCGTCGCCTCCGGCCGTCCCACGCTGTCCGGACTGGTCACGGCTTGGGCCGCTTCGGCCGCTGTCGCGGCCCTCATGGGATCGGCGCAGGCCAGGCTGCTGCCCGCCCCCCTCACAGCGGCGGGCTGGATCGTGAGTCACCGCGACCTGCTGCCGGCCTACCTGGTCGAGTTCCTCGCGAGGATCGGGGGCCGCAACCTGGCCCTGCTCGCCATCGGCGGGGTGACCGGTCTGCCCGCCCTTGGGGCGATCCGTGCTGCCGAGGTCGTGTACGGCCCGCTCAACGTCGTCCTCCAGGCCGGCAACCTGGTCGCCATACCCCAGGCGGTGGGCGCCCTGAAACGATCGGCCACCACGCTCAGGGCGACGGTCACCGCCCAGTCGGCGGGCCTGACCGTGATGGCGGCCTGCTACGCCGCACTGACTCTGGCCCTTCCCGACAGTCTCGGGAGGGCGCTGCTCGGTGGGTCCTGGGACCAGGCCAGGGCCGTGCTGCTGCCGACGGCCCTGATCTATACGGGCGTCGCCGCCATGACGGGCGCGGTCGTGGGGCTGCGCGCCCTCGGCGACAACCGCCGCAGCCCGGTGGTGCGCCTGCTGCTCGTCCCGCTCACCATCGGCTGCGGCGTGGCCGGTGGTCAGCTCTACGGGGCGGTCGGCGCCGTGACGGGCCTGGGCCTGGCCAACCTCGCCGGTGCGGCGCTCTGGATCTGGCAATTCCGCAGTGCGCTCCGCCCTCCAACCGATCAATCTCCCGAGGAGACACGATGGAACTCGTCGAATACGGGCGATGGCATCGCGGGATCATCCTTCCGCTCGCCGCCATCCCGCTGATCGCCGCGATCGGAGGCGCCGCCTGGGCGGTCGCCCAACCGCCCACCTACCGGCACGTCGTCGAGTTGCAGGTGGCCTCGCCCACGGACACGACGGGCGCCGCCATGACCGAGCAGAGCGTCGCCACCTTCCGGACCCTCGTCACCTCGTCCGCGGTCATCGCGACCGTGGCCAAGAAGGCGGACGTCGATCCCGACACGCTGATGAGCGGCCTGTCCACCGAGCGCCCCGACACCGACAACGAGCGCGGAACCGTGGTGCAGGTGATCTACGTCGGGGAGGACGCCCGGCAGGCGGCGGTGATCACGCGGGCGACGGCGCTCGCGGCCGTGGACGATCTGATGCGGCCCTACGTCGCGCAGGCCGAGTCGGAGGTGAAGGGGGCGAAGAAGGCCGCCGGCGACTCGGCGAAGGCCCTGGCCAAGGCCGTCGCCAAGAGCGGTCTGGCGCCCGATCGCTATACGGTGCTCTACGCCGAGATCACCCGGCTGCAGTCCGAGCTCGCCGCTCCCACGGGAGACCGCGATCGCGGCGACATCCTGAAGGCCATCGACGACCGGCAGAAGCAGCTTGCGCGGCTCACCCCGGACCTCGTGCCGTTCATGTCCGTCCAGAACGAGGCCGACCAGGCCAACCGCTACCTGGTCCAGGTCCAGCAGAATCTGCACGACGCGCAGGCGCGCCTGACACAGTCCGAAGCGTCCATCACACCCGTCACGCCCGAAGGGGTGGCCCAGGGCAAGACGTCGCTCGTCGTCCGGGCCGTCGCGATGGCGGGCGGGGTCGGCGCGCTGCTCGCCGTCGTCATCCTGTTGCTCAGGGAACTCCTCCGCCAGCGCCGGCCGGCCACCCACCTGGGTCCCCCGCGGGTCTCCGCCACGCTGGTCGCGCCCTCCCGCACCCCGCCGATCCCGGTGACCCCGCAGGACGTGCGGGTGATCGAGCGCGGCGACCACAACGGCACCACCGACCAGCGCCAGCTTCACTGACGCCCTGCCGTACGGCTCAGCCCTCGTAGCCCAGCCGACGCAGCTGGTCGGCGAGGCTGCGATCGAGCAGGGCGACCTGATCGGGAGCGAGGTCACGGCGGAAGGCGTCGGCTCTGCCCCCGGAGAAGGAGTATCGGGCGAAGCCGCGCTCGAAACCCGGTGTCCAGGCGAGGCCGAGGAACTCGAGGATCACCTCGAAGTGCTTGCGCGGGCTCGCGACGACGTCCTCGTAGCGGATCTCGAGCCACGCGTCGTCCGGCAGCGCCTCACGGGCCGTGGCGTAGGCGTCGATCAGGTGCTTCCATGCGATCCCCGCGAGGTGGGCCTGGGAGCGCCCGGCGGCGTGCCACTCCTTCTCGTACGGCTCGGGCAGCGGCCCGAAGTGCCAGCCCGCCGGGCCGAGGTGGCCGCGCCACCAGGGCATCTGCAGCCACGAGTTCGCCACCGCGCGGCCGTCACGCACGATGTGGACGTAGCGGGCCTGCGGGAAGACCTCGCTGAGGAAACCCGTGCGCGGCCAGCCGGTGAGCTTGTGGACGTAGGCGGGGGCGCCCTCGTCGGCGGCCCGGCGCTCGAAGAAGGCCCTGGTGCGCTCGGCGAGCCAGGGAGTCACGTCGCCGGCGAGCAGATCGCGGAACGGGTCCACGAGCAGGGGTGAGACCTCGCGCGCGAGCGCGGTGTAGGCCTCGGACGGCGCGTAGCGCAGGCGCCCCTTGGTGGTCAGTCGCGGCGGCACCCTGCGGTAGATGGCGCCGCTGCGCCGGCGGATCCAACGCGGGCAGCGCGCGTACCGGTCGTCGACGTTGGAGACGAACCCCACGTCGGGATGCCGGGCCACCACCTCGTGAACGAGGGTCGAGCCGCAACGTCCGGTGCCGACGATGAAACCGAGCACGAGGCTCTCCTTCGATGGAACGTGCGCCGGACCCCGACCGGCCTGTGGCGGCCAGGGGTCCGCCGATACGGCGGAACCGGGCCGGGCTCACGAGAGCCCGGCCCGGAACTGATGTCGCGACCCGCCCCCTACGTCAGTTGACGTCGAAGGTGGTGCACTTGTTGCCGGTCGGGTTGACCTTCACGAAGCCGTTCGCGGTGATCGCCTGGTCGATGGCGACACCCCAGTTACGGTCGACGTTGGCGTTCTCGATGCCCGGGTTGGGGTCGCCGACCGGCTTGCTGTGGAGGGCGTTGGGCTTGCACAGCCAGCCGGCGGGGCCGACGTAGCCGGCGATCCACGGCGGGCCGTTGCGGCGGACGACGTTGAACAGCGTCCGGTTGAACTGGTAGGTGCCGTTCTGGATGGTGGTGGCGGTCGGCGCGATGCCGCCCACGCTGATGAGCGCGGTGTCGGTGCTGCTGCAGTTCGCCTCACCGGTGACGTACTTGCCGTACGACAGGGCCCAGATCGAGCGGCCGCGGTCGGCCTGGGACAGGTTGTTGATCGGAACACAGTTGTTCTCGAACAGCACCTGGCCGCCGGTGGCGGTGACACAGGTGTTCGGGTCGCCGCCGAGGAACGACTGCCACGCCGAGTAGGTGCCGGAGCTGGTCTGGATGCCGTTGACGATGATCGCAGCGTTACCGCCGCCGAACTCGCTCCAGTTGCGGTTGCAGCCGCCGGGGCCCGTACCCAGGAAGATCTCCTTCAGCTGGGCGAGGGTCAGGTTGGCGACACCGTCGGAGGCGCCACCCTTCCACCGCGGGACGGCGACGGCGTCCTTGGCCCAGCCGACGTAGGTCAGCGGGTCCTGGGCGTTCTTGCACTCGTTGGGGATGCTGGCGGGCGCCGAGGAGGACCGCGCGTAGCTGTAGAAGATGGTGCCGGTCAGGCCGTCGTTCTCCTGGCACAGCATGCGCAGGCCCGCACCCGAGCCCTGCGGGAAGTGCTCGACCGCCATCTCGTGGTCGTAGTTCTCAGTGGTGACGGTCGTGGCGGTGTCGGCCAGGCAGGTCCACTGCGGGGTCGCCGGCGGCACGGTGAGGTTGCAACCGGGCGACTGGTTGAACAGCTTGTCCAGGTCCTGCATGGCGAAATAGGTCGTGTCCGACCCGGCGCCGGTCATGGTGAAGTTGAATTTGCCGTCGGAGAACGGGGGCAGCGCCGAGGCGGGGAGGGCGAACGCGCAGATCGCGGCGATCAGCGTGAGCACCGCGGCTACGCGCTTGCCCGTACGGCCAAGACGCGGCTTCTTCTGGTGGATTTCGCCGGACATGAATCCTCAATCCTGTTGGACAGCGAATTGGTACTGCGAAAAAACACCCCCGCGAAAACAGGAGACCTTCCTCGCGAGGGCCGGGAGAGTACGTCGCGACACCTCGAGGATCATCATCGGGACCCGGCCCGCAGCCAACTAACCCCACATGTCCGCCATGAGAACGTACGGCGATAAATATGGGTATCGATGGAGTTGCAACACCGTTCCATTACTTTCCGGTTCGTTTACCGGAAAAGCACTTCACGGATGGGCGGACGGCATTTCCCGACCGGATAGTGCCGTCCCATGAGACGAATGCTGATCACAATGACGGTGGCGATGAGCGGCATTCTCGCTGTGACCGGATGCGCGGTCGGCGAGGTGGACCAGGCGCCCACTCAGCAGCGGACCCGCGCGGTGACCTCTTCCCCGCTGCCCGCGGCGCCGTCCGACGAGATGGCCGCCGGAAGCCTGGTCAGCATCACCGGCGAGGGCCCGGTGCCCCGGCAGCTCATCGCGGGCACCGGGGAGACGATCTCGTGGCGCAACGACACCGCCAAGACCATCTCCGTCAGGCTCATCGACGGCAGCAAGCCCTCGGGCGACATCCCGCCGGGCGGTGCCTACACCCACATCTTCGACACGGCCGGGTCGTACGCCTACCGGATCGGGAAGTCGGACGATCCGGCAGGCGTCGTGGAGATCATGCCCCAGAGCGACCAGGTGCCGGTGCCGGTCTCGACTCCGTGACGCCTGGCCGGCTCAGTCCGTACGGCAGGCGATGAGCGACTTGGTGAATCCGGCGAAACGCTCGGCGAGCAGCGTGGAGTCCGGAAAGTAGTGTCTCATCTGCGTACGGCTCAGCAGTTCGATCTCCAGCACCATGGGCAGCGCCTCCGCCCGGGTCCGCGGCCGTGTCCCCCACGACAGCGGCCACCTGGTGGCGAAGGCGGTCTGCAGCGGAAGCGGCAGGAACTGGAACATCGGGAACACCCAGTGCGGCTCGATCGGGAAGTAGAGGTAGGGGACCTGCACCCAGTGCCGGTCCGACAGCCGGTGGACGGAGTCGGCGAACCTCCTGCGCATCTCGTGCCCGCCGACATGCTCCATCACCGAGTTGGAGAAGACCAGGTCGAACCGGCGATCCCTCAGGTGACCGGGCAGGTCGCAGGCGTCGCCCAGTTCCACCGTCACCCAGTCGGGAACCTCGTCCACCGGCGGCTCGAAATTGATCAGGTGGACGTGCTTCGGCCGTTTGGGGGCGCGGGTCCACGTGCGCACGGTGCCGCCGAGGTCGATGACCTCCATCCGCTCCAGATCCGGGAAACGCTCCAGCAACATCCCCATCCGCCGCGTCCTGAGACGGGTGTTCAGCGAGCCGGGCCGGCCGATGAGGACCTCCCGCATCCGTCTTCCCAGGTCAGGGCGAGTTTCGTCGGCCACTGCCATGTCCACTCCCTTGGATGTCATGTCGTCTGGGTCTCCCTGACGCGGCGGGCCTCGGCATAGATCTCCCCGACCGCCCTCAGGTGGCTCTCCGGTGAGTACCGGGAGTTCGCCATCGCGCGTGCCGACTTGCCCATCGCCAGGCTCCGCTCCGGGTCGCGCAGCAGCGCGAGCGCCGCCGACGCCAGTTCCATGGGCTCGTCAGGCGGGATCAGCCGCCCGGTCGCGCCGTCGATGACCAGCTCGGAGACCCCGCCGAGTGAGGTGCCGATCACCGGCACTCCGCACGAGTAGGCCTCGAGGATCGTCATCGGCTGGTTCTCGTACCAGCGGGAGGGGACCAGCAGCGCCGTGGCGGAGACCAGGAGGTCGAGGACCTCCTGCCGCGATATCCGGCCCAGGAACCGCACCCGGCCGGGCGCGACCTGCTCGGCCAGCCGTTCCAGGTTCGCCCGCTCCGGTCCGTCGCCGGCGACGACGAGCCGCGAGTCGGCGCCGAGCAACCCCATCGCGCGGATCGCCGTGTCCACGCCCTTGGTCTCGTGCAGCCGTCCCACGCAGACCAGGGGGCCGCCCGGCTTCGACTTCGGCGTCACCCCGCTGGGGCCGGCGAAGTTGCTCAGCACGCGCAACCGGTCCGGGTAGATCCCGGCCCGGGTCAGCTGCCCGGACAGGAACTTGCTCGGGCTGATGAAGACGTTCACCGCGTCGTAGGCGCCGTACCGGCGGTGCAGCCAGGTCTCGGCCGCGAGCATCGCGCTCGCCCCGAGCGAGTCGTCCTTGCACCTGCGCCGCACCGCCTCACGCAGGTCGCCGTCCACACATGCCGTACAGACCTTGCCGTGGTCGAGGAAACTGTAGGTCGGGCAGGCCAGCTTGTAGTCATGCAGCGTCATGACCACGGGGACGCCCGCGTCCCGCAGCGCGGCCACCACGGAGGGTGAGAGCTGGTGGTAGACGTTGTGCAGGTGGGCGACGTCGGGTGCGAACTCCTCGATGACCCGGGCCATCCCGCGTCTGGCGCTCGTCGACCACAACATCCGGCCGGCTCCCCTGGCCATCGCGATCGGGTTCTTCGGCATCGGGTTCATCTCCAGATGCCGCGGGAAGTGCCCCTCGTACTCCGAGGTGATGTTGTCCGGATGGCGCATCGCGAAGAAGGCGACCTCCTTGCCCGCCTTCACCTGCATCTCAGCGAGGTCCAGCATGTACGCCTCCGCCCCACCCCGCCGGTAGAGGAACTTGTTGACGTGCAGGACCTTCACTCTGTCTCCCTCCCGGGCGCCCCTATGCGAAGGGCCAGCCCGGCGAACACCGCCTGGTACCACATGACCGCGACGGCGGTCATCGTGTTGTCGGTCAGCGACGACACCGCGAGGGCGGCCACGCAGGCGACGCCACCCACCGCGATCCCCCGGTCCAGGTTCACCGCGGGCGCCCCGTGCCGGGGGCTCGTGGCTCGCACCGCGCGCCGCGCGGACAGGAACAACGCGGTCAGCAGGCCGACGTACGCCAGCAGGCCGACGACCCCCGACTCGACGAGCGCCCGCACGTAGTCGTTGTGCATCTCCTTGTAGAGGAGAAGGCGGGTGGTCCCGAGGCCGGTTCCGGTGACCGGATTCCCCGGCAGGAGTCCGAGTGCCTCGCCCCAGTGGTCGATGCGCCACACGAGGGAGTTGGCCTCACGGCCTCCCGCCGTGTACGACTGCGACAGGTCGGAGAACCGGTTCAGCACCGACGGGACCGCCACGAGCACACCCACGACGACGACGCCGAGCGCGTAGAGGACACGGCGGTCCTGGAGCAGCCCCACGACGACCACACCGACGAGCGCGGAGATCCACGCGCCACGCGAACCGGTCGCGAGCAGAGCGGCGCCGAGGCCGGCGACCAGCACGAAGAGCGCGATCCTGGCCCGCCCGGGCACATGCCACAACAAGGCCACACCCATCGTCAGGAGCGTGTAGCAGAAGTCGCCGAGCGAGTTGGGATGCCAGAAGGTGCCGACGGGCCGTAGCAGGCCGTCGAGATCCACCAGTCCGTTGCCGGTGACGACCTGATAGATCGTCACCAGAATCGGGATCACCGCGGAGGCAAACACCGCGACGAGAATCGGGACGGTACGGCTCCGGTCGTCGGACACGAGCCGTTCGACCACCAGGATCATGATGATGAAGGCGCCGATGCGCAACACTTCGCCCGCGCTCACCGCGGGGGCCCGGGAACCGAGCAGGCTGAGCAGCGAGGCTCCGAAGAAGGCCGCGACCGCGAGGGGCAACGCGGGGTGCGGCCTGGCCGCGGCCGGCCTGCGTCCCTGCACGATGAGCCAGACCAGGCCCGCGCCGATGAACAGCGCGCCCAGCATCGAGGAGGGGTCGAACAGGCTGGACGCCGACCGGGCGCCGCCGTCGTCGACCGTGTCGCCGACGGCGGCGAGCTTGGTCGCGTCCAGGCTCGCCCGGATCGCCAGGACGATGATCAGGAACAGGGTGAACCGCGTGATGGCCACGACGACCAGCGCGAAGGCCATCGCCAGCGCGATCGGCAGGACCACGGCCGTACGGGACGCCCCGGAGGCGAAACTGATCCCGCTGTAGATGGCCAGCCCGATCGCGGGGACGCTGACGAGGACCAGTCCTCTTTCGAGGGAAATGCGGACACGGCTGCCCGAAGCGGTGTGCGGGATCACGCCGCCTCCAGCCATCCGAGGCCGGCCGAGGCCGGGACCGAGACGATGAGGGGATCGGCGCCCACGTCGAGCGTCCCGCTCGTCCAGTCCCGCGACCGGCCGTCGGGCAACGTCGTGACGGTGATCGAGGACGCGCCCGCCGGTCTGGGCAGCGATATCGGGCTCCCGCCGGCGCTCCAGAGCACCAGCGTCGTCGTGGCCCCCTGGCCGGCGATGCCACCGTTCAGGCCCTGGCGCGTCACCGGACGCCAGGTCCCCGTCGCGAAGTGCTTCCTGAATTCCTCGAGGACGGTCTTGGCGGGGCGGGCCGCGCCGTCGTCGCCGAACAACCCCCGCCAGTGCTCGGTCGCGACGACCGCGCTGTCAGGGCTGTAATCGAGCGGCAGGTAGACGAGGCGATCGACTCCGCGGGCGAGGAGCACGGCGAGCAGTTTGGCGGTCTCGACCCCGTGGCGCACGGGATCGTAGTCCGCGCCCGGCCAGTAGAAGCCCAGTTCCCATGCCTCGATGGGCATGCCGGCCGGCACTCTGCCGCGGATGTAGTCGATCACGTCGGCCGCCGCCGCCCAGCCCGCGTAGTAATGCAACTGGAAGATGTCGAAGACCCCGGCCTGGTCGAGCTCCAGGTTCGCGGCGTGTGCGGCGAGGGCGCGCTGGGCCCGTGGCAGCGCGAAGGCCGCGCGCAACTCGTCGGCGGTGGTCGCCGGCGGAAACCCGCCGTCCCCACGCCCCGCGTAGAAGTCCCGGTAGAAGGTGAGAGCCTGATCGGCCCGGCCCGCGTCGAGGAGGGCCTTCGAGACCGCGATCCCGTAACTCGCGCTTGTCAGCCCCACGTCGAGGACTCGGGCCTGCACGTCCGCCTGCCGTACGGCCTGCGCCCCGGCACGGCCCACCTCCCGGTAGGCGAGAGGGTCGACACCCCACATGTTGTTGGCGTCGATCTCGTTCTCTATGCCGTAGAGGTGCACGCCCAGGGGCGCGTACCTGGCCACGAGGTCACGGACGAAGGACTGGTAGGCCGCCGTGTCCACGGGCGGGAAGGAGACGGCCATCCTCGGGCGCCGGGCCGTCGGCTGTCCGCTCGCCCAGCAGGCGCCGACGCGGATACGCAGCATCACGCGGTAGCCGTAGGAGAGCAGGTCGGTCACGACGCGGTCGTCGAGCCACCAGTTCCGCTCCCCCTGCCGCGGCTCGACCGCACACCAGACGATCTCGTGGAAGGTCGCGCCGCCGCCGTACTCCTCGATCACCGGGTCGTCAGCGGTCGGCGGATGGCGATAGCCGTCCCACTTCAGGCCGAACGGCTGCTCGGGGAGAACCTTGGCAGGCGCCTTCGTGGGGGCGGAGGCGGCGGAACCGATCCGTCCAGGATCGGCGACACAGCCGGCGCCACATAAGACGGCCAGGATCACGAATAAGGCCGTAGCCCCCCGGATCACGCTCGCTCCCTCCTGACAGACAGCCTTTTATAGCGCCATATGTCAGGTTTTAGCAGTCTCAATTAGGCGAACCGCCGGATACCTGGAGGCAACTGACAGGCGACGAAAAGTTTCCTGCCTCCCTAGAGAACAAGGTATGCCACACAAAAGCGACAAAAAGCATTAACAGGGACAGTTCGCCTTGACTTTTCGCGCGTTAAGTGCATGTTGCGCCGACACGCATCCCTGGGCCCCGCATACCCAGCTCACGGCCGATGCGAGCAGGCGTCTTTATAGCCGCTTTATGACATGTTGATCTACTAAAAGCGGTCTCACATATGAACGTCGAGTAAATGGCCGGGAGCTCTCTCCAGCGGTGCGCATCGGAGCGGTCGAAGGAGCTAACCGATGGTGAAGAGCACGGAAATACCCCAATTCCCCCTTTTCGTGCCCTGTCGCATTCCCTAGCGTCCAGGCCAGAGACGCCTTACTCGTTTCCTTATATGAGGGGTTCGGGCATGCCCGTCGCCGACACGTCAGGGTCCATCGCATATTCCCCAGTCGCCGCCGATCACCGGCCGCTCCGCATCGCCATGATCGGCCAGCGTGGTCTGCCGGCCACGTTCGGCGGTGTCGAGCATCACGTCGCCCACCTGGGCCGGCGGCTCGCCGCCCGGGGCCACCAGGTCACCGTCTACTGCCGCGACAACTATGTGCCCGAGCGCCGAGACGCCCTGGACGGCATGCGGCTGCGCCATATGCCCACGGTGGGCACCAAGCATCTCGACGCGCTCGCCCACAGCCTGGTCTCGACGATGGCCGCCGTGGGAGCGGGACACGACATCGTCCACTACCACGCGCTCGGCCCGGGCCTGTGCGCCCCGCTCCCCCGCTATCTCTCCGGGGCCCGGGTCGTGCAGACCATCCACGGGCGCGACGACCGCCGCCAGAAATGGGGCGGCACCGCCAAGGCCGTCCTACGCAGCGCGCGATGGCTGAGCGAGCGCGTCCCCGACGCGGTGATCGGCGTCTCTCGTGAGATAAGCGAGGAGTACGTGGCCGCTCGCGACCGCCTCACCGTCTACATCGCGAACGGGGTCGAGCGACCGGCGCCCACGATCTCTCCCCGTCCCGTGCTGGATCGCGGACTGCGCCCTGGACGGTACGTGCTGTTCGTGGGACGGCTCGTGCCCGAGAAGGCCGTAGATGTCCTCATCAAGGCGTTCAGCGGCGTGCCCGGCGACATCCGGCTCGCGATCACGGGCGGATCGTCGTTCACCGACGACTACGTCTCGAACCTGCACGACCTCGCGGCGGCCGACCCCCGGGTCCACATGCTCGGTTACGTCTACGGTGAGGAGCTGGCCTCCCTCTACCGCCACGCGGCCGTCTACGTGCAACCCTCATACCTGGAGGGACTGCCGCTCGCGCTCCTGGAAGCGGCGTCGTACGGCCTGCCGACGATCGCCAGCTCCCTCGGCTGTCACCGCGAGGTCATCGCGGAGGAGGGACCAGGTGGCCGGCTGTTCGACCAGGGCGACGAGCGCCACCTCCGCGAGGTGCTGACGCAGGTCCTGGCGAATCTCGACCATGAGGCGGAGCACGGGCGGATTCGAGGCGAGGACGTGCTCAGGCGCTATTCCTGGGACGTGGCCGCGGACATGACCGAGGCGCTCTACCACCGGGTGCTCGCCGGCTCGCGACGGGACCGGTGACCGCTCCGGTCCCATCCTCTCCTGTCCTCGGACGGCTCGCCGGGCCGGTCACGGGCCGGTCACGGGCCGACGGTGACCTCGTCGAGCCCCAGAACGGCCTCGGCCATCGGGAACACGGCGAACCACAACACGGCGAGCACGACGACCACGAGAAGCACCGCGGTCGCCAGCTTGCCCAGGAACCTCCCGGGCAGCCTCGCCCAGATCCACGGGTAGATCACGGTGCCTCCTTCAGCTCCGCCGGACGGCCCTGCGATCTCGCCTGCGTGCGATCGAGCTCCGCGAAGACCACCAGCCGCTGCCAGTTCTGCAGCTTCGGGTTACAGGTGGTCAGCGTCAGCATCGCCGTCCGTGGCCGCCCGCCCGGGTGGAAGGGATCGGGATCGATGACCTCGACCTGCGTGGGCAACACCTTGCGCCGGCCCACCACCCGATAGACGTACCAGCCCGTCTTGGTCTCCGCCACGATGGCGTCTCCGTCACGCAGCCGGTCGATGTCCCAGAACACCGAGGGGATCCGGTGTCCCGCGATCGCCATGTTGCCGACCTGACCGGGCCTTGCCGTACCGGGGTAGTGGCCTGGCCCCTTGCGCAGGTCGTCGGTGGTGACGCCCTCCATGACCGCCCACTTGCGATTCAGCTTCGGGATGTGAACGCGCGCGATCGGCTGCCCCGCCACCGGTGCGGCGGAGCCGGGTTCCTGCCACTGCCGGTCGAGCACGGTGTCCACCTGGTCCTGCGCCGCCTCGATGCGCCACGACCTGCCGTAGAACTCGTAGGCGGCGAAGAGACAGACGATCAGGCCCAGGGTGATCAGGATCTCGCCGACGCCACGGACGACCGGTCGCCAGGACGGCTCCCAGAACTCGTCGTCCACCACGCCGGTCGTAGCGGGCCGGTCGATGAGCACGATCAGAAGTCGTCCGCGACGTAGCCGCCGCGACGGGCGATTCTCAGGGTGAACACCCCGCCCACGATGAGGGCGACGCCCGCCATCGTGAGAGGAACGATGGAATCGTCACCGGTCTTGGCGAGCGTGTTGGAGCCGGAGGCCGCGACGGTGGTGTACGTCGTGGAGGGCCCGCCGTCGGTGGGGGTCTCCGACGGGCTCTCCGACGGGCTCGCGGACGGCGAGGCGCAGGGGGACTCCGAGGGAGTGGCGGACGGGCTCTCACTCGGTGTGGTGCTCGGCGTGGCGCTCGAGCTCGGTGTGGTGCTCGGAGTCGCGCTCTCACTCGGTGAGGTACTCGGAGTCGCGCTCTCACTCGGTGAGGTACTCGGCGTGGCGCTCGAGCTCGGTGAGGTACTCGGAGTCGCGCTCTCACTCGGTGAGGTACTCGGAGTCGCGCTCTCCGACGGAGTCGTGCTGCTCGACGGAGTCGCGCTGCTCGACGCGCTCGGCGACGGGCACGGCGACGTCGATGGCGACGTCGATGGCGAAGCCGACGGCGACCCGCTGGAGCTCGCCGACGCGCTCGGGGTGGGGCTCTCCGCGGCCAGCGCGAGGGCCAGCTCACGCTGGGCGGCGGGATCGGCGTGCTCGCTGACGGTGATGTCGAGCGAGACGGGCTTGAGCGAACCCGAGGTGACGAGCGGCACCAGAGCCTTCGCCGCCTCCTCTGTCAATGTCGCCGTCATTCCGGTCCAGCTCACCGACCGCGACCCGACCTGCGGCCGGGGCGGGCCCAGTCTCGCCACATCGGTCACGGCGTCGGACGTGCCCGTCGGCTCCAGGGTTCGGGCGCCGGAAGCCGCTGCGGCGACGGTCGCTTGGAGCACGGACCTCTCGCCGTCGACGAGAATCCGCGGGGCGGCGACGGACACGGTCCGATGCGCGACAGTGAGGGTCACGGAGCCCGTATAGGTCACCACCGCGCGCCCGGTGGCGGGATCGAACGCGCCGCCCTCCGCGGTAAAGCGCACAGCGCCGTCGGAGAGCCTTGCCGCGCCGCCGGCGACCTCGATCTTCGCCTTGTCGGCGGCGGACCCGTCTCCCGGCTGACTGAGCACGTCGCTCACCGCCCAAGTGAGTGTGCCGCCCGTCACCGTTCTGGCTGTGGGAATGTCCGACGCGCTCGCGGCCATGGCTCCCAGCGTGGCCATGGCTCCGAAGGCGAGTTGCGCGACAGCGAGCACGGTCAGGTTGCGTGCGCGTCGTCGCCGGCTTGCACGTACACCATTCATAACCAACCACCACAGATAGGACGGACCCAGGGCCTGAAGCCCGGCAAACCCCGGCCGCCCATCGGTCGGCCTCTCAGACTTAGCGGGAGTACTGATCGCGATTTGCCGGGCAGCCGCAGGCTCGCCTGCGATGGTTAATCTCGAGGGCTGGAACGGTGGCCGCCCGATGTTGCCGCTGTGAAGCGTGGCCACCGAGGTGAACGGCGCATTCTTCCAGGAGAACGACAGGTGTCTCCGGGAAGACCGGAGACACGGAATCGGTCAATCAGCACGAACCACCGGACGGAGCCGGGTCGCCTCGACCGCGCCGGGCCCTGCTTCGGGGATCGCTCCTGTGGCCGCTTCCGGAACGGCCTGGGTGTGATCGGGCGCCATCCGGCCCAGGGTTATGGTCCCTGCTATGAGGACGGTGGCCGCCGCCAGGGCGGGGATCACGTTCTCCGCCCCCGTCGGGAGCGACTCACCGAGCAGCACGGCTCCGGCCGTCACCGAGGTGATGGGGTCCACCACCTGGACCCCGGCGTAGGCGATGCCGAAGTAGCCCACGGCGTACGACTTCTGCAGCAGCACCACGGCGCAGACCAGCAGCACCGGGATCGCGAGGGTGAACCAGGTGAGCAGCCGGGTGAGGTCGCCGCCGAGCCCGCCGCCCACGACCCGGACGAACGTGGACACCGTCGCGGTGACCGAACCGGCGCCGATCGCCATCAGCAGCGCCTTGAAGGGGCCGCGCAGCCAGCGTGCGATCAGGAACGTGACCGCGACGATCGCCCCGACGGTCGCGATCAGCCCGATGGCGGCCCGGTTCGACAACACCGGCGTCACGTTGTGAGCCGGGACGAGCAACATCAGGCCGAGCAGCCCCGCCGCGACCGCGACCGAGCCGATGATCTCGGCCCGGTGCGGCCGCCTGCCGTGGAGCCACGCCGCGAGCGGGACGGCGAACACGAGCGTCGCCACGCTCACCGGCTGCACGACGACGAGCGGCGCGATGCTGAGTGCGAGCGCGTGGAGGGACGCGCCCGTGAAGCCGATGACGCCGCCGATCCACCAGCGCGGCCGCCTCACCAGCTTGAGCGTGGCGCCCGCGCTGACCGCCTCGCGCTGCTGGATCGCGGCGCCGAGGGCGTAGCCCAAGGCTCCGATGAGGGCGATCGAGATTCCCATCAAGATCATGGGCGCCGGCCGGGGAGTCGCGAGTCGAGGGTCACCACGCAAGCTTAGGGACAAAGGTCACTGTCCCGGCCGCCTGATCACTCGACCCGCATGAAGTCATGACCTTTCCGGACAGACGCAAAACAGATGGCCCTCGGGGTCCGCGAGGACGATCCACCCGTCGCCGGGCTGGAACTCGGGCTTGCTCGCGCCCAGTTCGAGGTACTCCTGGACGGCCTTGGCCACGTCCGGCACCCGAAAGTCGAGGTGGAACTGCTTGTCGGGCCCCGGCCACGAGGCCGGCTTCCGGTCGGGCACGCGCTGGAAGTAGACGGAGGTGTTGCCGTCGCCGATTCCGGCGTACTCGTCCTCCGCGTACTGCACCTCGAACCCGGTGATCTTGGCGTAGAACTCGGCCAGCTTCTTGGGCTCGGCGCAGTCGACGGTGACGGCGATGAGTTTCGCGATGGTTGTCATGCGCGCCATACTTCCGGCCATACCTGTCAACCTCTGACAGTAATGCCGGGGTGCCCGGTCAGGTTGTGAGACCGGGATAGTGGCACCATGAACCGGGCAGACGGAACCAGTCCGGCAGGTGAGTCGTTGGAGCGAGCATGGCCTCGGTAGCTGACTTCGTCAGGCGTTTTCTCGACAGGCCGGGAAGCATCGACCTGACGCCGTTCCAGCGGACGGTCGAGCAGGCCGGGAAACTCGAGGCCGAGGTGCGCGAGCGCGCCGAGCTCCGTCCGGGCGAGGTGGGCACGCCGGAGTTCTGCGCCGTCATGCGCGAGGCCGCCCGCCGCGCGCTCGGCGAGCGGCCCTTCGACGTCCAGCTCGTCGGCATGCTGGCCATGCTGGAGGGCCATGTCGTGCAGATGGCCACCGGCGAGGGCAAGACGCTGGCCGGCGCCCTGAGCGCCGCCGGATTCGCACTCCAGGGCAAGCGCGTCCACGCCGTGTCGGTCAACGACTACCTCGCGCGCCGCGACGCCGAGTGGATGCGGCCCCTGTTCGAGATCCTGGGCCTCACCGTCGGCTGGATCTCCGAGACCTCGACGCCCGAGGAGCGCCGGGACGCCTACGCGAAGGACGTCACCTACGCCGCGGTGAGCGAGCTCGGCTTCGACGTGCTCCGCGACCGCCTGGTGACCGATCCCGCCGCGCTGATCGTCCCGGCGCCGCAGGTCGCGCTGGTCGACGAGGCCGACTCCGTGCTCGTCGACGAGGCCCGGGTGCCGCTGGTGCTGGCCGGCGCCGCCGATCCCGGTACGGCGGTCCCGGAGATGGCCGCGCTGGTCCGGCGGCTGTCCCGCGGCTACCACTACAAGATCGACCAGGAGGGCCGGAGCGTCTTCCTCACCACCAAGGGGACCGACACGGTCGAGAAGGCCCTCGGCGTCGATCTCTACGAGGATCCGAGCGTGGTGACCGAGGTCAACCTGGCCCTGCACGCGCACGCGCTGCTCACCCGTGACGTCGACTACATCGTGCGGGACGGGCGCGTCCACCTGATCAACCAGTCGCGCGGGCGCGTCGCGCTCCTGCAGCGGTGGCCTGACGGGCTCCAGGCGGCGGTGGAGGCCAAGGAGAAGCTCCCCGCGTCGGAGACCGGGGAGATCCTCGACTCGCTGACCATTCAGGGCCTGCTGCGCCGCTATCCGCAGATCTGCGGCATGACCGGTACGGCCGTCGCCGTCGGCGAGCAACTCCGCGAGTTCTACGACCTCAAGGTCGCCGTGATCCCGCCCAACAAGCCGTGCATCCGGGTGGACGAGCCCGACCGGATCTTCGCCACGGCGGACAGCCGCCAGGAGGCGCTGCTGGACGAGATCGCCGCCCAGCACGCCACCGGCCGTCCCATCCTGATCGGCACGCTCGACGTCGCGGAGTCCGAGCGCCTCGACGAGGCGCTCCGTGCCCGGGGCCTGCGGCCGGTGGTGCTCAACGCCAAGAACGACGCCGAAGAGGCGGCGATCATCGCCAGGGCCGGCGCACGCGGCACGATCACGGTCTCCACCCAGATGGCAGGTCGCGGCACCGACATCAGGCTCGGCGGCCGGCCGGCAGCTGACGACGAGACCGATGGGGGCTCCGCCGAGCAGCCGAAGGAGCACTCCCCCGAGGATTCCGCAGAGCGTTCTTCGGAGCACTCTTCGGAGGGGTCTTCGGAGCGGGAGGTGGCGGAGCTCGGGGGGCTCTACGTCATCGGCACCGGGCGGCACGACAGCAGCAGGCTTGACGACCAGCTCCGCGGCCGGGCCGGGCGGCAGGGCGACCCCGGCGGCTCGGTCTTCTTCGTCAGCGGCGAGGACGAGTTGCTCACGGCGTACGCGGCCGAGGAGTCCCTCCCCGCCGGCGACCCCGACGGGGTCGTACGGCAGAAGCGGGCGGCGGAGCTCGTCGGGCACGCCCAGCGGGTGGCGGAGGGCGTCAATCTGGAGATCCACCGCAACACCTGGCGCTACACCCGGCTCATGGAGGAGCAGCGGACGCACATCCTCGAACTGCGTGACCGGGTCCTCAACGGCGACACCGCGGCGGAGGCGCTGCGTGAGGCGTTCCCCGACCGCTTCCGCGAGCTGAGCGAGGCCGTCGGCACCGAGGTCGTCGAGCAGGCCTGCCGGCAGATCGTGCTGTTCCATCTGGACAGGTGCTGGACCGAGCATCTCGGTTATCTGTCGGACCTCCGCGAGGGCATCCACCTGCGGGCGCTCGGGCGGCTCAACCCGCTCGACGAGTTCAACCGCGAGGCGGCGCCCGCCTACCGCAGCCTGCTCGACGAGGTCGAGCAGCGGGCGAAGGAGACGTTCGAGACGGCCGACGTCACCGGCGACCTGGCCGACCAGGGACTCAAGCGGCCCACCGCGACGTGGACGTACCTGGTCCAGGACAACCCGTTCGGCTCCGACTGGGACCGCGTCCTGCAGCGCGTGGCGGGGGCACTGAAGCGCCGGCGCAAGAAGTAGGCGGGCGCTCCCGCCCTCACGGCCTGCGAAGCGCGTTCACGTACGGCTAGCGGGGGGCGGCGACGCGCGTTCACGTACGGCGAGCGGCGCGGCGAAGCGCACTCCTGCCCGCCGCCGCCGCGACCGCGCAGACGATGAGAGCGGCCGAGATCTCGGGACAGGGGACGACGGGCTCGGAGTAGGGCCCCGAGGCCGACACCGCGCTGAAGCCAGGAGCGGCCGAGGCGCCGTCGTCGGCCGAGGCCGCCGGGGAGACGGAGCCCGCCGGGGAAGCCTGGGAATCCGGGGAAGCTCCGGCGGGCGGGGACGCCGGTGAGACCGCGGCGGCGGGGGAGGCCGCGGCGGACGGGCAGACGATCACCGGCCCGTTGGGCGAGTCGTCGTGGACGCCGTAGGCCCCGGTCGAGAAGGGCCGCGGGGTGGCCTTCTTACCCAGGCCCGAGCCCCACTCGGTGACGACGTAGGTGACCGAGATGTGGCCTGCTCCGCCGTTGCCCTCGACGGTCAAGGAGGAGCCGTCCCATGTGCCGCCGGTCAGGTAGGCGAAGGTCTTGCCGTCGAGGTCGATCATCACGCCGTTGTCCGACGGGATGCCGGGCCCACGGTCACCGATGAAGAACTCCGCCTTCTTGCCCTGGTAGACGACATAGCCCTTGGTCCCCAGGGGCCAGCTCGGGCTGGCCGCGAGGCCTTTCTGCATCGGCTTCCCCGAGGCGGGGCTGCCGGTGTCTCCGTTGACGCCCGATCCGTCGTCCCAGAAGTAGGAGGCGGTCGTGGTGCCCTTGATCAGCGGCTGCTCGGTGCAGCCGGACGGGGTCTGTACGGGGCTCTGGGGAGGCTGTGCCGCGATGCTGGAAATGGGGGATCTCCTGACTGGTCACGGTTGAGTAATCGGACATTAAGCCAAGAACAACTCAAACCCCAAGCTGTCGCCACGAAATTTTACTTTTGCCCTATACAGTCACAAACACCTCAAAGTGACCGCCCATAGCGGGAAACCCGCAGGTCAGCGGGACATCAGGGCGCACATGCGAGAACCACTCAGGGCGCCCCGGCGCACGGAAGGCCCGTCATGAGGCCGCACACGCCCGCGAGCCCGAGGGACGCCCGACCGCGAACCTGACACGCGGACGGTCACGAGCCCCGAGGCGCCCACCGCCGTTCCGTGCATGATCACGAACGGCGTTCGCCCAGGTCAGGGTGGGAATCTACGAATCTACGCATGATCCCGCCCGGAGGGTGGGCAGGCCGGCCGCCCTGATCGCGAAGGTGTGCATGATCACGCGGAAACGGGGGCGTTGACCGGTGACTTTTCCAGGAGTAACTTCGATCAAACTCTTAGGAAACTTAACTAAGAGTTAAATCAGAGCAGACGCCGTGAACTGCATGAACACCCCCCACCGAAGGAGATGCCTGATGAGCAGGAAGCGAACTGCCGCGATCGTGGCCGCCCTCGGCAGCATCCCGTTGCTGGCCGTTCCCGCGGCCCTCGCCCACGGCACCATGCAGAACCCCGTCAGCCGCGCCTACGCGTGTTTCCTGGAGGGCCCCGAAAGCCCGCAGTCGGCGGCGTGCAAGGCGGCCGTCGCGGCCGGAGGCACCCAGGCCCTCTACGACTGGAACGAGATCAACCTCGCGAACGCGGCAGGCCAGAGCCGTTCGATCATCCCGGACGGCAAGCTGTGCAGCGCCGGCCGCGACAAGTACAAGGGATTCGACCTGCCGCGGACCGACTGGCCCGCCACCAGCCTCAACCCCGGCTCGTTCACCTTCACCTACCGCGCGACCGCGCCGCACCGCGGGACCTTCGAGCTCTACCTGACCAAGGCCGGCTACAACCCCGCCCAGCCGCTGAAGTGGTCGGATCTGGACGCCACCCCGTTTCTCCGGGTGACCGACCCGCCGCTGACCAACGGCGCCTACGTGATGACCGGCACGATCCCCTCCGGCAGGACCGGCCGCCACCTGATCTACTCGATCTGGCAGCGCTCGGACAGCCCCGAGGCGTTCTACACCTGTTCCGACGTCACCTTCGGCGGCGGAGGCAACCCCACCCCGACGCCCACCCCGACCCCCACGCCTACTCGGACTCCGACCCCGACGCCCACGCCGACCCCGACACCCACGCCCACGCCCACGCAGACCCCGCCCGGTTCCACCCCTGCGTGGAAGACCGGAACCGCCTACGCGGTCGGAGCGAAGGTCACCTACGGCGGGTCCACCTACCAGTGCCTGCAGGCCCACACGTCCCTGGCCGGGTGGGAGCCGCCCAACGTCCCCGCCCTGTGGAAGAAGATCTGACCCACCTCGTACGGCCCGCCCGGCGCTCGCCGGCGGGCCGTACCCGCAGGGGGACGGTCAGGAGCCGTCGCCCAACATCCGCGCCGGCACCGGGATCGCGGGGAAGGGGTTGTCGGGCAGCAGGATCATGCGCCGCGGCGCCGCCGCGAGATCGGCGGCGTCGAGATGGAGCAGCGCCGACCCGATCCCCGCCGCCCCCACCATGTAGCCGGTGTCCGCCGTGACCTCCCACGGGCGCAGCCGCCGGTAGGCCTGGTACCAGCGGTAACCGGTCTGGTCGTGGGCCGTCGCCCGGCCGATGAGGTCCTGCCCGACCGACCGGGCGTGCTGCAGGTACGTCTCGTTCCCCGTGGCGGCCCACAGGCCGATGAAGAACTCCAGGAGCCCCGCGCTGCCGCAACACTGGCACGCCACGTTCCAGTAGCCGGAGGTGTGCCGTCGCGGCACTCCGCTCTGGACGACGCCGTGCGCGAGCCGCTCGACCCAGTCGAGGTCGCCCGGGTCGCCGGTGACCCGGTACAGCTCGTAGAACATCCGGGCGACTCCCGCCGAGCCCGAGCAGAACCCCAGGTAGTGCAGGCTGCGCCCCTGCGGCACGTGGTGCGGCACCATGGCGCACTTGTCGGTCACCACGCTGACCGTACGGACGAAGTCGGCCCCCCTCCGCGCGGCCGCCAGGAACCGCTCGTCCCCGGTCACGCCGTACAGGCGGGCGAGCAGGAAGGCGGTGCCGGCCGTGCCGGAGAGGAAGCCGGGGGTGACCGCGTCGACGGGCAGGTCGGCGCAGGAGCCGTCGCCGAACCGGTGCCCGGGCACGGCGAGCGAGGCGATGCGCTCCCCCGCCTCGACGGCCACCTCCTCATAGACCGGGACGCCGAGGATCCCGGCGGCGTGCAGCAGCGCGAGCACGATGCCGCCGTCGCCCCGCTGGGCGGGGTCGCCGGTCCACCCGATGCCGTCGCCCAGCGGGCGCACGCTGCGGACGAGCTGGTCGGCCGCCGCCCGGGCGGCCTCGCCGATCCGCTCGTCGTCGGTCGCCCAGCCCACCTCGGCCATGGCGAAGACGGTCCCGGCCAGGCCGTGATAGAAGGTCAGGTCGGGCTGGTCGGGCCACGTCGCGGCGAGGTACCGGGCCCCGGCCCTCGCGTCGTCGAGATAGGCCTCGTGCCCGGTGGCCGCGGCCAGTTCCAGGAAGAACAGGACGATCCCGGCCGCGCCGGAATAGAGGGACGACGGATGACCGGCCTTCGCCGATCGGCCCTGCGGGTCGGGATTGGCGACCCAGTGGCGGCCGAGCCCGTCGTCGGCTGCCGCGGACCGGACCCAGCGCGCGGCCATCACGGCGGCGGTGGTCGGCGTCTCAGCACATGCCCACGAGCTCATAGCTCATTATCCCATATTGTTGGTAGGTAATAGGGTTACATTCGGGTGCGGATCCCTCACCGTTCTGGCGGTCCGATCGGCATTATCCAGGTGTCCTGCGCGGATCGGCTCGACCGGCACCACGGCTACGGCACCACGCGTGTGGGCATGATTTCGCGGACCGGAAAGATTTTCAATCGATCACCCGGTGGTCCCGTCGCAGCGGGTGATCCGACGGTATCTCCACGATGACGACGGGCGTCCCGTCGGGGTCCTCGATCCACATCTCCACCAGCCCCCACGGCTCCGTCACCGGTTCGCGGGAGATCGTGACCCCGGCGGCCGCCAGCCGGTCGCGCTCGGCGTGGACGTCCCGGACCTGGAGCCAGATGGCCGGTCCCCGGCCGGAGGGGCCCTCCGACCGTCCGGAGACCTCGAGCAGCCCCTGCCCGAGGAAGAACACCACGCCCGGGTCGTCCGCCGGTCCGAACTCCCGGAAGACCGCCAGGCCGAGCACGTCCCGATAGAACCGGCGGCTCGCGTCGAGGTCGGCGGGGCGCAGGAGGATGCGGCTGCTCAGGACTTCCATAGGTGGATCCTGCCCACGGTCGCCAGGCCCGTCACCCGGCACCCCGCACCCTCACCCGGCGGGGCGCCGGGGCCTTTCGTCCCTCGCACAGGGGCCGGAAGGCCGTGCCGCGGGCACACGCGGCGGGCGACGCTTGTCTCACGGCGGTCCAGGGGCGTGCCCGCCGAGCATGCCCAGCCGTATGCCCCGTTGCGCCCACCGGCGCACCCACCAGGCCGCCGGGAGGCGTCACGCGGCCGAGCGATCAGGAGACCCACATGACGGAAAGCTCCCGGCCGGCCCGCGAATCCGGGCCGGCCGTGTCGTCCCTGCCGGAGAAGATCGACACGGACGAGTGCCTGCGCCTGATCGCACCCGGCGGCGTGGGCCGGGTCGCCTTCGGCACCGGCGCCGGACCTGTGATCTTCCCGGTCAACTACACGATCGCCGAAGGCGCCGTCCTCATCCGCACCGCCTTCGGTGGGCCCATGGACGAGGACCTGCGAAGCGGCGTCGAGGGCTGCGAGCTGATGATCGCCTTCGAGGTCGACCGGTTCGATTACACCGCGCGAGAAGGCTGGAGCGTCCTCATCCGGGGCGGCGCCCACCACCTGATCTCCGACAGCGAGCACGCCGCGGCCGTGTCCACCGGCCTGGAGTCGTGGGCGGGCGGCGAGCGGGACCTGTACATCAAGGTCGTCCCCGTGGAGATCACCGGCCGCCGCGTCTCGCGATCCTAGGATCACGGGTATGGGAGACGCTCAGCCCGCGGCGGGGCTTCCGGCGGAGATGGACGCCTGGGTCGTGGCCCGCCCGGGGCCGATGGACACCCACCCCCTGGAGCGGGTCAGGCTGCCGGTGCCCGTCCCCGCGCCCGGCGAGCTCCTGGTCCGCGTCGAGGTCTGCGCGGTCTGCCGTACCGACCTCCACCTCGCCGAGGGCGACCTCCCGCCCCGGAGGCCGCGGACCGTTCCCGGACACGAGGCCGTGGGCAGGGTCGCGGCCCTCGGCCCCGGCACGACGGGGCCGCCGCCCGGCGCGCGGGTCGGCGTGGCGTGGTTGCGCTCGACCTGCGGAGAGTGCCGCTACTGCCGCCGCGGAGCGGAGAACCTGTGCCCGTCGTCCACCTACACGGGCTGGGACGCGGACGGCGGCTACGCCGAGTATCTGACCGCCCCCGCCGCCTACGTCTACCCGCTCCCCGACGACGCGGACGCCACCGGCCTCGCGCCCCTGCTGTGCGCGGGGATCATCGGCTACCGCGCCCTGCTCCGCGCCGACCTCCCGCCCGGCGGACGGCTCGGCATCTACGGTTTCGGCGCCTCCGCCCACCTGACCGCCCAGATCGCCGTCGCCGAGGGCGCCGCCGTACACGTGATGACACGGTCGGCGGCGGCACGGGCGCTCGCCGCGGAGCTGGGCGCGGCCTCCGTGGGCGGCAGCGCCGACAGCCCGCCCGAGCCGCTCGACGCGGCGATCCTGTTCGCCCCCGTGGGCGATCTCGTGCCCGTCGCGCTGGACGCGCTCGACCGGGGCGGCACCCTCGCCATCGCGGGGATCCATCTGACCGACATCCCGGCGCTCGACTACGAGCGCTCCCTGTTCCAGGAGCGCACCCTGCGCAGCGTCACCGCGAACACCAGGGCGGACGGCCGGCGGTTCCTGGAGCTCGCGGCCGTCCACCGGCCCCGGGTGACGACCACGCCCTACTCGTTCCACGAGGCCGACCGGGCGCTGCGGGACCTCGCCGCCGACCGCGTCGGGGGCGCGGCCGTACTGATCATGGGCAGCAGCCCGGAACCCAGCAGTGTGATCTAGCAGGGCGGCAGGACCGGCTCCAGCCGGAACAGGCCGCCGCGCACGTCCATCGGGCCGCGAGGGGGCGTGGCCCTGCCGGCGACGGCCTTCAGGACGTCGAGCGCGGTGACGAGGCCTTCCAGGATCCCCGCACCACCGGTGACGGGTACGACGTCGACGTCGGCGTCGATCATCAGCGCGGCCACGGCCGACAGGGGCATCTCGGGTGTGGCGCACGGGCAGGGCTGGGCGTCGAGCAGGCGGACCACGGGCACGCTCGACTGCTCTGCCGGCCCTCCCGACCAGTGACAGGCCAGGTCCTCGCGCCTCAGAACGCCGACGATCCGTGATTCGGCGTCGATCACCGGAAGGTGATGCAGGTCGGCACGGCGCATGAGCTCCCACGCCATCAGCGGGGACTCGTCCGGCTCGACGGTGACGAGCATCCGGCTCATCACGTCGGCCGCTCTCATGGTTTCGACGGTCATCGGTGCACCACCTCCCCGGGCCCTCGGCACAGCCCTCAGATGTATAGGGGCGGGACGGTCCTGCCGAGATCGTCCTCCGCGAACGAGAAATCGGCCTCCACGTCGACGACGCCGTCCACCTGCCACACCGCGTCGAGGAGGATCGCGATCCGCGACCGGCGGTCCACGCTGCCCACCAGCGACACCACGCCGTCCTCCACCTGGACCGTGCAGCTGCGGGTGAACGGCCCCACCATGGCGAGCACCTCGTCGCGCACGTCCTCCGGAGACCGGGAGAAGACCTTCAGCAGGTCCGCCTGGCGGACGAGGCCGAGGATGCATCCCGTCCGGGCGTCCACCACAGGAAGCTGCCTGATCCTGTTGTCGCGCATGAGCCGCGCCGCATGGCGCAGGGCCGTGTCCTCCGTGACCGTCACCGCCGGGGCCGTCATGATCTCCGCCGCGGTGCGGCCCATCGCCTTCCTGCGCTGACGGCGGCGCGCCGCCCCTTCGAAGATCGAGTCGCCGGTCCGTCCTCCCCCGATCCCCTTGAGCAGCAGGTCGTCGTCGGAGATCACGCCCAGCACGCACCGGTTCCGGTCCACGACCGGCACGGCGTCGACGTTGAAGCGGCAGACGGCGTTGACCACGTCGGTGAACGAGGCGCCCGTCTCGACCGCGATCACGAACCGGCTCATGACGTCACGCACGGTCATCGGCACGGCGCCCTCCTCCCCCCAGCACCAGCCTCGCCTCCGGATCCCGGGCGGGGAGTGGGCCGAAAGTCACTGCTTGGCGGGACCTATGGCCCTACGGGGATTTCGGAAACCTAGCGTTCAAACGGACATGATTTGATGGTTGCCATGGCAAATCCCGCGATCCTGACCGTTGATGATGATCCGGCCGTTTCGCGCGCCGTGGCCCGAGACGTCCGACGCAGATACGGCGATCGTTACCGGGTGGTCCGCGCGGAGTCGGGAGATTCCGCCCTGGAGGCCATCCGGGAGATCAAGCTGCGCGGCGAGCAGGTCGCGGTCATGCTCGCCGACTACCGGATGCCGCACATGAACGGCATCCAGTTCCTCGAGCAGGCCATGGAGTTCTTCCCGCTCGCGCGCAGGGTCCTGCTGACCGCCTACGCCGACACCGACGCCGCCATCGACGCCATCAACCTCGTCGACCTCGACCACTACCTGCTCAAGCCGTGGAACCCGCCGGAGGAGAAGCTCTATCCGGTGGTCGACGCGCTGCTCGACGCGTGGCTGGCCACGCCCGACACGTCCATCCAGGAGACCCGGGTCATCGGCCACAGGTGGTCCGCGCCGTCGTTCGCCGTACGGGACTTCCTGGCCAGGAACCTCGTGCCGTACCGGTGGCTGCTGACGGACGATCCGGAGGCCGCGCGCCTGCTCGCCGCGGCCGGGCTGACGGAGGCCGACGTGCCGGTGGTGGTCACGCCGGACGGCAAGTCGCTGGTCAAGCCGACCGAGGCGGATCTCGCCGCCCACGTGGGGTTGTCGACCACCCCCGCCTCGGAGTTCTACGACGTCGCCGTGGTCGGGGCGGGGCCCGCGGGGCTCGGCGCCGCCGTCTACGGCGCGTCCGAAGGGCTGCGGACGGTGCTCGTCGAGCAGCGGGCCACAGGCGGGCAGGCCGGCCAGAGCAGCCGGATCGAGAACTACCTCGGCTTCCCCAACGGGGTGTCCGGCGCCCAGCTCACCGACCGCGCCCGCAGGCAGGCCCTCCGGTTCGGCGCGGAGCTGCTGACCACCCGCGAGGTGGTCGGCCTGGAGGGCGGAGGGACCACGACCCGCCTCCTGCGGTTCGGCGACGGCACGGCCATCGCGGCCCACACGGTGGTGCTGGCCACCGGCGTGTCCTACCGCAGGCTCGACGCTCCGGGACTCGACGAGCTGACCGGGCGTGGCGTCTTCTACGGCTCGGCGTCGACCGAGGCGCCGAGCTGCGCGGACCAGGAGATCTACATCGTCGGCGGGGCGAACTCCGCCGGCCAGGCGGCCGTGTACTTCTCGCACTACGCCCGGCGGGTGCACATCCTCGTGCGAGGCGACGATCTCAGTCGCTCCATGTCGCACTATCTGATCGACCAGATCAAGGACGTCCCGAACATCGAGGTGCATCCGCGCACGACGGTCGTCGGCGGCGAGGGTTCCGACCACCTCGAACGGCTCACGCTGTGCGACGGACGCACGGGCACCACGAGAACCGTGGACACCTCCTGGCTCTTCGTTTTCATCGGCGCCGAGCCGCGCACCGACTGGCTCGGCGACGCGATCGCCCGCGACCGGCACGGTTTCGTGCTGACCGGCCCCGACCTCCTCGCCGAGGGGCGACGGCCGGCCGGGTGGGCGCTCCCCCGCGACCCCTACCACCTGGAAAGCAGCATGCCCGGCGTCTTCGCCGCGGGCGACGTACGCTCCGACTCGGTCAAGCGCGTCGCCTCGGCGGTAGGCGAGGGCGCGATGGCGGTGTCCCTCATCCACCGCTACCTGGAGGCGCAATGACCACGCGGCTGACCCCGGACGAGCTGCGCACGCTCTTCCTGTTCGAGGCGCTCGACGACGACCAACTGGCCCTCCTGGCCGAGAAGGGGGAGGTCGAGCACCGGGACGCGGGCACCGTCGTCTACGCGGAAGGCGAGCCGGCGACCTGTTTCTTCGTGCTGCTCAACGGCACCGTGTCGATGAGCAGGCGCGTCCACGGCGACGAGGTCGAGGTCAACCGCACCGAGCAGCGCGGCGTGTACGGCGGCGCGACCCAGGCCTACATCGGAGACCGGGTCGACCAGACCTACCTCAACACGCTGCGGGCGATCACCGAGTCCGAGTTCTTCGTGCTGCCGGCCGAGGACGTCGCCAAGGCGGTCCGGGCGTGGTTCCCCATGGCGATCCACCTGCTCGAAGGTCTCTTCTTCGGCATGCGCGCCACCCAGACGATCGTCGGCGAGCGGGAGCGGCTGCTGGCCCTCGGCTCGTTGTCGGCCGGGCTGACCCACGAGCTCAACAACCCCGCCGCCGCGGCGGTGCGGGCCACCGCGTCCCTGCGCGAGCGGGTCTCCGGCATGCGGCAGAAGCTCGCCATGATCGCCGACGGGCGCCTGGACGGCTCCCAGCTGCATGATCTCGTCGGGCTCCAGGACGAGGCCGTCAAGCGGGCGAGCACCGCGCCCACCCTCTCGGCGATGGCCACCTCGGACGCCGAGGACGCGGTCGCCGACTGGCTCGACGACCACGACATCGCGGGGAACTGGGATCTCGCCTCCACGCTCGTGGCGGGCGCCGTCGACGTCGAATGGCTCGACGAGATCGCGGGCGCGGTCGGCGCGGACAACCTGGAGCCGGCCGTCCGCTGGCTCGGCTACACCATCGACACCGAGTTGCTGATGGGCGAGATCGAGGATTCCGTCACGCGCATCTCCGGCCTCGTCTCGGCGGCCAAGCAGTACTCCCAGCTCGACCGCGCGCCCCATCAGACGGTCGACGTCCACGACCTGCTCGCCGCGACGCTGACGATGATGCAGGCCAAGATCCCCAAGGGGGTCCGGGTCGTCAAGGAGTACGACCGGACGCTGCCCGAGATCCCCGCCTACGCCGCCGAGCTCAACCAGGTGTGGACCAACCTCATCGACAACGCCCTCGGCGCCATGGACGGGAGCGGGACCCTCACCCTGCGGACCTCACGGAAGGACGATCGCCTCGTCGTCGAGATCTCCGACACGGGCGACGGCATCCCTCCGGAGATCCGGCCGAGGATCTTCGAGCCCTTCTTCACCACCAAGCCGGTCGGCGAGGGGACCGGACTAGGCCTGGACATCTCCTACCGCATCGTGGTGAACAAGCATCACGGCGACATCCGGGTGGAGTCCGAGCCGGGGGCCACCACGTTCCGGGTGTACCTGCCGATCAACGACGAGGACCGGCCCTAGACGCACGATCCGGCGGCTCCCGGCCGTACCGGGCGCCCTCTGACAACTCGTACAGTTGTGGGCATGGGCTTGGTCAGCACCGTCGGTCTGGTTCTGCATCCGCAGCGCGACTCCAAGGAGGCCATCGACACGATCGTCGAGTGGGCGCGGGGGCGCGACGTCACGGTGCTCGGCCTGCCCGACGAGGTCGGCCGCATCGACTGCAGCGCGATCGCGGTCGACGGCACAACGCTGGTGAAGCGGGCCGATCTCCTCGTCAGCCTCGGCGGGGACGGCACCATGCTCCGCACGATGCGGCTGATCGAGGGGCACCCGACGCCCATCCTGGGCGTGAACCTCGGCCGGCTGGGGTTCCTCGCGGAGATCGACGTCGAGGACCTGTCCCCCGCGCTGTCCTCGATCGACAACCACGAGTACACGGTCGAGCCCCGCATGGCCGTACAGGCGAAGGCCCCCGACGGCCGGGTGATCACGGCGTTCAACGACATCGCCCTGGTGCGGATCCCGGGCGACGGCCTGTCCGCCGTGGCGGTGTCGGTCTACGGGCACCCGTTCGTCCGTTACGCGGCCGACGCGTTGATCGTGGCCACGTCGACGGGGTCCACCGCGTACAGCTTCTCCGCCGGCGGCCCGATCGTGTCCCCCAACGTCGAGGGCTTCCTCGTCGTGCCCGCCGCCGCGCACACGGCTTTCAACCGCGCCGTGGTGCTGTCGGCCGACGAGGAGGTCACCCTCGACGTGCTGCCCACCAGCGGGCAGTTGGCCATGGAGGTCGACGGCACCATCGGCGGGTACCTCTCCCCCGGCGACCGGCTCACCGTGTCCGCCCTGCGCGGGGCCGCCCAGGTCGTACGGCTCGGCACGACGAACTTCTACGAGCGGGCCCGGCGCAAGCTCCGCGTGAACGGCAGCGCCGAGGTCGACTAGGGGGCGTCCGCCAGGCGGGGCGTCCCGGGTTTTCCGGATGTCTTGCCTGTTCAAAGGTTAGGGATCGGGGCGCGACACCCCCGATCTGTGGGGTACGTCCCCCGCCATGAAATCCACGGGACATCTAGAGCATTCCGGGCATACCCACGAGCATTCCTCGGGGTGCGGCCACACCGCCGTCAAGCACGGAGACCACACCGACTTCGCCCACGACGGCCATCTGCACCGGTCCCACAACGGGCACTGGGACGAGTGCGAACCGTCCAAGCATGTCGAACACCAGCACGACCACCAGCACGGTGAGGGCTGCGGCCACGAGGCCGTGCAGCACGGCGACCACAAGGACTACGTCCACGACGGCCACCGCCACGCCGCCCACGAAGGCCACTGGGACGACCACTGACGCGGGCGTCCCCGGAAGCCGCCGGCCCGGAGACGACCTCCGAGCCGGCGACGGCGACGGCCTAGATGAGGCCCTCGATCTCGGCGAGCTCCTCGGCGGACAGAGGCGGCGCCCCCACCGCGGCGACGTTCTGCTCCAGCTGCGCGACGCTGCTCGCCCCGATGAGCACGGACGTCATCCGGGGGTCACGCAGGACCCAGGAAAGCGCCAGCTGGGCGAGCGTCTGGCCGCGCGCCTCGGCGATCTTGTTCAGGCCGCGGAGCGAATCCAGCAGCGCGGGCGTGAGCCGGTCACGCGTGAGGAAGCGGCCGAGGGCCATCCGGGAGCCCTCGGGGACGTTCCCGTCGAGATACCGGCCGGTCAGCAGGCCCTGAGCCAGCGGCGAGTAGGCGATGCACCCCGCGCCCGCCGTCTCCAGCGTGTCGAGGAGACCGTCCGCCTCCGTCCACCGGTCCAGCATCGAGTAGGCCGGCTGGTGGATCAGCAGCGGCGTGCCGAGCTCCCGCAGGACGGCCGCCGCCCGGGCGGTCTGCTCGGCGGAGTAGTTCGAGATGCCCGCGTACAGCGCCTTGCCGGAGCGGACCGCGCGGTCGAGCGCCCCCATCGTCTCCTCGATCGGGGTCGAGGGGTCCGGGCGGTGGGAGTAGAAGACGTCCACGTAGTCGAGGCCCATGCGCTTCAGGGACTGGTCGAGGCTGGCGAGCATGTACTTGCGCGACCCCCACTCCCCGTACGGCCCGGCCCACATGTCATAGCCGGCCTTGGTCGAGATGAACAGCTCGTCCCGGTAGGGCAGCAGGTCGGCATGCAGGACCCGCCCGAAGTTCTCCTCCGCCGACCCGGCCGGCGGGCCGTAGTTGTTGGCGAGGTCGAAATGCGTGATCCCGAGATCGAACGCACGGCGCAGGACGGCACGCTGAACGTCCAGGTTCGCGGTGTCGCCGAAGTTGTGCCACAACCCGAGGGAGACCTCGGGCAGCAGGACGCCGCTGCGGCCGCTCCGCCGGTAGGTCATCGTGTCGTAGCGGCCGGACGCGGCGGCGTAGGTCAACGGGGACATCCGAGGCCTTCTCTCTGTCTTCATGCGACTGGTCGTCAATGCGGCGGTCCCGGAATCGGACAAGGGGACCACGGCAGCACAACGATTCCAGATGGCCCCGCGCGACGACACGGCGGACCGGAAAGCGGGCATCGAAGGCATGAATCCCAGAAGGGGACGAGGGTCAGCGAACGCCGCGAGGGCGGAACTGGATACTGATCCGCGGCCCGGTGGGACGGGCGGTCTTGGGGACGGCGTGCTCCCACGTGCGCTGGCAACTGCCGCCCATCACCAGGAGGTCGCCGTGGCCCACCTCGTGGCGCAGCGTGGGGCCGCCGCCGCGCGGGCGGAGCAGCAGGGCGCGGGGGGTGCCCACCGAGACGATGGCCACCATCGTGTCCTCGGAGCTCCCGCGCCCGATGGTGTCTCCGTGCCAGGCCACGCTGTCGCGGCCGTCGCGGTACAGGCACAGGCCCGCGGTGCGGAAGGGCTCGCCCAGTTCCTCGCCGTAGTGGGCGTCTAGGGCGACCCTCGCCTCCTCAAGCACCGGGTCGGGAAGGGGCTCCCCCTCGCCGTAGAACTTCAGCAGCCGTGGGACGTCGACCACGCGGTCGTACATGTGCCTGCGCTCCGCGCGCCAGGGCACGCCCTCGAGGAGCCGCTCGAACAGGGCGTCGGCCCCGGCCACCCAGCCGGGCCTGACGTCCACCCACGCCCCGTGGTCGAGGACCGTGCGCCGGACCGACGGTCCGAGGAGACCGAGGCCGGTCTCCTCGGACCAGCCGAGCAGAGATCCCTGGAACGCGTCCGTCATGCGCCCAGTCTACGCACAACATTCAAACAAATATTCGATCATTGGCTGGACGGGGGGTCACCAGGCCACCGGCACCTCGACGAACCCTCCCGTGATCCGGTCGGCCCGGGGCGTCAGCCGCTCGTACGGCACCGCCAGGCGCAGGGTGGGGAAGCGCTGGAAGAGCGAGCCGAACACGGCCTCCAGCTCCACGCGGGCGAGACTCGCGCCCAGGCAGTAGTGGATGGCGTAACCGAATCCGACGTGCGGCTCGGTGCCGTCGCGGGTGATGTCGAACCGCTCGGGCTCGGGGAAGGCCCGCTCGTCCCGGTTGGCCGCGACGGTCGCGAGCATCAGCGCGTCGCCCGCGCGGATCGTGACGCCGCCGACCTCCGCGTCCTCCCGGGCGTACCGGAGGATGCCGTGCTCGCTGGGCGCGGCCACCCGCATGATCTCCTCGACCGCGGCCGGGACCAGGGAGGGGTCGCGCAGCAGCGCGTCGCGCTGGGCGGGGTTGCGCAGGAACAGCAGCACGCCGTAGTCGATCTGGTTGACCGTCGTCTCGTGGCCGGCGAACAGCAGGCCCCCGGCCATCCGGGCGATCTCGTCCTCGGGCAGGTCCGAGGCGGCGAGGTCGGAGTAGACGTCCTCCGCGGGGTTCTCGCGCTTGGCCTGGACGATGGAGTACGAGTACGCCCGCATCTCTGCCTGGGCCGCTGCCGCGCTCTCGGCGTCCTCCAGATCGGACATCGCGTCGGCCAGCGAACGGAACAGGTCGTGGTCCTCGTAGGGCACGCCGAGCAGTTCGCAGATCACCTGGATGGGCAGCGGGACGGAGAACTCCTCGTGCAGGTCGACCGGGGGGCCCTTCTCTGCCATCCGGTCCAGAAGGTCGCCGACGAGCATGGTGATCCGGTCGGACAGGCTCCGCATGCGCCGGGCGGAGAAGGCCGGAGCGAGCAGCCGGCGCATGCCCTGGTGGGCGGCGGCCTCACCCGCGTAGTCGCCGTTGGGGCCGCCGAGCAGAACGCTCTTGGACAGGCGGGGAGCCGACTCCGGCGTGGGGTGCGACCGGACGAAACGATCATCGGCGAAGACCTGCCGGATCTCGTCGTACCCCGTGATCAGCCAGGCCTCGTCGCCCGTCCTGGTGCGGACCTTGGTGACGGGCCGCTCCGCGCGCAGTTCGCCGAAGTCCGGCGAGATGTCCAGCGCGTCGCCGCGGTCGAATGGCAACTGCCTCAGTTCGGTCATGTCAGGATTCCCTTCAGGAAATGCCGCCTCCTGACGTTCTCACCGGATACCGGGTCGGACAAGCGCGCCGGGCGTCAACCCTCCGTCATGGTGATCCGGAGACCGACGGTCCCCTCGCGGCCCCGGCGGATCTTGCTCCCTGTGACCGTCAGCCAGCCGAGCAGGCCGTATTTCCTGACGAGCAGGCCGCGCACCCGCTCGGTGTCCTCGGCGGACATCACCTCGGCCCGCCCGGCCATCGGCTCTCCGTGCACCCTCCCCCGGACGTCGCACCCCGTCACCGTCACCTCCGGGTTGTTGCGGACGCGCTTGACCTTGCCCGTGCGCGTGCCCGTCCAGACCGCCAGGGCGTCGCCGTCGCGCACCACCCAGATGGGCGTGGCGACGGCCGTCCCGTTACGGCGGAAGGTCGCGACGGACACGTATTTCTCGGCCCCGAGCCGCTCGATGATCGTCATGTCGAGCACCCTACGGGCGCTCAGACCTCCCCGACGACGGACATGCCCGAGGGCAGGCCGGTGATGTCGGCGCGCCCGTCGGCGCCGACGCTGACGCGGACCTCGGCTCCCGCCACCTGGAGTCCCTGGACGGACACCGCTCCGAACGGCGCGCCGGCGAGCGGCCTCAGCGTCACCCGTCCCTCGGGGACGTCGGGGTAGAGGCCGAGCGCCGCGTGCGCGATCGTGACCGCCGCCGCGGCCGACCAGGCCTGCGGCCGGCAGGCGGCGGGGTACGGCACGGGGCGGCCCACCACCTCCCGGGCGTCGCCCGCGTAGAGCTCGGGCAACCGGTATCCGAAGGATTCGCCCGCCGCCAGCAGCCCTTCGGCCAGCGAGGCGGCCTGGGCCCCGTGGCCTGCCCGGGCCAGCCCGGCGATGACGATGGCCGTGTCGTGCGGCCAGATCGAGCCGCAGTGGTAGGACAACGGACTGAACCCGCCGTCTCCCGACGACATCGTGCGCAGCCCGAACCCCTCGGCCATCGCGGGCGAGGCCAGCAGGCCGGCGACCTCGGCCTCCTCCGCGGCCGACAGGATCCCCGTGCCGAGCAGGTGGCCGATGTTGCTGGTGAGCGAGTCGACCGGCCGCTTGTCCCCGTCGAGCGCGAGCGCGGGGAACCGCCCCTGCGGGCCCTCCACCCAGAACCGGGCCCGGAACCGCTCGGCCATGGCGGCCGCGTGGTCGCGCCAGCGCGACGCCCCCGGCCTGCCGAAGGCCTCCAGCAGCGCGGCAGCGTGCCGGGCGGCCTCGTAGGCGTACCCCTGCACCTCGGCCAGGGCGATCGGCGGCTCGGCGCGGGTGCCGTCGTGGAAGCGGACGGCGTCGCCGGAGTCCTTCCAACCCTGGTTGGCCAGGCCGCGCTCGCTGCCGTCGATGTATTCGACGAACCCGTCGCCGTCGGGGTCGGCGTGATCGCCGAGCCATCCCAGCGCGGCCTCCAGGTTCGGGAGCAGCGCCGCGACCTCGCGGTCGGGCAGGCCCCAGCGCCAGGCGTCGTGCAGGAGGCTGATCCACAACGGGGTCGCGTCGATGGTGCCGTAGTAGGCGGCGGGCAGCCTCAGGTTGTTGCCCTCGACGGCGAACTCGTGCCGCCGGAGCTCGTGCATGATCTTGCCGGGGGCCTCGCCCGATCCCGGGTCGAGCCGCACGCCCTGGCGCCGGGCCAGCACGCGGAGCGTGCCCCCGGCGAGGCGGGTGCCGAGCGGGAGCATCATCCGGGCCGCCCAGAGGCTGTCCCGGCCGAAGAGCGTCAGAAACCAGGGCACGCCCGCGCCGAGGAACACGTCGCCGGGCGCTCCCGCCTCCGTCAGCCGCAACGACCGCAGGTCGTCCAGCGACTGGTGGAGCAGCCGCGTCAGGCGCCGATCGTCCGCGACGACCTGCGGCGCGCTCCACTCGGCGCGTCCGGCGGGGGCGACCACGACCGCGGCGGGGTCGTCGATCGCCACGGACCAGCGGAGCGTCACCCGGGTGCGCGGGGCCAGCGTCACGTGCCAGCGCAGCCGTGCCGCGCCGTCCGCCGTGCCGTCGTGATCCGCAGGATCGCCGGGATCCGCCTCGGCGCCCTCCCCCGTCACCACGACGCGGATCGCGCCCGACCGCCAGCTCAGCTCCCCCGGCCCCGCGGCCACGGCCGCGGACGGCTCCGCGACGCCGCCGGACTTGACCACCTCGATGGGGGCGAAGTCACAGCCCAGCTCCATGGTCACGGTGGCGCTCACGTCGGCCGACGCCGTGGAGGCGATCTCCACGGTCTCGGTCATGCCCGACGGGCCGACCTCCCGGACGCGGTCCAGCCGCACGGTCGGATCGGGGTGGCGGTCGCCGAGGTGGCGGGCCAGCGAAACGAAGCGGGTGCGGCCCGGGCCCGCGGGCGCGTACGAGACGGCCTCGGGCTCAACGCCGTCGATCAGAAGGCTCACCTGCGACAGGGCGCGGCTGTCCGCGTGGAACAGGCCCTGCACTCCGGCGGCGCGGATCTGCCCGTCGGGCCCGCTCAGCGCGCTGGTGGGCGCCATGACGGTGCTGACGAGGTCGTGGAGCAGCGGCTGGAGCCGGTACGGCGGGGCGATGACGTCGTCGGCCGACTCGGGTGCGGCTCCCTGGGCGAGCTCAGAGGTGGTCATGCGGCCGGACCGCCGACAGTGCCGTCACCGGTGCCGTCTTGGGTGCCGTGATGAGTGCCGTCATGACTGCCGTGATGAGTGCCGCGATGAGCGGGGAGAGCGAACAACGGAGGAGCCCCCTGGTCGAGTCGCCGGCCCGGATTCCACCAAGGTCTGGCCTTGACAGAATCGCGCCGGAGGTGCACATTGCGAAACACTTCCTTTACTTGAACGATCCAATCATGCCTTACTTCGTCTTGAACGTTCAAACCCATGGAAAGGCACGTTATGGCCGACAAGGTGACGATCGCCGACGTCGCTCGGGTGGCGGGGGTGTCGCGCCAGACGGTGTCCAACGTGCTGAACACGCCTGAGGTCGTCCGCGAGGAGACCAGGCAGCGGGTGCTCGACGTGGTCGGCGAGCTCGGCTACCGCGTGAACCGGGCCGCCCGCCAGATGCGGACCGGCCGCTCGCAACTGATCGCCATCCGGATCGACCCCGACCGCGACGGCATCAACGGGTCGGTCCTCGACCGGTTCCTGCACGGCCTCACCGACGCCGCGGCCCGGTCGGGTTACCGGATCCTCCTCTACACGGCCGACGACGACCGCTCGGAGGTGGCCACCTTCGAGGACCTGCTCGGGGCGTACGAACCCGACGGCTTCGTCCTGACCGGCACCCACCACCGGGACCCGCGGGCCTCGTGGCTGCTGGACAAGGGCGTGCCGTTCGTCACGTTCGGCCGTCCCTGGGGAGAGGAGGCCGCAGCACGTCACCCCTGGGTCGACGTCGACGGATCCGCGGGCACCGCGGTGGCCACCCGGCACCTGCTGGACGCGGGGCACGCCCGCATCGGCTTCCTCGGCTGGCCCGCGGGCTCCGGCGTCGGCGACGACCGTCGTGAGGGCTGGGCCCGCACGCTCGCCGAGGCCGGTGTGGACCCGACAGGGCTGAGCCGGGCGACGAGCGACGCGGTCGCCGACGGCGAGGCGGCGGCCCGTGACCTCATCGACTCCGACCCCGGAGTCACCGCACTCGTCTGCGTGAGCGACTCGCTCGCGGTGGGGGCGCTGCACGCCGCGCGCTCCCCCGGACTCGCCTGGCGAGAGGACACCCGGCCCGAACTGCCCATCGCGGTGATCGGCTTCGACGACACGCCCGTGGCGAGGGCGGTGGGGCTGACCAGCCTCAGCCAGCCGCTCAAGGAGGCCGCGGCGAGCTGCGTCACCTTGCTCGCGCGCATCCTGGAAGGGACGGAGACCGCACGCGCGTCGGCCGCGTCCCCGGCGCACGTGCTGCTCGAGCCCTCACTGGTCGTCCGGCAGTCGGCGTGATCGGCGTGATTCATCAGCAACCGTCCCCACCTCCCGAGAAAGATCAGGAAAGTGCGATGAAGCGCAGCAGAGTCTCCACGAACAGGAACATCAGGAACGCGGCGCTCGGCGCCGCCGCATGCGCGGTCGTCCTCACGTCCGCGGCCTGCGGAAGCGGGTTCGACGACAAGGGCGGTCAGCCGGCCCAGCAGAGCAGCGGTCCCGCCCAGCTGCAGATCCTCATCGGCTCCTCCGGCGACGCCGAGACCGCCGCGGTCAAGGACGCCGCGGCGAAATGGGCCTCGGCGAACGGCGCCTCCGCGACGGTCACCCCCGCACAGGACCTCGCCCAGCAGCTCGGCCAGGCCTTCGCCGGAGACAGCCCGCCGGACGTCTTCTATGTGGACGCCTCGCGCTTCGCCGACTACGCGAGCGTCGGGGCGCTGGAGCCGTACGGCGACAAGATCTCCAACCCGGACGACTTCTATCCGAGCCTGCGCACGGCCTTCACCCGCGACGGCACGTTCTACTGCACGCCGAAGGACTTCTCGACCCTCGCGCTGGTCATCAACCAGGACCTGTGGGCCAAGGCCAAGCTCACCGACGCCGACGTGCCGACCACCTGGGACCAGCTGACCGCGGTCGCCAAGAAGCTCAAGGCCGTGGACGTCACGCCGATCACGATCGGGGACACCCGGGACCGGGTCGGCGCGTTCATGGTCGAGGCGGGCGGCTGGCTCACCAGCCCGGACGGCAAGCAGGCCACCGCCGACAGCCCGCAGAACCTCGCCGCGCTCGACTACGTCCAGTCGCTGCTGAAGGACAAGCTGGCCGCATACCCCAAGGCGCTCGACGCCGGTTGGGGCGGAGAGGCCTTCGGCAAGGGCAAGGCCGCGATGACCATCGAGGGCAACTGGATCAAGGGCGCGCTCCAGGCCGACTTCCCCGACGTGAAGTACACGGTGCACGAACTGCCGGCCGGCCCCAAGGGCAAGGGCACGCTGTCGTTCACCAACTGCTGGGGCATCTCGGCCAAGAGCAAGTACAAGCAGCAGGCGATCAGCTTCGTCGAGGCCATGACCACGGCCGACCAGCAGATGGCCTTCGCCAAGGCGTTCGGCGTCATGCCGTCCCGCCAGTCGGCCAAGGACGCCTACGTCAAGGAGTTCCCGAACGACGCGCCGTTCGTGAACGGCGTCGACTACGCCCAGGGCCCGGTCAACGCGCCCAAGATGGACAGCGTCCTGGCCGACTTCGACAGCGGCATCCAGCAGCTGTCCTCGACGGAGCCCAAGGCTCTGCTGGAGCGCGTGCAGAAGAACACCCAGGCCGCCCTCGGCTGACCCTTCCCTCGACCTGAGCACATCCTGGACGTCCCGGCTCCCGCCTCACGGCGGGGCCGGGCCGTACCGACCGGAAGGAGGCGGGAGTGGCCGGCACCACGATCCCCGCACGCCGCGGCCGGTTCCGCGGCTCCACCGCCATGCGGGAGAACCTCGCGGGCTGGCTGTTCGTCGCACCCGTCGTGATCATCCTCGGCCTGTTCATGCTGCTGCCGATCCTGATGGCGCTGTGGGTGAGCTTCACCGACTGGAACGGCCAGGGCAGCCCGTTCCGCAGCGGGGTGCCCTTCGTCGGAGCCGGCAACTACACCCGGCTGTTCACCGAGGACGGCCTGGCCCGCCAGGACTTCATGACGAGCATCCGCAACAACATCTACTACGTGGCGATCGTCGTGCCGGCGCAGACGGCGCTGGCCCTCGGCCTGGCCGTGATCGTGAACAGCAGGATGCTGAAGGGCAAGACGTTCTTCCGCGCCGCGTTCTTTTTCCCGTCGGTCACCAGTTCGGTGGCGATCAGCGTCGTGTTCCTGTTCATCTTCGCCAACTCGGGCGCGGTGACCAGCCTGCTCGGAGCGTTCGGAATCGACGGCCCGGACTGGTTCTCCGACTCCCGGGGCACGCTGCACCTGCTGCTCGGCGCCGTCGGCCTCGTCGACCCGTCGGCTCCACCCGCCTCCCTCACCAGCGGCGGGCCGTTCGGACTGTCCTGGTGGGAGTGGCTGTCGGGTCCCAGCGTGGCCATGACCACGATCATCATGCTCGTCGTGTGGACCACGTCCGGCACGTTCATGTTGATGTTCCTGGCGGCGCTGCAGGACATCCCGGTGACGCTGGAGGAGGCGAGCATGCTCGACGGCGCCGGCCGCTGGCAGCGCTTCCGGTATGTGACCCTGCCGATGCTCAAGCCGACGCTCTTCCTCGTGCTCACGCTCGGGCTGATCTCGACCTGGCAGGTGTTCGACCAGATCTACGTGATGAGCCAGGGCAACCCGTCGAAGACCACGCTCACCCCGGCGTTCCTCTCGTACCAGACCGCCTTCCGCAGCTTCGAGTACGGCTCGGGCACGGCGATCTCGTTCGTGCTCTTCTCGATCATCGTGCTGATGACGCTCGTCCAGCGGTGGATCATGCGGGAACGGAACGGCGGCTCGCGGCCCCGGCGCCACGCCCCCAGGCCGGCACGAGGGCCGGGCCGAGGGCCGGCACGAGGGCAGGACCGAGGCCAGGGCCGCACATCCGCCGACGCGTCGGCTTCCACGCCGACGGGCGCGTCGACACGCGCGTCGGCCCGCTCGAGGAGGTCCTGAGATGGCGACAGGCACGACGGCCGGAGCCGGTGCGGGCCCGGGCGCGGGTGCAGGTGCCGGCACGGGCGCAGGTGCCGGTGCGGGCGCGGGTGCCGGCGCGGGCAGGAGTGCGGGCCCGGGCGGGGGCAGGGGTGCGCACGCGAGGAAGGGCCCGGCAGGCGGGTCGGCGGCGGCGCGTTCGCTGGTGTCCGCCTTCACCGGCTACTGCATCCTGATCTTCTTCGCGCTCGTCTTCCTCTATCCGTTCGTCATCCAGATCGGCAACTCCTTCAAGACCGAGCCGGACGCGGCGGCCCACCCGCTGTCGCCGTTCCCCGACCCGTTCTCCACGACCGGGTACGAGAAGGCCTTCCTCAACACCGACCTGCCGCTCTGGCTCGGCAACTCGCTGCTGGTCACCGTCGTCGTCACGCTCGGCAGGGTCCTGCTCGACTCCATGGCGGGATACGCGCTCGCCCGGCTGCGCTTCCGCGGAAGGCGGGCGCTGTTCTCCGCGGTCATCGCGGTGATGGCCGTCCCGGGTGTGGTGCTGTTCATCCCGAAGTTCCTCGTGCTGAACCAGCTCGGGCTCTACGACAGTTACACCGCGCTGATCCTGCCGGTGATCGTGGACGCCGCCGGCGTGTTCATCATGAAGCAGTTCTTCGAGTCGATCCCGGCGAGCGTGGAGGAGGCCGCGCGCATCGACGGCGCCGGGGTCTTCCGCACGTTCTGGTCGGTCGTCCTGCCGATGGCCCGCCCCGCCCTGATCACCTTGACGATCATCTCCTTCCAGGGCACGTGGAACGAGTTCCCGCACACCTTGGTGGCGGTGCAGAGCCCTGAGCTGTTCACCCTGCCGCGCGGGCTCGCCGACCTGGTCAGCGGGTCGCTCGGCAAGGGCACGCAGTATCCGCTCAAACTCGGCGCGGCCCTGATGGCCACCGTTCCCGTGGCGGTCATCTTCGTCGTGTTCCAGCGTTACTTCGTACGCGGAGCCAACGAGGGTGTGGACAAGGGCTGAAGGACGCGTCAGACAGGGCCCGCGGCACCGGCGGCGGCGACGACCATGCCGCACATGTCCTGTTTACTTATGGACTTGCGGAACGGTCAGAACTACAGTCGTGCTGCGCGGTGTGATCGATCGGCGACCACCTCGCTACCGGCGCGCCAGGTTCACGGCACCTGACCTCGCGCGCCGAGTCCCACCGGGAGACGCCCTCGTCGGCAAGGCCCGCTCCCGTACGGCGCGGCACTCGGCGATGCCCGCCGTCCCGTCCTCCGGCAAGCCCGGAACGGCGGGCCTGTGACCCCCCACCCCGAACGGAGCCTCTCTTGAGAAGGTGTCTCCTCGGCGTGCTGACGGCCGTGTCGCTCGTCGCCGCCGCGCTCATCGCCGTACCGTCGGCCGCGCTGGCCGCGGCCCTGCCGCGCACCGGATGGACGGCCACCGCGTCGGCCACCGGCGGCGGCGACGTCCCCGCGAGGATGCTCGACGGCAACCCCTCGACCCGATGGTCGACCGGAGTGCCGATGACGAGCGGCCAGTCGGTCACGATCGACATGCACGCGTCGCAGACCATCGACCAGATCACCATGGACTCGGCCGGCAGCACCACCGACTACGCCCGCGGCTACCAGGTCTTCCTGTCGTCCGACGGCGCCAACTGGGGTTCCGCGGTGGCCTCGGGCGCCGGGACCGCTCCGCTCGTCAGCGTGTCCTTCACGGCGCGTTCCGCCCGCTACATCAGAGTCGTGCAGACCGGCAGCACCAGTTGGTGGTGGTCGATCGCCGAGTTCAACGCGTACTACTCGGGACCGCAGCAACCCTCGGCGCTCTCGCCGAACGTGCACCTGTTCTACTACCCCTGGTACGGCAGCCCCGCCGTCAACGGCGGCTACCGCCACTGGCAGCAGGGCGGCCACAACCCGCCCGCCGACATCGGTGCGAACCTCTATCCCAAGCTGGGCGCCTACGACTCCGGCGACCTCACACGCGTGGTGAGCCAGCAGATGGCCTGGGTCAAGCAGTCCGGCGCGGGCGTCATCGTCTACAGCTGGTGGGGCCAGGGGTCGTATGAGGACCAGTTGGCCGCGGGTGTGCTGAACGTCGCCGCCCAGAACGGCGTCAAGGTCGCCTGGCACCTCGAGCCCTACACGGGCCGCACCGCCGCCTCGACGGTCGCCGACATCAACTACATCAACGCCAGGTACGGCTCCAGTCCCGCGTTCTACCGCGACGCCCGGCACGGCAACCGGCCGGCCTTCTATGTGTTCGAAAGCCTCAGGATCGCCGACTGGACCGCGCTCGACCAGGTCAGGGCGTCCAACATCGTGCTCGCGCAGACCACCGACACCTCGAAGGTCGCGCACTTCGGCGGCATGTACACCTACGACGGCATCGCCGGGGCGACCGCCCCCGGCTGGCAGAACGCCGCCGCGTACTGCAAGGCCAACGGGCTCGTGTGGGCGCCTTCCGTGGCTCCCGGCTACATCGACGACCGGGCCAACCCGGGCAACACCACTCCGACCCTCGGCCGGGCCAACGGTTCGACGTACGACACGGAGTGGAGCAACGCCATCGCCACGTCGCCGTCGTGGGTCTCGGTCACCTCGTTCAACGAGTGGCACGAGGGCTCGGTGATCGAGCCCGCCAGCTCGAACCCGCCTGCGGGCTTCGGCTACGAGACGTTCCAAGGCGCGTACGGCACGACTGGCGCCGCGTCCGAGACCTCCTACCTTGACCGCACGCGTTACTGGGTCGGCCGGTTCCCCGGCGCCTGATCGAAGCATGGCATGTTCGGACTATGCGGCCGGCACTTGCGTCTTGGCACCTGATGCACCTCGTGCTTGCGTCTTGGTACCCGGTGCGGCTCGCAGATGCCGCTCGCAACCTAACGCGCCTCGTACATGCGCCTCGTACATGCGCCTCGTACATGCGCCTCGTACACGCCGCTCCCAATCGCGCTCGTATCTGATGCGACTGACACGTGGTGGATTAGTACGTAGTGCGATGAATTGACCGGATCCCCGGCCTCCAGGCTCGATGCCGCAGCGGCCGGGGATCCCCGCACTTCGGCGTCCCCCGCGCGCCGACTTCGAGGTCGGCGATCACCCTCCAATCGCCAGGTCAGGCCCTGATAGCGGTCAGTCACAGACCTGCGCGTTCGCTTCAGGCTTAGAACTTCCGTTCGATATTTGTGGCGGAACGATTACCCAGCGTGAGATTATTCAGACACGCGTTCGATACGGATGAGCGGAAGGGGTGCCATCGTGGCCGACTCTCACGGGAGACGTCACTCCTTCTCGTCAACCGATGAGACAGCCGAGGAACTGCCCTGCGGCCCACAGTGGTGGGCTCAGATGACGTCACGCGCTCGATCCTGGTCGTCAGACGGCAGTTCGGCATTGAGCTCGCCACCCCTGGCCGATCCGTGGCCAGATCCCTCATCGCCAGACTCTCCACCGGACGTCTCAGCGCAGTCAGATACCGCACGGCCCGACTCAACACGGCCCGACTCAACACGGCATGACTCAACACGGCACGACGCACCGCAGTCTGGCTCACGTGACCAGGAACGCACCGAAGCCGGGCCGCAGACGGACGCATCGGCCGGCCCGAACCCGTCCACCGAGTCCACCGAGTACACCGGGTCCGCCGGGTCCGCCGGGTCCGCCGGGTCAGCTGGATCAGGCGGATCAGGCGGATCAGGTGAGCCGGGCGGATCGGCCGAA
>NZ_BOOP01000010.1 GCF_016863295.1 Planotetraspora phitsanulokensis
AGCGTCGGGACAACTAATACCAGCGAGTAATCGGCGAGTAATTTCGATATGCTCGAATCTAGCAAGCACAGGAATAGGCGAGATATCAATAATTGTCCGGCTGTCGCGAGCCACCTCAGATCATCCCGACCTGCAGCAACTCACTTGAACGCGACACAACACCAAAGGTCGCGAAAATAACAAATCCGGCCAACTGAAATACCGGACGCCAAATCGCGCCCGAATTAAATCAACATATTTCCGAAATGCGCCGCACGGCCGAGACCACCCGCCATGCCGGCACGCCCCACCCGAGCAGCGTGCCGAAATACGACGACCTAAGCGCGCTTGGACCGCATCGCCTTGAGGACGGTCACGCCCGGCACCTCACCGGCGATGATCTGCTCGTACTCCGCCGAACCCTTCGGGCACAGCGTCACCCGGCCGGCGGCGTCGAAGCGCAGGCCCCAGCCGTACTTCTTGGGCAGGGGCGAGGCCCGCAGACAGGCCTGGGACCTGGAGAAGAAGCGCGCACGCAACTCCGCGCGCTCGGACTCCGAGGGCGCATCCGATTCCTGCCGCCGCAGCCACGTCTCGAACAGGACGTCTTCCTGCGTCAGGCCGCCGGGATCAGCGGAGATCATGTCGAACTGGATCACGGCGGCCGTCTGCTTGCCGCCCCGCAGAGCGGGCACCACGGCGCCGTCGACAGGGCAGTCGTCGGCGACCGTTATGAGCGTGTCGTAGTAATTCAGATCCACGGACCCATGATGCACAGCGACCACAGGTCCGAAAACCCCCGCTGACGGCTCAGGAGGCTTCGAACGCCCGGGCGACGGCGAGACGCGCCTCGTCCATGGACGTCTCCCCGACCTCTCGGGCGACGGACGTCATGTCCACGTCGGGCATCCCGCAGGGGATCGCGAGCTCCCATGGGCTCAGATCGCCGTCGACGTTGAGGGCGAAGCCGTGGCTGGTCACCGAACGGCTCGCCCGCATCCCCACTGAAACGATCTTGCGTACGGTGTCCTTGGTCCAGACGCCGGTGAGCAGTTCCGAACCGGGCGGGGTGTCCCGGCGCTCCGCCGGGACGCCGAGCGTCCCAAGCGCCTCGACCAGCCGCAACTCCACCTCACGGATGTAGTCGACGACGCCCTCGCCCGTGCGCAGCTTGACGATCAGGTATCCGACGAGCTGGCCGGGACCGTGATAGGTGAGCTGGCCACCCCTGCCTGTCTGGACGACGGGGATGCCGAACGACGGATCCGGGAGGTGCGACTGGAGGGTCCGTTTCGTGACCGTGAAGACCGCAGGATGGCTGAGCAGCCAGATTGTGTCCGGCCGCTCGTCGTTCTGCCGCTCCTCGACCAGGGCGTCCATGCGTTCCATGGCCTTCTCGTAGTCGACGAGGTCGTCCTTGATCAGTGCCAGAGGTCGTTCGCGCATCGTCACGTCACCTTTCCACCTGCGAGCATAAGCGCCGGTACGGCATGCCGCGGCGGGGCCCCGCGCCCCTGGGGAACCGGCGCTCCGCTCAGTACTGATAGTGCCTTTCGGGAGCCTTCGGGACGGCGACCCACATGATGAGGTAGATGACGAACTGCGGACCCGGCAGCACACAGGAGAGCAGGAAGAGCAGCCTGACCAAGGTGGGCGGCATCCCGAAACGCTCCGCGATGCCACCGCACACGCCCGCGATGATCTTGTGTTCTCTGGACCGGTACATCGGTGACCCCTTTCGTCGCCGGTTCAACGAACCGGCGTCGGACACCTGTTCCACCGAGAACCCTGATAAAACCCTGACCCACCCTCACCCACGGGTCCCCAGACGCTCGACACGCGACATCAACGCGTGAGGTCCCGGGAGGCGTACGGCATGCACGGGCTCAGCGAGACCGACCAGCGGACGAACGCGTCCCAGAACCAGTGCCCACCGGCCTTGAGCCGGGCACGCAGACCGTCGAGAAGCAGCAGCCACGCGGCCCAGCCGGCCACGAGGACGCCCCAGTAGGAGATGAGCCGGTACAGCAGCACCACGGCCGCCGCCGTGCCGGCCGTGACACCACCGCTGATCAGCGTGGCGGCCAGCCCGATCTCCGCGATTCCCAGGCCGCCGGGGATCAGGAGGAGCACCGCGGCCGCCTTGGCGGCGACGTATCCGAGCAACACCGTGTGCGGGCCGATGTGCACGCCGGCCGCCTCGCACACAGCGGCCAGGCATGCCACGTCGAGCAGCCAGTTGGCCAGCGCGAGCCCGGCCAGCATCAGCCGGTCGCGGCCCGCCACCGTGACCGCGCGCCGTGCGGCGCGCAACTGGTCCGTCGCCTTGGGGAAACGGCGCCTCAGCCACTCGCCGAACGCGCGGGGCCGAAACAGCGAGAGCGTCCCGACGAGCACGAGCACGAGTGCCACCGCGGTCAGGCCCGCCGGGCGGATGGACGGCTCACCCAGCACGGCCACCGCCCCGAGCACGACGAAGGCCGCGGTCGAGTACACGCCGCTGAGCACCAACGTGGCGGCGATGAGCGGCTTGGCCGCGCCCAGCCGCGCGAACTGTCGGGTGGCGTAGGCGATGCCGACGACCTGGCCCGCCGGGAGCGAGTTGGACACGGCGTTGCGCGCGTAGGTCAGCGCGACGGCCCGTGAGACCGTCAGGTGCGCTCCGCCGAGTATGAGCAGACGGCGGATCAGCCGGGCGAAGGTTCCCATCGACAGGATCTGCGCCAGCACGGCCACGCTCAGCCAGCCGGCGTTGAGTCCCGACATCGAATGCCAGACCTCATCGGGGTCGGGTAACCCGCTCTTGACGACGGACACCACCAGACCGGCTGCGACGCCGCCCAGTGCCCATCTCACCCAACGAGGCATGTCCACCACTTCTTCTTTCCTATACGGCCCGCGTGAGCGACGGCCGCATCGTGTGCGTACCGATGCATCGTCGCTCTCACGCGACGGCGGGGCGATGCCGGATCAGCGGCAGTTGCCCCGCCCGAGATTTCCGAGTTCCGGCAAGCCGGAACGGACCCCTCACCAGCGAAGAGCCATCGGGATCGCGGCTGTATTCCTGGCGAGACCACAAGGTGACGCAACTCTCCCAACGGCCGGGCCCGGGGAAGAGTGTCACCCCACCAGCACCGGCCGCGCGGCGGTCTCCGTGCGCCGGCGCGGCACGACCAGCAGCACGAGACCGAGCAGGGCCCAGCCCCCGAGCACGAACAGCGGCGTCGCGAGCGCCGCGCCGTCGAAGTGCACGACGTTCTTGACGGCTTCCGCGGCCTGGCCCACCGGCAGGACCTGGCCCACTGCGGCGTACCACTCCGGGATGAAGCGGGCACCGAGCGGGCCGCCGCTCGCGGGCAGGCCGATCGGGATGAACAGCAGCGCCGCCAGCCCGACTCCGGGAGCGCCGGCGATCCGCATGAGTCCTGAGGACACCAGGCCGATGGCCAGCGTGACCCCGGCCGACACCGCCACCAGGCCCGCGAACCGGCCCGGCAGAGCACCGAACACCACGTCGGACAACCAGGCGTTCGCCGTACCGACGACAAGAGCGGCCACGGCGAGCAGACCGAGGCGGCCGGCGAGGCCGAGCCCGGGGGCGACCCGGAACGTCAGCACGGCGACGGCGATGCCCGGAATCACCAGGGCGAGCACGTAGAACATCCCCGAGATGCCGCCCGCGTCGCCAGGCGGGAGGGGGATGGCGTCCTCCACGGCGAGCGGACGGCCCTGGGCCTGCGCGGCGGCCTGGAATACCTGCGTGATGACGGTCGAGCCGGTCCGGCCGCCGGCACTGGCGACCACGAGCCTGCCCGCGTCCGGGATCAGGACGGCGTCGACCTCCCGGTCCGCGAGGGCGTTCCTCGCGGAGCCTTCGTCGGCGTACGGCGTGAGGGTGAAGGCTCCGGGTGCCTTGGCGTCGAGGACGGCGTCGATCCCTGCCGCCGCCTGGGACGGCCCGACGACCGCTATGGGCACGTCATGGGGTTCGGGCTGGTGGAGCGCGCCCAGGAACGAGGCCGCGAAGACCATCCCCAGGACCGTGACCGCTCCGACGATCGCGATCAGCTTGCGCATCGTAATTCTCCATGTGTTGACTTCAACAGCGTTGACTTCAACATAGATGAATTCAACGTGGTTGAATAGCCCCCATGGAAAGCAAGAGCGGACGGCGTCCCGGATCGCCCCAGACGCGGGAGGCGATCCTCGACGCGGCGGTCGAGGCCTTCACCGAAGGCGGTTACGCCGCGACGACGATCCGGGCGGTCGCGCGTACGGCCGGCGTCGACCCGGCGCTGGTCATGCACTTCTTCGGCAACAAGGACGGGCTGTTCGACGCCGCCATCAGGGCGAGCGGCCTGCCCCTGCGCGAGCTGGGCGAGGTCATGGAGGGCGACATCGAGGGGGTCGGCGAGCGGCTGGTGCGCCGTTATCTCTCACTCTGGGAGAGCCCGGAGCACGGCCCCAAGTTGCGGGCCGTCGTGGGCTCGGCGGCGTCCTCCCCGGCGGCGGCCGTGATGCTCAAGGAGTTCATCACCAGCGAGGTGCTTCAGCCGCTCGCCAAACAACTCGGGGTCGACCGGGCGGAGACCCGGGGAATCCTCGCCGGATCCCATCTGATCGGAATCGCCTTCACCCGCTATGTACTGAACATCGGACCGGTCGCCTCGCTCGACAGCGAGCAACTCGTGGCCTGCGTCGCCCCGGCCGTCCAGCGTTATCTCACCGGCGATCTACCTTTTGCTTAGCGCGTATAGGGTGTGGTCACACCGTCTTTGGAGATCACATGGATATTTCACAACTCCAGGCGCAGAGTCGGCTCATCCTGCGTCAGAAGATCACCATGATGGTGAACAGGTACGTCGTCCACGTCGCCGAGCCCGACGGGTCCGAAGGTCCGATCGTGGCGTTCGCCGAGCAGAAGCGGATGGCGCTCAAGGAGCAGGTCACCCTGTTCACGGACGAGTCGCGGCAGCAGGCGCTCGCCGGATTCAAGGCCCGCAAGGTCATGGACCTCGCCGGTGAGTACGACGTCACCGACGGCACCGGAGCGGAGATCGGCTCGTTCCGGAAGGACTTCGCCAAGTCGCTGCTGCGCTCGACGTGGCACGTCCAGCAGCACGGCCTGCCGACGATGACCGGCCAGGAGCGTCGCCTCGTCGTGGCTCTGCTGCGCCGGTTCGCCGACTCCCTGTCATGGTTGCCGTACCACTTCGACTTCAGCGTCGGCGCCTCGATCGTCTTCTCGGTGAACCGCCAGTGGGGGCTGCGCGACCGGTACCTCATCGAGATCCACGACCCGCGCATCGACCGGCGTCTGATCATCGCGATGGCCGTCGCCCTGGACGCCCTCCAGGCCCGCTGACCCGAATTCGACGGCGCGGCCCGGGAATCCCCGGACCGAATGCCGTGTTATCTTGACCATAGGTCGCATGGTTCTGGCCTGATCTCAGGCACATGCACCTGGTTTTTCTCTTCACCACCCCGCCCCTCGGGCGTGATCATGCAGAAGTTCGCGATCATACGGGTCGACCTGCGCTTTCCCACATCGTGATCATGCGCAAGTTCTTCTGTTCCTCGTGTGACCTGCCGTTTCTCCTTGCGTGATCATGCACGAGAGGGCGGGCGCGGCATGCCGCCGGCGTCCTCCGCCGTACGGCGACGCCGACCACGTCCCAGAGCCGCGGATGCCATCGCCCGCTACGGGTGAGCGCCCACCGACGGACGGACTCAAGCTCCGGACCGATTCGAGCGCCATCCGCACGAACCCCCCGAGACAAGGAATCCACCATGACGACTACAGACACCATCCCGCGGACCGCGCACAGAACCAGATCCAGGAACGGATCCAGGACCGCGGCCAAGACCTCCGGCGTGAACGGGGCGGCCCGTGCGCCGCGACCCGCCGCCGAACCCACGACCGTCAGCGGCCTGTTCGACGGCGCCGCCAAGAACGCCGTCATCCGCGGCGGCGGCTACCTCCCCGGGCCGAAGGACGTCTCCGTACCGCCCGCGCTGGTCCGCGACCACGGGCTCCGCACCGGAGACGTCGTCGACGGCACCGCCCAGAACGGCAGGCTGATCAGCGTCGAGACGGTGAACGGCCTGCCGCCCGGCGCACCGCGGCCGGACTTCGCCGACCTGGTCCCCATTCACCCCACCGAGCGGCTCCGTCTCGAAACCGGCCCCGCCGTCCTCGCCACCCGCGTCATCGACCTGCTGGCACCGATCGGCAAGGGACAACGCGGCCTGATCGTCGCCCCGCCGAAGGCCGGCAAGACCATGCTCCTCCAGGCGGTCGCGAACGCGATCACCACCAACCACCCCGAGTGCCACCTCATGATCGTCCTCGTCGACGAGCGGCCCGAGGAGGTCACGGACATGCGGGAGTCCGTCCAGGCGGAGGTCATCGCCTCCACCTTCGACCGTCCCGCGACAGACCACATCGCCGTCACCGAGCTCGCGGTCGAGCGGGCCAAGCGGCTCGTCGAGCTGGGGCACGACGTCGTCATGCTCATCGACTCGATCACCCGGCTCGGCCGGGCGTACAACATGACGGCGCCCAGCGGCGGGCGCATCCTGACCGGCGGCATCGACGTCCGGGCCGTCCACCCGCCCAAGCGCGTACTGGGGGCCGCGCGCAACCTTCAGGGCGCGGGCTCGCTCACCATCCTGGCGGCCGCCCTGGTCGAGACCGGCTCGAAGATGGACGACAACCTCTTCGAGGAGTTCAAGAGCACCGGCAACATGGAGCTGCGGCTCAGCCGGAGCCTGTCCGAGAAGCGGGTCTTCCCCGCCGTCGACGTCACCGGGTCGGGCACCCGCCGGGAGGAACTCCTGGTCGACCCGGCCGAGCTGCCCCTCCTGTGGAAGTTGCGGAGGGCGCTGCACGACCAGGGCACGGTCGAGCCGTTCCTCGCGACGCTGAAGGGCACCGGCTCGAACGCGGAGCTGCTCCTCTCACTCCGGAACGCGTGACGCCCGGGCGTCCGCGTGTGAGAACCGTACGAACCAGGCATGATCACACGCATGAGCCAGTGGCGTGTCCTCATCGAGGAGAACATCGGCGGCGCCGACCACAAGGAGTGGCGGATCTCCGACATCTACGAGGTCGAGGGTGAGCGCGAAGAGGCCCGGGCGATCGCCCACGAGCTCGCGATGGCGCACTCGCCCAAACACCCTGCGCTTCCGCAGGAGAGGGCCGTCTACCGGATCAATGAGGACATGTGGCTGACGATGGTCATGGGCGTCAGAACCCGGTACCACTACCGCGTCACCGTAGCCGAGCTGATCTTCCGCGGCTGACTCCCACCCCCAGGTGCCGTGATCATGCACAGGGGTGGGGCCGGTCGACACACCGACCCCCGAACCTGTGCATGATCACGCCACAAGCGTCATCAGGTGCCGATCGGGTGCCAGACGGTCTTCGTCTCAAGGAAGGCCGTCATTCGCTCGGTACCGGGGTCGGCCAGCCAGTCGACCTTGGCGGACGGCGGGCGCAGGACGCGCTTGAGGTTCTCCGCCGCCGCCTCCTCACACGTGACCGCCAACTCCGCGTCGGCGCCGGTCAGGTCGATGGCGTTGACGTCCATGTGTCCCGCCAGCCAGGGCGCGATCTCGGCTGCCGAGCCCGTGAGGATGTTGACCACCCCTCCAGGCAGGTCCGACGTGGCCAGCACCTCGGCCAGCGTGATCGACGGCAGCGGCGCCCGCTCCGACGCGACCACCACACAGGTGTTGCCCGTGACGATCACCGGTGCGATCACGCTGACCAGCCCGAGCAGCGGCCCGGCCTCGGGGGCCACGACGGCGACCACACCGGTCGGCTCGGTGCTGGACAGGTTGAAGTACGGCCCGGCGACCGGGTTGGCCGATCCGCGGATCGCGCCGATCTTGTCCGACCAGCCCGCGTACCACACGAGCCTGTCCACGGCGGCGTCCACCAGCTCGCCTGCCTTGCGCACGCCCACGCCGTCGGCGTCGACGAGCTCGGCCACGAACTGGCTGCGACGTCCCTCCAGCATCTCCGCGACGCGATAGAGGATCTGGCCGCGGTTGTACGCGGTCGCGGCCGACCAGCCGGGGAAGGCCTTCCGCGCGGCGGCCACCGCCTCCCTGGCGTCCTTACGAGATGCCTTGGACGCGTTCGCCAGGAACTCGCCCTTCGAGGAGTTCACGACATACGACCTTCCGCTTTCCGACCGGGGGAAAGCGCCACCGATGAACAGCTTGTACGTCTTGCGCACGGCCAGGCGCTCACTCATCGAAGGATCCAATCTGGAGTGGACGGGCCGGCTGGTAGGTCTGGCCGCATCGGCATACGCCGCCCCGGTGAGCGAACCAGCCATGCCGTACGGCGAAGCGGGAGGAACGGAGCGCACGGGAGTAGCCCTCACCCGCGCCCGCGTTCATGCGGCGCACGAGACGGCGGCGCCGGCGGTCGTCACACAAGTCGTCACACCGCAAGGTAGGCCTCCAGACCGTGACGCCCGCCCTCGCGGCCGTAGCCGGACTCCTTGTAGCCGCCGAACGGCGACGTGGGGTCGAACTTGTTGAACGTGTTGGACCAGACGACGCCGGCCCGGAGCCGGGACGCCATCCACAACATCAGCGATCCCTTCTCGGTCCAGACGCCGGCCGACAGGCCGTACGGCGTGTTGTTGGCCTTCTCGACCGCCTCGGCCGGGGTACGGAACGTCAGCACGGACAGCACCGGGCCGAAGATCTCCTCCCGGGCGATGCGGTGCGACTGGGCGACCCCGGTGAAGACGGTCGGCGGGAACCAGAAGCCCTTGTCGGGGATCGGGCACGCCGGCGACCACCGCTCGGCCCCCTCGGCCTCGCCGGCGTCCGACAGCTCCCGGATCTTGGCGAGCTGGGCGGCCGAGTTGATCGCGCCGATGTCGGTGTTCTTGTCCAGCGGGTCGCCGAGCCTGAGCGTGGACAGCCGCCGCTTGAGCGCGTCGAGCAACTCCTCGGCGACCGACTCCTGAACCAGCAGGCGCGAGCCCGCGCAGCAGACGTGACCCTGGTTGAAGAAGATCCCGTTGACGATGCCCTCGACCGCCTGGTCCAGCGCCGCGTCCTCGAAGACGATGTTCGCGGCCTTGCCGCCGAGCTCCAGTGTGACCTTCTTGCGCGACCCGGCGACCGATCGCGCGATCAGGCGGCCGACCTCCGTCGAGCCGGTGAAGGCCACCTTGTCGACGTCGGGGTGGGCGACAACCGCCGCGCCCGTCGAACCCGCGCCCGTCACGATGTTCACCACGCCGGGAGGCAGGTCGGCCTGCCGGCAGATCTCCGCGAAGGCCAGCGCCGTGAGGGGCGTGGTCTCGGCGGGCTTGAGGACGACCGTGTTGCCGCACGCGAGCGCGGGCGCGACCTTCCACGCCAGCATGAGCAGCGGGAAGTTCCACGGGATGACCTGCCCCGCCACGCCGAGCGGCTGAGGCGAGGGGCCGAACCCGGCGTAGGACAGCTTGTCCGCCCACCCGGCGTAGTAGAAGAAGTGGGCCGCGACCAGCGGCAGGTCCACGTCACGCGACTCGCGGATCGGCTTGCCGTTGTCGAGGGACTCCAGGACGGCGAGCTCGCGGGCCCGCTCCTGGATGATCCTGGCGATGCGGAAGATGTACTTGGCCCGCTCGGAGCCCGGCATGGCCGACCACACGGTGAAGGCCTTGCGTGCGGCCTGGACCGCGCGGTCGACGTCGGCCTCCCCCGCCACGGCGACCTCCGCGAGCACCTCCTCGCTGGCCGGGTTGACCGTCTTGTCCCGCCCCTCGCCGAGGGGCTCGACCCACTCGCCGTTGATGAACAGGCCGTACGACGGCTTGATGTCGACGATGTCCCGCGACTCTGGCGCGGGTGCGTACTCGAACATGGGACGGCCGCCTTAGTCCAGGGTGAAGTAGTCGGGCCCGGCGTACCGGCCGGTGGCCATCTTCTGGCGCTGCATGAGCAGGTCGTTGAGGAGCGACGAGGCGCCGAGCCTGAACCAGTCGGGATCGAGCCAGTCCGGGCCGGCGGTCTCGTTGACCAGCACCAGATACTTGATCGCGTCCTTGGTGGTCCGGATGCCGCCCGCGGGCTTCACGCCGACCTTCCTGCCCGCCGTACGGAGGAAGTCGCGGACGGCCTCCAGCATGACGAGCGTGACCGGCAGGGTCGCGGCCGGCGACACCTTGCCCGTCGAGGTCTTGATGAAGTCGGCCCCCGCGATCATCGCGAGCCAGGACGCCCTGCGCACGTTGTCGTACGTCGACAGCTCGCCGGTCTCCAGGATGACCTTCAGGTGCGCGCTGCCGCAGGCGGCCTTGACGGCCGCGATCTGCTCGAAGACCGTGAGGTAGTCGCCCGCGAGGAACGCGCCGCGGTCGATCACCATGTCGATCTCGGACGCGCCGGCCGCGACCGCGAGCGCGGTGTCGGCGACCTTGACGTCCAGCGACGACCGGCCGCTCGGGAACGCCGTGGCGACCGAGGCGACCTTCACCCCCGAACCGCCGAGAGCCTGTACGGCCGTCGCGACCAGGTCGGGATACACGCAGACCGCCGCCACCGAGGGGACGGAGGAGTCGGTCGGGTCGGGGTGAACCGCCTTGGCGCACATCGCCTTCACCTTGCCCGGGGTGTCCGCACCCTCGAGCGTCGTGAGGTCTACCATCCTGATGGCGAGGTCGATGGCCTGCTTCTTGGCCGTGGTCTTGATGGATCGCGTGCTCAGCATCGCGGCCCGGGCGTCCGCGCCCACCCGGTCCACACCGGGTAGGCCGTGCAGGAACGCCCGCAGCGTCGAGTTGGAAGCGGCGACCTCCGCGAGCGGAGCAGTCGTAGTTGACACCGCACCAGCATCGCCGACCAGTCCGAATGATTCCAAACTGACCACAGCCGAGCCTCCCCTGGGTTTTTTGGCAAATCTGGCCCGAAGTGATCTCTACTGCCCGTCTAAGGCGGCCGTACGCCCGCCTTAGACGTCCTACGCCTCAGGTAGTGCCCGAGATAGGGCATCCGCCCGATGTGGCGGTGGGGGCCTTAGACCGAACCTTGAGTTGTCAGAGAAGAGGCAACACAAGGAGACACCGAAATGGGTCCCGAGCTTCAGTACCAGCTCATCATCAACCGGGTAGCCGACCTCCAGGAGGAGGCCGCCAACCACCGCCGCGCCCGCCAGGCGAAGTCGGCCAGGAAGGCGCACGAGCGCGGCGAGCGCCGGCGCGGCGTGTTCGGCAAGACCACCACCTCATGAGAACCGTCCCGAAGCCCGGCCGGCACCTCCCTCCCGGCCGGGCTTTCGTACCCCCGTGAACACACCTACGGGGACATCCGCGAGCGAACCATTCACCTCCAGATAAATCAGGGGAAGCCAACGCAGAGGGCATGAAATGCTGAACGACATGACGCGCCGTGCGGTGAGCCCTGTCTTCGTCGGGCGGGGTGCGGAACTGGGGACCCTGAACGAGGCATTCGAGCAGGCCCGTAAGCAGGCGACGTCAGCCGTGCTGGTCGGCGGCGAGGCCGGTGTGGGGAAGACCCGCCTGACCGTCCGGTTCGCCGAGCAGGCCGCTCAGGACGGCGCCCACGTGCTCGTCGGGGGCTGCGTGGAGCTGTCCACGGAGGGTCTGGCCTACGCCCCCTTCACCGCGGTCCTGCGGCAGCTCGTCCGTGAGTCCAGCGCGGGCGAGGTGGCCGCTCTCCTGCCCGAGGGGGCGGCCCGCGAACTGGCCAGGCTGCTTCCCGAGTTCGGCGAGCCCAGCGGCGACGAGGAGAGCGACTCCGCGAGGGCCCGGCTCTTCGAGCTGATCCTCACCCTGCTGGAACGGCTGGCCGAACGGCGGCCGCTGGTCCTCCTCATCGAGGACATCCACTGGGCCGACCGGTCGAGCCGTGACCTCATCGCGTTCCTCAGCCGCAACCTCAGGACCTCTCCCGTCCTCATGGTCATGACCTACCGGTCCGACGAGCTGCACCGGACCCATCCGCTCCGTCCCGTGCTGGCGGAGCTCGCCCGCGTGGAGGGCGTCATCCGCGTCGACCTGCCCCGCTTCACCCAGGACGAGGTCGCCGCGCAGATGGCCGGCATCCTCGGCGTCGCGCCCGAGTTCGCCAGAGTCGACAACGTCTACGACCGCAGCGGCGGCGTCCCGCTCTTCGTCGAGGCGCTCCTGGAGCATGACGACTGCTCGTTCCCCGAGTCGCTCCACGACCTGATCATCGGTTCGGTCGAGCGGCTTCCCGAGGAGACGCAACGGGTCCTGCGGACGGCCGCCGCCGGAGGCATGCGCGTGGGCCACACGCTGCTCGCGCTGGTCAGCGACCTGTCGGACATCGACCTCGAGAACGCGCTGCGCCCCGCCATCGCGGCCAACGTGCTCCAGGTGGCGGACGGCGAGACCTACGCCTTCCGGCACGCCCTGATCCGCGAGGCGGTCCACGACGAGCTGCTGCCCGGGGAGCACGCGCGGATGCACGCGCGGTACGCCGAGGAGATCGACAGGGACCGCAGGCTGGTGCCCCACGGCCGGGCCGCGATCGAGATCGCCCACCACTGGTATTCCGCCCGCGACGACCTGTGGGCTCTGATCTCCGCGTGGGAGGCGGCCAAGAAGGCGGCCAAGTCGTTCGCCTACACCGAGCAGATCCAGCTCCTCGAACGTGTGCTGACCCTGTGGAACAAGGTCCCCGACGCCGCGGAGCGGATCGGCGCCGACCACGTCACGGTGCTGGAGCGCGCCTCCGAGGCGGCGTACGTCTCGGGGGAGATGGATCGCAGCATGAAGTTCGTCAAGGGCGCGCTGAGCGAGCTCGACGAGCAGGAGACACCGGAGCGGGTGGCCGAGCTCCTGGTGCGGATGGCCAACATCAAGCAGCAGAGGGGCAAGCCGGGCGCCCTGGACGAGCTCCGGCACGCCGAGCGCCTCGTCCCCCGTCCAAGCGACATGCGCACCTTCGTGCTCGCCCGGCTGGGCGCCGAGCTGATGTTGATGAACGAGGTCGCCGAGGGGACCGCGCTCACCGAGGAGGCGCTGCAGGTCGCGCGTCAGAGGGGGCACGAGGTCCAGGAGGCCGACCTGCTGATGAACCTGGCCCTCGGGCACTCGATCTCGGGAGATCTCGAGACGACGTTCGCGACCAACGAACGCGCGCTGGCCATCGGCACGCGGCTGAAGTCGGCCCGTGTCATACTCCGCGCGCTCGGCAACAACGTCGACGCGCTCGACAACCTGGGCCGCTCGGAGGACGCCGTCGCGCTGGCCATCGAGGGCGAGAAGCTCGCACGGCAGTACGGCAGGTACCGGCAGCAGGGAGTGTTCATCGCCAACAATCGGGCGGAGGCACTGGAGTCCCTCGGCCGCTGGGACGAGGCGATCGAGATCGTCGACCACGCCATGAAGATGGGCCCGTCCCTGAGGAACCGCTGGCATCTGCTGCGGATCAGGGCGGATATCGCGATCGGGCGGGGCGAGGAAGACGTCGCCCAGAACATCCTGGCCGAGGTGGGTGCGCTGGCTCCCCTGCCCGCCCAGTGGACGCAGGAATGGATCTACAACACCCGCCTGCGCCTGGCCTGGCACCTGCTCCAGGGCGAGCCTCTGAAGGCCCTCGAGATGGCGGAGATGGCGCTGACGAACCCGCCTCTGGCGCAGAAGGCCATGCTGGGCTGGCGGTTGCTCGCCTCCATCCGGCTCGTCTGTGACGTGGCCGCGCCCATCGACCAGACGCGGACGGCCGCCGTACGTGCGGGGGGCGACGCGCTGGCGGACCGCATGAAGAGCAGCGGGCCCGTCGTCGACGCCTTCCGGCTGATCTACGCGGGTGACTTCGACGCCGCGGCCGAGGTGTGGAAGCAGCTCAAACGTCCCTACGCCCAGAGCAAGGCGCTCCTCCATGCCGCGGGCGACGCCGCCGCCGGCGGCGACCGGGACGGCGCCTGTGAGCGGCTCCGCGTCGCCCACCCGCTCGCCGTCTCCCTCCGCGCCGCTCCCCTGGTGACCCAGATCGAGTCCCTGGCCCGCCGCGTCGGGGGTCTGCTCTCCGAGCCGGTACGGCAGGCCGCCGACGAGCAGATCCTTCTGACGCCACGTGAGCTGGAGGTCCTGCGGCTCGTGGCCGCGGGGCGGAGCAACCGGGAGATCGCCGCCGAGCTGTTCATCTCGGCCAAGACCGCCAGCGTGCACGTATCGAACATCCTGCCCAAGCTCGGCGTCTCCAGCCGGGGCGAGGCGGCGGCGGCCGCGCACCGCCTCTCCCTGCTGGGCTGACCCCCGATTCGAGCAGACAGCTCAGGCGAACAGCTCAGGCGAACAACTCAGGCGAGCAGCGGCTCGGCCACCAGGATCACGCCGAAGACGGCGAACGCGGCGGCCGCGCCGTACCGGATCCACTTCTCCGGCAGATGCTTGCCCAGCACGCGGCCCACGCCGATCGCGAGGGCGTCCGCGGCGACCATCCCGACCGTGGAGCCGATCCAGGTGCCGAACCAGCCGTGCTGCGTCGCCAGCGTGATGGTCGCCAGCATGGTCTTGTCGCCGAGCTCGCTGAGGAAGAACGCGATCCCGACGGCGATGATGGCGGTGCGCCGCGCCCTGGCGGCCTTGCTCCGCTCCTCTTCGGTGAGCTCGTCGCCGCGCAACGTCCACGCGGCGAAGCCCAGGAACGCGATGCCCGCCGCGATGGAGATCGCGGTGGTGGGGAGGTTGTCGCCGATCAGACCGCCGAGGCCGACGCTCACGAGGTGGACCAGCGCCGTGGCGATCGTGATGCCCGTCAGCACCGGTAAGAGCTTGAACCGGGTCGCAAAGGTCATGGCCATGAGCTGGCTCTTGTCGCCGAGCTCCGCCACGAAGATCACAAGTAGAGAGATCCAGAACGCCTGCACAGGTCGCCTTTCTTCACGCGCGACCGGGCCGGCGATCCTCACCCGGGGGAGTCCGGGCATGGCTTCGGCCCGGCAGCATGGCTGTCGGGCCGAAAGTCTCGTCCGCCGCATGGGCTCCACGACCGGGCCGTTCGAGCCGGGGAGGCTCGGGCCAGTGTGTCGATCAGTGGATTGTGGACTACTCCCCTTCGGATGGTTCTGTCAGAGTTTAGCGGCAGGAGTCAAATGCCCTGCCGCGGGTGGCGGTCAGATGCTGATTCCGACCAGGACGGGCTCGTTCACCAGCGTCACGCCGAACTTCTCCGCGACGCCGTCGCGTACCTCGCGTGCCAGGGCGAGCAGGTCCTGGGCGTTCGCCTCGCCTGACGGGTTGGTCAGAGCCAGCGTGTGCTTGGTGGAGATCCGCACGGCGCCGCGCTCGTAGCCCTTGGGGAAGCCGGCGTGCTCGATCAGCCAGGCCGCGGGCACCTTGACCGATCCGCCGGGCATGTCCCACCGGGGATGTCCCGGCGCTCGCAGCTCCAGCTCGGCCGCCTGCGCGGCGTTCAGGATCGGGTTGGTGAAGAACGACCCCGCGCTGCGGGTGTCAGGGTCTGCCGGGTCGAGGACCATGCCCTTGCCGCGGCGCAGGCCGAGGACGACCCCCCGCACGTCGGCCAGCGGCATCCGGGCCCCGGCCTCCACACCCAGCCGGTCGGCGAGCTCCTTGTACGCGACGGGCCCGGACAGCTCCGACCGCTCCAGCTCGTACGTCACCGCGAGCACGACGTGACGGCCCGGATCGTCCTTGAACGCGCTGTGCCGGTAGGCGAACCCGCACTCCGCCGCGGTGAGATCGTTGATCTCGCCGGTCATCCGGTCGTAGACCCGCACCCCGGTGATCGTCTGCGAGACGTCCTGCCCGTAGGCCCCGACGTTCTGGATCGGCGTCGAGCCCACCAGCCCGGGCACGCCGGACAGGCACTCGAGCCCTGACCAGCCCTCGGCGACGCATCGGGCGACGAAGGCGTCCCAGTCCTCACCCGCCTGGACGGTGGCCACGATCCGGTCACCGGTGTCCGCGACGTCCACTCCCTTGCTGGACACGTGGACCACCAGGCCGTCGAACCCCTCGTCGGACACGACCAGGTTGCTGCCCCCGCCGAGGATCAGAACCGGCTCGCCTTCCCTGTCGGCCTCGGAGACGATCGCGACCAGCTCGTCCTGCGTGCTGGCCTCGATGAAGGCGCGCGCGGGACCGCCCATCCGCAATGTGGTGTACGGCCCGAGCCGTACCTCTGCCAGCCGGTCAGCCATGGGATTCCTCAGGAATATCGGAAACCGCCCGGCCGTGATGACCGGGCGGAGACGCCGAGGCGATCCCACGGCTCTGCCAGCTTACGATCTCGCGGGGGCGCGTCGTCCCGGGAACGCCGGCGGCGGCCGAAAGATCGACTTCAGGACAGCTGAACGACGGCCCGCGCCTTGGACAGCACCCGGGCGTCGCCCGATCGCGCGTTGAGCGCGACCACGACGCGCTTGTCCTCGAGCTTGTCCTCGATGACCCCGCTGATCGTGATGGTGGCCCCCTGGTCGTCGTCGGGCACGACCACCATCGACGAGAAGCGCACGCCGTAGTCGACGACGGCCCCGGGGTCGCCGGCCCAGTCCGTGACGAAGCGGCCGCCCTCGGCCATGGTGAACATGCCGTGCGCGATGACGTCGGGCAGGCCGACCGACTTCGCGTGCCGCTCGTTCCAGTGGATGGGGTTGAAGTCGCCCGAGGCGCCCGCGTACATGACGAGGTTGACCCGCCGGACCTGGTACTCGACGGCCGGGATCTCCTGGCCCACCTGGACCTCGTCGTACTTGATCGTCGCAGCCATGGTTACGCCGCCCCTCCCCGCTCCACGATGGTGTTGTAGGTCTGGCACACGAGCTCGCCCGAGGTGCTGGTGACATCGCTGCGGATGGTCAGGAACTCGTTGCGGCCGACGCTGCGGATCTCCGTGATGGTCGAGGTGCAGACCAGCTCGTCGCCGGCGTAGATCGGGCGGCGGTACTCGAAGCGCTGCTCACCGTGGACGACCATCGCGTAGTTGAGCCCCAGGCCGGGGTCGGAGATCCCCTGGCCGGCGCCGGAGAGGCTGAACACGATGGGAAAGGTCGGCGGAGCGATCACGTCGGGGTGACCGGCCGCGACGGCGGCGTCCTTGTCCCGGTAGATCGGGTTGTCGTCGCCGATGGCGGCGGCGAACTCCCTGATCTTCGTACGGCTGACCTCGTAGGGAGCGGACGCCTCGAATGTCCGCCCGACGAAATCGCGGTTCAAAGCCATGAGGTGGGGCTCCTTCGCGGCTGAAGAGCTGTCGGGGCCGACGCTAACAGAACAAGGTTCCGCTGTCGTGGGACGGCTGACCGCCCCCGTCGGCCGAGTCAACCCTAGCGAGGAGGGAGGGCGGGAGATCCGTCGGCCGACACAAGGACCGGCGTACGCGTGTGCGGACATGACGAACCGGCGATCCCGCAAGGAGACCGCCGGTCGTATGTATGGAGATGTCCTGAAGTGTCGCTGAAGATCCCGTCAACTCGATCGGCTGTACGCCTCAACGAGTCTCGGTGCGGCCGGTGGCGTCCGCCCTGCCCCAAGGGCACGGTGACGCCTCAACCCCGTCCAGCCGACCGCCGCGGGTGCCCGGCGGACTCGCAGTACCAGCAGGTCTCGCGGTACATCGCGAGAACGACTAGCGGGTCTCGCGGTGCGCCTGGTGGCACTTGCAGTTGGGGCAGTACTTCTTCAGCTCAAGCCGATCCGGGTCGTTACGCCGGTTCTTCCGCGTGATGTAGTTGCGGTGCTTGCACTCCTGGCAGGCCAGCGTGATCTTAGGCCTAACGTCGGTGGCAGCCACGTGGGAGTGCCTTTCTGCGTTCGGGACTACTGGACAACCCCGGCCTGATCACCTTTGAGGGGGACCCGGCTGGGGTGGTAGCGGAGGCCGGACTTGAACCGGCGACACAGCGATTATGAGCCGCTTGCTCTGCCTGACTGAGCTACTCCGCCTTGACCGGAAAAACAGGGACCGGCCACGCAAGGATACCCGACCTGTACGGCACCTGCGCACGCGCGCGAGCAGACCATGATCGGGTACCGCAGGGGAGGCTACCCCTACCAAGCCAAAAGCCCCACCCGAAAGCGATCGGATAGGACTTTTGTGCCAGAGCCCCCAAACGGAATCGAACCGTTGACCTTCTCCTTACCATGGAGACGCTCTGCCGACTGAGCTATAGGGGCGCGCCCGCAGGGGCTTTCGCGCTGCGGACAGGTGCAACCTTACACGTCCGCGACGACCGATGCGAAATCAATCTCCGAGTCCTTTCCGGGCGGGTCCGGGAGGCTGTTTCAGGGGGTGGGCAGCGCGCCGGTCAGGTCGGCCTTCTCCCGCAGCTCCTCCGGCACAGGTGCCGTGATCTCGTACTTCGTGAAGTAGCCCTTGCCCTTGACCGGCGACACGTTGCTCAGCGTCACCGTGGCCTCGTAGGGCCTGTCCATGCATCCGGGCAGGCACCACGTCCCGGTCAGCTTCCCCGAGCCGGCGGCCTTGGTGGGCCCCCAGCTCTGCCAGACCACCTGGTTGAGCGTGCTGAACTCCGACAGCGTCAGGTCGCCGGGCCGCTGGTCGCTCCGGCCCTCCTCCGCGCCGTGGAAGTTCAGGACGTACACCGGGATCTCCGTGCCGTCGTCCGCACCCGTCGCCGAGCCGGGCGAGCCGCAGGACGTCGCAGCCGGCGCGACCAGGCCGACGGTCAGCAGACACAGCGCCGCGAAACGGCGCGTCTTGGAGATCGACACCGTCGTGGGTGCGGCGGTCAGGCGCATTGGTTCCCCCTCGCGTCTCTGTTTCCCCGACGCTAGAGGGGTTACGCCTCGCGCACCGGCCTAACGGACGGCCGTCCGCAGGTAGTCTCCCGCACGCGGATGAGGGATCACTTCGCAGAGGTCGGCCAGATCGACGAATCGGGCCACCTCCTCGACGGACAGGCAGTCGGCGACGATCCAGCCCCTGCGCCGGATGCGGAGGACCTGGCGACCGCAGCGATCCGCGGGCACGATCTCGTAACCGTCAGGTCCCACCCATCGCCTGCCCATAGGTGCACAAGCTAGCTGCTTTTCCCACCCATTTCTCGAAATGACACGCGCATCCGGAGACCACGTGCGTTCATCGTGGGATCTTCGGCGATGCGATCCGGCGACTCTGTTCGGCAGGCCGGAGGAAGGCGGTTCACTCCTCCGCCGTGAGCGGACGCGTGAACGCCCAGCCTCCGTCCAGCAGCGCGTCGACCGCCTGTACGGCCCTCGCCAACCGCTCGTCCGGGGAACCCGTGACGACCACGTGCGGCAGGCGCCCTTCCCGCAGGACGTGCCGGATGCGCCGGTCCATGTCGGCGCGGATGAGCTCGCCGTCCCGCCAGCCGTCCTGCTCGAACGGCACGCCCTCGACGGACGTGTGGATCCACAGATCGTGTCGCGCCCGTTCGTGGATCCGGACGACGTCGGGCGACGGCGAGCCGAGATAACGCTCGTGCCAGATGGAGGTGGCCAGGGCGTCGGTGTCGCACACGAGCAGCGGCGAGCCCACCCGGGCCGCGGCGTCCTCCCAGACGAGCTGGCGCTCGGCGATCAGGGTGAACTCCGCCGACTCCCAGGTCAGGTCGTCCAGCCACGGCTCGGGTTCGCCGTCGTCCTTCGCCGTACGGCGTGCCGTCGCGAGCTTCTCCTCGCAGTAGGTCCTGCCGTACTCGGGGACCCAGCGCGTGCCGGCCCAGGCTCCGCCGCGTGCGGCGTAGCTCGCCGCCAGAGCCCTGGCGAGGGTCGTGGTACCGCTCGACTCGGCCCCCACGACCACGACACGGCGGGCGAGGGAGGCGCGCACGGCGGGGTGGAGGAGGTGCCACGTCGAAACCGGGTCGGCCCGGACCGCCGTGCCGCTGACCGGATACCGCTCACGTGCCGGATCGACGCCGACGTGGTCGGCGTCGAACCTGCGCGCCAGTTCGGCGCCGTAGGGCTCGGAGGAGAAGACCGCGTCGATCTCCGGGACCGTGCCGTGGGCCCCCGCCAGCGCGTGCCTGAACACGGCGACATGGGCCGCCCAGATCTCCGGGTCGTCGTAGTCGATGTCGACGTCGTCGACGACGGGGGCGATCACGACGTTCGGTTGCGGGTGCGCCTCTCTGAGCCATGCCGTACGGCAGGCCAGGGGGATGCTCTCCACGCTCGACGCCGCGACGACGACGGTGACCGTGGCGCAGCGTGCGGCGGCGGTGTCGATCAGATGGTGATGACCGGCGTGGGGAGGATAGAACTTGCCGATCACGAGGCCGTGGGCGAAGCGCCGGCTCACGCGGTCACCTGCGCCGGACGGACGGCCATCTCCCTGCGCCACGACAGCAGCCCCGCGACACAGAGGGCGAGGAAGATCACGTAGAGGGCGCCCGTCAGGTAGAGGTCCTTGTAGGCGTAGAGCGGGATGTAGATCACGTCGACTGTGATCCACAACCACCACGACTCCACCAGCTTCCGGCACTGGCCGTAGGTCGCCATGAGAGACAGCGCGGTGGTCAGGGCGTCCCAGAACGGCACCGCGGAGTCCGTCCACGCGGTCAGGACGGCCGTGAGCACGGCGGTCGCCGCGGCACCCGCCAGCACGAGGCCGGTCCATTCGGCCCGGCCGGTGCGGGTGACCGAGAGCCTGCTCCGTCCGGCTCCGCCGTACAACCACTGCCACCAGCCGTACAGCCCGAGCAGGACGTAGACGATCTGCAGGGCCGCGTCGGCGTACAGACCGGCGGACAGGAACACCAGGCCCAGCAGAACGACGTTGGCGATGCCGATCGGCCAGTTCGAGATGTGCTGGCGGACCACGAGCCAGACGGTGAGGACGCCCGACGCGAAGCCGAGCACCTCCGCCCAACTCGTGGACACGCCCCGAAAGGTGAACGCGGGCTCCAGTAAGGGCCCCAGCAGATCGGCGAGCGCCACGACCATCTCCTTAATCGTCAAACTGACGATAACAGAGGATCTTCGATCACGAAATATCGTGATCCGCCCCCGCCGCGATCCGCCCCACCGCGGACCGTCACTCGCGGCCGGACGCGACAGCACAGGACGATCGCGCTGTCCAGGGATCCGAACCCGGAATTCCGTTCGGCCTTTTCGAAGTGAGAACTCGAGAAATAGTCCGAAACGGTCAGCAGCGTCGCCAATGTCTTTGATGAGTCACAAAGAGATCTCACGATCTACCTTGCCTTGATACGTCCGGCTAGCATCTCCATCGTCGGATGTGCGCTAACACGCGTTCCTCAGGCGTGTGAGGCCCTCTGACATCAAGCGTCAGGCGCACTCGGGGAGTGTGCCTTCTTCTCACAGGGGACCCCTTGAATCCTGCTCAGCCCGGCGGGAGAAGGACTGGCATCAGCCGTGCCCTCTCCGCTGCCATCCTCGCGCTAGGGCTGGTCGGCACCGGCGTGGCCACCACCGTCTCTGCTACCTCCGCCAACGCTTCGGCACCCGTGACCGACACCCCCCGGGAAGCCGTGGCCCGTACCCAGCAGCTCCGCGCCGTCGCCGAGAAGCGCGGCATCATCAGGAAGTCGGTCAGGCAAGGGTCGCAGACGAGTTCCACCCCGAACTCGTCCGCGCTCTCGACATCCGCTCCCAGGCCGCAGATCGTCGGCGGCTCCACGACCACCATCAGTTCGGCGCCCTACGTCGTCCAGCTGTGGTACCAGGACGCGAACCGTCCGGACTACGTGCTCTTCTACTGCGCCGGAACGCTGATCGCACCGAACAAGGTGCTCACGGCCGCTCACTGTGTCTCCGGTTTCGACTGGGTGCACAAGGGCGAGGTCGACGGCGGCGTCAGCACCCTGAGCGCCACGAACTACAAGTGGGCGCTCGTCAAGCGTCAGTGGGTCAACCCGTCCTACAACAAGAACGCGCTCGACAACGACATCGCCATCCTCACGCTCGACCGGCCGATGCCGCTGAGCGTCGCCCCGATCGCGATGGGCTCGGACACCGCGCTGTACAAGACGGGCACCAAGGCCACGGTCTTCGGCTGGGGCACCACCACCTCCGCCCCCGCCGGTCCGTCGAATGTGCTGAAGAAGGCCACGCTGCCGATCCAGGCGGACTCCACCTGCGACGCGGCACTGCGCGATCCTTCGGCGGGCGACATGTTCGTCAACGGACACATGGTCTGCGCCGGCCCGCCCGGAACCGGCAACGACTCCACCACCGTTTCCACCTGCCCCGGTGACTCCGGCGGCCCCCTGCTGGTCAGCGGCAAGGTCGTGGGCATCGTCTCCTGGGGCATCGGCATCCAGGACAGCTCGGGCGAGTGGATCAAGAACTGCGGCGTGGAGGGCACCTACCCGGTCTTCACCAAGGTGAGCACGTACGCCGGTGTCGCCAAGGCACGGACCTACGACACCGACTACACGGGTGACGGCAACGCGGACGTGTTCGCCCGTACCAAGGGCGGCACCGCGAGGGTCTACAAGGGCAAGACGCTCAGCACGTACTCGTCGGCCGGCAGCGGCTTCAGCAGCTGGAACAAGGTCCTGCAGTCGGACCTCAACCGGGACGGCGTCAACGACTACATCGTGCGGACGACCGCGGGCAACCTCTACTGGCGGCACAAGTCCGGGTCCAAGATGGTCAACACCAAGATCTCGTCCGCCTTCAAGACCGTCAAGCAGCTCATCACTCCGGGCGACGTGACCGGCGACCTCAAGCCGGACCTGCTGTCGGTGACCTCCAAGGGCTCCCTGTACCTCTACGGCGGCAAGGGGAACGGCACCTTCGTCGGCGCCCGAGGGCTCAGCACCGGCTGGCTCGCCTACGCCCAGGTGATCGGGCACGGCGACTACACCGGCGACGGGCGGCCCGACCTCATCGGCCGCACCAGCAAGGGTGCCGTCTACCTGCACGCGGGCAACACGAAGGGGACCTTCTCCATGGGCTCCCGCAAGCTGCTGAGCACCACCAAGTTCAAGTCCGCGAAGTACTTCTTCAGCCCGGGCGACGTGGACGGTGACGGCAAGTCCGACATCGTGACGGTCATCAGCTCCGGCTACATGTACCTCTACAAGGGCGACGGCAAGGGCAACTTCGCCGGCGCCAAGCGGGTCAAGACCGGACTCACGTCCTTCAACCTCTTCGGCTGATCCTCAGCCAGGCGGCGCGCCCGTCGCGGGATCTCTCCCGCGGCGGGCGCGTTCTCGTTCCGGGGGTCGAATACCACACGCTGTGGCCCGCACGGCGGACCGCATCCGATCACACGATCTCTGACTACCCTGATCACGCCTGACCGCGTCCCGGAAGTCGCGGCCGGAGAGATCGTACGAGCATCGCGCCCGACCCGGGTTCGCTGCTGGACAGGGAGATCCGATGACGTTGCCCTTCGCCGCGGTGTTATGCGACTTCGACGGAGTGATCCGTTTCTACGACACCGCCGAGGTGGCCCGCCTGGAGCGGGCCGCGGGGCTGCCGGAAGGCACCACGAGCAGGATCGCCTTCTCTCAGGAGCGAGACCTGCCGGCGCTGCTGGGAAAGATCACGACCGAGCAGTGGGTGCAGTCGATCGCGACCGGGCTGTCCGAGCTGGTCCCGGAGGAACAGGCGCGAGGACTGGCCGAGGCGTTCGCCTCCGCCGAGTTCCGGGTCGACGAAGACGTGCTCGAGTTGCTTCGCCGCGTACAGGCTCACGTGCCCGTCGTGCTCGTGACCAACGCGACGCTGTCCCTGGAAGCCGACCTCCTCTCGCTCGGGCTGAGCCATTTCGCGGACGACGTCGTCAGCAGCGCCCGCGTCGGCGTCGTCAAGCCGGAGAGACGGATCTATGAGATCGCCGCCGAACGCGCGAGCGTCTCTCCGCAACAGTGCCTGTTCGTCGACGACCGCAGGGAGAACGTCGAGGCCGCCGAGGCACTCGGGATGACCGGCGTCCTGTACGGAGGCATCGCCGATCTGGAGAAGGCACTGAGCGGGCATGATCTTGTGCCGTGACCCGGGAGTTTCCTAGGGAACCCTGGCGAATGGGTCGCCGGCCACGAGCGACCTGTTCGCTCGGAGCGTGTGTGCTCGTCCGTCCATAAGAGTGGGACCGATGACACCATTGGGCGGATGCCCGCCCCTAATGGACAACACCCCTCGATCTGGCGTCATCGCGAGTTCCTGTTGTTATGGGGCGGCCAGACGGTCAGCGAGATGGGGACGCAGGTCTCCGTACTCGCCCTGCCGTTGGTCGCCGTCGTGGTGTTGCACGCCTCCCCGTTCCAGGTCGGTCTGCTGGCGGCGGCGGAGACGAGCGCGTATCTGCTGGTGGCGCTGCCCGCCGGGGCCATAGTGGACCGGGTAGCCAAGCGCCGCCTGATGATCTGGTGCGACCTCGCGCTCTGCCTGGTGATCGGCTCGGTGCCGCTGGCCCACGCCTTCGGTGCGCTGACGCTCGCCCAGCTCTACGCCGTGGCGCTGGTCTCCGGCGTGTTCGCCGTGTTCTTCTCGGTGGCCTACCAGAGTTATCTGCCCGTGCTGCTCGACCGCGACCAGCTCATGGACGGCAACGGCAAGCTCGCCGCCTCACGGTCGGTCGCGCAGATCGCTGGGCCCAGTCTGGGCGCGGGACTGGTGACGCTCGTCGGCGCCGCGACGACGATGGCCGCCGACGCGTTCTCCTTCGCGGTGTCGGCGGCTTCGCTGACGGCGATCCGCACTCGCGAGCCGCGTCCCTCCCGGGCCGAAGCCGGACCGCGGCCCACACTGCGGTCGCAGATCGGCGAGGGGCTCGCCTATGTGGCGCGCGATCCCATCCTGCGGAACTCGGTGGCGTTCAACGGCACCGCCAACTTCTTCGTCATCATGGTGGAGACCCTCGGCCCGGTGTTCCTGATCCGCACGCTGCATCTGTCTCCGGGACTGGTCGGGCTCCTGCTGGCGCTGGGAGCCGTCGGCGGAGTGGCCGGCGGAGTGGCGGCGCGGTTCCTCGCCCGGAAGGTCGGCTCGGCCCGGATCAGCTGGATCGCGATGACCGTCCTGTCGCTGCCCGGCCTGCTGATCCCACTGGCCGGGCACGGCTGGTGGGTGCTGCTGTTCGGCTTCGGCTGGATCTCGTGGACCTTCGCCTCCACCGTCGCAGGCATCTCGCTGACCACTTACCGCCAGGCCGCCTGCCCTCCGGACATGCTCGGCCGGGTCAGCGCCGCCGCACGCTGGATCAACTGGGGCACGTTGCCATTGGGTGGCCTGGCCGGCGGCGCGCTCGCCACCGCCCTCGGCGTACAGACCACCTTGTGGATCGCCGTCGTCGGCGGCTGCTGCGCGGGACTGTGGTTGTTCTTCTCACCGTTGCGTGGAATGCGCGACATCCCTCTCGGAATGCCCGAGCCCGAACCCGTCGGCAGGTCCTGACGTTCGGCGTGAGGACGGCCGTCCGTACGGGGACCGGACGACGTCGCGACCACCCTTCGGACGGTCGCGCACAAGTTCGTCCACATGCTCACGCAGCCCTCCCAACTGCGTGTGCGCCGCCTGGTCATCGCCGAGGCCAGCCGCTTTCCGAAACTCGGCCACGCCTACTTCGAGACGGGTCCCGAGCGTGTGCACCGCGCACCCGGACCGAACCCCGAATGAGGGGCCCGCGACGAGACGGTGTCGGCCGGCTGCCGCGGAGGATCGCCGGCCGCCTCGAAGATCGCGGGCCCGCAGGGTCTTTTGGAGCCCGCATGGCGCACGCCTACGGCCCATTCGACCGCGACCATGTGATCCTTTACGGGTGAAACACGGGTGCGCCGCCGAGTCGGACCGCCCATCACAAAGAGCCGGCAACGTTCTGCACCGAGCATCATTCGGAGAAGGACCTGCTCCGGATCGCGGGGTACATATCCGACCGATCCGAAGTGCCAGCACTAGTCACCCTGAAGGTGCGCTGAAAATGAGTCGACATCGTACGGTGAATCCGCTTGCCAGGGCAGGGCTCACCCGGCGCCGAATGGCGTTGCTGCCGGCTGTCATCGCGCTGGGCACAATCGTCATGGCGTCGCCGGCGGTCGCGACGTCGGCTGGAGAGGGCCCCAGCGGAACCGGCGGGCGAAACACCGGAGCCGGCTCGCAGAAGGACAAGAACAAACTCGGAGCACAGGGCAACGAAAGCCAGAACAAGACTCATCACAACCAGAGAAGCATGTCGTTTGTGCGGTTGAAGCACAGCCCCGTCTTCCAACGTGGGACACAACTGCTGAACAGCAACAGCGGCGTCACCGCCGTTCAGTCCGCGTCCTGCAAGTGGAAGAACAATTGCCACATCACGCAGAACTACTGGGTGGGCCACTGGTAACCGGCACGTGCCCGCTGCCGGGCCGTTTCCGGCTCTTCTCCAGGCCCTGATTTCGGCCAGCGGACTCGGCCCGAGCAACGAAGGCGACGACCCTCGGTTCCCTCGATGGCGACGCTGCCCCTGAGCTGTGAGGGATGCTCTCGAATCGGCTCCGGCTTCCGCCGACGCCGGATCATTCACGGGGGTGGGGCGATGAGAGCGTTCGTCCTGTGGGGCGCGGGAAGCCTCGGCGCCGCCCAGGTGGGGATGTTGCGGGCGCTGACCGAACAGGGGATCCGGGCCGATCTCGTCGTGGGGGCGTCCGTGGGTGCGCTCAACGCGGCGCATCACGCGACCCACCCCAGCGCAGAAGGCGTCGAGGACCTCGCGAAACTGTGGTTGTCGGTGGGCCGTCACGATGTCTATCCGCTCAGCGCGGCCGAGATGGCCCACGTCCTGGCCCAGTACCTCCCGTGGCATCCGTTGCGCGGGGGCTTGCGCGCGCTTGGTCTGCGGAATTACGCGTTTCCGGTGAATCCGCTCACCATCGAGGCGGTGGCCACAGGCAGGCGGAACCATCTCTTCGACAACAAGGCACTGGCCCGGTTCCTGGAACGGGCCCTGCCCATCGACCGCCTGGAGAACACCGAGATCCGGCTGGCCGTACTGGCGGCCGACGCGCGCAACGGGGATCCGGTACTGCTCTCGCGCGGGCCGGCACTGCCCGCCCTGCTGGCCAGCACGGCGATCCCGGGCCTCTACCCCACCGTGGAGGTCGACGGCCGGATGCTCATGGACGGTGGCCTCGCGCGGCACACCACGCTCGACGCGGCCGTCACGTGTGGAGCCGACGAGGTGTACGTGCTCAGCCCGGGGTTCTCCTGCCGGCTGCCGAGCCTGCCGTCCAGCGTGATCGGCATGATGCTCCACGCGTACAACCTGCTCGCCGAGCAGCGCATGGCGGCCTCCATCGCCCGAGTCGAACAGCCCACGAGACTGCACCTGCTCCCGCCGCTGTGCCCGGTCGACGTGTTGCCCATCGACTTCCGGCGAACCGCCGATCTGATCACCATGGCCTCCGACGTCACGAGGCGCTGGCTGGAAGGCGATCAGGACACGCGCTCCGTCCGCACCAGGCTGCTCGAGGGCTTCCACCCCGCCCACGACGACCGGCCGACCGGCCCGGCACACCGCCGGGACAGCCGGCCGGCTCCCGAGCCTCCACGTCGTTGAACGGCCGCCTCCACCTGACGGCTACGACCACTGATCGGCCCGAGGCGCGTGGGCTGGGAGAGACCCTCCACAGGACCGGACGCATCGACCGCCTCGCCGTACGCGAATGGCTGCGGGCGACCGGGGTGCCGCCGCACGCGCTGCCGAAGGACCTGACGGGCGCGCAATGGGTGTCGTTGTGACATCAGGCCGGGCCTTTCCGGCGCTCTTATGCGAGTTCATGGTGTAAGACGCGAACACGAGCCCTCGCCGGAGTGGGTGATCGACGTGACCCTTTTCGAATCGGACCGCAAGATCAAGGCACTCGTCGAACTGATCGACGCGGAGGAGCGGCGGGAGCACGCGATCCGATCCGATCTCGCCCGCGAGGCGCTTGACGGCGGAGAGCCCCTGGTGGTGACCGATCAGCTGGCGGCGGCCTACCTGTTCGCCGCCCGGCATGACAACGCGCTGAATCTTCACGAACAGAACGTGGCGGAGTGCCGGGAACTGCTCGGACCCGACCATCCGCTCACCCTGCACTGCCAGGACAACCTCGCGACCGCGTTGTCGCTGGTCGAGCGGCACGACGAGGCGATCACCCTGCAGGAGGAGACCCTCGCCGCCTATCGCCGGCCCCTCGGAGAGGATCATCCGGACACGCTGACCTGCCAGTCCAACCTGGCGTGGTTCCTCTTCAACGCCGGGCGGGAGGAGTGCATCGCCCTGTACGAGCAGACGCTCGCCGCCTGCACCGAGGCCCTGGGCCCCGACGACATGCTGACCGAGACGGTCGCCGAGTTCCTCGAGACGGCACGGGAGTATGTCGACGACGAGGACTGACATGGGGTTTTTGGAGTCGTTTTCCGCAGCTCCTCGCGGTCCGCCGCTCGATGATGGTCGTTGTCCGTCATCGTTGGTCGCCTTCGGACGGCCCACAGACGGCCCCTGGATAGTCACTCAGTCCGCAGCGAGTTGCGGGGCTGTGGCAAGCCGCACGTCCGCTCGAATCACCGCCGGCTAGCGGTGAGCACGCGTAGCTTGGCCAAGCAATCGTCAGCGGGGCCGCGTGGCACAGCCTCAGCGACGAGGATGCGCAGGCCGGGAGCGCTCTCGATACGCAACGTCTCAAGGGAAAAGGTCATCTCGCCAACTTCGCTGTGGTGCAAGCGGATGAGACCCTGATTCCTGCCACGTACATCGTGGCGAGCCCAGAGCCGGCGAAAGTCCTCACTTTCACGTGACAGCTCGTCAACCAACTCGAGCAAGTATGGGTCGTCGGGATCTGTTCCCGCCGCGGCACGCAGGTGAGCGACATTCTCAGCCGCTTCCTCTTCCCAGTTCAACCACCACTCTCGTGCCGCAGGGTTGAGAAAGGCCAACCTGATCAGGTTGTCGGTGTAATCCACCCCCTCGAAGAGCGCGGCGGCCACCCGATTTTTGGCCAGAATGTCTAGCCGACGATTCACCACAAAAACTGACGCGTCATCCCATTTCTCGATGAACCTCAACACACACAGACTGACCTGATCCACGCAGGGAACGACCCCTTCGACACACGCTCGCGGGCGTGCCAGCTTGTACAGGTACTCGGTTGCATCAGGACAGAGTTGGAAAACCCGCGCCAAGGCGGCGAGCACTTGATCCGACGGGTTGACATCCCGCCCCTGCTCCAGCCGCGCATAGTAGTCGGCGCTCAGGCCGGCCAGCATCGCGATCTCTTCGCGGCGCAACCCCGGAGTCCGGCGACGCCCGCCTACACGCGTCAGCCCCACCTGATCAACGGTCATGAGCTGGCGCCGAGCGCGCAGGAACTCCCCAAGAGGAGTGCTCATGCCAGGCACGATAAAAAATCACAGGTCAACAACATGCAAAGTGACCAACTGGATCACACTTAACGATGGCCATCCAGGGCCCCTAGGATGCCCCGACAAGTTCACCATCGAGGTCAGTGAGCGCGTGCGCACGCCCGGTGCCAACTTCGCGTGGTTGGCGGGAGACTGCTCGCGGTCCCGGCGAGGTATGCCTGCCGCGCAGGGAAGCCAGGTCACGGGCTGATCGCCATGCAATTAGCGTGCGACTAGACAGGCTAACAAGGGGGCAACCACGGTCACTCACGACACACCGCCGTCGTCTGCAGGCTCTTGCGTCGCACGCGAACCGAGTAGGTGGTCCCCCCTGGCCGCCACTACTACCCCAGCCTTGACTTGTCGCGACAGCCCATCCGCGCTGCTCTCGCATGTGCGCGGCGAAGACACGTAGATCACGCTGTATTAGTAATGCGTGGAGCGGGCGTGTCCGTGTCGGATGCACGAAGTGCTGGCCTACGTCACCAACTTCAACTCGAACACGGTGTCGGTGATCAACACCGCGGCCGACACCGTGATCGCCACCATCCCCGTCGGCGGCGCCCCGATTCGCGTGGCTGCCGGACTTGTCGGCGCCCTCCCACGCCCCCCACAGTCAAGATCCGTAAACGGGCCGAGAGTTCGGCCTCCAGCACCCAGCAGACCGGCGGCACCGCCCAAAGCAAGAACGCAGTCGGTGAGCAGGTGAGGGTCCCGTACACGCCCTACGCGGCATCGACATTGGCCGCCCACCGAGGCAAGATCCCTCGGCTTCCTCGGCCCTAACGGCGCCGCGGGCAAAGCGCCCTCCTAGACCCGGATGGCCGGGCTGGCCAGGCTCCGGCGTCGAGAGGTGAGCCATCCGAGGCCGGTTGCGATGGCCCACGCGACGAGGGGGTACGCGGCGAGGCGTTCCATGGTGCCCAGGCCGAGCCCGAGGTACTGGTTGGTGAAGTACAGGATCGTGGCGGCGGTGCCGATCGCGCCGGTCACCAGTGTCCATGTGCCGTGTACGCGCCATCCGGCACGGCTGCGGGACACCAGTCCGAGAATGAGTACTCCGGCGTTGCCGCCTACTACGAGCAGCATCGCGCCCATGCTGTGGACGAAGATGTTCTCGTTCTCGGGGCTGAGCCCGGCTATGGCCCAGCCGAGTCCGGCGAACACGATCATGGTTTTGCCGGTCGTGATCGCGGGATGCCGGGGCCAGTGGCTCCAGGCCAGCAGCAGGCCGGTGATCAGAAGCAGGCCGGAGACGATGAACGACGTGTTGACCAGGGCGTGCTGCGCTGAGCACACCTCGACAAGTTCGTCGGTGGTGTAGTACCTGTACGGCGCGCAGGCCGTGTTGCCGAGATCGCTGATGAACTGTCGTGTCACGTGGTAGGGGGCTGTGCTCGCCCATTGCGCCACGACTTGTACGACGAAGAACTGGATCAACGTGACCCAGGCTGTGGCAGCGACGGCAATGCGGGTGGGCGCGACTGGTGTGCCGATGGGCGGTGGGGGCGATGACATGGTGGCTCCTCACGCGCAGCGTTGTTCGCCGGCCGAGCCGACGGCTCGGCCGCGGTGCAGAGATCAGTTGCCTTACAGGCCGCGTTCGAGCAAGTCGAAAGCGGCATCGAGGAGTTCGTCGACGGTCTTGCCGATCTCGGGGACCCAGGACGCGCGCACAGCCCACTGGATGGTTGCGAACGTGGTGGTGACCAGCACGCTCGGATAGACGTCGGCAGTGAGGTCGCGGTGCTCCCTGTCGGCGACGGCCGTCATGACGGCCAGGAACAGCTCATCCTTCTGGCCCGACTGGGCGCGGGCCAGAAGCTGCGGGTACCGCCTCCACAGCGCGATCTGGTCCTGGCTGGGTACGAAGGAGTCGGCCACGTGCTTGGCCAGCGCCCGCATCGTACGTGCGGCCGGCTCCTCTGGCGGCCGGGCCGCAACGAATGCGACCAACTCATCCACCGCCACCGACGGGCCCATGGCAAGGGCGTCTTCCTTGGTGGAGAAGTAGTTGAAGAACGTCCGCGGCGAGATGTCCGCGCTCTCACTGATCGCCTCAATGGTCGCCGCGTCGAGCCCCTCCTTCAAGGCCAGCTGCACGGCGGCGTCCGCGATGGCTCGACGCTTGAGCTGCCTTGCTCGTTCGCGTCGACGTTGAACTACAGACTCCATGCGTGCATACTATGCAAAGTTTGCATAATCTGCAAACAGTGCACCTGCTGCAGCATGACCCTCCACCGGAAGGCAGGCAGTACATGAGCGGCAAGAAACCCGCCGAATGGCAGAGCGGGACGGTCACCTCGCAGGACGGGACGAGGATCTCCTTTTTCGGCGCAGGGAGAGGACCCGGGCTGGTGGTAATACCCGGCAACAACCGATGCGCTCACCACTACCAAGCTCTGACACAAGCGCTGTCCGACACCTACAGCGTGCACGTGATCGACCGCCGCGGACGCGGCCTCAGCGGCCCGCAGGGGCCGGACTACAGCATCGAGACCGAGGCCGACGACGCACTGGCCGTCATGGACCGCACAGGCGCGCAGATGCTCTTCGGACACAGCTATGGCGGCCTGGTCACCCTGCACGTCGGACTGCGGCGGAAGGTCTCCGCGCTGATGGCCTACGAACCGGCTGTCAGCATCGGCGGGGGCTTTCCCTCCTCGTGGCTCCCCTCGTTCACCCGTCTGTTGAACGAGGGCAAGCACACGGCGGCCATGGCGACATTCCTCAAGGCCACCCGCCTGGCCCCCATCGGAGACGCGCCGACGCCGGTGTTCCGTGCGCTGGCGTTCCTGCTGCTACTCGGGACCGACGGCCGGGAGACGCGGGCGATGATGCCGACCACCCCACCCGAGATGAACGAGATCTTCCGCCTGGACTCCGACGGCTCCAGGTATGCGGGCGTCGACTCCCCGACGCTGCTGCTCGGTGGCGAGAAGACCCCTGCCTACGTCACCGACGTACTGCCTCGCCTGGCCCGTGTCGTGCCCGACGCCAGGCATGTGATCCTGCCTGGACTGGATCACAACGCGCCCGACCTGAACGCGCCCGACGTGGTCGCCGAACAGATCCGTACCTTCGCCCAAGAACGGCTCCCTGGGGAGCGAACCCACCACACAGGCTGAATACGTAGAGTCTTCGGCTCGTGACGGATAGCGCTCGGTGCGGTACGACCGGGGTATGCGGTACGGACAAAGGGGATGCTCCTATGTCCTGTCAAGAGGCAGTAGTGGGTTTGGTTGCGGGTACGTCGCCGCAGTTGAGGATGCGGTAGACGTCGCGGGCGATGTAGCGCTCGAGGCAGCGCAGGATGTCTTTCTTCGACAGGCCTTCGCTGGTGCGGCGGGCGGCGTAAGCGCGGGTGCGTTCGTCGTGGGCCAGGCAGTTGACAGCGATCACGTGCAGGGCACGGTTGGCGTCGCGGTCACCGGCTCGGTTCGGCCGGTAGCGGCGGGACTGCCCGCTGGAGGCAGGTATCGGAGCAAAGCTCTGCGTGACCGGTGAAGATGCACTCAAGATCATTGCGTGCATATTGCGCGACCCGCGACAACTGGCGGCTCAGGGCAACCTACGGCTGCATGGCCCTGGAAAGCAAAAGAGGCCCCGTAGGGCCTCTGAGCTGGGAAAATCCCTGTGGCAGGTGCAAGGTTCGAACTTGCGTAGGCTGAGCCGACGGTTTTACAGACCGCTCCCTTTGGCCACTCGGGCAACCTGCCGTGTCAGCTGCTGACCGCAGCGACAGCAAGAAGGATAGCGGACTTCCAGGGTGCACGTGACGCCCGTTTTTCCGGGGAAGGACTCGGGCGAACAGTAGATTTCGCCACCCAGCCGCCGGATCGCGCCATAGTAGAACCGTGATCAGATGGGCCGAGACCGCTGACCTCCCGGCGCTGGTGGAGGTGGAACTGGCGGCCGACGGCATGTTCGCCCCTCTCGGCATCCACTTCCCTCCCGGGACCACGATGATCGAGGAGTGTGACGACCCGGAGACCGTGATCGTCGCAGGCCGGCCGCCGGTGGGGTTCGCCATGCTCGGGACCGTCGACGGGCTCGCGCACCTCGAGCAGCTCGCCGTACACCCTGATCATGGAAGACGCGGCATCGGCACGAGACTGCTCGACGCCGCCTGTGACGCGGCCGCGGCGAGCGGTGCCACGGCGATGACGTTGACGACGTTTCGCGATGTCCCGTGGAACGCCCCTTGGTACGCGGGCCACGGCTTCGCCGTGCTTCCCCCCGAGGAGTGGGGGCCCGGGCTGACCGCACTCGTACGGCAGGAGCACGCGCTGGGCATCGACATGGAACCCCGTGTTGTGATGCGCAAAGACCTCTGATCACGCCTGGGCCACTAATCTCAGAAGGCAACGAGGAGAGGACACGGACACCGATGGCCGACAGCAGTTTCGACGTGGTCAGCAAGATCGACCGGCAGGAGGTCGACAACGCCCTGAATCAGACGGCCAAGGAGGTCGGGCACCGATTCGACTTCAAGGGCACCGGGGCCGAGATCTCCTGGTCGGGCGAGAGCATCGAGATCAAGGCGAACAGCGAGGAGCGCGCCAACGCGGTCCTCGACGTGTTCAAGGAGAAGATCGTCAAGCGAGGCCTTTCGCTGAAGGTCCTCGACTCGGGCGAACCGAGGCTGTCCGGCAAGGAGTACCGGCTGACGATCGCCCTCAAGGAGGGCATCGACCAGGAGAACGCGAAGAAGATCTCGAAGCTCATCCGCGACGAGGGCCCCAAGGGCATCAAGGCACAGATCCAGGGCGACGAGCTCCGCGTCAGCAGCAAGAAGAAGGACGATCTCCAGGAGGTCATCGCCCTGCTCAAGGGCAAGGACCTCGACATCGCCCTGCAGTTCACGAACTACCGCTGACACAGGGGCGCCGACCTGGCGTTTCATCGACAGCGGCCGAGACCAGGGCACTTGCCGGACACATCGTCGACGTCACGACGGGGCTGATCGCGAGGCTCAGGCCACTCCCCCCACTCAGGTGTTCCGGGAGTGGCATGGCCCGCCGTCATGCTTGCGCCGTTGTGAATCAGATGGAGCGCAGGCCCCGGCAGGCAGGTGGCCTCAGCCAGGCGGAGCCCGGCCCCTCCGAGGAGGCCCTGGCCAGGTTGAGCGCCCGCAAGGCCCCGGGTGAACCAGTAAGCCGCTCCTGCCGGCTCCCCCTGACCACGGCGACGGCGTGAAGGCCAATTGGTCAGCCCGGTGCTACCCGAGTAGCATCGCGGCGTGGGAACGACAGAGAAGCTCTCCGTCAGCCTCCCCAGCGACCTCGTGGCGAAGATCCGCGAGCGGCTGAAGGCGGGTGAGGCGTCGTCCATCTCGGCGTTCCTCGCCGAGGCGGCCGAATACAAGCTCAGCAGAGCCGCACAGGTGAGCGCGCTGCTGCAGGCGCGGGTCGAGGCGCTCCAGGTCACCGACCCCGACGAGTACCGTCGCATCTACGACAACGGCGCCGGTTTCCGTACCGCCCTCGCCGCCGGGAAGGCGGCCCGCGAACGCGGCGCGGAGGGCGAGTGAACACCGTCTCCGGACTGATCATGGATACCAGTGCCCTGGAGGCATGGGCGCGCCAGGAACCGGCAGCCTTCATGCGACTCGGGGAGATCAAGGAGATGTCGGCCTCCCTGCTGATCCCCTCCGTCTGCGTGGCGGAGGCGTTCTCCCGGGCCGGAACCGACGAGGAACGCTGGCTGATCACACAGATACTCGGAGCGGACTTCACCCTGGGAGGGGTGGAGTCGGCGCTCACCTCCCAGCAGGCGCTCCTCGTCAGTTACCGGCTGCTGAAGGGCACCACCGTCAGCGACCTGTCCCTGGCCCATGCGGCCGCCTTCTACGACCTGCGCGGCTGGCCCATCCTGACCGCTCGCCCCGAAGTCCTCCAGGCGCGCTACCCCGACATCCCCGTCATCGACATCCTCAACTAGCGCGGCACCGCGTCGCTCCACTCCGCCTTCGCGTACACCTCGTAATCGGACACTTCGCCACGCTTGTGGAACCGGTCAGGCTGGGTGTCGACCGTCAGGCGACGAGGCTTTCCGTCGTCGCCCGGGGGGAGCTCCCGTGAGCCGTGCGGTGGCGTCGCCACGAGATCCCGTACGGCCAGCAGCGTCCCGTTATCCGGGTCGATGATCCACTGCCGCCGGTAGGTGCCGAGTTGCTTGGGCGCGGTGTAGATGCCGAGAGGAACGGTCGTCTCGACTGGCAGAGAGATCACCGTCCCCGGGCGGCCCAGGGGGTCGGTCGTCTCGCCCTCGGCCTTGACGCCTGGGAGGGTGGCGAGCATGCGGAACGCCGCCGCCCGTACCTCAGGAGGGGCGGGCGCGACGCCCAGCAGGGTGCCGGCCGCATCGCTCAGCGCCCGAACCCGCTTGTCGCCCTTCAGTGCCCGAATCGGCCGCTCTCCGGGCTTCGAGCTGACCGCCTCCCAGTTGCCCTTGATGTTCAACAGGGCCTTCTCCAACTGCTCAGGCTGGGTGGGCAACCCGGCGAGCTGCTTCACCGTCATACCGAGGAATCGCCGCTCACCGACCTCGCGGCAGGGCCCCCCCGTTCTCGTGGGCTTCAGGAACAGACCGCCGGTCCCCTCCGGGATGGGGAACTCCACCGTCGTGGGAGCCCCCGCCTTCTCCCACTTCTGTTTGTCGAGGGCGGTCCACGGGCGGGCGGGCAGGTCGCCGAAGGCGACGCACTGCTTGCCGCGTGAGTCGGTCCACTCGTCGTACTGCATCCTCGATTCGAGCTTGTAGTGGTCCGCCGCACTCTTGCCGATCGCGTAGATCTCCCCGGTGATGCGGGTGGTGTGCCAGTACTTGCCCGTCGCCCCCTTCTCCACGTTCGTGGCGGCCACCAGCAGCGCGTTGCCCGGCTCGAGAGGGCCCTTGCTCTCCCCCATGCGAACCGGCCGGCCTTCGTCAGGTGCCGGAGAGGACGTCACAGAGATGACGACGACGGCCCCGGCGACCAGAGCGGCCGTCGAGATCACGCTCAGGACCGGAACCTTGAAGCTGCGGCGGGGACGCGGTGCCACGCCGGACCGCCAGTCGGTGCGCGGGGCGAGCCGGTCCGGGCTCTCCTCATGGGCCAGGGCCGTCCGCATCCGCCGCAGCGCGTCGATTTCATCCATCGTTCTTCTCCTCGGGGAGGGCCTTGCGGAGCTTCGTCCGAGCCCGGTGGATCTTGGCCTTGACGGTGCCGAGCGGCAGGTCCAACGTCGCCGCGATCTCGGCGTACGACAGTTCGCCCCAGGCGAGCAACAACACGGCGCTGCGGTCCTGAGCGCTCAGTGAGGCGAGGGCCTTCGCCAGACGAGGGCCGCATGCCTGGGCGTCGACGCGGTCGCCGGCCAGTTCGGCGACGCCGTCCTCGGCGGGGTCGACCCCCGTCCGGGCGAACGCCCGGTACATGCGGGTCTCCTGCCGATGGTGCCGGGCGATCACGTTGCTCGCGATGCCCCACAGCCACGCGGCGAACTCCGCTCGCCCGTCGAATCTGCCCCGTTGCCGGAACGCGGTGGCGAACGTCTCCGCCACGACGTCATCGGCGAGAGAAGGCCCTAGACGCCGCTTGATGTAGGCGTGCAGTCGTGGCGCGTGGCGGCGGAACAACTCGCCGAACGCCTCGGGATCCTCCAGGGAGGCGGCGACGATTCCCGAATCGTCGAGCTTCTCCGCGGGCGGACTCACCACTCTCGCCGTAACCATGGGCCGGTGTGTCCCTTCATGGGTGCTGCCTCCCTGTCCAAGGTGCTGACACCGTCCTCTATCCCGATGGACGCTCCCCGGTTGCAGCCCGGCGAGCGGAGAGTCGGCGAGGCCGCATTTCCGGGCACGACAACGTGCGCGCGTGCGAAATGACGAGAAGCGCCGGGATGAGCGGACCGCAGGCCAGAGGCATGATCGACGCTAGGGTCGCTGGTCGGCGACAGCGCCGGGACAGGGGCGGGACAGCGGTCGCCGCCCCCGCGTCGCGGAGGTCTCCAGCGCGTTCTCGGCCCTGTAACGCGATGGTCTCTAAACAACTGTCGTTTTGGATGGGTCTGTTGTTCTATATGGGGATTCGACCCTAAAGTTCAGCCCGAAGATGACCTGCTGCAATGTGCCCCTAAACTGCGCATGCAGGAAGTTCGGTTTGTTTCACAATGAGGAGGCCTGCGTGGCTCTCTGGTCCACCATCCCACGAGCGGCCGCGATCGGCACGACGGCACTGGCGATCACGCTGGCCGCTTCGGCCTGTGGCGGCGACTCCGGCGGCACTTCCACCGCCGCCCCGGCCCCCGGGGGCGTCAAGCTCGTCAACGCAGGCAAGATCACAACCTGCACCAATATCCCCTACGAGCCCTTCGAGTTCAACCAGGGCAGCGACGTCGTCGGCTTCGACGTGGACATCGTCAACCTGGCGGCCAAGAAGCTCGGCGTGACGCAGGACATCGTCGACATCGACTTCGCCGCCATCAAGAGCGGCGCGGCCATGAACTCCGGCAAGTGCGACGTCGCCGCAGCCGGCATGACGATCACCGACGAGCGCAAGCAGAACATCCTCTTCTCGGTGCCGTACTTCGACGCCACCCAGTCGCTCATGGCGAAGAAGGACAGCGGGATCACCTCGCTCGACGACGTCAAGGCCAAGAACCTCAAGCTGGGCGCCCAGGCGTCCACGACGGGTCTCGACTACGTCAAGGGCAAGGGCTTCAACCCGGTCGAGTACGCCGACTCGCCCAAGGAACTCCTCGCCCTCCAGACCGGCCAGGTCGACGTGATCGTCCAGGACCTCCCGGTCGTGCAGACCTGGCTGAAGAAGCCGGAGATCGGCGCCAAGTTCGCGCAGGTGGCCAGCCTCAACACCGGCGAGCAGTACGGCATCGGCATGAAGAAGAGCAACACCGCCCTGGCCAAGGTCATCGACGAGGCCATCACGGCCGCCAAGGCCGACGGCACCTACAACGCCATCTACAAGAAGTGGTTCGGCACCGAGCCCGGCGCCGCCCCGTCCGCGACCCCGACTCCGTGACATGATGGCCGACCAACAGGCAGCCGCCTCTCCCCAGAGGCGGCTCAGCCCTCGCCAGAGGCAGCGGATCAGCCGGGGCATCCAGTACGGCGTGTTGCTCGTCATCGTCGTCGTGCTCGCCCTGCTGGCCGACTGGCCGGCCATCAAGGAGTCGTTCCTCAGCTCCAAGGTCGCGGGCGAGGGCCTGCCCCAGCTGTTCACGGTGGCGCTGAAGAACACGGTGATCTACACGATCAGCGGATTCATCGGCGGTTTCGCCGTCGGGTTGTTGCTGGCGCTCATGCGGCAGTCCTCCGTGGCGCCGTACCGATGGATCGCGGCGGGCTACGTGGAGATCTTCCGCGGACTGCCCGCCCTGCTGATCTTCCTCATGATCGGCAGCCTCCCGCTGGCCTTCCCCGGCTTCCAGATCCCCGGAGAGGTGTACGGCCAGGCGGCACTGGGCCTCGGCGTCGTCTCGGCGGCCTACATGGCCGAGACGTTCCGGGCCGGCCTGCAGGCCGTGCCCAAGGGGCAGATGGAGGCGGCCCGCTCGCTCGGCATGCCGCACATGCGGGCGATGGTCTCGATCGTGATCCCGCAGGCGATCCGCATCGTGATCCCCCCGCTCACCAACGAACTGGTCCTGCTGTTCAAGGACTCCTCGCTGGTGCTGTTCCTCGGGGTGACGGCGACCCAGGTCGAGCTGGCCAAGTTCGGCAACGACCAGGCCTCGACGTACGCCAACCCGACGCCGATCCTGGTGTCCGGTCTGACCTATCTGCTGATCACGATCCCTCTGGGATACGCGGCACGCCGCCTGGAGGCACGCCAGGGAGCGAGCCGATGAGCACCGTCGAGATCAGGAATCTGCACAAGTCCTTCGGCAAGCTCGAAGTCCTCAAGGGCATCGACTTCAGCGTCGAGACCGGCCAGGTCGTCTGCGTCATCGGACCGTCGGGCTCGGGCAAGTCGACGCTGCTGCGCTGCGTCAACCTGCTGGAGCAGCCCACCTCCGGCCAGGTGTTCGTCGACGGCATCGAACTCACCCACCCCGATGTGGACATCGACGCCGCCAGGCGGCGGCTCGGCATGGTCTTCCAGCAGTTCAACCTCTTCGCGCACCTCACCGTGCTGCGCAACGTCACCATCGCCCAGGAGCGGGTGCTCAAGCGCCCGCGGGCGGAGGCCGTACGGATCGCGCGGGAGAACCTGGAGAAGGTCGGGCTCAGCGAGAAGGCGGACTCCTACCCCGCTCAGCTGTCCGGCGGACAGCAGCAGCGGGTGGCCATCGCCCGGGCCCTGGCGATGAACCCGTCGCTGATGTTGTTCGACGAGCCGACCTCTGCGCTCGACCCCGAACTCGTCGGCGACGTCCTCCAGGTCATGCGGCGTCTCGCCGAGGACGGCATGACCATGCTGGTGGTCACCCACGAGATGGGCTTCGCCCGCGAGGTGGCCGACCGGGTGGTCTTCATGGACCAGGGCGTGATCGTCGAGGACGGGCCGCCGGCGCAGGTCATCGCCGCACCTCAGCACAACAGGACACGCGAGTTCCTCCACCGCGTCCTACATCCGGGCGACTAGCCGGACGCCGTCCCGGCGCCGGGTGCGGGCGAGCCCTGCAGGCTCGGCGCCGGGACGAGCGCTGCTGAGACGGTCGTGTGAACCTGCCGGAGCGTCCGGTCGAGCGCCGCGAGCGGCGATTCCGGATCGGGCGCGGTCACCGGCACCAACTCGGGGACGGGCTTGCGGGCGAGGGCCAGCCGGGTGGCCCCGATGTTGCGCCGCAACGCGCCGTGGGCGGCCCGTCGCGCCCGCTCGGCCGCCGGGTCTCCCGGCCCCGGTTCCCGTCCCGGGTCGAGGGCGTCGGACAGGGGTCCGCAGGACGCCAGCGGCTCGACGCAGTCGGCCAGGCCTGGACGCCGGACGACGCGGCGCCAGGCCAGAGCGGGTTCCGCGGCCACGCGGAGCGCCGCCACGCTCCTGTCGAACTCGCGCCGGCCGTCCTCGCCGGGCTTCTCGAGCAGCGCCCCCAGTGCGGCCAGCGTCCGCGCCAGGTTCTTCCGCATGACCGCCTCCGTCCTCACCGGCACGAGGACCCAGGCCGGAAGGACCCCGCACAGGCAGCCGACGACGACCGCGGCCAGCCTTTCCCCAAGGACCTCGATCCCGGAGACCCCCGCCGGAGCGGCGAGGCCGTACAGCAGGGCGAGGATGCTGGTGACGCAGAAGGACCAGTACGCGTAGTTCCGGTCACGCAGGATCAGCCCGGCCAGGAGGTACGCGAAGATCATTACGGCCACGAGCCACCCGTGACCGAGGACGAGGACCCCGACGAGGGTGGAGGTCGCCGTTCCGAGAAGGGCGCCACCGGTGCGCTGGATGCTCCGGTGCACGACGTGACCCCGGGAGCGTGCCCCAACCGACACGGTGAACGCGCTGATCACCACCCAGGGCCAGTGGCCGGGGAAGATCAGATGGCCGAGGGAGAACGCCAGGGCGAGCGCGGCGGCCGACTGCGCGGCGAACCTCGTGTGGACCGACCCGGCGGTTCCCTCCGGTGCCGGTTCCCCGGCGGGGGCGCGGATCGAGGTGAGGGCGGTCCATCCGACCGCGACGACGCTCGCCACGACCGCCCACACCAGAGCGCTCCACGGGTCGTGCCCCACGGGCACCGGCGCGATGAAGAGCCCGATCAGCGGAAGCAACATCATCCGCCCGATCGCGGCGGCCCGGGGACCGTACCTGCGCAGATGGACCGACACGAAGACCGCGGCCACGAAGACGGCCTCTCCCAGCAGCGGCGACCAGTGCATCAGGGCGCCGATCAGGCCGGTGACGACGACCACGGGCACGACCAGCAGCGAGCGGCGGCCCGCCTTCGCGCGCTCCAGCGAGATCGCCAGGACGACGCCCAGGATGACGACGCCCAGCGACTGCCGCTCGCCCGAGGCCAGTACGCCCAGCGTCACGGCGGTGCCTACCGCGGCGACGAAGGAGCGGGGAATTTTAATACGCATAGTCTTACGATTTTTGCCTGAAATATTGGGTGTTAGCAAGCAAGAGCGTAGGATCTCGTAAGTGGAAGAGCACGAGGGGACGGCCGCCGTACGGCGGGGCGCGATGCGGCTCGCCAGACGGCTGCGCGCGGAGAGACCGGCGGAGAGCCTCAGCGGCGCCAAGCTGAGCGTGCTCGCTCACCTCTACCGGAACGGGGGGATGACGCCGAAGGAGATCGCCGCGGCGGACCACGTGCAGGCCCAGTCGATGACCCGCGTGCTGGCCGACCTGGAAGGGCACGGGCTCGTGAGGCGTGACCGCGACCCCTCCGACGGGCGGCGGTCGCTGCTGACCCTCACGCCCTCCGGGCAGGCGGCGCTGATCGAGGACATGTCGTACCGGGACGAGTGGCTCGCGGCCGCGATCGCCCGGCACCTGTCGCCCGCCGAGCGCCACCTGCTGTACCTCGCCGGCGAGCTCATGGACCGGCTGGCGGCGGCGGCGGACGTCTGACCCGCCTGTGACCGAAGCCACCCGGACCGGGGATTAACGACTGGCGACCGCCGGGTTATCGTCGCGACATGGGGAAGATCTACGAGCGGCTCACCGACCGGTTGCGCGGCTTCATCACCACCCAGCCCGTCTACTTCGTCGCGACGGCCCCGCAGGGCGGCGGACACGTGAACGTGTCCCCCAAGGGGTACGCGGACACCTTCGCCGTGATCGACGACACCACGGTCGCCTATCTGGACCTGGACGGAAGCGGCGTCGAGACGATCGCCCACCTGCGCGACGACGGCCGCGTCACCGTGATGTTCTGCGCCTTCACCGGTCCCCCGAAAATCGTCCGCCTGTACGGCACGGGCCGCGTCGTCACGCCGCACGACGCGGACTTCGGCGACCTGCTCACGCTGTTCGGCCCGCATCCGGGGGTCAGGTCGATCATCGTGGTCGCCTGCGACCGGATCTCCGACTCGTGCGGGTACTCCGTGCCGTTCATGACCTACGACCAGGACAGGACGCTGCTCGACGAGTGGGCGGACCGCAAGGACGTCCAGCAGAAGCGGGACTACCGGGCCAGGCACAACCGGGAGAGCATCGACGGCCTGCCCGCGCTGCGGGCCGAGGAGACCGACCCGGTGACCCTGCGTTCCTGACCTCGTCAGCGCCGGTAGCCGGCCATCCGCTCCAAGCGGGAGATCCGCTCGGCGATCGGCGGGTGGGTGGAGAACAGCCTGCCGATCCCTGCCTGGCGGAACGGGTTCGCGATCATCATGTGGCTCGCCGACGCCAGCCGTCCGTTCTCGGGGAGCGGCAGCTGGCGGATGCCCATCTCGATCTTCCGCAGAGCGGAGGCCAGCGCGAGCGGGTCGCCCGTCAGCCGGGCCCCGGACTCGTCGGCGGCGAACTCGCGCGACCGGGAGATCGCCATCTGGATCATCGACGCGGCCACCGGACCGAGGATCATGACGAGCAGGGCGCCCAGGATTCCCGGGCCCTCGTCGTCGTCCGAGCCGAAGAACAGGCCGATGTAGCCGAAATAGGTGATCATCGTGGCGAGCGCGCCGGCGACCGAGGAGATGAGGATGTCGCGGTTGTAGACGTGCGACAGCTCGTGCCCGATGACTCCCTTGAGCTCGCGCTCGTTGAGCATGCCGAGGATGCCGTGGGTGACGCAGACGGCCGCGTTGCGCGGGTTGCGGCCCGTCGCGAACGCGTTGGGCTGCATGGTCGGGGACACGTAGAGCCGGGGCATCGGCTGGCGGGCGTCGTAGGACAGCTCCCGCACGATCCGGTACAGCACCGGCTGCTCGACCTCGGCGACCGGCCGGGCCCGCATGGCGGACAGCGCGATCTTGTCGGAGAAGAAGTACGCGAGACCGTTCGCGACGAGCGCGAGCACCAGCGCGAGCCGCAGCCCCGCGCCACCTCCGATCCAGGCCCCCACCACCAGGATCAACGCGGACAGCGCTCCAAGAAGGATCGCGGTCCGCAGGCCGTTGTGGTGCACGCCTCCTCCTCACGGTCAGGTGCGTTCAGCCTTACTAACGCCTACGGCCTGGCTGAACGTTCCCCGTTGAACAGGCGCTGTGATCTCAGCCGACCGCCGACAGCACCACCTGCGGGGCGACGGAGAAGGCCAGCGTGACGGCCACCGCCAGTCCCACGGCCACCGCGACGGGCCCGGACCTGGGCCGGCTCGCCCCCGTGGAGAGCGGGGTGAAGAGCCGGGCCGTCCAGGCGATGTAGTAGTAGAGCCCGATGACAGTGTTGGCCGCCATCACGACGGCGAGCCAGCCGAGTCCTCCGTCGACGATCGCGCGGAAGACGACGACCTTGGCGAACAGGCCCGCGAGGCCGGGGGGAAGCCCCGCCAGGCAGATGAGCGAGAAGGCGAGGGACAACGCCGCGACCGGGCTGTGGAAGGCCAGCCCCTGGTAGTCGTCCAGGTCGTTGCGTTCCCGCGCCCGCGCGACCAGCATGACCACGCCGAACGCCACCAGGTTCATCGCCGCGTAGAACGCCAGGTAGGCCACCGACGCGCCGGCCGCGTCCCGGGGGACGCCGGCGAAGGCGGCCAGCGGGGCGAGGATGTACCCGGACTGGGCGACCGACGACCAGGCCAGCAGCCGTACGGCCTGGCGTTGCCGCATCGCCAGCACGTTGCCGGCGGTCATGGTCAGCGCGGCGATGACGGCGACGACGGGCGCCCACACGGCGGCCTGGCTCGCCAGCGCGGTCGTCAGGATCAGGATCAGTCCGGCGAATCCCGCGGCCTTGGAGATGACCGACAGCAGCGCCGCCACCGGGATCGGCGCGCCCTGGTAGACGTCGGCCGCCCAGAAGTGGAACGGCACGGCGGCGACCTTGAACGCGAATCCGGCCAGCACGAGCACGATCGCGACGGTCGTGACGCCCGGGGCGACCCCGGCCGGCGCGGCGCTCTGCCCGGACGCGTAGAAGGCGGCGATGCGATCCAGGTACACCGAGCCGGTCACGCCGTACATCAACGAGACGCCGAACAACATGATCGCGGTGGAGACCACCGAAACGAGGAACAGCTTGAGCGCCGCCTCGGAGGCCCGGCCGTCATAGCGCCGCATCGCCGTCAGCGCGAAGACGGGCAGGGAGACGAGCTCCAGGGACACGACCAACATGATCAGGTCACGCGAGGCCGCCAGCAGCACCGCCCCGGTCAGCGTGCCGAGCAGCAGGAAGTACCACTCGCCGACCGGAACCCGCCCACTCGTCAGCTCCGCCATGGACAGCAGGACGACCACGACCCCGGCCGCGAGCACGAGGCCCGTGAACACGAGCGTGAACCGGTCGAGGACGAACGAGCACGACTCGCCGCCCCCGAGCGAGGCGGGCACGCAGAAGGTGCGCCGCACCCCTCCCTGTACGGCCTGTGCCACGAGGACGGCCAGGGCCGCGGCGACGCCGCCGAGCGCGACGACGCCCAGCAGCCGCCCGCCGCCGGGGCGCGCGGGGAGGAAGGCGTCGAGCACCAGGACCAGCCCCGCCGTCAGGGCGAGGATCAGCGGAACGGCGATGGCGGTGTAGTCGATCGACTGGATCATCCGGCGCCACCCCCGAGACCGAAGATCGCCTGCACGGCGGGACCCGTGAGGTCGAGCAGCGCCTTGGGCCAGACGCCGAACAGGATGGTCAGCGCCACGAGCGGCACCCAGGCGACCAGTTCACCGGCCGTCACGTCGGCCAGGCGGCCGGCCGGCGGATGGGATTCCTCGACCTCGGCGACGGCCGTCCCGGTGGCGACGGGCTCGCCGGGTCCGAGCACGACGCGAACCTCCTCAGCCGAGGCCAGTGCCGGCCCGACGGGGACCGTCTCCCGCGGCCGGCCGTGGGTCACCCTCGACAACATCACCAGGAAGTAGGCCGCCGTGAGCACCGTGCCGATGCCGCCCACGGTCATGAACACGAGGAAGAGCGGCCGGGACAGACCGGCGGCGGGCCGGAACGCCCCCAGCAGGGCGAGCATCTCGCCCCAGAACCCGGCCAGCCCCGGCAGGCCGAGCGAGGCGACGCAGGCGAAGGTGAGCAGCGAGCCGATGTACGGCAGTCGGCGCAGCATGCCGCCGCCGAGCCTGACCATGTCGGCCGTGCCGTACCGCTCCTTGATCCCTCCGGCGACGAAGAACAGCAGCCCGGTGATCAGGCCGTGCGCGATGTTGCCGAACAGCGCGGCGTTCATGCCCACGGGCGTGAGCGTGGCGAAGCCGAGCAGCACGAAGCCCATGTGGCCGACGGACGAGTAGGCGATCATGCGCTTGAGATCGCGCTGGGCGAGACAGGCCAGTGATCCGTAGATGATCCCGACCACCGCCAGCGCCCCGAGCCAGGGGGCGAGGGCCGCGGCGCCCTCGGGCAGGATCGGGATCGCGATCCTGGCGAAGCCGTACGAGCCCATCTTGAGCAGCACGCCCGCCAGCAGGACCGAGCCGACCGTCGGCGCCTCGGTGTGCGCGTCGGGCAGCCAGGTGTGGAGCGGCCACATCGGCGTCTTGACCGCGAGGCCGATCCCGACGGCCAGGAACGCCACGATCTGCATGGATCTCGCGATGCCCGCCCCGTGCCCGGCGGCCAGTTCGACCATGTCGAGGGTGCCCGCCTGCGCCCAGATCACCAGCAGGCCGAGCAGGAGGACGGCCGAGCCGAGCAGCGTGTAGAGGATGAACTTCACCGCCGCCGCACGCCGGTCGCGGCCGCCCCAAATGGCGATGACGAAGTACATCGGGACGAGCACGACCTCGAAGAACACGAAGAAGAGCAGCAGATCGAGGGCGAGGAAGGTGCCGATCATCCCGACTTCGAGCACGAGCAGCGTGAACACCAGCGCCCTGACGCGCCCGCCGTCCGGCGGACGCCAGGCGAGGTGGACGAAGCAGAGCAGGCTCAGCAGCGCGGTCAGCACGACCAGCGGCAGCGAGATGCCGTCCACGCCGAGGTGGAACCGCAGATCGAGGCCGGGGATCCACGACCAGTCGGTTTGGAGCTGCATGCGGCCCGCGTCGCCGTAGTCGAAGACCACCGCGACGACGACCGCGAGCAGGAAGGTCAGCGCCGAGACGGCGATCCCGAACCGGCCGGCCGCCCGTCCGGCGAACGCGGGCGCGGTCAGGCTCGCGGCGCCGGCAAGAGGCACCGCGAGCAGCGCGAGCAGAAGCCAGCTCATCCCAGCACCACCGCCGCCACCGTGATCAGCAAGAGTCCGGCCAGCAGGCCCGTCACGTAGAGCTGGGCGTTGCCGTTCTGGGCGAGGCGCACGACCCCGGACAGGCCCATCGTCAGCCGGCCCGACCCTCGGACGGCGCCGTCGACCACCTGCCGGTCGGCCCTGACGACCCCGTGAGCCAGCCGGAGGATCGGCCGCGCGAACACCGCCCGGTACGCCTCGTCCACGTAGAAGGCCCGCTCACACGCCGTTCGGAACGGGCCGAGCATCCGGGCCGGGTCCTGGTGCGGCGCTCCGCGCCAGAAGGTGTAGACGACGCCGGCGCCCAGCAGGGCGACGATCAGGCTCACCAGCGCGGACCCCCAGTCGACCTCGGAGACCCCGGCGAATCCCAGCAGCAGGGCGGGCACGGCGAGCACGCCGATCGGCCAGAGCATCGACCTCGGCGCCTCCCGGCCGTCGAACACGTGGGCCGTGCCGGGTGGGGGCTCGGGCAGCGCCTCGACCCTCGACGGCCCGAAGAACGTGCGCAGCCAGGCCCGCATCGCGTACGCGCCGGTCACTCCGACGGTCAGCAACGCCGCGCCGTACAGGAAGGGCTGGGCCGGGGAGTGCGAGTGCTCGATGGCGGCGATCACCGCGTCCTTGCTGAAGAAGCCGCTCGCCGGAGGCAGCCCCATCAGGGCGGCGAAGCCGATCGTCATCCCCGCGAACGTGAACGGGATGGAGGTGCGCAGCCCGCCCATGTGGCTCATCAGGTTGGACCCGACATGGTGGATCACGGCGCCGGCCCCGAGGAACAGCAGCGCCTTGAACGCGCCGTGCGTCAGCAGATGGAAGATCGCCGCCTTGTCCGATCCCGCCGCGAGTCCTCCCGCCATGTACGCCAGCTGGCTGATCGTCGAATAGGCGAGGACCCGTTTGAGGTCGTTCTGCGCGAGGGCGGCCAGCGCGGCGCCCAGCATGCCGACGGCCGCGACCACGCCCAGGACGTCGAGGGTCGGCTGGGCGCCGAGAAACGCGGGGTAGAGGCGCGCGACGATGAAGATGCCCGCCGCGACCATCGTGGCCGCGTGGATGAGCGCGCTGATCGGGGTGGGACCGGCCATGGCGTCCGGCAGCCAGGTCTGCAACGGCACCTGCGCGCTCTTGCCCGCGACGCCGGCGAGCAGCAACATCGTCGCGGTGATCAGGGTGCCCCGGGGGATGTCGGCGCTCAGCACGGCGTCGATCCGGAAGCTGCCCGCGGCCATCCCCAGCGAGAAGATCCCGAACAGGAAGCCGACGTCGCCGAGCCGGGTGACGAGGAACGCCTTGACCGCGGCCCTGGAGTTCGCGCGGTCCTCCCACCAGTGCCCGATCAGGAGGTAGGAGCACAGGCCCATGATCTCCCAGCCGGCGTAGAGGACGATCAGGTCCCCCGCGTAGACCACCAGGAGCATCGCACTGGTGAACAGGCTGATGAAGGCGCTGTAGGAGGCGTAGCGCGGATCGTCGCGCATGTACCCGACCGAGTACACCTGGACGGCGAGCGCCACGACGACCACGAGGACGCCGATCAGGATCGACAGCCCGTCGGCCCGCAACGTGACCGAGATGGGCACCGACCCCGTGTCGACCACGGTGAGCGTGCCCTCGGTGCTGCCCGGGAGGAGCCCGGCCCAGAATTCCGAACCCGTATAGGACGCCGAGCCGCGTGGCAGCGCGCGGGCCGACCACACCGCCAGCCAGAGCGTCAGGAGGGACGACGCCGTGACGGGCGCGATCGCGAACCACGCCGCCCGGCGTGCGGCGGCGCGGTCGTTCTCCTCTGTACGGCTCCCGCCGCGCGGCCACCGCGAACCGAGCAGCCCCGCCACGGCGGCCGCGAACGGTAAAAGGACGATCAGAGCGACCACAGAGATCACGACCTGGCCTCCCTGTCGGCGTCCTCGCCCACGGCCGCCCGGTCGGGGGAGGCCTCGGACTGCTGGGAGACCTCCGGCGAGCCGCCCTCCGCGAGGTCGCGGAGGCGGTCGACGTCGATGCTCCGCCGGTTGCGGTAGACGGCCAGGACGATGGCCAGTCCCAGGCCGATCTCGGCGGCCGCGATCACGATGACGAACAGCGTGAGCACCTGGCCGCCGTGCAGCCGGTCCCTCAGCCACACGTCGAAGGCGACGAGGTTGAGGTTGACGGCGTTCAGCATGAGCTCGACCGACATCAGCACGAGGATCGCGTTGCGGCGGGCCAGCACGCCGTACACGCCGATTGAGAAGAGCAGGGCGGAGACGACGACGGGGTAGACGATGTGCACCTCAGGCCACCGTCCCGTCGCACGCGGCAGGAGTCATTCCCGCCCCCTGATGTCGGTGCGGGAAAGGACGATGGCCCCGATCAGCGCGGCCAGCAGCAGCACGGACAGGGCCTCGAAGGGCAGCACCCAGGTCTTGAAGATGCTCGACCCGAGCGGCTTGGCCGCCCCCTGGCCGGGATCGAGCGGGGCGTAGGCCGTGCCGAACCCCGCGACGACGACGCTCACCAGCACTCCGGCCGTGGCGAGGGCGACGAGGACCGCGGCCCACCGGTTGCCGGAGTCGAGGTCGGCCGAGCGCCCGATGGGCGCCCGCGTCAGCATGATCCCGAACAGCAGCAGCACGACGACCGCGCCCACGTAGATGAGCACCTGGACCCAGGCGACGAACTCCGCCGTCAGCACGAGGTAACTCCCGGCCAGCGCGCCGAAGCAGACGACGAGCCACAGCGCCGCGTGGACGAGTTGCCTCGTCGTGACCACCAGCAGCGCGGATCCGAGCACGACGACGCCGAGCAGCAGGAACACCACCTCCGGGCCGCTGGGCGGCCAGAACCCCGGCGTCTCGGCTGTCACGCGTCCTCCCCCGGCCCGTCCTTCGCGGGGTCACCAGGGCTCCCCGGGGCGTCCGGGGCGTCCGGGGTGGTCGGGGTGGTCGGGGTGGTCGGGGTGGTCGGGGTGGTCGGGGTGGTCGGGGTGGTCGGGGTGGTCGGGG
>NZ_BOOP01000011.1 GCF_016863295.1 Planotetraspora phitsanulokensis
GTCCGGGGTGGTCGGGGTGGTCGGGGTGGTCGGGGTGGTCGGGGTGGTCGGGGTGGTCGGGGTGGTCGGGGTGGTCGGGGTGGTCGGCTTCTTCGGCAGCGCTCCCGGCGGGCGGATGGAGCGGATGTCCCGCATGGGCCGCGGCGGCTCCCGGCGTGGTGCACCCTCTGTCGACGGCGGCCGGTCCTTCGCCGACGCGCTCTCCCCTGACGGCCCGTTCGCGGTGTCCCCTCCGGGTGGCGTGGTCTCCTCAGCGGGCGTTCCCGCCGGCCGCTCCTCGGCTCCGGACTCGGCCGCCGTCCCCGGCCGGGCCGCGGGCCGCGGGGGCCTGTCGCCCGCCGGCCGTCGCGCCGTGTCGGCCGGACGTGCCGGGCGCGATCCGGCGGAACTCTCCTTGGGCGGCTCGGCGCCGATCTCGTGGGGCGGTGGAGGAGGAACTGTGGCCACCCACTCGCCCAGCCGGTCCTTCTCCTGGAGGAGATCGCGGATGTCGTACTCCGAGTACTCGAACTCGGGCGACCAGAACAACGCGTCGAACGGGCAGACCTCGATGCAGATGCCGCAGTACATGCACAGGGAGAAGTCGATCGCGAACCGGTCGAGCATGTTCCGCGCCCGGGGCCTGCCCCCCTCGGGAGCGGGGAGCGTCTCCTTGTGCGAGTCGATGTAGATGCACCAGTCGGGGCACTCACGGGCGCACAACATGCAGACCGTGCAGTTCTCCTCGACCAGGGCGATCACACCCCGGCTGCGGGGTGGCAGGTCGGGCTTGACCTCGGGATACTGCTGCGTCTCGGATTTGCGCAGCATGTGCCTGAGAGTCACCGCCAGCCCCTTGGCCAGCCCTTCTCCTGGTATGGGCGCCATATTCAACATCATGACGCACAAGCGCCGACAGGTGAATCCGGTGAGGCGGTCCCTGATCGGTTATCCACAATTTCCACAGGCATCGGGCCTACTTATCCACAGAATGTGCAGAAGGATCGAGCCTGCCCGCCGGATGGAGCGGTCCAGGGACTCAGGGGTAGGCGTCGCGGGCGGCGGTGGCGAGGACGGCGTACTCACGGCGGGGCAGTTCTCGGATCTCGCAGGTGATGCCGTGCCTGGCGGCGAAGCGGTTCACGTCCTCCGGATGCCACCTGCCGGGGAAGTGGTAGACCGGGCAGTCCGTCGCATCGAGCACGAACAGGCCGTTCAGCCCCTCACAGCGATAGATCAGCATCCGAAGCCCACCCAGCGGGTGCTTCTTGACCCCCTTGGACCTCGGGCCGGGTCCCATGCCGCTGATCGCGAGCTTCCTCCCCCGCACTCCCAGCCGCGCCGCCGAGGGCCGGTCCGCCGCGGCGAGACCGCGACCACGGGAGACCCTCCGGCGGAGCAGAACACGGTCGAGCCGCTGGAAGAGCGGTGCGATCAGCACGCCGAGCGGACTGGCCGCCAGGGCCAGCCACTTGAGTTCCAGCACGTCGGCGAAGTTCGTCACCGCGAGGCGGAAGAAGCGCCACATGTGCGGCGGCAGGAAGTAGAGCGTGCAAACCATGGCCACGAGCCCGGACAGCGCCACGCTCCACCAGGCGAAGCGCCGCCCGCGTGAGGCAGGCGCCGGTTCGGGGAGCCCCCGCAGGACTCCCCAGCCGGGCGCGCGGCACGACAGCAACGTCCGCGCCCGGGCCGGGGTGAGACCCAATGCCTGAAACGTCAGGCCGTGCGCGGCCGCGAAGGCTGACACGGCGTCCGTCCCCCACCGGCCGGGCAGATCGAGCAGGACCAGCCTGTCGGCGTCGAGAACGGCGAGCCCGAAGACCATCAGGTCCTTCTTCTTCTTCTCGTTCTCCCCCCGTTCCCGGGTGAACGAGTAGCAGGACAGCGTCCGGGGCGCGCCGGGCGGCAGCCGTACCGACCTGCCGGAGGCCTCGTCGGACGCGACCAGCCGGTCCCCGTCCCACGACAGGACGGTCGCCGGCAGGCGCCGGTCCCCCGCGCTCGCCGGGCCCTGGGGCCGCAGATCGCCTGTCATGCCATGAGGACCTTGACGACCCCCGTGAGCGCGAGTTGCAGCAGGGCGAGCGGCACGAGGCCGATCCAGGCGAGCTTCTGGAGCTGGTCCTCACGAAGCCGGGGGAAGCTCACGCGGACCCAGATCACCACGAACGCCAGGACGAAGATCTTGATGAGCGTCCACACGGGACCGGGGAGAAGCGGGCCCTGCCAGCCGCCCAGGAACAACACGGCCGTCAGCGCGGAGAGCACCACGATGCCGGCGTACTCCGCCAGCATGAACAGGGCGAACCGGATCCCGGTGTACTCCGTCATCGGGCCCATGATGATCTCGGAGTCGGCGATCGGCATGTCGAACGGCGGCCTGCGCAACTCCGCGAGCCCCGCGACGAAGAAGACCACGGCCCCGATCGCCTGCCACGGCAGCCACCACCACCGCCACTGCTCGGCGATGCCCTCCAGCGACAGGGTCCCCGCGGCCATCGCCACGCTCGACGCGGCCAGGACCAGCGGCAGCTCGTAGGACATGAGCTGGGCCGCCGCCCGCATGCCGCCGAGCACGCTGTACTTGTTGGCCGACGCCCACCCGGCCATGATCGCGCCGAGCACCCCGACGCCCATCACGGCGAGCACGAAGAACAGCCCCGCGTCGACGTCCGCGCCGACGAGACCGGGCCCCACGGGGATCACGACCATCACCACGAGGTACGGCACGAGCGCGACGGCCGGGGCGATCGCGAAGACGCGACGGTCGGCGGCCGCCGGGATCACGTCCTCCTTCTGGGCGAACTTGACGCCGTCGGCGATGAGCTGCGCCCACCCGTGGAACCCGCCCGCGTACATCGGCCCCAGACGCGACTGCATGTGCGCCATGGCCTTGTGCTCCATCTGCCCGACGATCAGGGGCAGCACGAGGAAGGCCGCCACGATCACGATCAACCGGACCGCGACGTCGAGCACCTCAGCCATCGCCCTCCTCCTCCGGTACGGCCGGCCCGCCCGGGGACCTGGCCCAGTCGGCGGGGACGCCGGGAGGAAGGACCTTGCGCCGGCTCGGCGACCCGTGGTCGGATTCGCCCGGCTCCTTGGCGCCGGGCCACGCCTTGGCCACCCGGGCGGCGAGCACGAAGTCCTTGCGCAGGGGGTGGCCCTCGAACCCCTCGGGCAGCAGCAACGGCCGCAGTCCCGGGTGTCCTTCGAAGATCACGCCGAACATCTCGAAGGTCTCGCGCTCGTGCCAGTCGGCTCCGCGGAACACGCCCGTCGCGCTGAGCAGCCGGGGGTCGGCCCGCGGCACCCGGGTCCTGACCAGCAGGTGCGCGACGGCGACGGTGTCGACGACGTGGGCGACGATCGCGAACGTGTCCGGCGGCTCGTCGACCCCGGTAAGCCAGTCGAAGAACTCGAAGCCCTCCGACCGGGCGTAGGCCAGCAGGTCGAGCCAGTCGCCCGGCTCCACGTCGGCCACGACCTCGCCGAACGAGTCGGAGATCCGGGCGCGTGAGCCGTACCGCGCCTCGATCGCGGCCCCGATGCTCATGCGCCGCCACCCGGCAGGTAACGGTCGCTGAGCGTCTCGCCGGCGATCTTCTCCTGGAGTTTCATGATGCCGTGGAGCAGCGCCTCGGGACGCGGCGGGCAGCCGGGGACGTAGACGTCGACCGGGATGATCTGGTCGACCCCCTTGGTCACGCAGTAGGAGTCCCAGTAAGGCCCGCCGGAGTTGGAGCAGGCCCCGAACGAGATGACGTACTTCGGGTCGGGCATCTGCTCGTACAGCCGCTTCACCGCGGGCGCCATCTTGTCGGTCACCGTGCCGCTGACGATCATCAGGTCGGCCTGCCGCGGCCCGTTCGCGAACGGGATCACCCCGAACCGGATGAAGTCATGCCTGCTCATCGAGGTCGCGATGAACTCGATCGCGCAGCACGCCAGGCCGAAGTTGAAGACCCAGAGCGAGTAGCGCCTGCCCCAGTTCAGGACGAACTTCATCGGCTTGGGTGCCAGCCGGGACGCCGGCCCAACCGTGGGCATCGGAAGATCGCTCACCGCCATGGGGCCATTCTCCTCTCCCTGCCGGTCACGTCCAGGCGAGCACCCGCTTGCGCCAGGCATACAGGATGCCGAGGGCGATGAAGGCGAGGAAGACGAACATCTCGACGAGCGTGGTCATCCCGAAGCCGGGCGCCGAGAAGACGGTCGCCCACGGGAAGAGGAAGACCGCGTCCACGGCGAAGACCACATAGAGATACGTGAAGACGTAATAGCGGACCTGCGACTGCGCCCAGCCCTCGCCTACGGGGTCGACGCCGCACTCATAGGTCGTGAGCTTGTCGGGCGTGGGGCGGTCGGGCCGCAACATCCGGTTGACGAACAGGCCGCCCGCGAAAATCCCCACACCTATGAGCAAAAGGACGAGGACGACGACATATGAGCCGAAATATCCGTCCATGAACGCCATGGTAGTCCCGCGCTCCGATTAGTGAAGGCGTCGCGTCAATGAAGTCGTCGCGGCTCCGCGTACCGCCGGAGAGCGGGTGCGACCGGGCGCCCGTGGAGGAACCCCTCCACGCTGCCGGCCTCCAGCGCCTTGCGATAGATCAGCATCGCCTCCCGCGCCGCGGAAACGGTCTGCTCGACGTCCTCGCGGGTGTGCGCCGCCGATACGACGAAGTTCTGAGCGAGCACGCCTCGCCGCAGCAACTCCTGCATGAAGAGCGTGCGGAAGGGCTGGGACGGCGCGCCCGACCCGTCCTTCGTGGTGAACAGCAGACAGGACGGCCTCCCGATGGCGGCCACGTGGGGGTGGACGCCCAGGTCCTTCGCCGCGCCGTTGACCCCGTCGGCGAGTTCGCGGCCGCGCTGCTCCATCGTCGCGATCGGGTCACCCTCGGCGTAGGCCCGCAGCACCGCGCGGAGCGCCGCCAGCGACACGCTCTCCGGACCGTGTGTGGTGGACATCAGGAAGACCCTCGGCTCATCGGTGCGCAGGCCGCCGAGTTCCATGATCTCCCTGCGCCCGGCCAGGGCGGAGATCGGGAAGCCGTTGCCGATCGCCTTGCCCCAGCACGACAGGTCCGGCCGGATCCCGTACACCGCCTGGGCCCCGCCGGCGGCCCAGCGCAGCCCGGTGATCATCTCGTCGAAGATGAGCACCGCTCCCTGCCGGTCGCACAACTCACGGACGCCCTCAAGAAAGCCCGGATCCGGTTCGACCGCCGCGGTGGCCGCCTCCATGATCACACAGGCGATCCTGCCTTCGTTCCGCTCGAACAACTCCCTCAGCGAGTCGAGGTCGTTGTAACGGAAACGGACACTGAGCTCTCGCACCGCCGCGGGGATTCCGGCGTTCATCTCCAGGCCGCCGACGAACCAGTCATGAACGGAGAAGAAGGGCTGCTCGCACATGGCGACGAGATCACGGCCGGTCACCGCCCTCGACAGCCGGACGGCGGCCGAGGTGGCGTCCGATCCGCCCTTGCCGAACTTCACCATGTCCGCACCCGGCACCTGCGCCAGGAACTCCTCCGCCGCCAGGAGCTCCAGCTCGGTCGGGCGGGTGAAGCTGAGCCCGTCGGCCAGAACGCCGCGCACTGCGTCAAGGACCGGCCGATAGGCGTGGCCGAGGGTGACGGAGCGCAGCCCCATGTTGTATTCGACGAAACAGTTGCCGTCGGCGTCCCAGACCCGGGCTCCCTCGCCGCGCACCAGCACAGGGGCCATGTCCTCTGGATACTGATCAGAGCCGCGGGCGTACGTGTGCGCCCCACCGGGCACCAGATCGTGCAGCCGACGCTGCAGCAGTTCGGATCGCGCGAAACCGGGCCATCTAGTCCGATCAACCACCTAACCGAGAATAGATATTGAGCCCGCGAATCGCCACACAAGATATGTCACAAAAGCACTGCGGTGCATTACCGCCCGAGAAAAGAAAATCGCCATTATTGCGACATTCATCATAAAATACGCAACGGCGGAACGGCATTCGCCCGCATGGCTGGGAGAGGGGCCGCGTCGGTCGACTGCGCCGCGGAGCCGGACCGGCATGCGGAGGACCTGACCCCGCACACCCTGTCGGCCCGCCATACCGGACGTCAAGTCGGATGCGGCCATGTGACGGACGCCACCGCCCGCGCCGTCTTCGGTCCTCCGCCCGGCCGTCCACGGAGATCCGGCGTCAGGCCGGGGGGCGCCGGCACGCGTTCCACAGACGGGCGCGCTCACGGCCCGGGCGCCCTCGCCCTGACGGTGGTGCACGTATAGTTGGGTCTTGTGAGCCTAACCTTCCTCTTCGCCCGCCTGCACGTGGACCTGTGTCGGCTCGCGGGGGGGCTGTGTCGGTCCGCCCGTTCGTCCCAGTGACTACCCCGGTCGTCTCTCGCAGTCATCGATCCCTCGATGGGATCCGCCCCTTCCGTGGCGCATGCGACGAGGGTCAGTAGTCCGCACGTCAACAATTCGCACCGCGAACCCAACGCGGTCTCGATGGATCTAGCATGGATATAAGAACGTGCCTCGGACAGACAAGCCTGGGTGCGTCGAGGAGGACTGAGCAGCTGTGACCAAGCAGGTGCAGCAACTCGACCGTGTGATCATCCGTTTCGCCGGCGATTCCGGCGACGGCATGCAGCTCACCGGTGACCGATTCACGGCGGAGACGGCGCAGTTCGGCAACGACCTGTCGACCCTTCCCAACTTCCCGGCGGAGATTCGTGCCCCCGCCGGAACGCTCCCCGGAGTATCCAGCTTCCAGCTGCACTTCGCCGATCACGACATCCTCACGCCGGGCGACGCGCCCAACGTGCTCGTCGCGATGAATCCCGCCGCTCTCAAGGCCAACCTCGGCGATCTTCCGCGCGGCGCCGACATCATCGCCAACACCGACGAGTTCACCAAGCGCAACCTGCAGAAGGTGGGTTACGCGGGGAACCCGCTCGAGGACGAGTCGCTGAGCGAGTGGCGCGTGCACGCGGTGCCGCTGACGTCGCTGACGGTGGGGGCGCTCGAGGGATTCGAGATCTCCAAGAAGGACGCCGAGCGGGCCAAGAACATGTTCGCGCTCGGCCTGCTGTCCTGGTTGTACAACCGGCCCACCGAGGCGACCGTCAAGTTCCTCAAGGCGAAGTTCGCCAAGAAGCCCACCATCGCCGAGGCGAACGTCGCGGCCTTCCAGGCGGGCTGGAACTACGGCGAGACGACCGAGTCGTTCTCCGTCTCCTACGAGATCAAGCCGGCACGACTCGCTCCCGGCGTCTACCGCAACATCTCGGGCAACCAGGCCCTCGCCTACGGCCTGATCGCGGCCTCCGTCCAGTCGGGACTGCCGCTCTTCCTCGGGTCGTACCCGATCACCCCGGCCTCGGACATCCTGCACGAACTGTCCAAGCACAAGCGGTTCGGCGTACGGACCTTCCAGGCCGAGGACGAGATCGCCGGCGTCGGCGCCGCCCTGGGCGCGTCCTTCGGCGGCTCCCTCGGCGTGACCACCACGTCGGGGCCCGGTGTGGCGCTCAAGGCCGAGACCGTCGGCCTGGGGGTCACGACCGAGCTGCCGCTGATCATCGTCGACGTCCAGCGCGCCGGACCCTCGACCGGCATGCCGACCAAGACAGAGCAGACGGACCTGCTGATGGCCCTCTACGGCCGCAACGGCGAGTCCCCGGTCCCGGTCGTGGCGCCGGCCACCCCGTCGGACTGTTTCCACGCCGCCATCGAGGCCGCGCGGATCGCCCTGAAGTACCGCACGCCGGTCATGTTGTTGTCGGACGGCTACCTGGCCAACGGCTCCGAGCCATGGCGGGTGCCCGAGATGGACGACCTGCCGGACATCTCTGTGGACTTCACCACGGAGCCGAACGGCGATGACGGCACCTACCTGCCGTTCAAGAGGGATCCCGAGACACTGGCCCGTCCGTGGGCCGTGCCCGGGACGGCCGGGCTGGAGCACCGTATCGGCGGCATCGAGAAGGCCGACGGCACGGGCAACATCTCCTACGACCCCGACAATCACGACAAGATGGTCCGGTTGCGCCAGGCCAAGATCGACGGGATCGACGTCCCCGACCTTGAGGTGGACGACCCGGACGGGGACGCCCGGATCCTGGTCCTTGGCTGGGGCTCCACCTATGGCCCCATCGCGGCGGCCGTCCGACGGGTCCGCAAGGGCGGGGCCAAGGTCGCGCAGACACACCTGCGCCATCTCAACCCGCTTCCCGCCAACACCGGCGACGTGCTGCGCTCCTACGACAAGGTGCTGCTGCCCGAGATCAACCTCGGTCAGCTGGCGCTGCTGCTCCGTGCCCGTTACCTGATCGACGTGATCGGCTACAACCGGGTGCGCGGGCTTCCGTTCAAGGCCGAGGAACTGGCCGCCGTCATCCAGGACGTGATCGACAGTGAGTAGTACGGAATCGCTCAACGGCAAGGGTCTCGCCCTGATCCCCAGGACCGACACGGCGCAGACCATGAAGGACTTCAAGTCCGACCAGGAGGTCCGCTGGTGCCCGGGCTGCGGCGACTACGCCATCCTGGCCGCGGTCCAGAGCTTCCTGCCCGAACTGGGGCTGCGCCGGGAGAACATCGTGTTCGTCTCGGGCATCGGCTGCTCGTCGCGGTTCCCCTACTACCTCAACACCTACGGCTTCCACTCGATCCACGGCCGCGCCCCGGCCATCGCGACCGGGCTGGCCGCCTCGAGGCCCGACCTGTCGGTCTTCGTGATCACCGGTGACGGCGACGCCCTGTCGATCGGCGGCAACCACCTGATCCACGCGCTGCGCCGCAACGTCAACCTCAACATCCTGCTGTTCAACAACAGGATCTACGGCCTGACCAAGGGGCAGTACTCCCCCACTTCGGAGATCGGGAAGATCACCAAGTCGACGCCGATGGGCTCGCTCGACAAGCCGTTCAACCCGATCTCGCTCGCGCTCGGGGCGGAGGCCGGGTTCGTCGCTCGCACGATCGACTCCGACCGCAAGCACCTCCAGAGCGTCCTGCGTGAGGCCACCGCGCACCGAGGGACCTCACTCGTCGAGATCTACCAGAACTGCAACATCTTCAACGACGGCGCCTTCGAGGCGCTGAAGGACCCGGCCGTCCGCGACGACATCACGATCAAGCTCGAGCACGGGCAGCCGATCGTCTTCGGCACCGGCGAGAACGAGAAGGCCGTGCGGCTCTCGCCGTACGGCGGGGTCGAGGTCGTGCGGCGCTCGGAGGTCGCCGACAGCGAGATCCTTGTGCACGACATGCACAACTCCGACCCGTCGCTCGCGTTCGCGTTGTCGCGGCTGGACGACCCGGCCTTCGAGCACGTGCCGATCGGAATCTTCCGCTCGGTCGACCGCCCGTCCTATGACCACCTGATGAACGAGCAAGTGGCCGCCGCCGCAGCGGAGAAGGGCAAGGGGCAACTCAGCGATCTGCTCCTCGCCGGGGACACCTGGCGGATCAGCTGAACAATCCGTAACCGGAGGAGGGGACCCGCGAACACGCGGGTCCCCTCCTGTTTTTCTGGGCGATCGCAATGCCAACCTACCTTGGGACTTAACTGTCCTCTAACCTGACGACACCCATCCCGACGTACCCTGACGCCAGGAGAGTGCATGCCCTTGTCCCCCGCGCCCGCACGCATCGCGCCACCGCTCGAGGGAACCCGGTCGTGGACCGGAACCCGGGTGCTCGTCACGGGTGCCACCGGCTTCATCGGAGCCCACCTCGCCCGGCGCCTGTGCTCGCTCGGCGCCGAGGTTCACGCGGTGAGCAGGAAGCCCAGGGAACAGTCCGATCACACCGAGACCTGGCACATGGCGGACCTCACCGACACCCAGGCGACCGCGGACCTCATCCGGCGGACCCGCCCCGACATCGTGTTCCACCTTGCCAGCGCGGTCACCGGCGCAAGAGACGTCGACATCGTCCTGCCGACCCTCGCGGCGAACCTCGCAAGTGCGGCCAACCTGCTGACGGCTGTCAGCGCGACCTCTGGCACGCGAGTGGTGCTCGCCGGCTCTATCGAGGAGCCCCGGCCGGAGAAGGGGGAGATAACTCCTTCATCGCCCTACTCTGTAGCGAAATGGGCCGCCACGGGATACGCACGCCTGTTCCACGAGTTGTGGAACGTACCGGTCAGCGTCCTTCGGGTGGCGATGGTCTACGGACCGGGCCAGCCGGACGTCTCCAAGCTGGTGCCATACGTGACGCTGGCGTTCCTGCGCGGCCAGGAACCGGGCCTCGCGAGCGGGAACAGGCTCGTGGACTGGGTCTACGTGGACGACGTGGTCGACGCCTTCCTGGCGGCCTCGGCGACCGAGGCGGCGGGCGGGGTCTTCGACATCGGCTCGGGGGAGGGCACCTCCATCAGGGACGTCGTGGATCTGCTCGGCCGCATCGTGGGCTCCCCCCTTCAGCCCCGGTACGGTGTGCTGGCCGACCGGCCACTGGAATCCACCCGGATCGCCGACCTCACCGCCGCGGCGGAGGTGCTCAGATGGCGGCCGGCGACGAAACTTCAGGACGGATTGCGGCAAACAGTGGCGTGGTACGCCGATCGTCTGTAACACCTGACACCAAAGCCCGATATTCAACGAGTGGGGAGTCCAAGGGTGAGTTCTGTCGTGAACCTCACCGTGCACGGCATCGGCCCGACCCAGCGCACGCTCGATCCCGGCGAGGACACGACGTGGGTCACGGTCGAGCAGTTCGAGCACGTGCTTGACGCGGTCGTAGGCCGTACCGATGTCCGCATCACCTTCGACGACGGCAACGCATCGGACCTGGAGATCGGCCTGCCACGGCTGCTGGAGCGGGACCTCAAGGGGGAGTTCTTCGTGCTGGCGGGCCTGCTGGGCAGCCCCGGCAGGCTCGACGCCGACGGCGTGCGCGAGCTCGTGAAGGCGGGCATGCACGTCGGCTCGCACGGCTGGGCGCACCGCGACTGGCGGCGGATCGACGCGGGCCAGGCGGAAGAGGAGATCGCCGAGGCCGGCGCCGTGATCAGTGGCCTCACCGGAGAGCCGGTCTCCCGGGTGGCGATCCCCTTCGGCTCCTATGACAGGCACGTCCTGCGCAGGCTGCGCGATGCCGGCCTGTCCCGCGTCTACACCAGCGACGGCGGGCGCGCCAAACCCGGCGCATGGCTCCAGGCGCGCAACAGCCTCCGTCACGACCTCGACGAGGGCTGGCCCAAGCGCGTCCTGGACGGCACTCCGCCCGTTCATGTCACAGCACGCCGGCTGACTGCCCGTACGATCAAACGCGTGCGCGGCTGACAAGAGCCGATCCCATTGGAAAGAGGGCACAAGGACATGCCGATGTCCCACGATGCCGATGCGCCCCCCGGTGCCTCCCGGATCGCCATCGTGATCGTCACCTACAACAGCGCGGACGTTCTGGAGGGTTGTCTCGGGTCCATCGTGGACGGCGCGCGCGGCGTGGAACTCACGAACGTCGTCGTCGCCGACAACGCGTCGAAGGACGAGTCGATAAAGATCGCCGAGACCACCGTCGGTCTGCCCGTGTCCACCGTCCAGGTGGGAAGGAACGCGGGGTACGCCGCGGCGGTCAACGCGGGCGTCGCGAGCCTCGACCTCGCGGGGCTCGACGCGGTGTTCGTCATCAACCCCGACTGCCGGCTGCGGCCGGGCACGCTCGACGTGCTCGCCGCCTCGCTCCGGCAGCCCGGTCGCGGCATCGCGGTTCCGCGGCTGGTCAACCCGGACGGCAGCCTCCAGCCCTCACTGCGCAGGATGCCGACGGTATGGCGGGCGGTCGCCGAGGCGGTGATCGGCGGGAGCCTCGCCGGCCGGATCGGCACCCTCGGCGAGCTGGTCACCGATCCCGAACAGTACGAGATGGCGGGCGTCGCCACATGGGCGACGGGCGCGGCCATGCTCATCTCGGTCTCCGCGATACGAGAGATCGGCAACTGGGACGAGTCCTTCCTGCTGTACAGCGAGGAGACGGAGTACGCGCTGCGGGCCGCCGACCACGGCTGGACACTGTGGTACGAGCCGACGGCCGTGGTCGAGCACATCGGCGGCGACTCGGGCACCAACCCCACCCTCGCCTCGCTGCTCATCGTCAACAAGGTGCGGCTGTTCCGGCAACGCCGGAGCCGGCCCGCCGCGGCGGCCTACTACGCCGCCGTTGTACTCGGCGAGAGCGCCCGAGCGCTCGCCGGACGGCAGACGTCGAAGGCGTCCGTCGCCGCGCTGGTCCGGCCGTCCCGCCGGATCACGTCGCTCGAGCCTGGTCGGCCTGGAACGGAGTAACGATGACGACCGTGCGGCTGGCCGGGTTCGACATGCTCACCGCTGAGGACCTCGACGCCTGGCATGCGCTGAGGGACTCCAACCCGCGGCTGGACAGCCCCTACTTCCATCCCGGTTTCGCGGAGGCCGTACACGCCTCAGGGCAGCCGGTGGAGGTGGTCGTGGTGCGTGACGGGGCGGGCGTGATCAGCGCCGTGCTGCCCTGCCACCGCGAGCGCTCTCTGCTGCGGCCGGCGGGGTGGCCCGCGGCGGACTTCCAGGGGCCGGTGCTCGCCCCGGGCTCCTCCTTCTCACCGCTGGAGCTGCTCGGCGGGGGGATCCGCGGCTTCGCGTTCGACCACCTCCTGGAGGGCAACCCGGACTTCGAGCCGTGGGTGGAGTCCGCCCGCCCGTCCCCCTATGTGGACACCACCGGAGGTCTGGAGGGCTACCTCGGCCGGGCCTCCAAGAGCGGCAAGGACAACATGGGCCAGGCCCGTCGCCGGACGGCCAAGGCCGAGCGTGAGCACGGCACGATCAGGTTCGAAGCCGACACGGTCGACGCGGAGGCGCTGGAGCGGGTGATCGAGCTCAAGCGGGCCCAGTACGCCGCGACCGGAGTCGCCGACTACTTCGCCGCCCAGCCACGCCGCGACCTGATGACCCGGCTGATGAACACGCGCGACCCGTCCTTCGCCGGAGTGTTGTCGACGTTGCACGCGGGACCCCACCTCGTCGCCGCGCATTTCGGGATGCGCTCAGGCGGCGTGCTGCACTGGTGGTTCCCCGTCTACGACCCGGCCTTCTCCAACCTGGCACCCGGCTGGATGCTGCTGAGGGAGCTGGTGTCCGCCGCGCCGCGCCTCGGCATCACCCGCATCGACCTGGGCAGGGGCGACGACGAGTACAAGAGGCGCGCGAAGACCGGGGAGACGATGGTGAGCCAGGGCCTGGTCACCAGGAGTTCGGCTCGACAGGCGCTTCGGCGCGCACAGTCGTCCGTCATTCAGGCGGCGAAGTCGTCGCCGCTGGCTCCGGGCCTGCGCCAGGTCGTCCGGAGGTTCCGCACGCTGTAATCCTGACCGTTCACCGGGAGGCGTCGCACAGGACACTCGAATGACCCATTCGGGCAGATCTGACGATATAGCGCTGCGTATTATCTCGTATTCAGAGGATGATCCTCGAGGATGTACTTCCATTCCCCCGAGCCATCCACCCGCCCACACCATTTGCGGCCAACGCCCGAATGATCATGAAGTATCCTGATCCACAGGTAACGCGACGACAAGGGCAGGCGATTCCCTCATTGTGACTGCGATCTATTCAAATCCGGGATTCAGTGACGACGAGCGGCGTTCTCGCCTCTTCCAGGGCCAGGTATTCATCTACGAAACTCGGCCCGAGTCCCGCGCGCTGGTCCAATTCGCCGAGCAGCTGATCGTCGAGGCGTTCGACGGGCTCGACCCGGAGACCGCCCAACATCATCTGCCCGTCGAGCGGTTCGCCGCGATCCTGGCCGAACTCAAGCCGAGATTCATCCATCACCCGCAGTCGAAGGAACTGATCCAGGCCCTGCTCGCGTCCTACGGATGCGACACGGATCGGACGTACTTCGACGTGCCCCGCCTGCGCTCGTCCACGTCGAACGACTACCTGACCACCGGTATCGCCTACGCCTTCCATCCGCACAGGGACACCTGGTACTCGGCTCCGCTGAGCCAGGTCAACTGGTGGATCCCCGTCTTCGCCGTGGTGCCCGAGAACGTCATGACGTTCCACCCGCGCTACTGGGACAACCCCGTCCGCAACGGCTCACACCGCTACGACTACTACGAGTGGAACCGCACCAGCCGGTTCAACGCGGCCGAGCACATCGGCAAGGACACGCGCGACCAGCCCAAGCCCGAGGAGCCGATCGAGCTCGAGCCTCGCGTGACCCTGGTGCCGGAACCGGGTGGGGTCATGATCTTCTCCGGCAACCAGTTGCACTCCTCGGTGCCCAACACCTCCGGGCGGACCCGCTACAGCATCGACTTCCGCAGCGTCCATTTGGACGACGTGGTAAACCGGCGCGAGGCTCCGAACGTCGATGTTGCGTGCACTGGTACGACACTGCGCGACTTCCTGCGCTGCTCCGACCTGGAGCGGATGCCCGAAGACATCGCACTGGCGTACGAGAACAAGGCCACAGCACCCGCCTGACCTGGAATGTCCAGGTGTGCCACCTGACGCGACGGAGGAAACAGCACACTGTGAAGATCAGCGTCTTCGGGCTCGGCTACGTCGGCTGTGTCTCTGCGGCATGCTTCGCCGCTCAGGGACACGACGTCGTCGGTGTCGACGTGAACCCAGTGAAGATCGATCTCATCAGCTCCGGGCAAGCGCCGGTGGTCGAGGAACGGATCGGCGATTTGACCGCCGAGGCGGTGCGGAGCGGGAAGCTCCGCGCCACCACCGATGTCGGGGAGGCGATCGGCTCGACCGACGTCTCCCTCATCTGCGTCGGCACGCCGTCCGCGCCCAACGGAAGCCTCTCCACCGAATACCTGGAGCGCGTGGCCGAGGAGATCGGCGACGCCCTATCGGGTAAGGAGGGCTGGCACACGGTCGTGTTCCGCAGCACCATGCTGCCCGGAACCTGCACCGACCTGCTCATCCCCATCCTGGAGAAGGCCTCGGGCCGGATCGCCGGCGTCGACTTCGGTGTGGCGGTCAACCCGGAATTCCTCCGCGAGGGCACGAGCGTCCGTGACTTCTTCGAGCCGCCGAAGACCGTCATCGGCGAACTGGACTCCACCAGCGGCGACATCGTCGCCGCCCTCTACGAGGGGCTGCCCGGCGACGTCTTCCGCGTGCCCGTGGCCGTGGCCGAGATGGCCAAGTACGCCGACAACGCCTTCCACGGGTTGAAGATCAGCTTCGCCAACGAACTGGGCGCGATCTGCCAGGCGCTCGGCCTCGACTCGCACCGGGTCATGGACGTCTTCCTGGCGGACCGCAAGCTCAACATCAGCCCGGCGTACCTGCGGCCGGGCTTCGCGTTCGGCGGGTCATGCCTGCCGAAGGACCTGCGGGGCCTGGTGTACGCCGCCCGGCGGGCGGACGTGTCCGTACCGCTGCTCTCCCACGTCCTGCCGTCCAACGAGGAGCACCTGCGCCGGGCCTTCGACCTGGTGACGGCCACGCGCAGCAGGCGGATCGGGCTGTTCGGCCTGTCGTTCAAGCCCGGCACGGACGACCTGCGGGAGAGCCCGCTGGTCGAACTGGCCGAGCGTCTCCTCGGCAAGGGCTACGACCTGCGCATCTACGACGCGAACGTGTCTCTGTCCCGGTTGCTCGGCGCCAACCGCGACTACATCGACGGCAGGCTCCCCCACCTCGGAGACCTGCTGACCAACTCCGCCGACGAAGTCCTCGCGCACGCTGAGGTCTGTGTCGTCGGCAGCAAGGATCCCGCCGTCCTGAGCGCGCTCGAGAACGCGGGAGAACGCACGATCATCGACCTCGTTCGCCTTCCCGACGCAGAGGCGCGTCGGGCACACCCGGGATACGTTGGCCTTGGCTGGTAGAGCACTCATCCTCGTTCAGAATCTGTCCGTCCCCTTCGACCGGCGGGTCTGGCAGGAATGCACCACCCTCCGCGACGCCGGCTGGGACGTCCACGTGATCTGCCCTCAGGGCGCCAACAGGGACACCGAGGCAGAGGCCGAGATCGACGGGGTGAAGATCCACCGGTATCCGCTGCGGCCGGCGACCGGTGGTCCGCTTGGCTACGTCCGCGAGTACGGGCTGTCGTTGTGGCACACCTTACGACTGGCGCGCCGCGTCGGGCCGGTGGACATCGTGCACGCCTGCAACCCGCCGGACCTGCTGTACATCGTGGCGAAGAGGATGAAGCGGCACGGCGCACGGTTCGTCTTCGACCAGCACGACCTGGTACCCGAGCTGTACCTGTCGCGGTTCACCCGCGGCGAGGACTTCCTCTACCGCCTCGTCTGCCGGTTGGAGCGCAAGACCTACCAGGCGGCCGACGTGGTCATCGCGACCAACGAGAGCTACCGCGACGCCGCCCTCACCCGGGGAGGCAAGAAGCCCGACGAGGTCTTCGTCGTGCGCAGCGCCCCCGTGGTCGAGCGCTTCCACGCGGTCCCCGCCGAAGAGTCCATCAAGCGCGGCAAGCCGTACCTGCTGTGCTATCTGGGCGTGATGGGGCCGCAGGACGGTGTGGACTACGCTCTGCGCTCTTTGGCGCTGCTCCGTGACAAGGTCGGGCGCACCGACTGGCACGCGGTCTTCGTCGGCGGCGGCGACACCTTCGAGGCGATGGTGGCGCTCTCCCACGAGCTCGGCCTGTCGGACATGGTCGAGTTCACCGGCCGCATCCCCGACGAGGACCTGCTCCGTTACCTGTCGACGGCGGACGTCTGCCTCGCCCCCGACCCGTTCAACCCGCTCAACGACGTGTCGACCATGAACAAGATCATGGAGTACATGGCGATGAAGCGGCCGATCGTGTCGTTCGACCTCCGCGAGGCCCGTGTGTCGGCCGGAGAGGCCGCACTGTACGCGCAGCCGAACGACGAGGCCGAGTTCGCCGAGCTGATCGCACAGCTGCTCGACGACCCCGACGCGCGGCGCACGATGGGCGAGCTGGGGCAGGCCCGGGTCGCGGGCCCGTTGTCCTGGGAGAACTCCGCCAAGGCGCTGCTCGCCGCTTACGATGCGGCAGGCTCCTGAACGAAGGAAGCGACAGGACGGGGTGGCGGTCGGCCCTACCCACCCATCGCCGTACGGCTGCTCGCGTCCGTGCCCCAATGACCCTGACGTCCCCGAAGGGTGCGGACGCGGGTGAGCACCCTGTCCAGGACGAGCACCGCCAGATAGCAGGCGGCGTCGAGCGGGCTCACCCGCCGGGTGGCCACCAAGGCGCGCAGGGCGCCCAGTTCGAGGCGCCCCTCGGGCAGGGGCGCTCCCAGTGCGTCGAGCTGGCGGTTGCCCTGCCGTACGCGGACGCGGCGCTTCAGGTGCCCCGAGACCGTCCTGGCCGGCCGGACCAGCGACCAGGCGTCCCGGACGACCCGCCGCTCCTCGGGGGTGAAGCTCCGGTGCACCAGACCGTCATCGGAGATCACGTCCGGCATCGGGAAGACCCGGGCGTGCCCCTCCTCGGTCAGTACGTAGACGCCCACCCCGGAAAGCGCGCGGTACGGGGCGATCAGTTGTTCGTGGACCTTGTGGACGCGCACGGCGATCCGGCCGGCTCCACTCAGGTCCCACCGGGGGACGGGAGCGCAGGCGAGCACTCCTGGCTCGGCCGCCGCCGCGACAAGCGCGCGCACCGACTGCGCGGTCAGTTCCACGTCGGCGTCCACGTAGGCGCGGGGGAACGTGCGACATTCCTCGTCGCCGAGCCTGAGCGCGTTAGCCTTGCCGGGCGCGACCGTCTCCACAACTCGCACGCCGGCCTTCGCGGCCACCTCGGCGGTCCGGTCGGAGCACGCGTTGGCGACCACCACCACATCGAACTCGCCCGGCGCCGTACCGTCGAGCAGGCGGCTCAACCCGTTCGCGAGCACGGCCTCCTCGTTGTGCGCGGGCACGACAATGCTGACAATCGGAGGGATCACGACATGAGAGTAGAGCGAACCGCGATAGACGGAGTACTGCTCTTCATACCGACACCGCACCGTGACGATCGTGGACTGTTCACCAGGACCTTCGACGCGGAGCTCGCCGCCAAGGCCGGCCTCGACCACGCCGCCTTCCTGCAGGACAGTCAGTCGCGGTCGCGGCAGGGCACGATACGCGGCATGCACGGCCGATCGGGGCGCGGAGAGGCCAAGTTGGTCCGCTGCGCTCGAGGGGCGGTGCACGACGTCCTGGTGGACGCCCGGCCGGACTCTGCGACATTCGGGGTCCAGACGTCGGTGCTGCTCGACGACGAGACGTTCGTCACGCTCTACGTGCCGCCAGGTCTGCTGCACGGATTCCAGGCGCTCACGGACGCGGATGTCTGCTACCGCATCGATCGCGAGCACGAGCCCGCAGAGGACGTCTCCGTGCGCTACGACGACCCCGATCTGGGAATTCAGTGGCCGCTTCCCGTATCGGCCATAAGTGCGCGCGACCTGTCCGCCGGTTCCTGGGCAGAATTGATCGCGTCGGCCCGACCCTGAGAGGCGAGTGTGATGCGATGCGAAAGGCCCTACCGGCGGTGGCGCTAGCCACGGCCGTTGTCGCTCTGGCGGCGTGCACGCCATCGGAGGCGAAGCCGTCCCCATCCCCCACGTCTTCCTCTACCCCCCCGGTCTCTCCCTCCTCTACTCCCCCGGTCTCCCCCTCCTCGTCCCCGCGGCCCTCCTGCTCCGCCTATCCGACCCCCGCATGCACAGGTGTGCCTCCAGGCACCAAGCTGACCCCGCTGCCGCTCAACGAAGACGGCATCTACCGCGTCACCGCCGCAGGGACCGTGCTCGACAGCGTGCACATCGCCAGTGACCTGCTCATCACCGCCGAGAACGTGACCATCAAGAACAGCCAGATCGACGGCAGCGTCCTGGACAGCTACGCGGACAAGACCTACTCGTTCACCATCACCGACTCCACGGTGGGGAAGGCGGACGACTGCGTGACCGCCCCGGGCGTCGGCGACACCGACTACACCGCCACGCGGGTGCTGGTGCGCGGGCACGGTGACGGCTTCCGCGCGTCGGGGAACAATATCGTCATCCGGGACTCCTACGTCCACCTGTGCTCGCGGCCGGGCGACCACTCCGACGGCATCCAGACCTACATGACGGGCAAGGGGCTGGTCTTCCAGCACAACACCGTCGACCAGCGCGACGCCAAAGACATCACGGCGCCGATCTTCATCACCGACCCCGGCGCCGTCGACGTGTCCGTCATCGACAACCTCGTCATGGGCGGCACCTACTCGATACAGGTCAAGAACGCCCGCGGCACCGTCGTCGTCCGCGGCAACAAGCTCGTCGACAAGTCGTGGGTCTACGGACCCGTCGAGGCGGACTGCTCCACCGTCGACTGGTCGGACAACACGCTCGTCACCATCGACGACGACTACCGGGTGACCTCCACCGTGGGCCCGCTGGTCTGCGACGGGTGAGCGGTGCGCCGCAAGGTCGTTCGACGGGCGGCGGTGACGGGCGGCGTCTGCGCGGCGCTGCTCGTCGCCGTCTACCTGCTCGCCGTCTGGACGGTGCCCGGACAGGCCTTCGAGGACGCGGTGTTGCGGGGAGCCCTGCTCGCCGCCGGAGGCGAGCAGCAAGCGGCGGCGACCGCGACCCTCGACAAGATCACGGAATACTCGCTCGCCGTCGCGATCGTGGTCGTCTTCGCCATCGGCCTGGCGCGACGGCAGGTCTTTCTCGCGATGTCCGGAGCGGGGATGATCGTGGTGTCCGTCGTGACCACGGAGGTCCTGCAGCGCCTCGTCCTCCTGCGCCCCGTTCTGCTGCCCTCGGGTGAACGGCGGGCCGACCAGAGCTTTCCCAGCGGGCACACCACGATCGCCACGTCGGTGATGTGCGGCCTCGTCATGGTCGTGCCGTACCGCTTTCGCGGTGTCGCCGTGTTCCTGACGTCGTTGTGGGCGACGACAGTGGGGGCGTCGACCGTCACCGCGAGCTGGCACCGGCCCAGCGACACGATCGGCAGCGATCTGATCGTCCTGATCTACGCCTGCACCGCGATCGCGCTCCTGGCGTGTAAGGGGTCGGTGCGTGAGGCGGAGCCCCGGAGCAGGGCCGCCAGGGCCGCTCGCGGGACGCTGGTGGGATTGCACGCCGTCGAGGCCGTCGCGGCCGTCTGCATCGGGGTGGTGGTCGGAGGGAGCGCCCTGCGTGACCTCGCCCACTCACTGGAGCCGGGGGACGGCACCAACCAGGCGGCCTACCTGGCCGGGCGCGCCTTCGCACTCGCGGGAGGCGCCCTCGTCGCGCTGACGATCCTCGGGCTGCTCCGCCGCATCGATCTCACGGCGCCCGGGCGCGGCCTCGGCGCCGGAGGTCATCAGGGCCCGGGGTCAGCCGGCCACCCCGACCGGCTGAGCGAGGGGCCGGGGAACGGTCAGCGGCGCGCGGAGGCGCCGGGGGCAGGTCTGCGGAAGACCGGCCAGCTCGTGGTGCCGTCGCGTCCGGTCCGCCACGACCACCGCTGAGTCGCCTCGGTGCCCATGATCGCCTGCTGGGCCGCCTCGGCCGTCGCCAGGCGCAGCAGCGCTCCCGCCACGCCGATGAGCAGGAATGAGATCCCCGTCACGGTCGCGAACGACAGCAGGTCGAAGGTCGCCGCGCCCACGACCGGCGCCACCAGGCACGCCGCAATGGTGAGGGCCAGGTCACGCGCCCACGGATCGGTGCTCAGGTAGCGAGCACGCAACGCGGAGAAGATTCCGCTCAGGAAGATGCCGACGAGGACCGCGATGCCGATGACGCCGCTCTCCACCCCGGACAGGATGTACTGGTTGTCGAAGACCTGGTACTTGGGGGCGTACCACGTGCCGATGCCGCGGCCCAGCCACAGGTGTTTCGACATCTCGGTCGCGGCGACGCTGTAGTCGTGCGTCCGGTACTGGACGCTGCTGTCGGTGCCGAAGTTGGCGAACAGGCCGTAGAGCGTGTTGAGCAGCCCCGGGACCATCACTCTCATCAGCGCCAGGAAGGCCAGGACGACGAGGAGCGCCTGGAGCTTGCGGCGCCCGGGCCAGCCGAGGAACACGATGAACCCGACGATGCCCACACTCAGGACGGCGGACCGGGAGATCGAGAACATCAGGCCCATGCCGATCAGGAGAGCGCACAACCACCAGCGCAGCGCGGGCTGGCCCAGGCTCTTGGCCTTGAATCCGTAGTGCACGGCCAGTGGCAGCACCATCGCCGACAACACCCCGAACTCGATGGGATGCGCGGTCGTCGACGCGACCCTCCGCAGCGAGTCACGCGCGTCCACGTCTCCGCCCTCGGACGCGAAACGCAGGACCGGAAGCTCGAGATACTTGGTGAGATCGAGGTCGACGAGGAACTGGAAGGCGGCGATGATCGCGATGATGGCGCCGGCGACCACCACGCCCTTGAGGAGGAAGTCGACCCGCTCCCTGGAACGCACGCCGTCGCAGATCGCGAGGGCCAGCCCCACGTTGGCGAGGACCAGCACCAGCGCGTGGTCGGCCAGGTTGCGCTCGTCCGACGGCAGGTATCCGTAGTTGGCCAGGCCGTACGTCGCGAGCAGCGCGACCACGTAGACGAACAACGCGGTGCGGACCGGCGTCCGGCCCTTCGCCAGGCCGAGCGTCGTGGTGAAGGTCGCGCACATCCAGGCCAGGCCGGCGATCAGGCTGAGCACGTTCGCCGGCGTGAGCGACAGCGGCAGCCCCTTGAGGACGAGCCGGGCTGGAATGATCATGAGGGAGAACGTGAACAGGACGGCGAGCGTCGCGCCGTCGGTCCGCGATGCGGTCCGGCCGCTCAGATCGGCGACCATCTCAGCGCCCCGCCACCGAATGCTCGTTGTCGAAGGCGAAGCTCTTCGTCGGCCTCCTCGTGGGCCGCAGGGCCCGTCGCACCCGAAGGCGCTGCGCGAAGCTCTCCGCGGCGAACGCGGCGGTGAGACTCGCCACCGCCCCCAGTGCCAGGGCCACCGCGGCGGCCCTGAGGCGCTGGCCCTGCTCGGGCATCGGAGTGGTGGCCGGGACGGCGAAGTTCATCGTGATGTAGGTCGAAGGCGGGGCGTCGAGCGCCTTCTGCCGATCGGCAAGGACCTTCTTCGCGTTCGTCGCGACCCTGTTGACGACGGCCTGCGCCTCGGCAGGTGACGCGCTCTCGCCGGTGATGAACACGAAGGGCGACTCCGTCAGCGACTCGAAGTTGCTGCTGCCGTTGTCGATCTGCACCTTGGTGTCGCCGTCGGGGGTGATGCCCAAGGTCTCCATCATCTCCGGGGTGCCCAGACCTTCGATGACGATCGAGGCGGTCATGCTCAGGCCCTTGTCGAAGTTCAGCAGCGGATTGGTCAGTCCGTTGGCGTTCTTCGGGTCGGTCGGTAGCGTGCCACCGGTCGTGGGTGCGGTCAGCACGAGGACCGCGTTGGACACGTAGTTCGTCGGCACCGACGAGTAGACGGCCAGCGTGGCCCCGAGGGCCAGCACGAAGGCAGGCAGAGTGATATACCAGCGGCGGAACAGGACGAGAACCGTCCCCCAGAAGTCCATGTGCTTCCTCCCCCGATCAGCCGCCACTCACCGGGCCGGGACATCGGTGTGCCTAGGTATGAAAATCGCCGAATCCAGGGCGCCACGACCCGTCACTCACGCGGATCGCGCCACCGGAGGTCACCCGGCCCGCGGCCTGGTGCTCGAGACGTCGTCGATGCGATCCTTCGGGCCACCCGAGGAGCCCTGTCCGTCCTTCGCGGACGCGAATCGCAGGCTGGTGTGGCGGTCGCCGTCGGCGTCGTCCGGGATGACGACGATGACCGCTGTCTCGTCCTCCCATCCGGACGCGCCCGAACCCCTGCGATCCGGCTGGGCGCCATCCCTCACGTCGCGGGTCACGGGGACGTCGGACGGTGCGAGCGCCCGCTTCTTCGACTCGGCCGACCACTGCGCGCGCATCATGCCGGCGCGGCGGCGGCGGGCCCGGATCCGGCTCACCATGAAGGCGAGGCCGAGACCCACGATGACGACGGCGAAGAACCCGCCGGCCGCCGCTCCCCACTTCGTCGTGCGCTTCGCCTGGGGAGTGCCCGGAGGTGCCACATCGGTGATGGTGATGTAGGTGCTCGGCGGGGCCTTGAGCTCCCGCTGCCGCTCGGACAGCGCCTCGCGGATGAGCTTGCCCGCACTCGTCACGGTGGCACTCGCCTTGGCGGGAACCTTGCTCTCGACCTCGATGTAGACGAACGGACCGTTCGTGCTGATGCCGAGGAGCTCCGGGTTGGTCCGGCCGTCGTTGATGGTGAGCTGGGTGTCACCGTTCTTGACGATTCCCAGCCGCGTCAGCGTCTCCGGGGTGTTCATGGCCAGGATCAGGATGCCGGCGGTGGTTCGGAGTCCGTCATTGAACTGGAGCAGCGGGTTGGTCAGGCCTCCCGCTTCCCTTGGATTCGGTGACAACGTCCCGCCGCTGGCGGGCGTGGTCAGCACCATCGACGCGGTGGACACGTAGGTGGTGGGGACCAGGAAGTAGGCGACGCATGCCGCCGCGATTGCCAGCACAGCAATAGGTGGCCCCACGAACCTAGACCGCGCGAGATCGAGGATGGTCTTCCAGAAGTCCATGAGGTCCCCGCCCTCTGAGCGTGCTTGTGCGCTGTGAACGCCAGAGACTGTACTTTACCAACCATGGATGCGAGCTCATAGATTGAAACGGTCCAATAAACCTTACGCCTAACAACTGTTACATGCCGTGACCGTTCGGGGATGAACGAGAGGGACTCACATGGAATCCTCCGCGGAAGGCGTGCTAAACGCGAAAGTCCTTCCCCCATCGACACCGCCGGCGCGCGGTCGGCTCGCGGGGCTCGACGGGATCCGCGGACTCGCAGCTCTCTTCGTCGTGTTGCATCACTGCTGGTTGATGTCGTTTTCCGGCTTTCCCTCCGATACAGGTCCGTGGTGGCTGAGCCCGCTGGTGTACGGACACTTCGCGGTCGTGGTGTTCATCGTATTGTCAGGTTTCTCCCTGGCTGTCTCACCCGCGAGGAACGATTGGCAGGTTGGAGGGCTTCGCCGCTTCGCCCGCCGCCGCGCGTGGCGCATCCTCCCGCCCTACTGGGCGGCCCTGGTGTTCAGCCTGGCGATCGCCTGGACGCTCGTCCCGCAACCGGGCGAGGGTGTGCCGACGGGGAAGACCGTGGTGTTGTACGGCCTGCTCCTGCAGGACATCGCCGGTTCGCCGAGTCCCAACGGGGCCTTCTGGTCGATCGCCGTTGAGGCCCAGCTCTACATCGTCTTCCCGCTCATGCTCCTGGTGCTGCGCCGGGCCGGCGCCATCGTGATGCTGGGCCTGGTGACCGCGGTGGTCGTGGCCATCGGGCTCCTCGCGTCCGGGGTCGCCGTCGTCGACGCGCTGATGCGGCTCACTCCGCAGTTCGCGGTGCTGTTCGCCATCGGGATCGTCGCCGCGGGTGTCGTCAACCGGCCTGAACGGCGCCGCCCGGCCCCGTTGCCGTGGCTGGCGCTGCTGTTCGCCCTCCCCGTGGTGGCGCTCATCGCCGTGCGCGGCTCCGCGTGGACGGTCGACCACTTCTTCTGGATCGACCTCGCGATCGGTCCCGCAGTCGGGTTCCTGCTCGCGGCGGTGGCGACCGGCCGGCCCTCGGTGCTGGTCCGCGTGCTGGACACCCGGCCGATCCGCAGCCTCGGCTCGTTCTCCTACAGCCTCTACCTGACGCACGCCCCCATCGTGGTGGTGCTCAGCACGATGGTGGTGAGTCCTCACATGAGCCCGGGGCTGGGCAAGTTCCTGGTGACCGCGGCCTTGGCCGTGCCGCTCAGCCTGGTCGTGGGACGGCTGTTCGCGGCCGTCTTCGAGATCCCGTTCCAGCGGCACAGGAGCTGGAACGGCCTACGGGCCGCGATGAGCGCGCGACTGTCGCGGACGGCGACGGCCGGCTGAGGCCCGGGTGCGAGTCACCCGGTACCGGCGGGGTTCACCGGCCTCGGGACAGGGGCCGTGTAGCCATCCGGGCGAGCTTGCGGCTGCGGCGTGCCGCGACCCGCTGTTGACGGACGAGGAACATCCGGTAGACCGCGGCCCGTGCCCTGCGGCGCTGCTCGTCGGTGAGCTCCGCCTCCTGCAGCCAGCGCAACATCTCGCGGCACTGCAGTGTGGTGGCGAACCGCGCCTGCCAGGCGGGAACGTCGAGCCGCCGGGCGAGGATGGACGGCGTCTCGTGCTTCCAGTTGCGACGACCGAGCACCTCGGGCACGTGCCCCCACGGACCCGTCAGGGCCAGCTTCGTCGCGAACACCTCGTCCTCCCGCAGCATGTTCCTCCTGCGGATGGCGACCAACGGCTCTCTGCGGAACAGGCCGTAGAGGGGGTCGATCAGGAGATGGCTCTCGTTGAGCATGCGGAGCATCTCGGTGAAGCGCTCGACCGGGTCGTCCGACAGCAGGCCGACGCCCTCGTACTCGGCGGTCGAGGTGACGCCGTCCGGGCCCGTGTAGGCGATCTGCGTGGTGACGAGGAGGAGCCTTTCATCGTCGGCGAACGCCTGGAGCGAGCGGGAGACGCAGGCGGGCTCCAGCCAGTCGTCGTCGCTGACCCAGCGGAAGAACTCGCCCTGGGCGATCCGACCGGCGGTCATGAAGTTGCCGAGGATCCCGACGTTCTCCGGCTGGCGGTGGTAGAGGATGCGGTCGTCATCCTTCGCCAGCGCGCGGCACAACTCCTCGGTGCCGTCGGTCGAGGCGTTGTCGCAGATGACCAGCTGGATGCGCTCGTGGTCCTGCGCTAGCACCGACCCGATCACGCGCTCGAGCCGTTCGGCTCCGTTGCGCGTGGGCAACCCGACGGACACCAGCGTGTCGGCACCGGTCACGACAGTTCCTTTCAGCGGGAGCGGGCCGGAATGAAATGCACGGCCCTGCCGGTGAACTCTCTGAGCTGAGCCCACGGCACGACGATGAGGATGTACGCGATCAAGCCGGCGCCGCCTGCGAGGACGAGCTCGAAGAAGGCGACGTCGCCTGCGAGCGGCCTGACGAGAAGGGCCACGGCGCCGGAGACGAGGCCCGCGACCGCCGGCCGTACGAGGTGGGGGAGAACCGGACGCAGGTCGACTTTTTCCCGCTGGAGGAAGTAGATCGCCAGCGGTAGCCCGACCAGCACGGCGGCCGCCATCTGGCCGATCGCCGCGCCGCGGATGCCGTCCAGGTCCGTGCCGATGATGATCGCGGGTATCAGCGCGACGCCGTGCCCGAGGTTCATCCACACGGTGGCCCTGGTCGCGCCTTGCGAGGTCAGGATGTCGAAGGCGAGCGCGGTGAGCATCCGCACCAGCATGACGACCGCCAGATAGCGCAGCACGGCGCCGGAGGCGTCCCACCTCTCGCCATAGAGGAACGACACAAGCGGGTGCGCCAGGGTCGCCATCAGAACCGCGATCGGCAGCACGACGGTGAAGAGCATGGGGACCGCTCGCCGCACCCCGTTCGACAGCGACTCGTCACCGCGTTCCGCGAGCCGCGAGAAACCGGGAATGGAGACGAAGCGCACAGCGGTGCCGACCAGGCCGGGCACCCAGCTGGACACGTTGAACGCCAGCAGGTAGAAACCCAGCAGAACGGTGCCGAGCCTGTCGCCGACGATGATGTAGCCCACGTTCAGCAGCACCGCCTCCAGGCCGGTGCCGGCGGCCGACGGGATCCCGAACTTCAGGAGCTTCACCGCGATCGCCCTGTCCAGGCCCAACCGGAAGGGCATCTTGGCCGCGAACAGCACGAACACGCCGGTGACCACGGCTCCCGCCACCTGACCCCAGGCGAAGCTGTACGGCCCCGCCCCCGATGCGGCGAGGGTGATGGCGACCGCGGCGTTCACCACGAAGCCCGCCAGGAGCGACATGGTGAGCCGGTCCTGCTGGAACCGGCGCATCAACGCGGCGGTGCGCACCGCGGTGACGGCCTCGACGAGGATCACCGCGGTGAGCAACTGGACCACCGGTGCGGCGTCCGCGTTGCCCGCCAGTTCGGCGAACGCGGGAGCCCCCAGCCAGAAGACGCCATAGAGCAGGACGGCCGAGATCAGCGCCATGAGCGACGCGGTCGGGGCCATGTCCTCGAGCTTGCCCCGCCACTGCACGGTCGCGGCCATGATGCCGATGTCCTTCACGGTCATCACGAACTGCGTCGCGGCGAGGGCGACCGCGTAGATGCCGAAGTCGGACGGAGCCAGCAGCCGGGCCAGGATGAGCCCCATCGCGAAGGAGGCGACCTTGGTCACCATCTGCCCGACGACACTCCACTTGAGCCCCCGGCCGGCCTGGCGACCGAGGGAACCTACGGGGCTTTCGGCTTCGTCCGACTCCTGGCTCATACCGGCTGTATCTCCTCGACTCGCTCGAGCCATATCTCCCGCCAAAACGGGATGAACTCGCGCGGACAGCTCATGTTGTAGACACCCGCGCAAACAATATCGTCGAGGATGATGCAGGGAGTCTTCATCCGCAACATCCTTCCGGTCCGCTCGTCGATGCAGCGTTCCACCCGGGAGCGCACGGTCGCGGTGCGGCCGCAGTAGCGGGACATCTCCTCTTCGAAGCCCATGCCGCGGTTGAGGAGGTCGTCGTTCAACGTCTTGAGGATCTCCTCCTTGGACTTGATCCGTACGACGTCGCCGGGCTGGAGCCCGAGCTCGGCGAAGGGCGTCTTGTCGCCCGCCTGCCCCTTGAGCCAGCCCCACCGCAGCCCGCCCCTGATCCACAGGGCTGGGGGGAGCTTCTTCTTGCTGAGCGTCTGGTATCGGTTGAACGCGCCCACGAGGAACGCGCGTGCCACCGACACGGCGCCCGCGTTGCCCGATCTGACGTCCATGACGTACTGCCGCATGTCCTTCAGCGGCAGCCGCCCGGGCGCCGCACGCAGCAGCTCCGTCGCCTGGCAGGAGTAGCGCTCCTCGCCGTCGGGGTCGGGTTCCTTCCTGGAGTTGATCTCGACGATGGGCAGCAGCGCACGAACCGCGGAGGTGTCCTTGGGCTCGGTCGGCCCGGTCGGCCCGGTCGGCTCGGTCGGGTCGACCCGCTTCAGCCAGGCTTCCTTCCAGAACATGGAGCAGGCCGTCTGGCATCCGCCGTGGGCGGATCCGTCGCAGCGGGCCCCCGTGAGGTGCACCGCGTTGTGCATGCGCCGCATGCCGCCGCGCGTGATCGTGTCGCACAACTTGTGCGCGACCTTGTGGACCGTGAGGCGCTGCCCGCAGTAGCGCAGCATCTCCGGCATGAAGGGCAGGTTCTCGTACTCGCCCTTCTCGTCCAGCGTGGCCAGGATCTCGGCCTCGCCGAGGACCTCCACCATCTCGCCGACGCGGAGGTTGAGCGCCGCTCCCTGGGGAGCGGCGGTCTCTAATTGGGTCATTCCCTTACTCCTTGAGCAATCCGGCATCGTGAAGGGCCGCAGCCGCCTCCGCCACCAGGGGGAACGGAAGGCCGGAACGTTCCGCCACGTCCAGCAGATCGTGGTCCCCGTCGGAGAGGTTGAGGACCCACAACATCGCCATCTGGGCCTGCTGCGTGTCGCTGCGGCCGCCCAGTGAGCCGTACAACCCACGCCTGCCCAGTTGCGGTTCACCGTAGGGACTGAGGTTGGTGTACCGGCGGTTGGCCTCGAGCACCCGGAGCACCTCCCAGCAGGTCTCAAGGGTGTCCGTCATCGCCTCGGGTGAGACGAAATCTGGATTGTCCCCCGAGGTGTGGTATTCGGGATAGCCCGCGTACGGCGTCCGCGTCAGCGATCCCACGCCCAGGTTGAAGCCCGGGGAGCAGAACTGCCGCTCGTCGTAGCCGTACGGGGAGAAGTCGATGACCGTGTGCTCCCTGCCGGAGGTGCGCAGGACCTGTTCCACGGCCCGGTCGATCTCGGCGTCGCCCCGCCTGCTGCGCTTGTAGGTGAGGGCGCCGCTGTCGCCGGCGCAGGCGAGCACGAGCCCCGCCCGGACACGGTCGACGCGGTGGCGGTTGAGCGCCAGCCAGGTGATCGCACCGATCGTGCCCGGCATGAACAGGAAACGGTAGGTGAAGTGCGGCCGGTTCTCGGCCAGCCGCGCGGCGAGCCGGGTGGCGACCGCGATGCCGGCGAGGTTGTCGTTGGCCAGCGACGGATGACACACATGGCACGAGATCAGCACCTCGTCGGCGACCTCGCCCTCGACGACGTGCTCGCCGTAGGTCAGGTGCCCGTCGGCGAGCGTGGAGTCGATGAGCACCTCGTACTGCCCGCCGGGCAGCGCGGCCAGCGTGTTCTCACGCAGGCAGAAGCCCCAGGTCTCCCGGTAGTAGCTGGTCCGGTAGGGGACCAGGTCGGGCTGGGCGGGCAGCGTGTGGAGATGGCCGCGGAGCTCGTCGAGGCTCATCGTGGCCGACACCGGGACGCTGTACCCCACCACGTGCAGGTTGGACTCGGCGAAGTCGATCACCTTCGCGCCGGAGGGGTCCTTGACGTAAGCGTCGCGGATGTTCCACTCCTTGGGCACGGTCCAGTCGAGGACCTCCGTCCCCGTCGGCACCTCGTGAACCTGGAGGGGGATGGTCTCCCCCACGATCTCCAGGGTTCGCCGGACGCCGTCGCCGGTGATGCTGCGGCACAGTGGATACAGCCGCTCCACCAGCGCGTGCATCTCGTCGCCGACGGTGGTCACCGCGCGTCCGCGGGCCGCAGGTCCTCGCCGATCGTGCCCGCCTCCTGACGGTCCGACAGCCGGGCGAGCCGGGTGAACCGGCGGTCGAAGTGCTCCTTCTCGAGGCCGAAGCGTCGGTAGGCGTCGACCAGTTCGACCGCACCCGCCTTGACCGTCCAGCGCGCCTGGAAGCCGGGCAGCGCCGCCCGCACGCGGGCGAAGTCCACCCGGTAGGAGCGGGGGTCCGCGCCGGCCTCGCCGGTGATGACGAGTTCGGAACCCGGCACCGCCTCGACGACCTCGGAGGCGATCTCCGCCACCGTGACGTTGTTCTGCTCGGTGCCGACATTGAACGCCTTGTTGTGCACGGCCTCACGCGGTGCGACCAGCGCCTGCGCGAACGCGTCCGCGATGTCCCTGGCGTGCACGAGCGGCCGCCACGGAGTGCCGTCCGACAACACGCGCACCTGACCCGTGAGGACGGCGTGCCCGATGAGGTTGTTCAGCACGATGTCCGCGCGGAGCCGCGGCGAGAACCCGAACGCGGTGGCGTTGCGCAGGTAGACCGGGGTGAAGTCGTCGTCCGCGAGTTCACCGACCTCGTCCTCCACCCGCACCTTCGACTCGGCGTACGGTGTGACCGGCCGCAGCGGGGCGTCCTCGTCGACCAGCTCGTCGCCGCCGGAGGCGCCGTAGACCGAGCAGGTGGACGCGTAGAGGAAGCGGCGGACGCCCGCGTCGCGGGCCAGCCGTGCCAGCCGTACCGACGCGTGGTGGTTGATGTCGTAGGTGAGCTCGGGCGCCAGCGATCCCAGCGGGTCGTTGGACAGCGCGGCGAGATGCACGACGGCGTCCACCCCGGCCAGGGTCTCCGGGGTCACGTCGCGCAGGTCGACCGCGTGGCCGGCTGGGTCGTCGGGCACGGGACCCAGAACGCAGTCGGCGAACAGTCCGGAATCCAGGCCGACCACTTCGTGGCCCGCCTCAGCGAGCACCGGGGCCATCACACTGCCCAGGTAGCCCTGGTGTCCGGTCAACAGCACGCGCATCCGGGTCAACCTCCTGCCAGATCGAGAGTCAGCTTGTTCACGTAGAACGCCTCGGCGTAGCGCGCGTGGCATTCGATCCCGCGGATGCGGGCAAGCCCAAGGAACGCCTCACGGTCGTACCAGGGACGGTGTCGTTGCGACGCGTAATGCTCGTGGAGCAGCGCCACCTTCTTCTCTGCGACCTCGGGCTCCAGCGGCTGGTACACCGAGGGCCGCCCGAGGTCGCCGTCCCACTTGGCGATCTCGTAGCCGAGCGCCAGATGGTCGCGGAACGCCGTGGGGATGAGCTTGGCGAGCCCACGGTGATCCTGGTGCGCGTCCCCGGTCCAGGGCCCGATCACCAGGTCGGGGTCGGTCTCCGCACGCAGTTCCTCGACCGCGGCCTTGGCCTCGTCCCAGTGCGCGGGCAACCGGCCGTCGGGCATCTTGAGCACCGTGACCCGCAGGTCCGCGCCGGGGCAGAAGGCGGCCAGGGCGGCACGCTCCTCGTCCTCGCGCTCGGTGCCTCCGCCGGAGAGCACCAGCGCGTCAACCCGGATCCCGGGCCGCGCGGAGCAGATGGTCAGCAGGGTCCCGCCGGCGCCGATGGGGAGATCGTCGCAGTGAGCGGCGAGCGCCGCCACCCGCTCCAGTCTCGAGGAACGCAGACCGATCATGCGTCCCGCTCCCACAGCGCCCACGGGTGTTCACCGCGCGAATAGGCCTCGTCCAGTGCCACCCGCTCCTTGACCGTATCGGTAGGCCGCCAATATCCACGGTAGGGATAGGCGAGCATGCGCCCCTGCTTGGCCAGCCCGACGCAGCCGTCCCCTACCAGGTCACCATTCTCCGGGATGTGGTCGAAGACGTCCTGACGGAGGACGAAATAGCCACCGTTGACCCACAGGGGCATCTTGCTGACCGGCGTGACGTCGGTGACCGACCAGCCGTCCTCGACCTCGATGCAGTGGAAGGTCTCCGCCGGAGGGACGACCATCATGGACGCCCCGGCGTCCGAAGCTGCGAACCTGTCGATGATCTCGGGAAGCGGCGCGTCCGTGAGCACGTCGGCGTAGTTGGCCAGGAACATCTCCTCGCCGTCGAGATGCTCACGCACACGGCGCAGCCGCTCACCGATCGGTGAGTCGATGCCCGTCTGCACGAACGAGATCGACCAGTCGGAGATGTCCGTCGACAACAACTCGACCTGGCCGCCGCGCAGGACGAAGTCGTTGGACGTCGTCTCCTGGTAGTTGAGGAAGAAGTCCTTGATGTGGTGCGCGCCGTATCCCAGGCAGAGAATGAACTCCGTGTGCCCGAAGTGCGCGTAGTAGCGCATCACATGCCAGATGAGCGGTCGCGGACCAACGAGTTGCATCGGCTTCGGCACGTCGCCGGGCGTGCCGCTGCGCATCCGCGTTCCGTACCCGCCGCAGAAGAGGACGACCTTCACGAGATCTCCAACCTGGGGATGGGGAAGACCAGCCGGCCTCCCCAGTCGTGCACATACGAGAGTTGCTGGGAAATCTCCTCGCGGAGGTTCCACGGGAGGACCAGGACGTAGTCCGGACGGTCTTCCGCGATCCGCTCAGGGGCCAGGATCGGAATCCTGGTGCCCGGTGTGAACCTGCCGTGCTTGTAGGGATTGCGGTCCACCGTGTAGGTCAGCAGGTCGGCCCGGACGCCGCAGTGGTTCAGCAGCGTGTTGCCCTTGCCCGGTGCGCCGTAGCCGACGACCGTCTTGCCCTGCTCGGCCGCCTCGATCAGGAAGGCCAGTAGGTCGCGCCGCACCTTGGCCACCCGCGCGGCGAACTCGGCGTACCCGGACAGCTCATGCAGCCCGGCGGCCTTCTCCCTGGCCAGTACGTCGGACACTCGCGAGCTTGGTTCTCCGGCCGCCTCCGCGGGCCGCGCCCACAGGCGGATCGAGCCTCCGTGCGTCGGCACCAGTTCGACGTCCACGAGCGACAGGCCCCCGCTCGCGAGCGCCCGCTGGGCGGAGGCGACCGTGTAGTACTGGAAGTGCTCGTGGTAGATGGTGTCGTACTGGTTGAGCTCCACCAGGGTGAGCAGGTGCTGCACCTCGATGGAGACCCATCCGTCGTCGGCGACGAGCGCGCGCAGCCCTTGGGTGAACCCGATGACGTCGGGGATGTGTGCGTACACGTTGTTCGCCACGACGAGGTCCGCGGGACCGTGCTCCTCGCGTACGGCGGCGCCCGTCTCCGGGCCGAGGAAGGCCGTGAGCGTGGGCACCCCCTTCCCCCTCGCGGCCTCTCCGACGTTCGCCGACGGCTCCACCCCGAGGCACCGGATGCCCTGTGCCACCACGTGCTGCAGCAGGTAGCCGTCGTTGCTGGCCACCTCCACGACGAACGACTCCTCCGACAGGCCCAGCCGTTCGACCGCGCCCGTCACGAACGTCCGCGCGTGCTCCACCCACGAGTTGGAGTAGGAGGAGAAGTAGGCGTACTCGGTGAACGTGTCCTCTGGCGTGATCAGCGGCGGAATCTGGGCCAGCCAGCACTCCGTGCACACCCGCAGGTGCAGCGGATAGGTGGCCTCAGGCTCGTCGAGCTGTTCGGCCGTCAGGAACCGCTCACACGGAGGCGTCGCCCCCAGGTCGACGATGCTCGCCAGGCTCGCCGAGCCGCACAACCGGCACGTTGTCATCAATACGCTCCCTCGCCACTCACTTGCCGTCGAAAGACGTGCGGGAGCGACCATCGGTTGTCATGAAACGAAATGGCTTCCATCACCAGGTCAGAAATATCTCACTGTGTCATGCTTCGCCCATGGATCGCCTGAGCATAGATGGCGCATGGTGCCACACGCCCCGTATACACACCGATCATCGTGGCGCGTTCCTTGAATCTTTCAAGGCCGCCGAGGTAGAGGAGGCCGTGGGACACCGGCTCAACCTCGCACAGGTCAACTGCTCGGTCTCCGCGAAGGGCGTGCTGAGGGGTGTGCACTTCGCGGACGTGCCCCCCGGCCAGGCCAAATACGTGACATGCGTCTCCGGGAGCATCCTCGACGTGGTCGTGGACGTGCGGGTCGGCTCACCGACGTTCGGCGCATGGGAGGCCGTCACCCTCGACGACGAGTCGCGGCGGGCGCTCTACATAGCCGAAGGGCTGGGCCACGCCTTCCTGACCTTGAGCGAGCAGGCCACGGTCGTCTACCTGTGCTCGGAGCCGTACGCCCCCGGACGGGAGCACGGGGTGAACCCGCTCGACACCGGCCTCGGAATCGAGTGGCCCGCCGACATCGAGCCGATCCTGTCCGACAAGGACGCGCAGGCGCCCTCGCTGAAGGAGGCGCTGGATTCCGGGCTCCTGCCCGACTACGAGACCTGCGTGGCCTTCTACGAGAAGCTCAAATAGGGCCAGGCGTCCCGCAGCGCCTCCTTCCAGTCCCGCATGGGGGCGAGCCCCGCTTCGCTCCAGCGGCCGTGCGCGAGCACGCTGTAGGCCGGCCGGGGGGCGGGGCGCGCGTACGCGTCGGCCGTCGTCGGGAGCACCCGCTCGGGATCTGCGCCCAGGAGCGTGAAGATCTCGCGGGCGAAGCCGTGCCAGCTCGTCCGTCCTGAGCAGGTGCCGTGGTAGACCCCGCCGGGAATCGGGGAGCGTCCGAGCGCGACGAGCTGGGCCGCCAGATCCCGGGTCGAGGTGGGCTGCCCCTCCTGGTCGGTCACCACCGACACCGTCTCCCGCTCAGCGGCGAGCCGCATCATGGTCTTCACGAAGTTGGGGCCGTGGGCGCCGTACAGCCACGCCGTGCGTACGACGACGTGACCGTGCTCGAGAGCGGCGACCTCGCCGGCCAGCTTCGTCCGCCCATAGGCGTTCACCGGGCTGACGGGATCGTTCTCTCCGTACGGCTCACGCCGTGTGCCGTCGAAGACATAGTCGGTGGAGACCTGGATCAGCCGTGCGCCGCCGTCGGCGCAGGCGCGGGCGAGGCCTCGGACGGCGTGGCCGTTGACGGCCATCGCCTCCTCCTCGTGCGTCTCCGCGTCGTCGACGGCGGTCCAGGCCGCGCAGTTGACCACGACGTCCGGCTTCAGCTCCCGGACGGCATCGGCCACGGCCGCGTCGTCTCGCACGTCGAGTTCCCGGCCGAACCCGGTGACCTCATCGCCGGCGAGCGTCTCCAGCAGGTCGGCGCCCAGCATGCCCCGGGCGCCGGTGACCATCCATCGCACCGCTCAGACCGCCGAGCCCGACGTGAGCAGCGGCTTCCACCACTGCGGGTTGTCCACGTACCACCGGACGGTGGCCGCCAGGCCCTCCTCGAAGGTCACCTCGGGCGCGTATCCGAGGGCGCGCAGCTTGGCGTCGTCCAGGGAGTAACGACGGTCGTGTCCCTTGCGGTCGGGCACGCGCTCCACCATGTCCCAGCCGGCGTCGAGCGCGGCCAGCAACCGGCCGGTCAGGTCGAGGTTGGACAGCTCAGCCGTGCCCGCGATGTGGTAGACCTCGCCGGGCTCGCCGACCTCGGCGACGCGCTGGATGCCGCGGCAGTGGTCGGCCACGTGAATCCAGTCCCTGATGTTCCCGCCGTCACCGTAGAGCGGGACGCGGCGGCCCTCGATCAGGTTGGTCACGAACAGCGGGACGACCTTCTCGGGGAACTGGTACGGGCCGTAGTTGTTGCCGCAACGCGTGATCGAGACGGGCAGGCCGTGGGTGACGGCATAGGCCCTGGCGATCAGGTCGCCTCCCGCCTTCGCCGCCGAGTACGGCGAACGGGGGGCCAGAGGTGCGTTCTCATCCCAGGAGCCGGCGTCGATGGAGCCGTAGACCTCGTCCGTCGACACCTGCACGAACTTGCCCACTCCCGCGGCGAGGCAGGCGTCCAGGAGGGTCTGCGTTCCCAGAACGTTCGTCCGGACGAATTCTGAGGCGCCGTCAATCGAACGGTCGACGTGCGACTCCGCCGCGAAATTGATGACGATGTCATGGCCGGGGACGACCTCACGCAGCAGACGGCCGTCGCAGATGTCCCCGTGAACGAAGTCGTAACGGCCCTCGACCGGCGCGAGGTTGGCGAGGTTTCCCGCGTAGGTCAGCCGGTCGAGGACGGTCACCTGGGCTCCGGCGAAGGCCGGGTACCCACCGGTGAGCACGGTCCGGACGTACTGCGAGCCGATGAATCCGGCACCGCCTGTGATCAGAATCCTCACGTCAGGGATCTCCACGTTGAACTGCGAATGCAAACGCCGCTGAGCAGGCCTTCTTTCGCCCACTCCATCGGCCTGGAACAGTCAAGGAAAAGAGCAAGATCGGTAGCATCGAGACGAAAATCGACAAATTGATGTGCGACTGTGACCTCAGGCGTCACAATAGCCCACGGCAGTGGACCGGTAAGGACGATACGACGAACCCAGCGCCACCGCGCGGAGGTCGGAGACATGGCCAATACGCATTCCCCACGCCACCGGGTCGAGGGCGAGGACGTCCCCTCTCGCCGGCGAGTTCCGAGAGTGCGGCTGGTGGTCATGGTGGCCTGTGGCCTCGCCATCGCCGCCATTCCTGTGATCTCCGCCCTCAAGGGCTCGCCCGACCGGCCCGTCTCTGCCGTGGCACCCCCGACGCCGAAGGCCACGCCGAAGATGAGGGAAGTCAGCTTCTGGACGCCGACGACCGCCTTCAAGCCCGCCCCTCCCCGACATGCGGACGGGAGCCCGGTCGAGCTGGGCACGCGATTCACCGCCGCACAGGACGGTTGGGTGGCCGGCATCCGCTTCTTCAAGGCCTCGGGCGAGAAGGGCGCGCACACGGGAAGCCTATGGGACGCGACGGGCCGGCGACTGGCGAGCATCGCGTTCACCGCCGAGTCCGCCTCCGGCTGGCAGGAGGCCCGTTTCGGGAAGACCGTGCCGATCAAGGGGGGCGAGGTTTACACCGTCTCCTACCACAGCGACCACGGAACCTACGCCGGACGGCCCTCGGCCACGGCCCTGCGATCCGGTCCATTGAGCTCCGCGAAGGGCCGGACCGGCGTCTACATGTACGGCAAGAGCCGCTTCCCGCACAAATCGAACCCGCGGAACTACAACTACTTCGTCGACCCGATCTACCAGTGGTGGGACGACCAGCCCACATTGCCGACGACGAGCACTCCGACGCCCTCGGCGCCGACGGCGACGCCGTCCGCCACCCCCAAGCGGGAGAAGCCGAGCCCGAAGCCCTCGCCGAGCACGTCCAAGCCGTCCACTGAGCCGTCCTACGAGCCAAGCGGCTCGTGCCCCGGGTACCCGACCCCGGACTGCACCGGCGTCCCGCCCGGGACCGACCTGGTGACCAAGCGCCTGAACGACGGAGGCGCCTACCGGGTGAAGACGGCCGGCACCGTCCTCGACGGCGTCCACATCCCCGGCGACCTGCTGATCACGGCGAACAACGTGACAGTCAAGAACAGCCGGATCGACGGCACCGTGATCAACGAGTGGGGCACGACGCACTACTCATTCAAGATCAGCGACTCGACGGTCGGGCCCGCCACCGGGTGTCTCACCGCCCCGGGTGTCGGCGAGTCCGACTTCACGGCCACGCGGGTGCTGGTGCGCGGGCACGGTGACGGCTTCCGGGCCTCCGGTGACGACATCGTCATCCGGGACTCCTACGTCCACCTGTGCTCGCGGCCGGGCGACCACTCCGACGGCATCCAGACCTACATGACGGGCAAGGGGCTGGTCTTCCAGCACAACACCGTCGACCAGCGCGACGCCAAGGACATCACGGCGCCGATCTTCATCACCGACCCCGGCGCCGTCAATGTGTCCGTCATCGACAACCTCATCATGGGCGGCACGTACGCCCTTCAGGTCAAGAACGCCAGCGGCACCGTCGTCGTCCGCGGCAACAAGCTCGTCAACAAGTCGTGGGTCTACGGACCCGTCGAGGCGGACTGCTCCTCCATCAACTGGTCGGGGAACACCCTCGTCACCATCGACGACAACTACCGCGTCACCTCCACCGTGGGCCCGCTGCCCTGCCGCAGCTGACGGCGGCGTGATCCCGGGGTGCGGGCCGTAACGCACCCCGGGCAGGGCGGCCGCTGGGCCGGACTGACGCAGAACAGACGTGGAAGGGCCCGCTCAGCTGCGCTGAGCGGGCCCTTCCACGTCCGTGCCGGCCTCCCTGGCCGGGTCGCGGCTAGGAGCTGATCTGCACCTTGCTGTGGTCCCCCAGCACCAGCCGGTGCGCCTTGGGCGTTCTGGGCGCCGGGGTGACCTCCACGTCATGGCCGATCAGCGAGGCCTCGATCCTGTGAACCCCGTCGACCGAGGAGCGGGCGAGCAGGATCGAGTACTCGATCTCGCTGTGGCTGATGCGGCAGTCCCTGGCCACCGACGTGAACGGCCCGACGTAGGAGTCCGTGATGACGGTTCCCGCGCCGATGACGGCGGGGCCGACGATCCGGGAGCCGTGCACGGAGGCGCCCGCCTCGACGACCACGCGGCCGATGAGCTCGGAGTCCTTGACCTCTCCGTCCAGGCGCGGCTCCAGCGACTCCAGCACGAGCCGGTTGACCTCCAGCATGTCGGCGACGTTGCCGGTGTCCTTCCAGTAGCCGGAGATCAGCGCCGGCTGCACGTCGTGCCCCGCGTCGATCAGCGACTGGATGGCGTCGGTGATCTCCAGTTCTCCCCGCCGGGACGGCTTCAGCGTGGCGACGGCCTCGTGGACCGCGGGGGTGAACAGGTAGACGCCCACCAGGGCAAGGTCGCTCTTGGGCTCACGCGGCTTCTCCTCGAGGCCGACGACCCTGCCGGTGGCGTCGAGTTCGGCGACTCCGAACTGCCGCGGGTCCGGGACCTTGGTCAGCATGATCTGGGCGCTCGGGCGCTCGGCGCGGAAGCGCTTCACCAGGCCGTCGATCCCCCCGACGATGAAGTTGTCCCCGAGGTACATCACGAAGTCGTCGTCGGCCAGGTAGTCACGGGCGATGAGAACGGCGTGCGCCAGCCCGAGCGGCGCCGTCTGCCGGAGGTAGGTCACTTCCAGGCCGAACGCCGAGCCGTCTCCGACCGCGGCCTCGATCTCGGCCTGCGTGTCCCCCACCACGATGCCGACGTCCTTGATGCCGGCCGAGGCGATGGCCTCGAGGCCGTAGAACAGGACCGGCTTGTTGGCGACCGGCACCAACTGCTTCGCCTGGGTGTGGGTGATGGGCCTGAGCCGGGTGCCTGATCCACCGGCCAGGACGAGCGCCTTCAAATCAGTAAGCCCCTTCTCCACGGGTGACCGCCGACCAGGTCTTCCATAAGACCTGGAGATCCAACATAAGGGACCAATTCTCCACATAACGCAGGTCGAGCCGGACCGATTCTTCCCAAGACAGGTCGGACCTGCCGCTCACCTGCCACAACCCCGTCATCCCGGGCTTGACCACCAGACGGCGGCGGACGTCGGTGCCGTACTGGGCGACCTCGACGGGGAGCGGCGGCCGCGGGCCGACGAGCGACATCTCCCCGCGCAACACGTTGAGGAGCTGAGGCAGCTCGTCGAGGGAGTAGCGCCTCAGGAGACCGCCCACCTTGGTGATCCGTGGATCGTTCCTCATTTTGAAGAGCACGCCGTCCGACTCGTTCTCTTCAAGAAGAACGCCCTTGAGGCGTTCCGCGTCGGCGACCATCGTCCGGAACTTGAGAACCTGGAACTCGCGCCCGTGCCGACCGACCCGCGTCTGGCGGAAGAGCGCCTTGCCCGGACTGCTCGCTCGGATGACGAATGCGATGGACAACATCGGCACGGCCAGCAGCGCCAGCGCGAACGCGGCCACGATCCGGTCGAACGCGCTCTTCACGAGCTGGCGGATCCCGTCGATGTCCGGGTGCTCGACGTGCAGCAGGGGCATGCCCGCGACAGGCCGGACGCTGATCCGCGGGCCCGCGACGTCCATGAGGGCGGGCGCGACGAACAGGTCGGCTCCCTTGGACTCGATTCCCCAGGCGAGGCGGCGCAGGGCGATGCCGTCGAGTTCCGGGCACGCGAGAACCGCGACGGCGTCGGCCTCGAGCTTGTCGACGATCTCCGGCACCTCGCTGAAGTCCCCGAGCACCGGCACACCGTCGACGTCGAGCATCTGCTCTCCGTCCGCTCCGTACGGCAGGCACGCGGCCACCACCCGCATGCCGTGGTACGGCTGCCGCCTGAACTGCATCACGAGATCGATGACCGACGCCCGATGCCCGACGGCGACGACGCGGCGCATGTACTCACCTTTGCTACGGGCACGGTGCAACCTCTTGCGCATCTTCTGCCGGAACAGAAGCGTGAAGAAGATGGCGAGCGGCAACATCGCCATGACATAGCTTCGGGCGATCATCGTCTGGGTCGCGTAGGCGCCGATGGCGACGGCGGCGATCAGTCCGACACCGCCTTCTGTGACGGCGCGGAACTCCGCCGTCCCCTCACCATGAGCCCGCTTGCGGTATCCGCCGGCTATCGCCATGACCAACGGCCAGACCGCCGTCAGGGCCAGCCCGAAGTAGAGATCGTAAAGGGGGATGAAGGCGCCGAGCTTGAGCCGGGTCAGCTCGACCACGGAGAAGGCGATGACCGCGGAGAGCAGGTCGCCCGCTACCAGGACCTTCCGGTAGGAAGCGGTCCACATACTGGGCGAAGAGCGCACAACGACGTCCAGGGGAACCACCGGAGATTCGGGCAGCCCCGCACGAGCTTCCATCTCACCACGCCCTTAGTCGCTGGACTGTGCAGGAGATTGACGCATGAAGCATCCCAACGGTTCACAGGGAACTCAGGCGTTCCAGGGCCAGGCGCCCAGATCGATACTAAAGAGCGACCGGAGGGGATGGAACGTGCATCACTGTCCACAATCGGCCGTGGTGAAGCGACCGTTATCGCTTGACGGAACGGTCCAAAGGTGCCGCATTCCCGTTAAATACAACAGAAGTTCACCTGCCCGGAAATGACAGCGACCGAGACGGATGTCGGAATGGACTAACGTTCCGGCGGATCTCCATACGCGCCTCTTCCCCCAGGTGGCCTGCGATGACCTCCATAGAAGACCTCCTCGACGCCGACGCCGTACGACCGCCCTCCCGGCGACGCAGGGTGGTGATCATCGTCTCGCTGATCGTGCTCGTGCCGATCGTGGGGATCTTCGCTCTTCTCATGCAGCGCCAGCACGTCTACGACAACAACATCGAGCGGGTGCAGCAGGTCTTCCCCGAAGAACGGGAGCGGCCGGCGAAGGTGGTCGGATCCGCCCAGAACTGGCTGGTCATCGGGGCCGACCGGCGACCCGGCGACTCCGGTTTCCAGCGGTCGGACAGCCTCATGATCGTCCACGTGCCCGCGGACAGGAGGCGGATCTTCCTGATCTCCATTCCGCGGGACTCCCACGTCCCGATCCCCGGCCACGGCAGAGACAAGATCAACGCGGCATACGCCTACGGAGGCCCACGGCTGCTGATCAAGACCGTGGAGAACCTCACCAAGGTACGGATCGACCACTTCGCCGCCCTGGACTTCAATGGCTTCATCGCGATGAGCAAGGCGCTGGGAGGCGTCGAGCTGTACATCGCACGCGACAGCGTCGACACCGCCAACAAGGTCACCTGGAAGCAGGGGACGGTTCGCCTCGAAGGCGAGAAGGCGCTGCTGTTCGTCCGGCAACGCTACGGTCTGCCGGACGGCGACTTCGACCGGATCAAGCGCCAACAGGCGTTCCTCCAGGCGATGGCCCAGAAGGCGATCAGCAAGGGCACGCTCACGAACCCGTTCAAGCTCGACGAGTTCCTGCAGGCGCTGACCAAGTCCATAACGGTGGACTCGGGCGTCTCCATCGGCACCCTGCGTGATCTGGCGCTCGAACTGCGCGATATCCGGGGCACCGACCTGGTGTCGACCACCATCCCCGTCGCCGGCACCGGGATGGTCGGTGGAGCGAGCATCGTCCGGCTGGACGACACCGGGGTCGCGAGCATGACCGAGGCCGTCAGGAACGACACGCTGGACGACTATTTCGCCAATGGAGGCGTCGTCAACGACGGCTCCTTCATCCGTTGACCGGCACCGGACGGCGCCACCGAACTACATTCCAGACATGTCCATCCGCATCGACCGGCGTGGCCCGGTGACCACTGTGATCCTGAACAGGCCCGACGTCCGCAACGCGGTCGACCTGGCCACCGCGACTGCGCTCGCCGACGCGTTCCGCGCGTTCGAGGACGACGAGAGCGCGTCCGTCGCCGTGTTGTGGGGCGACGGGGGCACGTTCTGCTCGGGCGCCGACCTCCACGCGGTGGGCACCGAACGCGGCAACCGGGTCGAGCCGGACGGCGACGGGCCCATGGGCCCCACCCGGATGCGCCTGTCCAAACCGGTCATCGCCGCGGTCGAGGGTCACGCCGTCGCGGGAGGTCTGGAACTGGCTCTGTGGTGCGACCTCCGCGTCGCCGCCGAGGACGCGACGTTCGGCGTGTTCTGCCGCAGATGGGGCGTCCCGCTCATCGACGGCGGCACCGTACGGCTGCCGCGTCTCATCGGCACGGGGCGGGCGCTCGACCTGATACTCACGGGCCGGGCCGTACCCGCGCGGGAGGCGCTGGACATCGGGCTGGTCAACCGGCTGGTCCCGGCCGGCACCGCCCGCGAGGCCGCGGAGGAACTGGCGGCGCGACTCGCCGGGCTTCCCCAGGCGTGTCTGCGTCAGGACCGCCTCGCGGTGCTGGAGCAGGAGGGGTTGCCGGAGGACGAGGCCATGGCCGCCGAGTTCCGACACGGTCTCGTGTCGCTGGACGCCATGCGGGCCGAGGGCCTGGCGGGAGTGGAGAGGTTCCGCGCCGGCGGGGGACGGCACGGCGCCTGAGGCGCGGGTGGGCTCAGTCGTATTCGAGATCGGGTAACGGTGAAGGCGGATCGGGACTGCGCCATACGACCACGTAGCCGTCACCGGCGGTCTCCAGTGCCGTGCGCAGCCGTTCGAGGTCGAAGTCGGGCAGGTATCTCAGCCGGGCGAGGAAGCCGGCGTCGGTCGCCGACCTGGGGACGACGCAGCCCTCCCCGTCGCGGTCGAGAAGGACGATGAGCACGTCGGGGTGCCCCTCGGCCGGTGCCAGCCCGCCGACCCGGACCTCCGCGACGTCCTCCCATGCGAGGGCCTCGACGCTGCCGTCGGAGTAGTGACGGGCGACGCCCTCTTCGGTGACGTAGACATAGGAATCCGGCACTGCGTTGCCGTGCATGGGCGCGATTGTGACGACTTGGGGGCGCTCCGTGCAAGAGAGGTCACGATTCGCGCCATCGCAGATGGTCCTTGACCGCCCGGCGGGCCTCGTCCTCGGGACCCCGGGCGATCGCCTGAAGCAACTCCCGGTGCTCGGCCACCAACTCGAGACGGTCTCCGTAGACGGCGCGCAGGCGCACGAGGCCGAGTCGCGTCTCGGCCGCGAGGGAGCCGTAGAGACGGTCGAGGCGCGGGCTGCCGACGGCGGCGATCAGCGCCTCGTGCAGGGCCATGTGCTCGGCCACGACCGCGGCCCACGGCGCTTCGGCGGGCAGGCCGCCCATCCGGTCCAGGGCCGCCTCCGCGTCGGGCACGCGACTGCCCGCGAGCGCCTCCGCCATCAACTCCTCGAGAGGCTGCCGGACGTACATCAGGTCCGCGAGGTCGTCCGCCGTGACCTCGGGGACGTACGCGCTGCGGTTGCGTTCGCGGCGCAGCAGCCCTTCGTGGACGAGGACGGCGAGCGCCTCTCGCACGGTCGGCCGGGCGACGCCGTACCGGGCGGACGACTCCTGCTCGGTCACCGCCTCCCCCGGCCCGATGTCTCCGGACAACACGCGCTCGCGCAGTGCCGCGGCGAGCGCCTCGACGGTGGAGACGGGCCTGAGCGTGGTCACGGCACCGAGCCTAGATGCGCGGGCGCCCTGTCCACCGGGCCGGCGACGGTTCTGCCGGGAACGGCGACGGCGGCGAGGCTCAGGCCGAGCAGCGCGAGGCCTCCCCACGAGAGCGGGGACAGGTGCTCTCCCAGCACGACCAGGCCGAGCAGCGCCGCGACCGCGGGCTCGGCGAGCGCCAGCGTCGCCGCGGTCGCCACGGGCGTCGTCCGCAGGCCCCTTCCGTAGAGCAGGTAGGCCAGCGCCGTCGTCGCGCAGCCGAGATACAGCGTGGCGAGCAGGCCGCGCGGGTGCGCCAGCCAGCCCGCGCCGGTCACGAGCAGGACGGGCAGCATGATGACGGCCGCCCCGCCGAACATGACGCCCATGACGACGGACGACTCGATGCCGCGTCCGATCGCGCGGGCGGCGACGACCGCGTAGAAGGCGTAGAGCAGGCCTCCGAGCAGCGCGAGGGCGATCCCCCACGGATCCGCCCCGCCCGTCACGCCGCCGGCGGCGCCTCCCCCGACCAGTACGGCGCAGCCGGCCACGGCCGCGGCGGTGGCGAAGGCCCAGCGGCGGCTCGGAGGCTCGCGGCCGATGAGCCAGGACAGGAGCCCGGTGAACACCGGTCCGCTGCCGATGGCCACCACCGTGCCGATGGCCACACCGGTGCGCTGGACGGCGGCGAAGAAGCACAGTTGGTAGCCCGCGACGGCGCCGGCCGCCAGCACGAGCCCCCATCCCAGCCCGCGCGCGGCCACCTGGGGCGCGGCATTCCGCGACCGGACGAGGGCGACCCGCGACTTCGCCTCCCGCGGCCGCGCCAGGACGGCCACCGCGGCGAGCACCGCTCCTCCGAGCACCAGACGCGCCGCGGCGAGCGGCACGGGGTCGGCGCCGGCCACGACGCCTGCCGTGCCGGCCGTCCCCCACAGGGCCGCCGCGGCCATGACGACGAGTGGACCGGATCGCAGAGCCATGCACAGATTGTCTGACAACCAGACAAGCTCTGGCAAGGCCGGGGACCGGTCCATAATTCCGTCGGGAAATAGGGGAAACGCGCCGGGAAGGGGCGGCGAGTATCGCCATAAAAACCGCTAAACGGATTTCACCGGACCATACACACGGGACAGTCACACCGTCCTTGCCCCGACACTTCCCGACCATGATCACAAAGGCCGACACGCCATCGTGAAATGTCAGAACTTGCCTGGACAAATCCTTGGTATCCCTCCTCACCCATTGCTAGTGTTTCGCCACTATTGACACATGTGTCTTCCGAACGGGTGGGGCTCATGGCTGGACGGAAACGTTCCATTCGTTTCAAGATTTTCGCGATCCTGCTGGTTCCGCTGACCGCCCTCGCGGTGATCTGGGGATTCGCCGCCACCCTCACCGTCCAGAGCGGACTCGAACTGCTCAAGATCCAGACGGTGTACGACAATGTCGTGGTGCCCACGCGCACGCTGCTGGGTGACATCCAGCAGGAACGACTCCTGTCCGCCGCCTATCTCGGCAGGAAGTCCTCCGTCCGCGACGAACTCGACGCCCAGCGCAAGCGCACGGACGCCTCGGTCGAGGAACTGGCCCGCGTCTCGCAGAACGCCCAGGACGAGACGCCGCCGGCCATGTGGCAACGCATCGAGGAGCTCATCGGCCAGGTCCGCAAGTTCGACGCCCTGCGCGGTCGCGTCGACGACCACGGCCTGTCGCGCCTGGAGGCGATCGAGGACTACAGCGCCGTCGCGGAGGTCGGCTTCCAGGCGTACGACCGCCTGATGATCTCCCCTGACATGGACCTCATCGAGCAGACCAAGGCCATCATCCTGATCGGCCGCAGCCGCGAGGTCATGAGCCAGGAGTCCGCGCTGATCACGGGCGTGCTCGCGATCGGCAGGATCTCACCCGACGAGCGCGACGCCTTCGCCAAGATGGTCGGCCAGCGCCGCCTGCTCTACCAGCTCGGCACCAGCCAGCTCGACGCCGAGCTGATCAAGGGGTTCGCGGCGGTGAACGCCTCACCCGCCTACGCCTCGTTCATGTCCATGGAGAACGAGATCATGGTCGGCGTGCAGCCCAACACGCGGCTGCCCCGCGACGCGGACGTCTGGCACACCACCACCGAAGGACTGGTCGCCACCTTCTCGCAGATCAGCGGCGACGGCAGCAAGGCGATCGCCGACCGCGCCCTCCCCCTCGCCAAGGGCGCGCTGTACCGCATCGGCATCGCCGGCGCCCTCGGCCTGATCGCGGTGATCGCCACCCTGTTCATCTCGGTCAGGTTCGCCCGGGGGCTCACCACCGAGCTCGTCGGACTCCGGCGGGCCGCGCACGAACTCGCCGACCGGCGGCTGCCCGCGATCGTCCAGCGCCTGCGCCGGGGCGAGGACGTCGACGTCGTCGCCGAGACGCCGCCGATCGTCACCCGGGGGGACACGGCCGAGGTCGTCGAGGTCGGCAACGCCTTCACCTCGGTGCAGCACACCGCTGTGGAGGCCGCGGTCGGGCAGGCGGAGCTCCGCAAGGGCGTCGGCAACGTGTTCCTCAACCTCGCCCGTCGCAGCCAGTCGCTCCTGCAGCGCCAGCTCGCCCTGCTCGACGAGCTGGAACAGCAGGTCCCCGACCCCGACACGATGGAGAAGCTCTTCGCGGTCGACCACCTGACCACGCGCATGCGCCGCCATGCCGAGGGCCTGATCATCTTGTCCGGCGCGCATCCCGGCCGCGGCTGGCGCAACCCCGTCAGCCTCTTCGACGTGGCCCGCGCGGCCGTCGAGGAGGTCGAGGACTACCTCCGGGTGAGCGTGGTCGTGCCGCAGGGCCCGGCGGTCATCGGCGGGAGCGTCACCGACCTGGTCCACCTCCTCGCGGAACTGGTGGAGAACGCCACGATCTTCTCGCCGCCGCACACCCAGGTCATCGTGCGCGGCGAAGTGGTGGCCCGCGGTTTCGCTGTGGAGATCGAGGACCGCGGTCTCGGCATCAGCCCCGAGGAACTGGCCCAGCTCAACGAGCGGCTGGCCGACCCGCCCGAGTTCGACCTGGCCGACAGCGACCGGCTGGGCCTGTTCGTGGTGGGGCTGCTCGCCCGGCGCCACGGCGTCCGAGTGTCCCTCCGGTCCTCGCCGTACGGCGGGACCAGCGCGGTCGTGCTCCTGCCCAAGGAGATCGTGGTGGAGAACGCCGGCGACGAGCACTCCGTCGAGCGGCTGATCCCGCCGAGGCCGCCGGCTCCGCCCGTTCTCGCGCTCACCCCACCCGCCGCCGACGCCGCCGTCGACACGTCCGCGGACCCCGCCGGGGACTCACTCCCCCGGCGCGTGCGTCAGGAGAATCTGGCGCCGCAGCTGCGGGAGGAACCTCGTGACGTCTTCGGCTCCTTCCAGGCCGGGTGGCAGCGCGCCCAGGAGGAGTCATGACCGAGCAGGAGTTCGGCCCGCTCCTCCGCCCCTACACGCTCACGCGGGGCCGGACCAGGCCCAGCGGGCCGGACCTCGACCTGATGACCATGATCAGGACGGTGCCGTCCGCGCACACGCGGGCGGCGGGGCTGCCTCCGGAGCACCTGCGGATCCTCCAGTTGTGCCTCGCTCCCGCCTCGGTCGCCGACATCGCGTCGGAGATGGGAGTGTCGCTCAACGTCATGCGCATCCTCCTCGGCGACCTGCGCGACCAGGGCCTCATCACGGCACGGCCGCAGGCCACGGTCGCCCAGCTCCCCGAGGAGCGCATCCTCCGCGAGGTCATCCAGGGTCTCCGGGCGCTCTAGGCGCGCGGTCACGCCTCCCGGGCGAAGGACTCGACCAGCGCGCCGACGTGTGCCCGGGCCGGTTCCGTCAGCTCCTCGGCGTACCGGTCCAGCACGCTCACGAAACGCCCCACGTCGGCGGTCGCCGCAGGGGGTAGGGCCAGCTGGACCAGCTCGCCGTCCAGCACCAGGTCTCCCTCGATCGTGAACCGATCCTCCTCCAGCCCGGCGCGGATCTCGAAGACGAGCTCGTGACCGAGCAGCTCCAGTTCCAGGCCGAGCCGTACGGCATGGCCGCCCAGATCCGAGACGGGCATCCAGCGGACGTGGGGGAAGTGGTCCTGGGAGACGGATCGGCCCGTCTCCGTGAATAGCGCCGCCGTACGCAGCAGAGCTCGCAGAAGTCCGGCGGCGCCCTGACTGTTGGCGTCCACTCCGGCAGGTTAGATCACATCGAGGCGGCGGTCGGACGAATCATGAACGTCGCGGCGGTCTCCTCCCGTCATGCGTCACCTGAAGGCGAAGCACTCCACCTCGGCCCGGCGGAAGGTCAGGCCCGCGCCGACGGACTCGTTCACGCAGGCCTGCTCTCGCGGGCTGAGCGTCAGTACGCCGCAGACCGACACGCTGGAGTAGGTGCGGCAGTCGAGATTGGGGTTCCATGCGCCGACGCGGTAGTTCAGCCTGACGTCCTTCCGGCACTGGGTCCGGTCGCCGGCCGTGTCCTCGAAGCGGCACTGTCCGAGCAGGATGGTGTACTGCCCCCTGCTGACCTCTTCCTGTTGCCGGCCGCCCGCTTGATGCCGGCCGTCCGCGTACGCGGTTGCCACCACGCCGAGCATGGTCATCGCAGCGAGCACGGCGACAGCGACGATCTTCTTCATGGCGCCCCCCCACGAGGAGACGTACCCTCCACTGAGAAATCCCGACCCTTTGTCACTTTCCGGATATATCCGGCTTTAGTCCATCCGAATGGGCAAGGGTTCGCGAGCGGCGCGGCCTCGTAGACCGGCGTCCCGGTCCCGCGATCACGGCTTGACTTCAACTTAAGTTGAAGTTGCAGACTGCGATCACGGCATCCGACCGGCCGGAGGGGGATCACGTGCGTGCGGTGTGGTTGAAGGAGTTCGGGGGACCCGAGGTGCTCGTCGCCTCCGACACGCCCGACCCCGTGGCGGGCCCGGGACAGGCACTCGTCGAGGTGGCGTTCGCCAACATCACCTTCGTCGAGACCCAGTTCCGCGCGGGCGGCTTCGGGCCGTTCAAGGCGGAGCTCCCGATGATCCCCGGCAACGGCGTCGGCGGCGTGGTCGTCGCCGTGGGCGAGGGAGCCGACGACCGCCTGGTCGGCACGAGAGTGGTCTGCGGCACCGGCGGCTCGGGAGGCTACGCCGAGCTCGCCGCGGTGGACGCCGCCGGGCTGATCGAGGTGCCGGACGACGTGGCGCTCGACACCGCGGTGGCCCTGCTGGCCGACGGCCGCACGGCGATGTGGCTCCTCCGTACGGCGGCGCTCCGCCCGGGAGAGCGCGTCCTGGTCGAGGCGGCGGCCGGAGGCGTGGGCGGACTGCTGGTGCAACTCGCCCGTGCGGCCGGGGCGACCGTCATCGCGGCCGCCGGCGGCGCCCACAAGGTCGGGGTGGCCCGCGATCTGGGCGCCGACGTGGCGGTGGACTACCGGCAGGCGGACTGGACGGACCGGGTCCGCGAAACCGGGGGCGGCGTCGACGTCGTCTTCGACGGGGTCGGGGGCGCGATCGGGCGGTCTGCGTTCGACCTGCTCGAACGCCGCGGCCGCATGCTGAGTTTCGGCATGGCGAGCGGCCAGTGGACCGGCGTCTCGGAGGAGGAGGCGACTGATCGCGACGTCGTCCTCCTCCGAGGCGCCCAACTGACGCCCGAGGCGTCGCGGGCGTTCACCGCGGACGCGCTGGCGGAGACCGCGGCGGGACGGCTGCGGCCGACGATCGGGCAGCGCTTCCCGCTGGAGCGGGCGGCCGACGCCCATGCCGCCATCCAGTCCCGGGCGACCGTGGGCAAGACCCTGCTGGTGACGGGCCGGTCCCCGTCCGCCGGAAATCCCTTGGACGGCGCATGAGGCCCACTGTCAGCCTGGGAACGTGACGAATACATGGACATTTGACGAACTCGTGGCCGACGCCGAGTCCGTCCCGGTCGAGGGCTGGGACTTCTCCTGGCTGAACGGCCGTGCGACGGAGGAGCGCCCGTCATGGCGTTACTCGCGGCTCATCGCGGAGCGGATGCCCCATGCCTCGGCCGCGCTTGACATCCAGACAGGGGGCGGTGAGGTGCTCGCGGGCGTGCCGTGGCTCCCCGCCCTGACGGTGGCGACCGAATCGTGGCCGCCGAACATCGTGCGTGCCAGCCAGCGGCTGCGCCCGCGCGGCGTCGCCGTCATCGCCGACGACGACGAGCCCCGCCTTCCGTTCGCCGATGGCGTCTTCGACCTGGTGATCAGCCGACATCCGGTGGTCACCTGGTGGAACGAGATCGCCCGTGTGCTCCGGCCCGGCGGGGCCTACCTGTCGCAGCAGGTGGGCCCCCGCAGTGTCGTGGAGCTCACGGAGTTCTTCCTCGGGCCCCAGCCGCCGAACTCCCATCGCGATCCCGAATCGGCCAGGCAGGATGCCGAGGCGGCCGGCCTGGAGATCGTCGATCTCCGAATGGAGCGCCTGCGCACCGAGTTCCACGACGTGGGGGCGGTGATCTACTTCCTGCGAAAGGTCATCTGGATCGTCCCCGGCTTCACCGTCGACCGATACCGCGCGGAGCTGAAGGCTCTGCACGACCGCATCCAAGCTGAGGGGCCGTTCGTCGCCCATGCGACGCGGTTCCTCATCGAGGCCCGCAAACCCGCCTGACCCGATCCGGAGTCGTGGGCGGCCGCGAAGAGCCCGGCCGCCCAACGGTCCCATGGCTCTTGTCGTAGCCGGTCGGTAGCCTGCCCGGCATGAACAACGAGACCATGATCGAGACCTGGCGCCGACTGCTGGATCCCGCCAAGTCGTGGGTGCTGTTCACACATGGAACGTGCGTGATCCTCATGGAGCCCGCCGACGACCTGGCCCAGCAGGCGACCACCATCCTGCGCGAGTACGGCCCCGTCCACGTGGGCAGTCCGGCCGGCGACTTCAACGTCATCACACTTGACGACGTCCCCGGCTGGGCGGTGACCGGCCATCATCCCGACGTCCTCACCTATGTCGCACCCGACGAACTGGAGGAGCACGGGGACCTGCACGTCGGCCTGTTCGGCCGGGACAAGCGCGATCGCGACGGGCGTGAGCCCGCCGTAGTCCATGTGGAGGACAGGCGCCCAAGCTGACCGTTCCCCCTGAGGGTCGGCTCAGCGGACGGGCGCGGCCACCGGGGCGTCCCAGGAGATCCGGTAGTCGTGGATCCACGCCATCAGGTCCCTCTTCGCGATCTGCCGCATGACCATCGGCATGCCCAGGTCCCGGACGAAGGCGCCGAGGGCGCCTGGGGCCTTGCCGCTTCCGTTGCGCCTGCCCTGTTTCACGACGCGTTCCACCCTCCCTCGCCGCAGCCGTTCGTAGGCGGCGAAGGCGTCGTGGACGCCGGGGACGTCGCGCAGGCACGTGGCGAGCACGACCGCGTCCTCGATCGCCATGGACGCGCCCTGACCGGCCGAGGGCGAGGTCGCGTGCGCGGCGTCGCCCACGATCACCATCCGCTCGTTGAACCATCGCGGAACCGTCGGGAAGTCATAGGTGTTCCATCCCGGGATGATGTGGTCGGTCGCCCGGATGATGTCGGCCATCGGCCCCGCGTCGTCCTTGAAGAGCTCGAGCAACTCGGCCCGCCACCGCGCGGGTGTGATCGCCGCGAGCTCCTCCTGGGTCGGCTCCTTGGGGCTCGGCGGGTTGGCGAACCACCAGACCTCGCCGTCCGGGTGGATCAGGTAGCCGAAGAAGCACCTCTTCCCGAAGATGAAGTAGCTCGTACCGGTCTCGCCGGGAACGGTGACCCCGCGCGCGAACCCGCCCGTGTTGAGCAGGCCGACGTGTTGGGCGCGCGGCGCGCCCGGGTCGATGATCGTGCGGGTGCGGGAGCGCAGCCCGTCGGCTCCGATCAGCAGATCCCCTTCCGCGGACGTGCCGTCGGCGAAGTCCGCCCGCACCCGTCCGTCCGCGATCGAGGCGTCGACGAGGCGCCTGCCGTAGTGGACGCGCGCGCCTCGCCGTACGGCCTCGTCGCGCAGCACCTGGTAGAGGTCGGCGCGCTTCAGCGTCCGGCTCGGCTGGGTGAGCGTCCCCAGCGGCTTGCCCCGCCCGTTGCTCATGCGCATCAGCGACGAGTCCATGCCCAGGTCGCACACGAGATCGTGCAGGTCGAGGACGCGGAGGGCCTCGAGGCCGTTGACCGCGAGCGTGAGGAAGGCGCCCACGCCCTCCGAACCGCGTTCGTAGGCCTCGAAGACCTCGCTGTCGATTCCGGCGCGCTGCAGGGCCATGGCGGTGACCGGTCCGGCGATTCCTCCGCCGATGACAAGTGCTTTTTTAGTCATAAACTCACTATACATATTATGACTAAGATGCGGCAAGCCCCTATGCTGGAGGGCATGTCGACCCGGCGATCTCCCCTGGCCATGGCCCTGCTCTCCCTGGTCGGCGAGGCGCCGATGCACGCGTACCGGATGCAGCAACTGATCAAGGAGCGGCACAAGGACGACGTGGTCAACGTCGCGCAGCGCAACAGCGTGTACCAGACCATCGAACGGCTGCTGCGCGACGGGCTCATCGCGGTGCTGGAGACCTCACGCGAGGAGAACCGGCCGGAAAAGACCGTCTACGAGCTCACGGACGAGGGCCGGGAGACGTTGCGGCAGTGGATGCGGACGATGCTCTCCACGCCGTCCCGCGAGTTCCCCGAGTTCCCCGCCGCCCTGGCGTTCCTCCCCGTGCTCGAGCCGGAGGACGCCCGGGCGGCGCTGGAGACGCGAGTGGTCGCGATCGAGGCTCGGGTGGCCGCGCTGCGGACCGAGCTGACCGACGGGGCGAGGTTCCTGCCCCGCATCTTCCTCGTCGAGTCCGAATACCAGCTGGCCGTGCTCAAGGCCGAACTCGAGTACGTCCGGGGACTCGTGGAGAATCTCCGTACGGACGAGATCACCTGGGACTACCGCATGTAGCCCGTCGTCTCACCGGCGCGCGGGGGTCGCTAACCCGCGACGGAGCCGCACGTGATGTTGATGGCGGACGCCGTGACGGCCTTCGCGTGGTCGGAGGCGGCGAAGGCGGCCACGTTCCCGACGTCCTCGAGGGAGGCCGCACGCCCGAGCATCGTCTGCCCGACGATGCCGTCGGTGATCGCCTGGGCGCCGGGGAAGCCGTCGGGAAGCGTCTCGGGTATCCCGCCCGTCTGCAGGGTGACCACGCGGACGCCGTACGGCCCGAGCTCGCATGCCAGGCTCCGCCGCAGTGACTCCAGCGCGCCGAAAGCGACCTGCAGCCCGCCGACACGGGGCACCGGAGGGCCGTAACCCCCGAACATGAGGATGACACCCGACCGCTGCCTCATCATGTGGCGGGCCGCCGCCCTCGACGTCAGGAACATCGTCCTGACCGCGGTGACGACCGGCCGCTCGAAGTCCGCGAGCGACATCTCGGCGAGCGGAACGCCCTGAACGTCGCCGTGCGAGATCAGGTTGAAGGAGATGTCGAGACCGCCGGCCTCCGCGGCGACCGCGTCGGCGTGCTCGTCGACCGCGCTCTCGTCCAGTGCGTCGACGCACGCGGTCTCCGCCAGCCCGCCCGCGGCGCGGATGTCCTTCGCCACCGCCTCAAGGCTCTCCGGCGTGCGCCCGGCGAGATGCACCCGCGCCCCTTCACGGGCGAAGGTGCGAGCCACGCTCGCACCGATCGCGCCGCCCGCTCCGTAGATGACCGCGTTCTTCCCCTCGAGCAACACGTCGGGTCTCCTTGTCTGCGCGGCCGTCCCGCGCGGCGGGGGTGGATCTCCGTACAGGGAAGGCGGGCCGCCTCCCCTGTACGGAACATCTCATCGTCGCCTCAGTCGTTCTGCAGCCTCTTCAGCAGCTCCGCCAGCCGCTCGTCGCTGTCGCGGACGCCTCTCTCCATGCCGGAGGCGACCATGCCGTCCCGGTCCTCGACCGACTGGAAGCTGGACAGCGTGCGCACCAGCGTCCTCCCGTCCTGCTCCTCGAGGGTGAGCCTCTCCAGGGCGACGTGGCCGGGGACACCCTCGAACTCGAAGGTCTGCACAGTGGCGTCCGGCGTCGGGGTCCCGTGGAAGACCCCGTGGAAGCCGTACTCGTTGCCGTCGGCGTCCGTGCTGATGTAGCGCCACTTCCCGCCGTCGCGCACATCGAACTCCTCGATCTTCATGGCCAGGTCGCGCGGGCCGAGCCACTGGACGAGCAGCTCCGGCTCGGTGTACGCACGGAAGACCAGGTCGCGGGGGGCGTCGAACTCCCGCTCGATGATGATCTGCGCGGTGCCGGGCTCAGCGGTGATCTTCGTCTCAACCATGTCCGTTTCCCTTCTCGGTGACCGCCTCAGTGCGGTCGGGGTCGTCCTGCCGCTTGCTTTGCAACGCCGCCAGCAGCTCGTCGAGCCGCTCGTGGCTCTCGTCCCAGAACCGCTGGTAACGAGCCAGCCAGGTGGTCACCTCGCGGAGCGGCTCGGCCTCGAGATGGCTGAGCCGAGCGGTCGCGCGGCGGGTCCGTGAGATGAGTCCCGCGGTCTCCAGCACCTTGAGATGCCGTGAGATCGCGGGCTGTGTGACGTCGAACGGCTCGGCGAGCTCGGCGACGGTCGCGTCGCCGGTCGTCAGTCGCGTCAGGATCGCGCGGCGGATGGGGTCCGCGAGCGCCTGGAACACCAGACTGAGCGGGTCGGTCGCCATTCATAACCACCTTGTTTTAAAACGAGTACGTTAAATATGCGGTCGGCGCCTCTCCCCTGTCAAGGCCTGCCAGGGAAATGACCTGGCGCGGTCGCCTGGCAGGACTCACGGGGGAACGCCCCCGCCGGGCTGCGTTGGTGGGCCGCAGACGATCGTTTCTGCTCGTCAGCGCCTCGCCGTTCTCGATGGACACGACGATGCCCGCGGCCGCTGACACCGCGCCGATCACGCGCTGATAGGAGGTCCCGTCGGCTGTCAGACCGGATCAGCGACGACCGTCAGGGCGCCAAGCCGCCCGAATTCGACGAAGATGCCACGTTCGCGGTCGGCCGCTGTGCGACGCCTCGCACCACCACGTCCGGGACCGGATGGAGATGAGAACACGCCGGCCGTCAGACCCCGACGAGGCGGACCGCTTTCCCGCAGAGTTTCCTCATGTCGTCCTCATCGGACGTCAGCACGATCACCGGCCGGACGGAGTGGAGAGCCGTGGCCGCCACGATCGCGTCGATGGCGTACTTGTGGCCGTGAAGACCACTGGCGCGGAGCAGCTCGAGCGCACGGAGAGAGACCTCTTCGGTCACCGGCTCGACCCGAAGCCTGGGCAGGTGCCATCGCAGGCGATCACTCTTCACTCGAGCGTCGAATGCCTCGATGGGTGTCACAGCGCTGACTACGACCCGGAAATCATTGCTTTGAGCCTCACGCATGATCGCCGTTACTCGTTGGTCGGCCGCACACCACCGGGAAAGGCCTTCGGAGTCGAGGACGATGGTGCCCGCACTCAGCTTGCTTCGTGCGCGTGCCATCCGCCGTCTCCCTGCAACTCGGGTGCGGACTTCACCTGGCGGAACAACTCCGCCGCCTCATCACGGAAGACCTGCGGGACCGGACCGTTGTCCGCCTCGTTGGCCTGAAGCGCCTCCTCCAGCAGATCCCGCTCGATCTGACGCTCCACAGCGGCGTCCACGTAGGCGGAGAATCCGCGAGCTCCGACGCGCTCCTTGATGGCACGAATGTTGCCGGCCCGCAGAGAGACGCTGACCTTGGCCGCCGGGCCTTCCCCCGGAGCGAACTCTTCTTCAGGCTCACCCATGCGGCGAGTTTACTACTTGAAGTAGCAATAGGGCCATCGCGCTTCGCCGAGTCGCGACACGCAGCGCCTGACCACATTCGAGATCCTCATCCGCGGAGTCACGGCGCGAAAGCCGCGGCCGACCCCTCCGGGTCCGGGCGGCCTCCTGGACCGCCCGGCCGTCATCCCCGTCGATCAGGCGATCGTCGCCGGTGCCGCCGTGTCCCGCCCCGCGGCCTCGGGCGTCTCGGCCGCCGGCTTCCTGAGCACCACAGCGGTGAGCACGACCGCGGCGGCCAGCAGTACACCTCCGACGACGAACGCCAGGTGGTAGCCGCCGGTCAGCGCAGACGCCGCGCGTACGCCTTCGGCCGCCAGGTCCCGCGTGCGGGACGCTGCCAGGGTGGACAGGGCGGCCACACCGAGCGCGGCGCCGATCTGCTGGGTGGTGTTGAACAGGCCGGAGGTCACCCCCGCGTCCTCGGACCTGGCATCCGACATGCCGAGCCCGGTCAGCGCGGGCAACACCAGACCGCCGCCACCGGTCAGCATCATCACCGGCAACAGGTCCGCGGCGTACGCGCCGTCGACCGGCAGGCGCAGAAGTAGCAGGCGCGCCGCCAGCAGCAGCACCAAACCGGCCAGCAGGATCGCCCGCTCGCCGAAACGCGCGATCAGACGGGCCGACGAGGTGAGCGAGACCGTCCCGATGGTCAACGCCGCCGGAAGCATCGCGAGACCGGTCGCGGTCGCACCGTACTCGAGCACGCTCTGCATGTAGAGGGCGATGTGGATCTGGAAGCTGAACATGGCGGCCAGCACCAGCATCTGGATCACATTGGCTCCCCAGACGTTGCGGGAGCGGAACACGCGGAGCGGCAGCAGAGGGCGCGCCGCCATGGCCTGACGGGCGACGAAACCCGCGAGCAGGACGAGTGCGACGGCGGCCAGTCCGAGGGTGCGCCCCGACGCCCAGCCGTACTGCTCGGCCTGGACGATGGCGTAGACGCCGAGCATCGAACCACCGGTGACCAGGGCGGCGCCGAGCGTGTCCGCCCCGTCGCGGAGCCCGAGCCCTCGCTCGTTCTCCAGGAGAGGTACGGCCAGCGAGGCGGCGGCGATGCCGATCGGCAGGTTGATGAGGAACACCCAGTGCCAGCCGAGGGCGTCGGTGAGCACGCCGCCCAGGACCTGGCCGATCGAGGCGCCGACGGCTCCGGTGAAGGCGAACGCGCCGATCGCCGAGGCTCTCTCCCGGGGGTCGGTGAACAGCGTGACGATCATGCCGAGGCTGACCGCCGAGAACATCGCGCCACCGACTCCCTGCAGGAACCGGGTGACGATCAGCATCTCGGCGCTGACCGCCAGCCCGCACAGCAGCGAGGCGACGGTGAAGACGGCGAGGCCCGCCAGAAGCACCCGCTTGCGGCCGATCAGGTCGCCGAGCCGTCCGGACAGGAGCAGCAGGCCGCCGAAGGGGATCAGGTACGCGTTGACGGTCCAGGTCAGGGCGGACGGGGAGAACCTCAGGTCCTGCTGGATGGCCGGCAGCGCCACGGTGACGATGCTGCCGTCCAGGACGACCATGAGCATCCCGGCACAGAGCGCGATGAGGGCGAGCCTGCGGGACCAGGCGGACCGGGAAGACCCGGGCGGGGAGGCGAAGGCAGAGGACATGTCGGCTGCTCCTGTTCGAATCGACGACAGGAAGGACCGTAGCAGATAGATCTGTAATAGACGATCCTCTACAGACCTAATCTGCTGACGGCGTCCGGCTCTCCCCGCACCGGCTCGACGGATCTCAGGGAAGGATCAGGCCCCAATAGAGGGCCCAGGGGATGAACGCCAGCCCGCCGGCGAGCAGGAGGCCGAGCCGTACCCGCTCTCCCCGCGGGACGGAGCCGCGCGCACGCCACCATGCGAGCGCGGTGCGGACGGCAGCCGCCACCGACACCACCGCCAGCACCTGCAGCACGAGCCAGATGACCGGACGCCCCGCCAGGACGGGCCCGGTGACGGCCAGCTTGCCGCCGGTCATCACCAGAAAGACGAGGTAGGCGAGCGATCCGAGCACCACCGCGGTGCCGCCGGCACTGACGAGCCGGGCCGCCCTCGTCACCGGCCCCCGCGATCCGCCGCGGATCCGCCGCACCAGCGCGACCAGCGGGTAGGCGGTGAACGCGACCACGAAGAGGATCAGTGCGGCGAGCTGGACCGGCGCCGACTCCCACCAAGCCGGAGGGCTCACGGGAACGGTGAAGGAGTCCTGTACGGGCGAGGGCCCCGCCGTCCCCGTCGCGGGAGGCCTGCCGCTCGTGACGGCGTCCACCCAGGAGCCGACCAGGTCGGCGTAGCCGGGAGCGAGTTCAGGCAGGCGGGTGACGCCGCCGTCCGGGGTCCGATGGGCGGCGTGATCGGCGTCGGGGAAGAAGCGGAACGTGTAGTTCTCGTTGCCTCCTCTTTCGAGCGCCCTGGCGAAGATGGGCGGGCTCTCCACAGCTGGCGTCAGCAGGTCGTGAGTACCCCAGATGGCGAGGACGGGCTGGCTCACCGCGGCGATCGTCGGCTCGGGGTCGTAGTAGGGCTCGGGGAACATGCCGCCGTCGGCGATCACCCGGTAGAGGTTGAGCTCCGTCCGGTCGACGAGCGAGCCCGACACCCCGGCCTTGCGCAGCCCCGCCGCCACGGCCCAGGTCTGTTGCCGCAGCGGAGGCAGGCCGTTGGCCCCCACGAGGACGACGAAGGCGACGTCCGTCGACCGCGCCGCCGCGATCGGCGCCACCCAGCCGCCTTCACTGAGCCCCCATATGCCGACCTTCGCCGGGTCGACGCCCGGCTGGGAGCGCAGCGCGGCCACCGCCCCGAGCGCGTCGTCGGCGAGCCGCGAGTACGACCGCCGGAAGAGCGAATAGCCCACGGACCGCTTGTCGTAGATCAGTACGGACATGCCCCGGCGGGCGAACTCGACGGCCTCGCCCATCAGCTTCGTCCTGGGCGTGCCCGTTCCGGCGCCGTGGATCAGGACGACGCCGGGCCGTCCGGGCTTCGCGTCGTCAGGCGAGAGGACCGAGCCGTGAAAGGTGAGACCTCCCCCTCCGGAGAAGGTCACCTCCACCGACCGCAGGTCAGGCGGCACGGCCGGGGCGGGTTCCGCCGCATCGACGACTGCGGCCGCGGGACTCACGGGAGCGGCGACGGGACGCGCAGTGTCCCCAGCGGCGGGAACGCCGGCGTGACTCCCCGCGGCGGGGGCGGCGGCGCGACTCGCAGGGGCGTCGACTGCGGCATGACTCGCGGTGGCGGGGGCGGCGGCCAGGCCCAGCGCCAGGGCGGCCGCGGTGAGGACGTGTCGTATCCGGTTCATATGCCGAATCTATTCTGCAGAGAAATCTCGGCATAGGTTTATCTGCAGATATCGTTCTGCAGGACTAGGGTGTTCGTCATGAAGGATGACGAGCCGTTCATGCTCGACGACCCGGCGCGACTCAAGGCGCTGGCGCACCCCATGCGGCGGCTCATGTTGCGCCACCTCAGCGTGCACGGCCCCGCGACGTCGACGACGCTCGGCGACCTGCTCGGCGCCAAGACGGGCACGACGAGCTATCACCTGCGGCAACTCGAGAAGTCCGGATTCATCGAGGAGATCCCGGAGCGCTCCCGCGGACGGGAACGCTGGTGGCGCAGGACCGAGGCCCCCAGGGACATGCGACTCCCCACCCCCGACCAGCTCGCCCCCGAGGACCGTCCCGTGCTCGCCGAGTTCCACCGGATCGGCATGGAGGAGGATCTCCGGCTGTTCGACCGTCTTCCCGAGCTCTACGAACGCGATCCTCGCTGGGTCAAGGCGTCCCGAGGTCTCGGCCGGATGACCCTGGCGGAGTTCGAGGAGTTCTTCGAGGCCTACATGGCCCTGCTGATGAAGTACAGCCGGCGGGCCGGAGAGGCGGCTCCGGACGCCCGCCCTCTGCACGTCCGCCTCTTCGCCTTCCCGGCCGACGAGGGCTGAGCCCTCAGCGCGCGGACCCGACGCCAGGAACGAGAAGGGCGCTAACGTAGGCACTTCTCATCCCCCGGCACACCATCCGCATCCGGAATTCGCGGCCGGGGAGACGGCGCCTACATGGGGAGCGGGTCAGTGCGGATAGAGCGGCACCGGGTGAGCGAGGCCGCGGTCTCGGCGGCCCGCGAGGACTTCACCAACCGGATCGGTTCGCAGGTCCGCTCGATGTCGAAGGCCGGCCCGATGACCGGCTACGAGTGGCAGCTGATCTCGGAGGCGTTCCTGAATTATCTGGGCGCGCTTTCGGTGGAGACGCCCGACCTCGACACCGCCGAGGCCAAGGCGGTCCTCGAGAACGCCGCCGAGGCCGCCGCGGGTGCCGTGCAGTACGCCGCGTACCACTCCCACGACCGCTTCTCGGTCTTCCTCGACTACGTGAACTTCGGGGTCACCTACGAGCCCGAGTCCGAGGGCAAACGGGAATCCGTCAGCGCGCACGAGTGGATCGACGCCTTCTGCCTGGCCGTCCTGTGCGGCAAGACCGACTTGCACGGGGAGGCGTTCCACTTCGCCCGCAAGACGCCACAGGAGGGCGGAGCAGGGCGTCCCGCCGTCGAGCTCATCAACGGCCTCATGGCGTACGTCATCGGGGACACGGGAGACACCGCGGAACACCCGCCGCCCAGTGGGCAGAAGCTTGCGGCGCTCGACGCCGCACTCGCCCGGATCCGCGCCCTGGACGACGAGATCGGCGAAGGCCTCCTCGACCACCCGCAGAGCACCGCGCTCCACGCCCTGCGCGCCATGACCACCGGCGACCTGGAGGCCTTTCGCACCGATCTGGAGACGCTGCTGATCCGGCACAGCGCCCTCGCCGGCTCGGCCGCCACCCCCGAGTCCCTGCTTCCGCTCCTCCCGCTCGCCTTGACCGCTCTCGCCTACCGCCGTGAGGGCTGGCAGCCGCCGATCGACACCGGCTATCTGCCGCGCGCGTTGGTGACCGGGTTCGAGACCACGGGGCCACGGGTCCAGGGGTACGGCCGCGACCGGCGTCCGGGAGCGGTCGCCGAACTGGCCGCCGGGCCAGTGGTGTTCGAGCGGCCCGAGCATCCCCAGCACCTGCATCCGGAGAGCGAGGCCCTGTTCGAGCAGTACACCAGGGAGGCCTTCACGCCGCCGGAAGGAAGGTCGCTGGACGCGTGGAGACTGAAGAGCGCGCTGAACCACCAGGATCTCCTCTTCAAGGCCCGCGCCTCGCTGTCCGCCGACGTCACCGACCTGCAGATGGAGAACCTGCGCCTCGCCTCCCAGTTGGGTGCCGCGCTCTTCCGCATCACCCGCGCCGAACCCGGCACCGACGTCGAGGTGACGATCGACGGCCGCACGCTCACCTACCCCGCGTACAACGGGAGTGACGTCGGGCCCGGCCACTGGCACACGGCCACGAACCTCGCCCTGATCACGGGTGTTCGCGAGGACCTCGCCCCGCTCGTGCTCGCCGGCTCCGGCGCCCTCCGGGAGGACGGCTCCGCCTTCGCCTCATATCGCCGGGCCCTCCACGACTACCTGCGTGGCGCCGAGCCCGAGCCCGCGACGGATCAGGCGCTGGCCGACAGCGAAAAGGCGAAGAACTGGGGGTTCTTCCCCCCGCCCGCCGTCCTGTTCTCCCAGCTGGTCGAGGGCGACGAGGAGAGCTTCAACCTGGCCCTTCTCGACGCCCTCACCGCTCATCGCGACCACTACGCGGTCGCCGACCGCGCGGACGACTCCGATGCCGCGATCAACCTCGACATCCTGGCCTTGACCTGCCATGCCCGGCGCCGGGGCTGGACCATCCGGGTCGTCTCCCCCTACCTGCCCGCCCGGCTCCTGCAGGCAGCCGTACCTCGCTGACCGCGGCGTTCACGCGGCCGGCAGGCGCGGCGCCCTCTCGCGGGATCAGCCGAGCAACCCGCCGAGGACGTCCTGCGCGAGTCCGAGGGCGGTGGTCATGCCGACGCCGGAGGTGACGGAGACGACCCGGACGCCGGGAGCGGGCGCCTCGATGAGGAAGTCACGGTCAGGCGACGAGGCGTAGACCCCCTGCCACCGCTCGCGGACGGTCAGCGGCCCGCAACCGAGCAGGGACGCGATCTGCTCCAGGATGGCCTCGTCGAGGGACTCCATGCTGAAGGGGTCGACCGTGCGGCCGTAGGTGTGCGTGTCCCCGATGGTCAGGTCGCCGTCCGGGCGCTGGGTGAACATGAGGTTCAGCCCGGCGGCCACCAGATCGGGGTGGTCGGCGGCGAGACGCGTCCGGACCGCCGACAACGACGGGCACTCCTCGAACCCCCCGTATCGCAGCAGGGAGAAACCACTGAGGACGGCCGGGTCGATGACCCGATCGCCGGGAGCCGCCACCCGCAACATCTGCAGGGCGCACCGGACGACACCGGCCTGGTCGGCGAGGCCGGGGAAGTGGCGGTCCACGTCGTGCCCGACGGCCACGACGATGTGATCCGCGGCGACGTCACCGCGGCTGGTGCGGATGAGACCCGGCTCGATCGCCAGGGCGGTCGTGGCCCACCGGAAGCGGACGCCCTGGGTGCCCAGCCAGGCCGCGATCATGTGGACGGCCTCGCGGGGATCGACCCGGACGTCCAGCGGGAGCCAGGCGCCCCCGATGACGTCCGCGCCGATGGGCAGCCGGGCTTCGACGTCGGCCCGGTCGAGCATCTCCACCTGGTCGCCGCGGGACTCGCGGAGCTCCTCAAGCACGGCCAGCTCGTCCTCGGCGCGGGCCACCACGACCGTTCCGCTCTCGCGCAGCCAGAAGCCCGCTTCCTTCGCCAGCCTGATCCAGGCCGAACGGGCGGCCATGGCGTACTCGAGCGTCCGGCCTCCCTGCGCGGTGAAGCACCCGTGCCCGAAGTTGCGCACCGACGCTCCGACGGCCCGATCGTCGCGCTCGACCACCACCACGGAGCAACCTCTGCGGACGGCCTCGACGGCGTGTGCGAGACCGACGATCCCGGCTCCGACGATGACCACGTCGGCACGGTCGGTGGAGCCGGTGAGCATGGGAGCACTTGTCATGACAAGTAGCCTCGCTCAGGATCGAACGTTCGTCAACAGGCCGCCCGCAATCGTCGAAGGATGTTCCCTCGGGATTCATTTCACCTGATCACAAAGGATGGGCTCCCTCTCCTGCCACTTGTGCCGACCTGGACCGTCTGTATAGTCAAGTCCGTGGACGAGCCTCTCTATCAGCGCATCGCCGACGATCTGCGCCGCCGCATCGCCCGTGGCGACCTGCCCGTCGGAGCCGCGCTGCCGTCCGAGTCGCAGCTGTGCGAGCAGTGGGCGGCCTCGCGCGGGCCGGTGCGCCAGGCGCTCAGCGCGCTGCGCGCCGAGGGGCTCATCGGCGGCGGCCGAGGCCGTCCGCCGGTCGTGCGGACGAGCCGGGTCCCGCAGCCGTTCGAGACCCTGCTGTCCTTCTCCCGCTGGGCCCACAGCCTGGGCCGCACACCCGGCCAGCGCACTCTGGAGATCGCGCGCAGGCCCGCACGCCAGGAGGTGGCCGACGCGCTGGCGATCGACGAGGGCGATCCCGTCGTCGACCTGGTACGGCTACGCCTGCTGGACGGGCGGCCCACCATGATCGAGCGGACGACCTTCGTGGAATCCGTGGGCCGCCTGCTTTTCGACGTCGCCTTCGATCCGGACTCCAGCTCGATCTACGCGTACCTGGCGGAACGAGGGGTCGACCTCAGCGTCGCCCGGCACGTGTTCGACGCGGTCGCCGCCGACCCGACGGACGCCTCCCTCCTGGAGGTCCCCGAGGGCGCGCCGCTCCTGCGGGAACGGCGGCGTGCCGGCAGCGCGTCCGGCGAGCCGTACGAGTACTCCGACGACCGCTACCGGCCGGACGTCGTCACCTTCACGATCGAGAACGCCGAACAGGCGCATCCCTCGGTCGCGCGCGCCTGGCGGCCGACCCCCGCCGACAACAACCAGACACACCCCAAGTGAGGAACTCATGCCCATCGAACTGATGGTCCTGGACATGGCCGGCACGACGATCGAGGAATACGGCGCCGTCTACGAAGCGCTGGCCGAAGCCGTCATCGCGGCGGGAGGCGAGCCCTCCGAGGCGGACATCCAGCGCTGGATGGGCGCGGGCAAGCGCGAGGCGATCCAGCATCTGCTCGAGGAGCACTTCGGCCGCGAAGTCGAGCCGGAGACGGTCGACGCCGCGTTCGCCGACTTCCGTGCCCGGCTCGACAAGTCCTACCGCGACCGGCCGCCGGTGCCGCTGCCCGGCGTCCCCGAGGCGCTCAGCCGCATCCGCGCGGCCGGGACCAAGGTGGCGCTGACGACCGGGTTCGACCGCGAGGTGACCGAGTCCCTGCTGCACACCCTCGGCTGGGAACACGACGTGGTCGACGCCGTGGTGTGCGTGGACGACGTCCCGGCCGGCCGTCCCGCCCCTTACATGATCTTCCGTGCGATGGAGGCCACCGGCGTTCACGACGTCGCGCGGGTTCTCGTCGCGGGGGACACCATCCGCGACCTGCAGGCCGGGACCAACGCGGGCGCCGGCTACGTCGTCGGCGTGCTCACGGGGAAGCTGGACGCCACCGGCCTGGGCGCCGAGCGGCACACCCACCTGCTGCCCGGCGTGGCCGACCTGCCCGGCCTGCTGTCGTCCTGAAACGAATGGCCGGCCCGTCATCCGTAGGGGTCGGTGACCTCACGGAGGCGGGTGAGCGCGCGGCGTAGGTGGTCGGCGTCCCGTTTGCCGAGGTGCCGTGTCCACTCGGCTTCGACTTCGGACTCGACCACCCGCGCGATGGCGACGCACGCCTCGCCGCGCGCGGCGATCCGCACCAGGCGGGCCCGGGCGTCGACGGGGTCGGGCACCCGTTCCACGTATCCGGCCCGTTCGAGCTGGTCCACCAGGAAGGTGGCCGTCTGCTTGCTGATCCTGGCCTGCTCGGCCAGGTCGGTCACCCGCGTGCCGTTCGGGCCGACCCGCTGGAACACCCGGCTCTGCGCCAGGGTGATGTCGTCGTACCCGGCCTCGGCCAGGGCGTCCATGACCCTGGCCTCCATGGCGCGGTAGGGGAAGAAGCAGAGCAGGCCGAGGTTGGGCCCGCGTACAGGCGAGTCCTCGCTCACCCGGCCTCCTTGACAATAGACAGATTATCGAACCAATATGGTTCCATCATCGTACCAGTTTGAACTGGGAGCCGGGATGAACCGCGACGAGGTGTGGCAGACGATCGACCACGAGCGGGCAAGCCTCGCGGACCTCCTCGACGACCTGTCCGAGCAGGAATGGGCGACCACGTCCCTGTGCGCCGGCTGGCGGGTGCGCGACGTCGCGGCCCACCTGGCACTCGCCCAGACGGGTGCGCTCGAGGCGGCATATTGGCTGCTGCTTGCTCGCGGGAACTTCAACCGCATGATCCACGACAGTGCCGTACGGCAGGCGGGAACACCTGTCGGACACCATGCCGACCGGCTGCGCGGCATGGTCGGCTCGCGCAAGAAGGCCCCCGGCATCACCCACCTCGAACCGCTCATCGACGTCCTCGTCCACGGACAGGACATCGCGGTCCCGCTCGGACGGGATCGGCCCATGCCGGTGCGGGCCGGGGCGGCGGCCGCAACCCGCGTCTGGACGATGGGACGCCCCTTCCAGGCCCGGCGGAAGCTGGCCGGGTTCGAGTTCGCGGCGACCGACTGCTCCTGGTCCGCAGGACAGGGCCATCGCGTCGAAGGTCCCATGTCCGCGATCCTGCTGTCGTTGACCGGCCGCAAGGCCGCCCTGCCGCAACTGTCCGGCCCAGGAATCGCCGAACTGCGGGATCGCTGGTCCTCCTGAGCCCTCCGGCCGGAGGGTCAGCGCGTCTGGTCTGGTGGGACCAGGGCGTCGATCAGCGAGGCGGCCGTGGCCCTGAGGCGCTGAGCGTCCTGGTAGACGCGCTCCATGACGACGATCCCCCGGGTCATGGTGATCAGGACCCGGGCCGCCTCCGCCGGGGGGATGGCGAGGCGGGGGCGGGCCTCGTCAGTGGACAGCCGCTGCTCCAGCAACCGCTCCATGTCGTCGAGCAGACCACGAATCGCGGCACGGATGCGTTCACCGTCGGCCTTCGTGTCGATCGCCGTCTTCGTGGTCAGACATCCGCGGGTGGGTACCCCCGTCGTCATGGACGTGATCGTGAAGTCGAAGAAGTCGCGGAGGGCCTGGTCGACCCTCGGATGGGCGAGCGCCTCGGCGGTCTCGGCCAGGAACACGTCGGCGTAGTCCGCGTAGACACGCAGGAACAACGCCTCCTTGTCGCCGTAGGCGTTGTAGAGCGACCCGCGCAGAACGCCTGAGGCGGTCGCGAGGTCCTGCATCGAGGTAGCGCCGTAACCCTTGTTCCAGAAGACGTCGCGGGCGCTCTCCAGAGCCCGCCTCTCATCGAACTGACGTTGCCCGACCATGCGGCGACCCTAATCATCTTTGACATGACTGTCAAACTATGCAAGCCTGTCAAACATGACAAGGGTGTCAAAGATGACGACACCCCCGGCGGCCACGTCCAGCGATCCCGCGCCAACCAGCGGTCTTCGCGCTCTGTCTCGATCTCGAAAGGTCCCTTCGATGAGCGACTCTCACCTCGATCTGCAAGCTCGCCGCACCCTCATCACAGGTGCGGGCAGCGGAATCGGCCGCGCCCTGGCCCTGGAACTGGCCTCCCGCCAGGGTGTGCTCGCCTTGGCGGGCAGGCGGCCCGGACCCCTGGCCGAGACCGCGGCGCTGGTCGCCCAGCGTGGCGGCACCGCGCACACGATCACCGCCGACCTCGCCGCCGACGGGGAGCCCGAACGCCTGATCGCGGAGACCGTCGCCGTGCTCGGCGGACTCGACATCCTTGTCAACAACGCGGGAAACGTGCGGGCGGGGGCGCTCGAGGACATCGACGCGGCCGACATCCACGCCATGATCAAGCTCAACCTCGTCGCGCCCATACTCGCGGCCAAGGCGGCGCTGCCGCACCTGCGCGCAGCAGGAGCCCGGCACGGAAACGCCGCCCTGGTCGGCATCGCCTCGGCCTCCGCTCTGGTCGGCCTCCCCTACTACGCCCCCTACGCGGCGACCAAGGCCGGGCTCACCCGATTCGACGAAGCCCTGCGCCGCGAACTGATCGGAGAGGGCGTCCACGTGGCCACGGTCTACCCCGGCCCGGTGGACACACCGATGATGGCCTCGTCCCAGGCCGGCCCGGACCTGGGGTACGGACTCCGTCCCGCCGGCGAGGTGGCCGCCGAGATCATGGCCGGCCTGGAGGCCCGCCACGTCGACATCGACACCCAGCTGCCTGACCGCCGCGCGTTGCGGGAACTCAACACACGGGACCCGCTCGCTGTCGACGCCGCCCTCGCACCGACGCTCGCCCAACGCCGGGCCGCCGTCAGCACCCATCGCAGCATCTGACTTCGGGGAGTCGGGAGATGACGAGACGCTCGAGCGTCGACCTGGTCCACGCGTTCTGGGCGCAGGTCTGGCAGCCTCCGCAGAACTACGACGCCATCGACGATCTCGTCGTCGAGGACTTCGTTCTCATCACCGGCGGCACGCGGATCGAGTCCCGCGAGGCCTTCAAGCAATGGGCGCGGGAGTTCGGCTCCAAGATCGACGACATGGACTTCGAAATCGTCGAATCCTTCGAGAACCACGACGGCTCGCGCGTGGCCTCGATGTGGCGGATCACCGGCAGGAACAACGGCGTCTTCGGTACGGAACCCGCCGGCGAACCCATCGAGATGACCGGCACGGCTGTCTGGGCCGTCCGCGAGGACGGAAAGCTCCTGTCCAACCGGGTCGAGCGCAACGCGTACGAGGTCTTCAGGAGACTCACCGAAGGCAGGTGAACGCACCTCGGGACGGTCACACTCCTCGCGGGGTGAGCGCGCACGGCTCGCGCGCGGTCAGCCCTCCGCCGCAGGGACGATGCGTTCGACCGCGCCGTCCACCAGCTGACGCATCCGATCCTCGGTGAACACGCCAGGCAGCGTGAGCCGCTCAACGATCAGCCAGTTGATGGCCAGATAGAGCAGTTCGACTGTCTTGGCGTCCCCGGGCAGCCCCGTCCCCACGTGGTACTCGACGTTGGCGCCGATGATCGCCTTGACCTGTTCCGTGAGGACGGCCCGAAGACCGGGGCGGCGCGTCGCCTCCAGACGCAACTCCAGCAGGGCGAGATAGCCGACGCTGTAGGCGCCGATCCGGTCGACCAGATCGTGCATGAGCCCGGCCACCCGTTCGCGGTCGCGCGGGCCCTCCAGGCTCTTGGCCATGGTCGCGACGTCCGGCTGCATGTGCTCGTAGATGCGCGAGCCCGCCTGGGTGAGCAGATCGTCCCTGCTGGCGAAGTAATTGGACGTGGTGCCGCCGGGCACCTCCGCCTGGGCGTCCACGGCGCGGAAGGTCAGGCCGCGCGCCCCTTCACGCGCCAGCACGTCGATGGCCGCGTCGAGCAACGCCATCCGCCTCGCCTGGTTCTGCCGCATTGACACCACTCCACTTGTAGTACTACGTTCAGACCACTACAGCCAGAGTACTACGAATGGAATTCATCAAATGCGAAAGCTTGTCTACTACATCGGCGTGAGCATCGACGGCTACATCGCCGGACCCGGCGGGGAGTTCGACTTCTATCCGCTGCCGGACGACATGACCGCGTGGATCACCGCCGAGTATCCGGAGACCGTTTTCGGCCCCGTCCGATCCCAGATCGGCCTCGATGCGCCCAACGGTCATTTCGACACCGTGGTGATGGGAAGGGGCACGTACCAGCCCGGGCTCGACGTCGGCGTCACCAGCCCCTACGGGCACCTGAGGCAGTACGTCGTCTCCACCTCGACACCGGAGATCGCGGATCCGGACGTCGAACTGGTCGGCGGCGACCCCGTCGCGCTCGTCCAGCGGCTGAAGAAGGAGGACGGCTTGGACATCTGGCTGTGCGGGGGCGGGAAGCTGGCCGGCTCGGTGCTCCCGGAGATCGACGAGCTGATCGTCAAGAGCTACCCCGTCGTCGCGGGCGGCGGAATCTCCGCCTTCTCCGGAGCCTTCCGGCCTACGCACTTCACCCCGTCACGCACGCGGTCCTTCTCCAACGGCGCCACCGTGACCTGGTACGGCAGAGCCTGACCGGCCCGCTCTCCGGGATCACGACGTCGTGCGGGTGAGCGCCTCCCGCTCGCCGGCGACCGGGTCCGCCGTGGCCTCGGCGAGCACCTCCAGCGGGTTGGCGAGCACCTTGGAGAAGGCGAGTTCGGCCCCGCCGACCAGGGTGGCGTCGTCGCCGAGAGCCGCGGTGCGCAGTCGCACCCTCTCCCGGGAGATCACCAACACGTTGGCCGCCACCCGGTCGTGGATCTGGGCCGCCGAGCCTCGGTAGATCTCCCGCAACATCCCCCCGAAGATCACCAGGCCGGGATTAAAGAGGTTGATCAGGTTCGCCACCCCGATGCCCAGCCAGTCTCCGATACGGTGCAGCGCCTCACGCGCCACGACGTCTCCGCCCTCCGCGGCGTCCACCACGGCCCGGACCCCTTCCCGGCCCATCAGTCCGGACCGGCCGGCGGCGTCGAACAGGGCCTGCTCCCCTACCTCCGCCTCAAGGCAGCCTCGCGACCCGCACCCGCACGGCCGACCGTCATACGGGTTCACGATCATGTGCCCGAGTTCGCAGCCGTAACCGCCGTCGCCGTCCAGCAGTTTGCCGCCGACGATGATCCCGCCGCCGACGCCGACGTCTCCGTGCAGGTAGACCAGGTTCCGATGGCCGATGCCCACCCCGCGTTCGTGCTCGGCCAGCGCGCCCAGGTGGGCCTCGTTGCCCACCGACACCGGCAGCCCGAGCCCCAGCCTGACCCCGAGCTCGGCGCCGAAGGCCTGGTCCACCCAGCCCATGTTCGGCCCGAACCGCACCGTCCCGTCACCAGGCCGGATCATGCCGCAGTAGGCCGCGCCCACCCCGACGCACACCGAGCCGGGACTGGCGCCGCCGTCCATCTGACGGCCGAACTCGGCGAGCACCCCGACCACGTCGTCGAGGTCGGCCCCCGCGCGGGCCCGGACGGCCTCTCTGCGGTCGAGGATCGTGCCGCCCAGCCCGACCCTGGCGGCGACCAGCCGGTCCACCCTGACATCGAAGGCCAGGACGTACACCCGCTCAGATTCCGGCCGGACCACCAGCGACGGGCGGCCCGCCTTGCCGTTCTCCTTGGGAAGCTCTTCTCGCACCAGACCCGCCGAGGTGAGCTCGGCCGTCAACGCCATGATGGTGCTGCGGTTCAGACCCATCCGCTCGGCCAGCTCCGCACGGGAGATCGGGCCGCCCAGATGCACCTGCCGGAGCAGGGCGCCGAGGTTGTGCCGGCGCATCTCCTCCTGTGGCCGACCGGCTTTCAGCATCGCGGGCATCCTGACGACTCGGGGCTCGTCATTGTCGTGCACGCGGCGGGAGAACAGGGTGTCCACGCCGACCGCGAGCGAACGGAACAGGTCCTGTCAGCACGTGACACTACCAACCGGTGACCTCGGGAGCATCACCCCGGAAACGACGGAAACATGAATCGCCGGATTCTCCGTACCCCCGTCTGAGCCGTGACACGCCCGGTCCGGCTGCCGCCTGTAATGCGCCGGTCGCAGAAAAAACAGAATGCGCACCGAATATCACACCGGATACCGTCTGATCTTGTACCTCCCGGTGCGCAGGCAACGGTTACTTCGCTCTGCAAAAGCGGCAACGCGGGTTCGAATCCCGCCGCCGGCCCAGGCCGGTGTCGTCCAGTGGCCTAGGACGCTACGACCGTCGCCGCCTTGACCTCGGGGGGAACACAACGTGACATGCACCTCCCCGGTGCGAAGGTCCCGGATACTTCTCTCCAAAAGAAACCGGTCCGGTACCACCTCTGATCTCGGGGAGGCACAACTTCATATGCGTCTCCCGGTGCGATGGCGGCGGTTACTTCATTGGCTGAACACCTTCGGGTGGCGGTTTCGATATCCGCACACCGCCGCCGGCTTTTATCTCGGGAGGAAAACGACTTCAGAATGTGCCCGGTGCGCAGGCGACGGATACTTCGATTCGGGATCGAGTGGTCGCAGGTTCGAGTCCTGCCGGGGTTTCGGCCCTGTAGCTCAGGCGGCCAGAGCACTTCGGTTCCGTCGCCGACCTCGATCTCGGGCACGATCATTCTGAACGCGGGCTCCTCCCACACGTAGGAAGGGGCCCGTCTCCATGTCGAAGTTCAACACGACCGCCGCCCGCCCGGCCGTCTCCAGCCCGGTCACGACCGAGGCCACCCCCAGCGTCCGCACTCACGAGGGCGCGCCCGGGTACATCCGTGACGCGAAGGGTGAGCTCTTCCTCCTCGCCGTCTCCAACATGGTCGGTGAGAGCACTTTCTACGAGAAGGCCGGCGACCGCGACGAGCGGTTCCGCGCGCTCGTCCACCAGGTCGCCGTCGAGGACCTCGACTGGATGAGCCGCTTCCTGCCGTGGCTGCGCGGCGAGGCCAACATGCGGTCCGCGCCCGTCGTCGCCGCACTCGAGGCGGTGAGGGCCCGGCTCACCGCCGGCCTTCAGGGCGGTAACCGCGAGCTGGTCGGGTCCGTGCTCCAGCGCGCCGACGAGCCGGGCGAGGCCGTCGCCTACTGGATGTCCCGGTACGGCCGGGCGATACCGAAGCCGGTCAAGCGCGGCGTCGCCGACGCCGTGCGACGCCTGTACACCGAGCGGTCGCTGGCGAAATACGACAGCGCGACCCACGGCTTCCGCTTCGGCGACATGATCGACCTCGTCCACCCCGCCCCTGCCGAGGACAAATACAGGCAGGGCGACCTGTTCGCGCACGCGCTCGATCGCCGTCACGGCCGTGACAAGCCGATCCCGGAGTCTCTGGGGATGGTGCGCCTGCGTGCCGAACTGCTGGCTCTGCCGGTGGACGAGCGGCGCACGGTCATGGCCGCCGACCCCGGGCGGCTTCGCGCCGCGGGCATGACGTGGGAGGCGCTCGCCGGGTGGCTGCAGGGCCCGATGGACGCGCAGGCCTGGTCGACGGTGATCCCGTCGATGGGGTACATGAGCCTCATTCGCAACCTCAGGAACTTCGACGAGGCCGGCGTCAGCGACGAGCTCGCCGGGCAGATCGCGGCCAAGCTGTCCGACCCGGACGAGGTCTCCAGGTCGCGGCAGCTGCCGTTCCGGTTCTACTCGGCGTACCTCAACGCGCCGTCGCTGCGGTGGGGCCATGCGCTGGACAAGGCGCTGACGCTCGCCACCGGGAACGTTCCGTCCTTCACGGGCCGGACCCTGGTGCTGGTGGACACCTCGGCGTCCATGACGTCCGGGACGATCTCGGCACGGTCGACGGTCACGCCGGCCCAGGCCGCCGCACTGTTAGGCGTGACGCTCGCCGCACGCGGCGACCAGGTCGACCTCGTCGGGTTCGCCGACGGGACGTTCCGCCACGAGATCCGGCGTGGTGCCTCGGTGCTGCGCGAGATCGACCGGTTCTGCGGGCGGATCGGCGAGGTCGGCCACGGCACGCAGATCGCCGACGCGCTGCGGCGCTCGTGGAAGGGCCACGACCGGGCGGTGATCCTGTCGGACATGCAGACCATGAGCGGCCACTATTCGGGCGGCGTCACCGACGCGGTTCCGGCGCACGTGCCTCTGTACGGCTTCAACCTGCAGGGGTACCGCGCGGCGGCGATGCCGACCGGCCGGGGGAACCGGCACGAGTTCGGCGGGTTCTCCGACGCGTCGTTCCGGCTGATCCCGCTGCTCGAGGCGGGCAGGTCGGCCGGCTGGCCGTTCTGACCGTCCCGACGAGAGAACGTCTCGCGCCACCCCCTCGGGGGCGGTGGCGCGAGGCGTTCGCGCGTGAAGACGTCAGGCCTCGAACGACCGCGCCTGCTCCAGAGTCCAGGGCTCGCTGTGGCTGTCGACGTACCAGCTGTACTCGTCACGGACGAGACCCGCCACCATCGTCAGGTCGGGTGCGTCATCGGGGGCACGCAGATGCGCCGGCGGCGGGTAGTAGCAGTCGCCAAGCAGCGCGACGGACGAGTCGGGGACGAGCACGACCGTCGAGTCGGGCGCGTGCGCGCCGCCGACATGGCGCAGCCGTACACCGGTGGGAAGGGTCAGCTCGTCGGTGAAGACGCGATGCGGCGGCAGGACGGTGAAACCGTCCCAGGTGTCCATCGCCAGGGCTCGGGCGCGGAAGCTCGGCCCCAGGCGCGGGTTCGCACGGACCTCGTCGCGCAGGTAGCGGTGGCTCCACGGCCGGGCCGCCTCACGCTGAAGGACGTCCTGGCCGGCGACGTGGCCGATGATCTCCACATCGGGCCAGGCGCACGCGCCCCAGACGTGATCCCAATGGTGATGCGTGTAGACCAGCCATCTGGCCGGGGGCAACCCCGCCGCGTCCATGGCGTACTGGATCTCACGGGCGTGCGCGGGACTCTGCCCGGCGTCGACGACCACGCTCCCCGCGTCGTCGGCGACGACGGCGACGCTGCCTCGAACGTTCTCTGGATCCGGGTCGCCGGGAACGAGCCAGACCCGTCCCGCGAGCGGCCGTATGTCAATGATGTCGATGCCCATCAAACCCTCTCGAACAGCGCAGATCGAGCGATCTCTTACTGTGCCAGCACTTCTCGGCTCCACGCAGCCGCTCCAGCTCGCGACGGCACGGGCCTCGCAAAAGCGTAACTGGTAAGTTACGCTTTCTCCATGGACGAGGTGGCGGCGGCGATCGCGGATCCCGTACGGCGCGAGATCCTGCTGATGCTCCGGAACGGGCGGCTGCCGGCAGGGCGGATCGCCGGGCGCTTCGCCGTCAGCAGACCCGCCGTGAGCCGGCACCTTCGCGTGCTCAGGGAGAGCGGACTGGTCCACGACGAACTCGTCGGCAGGCAGCGGTTCTACGTGCTCGACGCCGAACGGCTCACCGAACTCGCCGAGTGGATCGCCCAGTTCACGCGGCCCTCCGGGTGGGAGCACCGCCTCGACGCGCTCGAGACAGAGGTCTACCGAACCCGCCGCGAACGCGGGACGGCGGCCCTGAAAAAGGACCTTGGAAGGAAGGACACCGCATGAGTCTCACGCCCACCGGCCGGTTGCTTCGGACCGACACCGGCAGCGATCTCCTCCTCAGCCGTACGTTCCGCGCATCCGCCGAGGACGTGTGGGCCAGTGTCACCGAATCCGACCGGACCGCCCGCTGGTTCGGGCCGTGGGAGGGCGAGGCCGCTCCAGGCCGGACCATCAAGGTGCAGATGGCGTACGAGGAGCAGGCGCCGTGGTGTGAGATGCGGATCGACGCCTGCGAGCCCCCACGGCGGCTGGCTCTGTCGATGACCGACGAGTCGGGGAACTGGCGGTTGGAGCTGACGCTGTCCGAGGCGGACGGCTCGACGGAGCTGCGGCTCGTGCACCACCTGGCCGGCGAGGACGGCATCGGCGAAATCGGCCCGGGCTGGGAGTACTACCTCGACATGCTGATGGCCGCCCGCGAAGGCTCCCCCCAGCCCGACTTCGCCGACTACTACCCCTCGATGAAGGACTACTTCGAGGCGTTGCCCACGGGCTGAAAGCCTCGTCCGGCTGCGGAGACGAGAGCCCTGTGTGAGAGGGCTACAGCGCGGAGATCGAGGCGGGCGCGCGCTCGGCGCGGCTGAGAGCGCGCAGCACGTTGGTCGCGCCGTGGCGGCGCAGCGCGATGCGGGTCAGGATGTCGACGACGGTCTCGACGACCTCGGCGGGCAGTTCGGGCGTCGGCATCCCCACGCTGTGGGCCAGGTCGTCGCTGTGGACGACCACCTCGAGCATCCGGCTCGCCACGAAGTCGTCCAGGCTGATCGACCAGTCCCCCCACCTGGGCCGCCGTACCGGCCGCGACGGCGCGGACGGCAGCACGGTGCGCAACTCCTGGACGGTGGCCGCCACCTGAGCCGCCAGCGCGGCGGGACCGTCCTTCGCGTCCTGTTCGCCGCTGGTGCGGATGAGCACGTTGAACGGGTCGTCGACATCGGATCCGATCCAGCTCACCCGCGCGTAGTACTCGTGGATCGGGATGACCTCCTCGGTGGGCACCGGCTCGGCGAGCACCTTGGGGATGAAGAAGATCTGCCCGGCCAGATGGCCGGCGAGGCCCTGGACGCTGAGCTTGGCCAAGGCGCTCGGATCGTGCCACGAACTCGCCACCTGGGGAGAGGCGAGCAGTTCGGCCGCCGACGCGGCCGCCGTGAGGTAGAGGTCTCTGATCTGGGCCATCTCCACGCCTCCAAGGGGAATGCGATCTCCGCCGCCGGGCGAAACCCTATGCCCCCGGCGAGCAGGATGTGAGCCCTCGATCAGGCGAACGGGCGGACGTGCGCCGCCTCCTCGACTCGTCCACGCCCCGATGGCGCGGCCGGGGGCGGTCCGGTCCCCGATCCGGCCGCCCGCCGATCAGCTCGCGAGCCAGGACAGGTCGAGCCGTCCCAGCCGGTCGACGTCGGCCAGCACGTCGATCGCGACGATCACGCCGCCCGTGACGGTGAATCCCATGACCGAGACGGGGCGGCCGTCCACGGTGACGACCGCGCCCGCGGCGCCGTTGACCAGGACCGGGTGGACCGTCGCGTCCGGATTGGCGAACATCAGCGCCCGGCCCGCTATCGCCGCCGCTCCCCGGGTCACCCCGGTGATCTTGGGGTGCGCGGCGCCGCCGTCCGAGTGCATCGCGGCCTGCGGGTCCAGCAGCGCGACGAGCGCGTCGAAGTCCCCGTGGCGTGCGGCGTCGTAGAACGCCTGGACCGCTTCCTGCTGTCGCGCCAGATCGGCGTCAGGCGACGGCCCGCCCGCCCGGATCCGGGCACGGGCACGGCTCGCCAGCTGCTTGGTGGCGTCCGGCGACCGGCCGAGCATCGCCGCGATGTCGTTGAACGGCACGGCGAACATGTCGTGCAGCACGAAGGCCAGTCGCTCGGCGGGAGTGAGGGTCTCCAGGACCACGTACAGCGCGAGCCCCACCGACTCGGCGAGCAACGCCTCCTGCTCGGGGTCGACGCCGTCCGCCGGGCTCACGATCGGATCCGGGACGTGGACATCCAGCGGTCGCTCGCGCCGCGAGCCGCGCGCCCGCAGCATGTCCAGGCAGATCCGGCCGGTCACCGTGGTCAGCCAGCCGCCCAGGTTCGCCACGTCGCCGGTGTCGGAGCGGCTGAGCCGAAGCCAGGACTCCTGCACCGCGTCCTCCGCCTCGTGCAGCGAGCCGAGCATCCGATACGCGACCGAGCGCAGATGCGCCCGGTGCTCGTCGAACCGCTCGGCCAGCCAGTCCTGCTCCGCCATGATCACCCTCGCCCGTCGCGTGCCGTCATGACTATGACGTAGCAGATCGAACCGAGGTGACACGAGGCCGCCGAAGTTCCCGGCGGTCTCGGCGGCAGGGACCGGGGTCACCCGGTGAGGATCCTGGTGAATTCGGCCGGATGGGCGAGGTGCGGGAAGTGACCACTGCCCGGGAGAACGGTGACGGCGACGTCGGGCAGGGCCGACTCCAGCCAATGACGGTACGCCGGGTCCGGTTCGCCGCCCGTCACGTAGTCGTACGCGATGCCGCGCGAGTGGATGACCTCCAGGTCGCGCGCCCGGCGTTCACCGAGGTCGGCGGCGGACTCGGTCATGACCTCGTGCCAGTACCCGAGGAGGAGGTCCTGCCGCGGGGTCGTGGCCGTACGGACGAGTTCCCGCGCCTCCGGCGGCAGCAGGTCGATGTGCATCCTGGCGAGCATGGAGTTCCAGACCTCCCCGTACGCCGGGCTCCGCAACACCGGCTCTGCCCTGCGCAGCACCTCTCCGAAGCCGCCCACGAGCAGGGGTTGGTCCACGTTGACGACGCCCCGGGCCGGATACGTCGCGGCGTAGATCGTCGCCAGCACGCCGCCGAGCGAGTGCCCGACGACGATCGGCGCGTCGAGCCCGGCCTCGGTCACCGCCTGGTGCAGGACCCCCACGACCTCGTCGAGCCGGTAGGAGTCACGCCGCGGCGAACCTCCGTGCCCGGGCAGGTCGAGGGCCAGCGCCCGCCGGTCCCCCTCGACGGTCGCCAGCTCGTTCAGGACCGGTCCCCACTGGCGCCGGTCGTACGAGAGACCGTGCAGGAAGACCAGCGGTGGCCGGTCATCGGCCGTGCCGCGGCTGTCCGCGGAAAGACCACCGAAACGCATGTTCTACTCCCATCCCCGAGATTGCATCGGGGAGGCGTAACTCCGGTGTGCACAACCTGTACGTGGCGGGGGTCACACGTTCCAGCGGGCCGGGCCGCCCGGCGCGGACTGATACCGGAAGAACCGGCCGGTGTGCAGCGAGGCGCGCAGGTGGGCCCCGGCCAGTGGTGCGGCCGACTCCACTCGTTTGACGGTCGCCCACAACGCACGGGTCGCGTTGACGCGGGCGCGTTCGGCTTCGGGGGCCTGTGCCCGCGGCCGGCCACCGAGACCGGTGGCCCGCCGCAACTCGGCCAGCAGGGCGGTCCGTTCCGCTTGGACGGCCGAGGCCCGCTCGACGTCACCGGCCCGGTCGGCCGTGTCGAACTGCTCGTCGAGCACCCTCAATCGGCTCCGATAGGCCGTACGGGCGGCCTCGTCGAGAACCGGACCGCCATCGGGCACCCGCAGTCCCGCGCCTCCCGCCACGAGATCCAGCGCCGCGATCTCCTGGCCGGGAGCGGCCAGCAACGACCGGAGGTACCGCATCCCACGGCTGTCCCGCAGGCGCACCCGCTCGGCCCCGGCGTCGAGACGCCAGTCGTCGCCCTCGCGGACCAGACGCCACTCGTCGGGCGAGGGGGCGAGCCTCGCGACGAGCCCCGCCATGCCGAGACGCTTCGCCGTCGAACGGGCGCGGTCGAGATCCTCACCGGACCGTGTCCTGTCGCCCTCACCGTCGCGTGTGGACAGTGCCCGCGCCCGGGCCACCAGGGTCCACGCGAGCCAGGGCAGCGCTCCGATCCGTTGTTCCAGCGCCGCCGCGTCGTCCAGATGGGAGACGGCCTGGTCCGGCCGGCCCAGCCGCAGGGCCAGCCGTCCCAGGTAGTCGTCCACCGGCCCGGTGATCGTGTTGGCACCGCCCCAGACGACCAGACGTCCCTGGTAGGGAAGCAGTGCGTCGTACAGGGCCTGCGCGGCCGTCGCGTCCCCGATCCGCGACGCCACGATCGCCAGGTCGGCCACGACCCCCAGCCAGCGCGGCCCGGACCCGGCGAGCACGGACGGCAGCAGCCGCTCCAGCTCGAGACCCGCCTCGACGTCGCGCCCGGACTCGGCCAGTGACCTGGCCGCGGTCGCCTCGAAGAAATGGCCGGGCAGCCGCCGGGCGATGTTCTGCCAGGGATCGACGAGCGACTCGAACTCGCCCCGCATCGCGGCGAGGGCGGCGCGCAGCGACCCGACGAGGCGGTCGGTGTCGCTCAGCCCCGCCCGCCGTCCACGCACGGCGACCTCGGCCGCGAGTTCCCCGGCCATGTCGAACCGGCCGCGAACCGTCGCCAGCATCGCCTGGCGCGCAAGCACCACCACCGCGGCCTCGGCGTCTCCGGCCAGTTCGGCGGCCCGGGCGTACGTGGTGAGCGCCGCCTCAGCGGGTCCCAGCTCACCCAGTTCGGCCAGAGCGACGAAGCGCCAGAACAGGCCCCGCCGTTCGGCCAGAGCGTCGGAGGCCCGCCGCGCCTGCTCGACGATCTCCGACGCGGTGGTCAGGCGTTCATGGGCGGCCGCCGGATCCCACAACGCGTGCAGCCGGGAGTCGAGGACCTCGGCGATCGTGCCGGGATCACCGGCCGTCCGGGCCAGGGCGACCGCTTCGTCGACCAGCTCGCGTCTGCGCGCGCCGCCCGACGGGTCGCCCAGTGATTCACGGGCGAGCCGGGCCAGCACCCGGGCCCGGACGGCGGGCGGCGACGGGCGTTCCGCCGCCGCCTCCAACAGGCGGATCAGGCCGGCGTCAAGGTCGAGGAACTGGGTCCGCGACGGCGCAGCCAGTGCCAGGTGGATCACCGCGTCGGCCGCAGGGTCGAGATCGGCCAGCTCACCTGCGAGTCCGATGGCGGCTCCGGGCAGCCCGCCCGATGCCAGCCACACCGCATGGACGGCATCGGGGGCCAGGTCCGGTGTAAGCGTTGCCAGCTCCGGCTCCGTCAGGCCGCGCAGCCGGATCTCCGGCGTCAATCCGAGGGGATCCTCAGCCGTCGCGAGCAGCACGGTCGCGCCCGAGGCGAGGCGCGAGGCGAGCAGGGAGAGGAACTCGACGGCCGCAGTGCCTGCCCGGTCGACGTCGTCGATCAGGAGCAGCCGCGGCTCTTCATGCGGAGGCCGACCTTCGATTTCGCCCAGCAACTGCGCCGAGATCGGCGGACCGGAGCCGAGACCCGTGCCAGCCACGCGGACCACCGCGATCCCTCTCGCCTCGGCCAGCTCCGCGGCGGCGCCGACCAGCGCCGTCTTGCCGGCTCCCGGCGGTCCCGTGACGATGAGATGTCCGCCGAGCCCGGCCGCGGCCCGGTCGAGCAGCTGTTCCACCGCGGCGAGGACGCCGCGACGGCCGATCAGGGTCACGTCCGCAGCGTATCGATGGCCGTTCGCTCCGGTACGAGGCGGTTCGCAAAGGACCACGCGGGCTTGCGCGGGCGGCGGACGTTGGTCTGAACTTGGTGCGACAGCCGTACGACAAAGGAAGGCCAATGGCCACCGGCCGTGTGGACATCGTCGAGCAGAACCCCCGCGGGCCCCGCTGGGTCGGAACGCTGGTGCTGGTCGCCCTCCTGGCATTGCCGCTCATCGGGATCCTCGCCGACCGGGACACGAGCCGTCCCGTCCCGATCGTCACCCCCGTACCCCTGCGCAACGCGATCAGCGTGACGCCCAACGCCGTCTATCCGGCGGCGACCGGTCAGGGGGACACGAGGACGATGCGGGTCGCCTTCCCCGACGGGTCTCGCGCGGCGATCACCTACCCCACCGATCTGAACCTGTCCTCGCTGGGGGTGCGGCCGCACGTGAGCGGCACTCTCGGTGGAGACGGGAAGGAGGGCGAGTTCCGCTCCCTCACCGCCCCGCTGTACGGCGAGGCCGAGACCGCCTCCGGGCGCCCGATGATCCGCCGTCTCACCGGAAACGTCACGGTGTGGCCCGGGCCGTTGGGGGTGGACACCGCCGGTTCGGTCCTGCTCTTCGCCTTCGGCGACTGGCGGATCGCCCTGCAGGACACGTCCGCCGGGATGACCTTCGAACAACGGGTGGCCTGGGCGGAGAACCTGCACGGCAGGCTCACCCCGGACGGTTTCCTCACCCTCTCGGCCGACGGCCCGGTACGGCTCTCGCGACCGGGTCAGACCCGTGAGGGCGTGCTCGTCGGGCCACAGCTGTGGCTCGGGGGGCTGAGCCGCCGGATGCTGGTGCTGGCCCCGATCCCCGGCTGCGAACGGGCGAGCAAGACGCGCGTCGTCCTCGACTCACGCCATCCCGTCGCGGGGAGCGTCTGCCGCGGCGGCTTCTACCTGGCCGCCTCAGGCGACGAGGACTTCGTGCGGAGCGCGCTCAAGGATGTGCGTGTCCGTCCCCAATAGCAGGGGTCCTGTGTGGTGATGAAGGCGCGGGGCGCGCACACCATGCAGGTGAACACACCCCGCCCCTCAAGCCGAGTCAGCGATTGCCGGCCGCAAGCCGCCCGCTCGACGCGTGTACGGCGCCGTCGCCGGCGAACGACACCGACGAGCCGCGCCAGTTCACGCCGGGCACTGTGGCACAGCCGTCATAACCAGTGGTCAGGTCGATCGACTTCTTGCCCTTGCCCTTGGCCAGGTGCACCGTCTTGCCGGGGAACCCGAGGCCGTTCTCGGCGTTGACCAGGCACACCTCGTCGCCATGGGCCTTCTCATGACGGTGCACGACAAGCTTGGAGTCGACCGCCTCTCCGGCCGCCGCCACGATGAGGTCGGGCTGGTTGGTCTGGACTCCGTCGGCGCCCATCGAACGGGCGAGCTGGAACTGGGCCACTTCCTGGTCGGGGCCGGCGTCGTACGCGTGCGGCATGACGACCGCGCACGAGTCATGGGCCGCGGCGATGGACTCGGGCGAGTACTCGGCCAGCGTGGAACCGAAGACCTTGGCGACCTGCCCGATCTCGTAGATCAAGAAGCCGGGCTCCCACGAGTCGCGGTTGTAGATGATCCGGGCGCCGGGCTCGGCGACCAGGATCCGCGGGTCGCCCGAGTTCCAGATCGACTCCTCGATCAGGCCGTACTTGCCCACCAGTTCGGCGAGCTTGCCTTCCTCGGTCACCGATCCCTTGACGTCGAGTTCGACGCCGCGACCGACCCGCTGAGCGAGGGCGAGGATCTCATCCAGCGAGGCGATCTGCGCCGGGTCGTATTCGCCGCCCTTCCAGGGCTCGTAGTCGGCGGCGTTGAGGGCGCGCACCTCGTCGTAGGTCAGGTCCGCGATGTTGCCGGTGCCGTTGGTCGTACGGTCGACCGTGGAGTCGTGCAGCGCGACGAAACGCCCGTCCTTGGTCTGCTGGACGTCGACCTCGACCATGTCGACCCCGTACGCGAAGGCGTACTCGTACGACTTGAGGGTGTTCTCAGGGGCGAGGCTGTTGGCTCCCCGGTGCGCGGAGATCAACACGTTGTCGGAACCCTTGTCCGGAGTTCCGGCGTCGACCCAACGACCGGGTTCCGGTACCTGGTCACACACCGGCTGCTTCACCAACGGCTTCAGCGCGGCGATCGCTTGCCGGACCTGCTCGACCCGGGGGTCGTCCTCGGCATGGGCGCTGGCGTTGCCCGCGACCAGGCCCGCCGTTATCACAGCGACGGCGGCCAGCGACCGCACGGCCCGGCGCGCACTGGGGAACGTCATGTCCGATCCTCTCGACGATCTCATTGACTCCGTCGAGCATTCCGATGTTGCTGAACCCATCGGTGAATCGACCCTGACGACCAAAAGGCATATTTCAGACTTCTGAGGTGATCGACTACATGACCGCCGAAGACGAACTCCAGCCGATCGAGGAACGCTTCGATCTTCGCGAGGGCGGGGAGGCAGTCGTCGCGCCTGGCCCGCGATCAGGAACCCGGCAAGCCGGGCGATCGAGGACTGGCGAGACCCGGAGAGCTCACGCCTCGCCGGCGGTCAGACCGACCGGGCAAATCACGCCAGTCCCCGCGGCGGCGCAGTGCCCAGTCAGAAATTTCCCACCGAGTGGCACTCGTCTATGTCAGAAGGGCTGCATCTGGTCGAGAACCTTCGCTGCGATCTCCACGATCGTTTCGACCTTCACCATGTCTGCCCGGACATCATCGGCGCTGAAACGTGGAGATCCCAGACGCGGATATTCCGCTTCGTTCCGTCGTCGCCGCATCCGATCGAAGGGACGCAAGTTCTGGCCAAGCGGTGGATCAAGCTGTGCGATGACCGCCTCGTATACCGCAATGTGCCCGCCGCGACTACCGGCCCGTAGACCTTGGTTCTCCAGAACTGCGCAAAGCGCCTTACGCGATGCGTCATAGAGCAACTGGTAAGCACCAATCGGATCCGACTCCATTGCAAGTCGAGCCGTCGCCATATGCTTCCGAGCCTGGTCGAGCAGCTCATCAGCCTGGGCACGGCTCGCCGCAACCCTTTCGACCTCCCCACGGGAGAGCATGCCCTCAACGAGGGCGCGCCCCTGTTCCCACGTCACCGACCACGCCCCCTATCGATCTTGAGCTGCACCAATGGCCGGGACCTGACCGTGTCCAGGAAGGGATCGCCGGCTGAAGCCTCCCAGGCGGCACGGCTCACCCGGCGCATGTTGACCTCCCTGCCAAGCCGGCGCTCCGCGGCTCTGGCCGCGTCATAGAGATCATCTTCATCAACGTCCCCGATGATGAGGACGTCTACGTCCCTCGGTACTCTGCCCGGCTCGCCCGAGTAACGCGCCGCCCAGGAGCCGTAGATGTAGGCCTCTTCGACACCGGCCACATCGGCCAGCCACTCGCCGAGAACGGCCGACGGCCCATACGTCAGAGCGAGCAACTCAGTGAGTGGCCGAGCCACGACCACATCGGTGTCAGCGCGGACCATCCGCAAGTTGCCCACTCTTCGTTCGATGATCAGGCCCGCCCCGGAGAGACGATCGACCTCGCGGGTGACGGTCGAAGCCGAAACACCGAACCTCTTCGCCAGCTCAATCTGTGCGTACTCTTCGTCGGGATGCAAAAAGAGCCATGCCAGGAGCTCTCCCTGGAAGGGAGAACGCAGGAGGGGCAGCAAGACAGAAGGCGGCTGTTTCATAAACTGAAACATAGCTTGCAGCTTACGCAAGTTGCACGTTCTACGTGCAGGAACTCGCGTTCTTAAGTCGAGCCGCTCGTACACGCCCCCCTCTCGTCTTGACGCCTCACCCGCCGGCTACTCCCCCAGACGAGCCCGTCACTCCCGCCGGACCCTACGCCGAAGGGTCACTTAGCTTGACGCTGGTGCCAACGATGCCGCAGTGGCCCGGCGTCGAACAGCACGCGTTTCAGCGTGAACGCCGGCGAGGGCTAGCGGGACTTGGAGCGGAACTCCGCCCAAAGATCGACGGCTTCTTCCAGGTCGAGTGCTGCCACAGCTTCCCGAGCCATGCCGGCCGTGTAGATCAATCGATTGGCAAGCCAGTCGGGTACCGGCTCGCGCACCGGCATCTCATCGATGCGGATGTGATCGGTGAAAGCACCCAGACGATCGATGACTTCGCCGAGGCGGACAACGTCGGGCCGTGAACCTCCGGCCGCGCGGACTTGTGCCTGGGCTTCGGCGTAGACCTCGGCGTCAGCCCTCTCTCCGACCGCCCAAATCTCACAGATCTCAACCATCTTGTCGTCAGTGATCCGGTAGACGACCCTCCACATGTTCCGCCCCACGACAAGCTTCCGGAACCCGGTCAGCTCACCGCCCAGCGGGTAGCCCGCTTCCGAGTTCTCCAAAAGGAGGAGGATCTTCTTGAGGACCTTGGGTACGGCATCCGGGCCGATCCTTCGGAGATCATCAATGGCCGGGTCGGTGAATACGACGTCGGACACTGCTACTCGTCGTCATCCGGAAGCGCAGCCAGCGACTCACGGGTATGCCCGAAGGCGGATAGGACCTCGTCCATCGACGTCCGCCGCCCCGTGTCCGTGGCGGCTCTGACGAGAACCAAGGCCAGATCCCGCAGGTCTGCTGCGGCTTCTTCCAACTCGTTGAGACGTCGCATACTCACGACTGCCGCGATCGGCTGGTGCCGGCGGGTTACCACCAGATCCGCACCCTGCTCCGCATCAGCCACCAGGCGTGCCACCCCACGCTGCGCGGCCTCGGTGACCGTGAGCTCGGTCGCGTCATGGAGAACAGTCATACAAGAACTGTATAGATAGATATACAGAAGAACAAGTGACTGCTCGCACGCAGCGACCTGAAGGGTCACTTAGCTTGACGCTGGTGCCAACGAGGCTGCTGTAGCCGGACGTCTCGTCCACCCGCCGATCTGCAGGCTCGTCTGGATACACGCGGTAGACGATTCGATTTACGCGAAGATGTATGCGGAATATGCGAAGCGTCGAGGCTCGGGGGGCGCCCATCTTCCGCACGGAGACTCCTCCCACCCCCTTGACCGCGTCACTGGTGCCGAACCTGATATCCCATTCACCGTCAGGAGGTGGGACCGTAACCCGATCTCCACGCTTCAGACTCACGCTGAAACCTCTACCGGCCCAAAGTCGCCGCTCGTAGCCTTGCGCGCCTGGGCATGGTTCCAGGGTCAGCCTTGATCCGAGCGGTCGCCCGCCAGCCTGCGATCACTTCCTGCGCGGTGAGATCAACATCCAGTTCCGCGGCGCGCATCGCGGTGAGTGACACATACTCGGCCGAGACGCGCAGCGCGTTCGGCGACGCCCTGGGGTTTCTCGACAGGTCCGAGAAGGTGACCGCGTCGGCATTGCTACTGCTCACGGCACCATCATGAGTCAGTACACCTTCTGATAGCCGGACAATGACGAAGGGGGCGTCGACTCGCGGCACGCCGCCGCGGCAGGGCAGCCACGGAGTGCTCCAGGGGCGGATCTCAAGCAGGTCGACAAGAGCTGCGAACGAAAGCACCCCCCTTGGGGAGCACGGGCTCAAGCTCACCCCGCCGCGGAGCGGCACAGTGATCCCGGGGACGCGCTCGAGCCGTACAGCCGTGGTCACAGCAGGTCGCTGCCCGACTTGTAGACCTTGGTCAGCGCGATCATCAACTGGCGGCGCTCGTCCTCGGTCAGGTCGGCGGTGACCTTCTCTTCCAGACTGCGGCGCTCGGCCTCGACCGGCCCCTGAAGCGCCCGGCCCGCGTCGGTCAACCAGAGCCTCACCAGCCTGCTGTCATGTTCGTCGCGGCGACGGGTCAGCAGGCCGACGGCGCTCATCCGGGTGGCCATTTTGACGACGGTAGGCGTGGTGACATGCAGCGCGGCGGCGATCTCGCCGGGCGTGCTGCCATCGCGTTCCCACAACGCCGCCAGCAGGTGATCCTGCCCCTGGTGCAGGCCGTGGCGGCGCATGGCGGTCTCGGCCAGCCCACGCAGCACCTTCGTCGTTCGGCTGTGCAAGTCAAGGAACTCGGGCAACGCCACCTCCGGAAACAGGTCGATTGACGGCTAATCATTAACCGGCTAATCTTCCCGAACGCCACATCGTTAGACGGCAAATGACTAGGAGTGTCGATGATACTTGCGACCGGAGCCACCGGCAGAATCGGCCGCGAGCTGGTCAGAGAGCTCGACGAAAGGAATGCGGAGTTCCGCATCCTCGTCCGCGACCCGAGCCGCGCGGCCGATCTTCCCGCAAGCGCCGAGCGCGTGGTCGGCGACCTGGACGAACCCGCGACGCTCACCCCCGCCTTCGACGGCATCGACCGGCTGTTCCTGCTCACCCCGGGCATCGGCGTCGCCCAGGCCGCCAACGCCGTCACCGCCGCCCGCACCGCAGGAGTGCGCCACATCGTGCTGCTGTCGTCCATCTGGGTCTTCGGCGATCCGGTGCCCGCCATGGGCCGCTGGCACCACGAACGCGAGCAACTCCTGCGCATGTCCGGCATACCGTCCACGGTCCTGCGTCCCGGCGGCTTCACGACCAACGCCCTGGAATGGGTGCCGTCCATCCACAAGGAGGGGTTCGTCCTCGACGCGATCGGGCCCGGCCGGTCCGCTCCGATCGATCCGGCCGACATCGCCGCCGTCGCCGCCCTCGTACTGACCGAGGACGGCCACGCCGGCCAGACCTACGTCCTCACCGGCAACGAGACACTCACCATCGCCGAGCAGGTCGAGATCATCGCCGACACGATCGGCCGCGACATCGAGGTCCGCGCGGCGGCCTCCCCAGAGGAGATCGTCCGGTCCCGTTACCCTGCCGGTGCACCGAAGCCCCTTGCCGACGCCATTCTCGAAGCCGCCGCGATCATGCGCGCGGACACGACCGGAGTCCGCACCGACACCGTGCGACGCCTGCTCGGCCGCCGCCCCCGCACCTTCACCGAGTGGTGCGCCCGGAACGCCGACGCCCTGCGACCCCTAACCGCGGGGTGATCCGGCATCTCGACCGGTCGGCGATCGCGGCAGGCCGATCAGGTCGACGGAAAGGACCCGTCCCGGGTGTCACTGCCTGGTGAAGCGAGTGGGCCGCACGACGAGGACAACCCTGCGCTCGGCGTCGCCGACCGGCGCTTCGTACTCCAGCCCGTAGCGCTTGGCCAGCACGTCGAAGAAGACGCCCTCGGGGTCGGGGTCGATTCGCTCGACAATGCCGCGGACCTCCAGGTAGCGGTACGGCTGGTCCGGATCGTTGATCGAGACGGACACGTGAGGCCGAGCGCTCGCGTTGCGCCCCTTCTGCCGGTCGGCCGTGGTGGTGAAGCGCAGGAACTCGCCGTCCCAGATGGTCCACACGGGCGTCACCTGCGGAGTGCCGTCAGGCATCAGCGTCGCCAGGTGCGCGTACAAGGGGCGAGTCAGGAGGTCGAGATGGCTTTCCGGAATCACAGACATGTGATCACGCTATCAAAGCTTTTATATCTATAAATACTCGCATACCCGTGCTGACTTGTAGGCTCCGCACATGGACATGCCCGTGGAGGAGCGGCTCGGCCTCGCGGTGAAACGCGCCGAGCAGCGACTCATGGCGGCCAAGCATGCGGCGGTGAAGACAGCGGGCCTGACTGTGCCGCAGTACGCCGCCCTGCTCGCGCTGGCCGCCAACCCGGGCATCTCCGCAGCTGCCCTGGCCAGGGAATGCCTTGTCACCCCGCAGGCGATGACCGTCGTGCTGAAGAACCTGCTGGAGCACGGTCTGATCGAGCGCGCCCCGCATCAGTGGCATCGCACGATGCTGGAGACGCACCTCACCGACGCGGGACGCGAGGCGCTGCACACCGCGGACGCGGCGGCGGTGGTCATCGAGCGCAGGATCGCCGACGCCTTCAGCCCGGACGAACGCGACTCCCTCCGCGACCTGCTCGACCGTTTCACCCAGGCGATCTAAGCCACGTCGTCAGGCAGTGCGAGGTCGTTCTGACTCCAGCCTCGCCCCTCACGCATCGCACGGACCGTCTCACCAAGTTCGTAGGCGAGACGCGTGGCCTCATAGGCTTCTGCCGCACCCGACTCGGCCATCCGGCGATCTCTGAGCTCTCGCCAGCTCTCCTGCTCGCTCATATCGCTTCTTCCCCATCTGCGGTATGCGCCAGTTCGATACAGCGACGCATCGGCCGGCTGCCCTCAACCCCATGCCTGTAAGCACTGATCAGTCGTATCAGTCTTCGCGGGCTGCGGCGGCGACGCCCGAGAAGAGCGCGTCCACGACCCCGTCGACCGTGCCGAGGGGGATGGCGATGTGGGCCAGGGCCCGATGGAGGACGGCTCCGATCAGGATGTCGGCGACCGCGGGCACGGGGGCGTCGTCGCGGACCTGACCGGCGCGGATGCCCGCACGCAGGCACTCGACCAGGGCGGTGTGCAACGGGCCGGAGAACCGTTCGTACAAGCGGTCGGAGACTTCCCGATTCTCGGACGCGGCCGCGGCGAGTGCGCGAAACAGAGCGGCGTTCTTCGGGTCGTCGAGGAAGTCCACGAGCGCCCGCAACCAGTTCCCCACGTCGGAACGGGCGTCGCCGGTCTTGGCCGGCACGATGAGATCTGACAGGACATATCCGTCGAGCAGGCACTCCGCGATGACGGCGCTCTTGGAGGACCACCACCGATACACGGTCTGCTTGCCCACTCCGGCGGTGGTCGCGATGCGGTCGACCGACAGCTGCTCGTAGCCGGAGGCGGCCAGCAGCGTGGCGGTCGCCTCGAGTATCGCGCGCCGCGCCTCCTCACTGCGGACACGACCACGCCTCCCCGTCGTCATGGGCCCAAGCTACAGTGGGGGCAAATGCGAGACTATTAGTCTCGTAAATACGCGGCTGAGAGCTGGGAGACAACTCATGCACAAGCGCGTCGTCGTCGTCATCGGCGTGGGCGGGATGGGCGAGGTCATCGCTCGCAGGCAGGGGACCGGACACTTGGTCCTGCTCGCGGACTTCAACGAGGCCACCTTGGACAAGGTGGGCGAATCCATGAGGAGCGACGGCTACGACGTCATCTCGCAGCAGGTCGACGTGACCTCCCGCGAGTCGATGCGGGCGCTCGCCCAGGCCGCGGGTGCGGCCGGTCAGGTCGTGCAGGTCATCCACACGGCCGGCCTCCACGCGACTCAGGCGGCGGCTGGTCCCATCCTGGAGGTCGACCTGTTCGGTGTCGTGATCATGCTTGAGGAGATGGCCCAGGTCATCGCCGATGGCGGTGCCGGCGTGGTCATCGCGAGCATGGCGGCCAACGTGGCGGTCTCACTCACGCCCGAGCAGGAAGCGGCTCTGCGGACCGCGCCGATCGAGGAACTGCGCGGCCTTCCGTTCATCCAGCCGGACGCGATCCCGGACTCGGTCACCGGGTACGGCATCGCCAAACGCGCCAACCAGCTCCGCGTGCAGGCGGCGAGTTCGGCCTGGGGAGAGCGCGGCGCCCGGATCAACAGCGTCAGCCCCGGGATCATCTCCACCGCACAGGGCCGACGCGAACTGACAGGCGAGCTCGGGCAGGGCATCCAAGCGCTGGTCGACGCGTCCGCGACCGGCCGCGTCGGCACACCCGAAGACGTCGCGAACGCGGTGGCGTTCCTCCTCAGCCCGCAGTCGTCGTTCATCACCGGCACCGACCTGCTCGTCGACGGCGGCGTCGTCGCCGCGCTGCGATCCGGCCGCCTGGCGCTGCCGGTCCAGCCCTGAGATCCACCCGGAGCACCGCCCTTCGTACCAGCCCTTTCAGAGCCGGGCCCGATTTGAGTGCCTTTGATCCGAAATGAGCGAACACCCTTGGGCCCCGCCCGCTCCGGATCAAAGGCACTCTTCGTTCAGCCGCAGTTCGACGAAAACGCGACCAGGTGCGTTACGAGATCGCGCGGAGCCGGCCCGAGGGGCGACGGCGGAGCTGATCGATGCTCTGGGCCGTCGCCTCGTCAGCGGGGAGGAGAACCACGAGTTGTTGTGCATCCGAGGAGAGGTCGAGCGTCTCGCGGAGCAGCCGGAGTTCGTGCCCGGATGGGTGGTTGAGCCGGAGCACTCCACGTCGCGGAACCACGTGACGGTTCAGGCGCCGCGTGAAGTCGGGCCCGGCGACGGGCGCGAGCTCCGCGGTGAACCATTCGGAGTTCTCCACGGATGGTGCGAGCCACAGGTCGAAGACCTGCTCGTCCGCGACGTCGTCCCAGTCGGCGAAGAACGTCCGGGCACCGGGGTCGGTGAAGACGTAGCGGGTGAGATTCGGCGTGCCGGTGTCGAGCAACCCGATTTCACCCATCACCGACTCGTAGCCACTGGTGTAGGCGAGGACGTCGCCCAGCCGGTTCGTCACCACCGCGATCCCCGGTTCGAGGAGGCGGAGTGTCTCCAGAACAGACGGCCGGACGTCGCGGCGCGGCGGTACGGGCCGGGTGTGTGCGGAACATTCACCACCAGTGATCTTGGCCAGGTAGCGCAGGTGGTTGCGCTCCGAGGGGTCGAGGCTGAGCGCATCGGCGAGCGCGTTCACCACCGCCACTGAGGGGTTGCGGTCGCGGCCCTGCTCGATACGGGTCAGGTATTCCACGCTGACGCCGGCCCGGGTGGCCAGATCCGAGCGGCGCAGACCAGGTGAGCGGCGGCGGCCACGCTCCGGCAGCCCGAACGTCTCCGGCTGGATGCTGTCGCGCTTGGCCCGGACGAAATCCCCCAACGGCGTACCCATGCCGGAAGCATATGGCGGCGCACTTCGACCGCGGCGTGCTCAGCGTGACCCTCCGGGGGCCAGCCTGAGCGCGGTCTGGTTGTCACCGTCACGACCGCCTGATCGTGGTGGGCATGGATGACAAGCACAATTTGGCAATCATCGTCGGGAGCGTCCGAGAGGGACGGTTCGGTCCAGTCGTGTCCTCGTGGGTCGCCGATCAGGCCCGCGCTCATGGTGGGTTCGATGTGAACGTCGTCGATCTGGCCCAGGTCGAGATCCCGCTGGCCCTGCCCGCGGCACCGCCGAAATTCGCCGGCGACGGCTACCTTCGCCCGGACGGAATGGCGGCACTGACCTCGGCACTGGAGGCCGCCGACGCGTTCATCGTGGTCACGCCGGAGTACAACCACAGTTATCCCGCGTCGCTGAAGGCGGCCATCGACTGGCACTTCACCCAGTGGACGGCCAAGCCCGTCGCCTTCGTCAGCTACGGCGGCGCAGCAGGTGGCAGGCATGCCGTACTGCACCTGGAGAACGTGCTGACCGAGTTGCACGCGGTGACGATTCGCGACGGCCTGGCCTTCCCGAACTACTTCACGGCGTGGCAGGACGGACGTCCTCTCGACGCCGAGGCATCCGGGTACGCCAAGACGTTGCTCGACCAGCTGGCCTGGTGGGCAGGCGTGCTTCGGTCGGCACGCGAGACCGCTCCGTACCCGGCATGAACGTTTGAGTACGTACCGCCCCCGGCCGACCGGGACCCACCGATCAGGAGCCCAGACGCATGACCTGACGAAAGTCAGGGGTGGACCGTGTCCTTCGGGTCCTGTACCGAGAACGCGCGATACCTAGCGTGACCGTCGTCAACGAGACGACGGGAGCGCGTTGTGCGGAAGAGCAGGAGATGGTGGCCCGGTGTGGTCGCGGCGGTGGCCGCCGGGCTGGTGGTGTCGTCCGCCGCGGACACGGGGTTCGCGACGACGGCGCCGGACAAGGCGGCTGTGGAACACGTTGTGTCCGACTTCGCGGACAGGGCGGGCTATCCGGGCATCGCAGTCGCCATCACCAAGGGCGACCAGGTGCTGTACACGGGCGGGTACGGCCATGACTCCGCGGGCGCCGCGGTGACCGCGACGACGCCGATGCCGGTGGCGTCGGTCAGCAAGTCGTTCACGGCGCTCGCCGTCATGCAACTGGCCGAGGCGGGGAAGGTGACGCTGGACGCACCGGTACGCGACTATCTGCCGCATTTCCGGATCGCCGACCCTCGCGGGACGCGAATCACGGTACGCGAGCTGCTGAACCAGACCTCCGGGATCACCGACGGCACCTTCCCGGAGAAGAGCCTGCCGCAGCCGGCCACGCCGGCGGAGGCGGTGACGCGTGCGCGCGACGCGACGCTGGCCGCCGAGCCCGGCACGAAGCATTACTACACGAACACGAACTACCACCTCGCCGCCCGGCTGGTGGAAGTCGTGAGCGGCGAGCCGTTCGCGGACTACATGCGGCGTCACGTGTTCGAGCCGATCGGCATGCGGGCGACCATCACGATCAACCAGACTCCGCGAGATCTCCCCGATACCGTTCGCAAGGGATATGTCTACGCATACGGCATGTCGATTCCCGCCGCCGAGCCGACCCGGTTCGTCAACGGCTCCGACGGCGTGATCACCACCGCCGAGGACATGGCGAAATGGCTGATCACGCAGAACAACGAGGGCCTGGCCGCGAACGGGACCCGGCTGGTCTCGGCCGCGGACGTCACGGCCATGCACACCTCATCCGACCGGCGGTGGACGTACGGCATGGGCTGGGACACCGACCAGAGGGGACGGGTCCACCACAACGGCATCTGGTTCACCTACACCTCCGACCAGCTCCTGCTCCCCGGCGGCTACGGCATCGCGGTCATCGGCAACAGCGGCATCGGCCTCGGCAACGAGGGCGTCGACGCGCTGACGGACGAACTGGCCACTCTCGTGACCGGCGGCGAGCCACAAGCGGGCGCCCCGATGCGACTCATCGTCGACCTGATACTGGCGTGCCTCACCCTGCTGAGCGTTTTGCTGGGCGTCCGCAACCTGCGGCGCACGCGGAACTGGGCAACCCGGCTCGCCACCCGGCCGTCGTGGCGGCTCGCCCTGCGTCTGGCGCCCAGGCTCGTCCCTCTCGCCCTGCTGATCAGCCTTCCCGACCTGCTCGGTCGACTCGTCGGAGGCGGACGGGACATCAGCTTCGTCCAGCTGTGCTACTACTCTGCGCCGCTGGTCGCCTGGTCCGCCGTCGCAACCGTGATGAACATCGGCGTGATGACCATCCGCGTCGTGGCGCTGGTCCGTGGCCGCCGCTCAGCCGAAGCTCCTCCCGTACCGGACGGATCCACTCAACTTGCCACGAGATAGCGTCGGCGGCGTGATGAACGACGGCCGCATGTGGCTGACCAGGTGGCCCGTACCACCGTGGGCGCAGGGCGTGCTCGCGGCGCTGCTGCTCGTCATCGTCCTGTCCTCCGCCGAGCTGCCCGTGTGGGCATGGGCGGGCGCCCTGCCGGCTCTCATCGTGGCCACCGCACTCGTCACCTCCTACCCGGTCATCTCGCTGGGGGTGTGCGCCGTGACGAGCGTCGCGACGGCGCGGGGCATGGCCGACGCCGTCCCGGTGTGGAGTAGCGCCTTCGCAGGGGCGATCTTCGTGCTCAGCCTGCTCGCCGGTCGGCGGACGCCCCGGCCGGCCCGCGCTCTGGGTGTGTTCGCGGCGGGGGCCGCGCTGAACCTCCTGCTCCCCCTGACCGTGGGTGACACGTGGGGCACCGGCCTGCTGCTGCTGGGCCTGACGGTGATACTGCCGTGGACACTGGGCCGTTCCCTCCATCAGCAGGCCGAGCTGGTCGCCGTCACCGCCGAGCGGGTCCGGATGCAGGAGCGCCAGCGCATCGCCCGCGACATGCACGACACGCTCGGACACGAGCTGACTCTGCTGGCGCTGCGCGCCGGAGCACTCGAGATGGCGCCCGAGCTCGACGAGCGGCACCGGACGACGGTGGCGGAGCTGCGGGCCGGAGCCGGGCAGGCGACCGAGCGTCTGGCCGAGATCCTCACCGTGTTGCGGGACGACGAGCCCGCACCCCTGCTGCCGGTCACGGACCGCGTCGAGGACATCGTCGAACGCTCTGTCCAGGCCGGTCTGCCCGTGACGCTGGAGTGGCAGGGCGAACGGCGCCTGCCGCCGACAGTGGACGTCGCCGTACGCCGCGTCGTCCAGGAGGCGCTGACCAATGCCGCGAAGCACGCGGCCGGAGCGGCCGTACGGGTGCGGCTGGCGACCTCGGACGGCACCACAGCGGTCACCGTCACCAATGCCCTGCCGCCGGACGCGCGGCGAGGCCGCGGCACGCGGACCGGCCTGTTAGGACTGCGGGAACATGTGCGGCTCGTCGGCGGAACCTTCCGCGCCGGACCAAGTGATCGCGAGTTCGAGATCGCGGCCACGCTGCCCCACCGGGAAGAATCATGATCAGGATCCTGCTGGCCGACGACGACGAGCTGGTCCGGGCCGGTTTGCGTGCCATCCTCGCCACCGACCCCGACATCGACGTGATCGCAGAAGCCGGCGACGGGCGGGAGGCGATCGAGCTCACCCTCGCGCATCGCCCGGACGTCGCCCTGCTCGACATCCGCATGCCCCGGTTGGACGGTCTGGCCGCCGGCGCCGAGATCTCCCGCGCGGCCCCGTCGGTCGCCGTCGCCATCCTCACCACCTTCGGCGACGACGCCTACGTGGCCCGGGCGCTCGACGAAGGCGCCCGCGGTTTCCTGCTCAAGTCGGGCAACCCCCGGGAGTTGATCGCCGGCGTCCACGCGGTCGCCGGGGGCGGCGCGTACCTGTCACCCAGGGTGGCTGCGCGGGTCATCGGCGAACTGCGCTCCTCGGGACTGAGCCGCGCGACGACCGCGCGCACCAGGACGGCAGCGCTCACCGAACGGGAACGCGACGTGCTGGCCCTGCTGGGCGCCGGGTTGTCCAACGCCCAGATCGCCCGTCGGCTCGGCCTCGTCGAGGGAACCGTCAAGGGTCACGTCAGCGCCATCTTCACCCGGCTCGACCTGCGAAACCGGGTCCAAGCGGCAGTCCTCGCCCACGAAGCGGGCCTCATCCCGGGGTGACGCGCACATGCCCGACCCGGCTCGTGCCCGCCTCGGTCAGGAACGGCGGCCCCGGGCCGACAACCACTGAGTGAACTGCTCCGGTGTGTGGACGCCGTCGTCCAGCACCGATCGGTAGACGTCGACACTGTGTACGGTCGTTCCGTACTCGGGCCGATCCGCCCAGGCGTCCTTGATCCGCAATATCGCGACGCGGGCTTCGCCGGTGAGGCGCGGCGGCATCGTCCGCAGGTCGGCGAGGTCGGGCTGGCGCTCGGGTTCGTCCACGAACCACAGGTCCAGCGTCCAGTCGTGCCCCTGGAGGGAGCCGATACCGCACACCGAGGTAGAGACCGTCCGGATAGGCCGGATCGGTGTTCCAATGCCCGGTGTCGTCGCGGAACTGCACCTGCCGTACGCGGGGATGCACGGCCAGACGGGCGCCGAGCAGCGCGACGGCCTCGGTGACCACGATGCCGAGAGCGGGACACGCGGTCGTCATGTCGAGGTCGCGGCGGACCATCAGGCCGAGCGCGGCGCTGCCCACCCGTACCGGATCTCCCAGAGCGGAAAGACGCTCCTCCAGTTCCAGATCGAGGCTCACAGCCGCCGCCTCAAGCTGAATGGCATCCTGGCGTCGAACCAGGTCATCCGCCGCTATCACCGGCCCAGTATCGCGGGGGCGAACGTACCGCTCGTGCTGTCCCAGATCACCGGCACGCGATGATCATCTCAGCTTCAGGCGATCATGCCGAGTTCCTGCCCACACCAGGATGCCGTGGAGATCTATCTTCCAGAGAGCAGCCGGCCGCGGAACTCGGCGCTCGCGCTCTGGACCAAATGGTTCATGTGCTCCAGCTCGGCCTCAGTCGGCTCTCGGCTGAGCTCGACGCTGATCGCGAAGTCGTTGTTCTCGATGGTCACGTTGAGTTCGGCCAGGAGGTCACGCGGCAGCCTGCCGATGACGAACTCGCGGAACGCCTCAGTGAGCGCGCCTTGGACGTCTCCGCACCCGCAGGAATGGCCGGCCATGATGGCGGAGAGGTGACCTCGCCCGGTGATCGCGTCGGGGTGCGCGACATCCAGCGTCGACAACCCCGCCTCCACGATCTGTCGTGCCTCTGGCAGCCGCTCCATGTGCTGCAGGAAGAGCCCGAGTGCGATCCGCGCGCGGCCGAGTATCTCGGGATCCGTCCCGCGATTGGCCTCGCCCACGGCCTCGCGCAGGCGTTCTTCCGCCTCGGCCGGGCGACTTGCGGTCGACAGGGCAAGCCCCCAGTTCCTCAGCACCTGGGCGCGGAGCTCGGGTCGGCCGATGCCGTCCGCCCGGGTCCGGGCCTGCGCATACGTGCGCAGCGCCGCGGCCGCGTCGCCGGCCTCCTCCTGTGCCATGGCCAGGCCGAGCGTCGCCATGAGCGCGTCCTCAGCCCTGCCCTGCCGGTCGTAGGAGGCGAGCACTTTCTGGATCGCCTCCACCCGCCCCGCCTCATCTCCGATGTCGCGACCGGAGTTCGCCAGATGGGAGAGCGCGTTGAGCGTCGTCTGGTGATCGGGGCCGAACCGCGTCTCCAAGGCCGCGACCAGGCTGACGAGAACCGCCTTCCTGATCACCGGATCGTGGCCGGGCCGGCTGATCACGGTGAACGCGATCTGCTCGACGACCTCGTCCGGCAGTTGCTCAAGTCCTGGGAAGGAGGGTTCACCGCCGCCACCGGCCACGGCGATCTCCTCCCGCAGTGCCAGCGCGGTCGCGACCCGCTCATGGCCGCTGCGCCAGAAATTGCCGATCGCCTCTTCGATGACCTGCCGAGCCTGGGCGATGTCGCCGCGCCGGACGAGAACGTCGGCCAGCGGTTCCAGGCCGAAGGCGTAGCCGGGATGCTCACGGCCGTAGAAGTCCTGCCGCTCCTGGAGATTGCGGCGCAGCTCGATCTCGGCCTCGTCGAGCCGACCGGCCAGGGTCAGCACGGTGCCGAGATTGAGCCGGTAAGTCAGATGATCCTTGTACGCCTCCCGGTCACCGTCCGGCGCACTCGAGCATGCGCTGCGGTAACACTCCGCCGCTCGATCGAACTGCTCGGAACTGAACAGGAGATTGCCGATGTCGCACTGGACGGAGGCCCACTCCCGGCTCCCGCGACCATGCCTGCGCTCGATGGTCTGCAGTTCCCGCAACATGACCTGTTCAGCATCGACCAGCCGACCCTCATTCAGAAGGCCGTAAGCGATGTCGAGTGACGTAGCCGATCTTGACATGGGCGGGAGTATAGGGATCAGACCCGACATCTCAGTGAGCGATCACCCTCCCACTGACCGCCTCGACCTTGCAGCCTCGGGCGAGGCCGGGTTCATGGAACCCCTCAGCCGATCGGCCCGCCGTACTACACCCACACGTCCGGGTCCTCCGGCTCATAGACCGCCCGCGAGGATGAGGAGCCCCGAGGCGTGTCACGGATTCGAAGTGATCCCGCACGGAGCCAGGCACCCGCCGGGCGCGCGGCCCGTCACCGACACTTCACCAGATCGGGACCGTCTTACGGGAGTCGACCATCGCGTCGACGATGCCGTAGGCGACGGCCTCGTTCGCGTTAAGGATCTTGTCCCGCTCGATGTCACGCCGGACACACTCCTCGCTCTGCCCCGTGTGCTTGGCGAGCAGTGTTTCCGTGAGCGCCCGCGCTCGCAAGAGCTCCCGAGCGTGGATCTCCAGGTCGCTGAACTGTCCCTGCCCCTCGCTGGAGGGCTGGTGGACGAGGACGCGCGAGCGCGGCAGGGCCAGCCGCTTGCCGGGGGTTCCGGCCGCCAGCAGGACGGCCGCGGCAGAGGCGGCCTGACCCATACAGACGGTCTCCACGTCCGCGGCGACGTATTGCATGGTGTCGTAGATCGACATCATCGCGGTGAACGAGCCGCCAGGGGAGTTGATGTAAAGCGAAATGTCCCGCTCGGGGTTGTCGTAGTCGAGATAGAGCATCTGCGCCATCACGTCGTTGGCGCTGGCGTCGTCGATCGGGGTGCCGAGAAAGATGATCCTTCCTGCCAGGAGTTTGGAGTAGGGATCCATCACGATCGTGCCGTGGCTGGTCCTTTCAACGACCTCCGGCAGGACATGGCGACTGGCAGGGCGGATCATGAGCGGCTCCGTTCTGTACAGAATATATAGAACGTACATTACATACGGACTGCTATGTTGGAGCCATGGCGGAAGAGATCCCTGTCACGCAAGCCCGCGCCGTCTTCGCCGAGCTGGTGAACCGTGTCGCGTATGGCGGGGAGCGCATCGTTATGACCCGGCACGGAAAGCCCATCGTGGCCCTGGTCCCGGCTGCCGACCTCGAACGGCCGCAGGCCCAGGAGGACACGGAACAGCAGCCCCCAGAGACAGTCATCCGTCTGGGGACTGCGACCTACCACGGCGTGGAGTCTCGCCCGGCCGAGCCCCGCCACATCGGCATCGCTGCGGAGCACCGGCCGCCGGGTAAGCCCGACAAGCCAGCGCCTTAGGACGTGGCGCCTCCCGGGTTTTCCGGCATTTCGGCACGCCCGCAAGCAGGGCCGACCCACCGAAGTTTCGGCAGTTGCCCGACGCGACCTCTACAAGGAACGGAACACCGTTCAAGCGCCTGATCAACAAGCTCAAGGCCTGGCGAGGCATCGCCACTCAGTACGACAAGGCCCCCGCGAGCTACCTCGCCGGCCTCCGCCTTCGCGCCGCGATGATCTGGTTCAACGACCTCACCCGGACCACCCCTTGATCACAACCCGATACGCGCCCTGGCTCTGACTGAGGTCTCCTGGGGTCATCGCCTAAGCGGGAAGGGCCGACCGAGCAGGCAACACCCGTTCCATAGGTACGCAACGCCCCCATCGGACGACTCGATCTTTCAAAGCTGCCCGGGAAGCAGAAGGCGGCTTCCGCCTTGCTTCCTTGTCGCTTCTCGACCAGTTGGCAGACTTCGGTGACGACCGTCGCGGGAACCAACAGCGGGCCAGGATGGGAGCGAAGCAGGTGAGCGCAGGAGGCGTGGTGGTCATCCTGGACGTTGATCGCTGCTACCAATGGACGAGTCAACGACGATCACGAAGAGTGATTGCCCTCCGAGCGGAGCATCTCCTCTGACCGTTCCGCGAAATCTGGTTCTGCTTCCAGCATGCCGATGAAGGGCAGATCACGAATCGCCGGCTCCTCGTTGAGCTGATCACGAACGAGGCGCAGGAGAGGGGCGACCTTCTCCTCGGGCAACCGATCCACCAGATGGTGGAGTTCCTCGCGCATCACGCTCATGCATCGAGCCTAGCCAGAAGGCCGCTACCAGCAGGAGGGCCCACGACCCGGGACTTCCAGCCCAGTGAGCCACTCGGCTCCTCCGAAAAGATCACTACCTTCCGGGCGTCATGCCGAAGGGTCACATAGCTTGACGCTGGTGCCGCCGATCCCGCAGTAGCCGTTTGGGGACCTTGTACAGGTACTGCTGGTGGTAGCGGTTTGCCGATGGCAACAGATCTGGCCGGTACGAAGCATCAAAGAGTCTGGGGTTCAATCCCTGGCTCCACAGATACGTTTTCGACCGGATAAAGGCGGAAGGCCGGATGGTCGGTCGGATCAGGCATTTTGTCAAAGAAGCGTTGTACCTGCCATCGATCCCTGTAGGCGGCGATGATGTGTGACAGTTGCTCTCCGGACAGCTCCGCCGCCAGGTACGCGCGCCGCCGACCACCCCTTTGCAGGTGGCAGCGGCCAGTGGCACGGAGGTTGCGCACCCAATGTGTCTGACCTCGCATGGAGACCAGGTAACGGTCGCCGCCGAGTTCGAGGACGTTCACCGGCACGAGCTGAGGGGTGCCGGTCTGGCGTCGCACGACCTCAAGCGTGGTGACTGTTCCCAGCCGCCGAATCACCGGGTTGACCACCCGTACGGTGAGCCAGCCGGGACGCCAGTACCTCTCCATCATTTCCCTCACCTCCGCTGTGGGGCGCATCGCTACAGCGACTCACCACGCCATCCGGCCGTCGTCGTTGAAGAAACCGCCTGTAGGACCATCGGGCCCGAGGGTCGCCAGCCGTACGGCTATCGCCGCGCCCTGGACGGGAGCGCGGTGGACGGGTAATCCCGTCGGCCTCGTGAGGTCGGTGTCGCAACCGCCCGGATCGGCGGCATTGACCAGGACTCCGGCCTCGCGAAGGTCCTTGGCGTACTGCACGGTCAGTGCGTTGAGCGCGGTCTTGGAGGGGGCGTACGCGACTGATCCTGGAAGCCAGGCCAAGGGCGGTCAGCGATCCGACGGTGCTGGAGACGTTGACGATCCGCGGTGCGGGGGAGCGCGCCAGGAGAGGCAGCATGGCGTCGGTCACCGTGATCACACCGAAAACGTTGGTATCGAACACCGCTCGTACCGTGTCGAGGCCGGCCGTACCAGGTGACTGATGGAAAACGCTCCCCGAGATCCCGGCATTATTGATCAATACATCGAGGTGGCCGAATCGCTGCTCGATCTGTGCGGCGGCGGCCACGGCCGAGGCCGGGAGGGTGACGTCGAGCGTGATCGGGTAGGCGTCGCCGCCGGTGGATCGCAACGCATCGGCCGCTTTGTGGCCCCGGTTCGAGCCCCTGGCCGCGAGCAGCACCGTCATGCCCAGATCAGCGAGCTGAGCGGCGATCTCGTATCCGATCCCCTTGTTCGCCCCGGTCACCAGGGCGACGTTGGGGGTGGACACCGTGTCGTGTGTCATGATCAGACTGCATCACGTGTGGGTGGCCAAACACCATGACCAGCTCGATCACGAGCCATACCCTAGAGGTATGGATGGGCTGGAAGCTCGCGAGCTTGCCTATTTCGTGGCGGTCGCCGAGGAGCTGAACTTCAGCCGGGCAGCACAACGCCTCGGCATCGCGCAGCCGCCCTTGTCCAGAACCATCAAGCAACTCGAACGTCGCCTGGGTGTTTTGTTACTGGAGCGAACCAGCAGAAAGGTCACTCTCACAGCGGCGGGTCAGGTGCTGCTCCACGAAGGCAGGAGAGCCCTGGAAGGCCTGGCAGCGGCTGCTCGTCGTACCCAGCGAGCGGGCCAAGAGGATCACAGGCTGGTCCTAGTGACGAAGGCCGTCGGTGACGGCGGCATGTTGCCGGAAATCCTGGCCGCCTATGAGAGGGAACCAGAGGCGATCGCAGTGGACGTGCTGTTTTGCGGCTTCGGCGAGCAGACGGCCCTGCTGCGTGGCGGCTTCGCCGACATCGGGCTGCTGCATGGACGGCCTGACCTGACCGGGCTCGACTCTGAGGACTTGCTGGTCGAGGGACAGGTTGTGGTATTGCCGGCGCGGCACCGGTTGGCCGGAAGAACAGCGGTGACCTTGGCGGACCTGGACGGCGAGGTCATGCCGCGCTGGGCGGGCCTGCTTCAGGACGATGCCAAAGGCCCCGAAGTGCGTGACGCCGGACAACTGATGCAACTCATCGCCATGGGGCGGACCATCGCCATCCTGCCGGAGTCCGCTCGTGGCTACGTGGGCGGCGACGTCGTGTGTGTGCCTGTTCTCGATGCGCCACCGACCACGATGATGATCGCCTGGCCGGAGCAGAGCCAATCGCTGGCTCTCGCTGCCTTCGTCCGGGCGGCGACCAGTGTCTCCGTGCACTCCCAGATACCCAGGGATCCAGACTCTGCCCAGACGGGTCATCTAGCTTGACGCTGGTGCCAACGGGGCCGCAACGGCCAATCAAGACAGCGGGCGATCATGCTACGAGGAGACAAGATCTCCTGGTTCGGAAACCACGGCGACGTACACTGTGAGCATGACCGCGGCGCATGATTACGAGGATCTACACGCCTTGGTGGACAGGCTGAGCCCTGACCAGGCGCGCGATCTACGTGCCGTCGCTCTCCGGCTGGTGGAGGCCAATGAGAGCCTGGATCAGCCAGACACCGACCGAAGCGGTCGGCGGCGGTTGTCATTCATCGGCACCATGAACTCCGGAGTCGGCGATCTGGCCGAACACCATGAAGAGATCCTCCGCGAGGGGTTGAATCGTCCGGTGTGACGATCCTTCTCGATACGGGCCCGCTGGTCGCGGCTCTGGACGCCGACGACAAGGACCATGTGCGTTGTTCTGAGCTCCTGCAAACCGCTTCAGGACCGCTGCTGGTTCCCGTGACCGTGATGGTGGAAGTGTGCTGGCTCGTCGAGAAGTACCGAGGCGCTCTCGCGGAGGCCGCATTCCTCGGCTCCATTGACAGCGGCGAACTGGAGTTGATCGCCGTGGAGCCGAAGGACATCACGCGCATCGCGGAACTCGTGCGACTGTATAAGGACCTCCCCTTGGGGGCAGTCGACGCATCTGTGATCGCGATCGCTGAGCGGCTCGGGCTCCCCGCGGTTGCGACTCTGGATCACCGCCACTTCAGTGTCGTGCGCCCCCTCCACGTCGCCGCTCTTCAACTGCTTCCATAGCAGCGTTCGCCGCCCTCTGACGGGTCACATAGCTTGACGCTGGTACCCATCGGTACGCAATACCCCTATCGGACGACTCGATCTTTCAGAGCTGCCCGGGAAGCAGGGTGAGCGCGTCTAGGTGACGGCATCAACTCTTCGATCACCCAGCGAACATAGCGGGCGAAACTGTCGTTGATTCGGGCAGTTTCGCTGCGGGGTTCGGTCAGCATCCCTCGTCATGAATGCTTTGGCACCAGTGGTCGGCACGCGGATGCGCGAACCCCTGACTGATCACCCCGGAGCCGGAGCGCCCCTGCTGGTCCGCTTTCGTGTTGGCGGTACTTTTTGCTCGTGCAGACGACGTATCGCCCCCGTTGGTCTCTGGTCCTCCTATCGAGCCTGGTCTTTCCCGCGCTTTTCGGACTCGTCTTCGCGGCCTTGTCGCGTTCGGTCTTCGGCGCGGTGGTCGGTGCGCTCCTCACCTTCGGGTTGGTGGCCTCTCGGATGAGGCGTCGATCTCTGACGGTTCACGAGGATGGGATGACTGCGCAACGGGACGCTTACAAGATCTCCGTCAAGTGGTCCGATCTGGTCGAGGTGCGGAGGGACAAGCTCGGGGGTCTGGTTCCGCTCGATGTGATGGTCTTCAGCCGCAGCGAGCTCGAACCTGTCGATGCGCGCGGCAAGGTACGACGTTCGGTCCCGCCGAAGGTCACAGAAGTCGGCGCTGATCGGCGAATCCAGGTCGGGGTCTACGTGCGCGACTGGCGTGAAAGCCCGATTGGACGGGCGGTTGCGGCTACGGGCTTCCAAGCTTGAGTGACGTTCGTTCGCGCGGCCCGAGCTGCCGGCGGCCGGGACCGGCCGAAGAGCCGCACGCCCGGACGGCGGGCGGGCGCTGGGCCACTGCGGCGACGCGGAGCGCCGTCGCCTTGACCCTGTACAGAGAGTCGTCGCCGAAACGGCTCTGGCCCTCGATCGGGGACCGGCGAGCCGGGTGATCGAGGGCCAGAGATGCTCGGAGAGGTTACGCCTCGACGGTGGTCGCCGACCGGGCAGGCGACACCCGTTCCGCCGATTCCGCAGTATCCGTTGGGGACCTTGTACAGGTACTGCTGGTGGTAGCGGTTCGCCTCAGGCAATAGATCCCGCCTCCGAGCCCCGGCGACCGCCTAACCAGCCCGAAGCGCAGCGACCGACTCGACGAGGCCGACTTTCTCCAAAGCGTCGAGCACATCGTCCACGATCTCCGGCGGGCTGATACGTGAGTCCGCGATCTGCTGCACACAAGCCCAGACGACTCGTCCGTCAAGGTCGATCTGGTCCAGCACGAAGTCATCAGGAGACCTTGCCTCAATGTCCCAGGACGCCAGATGTTCTGGAGGAAAGTCCCTGAGGTTAGAAGTGACGATGATCTGTGCCCTCGCTTTGATCGCCGCAGCAAGAACGTGCCGGTCGTCTGCGTCTGGAAGTTTCAGTCCCTCAACAAGCGGCTCGTATCCCTCTACCAGGCAATCCCGGACAGCGGAGTTCATAAGGATGCGGAGCTTGCCCAGCTTCTCTTCCGGGATGTCAGGACGATTGGCCGCAAGGTTACGCTGCATTTCGTCGAGGATCCTGTTGGTCCACTTGGCCTGGAGTCGTCCCGTCATAGCCATGCGAATGAGCAGGTCGCGGAGTGTGTTGCCATAGAGCACATTCGCGTCGTAGACCACCACGAAGCCCATGCTCAGATGCCCAGCTCTTCGCCTAGCACGGCAAGTTGGTCGGCAGCTGTACGCCGCTTGGCGTCATCGCGGCGCCTGTACTCCTGAAGATCCTCGTACGTGATGCGCCGATGCTTGCCGATCAAGCGGAAGGGGATTTCCCCAGCCTCCAGAAGCTTGATCAGATAGGGGCGCGAGACGTTCAGCATGTCCGCTGCCTGCTGTGTCGTGAGCTCAGCATGAGAGGGGATGACCGTTACGCCTCGCCCTTCGGCCGCCTGGGCAAGAATGAAGGCGAGGAGACTCACGGCTTCGCGGGGCAAGACCAACGGGTCCTCGCCCCCATGCTCGCCGGCGACTTGAATGGTCGACCGCTCGGGATACCGCATGAGGTAGTCCTTGATCCGGCGCACGGCGCGACCAGCTATCTCGGCATCGATGCTCCCGGGCTGAACCCGCTTGGCCTGGACGTCAGTCACCGCTAATACCTCCTATTTGCAGTATCCGCAACAAACGAAATAAACGCAAGCGCCGATGGGACACCTTCGCCGCGACAGACGGTTGGTAGCAACGAGCTGTCGCCGCCCCGGCAGCTCGCCATGCCGGTCGGCACACCGCACCTGTGCGTATAGAACTCCACTCGTGGCGAGGAAGAGGCTCTCCGAGTGCATGTGACGAGCATCACATTCGCAGCCAAGAGGTGCCCTGACCTGCAATTTTGCACCGCCTGATCCTTTTTGGGCGATCTTTACCGTTTCACACCCTTTGCGGCGATATGCGTAAATTTGGTACTTTCCTTGCCCCGCAGCGGCGTCCCCGTGGCGCCGCTATCGCGGAACCCGGCCAGCCGGCCGTGCTTGAAATGAACACCACTGTCACCGTCGCCACGTCCTCTCCGCCCCCCTAGGCGCCGGTGATCTGCCGAATCCGTGCAGCAAGGACGCACGGAGCCGGGGAACCAGTCGACCTTCGATGAAGGTCTGGGGTGAATCGGCGCGCCAAGCGCCGTAGGGCAACTTCCCTGCCCGAATCCGTCAGCTAACCCGGTAGGCGCAAGCGGAAGACCCCAAGGAGACCCCCCTGTCTACCAACCCCACCACCCTGTTCCGCATTGCCTGCGTCGCGCTCAGCAGCGCCGCGCTCACTGCCTCTATAGGGGCATCCAGCGCACTGCCTGCGGCCGCCGATTCGGGGACAGCGACAGTCACACCCCCGGCATCGACGGTCATCCCACCTGAGCCCGCCGCACCACCCGTTGCGGAGGCCACCCCGAACACCTACAAGGCTCTCGTGGCGCTTATGGCGGAAGCCTCCGCGACCATGAAGCCCACCAAGTCCGCTCTCCAGCAGGCGAAGGCCAAGCGCGCCATCGAGGTGGCGAGAAATCAACTCGGCGATCCCTACGTGTGGGGCGCCACGGGCCCAGGGGCGTTCGACTGCTCGGGGCTGGTCCAGTTCGCCTGGCGCAAGGCCGGCGTCGCACTCCCCCGCACGACGTGGTCGATGCTCAGCGCCGTCAAGAAGAAGGTCTCCCTATCGCATCTCGAGCCTGGCGACCTCATCTTCACCGACAGCGGCGGCCATGTGGGCATGTACTTAGGCCACGACAAGGTGATCGCCGCCCCCCATACCGGTGCGGTGGTCAGGATCGACAGCCTCAGCGGTTACTGGAGCAGCAGCTTCGTCGCCGCCGTGCGCCCCGGCGTCTGACTCTGGGACGCCATGAAGACATCCTCTCGGCGGAGATGTCCTGGCGTGTGCCGCCGCCGGGGCGTCTCTGCCGAGGGATGACCAGATGGCCCTCAATCGGGGGCCGGCGGGCCGGGTGAGTAGCGGTTCACTCCTGGCCATAATTCCTGCACACCCGAGCCGTTGAAGAGCCGGGCCTCCTGACTGACCGCCCCTTACATTTGAAGCATGGCGTTCGACGACGAGACCCCGCGTGATTCAGAGGCACTCGACGAGGTGCAGCTTCCGCGGCACCTCGTCGCACTGGTCGGCGCGCTCCAAGGGCCGTCGGACCTCGGCGCCCGCCACAACCACTACCTCACTTATCCTCACCACGAGGAACCAGGCGGAGCGGCCACAGCGTGATCCTCTGCGACACGGGACCCCTTGTCACCTGCTCTCGTATGCAGTTCGGCGTGGCAGTTCCGCCCTTTCTACCGAGTTCTGCGCGGCAATCGCCGATGACGAACTCCGGGTGATCGAGGTAACACCACACGACTATCGTCGAATGTCCGAATTGCTCTCGGCTTAGGCGTCACTGCGGCTCCAAGCGGTCGACGCCTGCGTGATCGCCTTGGCCGAGCGCTTCGACCTTCGCGAAGTCGCGACACTTGATCAGCGGGACTATTTAGTCGTTGCCCCTCGTCACCTACCCAAGGGACAACGATCTTGCCCGGCGACTGATCAGTCGCCGAAACGGCTCTGGCCCTCGATCGCGGGCCAGCAAGCCGGGTGATCGAGGGCCAGAGATGCTCGGAGAGGTTACGCCTCGCCGGTGGTCAGGCCGACCGGGCAGGCGACGCCCGTTCCGCCGATTCCGCAGTATCCGTTGGGACCTTGTACAGGTACTGCTGGTGATAGGCCTTCCCCCGGCGCAATAAATCTCCTGAGGTCATCGCTTAAGCGGGCAAGAGAACGAATGCGGGCACATGGGCCGGCCGCACCACCGAGAAGTCCCTCGCATCAAGGGTGAGCACCTCAGGGATCCGGAGGCGCTCCGCGATAGCGACCACCGACGCGTCAGCGGATCCGAGCGGAAGATCGGAATAGCGCTCAACCAAACTGGCAATACGCAATAGGTCCGTCTCGGTCAACTCGATCAGCGTGAAGATCCCGGCCTCCAGCGAACGCAGGAAGCCGGCCTCCACCTTGGGACTGCCGAGCTTCCCGAGCATGTAACACGCTTCCGCCGCTACAAAGCTTGGAACGAGAAGCTCGCGCCGGTCCTGATGGAGCCGCTGGAAGACCGTCGTGCAGGCTCGATGCTTACGATCGTTGGCGATTGCGGCAGCAACGATCGGACCGGTGTCGACGACGATCACGCTTCACGACCGTACCCCTCGCGCAAGATCTCCTCAGTGCGTTCGGCGATATCGTCGTGCTCCGTGGTGATCGACCCGAACCAGGCGGGTGGCCAACTCTCACCCTGTGCGCCGTCCGAAGAATGGACCAGACGAAGCGTGTGGGCGCGCACCTCTCGCAGCTGGTCAGGCGTCAACTGGTCGACCAGCCTGTGCATGTCCTCGTACTCTTCGGGAGCGGCGGTCATGGCACGAGTGTACGCCGAGGACCCCAGAGGTCACTGGCCCGCGCCCACCCTGAACAGCCATGAGTGCGAGGAACCGGCGTCATTCCTCGAACGCCGGTTCCTTCCTAAGTGCAACAGACCTCACGCCTCGCCGGTGGTCAGGCCGACCGGGCAGGCGACGCCCGTTCCGCCGATTCCGCAGTATCCGTTGGGGACCTTGTACAGGTACTGCTGGTGGTAGTCCTCGGCGAAGTAGAACTCGCCGGCAGGGGCGATCTCGGTGGTGATCTGGCCGTACCCGGCCTTGGTCAGCACGTCCTGGTACGCGTCCTTGGACGCCTGAGCCGCCTTCGCCTGCTCAGGACCGTGGGTGTAGATGACCGACCGGTACTGCGTGCCGACGTCGTTCCCCTGGCGCATCCCCTGGGTCGGGTCGTGCTCCTCCCAGAAGACCTTGAGGAGCTCCTCGTAGGAGACCTTGGACGGGTCGAACACCACCCTGACGACCTCGGCGTGCCCGGTCATCCCGGTACATACCTCCTCGTAGGAGGGATTCGTGGTGTATCCACCCTCGTATCCGACCGACGTGGACACGACCCCCGGCGTCTGCCAGAACTTGCGCTCCGCTCCCCAGAAGCAGCCCAGTCCGAACTCCACGATCTCCGTGCCGTCCGGGTACGGCGCCGCCAGCGGCGCGTCCAGCACCACGTGGCGTCCGGCCACCGGCATCGCCGCAGAACGGCCTGGCAGCGCCTCCGAGGGGTCCACCATCGATGTCTTGTTCCGGCCGAAGAGCCAGCCCATGTCGAACCTCCATCCGCTCTGACTGTCCCAACCAGACAGGGGGTCGCGTTGTTCCTGCCGTAAGCAGCCCTTAAGAACCGGACATAGAAATACTTATTTGTATTAAATCCTAGTGTCAGCAAAAATTGGGACATGCATGAAGAGCGCCGGGGGATCCTGTACGGCATCGCCGCTTATGTCATGTGGGGCCTCTTTCCGCTCTACTGGCCGCTGCTGAAGCCGTCCGGCGCCGTCGAGATTCTGGCCCACCGGATGGTCTGGTCCCTTGTCGCAGTGGTCGCGGTGCTGGCCGTCAGGCGCCACTGGACGTGGTTGCGCACGCTGACCCGCCGCCAGTTCGTCCTGCTCACCGTCGCCGCCATCACGATCTCCATCAACTGGGGCACCTACATCTACGCCGTCAACAGCGGGCACGTGGTGGAAGGCGCTCTCGGCTACTTCATCAACCCCCTCGTCAGCGTGCTCTTCGGCGTCCTCATCTTCCGCGAACGCCTGCGCCCGTGGCAGTGGGCCGCCGTGGGGCTCGGCGGGGCGTCCGTAATCATCCTCGCCATCGACTACGGCCGTCTCCCCTGGATCGCCATCGTCCTCGCGATGAGCTTCGGCACATACGGCCTGGTCAAGAAGTCGGCGCAGGTCGGCAGCGCCGAAAGCCTGACCGTCGAGACGCTCGTGCTCCTCGTCCCCGCACTCGTCTACCTGACCGTCCTCGAGGTGAACGGCACCGCCACGTTCGGCCATCACGGTCTCGGGCACGCGGCGCTCCTCGTGGGCGCGGGCGTCGTCACCGCCGTCCCGCTGCTGGCCTTCACCGCCTCGGCGATCCGGGTCCCGCTCACCGTCATCGGGGTGCTCCAGTACATCGCGCCGGTCCTGCAGTTCCTCTGCGGCGTGCTGATCGCCCACGAGACCATGCCCGCGAGCCGGTGGGTCGGATTCACCGTCGTGTGGCTCGCGCTCGCCGTCTTCACCTGGGACGGCTTCCGCGCCGCCCGGGCCACCCGCCGCCAGGCCCGTACGGCTCCCGCCCTCGAGACCGTCTGACGCCGTACGCCCTGGGGAGTAGGAATTTCGTCTCCCCCGAACCGACGACGCAACGGCCGCATCCGGCGAGGATCGGCCTCATGACCAAGCATTTCCGTTTCGGCGTCGTGGCGGGCTTCGCGCCGGACGCCCAGAGCTGGACGGGCCTCGCACGTCAGGCCGAGGATCTCGGCTATTCGACCCTCCTCGTGCCCGACACGCTCGGCACCCTGCCCCCGCTCCTCGCCCTCGCCGCGGCTGCCGGCGCGACCACCACGCTGCGCCTGAGCACGTTCGTGCTGAGCGTGCCCTACCGCCGCCCCCGGCAGCTCGCGTGGGAGTTGGCCGGGCTCGACTTCCTCTCAGGAGGCAGGCTCGATCTCGGGATCGGAACCGGACGCGCCGACGCTCGTGCCGACACCGAGTTCCTCGGCATGCCGTACGGCTCAGCCGGGGAACGCCTCTCCCAGGTGGAGGAGCTGATCACCGAGGTCCGCACGGCGTTCGGCGGATCCGCGCGGTTCACCGGGGCGGTGCAGAAGGAGGGGCCTCCCGTCCTGCTGGCCGCGGCCGGGGAACGCATGCTCACCCTCGCCGCCAGAGAGGCCGACATCGTCACGTTCGCCCTCCATCCGGCGACCGCTCCGCACGCCCTCCACCGGCCACTCGCCGTCCTCGAGGAGAAGGCGGGTGACCGGTTCGGCGAGATCGAGCTGAGCAGCAACGTCCACCTGGTCGGCTCGGATCCGCCGCCGTGGCTGCGGCCGTTGCTCCACGGGGCGGGGCCCGGCTCGCTGGCCGTGCTGGACGGCTCGCCCCGCGAGATGGCCGACACGCTGCTGCGCCGCCGCGACGAGTTCGGGATCTCCTACGTCACCGTCAACGGCGTCTTCGCCCAGGCGTTCGCCCCGGTCGTCGAGCTCCTCGCCGGCCGCTGACCGGTTCCAGGATGATCAGCCGGACCGCTCGACCACGTAGTCGCACAGGGCCAGAAGAGCCGCCCGCGCCGGGATGTCAGGCAGCCCGGCCAGGGCGGCCTTGGCGCGGTCGGTCCACCTGATGAGCTCCTTGCGGGCCTGCTCCATGGCCGGGTTGCTCCGCAGGAGCGTCAGCGTCTCCTCGACGTCCTCCTCCCGCACGGCGCCGGACAGCAGCGTGCGCAGCCGGGCGTCCGCCGGGTCCTCGGAGGCCAGCGCGTAGAGGACGGGAAGAGTGCGGACGCCCTCGCGCAGGTCGGTTCCCGGGGTCTTCCCCGAGTCGGAGGTGGGCGCCGCCACGTCGATGAGGTCGTCTCCGAGCTGCCAGGCCACGCCGATGGCCTCACAGGCGTCGGTCAGCCGCTCGACCACCTCCGGCGGGGCGCCGGACAGCAGGGCCCCGAACTGGCCCGAGGTGGCGATCAGCGACCCGGTCTTGTCGGTCAGCACCTGGATGTAGTGCGAGACGGGGTCGGTCCCTTCGGCCGGACCGAGGGTCTCCTGGATCTGGCCCCGCACCAGGCGGGAGAAGGTGCGCGCCTGGATCCGGATGAGCTCGGTTCCCAGGTCGGCGAGGATCTCCGACGCCTGGGCGAAGAGATAGTCGCCGGTCAGAATCGCGATGGTGTTGTCCCACCGGGCGTTGGCCGAGGGGGTGCCCCGGCGTACGGGCGCCTCGTCCATGACGTCGTCGTGGTACAGGGTGGCCAGGTGAGTCAGTTCGATCACGACGGCCCCGGCCACCACGCCGGGGGCGTCGGGATTGCCGAACTGCGCGGCCAGGAGCATCAACGTGGCGCGGAAACGCTTGCCGCCCGCCTCGATGAGATGCTTGGACGCCTCCGTGACGAAGGCGTCCTCGCTCTCGACGGACGACCGGAGCATCTTCTCCACTGCCGCCAGCCCGTTAGCAAGGTCCACGGCCAGCTGCTCGTCGATCTGAGGGATGTCCACAACGGGCGGCGCGGCCATAGAACAGGGCTCCTAACGGATGAACAACGACTGAGCAGCGTTCTGCGCCAGGTGGAGCACAGGCTGCGGGTAGACCCCCAGGAATACGGTAGCCAATACGGCCACGCCGACCACAGCCGCGGTACCCCGCGACGGCAGTACGACCGACGGGCCGTCGGCGGAGGGGTCACTGAAGAACATGAGCACGATGACGCGGACGTAGAAGAACGCCGCCACCGCGGACGCCACCACGCCGACGATCACCAACGGCAGCGCTCCGCCTGACACGGCCGCCTGGAAGACGGCGTACTTCCCGAAGAAACCGCTGGTCAGCGGAATCCCGGCGAAGGCGAGCAGGAAGAAGGCGAAGATGCCGGCGAGCAGCGGCGACCGCTTGCCGAGCCCCGCCCATCGGGACAGGTGCCAGGCCTCGCCACCCGCGTCACGGACCATGGTGACCACCGCGAAGGCGCCCACCGTCGTGAATCCGTAGGCCACGAGGTAGAAGAGGATCGCCGACAGGGCCTTGGAGTTCTGCCCGGCCGCCGCACCGGTCGCGACCACGCCGACCAGCAGGAAGCCGCCGTGGGCGATCGACGAGTAGGCCAGCATCCGCTTGATGTCGGTCTGCGTGATCGCGAGGACGGCGCCCACGACCATTGTGAGAATCGCCACAGCCCACAGAATCGGGCTCCAGTCCCAGTCGAGACCGCCCAGAGCCACCCAGAACACCCGCAGCAGCGCGCCGAACGCGGCCACCAGGGTGCCCGAGGCCATCAGCGCGGTGATCGGAGTCGGGGCTCCCTGGTAGACGTCCGGCTTCCAGGCCTGGAACGGCGCGGCACCGATCTTGAACAGCAGGCCGACGCCGAGCATGGCGACACCGATGAAGAGCAGGGTCTCCTGGCCGCCGACGACGGCCAGAGCCGAGCTGATCTTCGCGAGGTCGATCGAACCGGCGTAGCCGTACAGCAGGGCCGTGCCGTACAGGAAGAAGGCCGACGAGAACGCGCCGAGCAGGAAGTACTTGACCGCGGCCTCCTGCGAGAGCAGCCGGCGGCGGCGCGCCAGGCCACAGAGCAGGTACAGCGGCAGGGACATGACCTCCAGGGCCACGAACATGACCAGCAGGTCGTTGGCTGCGGGGAAGAGCAGCATTCCGCCGACCGCGAAGAGCGCCAGCGGGTAGACCTCGGTGTGGCCGGCCCCCTCGTGCAGGGCCTGCTCCTCCTCAGCCGATCCCGGAACGGCCGCCGCCGCGGCGACGAAGTGGTCCTCGTCGTTGATCAGCAGGACGCTCACGAAGGCGAGCACCAAGATGGTGCCCCAGATGAACAACGACGGCCCGTCCACGGCGACCGCGCCCATGGCGGCGGGCTCGGTCGGGACGCCCTTGACCACTTGCCAGATGGTCAGCGCGAACGCGCCGGCCAGCGACAGCAGGGTGATCGGCACGTGGATCGCCGAGCGCAGGTATCGCGGAGCGAACGCCTCCACGAGCACGCCCACGATCGCCGCGCCGAAGACGACCAGCATCGGTGCAAGCTGGGCGTACTCAATGGTCGGCGCTGGGATGGTGCCGTTCACTGGGCCTCCTTGGCAACTTGTACGGCAGGGGCCGGGTCGGTCGCCGGAACACTGGACAGCGTGTTCTTGACCGCGGGATGGATCACGTCGAGCAGGGGCTTGGGATAGAACCCGAACACCAGCAGCAACGCGACCAGAGGCGCGACGACCCACTTCTCGCGCGCGTTGAGGTCAGGCAGATGCTTGACGGACTCGGCCGTCGGCCCGTTCATCGTCCGCTGGTACATCCACAGGATGTAGATCGCGGCCAGGATGACGCCGGTCGTCGCGATGACGGCGGGCACGAGGTACTTCTCGTACGTGCCGACCAGCACCATGAACTCGCTGACGAAGGTGCTCAGACCGGGCAGCGACAGGCTGGACAGTCCGGCCACGAGGAACGTCCCCGCGAGCACCGGCGCGACCTTCTGCACGCCTCCGTAGTCGGCGATGAACTGGGAACCCCGGCGCTGGATCAGGAAGCCGGCGATCAGGAAGAGCGCACCGGTCGAGAAGCCGTGGTTGACCATGTAGAGGGTCGCCCCGGCGCCGGCGTTCGTCGTCATGGCGAACACGCCGAGCGCGATGAAGCCGAAGTGCGAGACCGACGTATAGGCGATGAGCCGCTTCATGTCGGTCTGCCCGATCGCCACGATCGCGCCGTAGACGATTCCGATCACCGACAGCGTGATCACCAGCGGCGTGAAGTACTTCGACGCGTCGGGGAACAGCTCCAGGCAGAAGCGGAGCATGCCGTACGTGCCGACCTTGTCCAGGACGCCGACCAGCAGAACCGCGGCGCCGGCCGGGGCCTGGGCCGCCGCGTCGGGCAGCCAGGTGTGGAACGGCCAGAGCGGAGCCTTGATCGCGAAGGCGATGAAGAAGCCGAGGAACAGCCACTTCTGCGTGTTCACGTCCTGGATGGTCCCGACGAGGTCGGGGAACATGAAGGTGTTCTTCCCGGCGATCGAGTAGAGCGCGATCACCGCGACCAGCATCAGGAGCCCGCCGAACAGCGAGTACAGCAGGAACTTCACGGCCGCGTAGGACCGCTGGGCGCCGCCGTACGACCCGATCATGAAGTACATCGGGATCAGCATGGCTTCGAAGAAGACGTAGAAGAGGAAGACGTCGGTCGACGCGAAGACGCCGATCATCATCGCCTCGAGCACGAGCATCAACGAGAAGTACGTCCGGACCGACCGCTTGCCGGCCTCGGCGTCATGCCAGGAGGCGAGCACCACGATCGGCACCAGCACGACCGAGAGCAGGATCAGCACCAGGGCGATGCCGTCGACGCCCACCGCGTAGTGGACCCCGAAGTCGGGGATCCAGTCGTACTTCTCGACGAACTGGAACTTGTCGCCGTTGGGGCTGAACTGGACGGCCATCGCGACGGCCAGAGCCAGCACGATGAGCGACACCCCGAGCGTGAACTGCTTGGCGAGCTTGTCGTTGCGGACAAGAGTCACGCCCAGCGCGCCCAGCACGGACACGCCCATCAGGATTGAGAGCCAGGGCATCACAGGTTCCCTACGACGAACCAGGCGCCGACCAGGACGGCGGCACCGACGAATATCGACAACGCGTACGACCGGACGTAGCCGGTCTGGATCCTGCGCAACCGGCCGGACGAGCCGCCGATGAGGGCGGCCAGGCTGTTGACCAGGCCGTCGACCCCACGGTTGTCGAAGAAGACCGCCAGGCGGGTGAGCCACTGGCCCGGCCGCATGAGCAGCGCCTCGTTCAGCGCGTCGCCGTACAGGTCACGACGGGCGAACGCGGTGAGGAACGAGCCGCGGGGAGCCACCACGGGCACCTCGGCGGAGCCGTACCTCATCCAGGCGAACACCGCGCCGACGGCGACCAGGGCGAGCGTGGCGAGTCCGGTCGTGCTGAACGGGTGGAAGGAGGGCAGTTCCTCCGGCTGTCCGACAGCGGGCGACAGGAAGATCATGAACCGGTTGCCCAGGACCAGGAACGCACCCAGGACGACCGCGCCGATCGACAGGATGATCAGCGGCCAGGTCATGACGGCCGGCGACTCGTGCGGGTGGGCGTCATCCTCCCAGCGCTTCTTGCCGAAGAAGGTCATGAAGACCAGGCGCGACATGTAGAAGCCGGTGATGCCCGCGCCCAGGACGGCGAGCCAGCCTAGGATCGCGTTGTGCTCCATCGCGGTCTCGATGATGCCGTCCTTGGTGAAGTAACCGGACAGCAGCGGGAACCCGATGATCGCCAGGTATCCGATGAGGAAGGTCACGAAGGTGATCGGCATGACCTTTCGAAGGCCGCCGTACTTCCTCATGTTCACCTCGTCGTTCATGGCGTGCATGACCGATCCGGCGCCGAGGAACATGTCGGCCTTGAAGAAGCCGTGCGTGATCAGGTGGGCGATCGCGAAGGCGTAACCCGCCGGGCCGATGCCCGCGGCGAGCATCATGTAGCCGATCTGCGACATGGTCGATCCGGCCAGGGCCTTCTTGATGTCGTCCTTCGCGGTACCGATGATCGCACCGGCGAGGAGCGTGGCCACGCCGACGATCGTGACGACGAGCTGCGCGGTGTCGGTGGCCTGGAAGATCGGGCCGGACCGCACCACCAGGTAGACGCCCGCGGTGACCATCGTGGCCGCGTGGATGAGGGCGGAGACCGGGGTCGGGCCCTCCATGGCGTCCAGGAGCCAGGACTGCAGCGGAAGCTGCGCCGACTTGCCGCAGGCACCGAGCAGGAGCAGCAGCCCGATGGCCGTGAACGGGATCGACCCGCCCTTCGCGATGCCTTCCGCCACGCCCTGGTACGACAGGGAGTGGAACGTCGCGAAGATCGTGAAGAGGCCGATCGCCAGGCCGAAGTCGCCGACCCGGTTGACGATGAAGGCCTTCTTGGCCGCCGTCGCCGCGGTGGGCTTGTGCTGCCAGAACCCGATGAGCAGGTACGACGCGAGGCCCACGCCCTCCCACCCGACGTACAGGCCGAGGTAGTTGTCGGCCAGCACGAGCACGAGCATCGCCGCGACGAACAGGTTCAGGTAGGCGAAGAACCTACGCCGGGCCGGGTCGTGCGCCATGTAGCCGATCGAGTAGATGTGGATCAGCGATCCGACGAAGGTGATCAGCAGGCAGAACGAGATCGACAGAGGGTCGATCAGCAGTCCCACCTTGGCGATGCCGGGAATGAGGTCGTAGAGCTCGACTCCCCTGCGGCGCTCGCCGGGCGCGAAGCCCAGCAGCTGGATGAAGGCCAGTGCCGCCACGACGAACGACGCGACGGACATGGCGACGCCGAGCAGATGACCGAACTTGTCGGTCCTCCGCCCGCCCAGCAGGAGAACGGCCGCTCCCAACAGGGGCAGAGCGATCATCAGCCAGGAGGCCCCGATCACTCCGCCGGAGTGCTGGATGATCTCAGCGGGTTCCACGGCCACCTCTTAGTACTTCAGCAGGCTGGCGTCGTCGACGGACGCGGACCTGCGGGTTCGGAAGATCGTCACAATGATGGCCAGACCGATCACGACCTCCGCGGCGGCGACGATCATCACGAAGAACGCGATGATCTGGCCGTCCAGGTTGCCGTTCTGCCGGGCGAAGGTGACGAACGCCAGGTTGCAGGCGTTGAGCATGAGCTCGACGCACATGAACACGACGATGGCGTTGCGCCGTACGAGCACGCCGACGCCGCCGATCGCGAACAGCAGCGCGGAGAGCACCAGGTAATGCGTTGTCACTTGCCGTCCTCCTCGTCGAGCGGCCGGGCTCCGTGCCCGTTGGCCCGCTCGCTCACGGCCTCCTCCTGGAGGATCCGCTCGACCTCCGGAGGCAGCGTGCCCTCCGCGGCCTCGTACCGGGCGACCACGCGGTTGACCGACAGCGGCGACACCGAGCCGTCAGGCAGCAGCGCCGGCATGTCGATGGCGTTGTGCCGGGCGTAGGTGCCGGGTCCGGGCAGCGGCCCGGGGTTCCTGCCCAGCTGACCGAACCGGACGAAACGGGCCCGCGACAGGTCCTTCTGCGTCGCCTTGGGCTCGCTGCGCTCCCGGTGCGCCAGCACCATCGCGCCGAGCGCGGCGGTGATCAGCAGGGCCGAGGTCACCTCGAACGCGAACACGTGCCGCGTGAAGATCAGCTCGGCCAGCGACGGCACGTTGCCCGCCTGGTTCGCGGCGGCCAGGCCCTTGGGAGCCGGCATCACCGCGTTCCCGATGCCGAGCCCCAGCAGGGCCGCGAAGGCGAGCCCGGCCAGGATGGCCCAGAACCGCTGGCCCTTGATCGTCTCGACCAGCGAGTCGGACGAGTCCACGCCCACGAGCATGAGCACGAACAGGAACAGCATCATGACCGCGCCGGTGTAGACGATGATCTGCACCGCGGCCAGGAACGGCGCGTCCTGCACCGCGTACAGCACCGCGAGCGAGAACATGACGACGCCGAGCATCAGGGCCGAATAGACGGCCCTGCGACTGAAGACGAGCCCGAGTGCGGCGGACACCGAGACGACCGCCAGCACCCAGAACGTGATGGATTCACCCATTGCTACGACCCAACCGGTAGTAGTCCTCCTCGGTCTCACCGAGGCGCATCGGGTGGGGCGGCTGCTCCATTCCCGGCCCCAGCGGAGCGAGGAGCATCTCCTTGGTGAAGATCAGCGATTCGCGGCTCGAGTCGGCCAGTTCGTACTCGTTGGTCATCGTGAGCGCCCGGGTGGGGCATGCCTCGATGCACAGGCCGCACAGGATGCACCGCAGATAGTTGATCTGGTACGTGCGACCGTACCGCTCGCCGGGCGAGAACCGCTCCTCCTCGGTGTTGTCCGCGCCCTCGACGAAGATGGCGTCCGCGGGACAGGCCCACGCGCACAGCTCACAGCCGACGCACTTCTCCAGACCGTCCGGCCACCTGTTCAGCTGGTGCCGCCCGTGGAAACGCGGCGCGGTGGGCCGCTTCTCCTCCGGATAGTTGACGGTCACCGGCTTCTTGAACATGTGGTGGAAGGTGACGCCGAATCCCTTGATCGGGTTCAGCCAATCAGTTGCTCCCACTGGTCACCTCCTTGGCCTCGGTGTGAAGGCGCGCCGCCGGCACGACTCCGTGGTAGTGCGGCAGGTCGAGCGGCGGAACGGGGAACCCTCCGGCCGTCGGCTCCTCGCGGAGTTGCTCGAACTCCTCTTCGACCTCGGCGGCCCGGCTCTCTCTGCGCCGCTGGTTCGCCGTGTCGAAGCGTAGCCATATGGCGAACGCCCCGATGACGACCACAGCGCCGATCGTCAGGATGACTCCCCGGTCGACCTCGGGAAGGCGCAGCGCCCTGAACGTGGCGGCGAGCAGGATCCAGGCGAGGTTGAGCGGGATGAGGACCTTCCAGCCGAAGGCCATGAGCTGGTCGTACCGGACGCGGGGCAGTGACGCGCGCACCCAGACGAAGAAGCAGAAGGACAGCACGAGCTTGCCGAAGAACCAGAGCATCGGCCACCAGCCGGTGTTGGCCCCGTCCCAGATCGAGATGGGCCACGGCGCGTGCCAGCCGCCGAGGAACAGCGTGATCGCCACCGCGGAGACCGTGAAGACGTTCACGTACTCGGCGAGCATGAACATGGCGAACTTCAGCGACGAGGAGTACTCGGTGTGGAAGCCGCCGACCAGTTCGCCCTCACCCTCGGGGAGGTCGAACGGCACGCGGTTGGTCTCGCCCAGCATCGTGATCGCGTAGATCAGGAACGACGGGAGCAGCGAGAAGACGTACCAGGACGGCGTCGGGATGTGCAGCCCGAAGATGTCCCAGGTGCCGCCGCCCGCCTGCTTCGCGACGATCTCCGAGGTGGACAACGTGCCCGCCTGCAGGAAGACCGCCACGAACGACAGACCCATCGCGATCTCGTAGGAGACCACCTGGGCGCTGGAGCGCAGACCGCCCAGGATGGCGTACGGCGAGCGCGATCCCCAGCCGGCGAGGACGATGCCGTAGACGCCGATCGAGGCCGTGGCCAGCACCAGCAGCACCGCGACCGGCAGGTCGGTGAGCTGCAGCGGGGTCCGCACGCCGAAGATCGAGACCATCGGCCCGAACGGCACGACCGAGAAGGCCAGGAACGCCGGCACGGCGATGATGACCGGGGCCAGGAAGTAGATGACCTTGTCCACGGTGCGTGGCATGAGGTCTTCCTTCAGGCCCATCTTCAGGCCGTCGGCCACAGTCTGGAGCAGACCGAACTTGCCCGCCCTGTTGGGGCCGTAGCGGTGCTGCATGCGCGAGATGAGCTTGCGCTCGGTCCACACGCTCATCAGCACGCCCACCATCAGGAACACGAAGATGAAGAGGGCCTTGATGATCGACAGCCACAGTGGATCGTGGCCGAAGTCACTCAGATTGGGCGCGGGGTTGTTCACGAGACGCTCCCGATGGTTACGACGTCGCCCGCCACGGCACGCAGGTCGCGTGTCACGGACAGGCCGGCCGAGTTCGACGGCACCCACACGACGCGATCGGGCAGGTCCGCGATGCGCACCGGCAGGATCGCACCGTCACCGATGACGATCTTCCCGCCGTCGACCGCCCCGATCTCCGCGGCGGTGGTCTCGGAGATCAGCGCCTCCGAGCGGCGTGCGGTCCCGGCCAGGTACGGCTCGCCGTCCTGGAGCCGTCCCTCGTCGAGCAGCAGGTGCCAGGTGGCCAGCAGTGCCTGACCGACCTCGGGCTCCCCGGCCGTGCGGCCGACCGGGCCGCCGGTGACGCTCGGGGCGGCCGGGCGGGAGCCCCGCCAGGCGCCAAGCGCGGCGAGCTCGCGGCGGGCGGCCTCGGCGTCCGGCAGGCCCAGGTGGACGTCCATCTGGTCGGCGATGGAGACGACGGCCCGCAGGTCGCTCATGACGCCGGTGACGGGCGTGGCCACACCGAACGAGCGGCCCCTGCCCTCCCAGTCGACGAACGTCCCGGCCTTCTCGGCCACGGCGGCGACCGGCAGGACCACGTCGGCCCTGTCGGTGACCGCGCTGGCCCGGATCTCCAGGCTGACGATGAACGGCGTGTTCTCCAGGGCGGCCAGCGCCTTGGCCGGGTCGGGCAGGTCGTACGGGTCGACACCCGCGACCACCAGCGCGTCGATCTCGTTGTTCAGCGCCGCCTCGACGATCCCGGCGGTGTCCCGGCCGGGGGTGCCCGGCAGGGCCGCGACGTCCCAGGCCCTGGCGACCTCGGTGCGGGCGGTCTCGTCGTCGACCGGGCGGCCGATCGGCAGCAGGCCCGGCAGGGCGCCCGCCTCGAGGGCGCCGCGCTCGCCCGCCCGCCTCGGCACCCACGCGATCCTCGCGCCGGCCGCCTGCGACAGCCGTACGAGGGCGGAGAAGGCGCCGCCGGAGGTGGCAAGCCGCTCGCCGGCGAGGACGATCGAACCCGCGGGCAGCAACTCACCGGCGGTGGCGACCAGGTCGCCGAGCACCTCGGCCTCGGCGCCGGGGGCCGTGCGGATGAGCGACCCCTTCATCTTGGCCAGCCCGGGCGACGCGAACGGCGCGAGCGCGTGGACCTTGAGGCCCTTGTTCCGCGCGGCCTTGCGCAGGCGCAGGAAGACGATGGGCGACTCCTCCTCGGGCTCGAACCCCACGAGGAGCACGGCCGGGGCCTTCTCCAGGTCGGCGTAGGAGACCTCGATGCCCTTGCCCGCGATGGCGTGGGCCAGGAAGCGCGCCTCCTCCTCGGAGTGCGGGCGGGCCCGGAAGTCGATGTCGTTGGTGCCGAGGGCGACCCTGGCGAACTTGCTGTAGGCATAAGCGTCCTCGACCGTCAGCCGTCCGCCGACCAGCACGCCCGCCTTGCCGCGTGCCCTGGCCAGCCCGTCGGCCGCGGCGCTCAGCGCCTCGGGCCAGGAGGCCGGGACCAGCTTGCCGGACTCGTCGCGGATCAGCGGCGTCCTCAGCCGGTCGGACTGGGTGGCGTACTGGAAGGCCCAGCGGCCCTTGTCGCAGTTCCACTCCTCGTTGACCTGCGGGTCGTCGCCGGCCAGGCGGCGGGTGACCTTGCCGCGCCGGTGGTCGGTGCGCTGGGCGCAGCCGGAGGCGCAGTGCTCGCAGGCGCTCGGCGTCGACACCAGGTCGAACGGCCGGGACTGGAACCGGTAGGCCGCGCCGGTCAGCGCGCCGACCGGGCAGATCTGCACGGTGTTGCCGGAGAAGTAGGACTCGAACGGCTCGCCTTTGGCGACGCCCACCTGCTCCTTGGCCCCGCGGTCGAAGAAGTCGATCAGCGGGTCGCCGGCGATCTGGTCGGAGAACCGGATGCACCGGGCGCACTGGATGCACCGCTCGCGGTCGAGCAGCACCTCGGACGACAGCGCGATCGGCTTCTCGAAGGTGCGCTTCTCCTCGACGAAGCGGCTCTCGCCCTGGCCGTTGGACATGGCCTGGTTCTGCAGGGGGCACTCGCCGCCCTTGTCGCAGACCGGGCAGTCGAGCGGGTGGTTGAGCAGCAGCATCTCCATCACGCCCCGCTGCGCCTTCTCCGCGACCGGAGAGGTGAGCTGGGTCTGGATGACCATGCCCTGGGCGACCTCGATGGCGCAGGACGGCTGAGGCTTGGGGAAGCCGCGGCCGTTGCCCGCGTCGGTGATGTCCACCAGGCACTGGCGGCAGTTCGCCGCCGGCTCGAGCAGCGGGTGGTCGCAGAACCGCGGGATCTGGATGCCCAGTAGTTCGGCCGCCCGGATGATCAGGGTCCCCTTCGGCACGCTGATCTGGAAACCGTCGATGGTGAGCGTCACCAGGTCGACCGGCTGCTCGACCGCCCCCGCCGAGGTTGTCTGTACTGTCATGCCTTACCCCACACAGTTGACGCGGCGGGATCGAACGGGCAACCGCCGATCTCGAAGTGCTTGAGGTACTCCTCGCGGAAGTACTTCACCGACGAGTGGATCGGGCTCGTCGCGCCGTCGCCCAGGGCGCAGAACGAGCGGCCCAGGATGTTGTCGGCGATGTCGGTGATCGTGGTCAGGTCGTCCTCGGTGCCCTGACCCTTCTCCAGCCGCTTGAGCACCTGCTTGAGCCAGAAGGTGCCCTCGCGGCATGGAGTGCACTTGCCGCACGACTCGTGAGCGTAGAACTCCGTCCAGCGCAGGACGGCGCGGACCACGCACGTGGTGTCGTCGAAGATCTGCAAAGCCCGGGTGCCGAGCATCGAGCCCTTCGCCCCGACCGACTCGAAGTCGAGGGGCACGTCGAGGTGCTCCGCCGTGAAGATCGGCGTCGAGGACCCGCCCGGCGTCCAGAACTTCAGCTCGTGGCCCTCGCGGATGCCGCCCGCCATGTCGAGCAGCTCGCGCAGCGTGATGCCGAGCGGCGCCTCGTACTGGCCGGGCCTGGTCACGTGGCCGGACAGTGAGAAGATGCCGAAGCCCTTGGACTTCTCGGTGCCCATCCCGGCGAACCAGTCGGCGCCGTTGGCCACGATGCTCGGGACGCTGGCGATCGACTCGACGTTGTTGACGACCGTCGGGGAGGCGTACAGGCCGGCGACCGCGGGGAACGGCGGCTTGAGCCTCGGCTGGCCGCGGTATCCCTCGAGGGAGTCGAGCAGAGCCGTCTCCTCGCCGCAGATGTACGCTCCGGCGCCGCTGTGGACCACCACTTCGAGGTCGTATCCCGAGCCGAAGATGTCGCTGCCGAGATAGCCCTTCTCGTACGCCTCGCGGACCGCGGCCTGGACCCGGCGGATCACGTGGAGGACCTCGCCGCGCACGTAGATGAACGCGTAGTTGGCCCTGATGGCGTAGGCGGTGATGATGACGCCCTCGACCAGCGAGTGCGGGTTGGCCATCATCAGCGGGATGTCCTTGCAGGTCCCGGGCTCCGACTCGTCCGCGTTCACCACGAGGTAGTGCGGCTTGCCGTCGTTCTGCGGGATGAATCCCCACTTCATGCCGGTCGGGAAGCCCGCTCCCCCTCGGCCGCGCAGGCCTGAGTCCTTGACCATCTGGATGATGGCGTCGGGGTCGGTGCTCAGCGCCTTCTTGGCGGCGGCGTACTCGCCGTAACCGTCAACGGTGAAGGCGTTCGGCAGGTCCCAGTTCCGCGTCAGAACCGGCGTCAGCTGTGTCATCGGTCGTTCACCGATCCTTCGTCGGCGGCGGGCGCCTCCCAGCCGTTGGCCTTGGCGATCTTCAGACCCTCGAGCGAGGGGCCGGACGCCGCCGGACCGTCGCCGGCCAGGCCGTCGGGGAACCCTGCGAGGACCCGCGACGCCTCCTTGAACGTGCAGAGCCGTCCGGGCCCGCGGGTGGGGACGATCTCCTTGCCCACGCGCAGGTCGTCGACGAGCTGCTTGGCCGACTCGGGCGTCTGGTTGTCGAAGAACTCCCAGTTGACCATCATCACGGGCGCGAAGTCGCAGGCGGCGTTGCACTCCAGCCGCTCCAGCGTGATCTTGCCGTCCTCGGTCGTCTCGTCGTGGCCGACGCCCGCGTGCTCGCTGAGCTCGGACCAGATCTGGTCGCCGCCCATGACGGCGCACAGGGCGTTGATGCAGACGCCGACGTTGTACTCACCGGACGGCTTGCGCTTGTACATCGTGTAGAAGGTCGCCACGCCGACGACCTCGGCCTTGGACAGGCCGAGCATCTCCGCGCAGAACTCCTGCCCGTCGTCGGAGACGTAGCCGTCCTCGCTCTGCACCAGGTGCAGCAGCGGCAGGAGCGCCGACCGCGGCTTGGGGTAGCGGCCGATGATCTCCTTGGCGTCCGTCTCCAGACGCTCGCGGACCTCAGGTGAATAAGTCACCGGTCCACACCTCCCATGACTGGGTCGATCGAGGCGACAGCCGAGATGACGTCGGCGATCATGCCGCCCTCGCAGGTCGCGGGCACCGCCTGCAGGTTCGTGAAGGACGGGTCGCGGAAGTGCACCCGGTAGGGGCGCGTCCCGCCGTCGCTCACCACGTGCGCGCCGAGTTCGCCGCGGGGCGACTCGACCGCCGCGTACACCTGGCCGGCCGGGACCCGGAACCCTTCGGTCACCAGCTTGAAGTGGTGGATCAGGGCCTCCATCGAGCTGCCCATGATGTGCGCGATGTGGTCGGGCGAGTTGCCGAAGCCGTCCGGGCCGAGCGCGAGCTGCGCGGGCCAGCCGATCTTCTTGTCCTCGATCATCACCGGGCCGTTCTTCAGCGGGCCCTGCAGCCGGTCGAGAGCCTGCTCGATGAGCTTGAGCGACTCCTCCATCTCGGCGACGCGGACGAGGTAGCGGCCGTAGACGTCGCAGCTGTTCTCGGTCGGCACGTCGAACTCGTAGGTCTCGTAACCCGAGTACGGCTGGGACTTGCGCAGGTCCCAGGGCAGGCCCGCGGCCCGCAGCATGGGGCCGGTGATCCCGAGCGCCATGCAGCCGGTCAAATCGAGGTAGGCCACGTCCTTGGTCCTGCGGGTGTAGACCGGGTTGGCGTCGAGGAGCTTGCGCATCTCCTTGATCCTCGAAGGCATCACCTTGAGGAACTCGCCGATCTTGTCCACCGCCCCCGCGGGGAGGTCGACGCTCACGCCGCCGGGCCGTACGTAGGCCATGTTCATCCGGAGGCCGGTGATGTACTCGAACAGGTCGAGCACCATCTCACGCTCGCGGAAGCCGAAGAGCATCGGCGTGGTCGCGCCCAGTTCCAGGCCGAACGTCGCGATGGCGACGAGGTGCGAGGAGATCCGGTTGAGCTCCATCATCATGACCCGGATGGCCTGCGCCCGCTCCGGGATCCTGTCGGTGATCCCGAGGAGCTTCTCGACGCCCATGCAGTACGCCGTCTCGTTGAAGATCGGCGACAGGTAGTCCATGCGAGTGACGAACGTGACCCCCTGGGTCCACGTGCGGAACTCCATGTTCTTCTCGATGCCGGTGTGCAGGTAACCGATCACCGTGCGGGCCTCGGTCACCGACTCGCCGTCGAGCGTCAGCACGAGGCGGAGCACGCCGTGGGTCGAGGGGTGCTGCGGCCCCATGTTGATGACCAGGCGCTCCTCGGACGATTCCGTGACGGTCTCGACCAGCTCGTCCCAGTCCTGACCGGCGACGTCGTAGATCCGGCCTTCGGTCTCAGTGGTGCTCGTCACGACGCTCTCCTCACTGCGCTCGCCGGCTCCTGACAGGCGGCACTGATGTGCTCCCTCACGAGTACGACCTCCTCTGGTCCGGCGCGGGGATCTCTGCGCCGCGGTACTCGACCGGGATGCCGCCGAGCGGGTAGTCCTTGCGCTGGGGGTGGCCCTCCCAGTCGTCCGGCATCTCGATCCTGGTGAGCGCCGGGTGGCCGTCGAAGACGATTCCGAAGAAGTCGTAGGTCTCGCGCTCGTGCCAGTCGTGCGTCGGGTAGACCGGAACGGTGGAGGGAATGTGCCGGTCGTCGTCGGGGCAGGACGACTCGACCCTGACGCGCCGGTTGTGCGTGATGGAGCAGAGGTGGTAGACCGCGTGCAGCTCGCTGCCGGTCTCCTCCGGGTAGTGGACGCCGGAGACGCCGAGGGACAGCTCGAACCGCAGCGCCGGGTCGTCGCGCAGGTGTCGCAGCACGTCCACCAGACGCTCGCGGGACACGTGGAAGGTGACCTCGTCACGATCCACGACCACGCGCTCGATCGCGTCGCCGAAGACGGGCTCCAGGACGTCGGCCACCTCGTCGAAGTACGACCCGTACGGCCGCGGCGTGAAGGCCTTCGCGGGACGCCGGACGACCAGGCGGCCGTATCCGGAGGTGTCGCCGCTGCCCGCGGCGCCGAACATGCCCGTGCGGGCGACGGGCGCCTCTTCCGCAGTCGCCCCGGGAACCTCAGGGAGGTTGTCGGTGCTCATCTGTCGGCTCCCTGGTCGATCAGCGGCAGCGTCCGCAGCGCCTGGAGCTCGAGCTCGTCGATCTGCTTGGCCCGGTGCGCGCCGAACTTCATGTTCTGGATCTTGTCGTGCAGCTTCACGATGGCGTCGATCAGCATCTCCGGCCGAGGCGGGCAGCCGGGCAGGTAGATGTCGACGGGCACCACGTGGTCCACGCCCTGCACGATGGCGTAGTTGTTGAACATGCCGCCACTGGACGCGCAGACGCCCATCGCGATGACCCACTTGGGCTCGGCCATCTGGTCGTAGATCTGGCGGAGCACTGGCGCCATCTTCTGCGACAGGCGGCCGGCCACGATCATCAGGTCGGCCTGGCGGGGCGACGCCGAGGCGCGCTCCATGCCGAACCGCGCCAGGTCGTGCGTGGGTCCACCCGTCGCCATCAGCTCGATCGCGCAGCACGCGAGGCCGAAGGTCGCCGGCCAGACGGAGTTCTTCCGGGCCCAGCCCGCCACCTGTTCGACGGTGGTCAGGACGAACCCGCTCGGAAGTTTCTCTTCAAGACCCATGGCTAATCCCAATCGAGGCCGCGACGGCGCCACACGTAGGCGTACGCCACGAGGACGGTGACGATGAACAGCACCATCTCGACCAGCCCGAACACGCCGAGCCTGTCGAAGGCCACCGCCCACGGATAGAGGAAGATGATCTCGATGTCGAACACGATGAACAGCATCGCCGTGATCATGTACTTCAGGGGGAAACGCCCACCGCCGACCGGCTGGGGAGTGGGCTCGATGCCGCACTCATAGGCGTCCAGCTTGGCGCGGTTCCAGCGTTTCGGCCCGGTGAAGGGCGCGATGCCCACGGAGAACACGGCGAATCCCGCCGCGAGGACCGCGAGCACCAGAATCGGCACATACAGCTCCATGGCTACATGTCCTCGCTTGGTCGGTGGAATGGGACAGTCACGGCGAGCCCCGGCACAGGCGTCCCCCGGCCCGGCGTACGGACGCCGGACGTGGCAGCGGTCTCACGAGTCGGCACGAGATCGCCGGAGATTGCTGCTGTGACGGAGTTCATGCGGGCGGAGCCACCTTGGAAAGGGCGTTGATGATGCGGTCAGAGGCGTCGCCCCGACGGTCTGTGAGATTAGCGAGGAGTTTCAGAGCGAATCTCATCAGGGTCGGGTGTGGAAGCCCGTGCCGCGTGGCGAACTTCATCACCCCGGGCTTGCCGATCGCATCGACGAAGAGCCGCCCAAGAGTGAAGTATCCGCCATAGACGTCTTTGAGGATACGCGGGTACTCGCGCAGTACACGCTCACGCTGCGCCGGAGTCGTCCGAGACAGCGCCTGGACGATGACGTCGGCCGCTGTGCGGCCCGTCTCCATGGCGTACGCGATGCCCTCGCCGTTGAAGGGATTGATCGAACCGCCGGCGTCGCCGACGAGCACGAGGCCCCGGGTGTAGTGGGGCTGCCGGTTGAAGGCCATCGGCAGTGCCGCGCCCCTGATCGACCCCACCATGTTCTCTTCGGTGTAGCCCCACTCGGCGGGCATGCCCTTCACCCAGCGCTTGAGCAGGTCGCGGTAGTCGATGTTCTTGAAGGCCGCGCTGGTGTTCAGCAGGCCGAGCCCCACGTTGGACGTGCCGTCCCCGACGGGGAAGATCCAGCCGTAGCCCGGCAGGAGGCGCTCGCCGTCCCACAGTTCCAGCCACGACTCGAGGTAGTCGTCGTCGTGCCGGGGGCTCGTGTAGTAGGTACGCACGGCGACGCCCATCGGGCGATCCTCGCGCTTGTGGAGGCCCATGGCGAGGGACAGCCGCGAGGAGTTGCCGTCGGCGGCGACCACCAGGCGGGCACCGTAGGTGACGTCCTCTCCGTCCTTGCGCGCCGTCACGCCGACGATGTGGCCACTGCGCTCGTCGAGCACCGGCCCGGTGACGGTGACCTCCTGGATGAGCGTGACGCCGTTGCGCACCGCGTGTTCCGCGAGGATCTGGTCGAAGTCCATCCGGGTGCGCACGAGCCCGAAGTCGGGGTAGCTGTGCAGGTCGGGCCAGTCGAGCTCCAGGCGCAGGCCGCCGCCGACGACCCGCAGGCCCTTGTTCCTGATCCATCCGGGGCCGTCGATGTCGACGCCCATCCCGATGAGTTCCTTGACGGCCCGGGGCGTGAGCCCGTCTCCGCACACCTTCTCGCGGGGGAACCGGGTCTTCTCCAGCAGCAGGACGTTCAACCCGGCTCTGGCGAGGAAGAAGGCGGCCGTCGCCCCTGAGGGGCCGGCACCGACGACGATGACGTCGGCTTCCGCTGCTCTCCGCTGTGCGCGGCCTTGCTCGCTCACGGGGACCTGTCCTGTCCGAGGAAGGAAGGTCCGAGGGTTTGGGACCTTCGTGCCTTTGTGAACCTCTTCACAAACTTGTCGCGCCGAAGTCTAACCCTTATCCGCCGGACAATGTCAGAGGGGGTGTGGCTAAGGATTGACGGCTTCCGGCTTGACCGCGCGATGGAGCGCGACGATGCCGAAGGAAAGGTTGCGCCAGGCGACTCTCTCCCACCCCGCCTTCTGGATGATGGCCGCCAGGGCCGCCTGATCGGGCCACGCCCGGATCGACTCCGCCAGGTACTCATAGGACTCGGGGTTCGAGCTGACCGCCCGCGCCACGGGCGGCAGCAGCTTCATCAGATACTGCGAGTAGACGAGGTCGAACGACTTGATCGGCGGCCGGGAGAACTCGCAGATGGCGAGGCGCCCACCCGGCTTGACGACCCTGAGCATCTCACGCAGCGCCTGCGTCGTGTCGGCGACGTTCCGCAGCCCGAACGAGATCGTCGCGGCGTCGAACACGCCCTCCGCGAAGGGCAGGCGCAGGGCGTCTCCGGCGACGAAGCTGACCCCCCTGACCCCTCCGCCGTACAGGCCGGAGCCGCCTCTCCTGGCCACCCCGGTCCGCAGCATGCCGAGCGAGAAGTCGCAGGCGATCGCTCGCGCGCCGAGCATCGTGAAGGCGTCCGTCGACGTGCCCGTGCCCGCCGCGAGGTCGAGCACCAGCTCGCCGGGACCGGCGTCGATCGCATCAGCCGTCGCCTTACGCCACAGGCGGTCCTGGCCCAGCGAGAGAACGTCGTTGACCAGGTCGTACCGCCGGGCCGTGCGATCGAACATCGCGGCGACCTCGTGCGGCTGCTTGTCTAGCGATGCGCGCGTCATGGACGCAAGCCTAGGCGGCCCTCCGGTGGGCCTCTCACCACCGTTGCGCGATGAGCGGAACGTAGTTCATTGATTACGCTGCGTCTGCTAGAACTTTTGGAATGTTCGCCAGGATCACACTGCTCGCGGCGGCGGCCCTCGTCGTCCTGTCCGCCGTCCCCGCTCAGGCCGGCTTAAGACAGCCCCGTGTGGTGTCGGCGAACCCCGTCGACACCACCCCGCACGTGCTCGACGGCATCGTCAACGCCTTCGCCCTCGTCGGCAACACGGTGGTCGTCGGGGGCGATTTCAGCGCCGTCCAGGAGGCCCAGGGCACGGAGGAGATCCCCCGGGCCAACATCTTCGCCTTCGACCTCGGCTCCGGCCGGGTCTCGCGCGGCTTCGCCCCCGACCTGGACGGGCCCGTGACCTCCCTGGCCACCGCCCCCGACGGCAGCGTCTTCGTCGGCGGCTCCTTCAACGGCCCCCAGCGGGCGCTGGTGCGGCTGCGGGTGGCGGACGGCTCTCCGGTGGAGACCTTCTACGCGCCCGCCTACGGCGGCAACGTCGCCAGCCTCGTACGGCAGGGCTCGAAGCTCTACGTCGGCGGCGACTTCGTCAGAATCGGCCTGGGCATGCGCACGGCGCTGGCCCGCATCGACGTGGAGACCGGAGCAGTCGACCCGACCTTCACCGTCACTCCGTCGGGCGGTCCCGGGGCCGGCCCGAGGGTGTACGCCATGGCGGCCACCCGCGACCGGCTCGTGGTCGACGGGTCGTTCGCGGCCCTCGACGGCCTGCGCCGGCCACAGCTCGGCGTGATCGATCTCACGACCGGTCGCGTCGCCGACTGGCACACCGAGGCCTACGCCGCGGCGTGCAAGCCGAACTTCCCCTGGTACGTCCGCGGCCTGGACATCTCACCGGACGGGCAGTACTTCGTGGTCGTCACGACCGGCGGCCCCTTCCCCGGCACCACGAAACTGTGCGACTCGGCCGCCCGGTTCGAGACGTACGCCAAAGGTGATCAGGTGCGGCCGACCTGGGTGAACCTCACGGGAGGCGACTCTCTCTACGCCGTGGCGGTCAGCGGTTCGGCCGTGTACGTCGGCGGCCACCAGCGCTGGCTCGACAACCCGCGGGGGGCCGACACCGCCGGCCGGGGCTCGGTCAGCCGCGAGGGCATCGGGGCGATCAACCCGGTGACCGGCAAGGCGCAAAGTTGGAACCCCACGCGAGAAAGGGGAATCGGGGTAAAGGCGTTCCTGACTGTAAAGAAGGGTCTTTTGGTGGGAAGCGACACGACCACCCTTGGACATGAGTACCATGCCCGGATCGGCATGTTCCCGACGACCTAGTTCTCCTCGTGCCCTCCGCGTTTCCTGGTGATCCGTTCGCTGAGGGCGTCCCGCTGTTTCGACAGCAGCACGTAGCTGATGACGCCGCTGACCAGAAAAGCCACGGCGAGCAGGAGGTACGTGCGCAGCCCGACGAGGTACAGGACGGCGAGGGCGGCGGCGAACAAGCCGATGCGTGAAAGGGTGTAAACGACTACCGGATGCACAGCGTCGAGGTTACGTCACCTTCCCGAGATGTAGGTCTCTCTTCGCATCGGGCGCGAGCACTGCTAGTGTTCACAACAAGGCGCTTTTGTAAAGAAACACCCATGAGCGTCCCAAAGAGGCTCTATCATATAACAATCGGGCACTGAGCCGGTAACAACCCGTGATCTTCTACGAAAACCACGGATAAATCAGGCTTCGCTCGGCACACTGGTTACCTGTCCGCCCCGCTGCAGGACGCGGGATGCGAGGGGGAGAGATTGTGGAGAGTAGCAGCGAGCGACTGCTGACCCCTGGAGAGGTTGCCGCCCTCTTCCGGGTCGACCCGAAGACCGTGACACGCTGGGCCGCGGCGGGACGAATCAGCAGCATCCGTACGCCCGGTGGGCACAGGCGGTTCCGCGAGTCGGAAGTGCACGCCCTCCTTCGCGGGGAGGACGTCCTCACGGCCGATCGGCCGAATGGCGAATCACCGCGGATCTGACGCAAGTACCAGCACCGGGTGATCCTGCGCGCTACCCGGATAGCGCAGGATCACCGAGTCAGCCCGGCCTGTCCTGCCCGGGCGCGCATCGGACTCAGTCCTGTTCGGCTTTGAAGGCCAGGAACTCCTGTTCCAACTGGTCGTTCTCCTCCTGCCAGCGCTGACGCCGTTCGGCGTCCTCCGCCTCGGTGATCGACTCGGCGACCCATCGGTCGTAGTCGGGCTCCCCCGGAGCGATCTCGACGTACGCGTTGCCGATCAGGCGCCCGTCATCGCTGGTCAGCGACTGGGGCACCCGAAGTGTCCCGTCACCGAGCCGGATCACGTACATCCCGTCTCACCTAGATTCCGTAGCGCCTGTTGAAGAACAGCATGACGTTGAGCGCGGTCCGTGTGTCGCCGCCGAGCATGTCCACCAGAGCCGGACGCTGACGCGACGCGATCGCCGCGAACGCGTCGGCGAAGAACTCCTTGCGTCCGAGACCGCCGGGCTGCCGGTGGAACGCCGAGGCGAACATCGGCATGCAGTCGTCGTAGAGCGCGGCGAACTCCGGAGAGTCCGAGACCCACTCTCCCGGACTCGCGTCCACGTCGTCCAGTGCATGCCCGACTTCGTGCATCATCACGTCAGGCGTCGGCGACGGCCGGTCACCGACGACGATCTTGCGGTCGCCGTACGCGCCGGCGCAGATGTCCCAGGTAGCCCGCCCGGACGGAAGCGGCGCTCCGCGCAGGTAGCCCATGTCATCGAGATCCGGGACTCCACCACGGCCGACGTAGATGCCGTCGAGCCCGATGGCGAGCTTGGCCTTGAGGGCCTCTGGAAGGCGCGCGAGGCCGTCCACCGCCCGCACGGCGTCCGCAGAGGGCGGTCCGTCCATGGCGTCCCACTGGCGGAACAGGACGCGCTCCAGCGGCCCGCAGTGGCGCCGGCCGTCCCTCAGGTCGGGCGCGTCCGCGCGATGCGGCTCGGCGCGCACGGGCTGGTCGTCCAGCTCGAAGTCGCGCCAGGTGTACTGCGGCCGGTCGTCCACGACCGGAGCGGTCACCGCATGGACCTTCTCGATGGAGTGCTCGATGAACCGCCCGGGAACGTCGACGTCACGGAAGTCACGCGTCTCGCGGAACTGGCGGAATTCCCGGGCGTCCCGCGGGTCACGAGCCTTCCGGGTGTCTCGGGCCTCTCGACCTTCCTGGGTCTCCCGGGGCTCGCGAGTCTCCCGCGTCTCTCGGGTGTCCCGGGACTCCCGGTGCGACGACGCGTACGGCCCGCGTTGCCACCACCGCGGCCCCCGCCGGTGGCGTCCCCTGTCGCCCGGCTCCGACATCGCACCTCTCATGTGTCGCGCGCTCGCGTTCTACCGGTCCACCGTACGTTGCCGTTCTGGCCGCGTCACCCGGAAATGATGTACGGCTATCGGCGCGAAAACACGATCACATGGCCATATGGCTTAACGTGTGGGCATGCCTAGCGTGATTATCGGTCTAGCGCTGCTGGCCTTCTGGCTCTACTGCCTGTTCGACGTGATCACGAGCCCCGAGCAGGAGGTCCGGAGACTACCGAAGATCCTCTGGGTCATCATCGTGGTGTTGCTCGCGTCGCTGGGCGGCCTGCTCTGGCTCATGCTCGGACGGCCCAGGATCGGCGACACGGTCCCGGGCGCGCGTCACGTCTATGGACCCCAGTCCTACGGCATGCCTCCGTCGCAGCCTCGCGCCGAAGCCCCGAAGGGTCCGGACGACGACCCCGAGTTCCTCCGTCACCTCGAACGCCGCCTCCGCGACGAAGACTGACCTCGGCATGACCCTGCACCCCCCACGCGTGATCACGCACAAGGGAGGGGCAGGTCAGCGGCCGTGATCACGAATCTGTGCATTGATCACGGTAGAGAGGGGGGTCAGTTGGGGACGTCGGCGTAGGAGTGGAGGCCGCTGAAGAAGATGTTCACGCCGATCAGGTTGAACAGCAGGCAGGCGAACGCCACCAGCGACACGATGATCGCGGCCTTGCCCCGCCACCCGGCCGTCGCGCGGGCGTGCAGATAGGCGGCGTAGGCCACCCAGGTGATGAACGCCCAGACCTCCTTGGGGTCCCAGCCCCAGTAACGGCCCCAGGCCCGGTCGGCCCACATCGCACCGGCGATGACGGCGAACGTCCAGATGGGGAAGGAGATCACGATCGCGCGGTGCGTGATGCGCTCGAGGTCCCTGCGACTCGGCAGGACCGACGCCCGGCTGTCGTTGCGGACCAGGTAGAGGATGGCGCAGACGCCGGCGAGGATGAACAGTCCGCTGGCGACGATGGCCGCCGTGACGTGGATGGCGATCCAGTAGGAGTGCAGCGCCGGCATCACCGGCCCCGCCTGCACGTGCAGGAAGAGCACCGCGAACCCGAGCCCGAGCGCGGCCGTCAGTGCGACGAAGGCGCCGAGGAACCGGATCGGCTGGCGGGTCATGAGCACCAGGAAGGCCGTCACCGCGGCGAAGCAGATGGCCACCACGAACTCGTACATGTTGGCCCAGGGCCAGCGGTCCACCGCGATGCCCCGCGTGAGGATGCCGGCGAGGTTGCCCGCCCACGCGATCCACGTGAGGACGACCGCGACGCCACCCGCCTTGATCGCCCAGGCCTCGGGCTCCGGCTCACGCGGGGTCTCGGCGTCCGGCTGGACCTCCGCCGAGGCCGAGGAACCGGACGAGGACGCGCCCACGGCCGCGCCCACGGCCACCGGTTCGCGTTTCGCGGCGGAGGCCGTGCGCACCCGCCCGAAGGCGAGTTCCAGGGCGTAGCCGATCATGGCGACGAGATAGAGGAGGACGGTCGCCAGGATGAGCTGATCGCTCAGGGTGGCGAGTCCCGTGTTGACCTGGGACGGCATCTCTACTCCTGGTCGGGGCCGGTGCTCGGCTCAACTGGTGCTGCCCCGGCCTGAGGCGCCGGAGAATCCTGAGGGTCACGGAGGAGGGAGACGAGCTCGGCGAACTCCTCGGAGAAGCCGCCGACATCGCCTTCCGTGCGGGTCAATCCTCCCACCGTGACTTTCCGGTCCGTTATCCGGACCCAGACCCTGCGCCTGCGGATCATGAGGGAGAACACGAGGCCGAGGACCGCTGCGGCGGCGGCCACCAGCGCGGGGAGGCGGCCGGGGTCGTGCGTGGTCTGCAGAGTGATCCATTCCTTGACGCCGGTGAACTGGATCTTCCCGGCGCCGTCGGGCAGGTCTCGCGTCTCGCCCAGGGCGAGCGGGGGCGGCGGTGTCGCGGACATCTTGCCGAGGGGCTTCAGCTTGTCGGTGTCGAGGACGTAGACCGACTGCGGCTGCCCCGAGTCGAGCCCGAGGTCACCATGGAAGGAGCCGATGATCTGCACCGTCGGGTTGACCGCGGCGGGGAAAACCGACACCCAGGCGCTCCCGTTCGGCACCGTGCTCGGCAAAAAGCGCGCCACGAACCCCAGCTGCGACGGGTGCGCGTCGGGCACCTTGATGACGCATTCGGAGGTGTAGGTCGCCTGGTCGTCGACGAGGCACGGCACGGGCCCGTCGAAGGCCACCTGGCCGTTCCCGTCGGTCACCTTGAACGTGGGGGCGTAGCCGTGCCCGATGAGATAGGTCAGCGTGCCGTTGACGTCGAGCGGGTCGTTGACCTTCAGGTCGACGTCGCGGGGCGGAGACGACGGAGTGTCCTGCACGGAGAGCTTCGCGCTGTAGTCCAGCGGCTGCCCCATCTTCTCCCCGGCTCCGACGTAGGACGCCTGGAAGTCCTTGAGCGTGAAGGAGAACGGCGTCAGCGACTCCGCCGACACGCGCTGCCCCGGCATGAACCGGTCGTAGGCCGCGACGGTGTTGGCGAAGCCGTCGCCCTCGACCACCAGGACGTTGCCGCGGTAGCCGTACAGGCCGCCGGCGCCGACGGCGAACAGCAGGGCGAGCAGTGCGACGTGGAACAGGAGGTTCCCGGTCTCCCGCAGGTAGCCCTTCTCCGCCGCGACCCAGTCCGGGCCCGTGACGACGCGGAACCGCCTGCGCCGCAACTTCGCCGCGGCCTGCTCGACCGTCAGGTCTCCCTCGAAGGCCTCGCCGTACGGCAGGCGTAGCAGGTTGCGCGGGGCGGCGGGCGGCTTGCGGCGGATCTCCCTGAAATGCACCAGCATACGAGGAAGCACGCATCCGGCCAGGGAGACGAACAGCAGCAGGTAGACGGCGGCGTACCACGGCGCGGTGAACACGTCGAAGAGCTGGAACCGATCCAGCCACTCGGCCTCGGTGGGCGAGTTCTGGAAGTACTGCGCCACCTTGTCCGGGTCGACTCCGCGCTGCGGGAAGATCGAGCCGGGCACGGAGCCGAGCGCGAACAGGAACAGCAGGATCAGCGCCGTGCGCATCGAGGTGAGCGTCCGCCAGCCCCAGCGGAGCCAGCCGACCACGCCGAGGCCGACGGGACGCGGCGGCTCCTTGGGGGCCGACTCGATCGCGACGGATGCCTCGGGCGTTCCGGTCGTCTCGGTGTCGGGTGGCACAGTCATCAGATCACCGGCTCGAATCCGCCGACCCAACCCTGCAGGCCGGCGATGAGGTCGCCCCAGAGCCCCGTCACGAGGAGCAGGCCCACGCAGACCAGCATGGCGCCGCCCACACGCGTGATGACCACGGTGTGGCGGCGCACCGCCTTGAACGCGTGCAGCGCCTTGCGATAGGCGAGCCCGGCCAGCACGAACGGCAGGCCGAGGCCCAGGGCGTAGACGAAGGCGAGGACGGCGCCCCTGGCGGCGCTGCCCTGGTCGACGGAGAGGGTGAGCACCACGGCCAGCGTGGGCCCGATGCACGGCGTCCAGCCGAGCCCGAACACCACCCCGAGCAGCGGAGCCCCGGCGAGGCCCGCCGCCGGGAAGCGGCGGATCCGCACGTCGCGCTCGAGCCCGGGGACCAGCCCCATGAAGGCGAGGCCCAAGACGATCGTCAGCACGCCCAGGACGCGGGTGATCACCGAAGAGTTGCCGAGCAGGACGCCGCCGACGCCGCCGAACAGGGCCCCGCCGAGCACGAAAACGGCCGCGAAGCCGAGCACGAACAGGGCGCTCCCGAGCACCATACGGCTCCGCTTCGGGTCGCCGCTCATGCCCGTCACGTACGACAGGTAGCCGGGGACCAACGGGAGCACACACGGGGAGACGAACGACACCAGGCCGGCCAGCAGCGCGATCGGGAGGGCCAGCACCAGCGAACCGGTCGCGACGGTTCCGCCGAGATCACTCATCGCTCACCTTGGTGACGGCGCTGAGCAGTTCGTTGTACTTGACGCCGCCGAGCGCTCGACCGGCGATGCGCCCCTGCTTGTCGATGATCAGCGTGGACGGGATGGCCGCCGGCGGGACGGTGCCCTGGAACGACAGCAGCACCTTGCCCGTCTTGTCGAAGATGCTGGGATAGCCGGGCTGGACGGTGCGGTCGTAGGCCTGGGCGGACGCCTGCAGGTCCTTGAAGTTGATCCCGACGAACTGCACGCCCGACGCCTTCGTCTTGGCGGCGATGTCCTTGAGCACCGGCGCCTCGGCCCGGCAGGGGGCGCACCACGACGCCCAGAAGTTCAGGACGTAGACGTTGCCCGCGGCGACCTTCTCGGTCGCGCCGTCGATCGTGGCGCCCTCGATCGCGGGGGCCTTGTGCCGTTCGGCGACGGGGAACACCTGGACCTTGCCGTCGCCCGCCACGAACCGCGTGTCACCGGGCGACTGGGACGACTGACCGCCCGCGCAGCCCGCGAGGGCTGTCACGGCCAGAGCGGCGATCACGGGCAGGCTCTTGGCGGTCACGGGAGGAGATCTCCTTGCACTACAGCCGGTAGAGCTGTCACTCTACCGACCACAACGGTCGCTCGGGCCGCCGGGTCAGGCTCCCGGGACGGGATTGCCCTTGAGCAGCGAACCCGCGGGCTCGCTGTAGCCGACGCTGATGAGACGGCCGTTCTCGAACGTGAAGCTCGTGAGGCTGGCCAGCGCGCACTGACGGCGGCGCGGGTCGTGCCACAGCCTCCGGCCCTCGGCCGCAAGGCGGGTGACCCAGATGGGCAGCTGGTGGCTGACGAGCAGCGCCTCGTGACCTGTCACCCGTTCGCGCACGTCGTCGATGACCGACTTCATGCGCGCGACGACCTCGCCGTACGGCTCGCCCCACGAGGGCTTGAACGGGTTCCTGAAGTGCTGGTAGTGGCGCGGGTTACGGAAGACGCCGTCGCCGCCCGCCACCCGCATGCCCTCGAAGACGTTGGACGCCTCGATCAGCCGCTCATCGAGCTTGACCTCGAGGTTCAGCGCCTCGGCCGACGGGGCTGCGGTCTCCTGGGCCCGCTCCATCGGCGAGCTCCAGATCTCCACGATGTCCCGGCCGCCGACGGCCTTGGCGACCAGTTCCGCCATCTGCCTGCCGTTGGCCGACAGCGGGTAGCCCGGCAGCCTGCCGTACAGGACGCCGTCGGGATTGTGCACTTCACCGTGGCGCAGGAGATGAACGATCGTGCTCTCAGTCATGGCGAGGACAGACTACCCGGCATCCAGATCGGCGCACGAAGCACGCAGGGCCTCAACCGCCGCACGGATGGCGGGGCGGCGTGCCGCGTCCGTGCGCCACACCGCGTAGAGCCGCCGGACTGGCCGGGGCTGGATCGCCACCACGCCGACGCTCTCGGGCAGCGGGCCCCGCCCGAGGCGCGGGATCAGCGCGCATCCGTGCCCCTCGGCCACCAGGGCGATCTGGGTCGGGTACTCGTCCGCCATGCAGACGATCTCCGGCTCCCTCTCGACCGAGCGGAGCAGGAAACTCAGGAAGTCGTGGCACACCGTGCCCGGGGACGAGCTGATCCAGCTGTCGCCGGGGAGGTCGGCGAGTTGCGCCTCACGCCTGCCGGCCAGCGGGTGGTCGGCGGGGACGACGACGTCGGCGATGTCGTCCATGAGCGCGGCGCGGGACAGGCCGTCGGGCATCGCCATCGGCCGATTGAGCCAGTCCTGGACCACGGCGAGATCGATCTCGCCACGGGAGACGTCCCGGAGTTGCCGCTCGGGCTCCCGCTCGTAGACCAGCAGGGCGAGGTCGGGATGGTCCTTCTTCAACCGGGTGAGGGCACGGGGGAGGATGCCGCGGGCGGCGGTCGGGAAGGCCGCCATCGTCAGTTTGCCCACCACGGAGCCGCGCAGGGCCTCGAAGTCGGCCTCCGCGGTCTCCACCAGGGCGAGGATCTTCTCGGCGTGGTCGGCCAGCAGGCCGGCCGCGTCCGTCAGCTTCACGCCTCGCCCGTTGCGCTCGACGAGCACCGTGCCGGTCTCCCGTTCCAGCTTGGCGAGCTGCTGGGAGATGGCCGAGGGCGTGACCATCAGGGCGTCGGCGGCGGCGCCCACGGAACCGTAAACGGCCACCGCGTGGAGAGCCTTCAGCCGGTTGAGATCCAACATGTAAGCCAGTCTAAAGCATCGGCCTTAGAAAATCTTTCTTGTGCTCAACTATTAAGCGATGCGAAGATATGGACATGCGAATCTTCAACAAGCTCTTCACTAAGCCGTCCCGTCCCTCCCTCACCGAGGTGTCGTATCTGGAGACGCTGGCGAACAACGCCCGGCACAGCCGGGTCGGTCGCCCCGCCGCCTCCCGCTGACGCCTCGCATCCCCCACCAGCGGATGCGTCCTCGTCACGTGGCTCTGGCGGTCGGCCTCGCGGCCGTCTGGGGCTTCAACTTCGTCGTCATGGACGCGGGACTCAGGCACTACCCGCCGCTCATGTACGCGGCACTCCGTTTCCTTCTGGCCGCCTTCCCCGCGGTGCTGTTCGCGGGAGCCCCGCGGACGCCCTGGCGCTGGGTGCTCGCGACAGGGGCCACCCTCGGGGTCGCCCAGTACGGCCTGCTCCTCCTGGGCATGCGGGCCGGCATGCCCCCGGGGCTGGCCTCCCTCGTGATCCAGGTTCAGGCGATCTTCACCGCGGCCTTCGCGGTGCCGCTTCTCGGTGAGCGGCTCGGGACCCGCCGCGTGTACGGCACGACGCTCGCCTTCGGCGGCCTCGCCCTGCTCACGATGGAACTGACCGGTGCCGTCCCCCTCGGCGCGTTCCTGCTCAGTGTGGGCGCCGCGGCGGCGTGGGGCCTCGGCAACGTCTTCATGCGGAAGGCAGCGCCTCCGGACTCGCTCCGGTTCATGATCTGGGTGAGCGCGGTCTCCTCGGTGCCCCTGCTCGTGCTGGCCGCACTGGTCGAGGGGCCCGCCTCGCTGGGCGTCTTCAGCGTCGAGGGCGTGGCCGCCGTGCTGTACACCGCTCTCATCTCGACCCTGGGCGGTTTCGGCGTGTGGGGCATGCTCCTCGCCCGGTACGACGCCTCGGTGGTCGCGCCGTACGCGCTGCTCGTCCCGATCTTCGGCCTGTCGTCGGCCGCGTTGTTCACCGGCGAGCCGATCTCCCACGTCACCGTCGCGGCGGGCGTGCTGATCGTGGCCGGGCTGCTCTACGCCGGCAGGCGACCGGCGTCGGCCGTCGCGCCCGGCACCGGGTACCTGCGCACACTCGTCGTCCGCGCCAGGGCCCGCCGCGCCGTCTCCCAGCCCGACGCGGTGCTGCTGCCACCCTCAGCCGAGCCGAGCGACCGTCCCACTCCGTGATCCACCCGCCTCTGTGCCGCTCAGCCAGGAAATGCCAGAGGCGAGTGGAATGGCGACTTCGGTAACGCCTACGACGCTACGGTCGGTGGAATGAGCAGTGCACTCGAGTGCTGGCCCACGCCGCCTCCTCGGGGCTGGACGGCCGACGACCTCGATCACCTGCCGTCTGAAGGCCCGAACGGTGAACCCGACTTCTTCAAGCACGTCGAGTTGATCGATGGAGCCCTTCTCTTCGCATCCCCCGGCGGCGCTTCCACCAGCGCCTGATCCGCGGGCTGACGGAGCGACTCGACGCCCAGGCCCCCAAGCGGTTCGCCGCCGTCGACCAGATGGACGTGAAGGTGGGGCCTCGGATGCGCCCGTGCCCTGACGTCCTCGTGGTGACAGCGGAGGCGGCGGCCGACGATGAACGGACGTTCTACGTCCCCTCGGAAGTCCGCCTGGTCGTCGAGGTCGTCTCTCCGGATTCCGTCGACCGAGACCGGAAGACCAAGCCCCAGCGGTACGGCGAGGCGGGCATCCCCCACTTCTGGCGGGTCGAGGAGGACGACGGACGGCCGGTCGTGTACGTCTACGAGATCGATCCCGCCACCGGCTCCTACGGCCTGACCGGCATCCATCACGAACGGCTGGCCGTGTCCGTGCCCTTCCCCATCGACATCGATCTCGACGCGCTGCTGAAGTGAAGGTCAGGCCTGCGCGGCCGCCTTGGCGGCGACCGGGAGGGCCTCGGCTACCCGCGTGAGCGCCTCGTCGTCGTGGGCCGCCGACAGGAACCACGCCTCGTACGCCGACGGCGGCAGGTAGACGCCCTGGTCGAGCATGCTGTGGAAGAAGGCCCGGTAGGCGTCCGTGTTCTGCCGACGGGCCGACTCGAAGTCGGTGACCGGCCCGTCGGCGAAGAAGATCGAGAACAGGTTGCCCGCCCGCTGGAGCCGGTGCGGGACCCCCGCGGCGGCCAGCGCGTCGGACGCGGCCCGGCCGATCACCAGGGCGGAGGCGTCCACCCGGTCGTACACGTCCTCGTCACAGGCCCGCAGGGTGGCCAGACCGGCGGCGCAGGCGAGCGGGTTGCCCGACAACGTCCCGGCCTGGTAGACGGGCCCCTCGGGCGCGAGAGCGGCCATCACATCGGCCCGGCCGCCGAACGCCGCCGCGGGCAGGCCTCCGCCCATCACCTTCCCGAAGGTCATCAGGTCCGCCTCGACGGGGTCGATGCCGTACCAGCCCTCCGCGGAGACCCGGAACCCCGTCAGGACCTCGTCCATGATGAGCAGGGCGCCGTTCGCGCTGCACAACTCGCGCAGGCGCCGGTTGAAGCCCTCCGCCGGCGGCACCACGCCCATGTTCGCCGGGCAGGCCTCGGTGATCACGCAGGCGATCTCGAACGCCCGGAACGCCTCCTCCACGGCCCCCACCGAGTTGTACGGCAGGACGATCGTGTCGGCGGCCGAGGCTCCCGTCACTCCCGGGGTGTCGGGCAGGCCGAACGTGACCACTCCGGAGCCTGCCGAGGCGAGCAGGGCGTCGACGTGCCCGTGGTAGCACCCGGCGAACTTGATGATCTTCGATCGCCCGGTGAAGCCGCGCGCGAGCCGTACGGCCGACATCGTGGCCTCAGTACCCGAACTGACCAGGCGGACCTTCTGCACCGGCTCGATCCTGGAGACGATCTCCTCAGCCAGCAGGACCTCGCCCTCGGTGGCGGTCCCATAGGAGAACCCCCGCGACAACGCCTCCTCCACGGCCCCCACGACGGCGGGGTGCCGATGACCGAGGATCATCGGGCCCCAGGAGCACACCAGATCCACGTAGCGGTTGCCGTCCACGTCGGTGATGTAAGGCCCCTGACCTGCGGCCATGAACCGGGGAGTGCCGCCCACGGCGCCGAAGGCGCGCACCGGCGAATTCACGCCGCCAGGGACGACCTCACGCGCGCGGGCGAACAGGGCCTCGGAGGATTGCGTTCGAGTCACGCCCCCCAGATTAGGGGCCGGGGAGGCCAGGGGCCGTACCGGATCACTCGAAGGCGTCGGCCAGCCAGCCGAGGACGCGGAGCGGATCGGGCAGCGGCCGCCCGTCGGCGGGCCTGATCCAGGTCACCGCCCCTCCGTTGGGCAACGTCGACGACGGCGCCAGAACGTAGCTGTCACGGCAGTGCCAGCGCAGGCCCGGCGTGCTGTCGATGGTCTCCGGATCCGCGTCGAGGTGGCAGGACCACCACTCGTCCTCGTCGTCGGGGGCGCCACGGGTCGCGACGAAAAAAAGAACCCGGTCGCCGTTGGCGGCGACCGGGCCGGTCTCGAAACCTGCCGCGTCCATTGCGGCGAGGGCGGGCAGGCCCGCCGTGGACGGCACGTCGAATACGTCGAACACCCTGCCGGTGGGAAGGATCGCGTTGGCCTGCGGGTCCATCTCCCACCATCGGGTCAGCAGCGCCGTGTCCGTCGTGGCCTGCATCTGCCAGGCGGGCGACAGCGGGTGCATCCCCGGCTCGGGACATCCCACGCGGTCACAGGAACAGGCCCTGCCGCCCTCTTCGAGCGGATGGGCGCCCACGCACACCGCCCAACCGAGCTGGGCGTACTCGAGCACCGATGTGATCTTCCGCGGCGCTCGGTGCGCACGCCGTTTCGTGCGACGAGCCAGCGGTACCCCCACCATGGTGCTCCTCCCCACAAGGAACGTGCTCCCGATAATGCCCTGTCGCCCCACACCGGCGCAGGGCGACCCCCCGTGAAGGACGGTCAGGATAGTGTCCGGGCGACTTCCGTGGCCCAGTAGGTCAAGATCAGGTCGGCTCCGGCCCGCCGGATGGCGATGAGCGACTCCATGATGATCCGCTCCCGGTCGATCCAGCCGTTGGCCGCCGCCGCCTCGACCATCGCGTACTCGCCGCTCACCTGATAGGCCGCGACCGGCACCTCCACCATCGCGCGCACCTGGCTCAGGACGTCCAGGTAGGCCAGCGCCGGCTTGACCATCACGGCGTCGGCGCCCTCGGCGAGGTCGAGCCGCACCTCGCGCAGCGCCTCCCCGATCGGCCCGGCCGGATCCTGCTGGTAGGCGTTGCGGTCGCCGAACTGCGGCGCGCACTCGGCGGCGTCGCGGAAGGGCCCGTAGAAGCCGGAGGCGTACTTGGCGGAGTAGGCCAGGATCGGGATCTCGGCGAAGCCCTCGGCGTCCAGCGCCGCGCGGATGGCTCCGACCTGGCCGTCCATCATGCCGCTGGGCGCGATCACCTGCGATCCCGCGGCCGCCTGTGCGACCGCGGCCGAGGCGTACCGCTCCAGGGTGGCGTCGTTGTCGACCTCGCCTGTCTCGGTCAGCAGGCCACAGTGGCCGTGATCGGTGTACTCGTCCAGGCACGTGTCGGTCATCAGGACCAGTTGGTCGCCCAAGTCCGCCGCGAGATCGCGCAGGGCGACCTGGACGATGCCCTCGGGGTCGTCGGCAGCCGAGCCCCTGGCGTCCTTGTGGACCGGCACGCCGAACAGGATGACGCCACCCACTCCCGCCTCGGCCGCCTCGTGGACGGCCTTGCGGAGCGAGTCGCGCGTGTGCTGGAAGACGCCGGGCATCGACGCCACAGGCTGCGGCTCGTCGATCCCCTCCTTGACGAACAGCGGGAGGATCAGCTCGGCCGGATGCAGCCGCGTCCCCGCGACCATCCGGCGGAGCGGTGCCGTACGGCGCAGGCGGCGTGGCCGTGCCACCGGGAACTGAGCCATGTCAGTCGCCGGCGGGAGATTGCGGGAACGCGCGTTCACTGTGGACTCTCCGCTCGGGGTTCGGAAGGCCTCACCATGACGTCGAGGCCCGTCATGCGGTCCAACGCATCCGGTCCCGGCGCGTCATCCCGCTCACTCACTTCACGCGGCGCCGGGCGCCCCTGCGGGTCTGGGAGGGCCGGCGAGGCACCTCGCCCGCGGAGATCGCGGCGTGCCGCTGCTTGGCACCATAGTCCGCGAGCGCGGCGGCGAGGGCGGAAGCCGAGGGCTTGTCCGCCATCACGTCGACACGCAGGCCGAACTCCTCGGCCGTCTTGGCGGTCTGCGGGCCGATCACCGCGATGACCGTGACGTTGTGCGGCTTGCCCGCGATGCCGACCAGGTTCCGCACCGTCGAGGACGAGGTGAACAGCACCGCGTCGAATCCGCCGCCCTTGATCGCCTCACGGATGGGCGCGGGCGGGGGCGCGGCGCGGACCGTCCGGTACGCCGTGACGTCGTCGCACTCCCAGCCGAGCTCGGTGAGCCCGGCGACCAGCGTCTCGGTCGCGATGTCGGCCCTGGGCAGCAGGACGCGGTTGATCGGGTCCAGCATCGAGTCGTACGGAGGCCACTCCGCGAGAAGTCCCTCCGACGACTGCTCGCCGGTGGGCATGAGGTCGGGCTTCACGCCGAACTCCACGAGGGACTGCGCGGTGGCATCTCCCACGGCGGCGACCTTGAGCCCGGCGAAGGCCCGGGCGTCCAGGCCGTACTCCTCGAACTTCTCCCGGACGGCCTTGACCGCGTTCGCGCTGGTGAAGGCCACCCACTCGTAGCGTCCCGTGACCAGGCCCTTGATCGCCCGGTCCATCTGCTGCGGGGTGCGCGGCGGCTCCACCGAGATGGTCGGGACCTCCTCCGGCACCGCGCCGTACGACCGCAGTTGCTCCGAGAGGCCCTCGGCCTGCTCCTTGGTGCGCGGTACGAGCACCCGCCAGCCGAACAACGCCTTGGTCTCGAACCACGACAGCTTCTCGCGCGCGGCGACGGCGTCGCCCACGACGATCACCGCGGGCTCGGTCATGCCCGCATGCTTGAGATCAGGGCCGAGACGGCCGAGCGTGGACACGACGGTGTACTGCTCGGTCGTGGTTCCGTCGCTGGTGACCGCGACCGGGGTCGAGTCCGGCTTTCCCGCCGCGACCAGGGCCTTGCCGATCGGCACGGCCTCCGCGACGCCGTTGTAGATCACCAGGGTGCCCGTACAGGCGGCGTGCGGCGCCCAGTCGTCGACCTGTGCCGCATCCACGACCCGGAACTCGGGCACGCCCGGCGCCGGCGGAATGCCCGCGTAGGTCAGCACCGCCGTGGCGGGCGGCACACCGGGAACGATCTCGAACTCGACGTCCGCCTTGGCGCACGCCGCGACCTCGTCGGCGACCGAGGAGAAGAACGACGGGTCTCCCTGACACAGCCGGACCACGGTCCGCCCCGCCTTCGCGTGCTGGATCGTCCTCAGTGAGACCGAGTTCTCCGCGGCGTCCGGGGAGATGTCCATGACCTCCACGTCCGCACGGCAGTGACGCAGCAGCGAGCCGTAGGCCGCCTGATCGAGGACGACGACGTCGGCCCTGCTCAGCAGGTCGGCGCCACGCAAGGTGAGCAGGTTCTCGTCACCCGGTCCGGCGCCGACGAAGGCGACGAACCCGGAACGGGCCTGCGGACTGCGGTTCGCGGAGCTCAATGGGACTGATCCCCCATCAACGTGTCGGCCCCCTCGGCGATCATGGCGGCCGCGAGATCACGGCCCAGGTCCATGGCCGCCGGAGGAGGTCCTGAGGCGGACTTGCGCACTGACCGGACGCCGTCGGTCGCGACGACGACTGCGGTCAGATTGAGAATGTGCCCGTCACCGGACGCGAAAGCACCTACCGGTGCCGCGCAACCGGCCTCGAGGGCCGCGAGGACCGAGCGCTCGGCCGTCACGGCGGCCCGCGTACGCGGGTCGTCGAGGACGCCCAGCAGCTCGATCAGGTCTGTACGGGAGGCCAGGCACTCGACGGCGAGGGCCCCCTGCCCGGGTGCCGGAAGCATGGCGTCCACGTCGAAGATCTCGGAGATCTCGCTGTCCCGCCCGATCCTCTCCAGGCCGGCGGCGGCCAGCACGACACCGTCGAACTCACCAGCGGCGATCTTGCCGATGCGCGTGTCCGCGTTGCCTCTGATGGGGAGGTAATCGAGATCGGGCCGCATGGCACGCAGTTGCGCGACCCTGCGGGGCGAACCGGTGCCGATCTTCGATCCCGGGGGGAGATCGGCGAGCTTGGCGTTGCTGACCAGCGCGTCGCGCGGGTCGTCGCGGGGCAGGATGGCCGCGATCACGATCCGCTCGTCGGGCGCGGTGGGGAGATCCTTCAGCGAGTGGACCGCGAAGTCGATGTCGCCGTCGACCAGCTTGCCGCGCAACTCGCTGACGAAGACGCCGGTGCCGCCGAGCTGGGCCAGGTGGGCCTTGGTGACGTCGCCGAAGGTGGTGATGCCGACGAGCTCCACATCCCGGCCCGTCAGACCGGTCAGCCGGTCGGCGACGGACTGCGACTGCGTGGTCGCCATCAGGCTCTTGCGCGTCCCGAGACGCAGGGCGGCGCTCACTGCCCGGCTCCTCTGCCATCGGTGACCGGGCGGTCGGCCTCGAGCGTGCTGAGCTCCATGCCGGCGACGGCGTCGGGCGTCTTCGGATCGAGGTCGAACAGCTCGCGGAGCGCCTCGGCGTAGTGATCGCCGCCAGGGGAGGTGGCCAGCTGCTTCACCCGCACCGTTGGTTCGTGGAGCAGCTTGTCGACGACCCTTCTCACGGTCTGGGTGACCTCGTCGCGCATCCGCGCGTCCAGGGTCGGCAGCCGCGACATCAGCCGGCCGATCTCGGCCTCGACCACCTGCGCGGCCTTGCTCCGCAGCGCCACCACCGTCGGGGTCACCTTGGCGGCCCGCTCGGAGTCGAGGTAGGCGGTGACCTCCTCGGCGACGATCCGCTTGACCGCGGCGATCGCCTCGCCGTGCCCGCCGTCGCCGGCGCCCTCGCCCAGGCCGGCCTGCTGCATGGACTCCAGGTCGACGAGCGTCACGCCGGGGATGGCACGCACACCCGGGTCGACGTCGTGCGGGAGGGCGAGGTCGAGGAGGAAGAGCCCGCCCGACTCGCGCGCGCCCATCGCGGTCGCGACCATCTCCGCCGTGACCGCGCGGGAGCCCGCGCCGACGCAGGAGATCACCAGATCCGCCTGGGCGAGCTCCGCGGGAAGATCCGCCAGGTGGACGGCCCTGCCACCGACCGTCTCCGCCAGCCGTTCGGCACGGGCGTGGGTGCGGTTGGCGATGACGATGTCCGTGACGCCGGCGCGGGAAAGGGTGGCGGCCGACAGGGCGCTCATCGAGCCGGCGCCGACGACGAGGGCCCGCCTGCCGGCGATGGGGCCGATCACGCGCTCGGCCAGCGTCAGGCCCACGCCCACCAGCGAGGCTCCGGCGCGGTCGATGTCGGTGTCGGTGTGCGCGCGCTTGCCGACGCGCAGCGCGTGCTGCGCGAGTTCGTTGAGCGTGGAGCCCGCCGTGCCCTGCGTCTGCGCGAGCCTCAGGGCCGAGCGGAACTGGCCCAGGATCTGGCCCTCGCCGACCACCATCGAGTCGAGCCCGCAGGTCACATTGAACAGGTGCTGGACCGCGCGGTCCTCGTAGTGCACGTAGAGGTGCCTGCCGAGCTGTTCCTGGGGCATGCCGGAGTGCGCGCTCAGCAGATCGCTGATCGCGGTCACGCCACCGTGGAATCGATCGACGTCGGCGTAGACCTCGACCCGGTTGCACGTGGAGATCACCAGGGCCTCGGACACGTGCTCGCTCTGGCTGACGCCGTGCAGGAGCTTGTCGAGCGCGTCGCCGCTGACCGTGACGCGCTCAAGAAGCGCCACGGGAGCGGACCGATGGCTCAGCCCGACGACGAGGAGGCTCATGAGCTCGCTCCGATCGATCGCTCATTCACTTGTTCAACCCCGTCCGGCCACTCCTCGGCCATGATGGGCCCTCCATTGGCCTTGCGCTGCTCGTGGAACGCAAGAATCTGCAGCTCGATAGATAAATCGACTTTACGGACATCTACGCCCTCAGGCACATTCAGCACTACAGGCGCGAAGTTCAAAATACTCGTGACTCCCGCCCTCGTGACCCGATCGCAGACATGTTGCGCCGCGGTCGCCGGCGTGGCGATCACCACGATCGACACCGCACGACTGGCGATCACGGACTCCAGCTCGTCGGTGTGCTCCACGACGAGACCGGCGATCCGGTCACCGACCACCGCGGGATCGGCGTCCAGGAGGCCCGCGATGCGAAATCCCCTGGAAGCGAACCCGCCGTAGTTGGCGAGCGCCCGACCGAGGTTACCGACTCCCACGATGGCGACCGCCCAATCCTGGGTGAGACCAAGCTCACGTGAGATCTGGTAGATCAGGTACTGGACGTCGTAGCCGACGCCCCGCGTGCCGTACGAGCCGAGGTGGGACAGGTCCTTGCGGAGTTTCGCGGAGTTCACACCCGCGGCCGTCGCCAGGTCCTCCGAACTGACCGTCGGCGTTCCGCGCTCGGCCAGCCCGTTGAGGGCACGCAGATAGAGCGGCAGTCTCGCGACGGTCGCGTCGGGAATGCCACGATCGCGTGCTTGCGGAATACGGCGTGTCACGTGCCGATGCTCCAGGGGGACGGACGGCCGGTGCGTCCCCGGCCGCACGAGCGGATGCGACGGATGAACATCACATTAGTGCCTTTGTGAAGCTACGCACAAAGTGAGCGTCCGTTAACTGTCCCAGGACGACGGCCCGGTAGCGAATCCGACCCGCGCGCACCCGCATATCCTGAGGCCATGTCCCCTGGAGATCACCGGATCACTCTGCTCGGCAAACCCGGCTGCCATCTGTGCGACGACGCCCGCGTGATCGTCGAACGAGTGGCGCAGGATCTCGGTGTGGCATGGGAGGAGAGGGACATCACCGTGTCCCCTGATGACATGGCCGAATACGGGGAGATGATCCCTGTCGTCCTCGTCGACGGCGTCCAGCACGACTACTGGCGGGTGAACGAATCCCGCCTCCGAGCGGCGCTGGCCGTGTGATTTTCGCCTCGCGGGCGGGACGGCGCGGGCCACGTCCTCCGGGGCCCGGGGAACCGCCGCGCGGGCGGAACGAGTGTGATCAGACCCGGTAGGCGTTCCCGGGGAGAGGCACTACCTTGGCGGCGTTCACCGTGAGCTCGATCACGTTGGTCGCCAGCACCAGAGACTGCCGTTCGGTGGCGAAACGCTCCATGTGCGGCTGGCGCTGGTGCTCGGAGAAGCCCACCTCGTCGCGGTAGAGCTCGTAGACGATGCGCTGGAGCGGCGCCGACTTGACGGCGTGACAGATGAAGACCAGCGTGTCGGGCTCGTTGCGCAGGACGGCCTCGACCGTCTCCTCGGCCAGCTTGTCGAACGCCTCGCCCGATCCGTCCATCAGGGTGAAGACGGTGAGGATGCCGTAGATGCCGGCCGCGGGCTTGACCGTGGGGTCCGGACGCGAGGCGGAGACGCCCTGACCCGCTCCTGCTCCCGCACCGAAGGCCGAGCCGAACGCCGCGGCGGCGGCCGGAGGGAACGCCGGGTTGTCCACCACGGGGAACATGACGCCCGTGGCGGGCATGTCATGGGGTGGTCCCGCGGGCGGCGCGACGGGAGCGCCGAAGTCGGCCTGACGAGGCTGGCCGTACGCGTCCGGCATGATCAGCTGCCCGGTCTCCGGGCCCGCGAACTCGTCGGGGCGAACGCGGGCGCCGAAGTCGTCCGCCGGCATGCGGAACTCGTCGGGCCGGGCGCGGGCGCCGAAGTCGTCCATCGGCTGCATGCGGTTGGCGAAGTCGAGCTCGGCCTCCTCCTTCGCCTGGATCTCGGCGACGAGATCACCCAGACCCGAGCGGCGGGGCGCCGGCGGGATCGGCGAGGCGACCTGCGGTTCGTGCCGGTCGGCGGAGCGCCGGGAGCGACCCGCCCACTCGTCGGGCTCGTCGTCCTCCTCCTCGTCGTCCTCGTACGGCGCGAGCGGCCGGGACACGGCGTACCAGATGCCTCCGGCAGAGCCCGCCATGAGGACCACGACGAGGATCGCGGGAAGGCCGAGCTCCAGCGCGGCGCACAGCAGCATGCCCGCAGGGGCGAGCACCACCGTGGCCTGCATGTTGTCGACGTCGTAGTCGTCCCCGTCACGCCAGCTCAGCAGGGCGACGGCCAGCGAGATCACCAACATGAAGATCACAAGGCCGTGGACACCGTGCAGCAGGTACGCGGGCCAGATGTCCCAGTGCTCCGCGGCGTCGGGGAACTCCTTGGAGAAGGCGCCCGTCACCGGGTCGAGCAGCATGATGACCGCACCGATGACCGTCAGGGCCGAGCCGAGCAGCCACCCGCCGAAGCGGGAGGAACCCTTGTCCGCCAGAAGCTGAAGGACGCCGACCGCCAGCCAGAGCGGGGCGAGCAAGGACCCCGTGATCTGGGATATCCGGAAGATTCCGGCCCCGAAGCCCGCGAGATGGCCGAGCCCGATGGTCGCCAGTGACAGGGTCAGCGCACCTGTGGCAACGCTCCAGGCGATCAACCAACCCGTCGGTTGCTCACGGAGGCGCCCGATCAGGACAGCGGTGGTCATCCCGGCGGTCAGGGCGCCGGCGAGGGCTAAGAAAGCGACAAGGACTCCCATGGTGGAACCCATGCTGCCGGACATTGCCGCCTGACGGGTAGCCGGACCCCCAAATGCCCCGGACCACCGCGATCAGGAAACAACCTCCGTCACGTATCGTGACTGCGACGCTCAGACGGATTGTGTTATCCGCCGATGATTTCTAGAGTGTTCGAGCACGCCGACTCCCCTTCCCCCAAGGGACACCGGATGCCGAACACGTGGCCGTTGGCCGGGCTGGCCCCTCCAGCCGCCCTCGGAGCATCGTCTCCAACTCGCTTCATCGACCCCGCCGCAGGCGAGGACGAGGAGATGCGGGAGCTGGTCCTGCGCGCCAAAACCGGAGACACCGAGGCCTTCGGCGTCCTCTACGACCGTTACCTGGAGTTGGTGTACCGCTACATCTACTTCCGGGTCGGCACTCACGCGCAGACGGAAGACCTCACCAGTGAGACCTTCCTTCGCGCCCTGCGGGGCATCTCGGACTTCACCTGGCAGGGCCGCGACTTCGGCGCCTGGCTGGTCACCATCGCCCGCAACCTTGTGGCCGACCACTTCAAGTCGGGCCGCAACCGGCTCGAGGTCACCACCGCCGAGGTCTTCGACCGGCCGCTGGACGGACCGCACATCCCCGAGAACGCCGTCGTCACGAACATGGTGAACGAGCGCGTGATGCAGGCGATCAAGCAGCTCGGGCCCGAGCAGCAGGCCTGCGTGATCTTTCGCTTCCTCCATGGGATGTCCCTCGCCGAGACGGCCGTGGCGATGGGCAAGAAGAGCGGTGCGATCAAGGCCTTGCAGTTCCGGGCGATCAAGGCGCTGGCCCGGTCACTACCGAAGGATCTCGGTTAGCGCCCCTGCCGTAACCCCCGCCCCGTCCTGTCGTTGGGCATGTGGCAGGGGTGGATCAGACGGGGGATGGCGGGAGCATTACTCATGAGCTGCTGGCGAGCCTCGCGCCGGCTGCGCGGACGGAAGGCACGCGGCGGCGAGGTCCCCGCGCGCCTGGCGGAGCTCAGCGTCTTCCTCAGCGGCCCGAGTCCCGAGTTCCGCGCCAGTCTCCGTGAGGAGCTCCTGCGGACCCACGTCGAGGAACGGGTGCCCGCGTCGGAGCCGCCGGCCGAACGTCCGCGGGTGCGCCGCCGGTCGCTGTTCACCCGGGTCCGCCCGGGCCTCGTGTTCGGAGTGCTGCTGATCGCCATGTACGGCACGGGCATCCGGACCTACCACTCCGTCCCCGGCGAGCCGCTCTACCCGCTCAAGCGGGCCGCGGAGTCGACGCTGCTGTCCATGGCGTCCGACGAGGAGCGGGCGCACCGCGAGATGGGCGCCGCCCGCCTCCGAGCGGCCGAGACCGCGTCCCTGGCGGGCTACTCGACACCGGACCCCGGGCGGGACGAGCTCATCAAGCGGACCCTCGAGGACATGGAGTCCAAGACCAGGGCGGCTCTGGGCCTGGTCAAGCGGCACGGGGAGGCCACGAGTACCGAGGCGCAGCGCTTCGCGAGGGAGCAGCGCGACGCCGTCGAGTCGCTGATTCCCAAGCTCGATGGAGCGAATCGCAAAAAGGCACGTAAGTACCTGAAATACATCGATATGTTCGCGTTTTCCGAGCGTTGACACGTCCCGGGCCGTGCGCGCTTGCTCCCATTAGGGGCAACCCGGGACGGTTAAGCTGATGTGCCATGAGGCGGCTATTGCGACGACGGGACGCGGCGGAGCTCGCGGGTGAAGTGGCGGCGGCCGCGGCGGTCTCGGCTCCCGAGGTGATCCCCGATCCCACCGCGGCGGCCTTCTTCGACGTCGACAACACGATGATGCGCGGCGCCTCCATCTACCACTTCGCACGAGGGCTCGCCGCACGCGGCCTGTTCACCACGGGCGACCTCATGAAGTTCGCCGCCGGCCAGGCCTGGTTCCGCGTCAGAGGCAACGAGAACCCCGAGCACATCGCGCGCGCCAAGGAGATGGCCCTGGCCTTCGTCGCGGGCCTCAAGGTCGACGACGTCGTACGGCTCGGCGAGGAGATCTACGACGAGGTCATGGCCGACCGCGTATGGGCGGGCACCCGCGCCCTGGCGCAGGCCCATCTGGACGCGGGCCAGCGGGTGTGGCTGGTCACCGCGACGCCCGTCGAGCTGGCCAGGGTGATCGCGCAGCGGCTGGGGCTCACCGGAGCGCTCGGAACGGTCGCGGAGACCGCGGAGGGCGCCTACACCGGCAGGCTCGTCGGAGACCTGCTCCACGGACCGGCCAAGGCCGAGGCCGTCCGGGCGCTGGCCCGGCGCGAGGGGCTCGACCTGTCACGCTGCTCGGCCTACAGCGACTCGGCCAACGACCTGCCGATGTTGTCGCTGGTCGGCCACCCCTACGCGATCAACCCGGACAGCGAGCTGCGGGAGTACGCCAGGGACCAGAACTGGCAGATCCGCGACTTCCGTACCGGGCGGAAGGCCACGATGATCGGCCTGCCGATCGCGGCGACGGCGGGAGCCATCGCCGGCGGCGTCGCCGCGGGCATCGCGCTCCGCCGGCACTACCGCTCGAGCTAGCCCGCGCCCCTGGCGGGTCCCGTCAGAAGAACGGCGGGAACGCGGGGCCACGTCGCAGCCGCAGCGCGTCGAGCTGCTGCTGGATCGCCTCGCGAACCTGGTCGGTCAGGTTGAACACCAGCATGGGGTCGTCGGCGTCCTCGGGGTCGAACTTGTCGGTGCGGATCGGCTCGCCGAACTCGATCAGCCACTTGGACGGCAGCGGGATCAGCCCGAGCGGGCCCAGCCAGGGGAAGAACGGCGTGATCGGCAGGTACGGCAGGCCGAGCAACCTGGCCAGGGTGGAGAAGTCACCGATCTTGGGATAGATCTCCTCGGCGCCGACGATGGCGCACGGCACGATCGGCGTGCCGGCGCGGACGGCCGAGGTCACGAACCCCCCGCGGCCGAACCGCTGGAGCTTGTAGCGCTCCGAGAAGGGCTTGCCCACGCCCTTGAAGCCCTCGGGGAAGACCCCGACGAGCTCTCCCTTGCGCAACAGCCTGTCGGCGTCCTCGCGGGAGGCCAGGGTGTGTCCCGTCTTACGCGACAGGTGACCGAGGACCGGCAGCTGGTAGACCAGATCGGCGCCGAGCAGGCGGACCGCCCGGTGCGCCTCGTCATGCAGCGCCACCTGCATCATCAGCGCGTCCACGGGAAGCGTGCCCGAGTGGTTGGCCACGACCAGCGCGCCGGACTCGGCGGGGACGTTCTCCACGCCGAGCGTCTCCACCCGGAACCAGTGCCGGTAGATCGGCCGGATCAGCTCGAGCAGGACCTTGTCGTTCAGCTCGGGATCGAAGCCGAACTCGTCGACCTCGTAGTCTCCGACGACCCTGCGCCTGAGGAGGGCGAGCAGCTCGGCGATCCGTTCGTCCACCGAGTTCGAAGGGCCGGGCGGGGGCGTCCCCCGGACCGAGGAAATCGGGATGATCCGTGCGCCCTCCCCGGAGGGCGTCTCGGAAGCAGGGATCTCGTTCACCGCCTCGTCGCCAGGCCGGACAGCCAGTCGACCAGGGCGGCCGGCCTGTCCGCGCCCATGCCGCGCGACTGCAAGAAGTCATCGAAGGCGGCAGCCGTGCTGAACTTGGGCCTCCAGGCGAGCGCAGCGGCCAGCCGGGTGGTGTCGACGACCCGGCCGTGGCTCATCAGCGCGAGTTGCTCGGGAGAGAAGTCGACCAGGCCGGCGGTCCGCGCCAGCATCCCGAGCATCCCGAATGCGGGGGACGGGACGGGCAGAGCGGTCCGGCCGGCCTTCCGTACGCACTGGGAGAGCAGCAGGACCCCGTCGCCGGACACGTTGAAGACGCCGGGACGGTCCTCGAGCGTCATCCGGCGCATCACCTCGACCGCGTCGTCCTCGTGCACGAACTGCAGCCGGGGGTCGAAGCCGAAGACGGTCGGCGACACCGGCTGCGCGAAGTACCGGGTGAGGGGCGAGTCGACGCGCGGCCCCATGAGGTTGGCGAACCTCAGGGTCGAGGTCACCACGTCCGGCCGCCGCCTGGCGAAGCCGCGGACGTAGCCCTCGACCTCGATGGCGTCCTTGGCGTAACCGCTGTGCGGCACGTCGACGGGCTCGGTGTCCTCGGTGAACACGGCCGGGGCATGGGGCGAGGAGCCGTACACCGCCGTGGTCGAACGGACCACCACCTTGCGCACCGTCGCCGATCGCTGGCATGCCGCCAGCAACTGCATGGTGCCGATGACGTTGTGCTCCATCATGGCCGAGCGGCTCTTGGCGGGCTCGCTGACCAGGCTCATGTGCACGACGGTGTCGACGTCCTCGGCCGAGACGACCTGGGCGATTTCGGGGGTCCGCAGGTCGATCCGGACGAACTCGGTACGGCCGAGCAGCGCTCCGCCGTCACGCGTGAGGGCGGGCGGCGGCACCGTGTCCACGCCGATTACCCGTCCGATCCCCGGATCCGCTGCGAGAGCTCCGGCCACTCGGGCGCCGATATGGCGAGCGACCCCGGTGACGAGCACGGTGTGGGTCAACGTCGCCTCGCAGGATGGGGGACATTCCAACGGTGGCCCGGTCCCTCGGGACCGGTGCGCGCTCCGTCTACTACTTCTTGTTACGTCGCTGAATGCGAGTCTTCTTGAGCAGCTTGCGGTGCTTCTTCTTGGCCATGCGCTTACGGCGCTTCTTGATCACAGAGCCCACGGGACCCCCAGGTGAAGGTGGTGTCAGAACCGGCGCGCGAACGCACACCGGCTCAACAGCCTACCGGCGATCCATGGTAGATCGCCCCTTCAGGGGGTCCCGCGTGGCCTGCATCGCACCATGGGCTCCACGGAGCCATGGTCTCGGCCGCGGGGCCGGCTCATCCAGCCTCGATGAACGCGTCCCTCAAGTAGTCGTGGACGGCCTGCTCAGGCACTCGGAAAGATCGGCCGACTCTGATGGCCGGCAACTCGCCCGAGTGCACGAGCCGGTACACCGTCATCTTGGACACCCGCATGACGGTGGCAACTTCTGCGACCGTCAGAAACTTCACCTCGCTGAGAGGTCTTTCGCCTGCACCCATCGGACGCCTCTTCCGCACGTGTTTCCGGGTTATCCCCACTGGTGCCATCGCTCACGCACGTGTACTGCTGTCAGCGTAAGTCCGGACTCCACGTCGGCAAACCCCCCATTCCATCCGCGACTAGAGCCTTATGCCGTCAAAACCGAGGAAATCGCTGGCAGCAGCCGGGTCGTGCCCTTCGCCTCACACTTGGAACGGACCAACTTCCCTCACATTAGAGTCGCCCAGGATCACAAAAAAGTTGGCAAACGGTCGACACTCTGGTGGAAAAGCGGGCGCGAAATGCCCGAATGGGATGGTCCGGATTGGGGTTACAACCCCTGAGTGACCCGTTCCAGAAGGTAGGACGTGAGCGGACCGTAATGGCGTGGCAACACGTTGTCGTCGAGCGGCACCGCCACCGCGATCTTGTCCTCGGCCTCCCCCACGAAGAGGGCGGGGTCGTTGCAATCAGCGAATCCGACCGTCTCGACCCCGGCCTCGCCCGCCGCTCCCGCCCATCCGTGATCGGCGATCACGAAGTCGGGGCGCTCCTGCGCCAGCATCTCGCGCATGGGATGCGGATCGTGCGTGTGGACCAGGTTCCCCCGGTCGTCGAGCATGGCCACGCCGTCGAGATAACGGATCCACCTGCGCCGGCCGAGCCCGCCGTACGTGTAGCTCCACCCCTCGGCGGGAGTCAGCAGCGTCGCCCCGTGGTCGACGACGAACCGGGCCAGGGCCAGATGGACGGTCAGCAGACCGGTGGGGTGCCCGGTGGCGACGATGACGCGGGCTCCGCCGCGGCGGAGCACCCCGGCGATGCGGTCGCCCATCGCCTCCAGGGCGTCGATCGTCCGTTCCGGGTCGATGGTGTCCTGGCCCTCGCGATGGCGGGGATCGGCGACCACGCCCGTCTTCTTGGCCATGAGCTCGAGGATGTCGGCGAACGTCCATTCGGCGGCCGGCGTCAGCCCGAACATGTAGTGCGGGTCGCGCAGTGCCAGCGAGCGGTAGTGGTCGAGGTTGTTCTCGCGGGTGGTCGCGACCTCGCCCGCGATGCGCGTCCGGACCAGATGATCGGTGAGCTCGGCGCGGGTGGGAGGAAGAGGGGAGGCGGGCTGACGGGTCACAATCGCTACAGCTCTCCTGGTGTCGTCATGATTCCGGCGGTGACGGTCCAGTCGGCGGGGCTACGGAATCGGATCGAGTCCGTGGAGGGGGAACACCGCGTTCCTGCACGCGAGGATCGCCCTGTCGATGGCGTCAGCTGGATCGTATCCCCGTGCGATGTCCTGGTATGCGGGGTGGCGGCCGTCCGTCATGGTCAGCGGCGCCGTCTCCCCGGTCCGCTCCTTCACAAGATCCCGCCAGCCCTGCGGCGTGTGGGTCGCGGGGTCGAGGGGTGAGCCCGCCGCCTCGGCGATGAGGTGCGTCCAGGCCCGGGGCACCACCTGCACCAGTTCGTAGCCGCCGCCACCGGTGGCGATCCAGCGCCCCCCGGCGATCTCGTGCGCCAACCGGTGCAACTCCGCGTAGGCCGCACGCTGCCCGTCGAGGCTCAGCATGAGGTGGGCGAGCGGGTCGAGCGCGTGACTGTCGCAGCCGTGCTGGGTCACCAGGATCTCCGGGGCGAACTCGCGCAGGAGCGGAGGGACGACGGCGTGGAAGGCCCGCAGCCAGCCGCCGTCGCCGCACCCGGCGGGCAGGGCGACGTTGACGGCGGTGCCGTCGGCGCCCGTCTCCTGGGGGAAGCCCGTTCCCGGGAAGAGCGTGGTGGGGCTCTCGTGCAGGCTGATCGTCAGCACGCGTGGATCGTCGTAGAAGGCCGCCTGGACGCCGTCGCCGTGATGGACGTCCACGTCCACGTAGGCGACCTTGGTCGCCCCCTGGGAGAGCAGCCACGCGATGGCGATCGCCGGGTCGTTGTAGACACAGAAGCCGCTCGCGCTGAAGGGCATCGCGTGGTGGAGCCCTCCGGTGATGTTGAGCGCGTGCTCGGCCTCGCCGGTCCAGACGGCTCTCGCCGCCTCCAGGGTGGCTCCGGCGACCAGGGCGGAGGCCTCGTGAACCCCCGCGAACGCCGGGTTGTCCGGGGTCCCGAGACCCCAGCGGAGATCCGGGCGGCCGGTGCCCGAGACCCCCTTGACTCCGTCGATGTAGTCGCGGTTGTGAACGAGCGCGAGCTCGTCATCGGTCGCGGGGGCACAGCCGGTGATCTCGACGGCGTCGAGCACTCCGAGGCTGCGGGCGAGTGCCATGGTCAGTTCGACCCGTACGGGCGCGAGGGGGTGACCCGGACCGAAGTCATAGGAAATCAGAGCGTCGTCCCAGACGACCCGCACCGCCTGACTCATGCCCGCGACGCTACCGCACGACGGGCCGCCGGGGCTCATGCGGATCACCCGCCGGGGCTCATACGCATCACTCGGAGCGGAGGGCGACCACGGGGTCCAGCCGGCCCGCCCGCCTCGCGGGGGCGACGCCGAAGAACACCCCGACGCCGACGGAGACGCCGAAGGCCAGGGCGATCGACCACCATGTGATCGCGGCGGGAACCGGTGAGAGCGCCTGGATCAGCAGCGCGCCGCCGACGCCGAGCAGGATGCCGATCAGTCCGCCGATCGTCGTGAGCAGCACGGCCTCGATCAGGAACTGCCACAGGACGTCGCGCTGGCGGGCGCCGAGGGCCTTGCGCAGGCCGATCTCCTTGGTCCGCTCCCGCACGCTGACGAGCATGATGTTGGACACCCCCACCCCTCCGACCAGCAGCGAGATCCCGGCGATGGCGGCCAGGACGCCCGTCAGCATGCTGAGGACGGTGCCGATGGTGCCCAGGAGCTGCGTCTGGGTCACGGCGGAGAACTTCTCGTCCGGATAGCGGGCGTCCAGGGCCGCGACCACCCTGCTCTGGAGCGACTCGATCTCGTCCGGGCCGGACGCGCCGACCGCGATGCCGTTGATCCGCGGCAGCCCGATGAGCCGCTGCGCGGTGGTGACCGGGACGTGCACCTCCTGATCCCGGGCGACGCCGAACGTCGAGCCGACGGTCTCGTAGATCCCGATCACCCGGAACCTGACGCCCGCGATCGTCACCTGCCGGCCGATGGGGTCGACGTCGCCGAAGAGCTTCGCCGCGACCTCCGAGCCCAGCACGGTCACCCGGCGGCGGGTGTCGACGTCGGTGGCGCTCATGTAGCGGCCACGGCGCAGCGGCCGGTCGAAGATGTTCGGCATGTTCTCGTCGGTCCCGGTGAGCGTGGCGAACACCTCGTTGCGGCCGACCCGCACCGGCTCGCCCGAGTTGACGGCGACCGTGACCTTCGACGGGTCCCCGACGACGCGCCGGACGAAGGCCACGTCGGTCAGGTCGAGACGGCTCTGCGTCGGGGCGGCTCCCAGGCCGACCTGCCCGGGGACGACGAGGATGATGTTGCTGCCGAGCCCGGCGATCTCCTTCTCCACCGCGTTCTTCGCGCCGGTGCCGATGGCGACGAGGATCACGACCGCCAGGACGCCGATGATCACGCCGAGCATGGTCAGCGTGCTGCGCAACCGGTTGACCCGCAGGGCCTCCAGCGCCATCCGCAGCGCCTCCGCCGTCCTCATCCCACTTCCCCCTCGGTCGTGCCGGCCGGTGCCGTACGTGATCGCGAGTCGAGCTCGATGAGGCCGTCGCGGACGTGGACCTGCCTGCGGGCGCGGGCCGCGACGTCCGGTTCGTGCGTGACCAGGACGACGGCCACCCCGCTGTCGGCGTTGAGCCGTTCGAGGAGGTTCATCACCTCTTCGCCGTTGCGCGTGTCGAGATTGCCGGTCGGCTCGTCGGCCAGCACGACCTGGGGATCGCCCACGAGCGCGCGGGCGATGGCGACCCGTTGCTGCTCGCCGCCGGACATCTGGGAGGGCCGGTGGCCCATCCGGTGCCCGAGCCCGACGGCCTTGAGCGCCGCTTCGGCCCGTGCCCGCCGCTCCGATCTCCCGACCCCCCGGTAGACGAGGGGCAGCGCCACGTTGTCGAGCGCGGGAGTCCGGGCGAGCAGGTGGAAGGACTGGAAGACGAAGCCGATGGTCTGGTTGCGCAACTCGGCCAGGCGGGTGTCGTCGAGGGTCGAGACGTCGACCCCGCCCACCCGCAGGACACCCGACGTCGGCCGGTCGAGACAGCCGAGCAGGTGCATGAGCGTGGACTTGCCCGAGCCCGACGGCCCGAGGATGGCGACGAACTCGCCCTGCTCGATGCGCAGGTCCACCCCGCGCAGGGCGTCGACGGACACGCCTTCCAGGTCGTACGACCTGGTCAGCCCGATCGCCTCGAACGCCGCCGGCGGCGTGCCGGGAGATTGTGTCGTCATGGCAGCGTCTGCGCCTGGCGGACGGTGTCCGCGCCCTTGACGACCACCCGCTCGCCGGGCGACACCCCGCTGACGACCTGCACGGTGGCGTCGCCCTGTGCCCCCAGCTTGACGACGCGGCGCTCGGCCCTGCCGTCGCGCACCGCCCAGACGATCGACTCCCTGCCGCTCGTCACGATCGCCGAGGCCGGTACGGCTATCGCGTCGGGAGCCTGCCGTACGGTGAGCCGCACGACCGCGCTCATCCCGGGCTTCGGCGCCGGGGCGGGGCTCTGGTCGTCGTAGACGCCGTCACCGAGCCGCAGGCGCACGGGATAGCTGACTCCGCCGGTCGTCCCCTCCTTGGGAGTGACCCCGACGCCCGTCACTGTGGCGGTGTAGGTGGCGCCGGTCACCGCGTCGAACTCGGCCTCCGCGGGCGTCCCGTTCTCGACCAGCAGGACGTCGGTCTCGTCCACGTCGGCGGACAGGACGAGTGCCGACACGTCGGTGACCGTCACGATGGTGTCTCCCGCCGCCACCGGGACGCCGGTCGCCACGACTCCGCCGGAGCGCCCGCTCGGGGCCGTGGCGGCCGCGCCCGCCTGGCCGGCCAGTCCGGCGGGAAGCTGCCCGAGCAGGCCGCTCAGATCTCCCGCGCCGCCTCCCGAGGAGGCGCCGCCCAGCGTGACCACCCCGCCGAACGGCGCCTTGATGACCAGGCCGTCGACGGTCCGCTCGGCCGCCTTCACCGCCACCCTGGTCTGCGACCGCGAAGCCGCCTGGAGCGACGACATGGACGCCGTCAGGCCGCTGAGCCCCGCGCCGAGCTGGCCGCTCACCTGCGCGACCACCTGATCGACCGACCGGTTGAGGCCGGTGACCACCTGGTTGAGCGCGCGCCGCTGGGCCTTGTGCTGTGCCTGCGCCGCGTCGATCGCGGCCAGGAGTTGCGCCCTGATCGCCCGGTCCTCGACCTTCGCCGCCGCCTTCCTGGCCCTGGCGAAGTCGCGGGCGACCCGGGTGTCGAGGCTCGCCGGCACCTTCAGCGGCGGAAGCCGGACCGACGTGGCGACGCCTCGCGTCGAGATCGGCCGGGAGGCCTGCTTGTCGGCCTTTCGTGCCTGTTCGAGCTGGTCCGTTGCCTGGGGAGAGCTGATCCTCGCGAGGATCTGCCCCTTCTTGACGGTGTCGCCGTCCTCCACGTAGAGCTTGGAGATCGTGCCGGACGCGGGAGTGGTCAGCGCCGCCGTGGCACGCGCGCCGACCGTCGCGGGGGCCTCGATCACCTCGCTGACCGGCGCACGGGTGACCTGTCCGATCTGAACGGCGGGGGCCTCCTGAGTGGTGCACCCCGCGGCCAGGAGAACGGCGAGAAGCGGAAGGATTCCGCGACGTGGCGTCACTCGATCAATCGTAAAGAGATGGTCAACGACCCTTCTTTTCCGGGTATTCGCACCACCCCGACTCTCCTCGCGTGATCATGCACACATTCGCGGGCTGGCCCACTCATCAGGGAAAACGCCGATCGTGATCATGCAACACAGAGCCGCACGCGCGACCGTCCCGCGAAGCGCCGTCCAGAGAAAGCCCTTTGATTAAGAAACTTTCCAATCTGGCATGATGTCCGGCGGCAGATCGGGCATCAGGGGGCGAAGTGGCACAGGCCGTACAGACCGCAGCGAAAGGGCAGCGGCCGGCCCTGTGGACGCGGGACTTCTCGCTCTACTTCGTGGGCCGGGCCGTCTCCATCCTCGGGGACGCGATGCTGCCCGTCGCCGTCTCCCTGGGCGTGCTGGGCGCCGGATACGGCCCCACCGGTGTCGGATTCGTCCTCGCCGCGTGGATGGCGCCTCTCGCCACCCTCATCCTGTTCGGGGGAGTCTTCGCCGACCGGTTCACCGCCCGGCGCATGATGATCGGGGCCGACCTGGTGCGGGTCGTCACCCAATCCGCCATCGCGATCAGCTTCCTGACCGGAACGCCCTCACTCCTCCTGCTCATCGTGCTTTCGGCGCTGAGCGGCGCGGCCGCCGCGATGTTCCAGCCCGGCGTGAGCAGCATGGTGCCCCAGATCTCCGACGACGTGCAGCGCGCGAACGCCACCCTCCGGGTCGCCGACGCCATCGCCCAGCTTTTCGGACCCGCCCTCTCCGGCGTGCTCGTGGTCTTCGGCGGCGCGGGCGTCGTCTACGGCGTAAACGCCGGGACCTTCGCGGTGAGCGCCGTCTGCATCCTGTCGCTGCGCGTCCGGCCGGCGGCGTCGATCGCGGCGGGCTCGTCGATGATCAGGAACCTGCGTGAGGGCTGGGACGAGTTCCGGTCCCGGACCTGGATGTGGGGGGTCATCCTCGTCTGGGCCGTGTACGGCGTGGTGATCTTCGGCCCGCTCGTGCCCCTCGGATCCGCACTGATCACCGAAGATCTGGGCAGGTCGGCCTACGGCTGGATGATGTCGGCCGTCGGCGCGGGGACCATCCTCGGCGGCCTGGTCGCGATGTACGTCAGACCGTCCCGGCCGCTCGCCACCGGAGCGGTCGTGATGATCGTGTACTTCATGGAGCCGCTGGTCATCGCCACCCGGATGCCCGCCGGCGTGATGGCGGCCGGGTTCGCCCTGGCCGGTGCGGCGTGGGCCTTCTGGTCGGTCATGTGGGCCACCAGCATCCAGACCAAGGTCGCCCCCGACGTCCTCAACCGGGTGACGGCCTACGAGGTGGGGGGCTCGGTCCTCAGCATGCCCATCGGCCAGGCGCTCTCCGGTCCCGTCTCCGAGCGGGTCGGAGCCGATCACGTGCTCCTGTTCGGCTTCGGCGTGGGCCTCGCCGGCATCGCGGTGCTGCTGAGCGTGCCCGCGATCCGCAACCTCCGCAGAGCCTGACCGTCGGTAGGCTGCCAACCGGGTTCTAGCGGTGAGGACGATGCCATGATCGCGATTCTCGGAACCGGCAAGATGGGCGAGGCCCTCCTGTCCGGACTGGTGCGGGCCGGGCTCCGGCCGCACGAGATCACGGCGACCGCCCGGCGCCCGGAGCGTGCCGACGCCCTGCGCGAGCGGTACGGCGTGCGGGTGACCGACAACGCCGAGGCCGCCAAGAGCGCGCAGACCCTCATCCTCGCCGTCAAACCACAGGACATGGCGAGCCTCCTCGCCGAGATCGCCCCCCACGTGTCCGCGGACAGCCTGGTCATCTCGGTGGCTGCGGGCATCACGACCGGTTTCGTCGAGGCGAGACTCGGCGGCGACGTGCCCGTAGTCAGGGTCATGTCCAACACGCCGGTGCTGGTCGACGAGGCCATGAGCGTCATCTCCGCGGGCGAGCACGCGTCGGAGGTCCACCTCAGGCGAGCCGAGGACCTCCTGTCCCCCGTCGGAAAGGTCCTGCGGATCCCCGAGTCGCAGCAGGACGCCGCGACCGCGCTGTCCGGCAGCGGCCCGGCGTACTTCTTCTACCTGGTGGAGGCCATGGTCGACGCCGGCATCCTGCTGGGCATGCCCCGAGCGGCCGCCCTCGACATGGTCACCCAGTCGATCGTCGGCGCCGCGATCATGCTCCGCGACTCCGGTGAGCACCCGGTGATCCTCCGCGAGGCCGTGACCTCTCCCGGCGGCACGACGATCGCCGCCATCGCCGAACTCGAGCGCCACAAGGTCCGCGCCGCGTTCCTCGACGCCATCGAGGCGGCTCGCGACCGCAGCCGCCAGCTCGCCTCGGGCTGACCTTCCGTACGGCTCTCGCGAACGTCAGGGGGTGCGGCGGCGGAGGGTGGCCGCGCCGAGGACGAGGGCGAGCAGGGCCGATCCCGCGACGACCGCCACGTCACGCCAGAACTCGCCGCCGAGTTCGCCGTTCATCACGACGACCTTCATCCCCTCGATGGCGTACGACATCGGCAGGACATTGGAGATCCATTCCAGGACGGTGGCCATCTGGTCGCGGGGGACCAGGATCCCGCCGAGCAGGAGCTGGGGGATCATGACGACCGGCATGAACTGCACGGCCTGGAACTCACTTCGGGCGAAGGCGCTGCACAGCAGTCCGAGCGCCGTGCCGAGCAGGGCGTTGAGCAGCGCGATCACGACCAGCGACCACAGAGGCCCGGCCAGGTCGAACCCGAGCCACGTCAGCGAGACGGCCAGCGCGATGGCCACCTGGACGCAGGCCATCAGCCCGAACGCGATGCCGTACCCGAGGAGGAGGTCGAGTTTGCCCAGCGGCGTGGCCATGAGCCGCTCCAGCGTGCCCGACGTCCGTTCCCGCAGGGTGGCGATGGAGGTGACGAGGAACATCACGAGGAAGGGGAAGACGCACAGCAGGATCGGCGCCCACGCGTCGAACGAGCGCTGATCGTCGATCACGTAGTAGAGCAGGATGATCACGAGGGTGGGCACCAGCGCCATCAGCGCCACCGTGCGGTGATCATGGCGAAGCTGGGTGAGGATCCGCCGCGCCGTCGCGAGCGTGATCGCCGGGTTCATGCCGCCGTCCTCTCCTCGATGAGGCGCAGGAACGCCTCTTCCAGATCCGTCGTGCGGGTGTGCTCGCGCAGGTCGTGCGGAGTGTCGTCGGCGAGGATCTCCCCCTCGCGCATCACGATGAGCCGCTGGCAGCGGGCGGCCTCGTCCATCACGTGGCTGGAGACGATGAGCGTCACCCCGCGGTCGGCCAGGCTCTGGAACAGGAGCCACAGCTCCTGGCGCAGGACCGGGTCGAGCCCGACCGTGGGCTCGTCGAGCACGACGAGCTCGGGGCTGCCGAGCAGCGCGACCGCGAGGCTGGCTCGGTTGAGCTGACCGCCCGAGAGCGTTCCGCCGAGCTGACCGGCCACGCTGGAGAGGCCGACCTCCTCGATCACCCGGTCCACGTCCGACCTCGGGGCCTTCAGCACGGCCGCGAAGTAGCGGAGGTTCTCCACCACGGACAGGTCCCGGTAGACCGCCGGGCTCTGCGTCGAATAGCCGACCGAGCGTCTGAGCGAGGGGTCGCCGGCGGGACGGCCGAGCACCGTCACCTCGCCCCCGGTCACGATCTGCACGCCGACGATCGCGCGCATCAACGTGGTCTTGCCGCAACCGCTGGGGCCGAGCAGCCCCGTCACCTGACCGCGCGGCATCTCGAAGGTGAGCCCGTGCAGGACCTCGACGCCGCCGCGCGAGACCCTCAGATCCCGTACGGCTATCGCGGGCTCCGGTAAATTCATCATGTGTTGAAATTAGGCCCCGGCGCGTCGCCCGTCAACAGCCGGATGAACCCCGGCGGCCCCCCGTACGTTGACGAGGTATGGGAAAGCTCTGGCTCGCAGCACTCCTGTTCATGGCGGTGGCCTGCGGAGAGACGCCGTCGTCGTCGGCGTCTCCGGAACAGCCGACCGGCGTTCCCGCGAGCTCCGACATTCCGGTGAGTTCCAGCGGCGGCGCGACGCCGTCTCCGTCCTTCGTCACACCGGTCGGCCATACGATCAACCCCCGCAAGGTCCCCTGGATCAGCGCGACGCCCACGGACGACGGCACCGCGCTCGACGTCGTCTGGTGGTCGGGGGTCGAGCCGTGCAACATGCTCGACCGGGTCGACGTGACCGAGACCGCCAAGACGGTCACGGTCACGCTCTGGGAGGGCCATGACCGCCGTCAGCCCGACGCGGTCTGCATCGAGATCGCGATCAAGAAGCAGACGCGGGTTCAGCTGCCCAGCCCGCTCGGGGGCCGCGAAGTGGTCGACGGCGCCCGCTGACGCCGCTCTCGGCTACCCCCTCCGACCTGCCCGTACCTGCTCGTACGGCCAGGCAGGGCAGACTGTGACGGCGGCGGTGAATCCTTGCCGAGATCGGGAAGAATTCGGCGCGTTTCGGGGTTGAGCCTCCTAGACTCAAGACGTTTGACAAAGCCTCCACGGCTGACTCACTATTGAGTCCGACCAACTCAACTTTGACTACAAGGACGTACTCATGGCACGTGCGGTAGGTATCGACCTGGGGACGACCAACTCCGTCGTCTCGATCCTCGAGGGCGGTGAGCCCACCGTCATCGCCAATGCACAGGGCTCGCGGACCACGCCGTCCGTGGTCGCCTTCGCGAAGAACGGTGAGGTTCTCGTCGGTGAGGTCGCCAAGCGGCAGGCCGTCACCAACGTCGACCGGACCATCCGCTCGGTCAAGCGCGAGATGGGCACGAACTGGTCCGTCGAGATCGACGGCAAGAAGTTCACCCCGCAGCAGATCAGCGCGTTCGTCTTGCAGAAGCTCAAGCAGGACGCGGAGGCGTACCTGGGCGAGAAGATCGCCGACGCCGTGATCACCGTCCCGGCGTACTTCAACGACGCCCAGCGGCAGGCGACCAAGGAGGCCGGCCAGATCGCGGGCCTCAACGTGCTCCGCATCATCAACGAGCCCACCTCCGCGGCCCTGGCCTACGGCCTCGACAAGGAGAAGGACCAGACGATCCTGGTCTTCGACCTCGGCGGCGGCACGTTCGACGTGTCCCTGCTCGACGTCGGCCAGGAGGACGGCCACGGCTTCGTCGAGGTCAAGGCCACCAGTGGTGACAACCACCTCGGCGGCGACGACTGGGACCAGCGGATCGTGGACGAGCTGGCCACCCGGTTCAAGAACGCGCACGGCGTCGACCTCGCCAAGGACAAGATGGCCCTGCAGCGCCTGCGTGAGGCGGCGGAGAAGGCCAAGATCGAGCTGTCCAGCCAGACCGAGACCTCGATCAACCTCCCCTACATCACCGCCTCGGCCGAGGGCCCGCTCCACCTCGAGGAGAAGCTGACCCGGTCCGAGTTCCAGCGGATCACCTCCGACCTGCTCGAGCGGTGTAAGGGCCCCTTCCACCAGGTCATCAAGGACGCCGGGATCAAGGTCGCGGACATCGCCCACGTGGTGCTCGTCGGCGGCTCGACCCGCATGCCGGCGGTCTCCGAGCTGGTCAAGGAGCTGACCGGGGGCAAGGAGCCCAACAAGGGCGTCAACCCGGACGAGGTCGTCGCGATCGGCGCCGCGCTCCAGGCCGGTGTGCTCAAGGGCGAGGTCAAGGACGTCCTTCTGCTCGACGTCACCCCGCTGAGCCTCGGCATCGAGACCAAGGGCGGCATCTTCACCAAGATCATCGAGCGCAACACCACGATCCCGACCAAGCGGTCGGAGGTCTTCACCACGGCCGAGGACAACCAGCCGTCGGTGCAGATCCAGGTCTACCAGGGTGAGCGCGAGATCGCGGCCTACAACAAGAAGCTGGCGACCTTCGAGCTGACCGGCATCGCCCCGGCGCCCCGCGGCGTCCCGCAGATCGAGGTCACCTTCGACATCGACGCGAACGGCATCGTCAACGTCGGCGCCAAGGACCTCGGCACCGGCAAGGAGCAGTCGATGACCATCACCGGCGGCTCCGCCCTCCAGAAGGACGACATCGAGCGCATGATGCGCGAGGCGGAGTCCTACGCCGAGGAGGACAAGCAGCGGCGCGAGGATGCCGAGGTCCGCAACAACGCCGACTCGCTGGCCTACCAGACCGAGAAGTTCCTCCGGGACAACGAGGACAAGGTCCCCGCCGACGTCAAGACCGAGGTGGAGACCGCGCTCGCCGACCTGAAGAAGGCCCTCGAGGGCACCGACACGGCGACGATCCGCGACTCCGCGGAGAAGCTGGCGACGGTCAGCCAGAAGATGGGCTCGGCGATCTACGCCCAGGCGCAGGGCGGCGACGCCGCCGGCGCGGCGGCCCCGGGTGCCGAGCAGCAGGCCAAGGCCGATGACGACGTCGTCGAGGCCGAGATCGTCGACGACGAGCCGAAGCAGGAGGGCGGCAACAAGTGACCCCGCGCGAGAACGGTTCCGAGGAGGAGCCGGTGATCCGCGACAATCGCAAGATCGACCCAGAGACCGGGACGGTCCGTCAGAACGCCGGCGAGCCGGCCGACGGCGCCGCTCCCGCCGGCAGGGGGACGTCACAGGCCCCGGCCGAGGGCTCCGCGGCTGACCTTCTCGCGGAGCGCACGGCCGACCTGCAGCGCCTTCAGGCCGAGTACAGCAACTACCGCAAGCGGGTCGAGCGCGACCGGATCGCCGTCAAGGAGCACGCCGTGGCGAGCGTGCTGTCAGAGTTCCTGCCCGTGCTCGACGACATCGGCCGGGCACGGGACCACGGCGAGCTGACCGGTGGTTTCGCCAAGGTCAGCGAGTCACTCGAAGCGGCCGTCGGCAAGCTGGGCCTGAGCACCTACGGCGTGAAGGGCGACCCGTTCGACCCGACCGTGCACGAGGCGCTCCTGCACAGCTACTCGGCCGACGTCACCGAGCCCACCTGTATCGAGATCCTCCAGCCCGGCTACCGGATCGGCGAGCGCATCCTGCGTCCCGCCCGGGTGGCGGTCGCCGAGCCCGAGGAGGGCGAGGAGCGGGTGGAGTTCACCGGCGGAGACGGCCGGATCGACGCCGACGGCGGATCCGACGAATCCGGCGAGAACTGAATCTCCGGAAGCCTCTCCCGATCAGGCAAGATCGGGAGAGGCGACCAGCATCCCCTTTCGTACGAAGGAAGCGATAGATGAGCACCAAGGACTACTTGGAGAAGGACTACTACGCCGTCCTTGGTGTGCCCAAGAGCGCGACCGGCGAGGACATCAAGAAGGCCTATCGGAAGCTCGCTCGCAAGTACCACCCCGACGCCAACCAGGGCGACACCCAGACCGAGGAGAAGTTCAAGGAGGTCTCCGAGGCCTACGACGTCCTGTCCGACACCAAGCGGCGCAAGGAGTACGACGAGGCCCGCACCCTGTTCGGCTCGGGGGTCGGCGGCTACACCGGCGCCGGTGGCCAGCGGGGAGGCTTCAACTTCGACTTCGGCGACCTGTTCTCCGGCAGCGGCTCGGGTCACGGCCAGCAGGCCGGCGCGGGCGACCGGCTGGGCGACCTGTTCGGCGGCCTGTTCAACCGCGGCGGCGGCACGACGCGCACGACCACGCAGCGGCCCCGCCGAGGCCAGGACATCGAGTCGGAGGTCACCCTCTCCTTCAGCGAGGCGGTCGACGGCACGACGGTGTCCCTCCGGCTGACCAGTTCGTCCGCCTGCACGGCGTGCGGCGGAACCGGCGCCAAGGCGGGCACGACCCCCCGGGTGTGCCCCACGTGTGAGGGCACCGGGGCGGCCAGCCGCAACCTCGGCAACTTCGCCTTCTCCGAGCCCTGCCGCGACTGCCGCGGCCGCGGGCTCCTGGTCGACGACCCCTGCCCGGTCTGCGAGGGAAGCGGGCGCGGCAAGAGCACTCGCACCATCCAGGCCCGGATCCCCGCGGGCGTCGGAGACGCCCAGCGGATCCGGCTCAAGGGAAAGGGCGCGCCGGGCGAGAACGGCGGCCCCGCGGGCGACCTCTACGTGCAGGTCCACGTGAAGCCGCACGCGGTCTTCGGGCGGAGCGGGGAGAACCTCACGATCAACGTTCCCGTCACCTTCCCCGAGGCCGCGCTCGGAGCCGAGATCAAGGTTCCGACCCTTCGCGGGATGCCGGTGACGCTTCGCATTCCGGAGGGCACGCCCAACGGGCGCACGTTCCGCGTCCGCGGCCGCGGAGCCGCCCGCAAGGACGGCACCAAGGGCGACCTGCTGGTCACCGTCCAGGTGGCGGTGCCGCAGGACCTCGACGACAAGGCCCGTGCGGCGCTCGAGGAGTTCCGGAACGCGACGGAGGGCGCCGACCTCCGTGACGAGCTGATCAAGCAGGCCAGAAGCGAGTGAGCCGATGGATGCCAACTTCTTCAACTTGTCCGACGACACCCCGGTCTACGTGATCTCGGTGGCCGCCCAGCTGTCGGGGCTGCATCCGCAGACCCTGCGCCAGTACGACCGGCTCGGGCTCGTGAGCCCGGGCCGCTCGGCGGGGCGCGGGCGTCTCTACTCCACCAGGGACATCGTGCTGCTGCGCGAGGTCCAGAGGCTCTCCCAGGAAGACGGCATCAACCTGGCCGGCATCAAGCGCATCCTCGAGCTCGAAACCGAGTCCATGCGCCTGCGCGACGAGGTGGCCCGGCTCAGGGGAGAGCTGGCCATGATGCGGGCGCTGATCCGCTACGAACTGCCTCCTGCCTGATCTTCCGAAGCGAGGGCATCGAACACATATGGACTACAAGCTGACTCAGAAGAGCCAGGAAGCCCTGTCCGCAGCGGTCCGGCGGGCGGCCACCGAGGGGAACCCCGAGGTCTCGCCCGCCCACCTGCTCACCACGTTGCTGGCCCAGACGGGCGGCACCGCCGTACCGCTCCTGGAGGCGGTCGGCGCGGACTGGAAGCGGCTGCGGACGCAGGCCGAGGAGCTGCTCGCCCGGCTCCCCAAGGCACAGGGCTCCACGGTGAGCGCGCCGTCGACCTCCCGGCAGCTGCTCACCGTGCTGAACACCGCCGCGCAGCGGGCCAAGCGGCTCGAGGACGACTACGTCTCGACCGAGCACCTGCTCGTCGGACTCGCGGCGGACGGCGGCCAGGTGGCCGACCTGCTCAAGGCCGAGGGGGCCACCCCCAACGCCCTGCTCGACGTCTTCGAGAAGGTCCGCGGGCACGCCAGGGTGACGAGCGAGACGCCCGAGGACACCTACCAGGCGCTCGAGAAGTACGGCGTCGACCTCACCGAGCAGGCGCGGGCCGGCAAGCTCGACCCCGTCATCGGCCGGGACACCGAGATCCGGCGTGTGGTCCAGGTGTTGTCCCGCCGCACCAAGAACAACCCCGTGCTGATCGGCGAGCCCGGCGTCGGCAAGACCGCCGTCGTCGAGGGCCTCGCCCAGCGGATCATCGCGGGCGACGTGCCCGAAAGCCTGAAGAACAAGCGCCTGGTCGCCCTCGACCTCGGCGCGATGGTCGCGGGCGCGAAGTACCGCGGCGAGTTCGAGGAGCGCCTCAAGGCCGTGCTCAACGAGATCAAGGAGAGCGACGGCCAGATCGTCACGTTCATCGACGAACTGCACACCATGGTCGGCGCGGGCGCGGCCGAGGGCGCGATGGACGCGGGCAACATGCTCAAGCCCATGCTGGCCCGCGGCGAGCTGCGGATGATCGGCGCCACCACCCTCGACGAGTATCGCGAGCGCATCGAGAAGGACCCCGCGCTGGAGCGCCGCTTCCAGCAGGTCTACGTCGGCGAGCCGACGGTCGAGGACACGATCGCGATCCTGCGCGGGCTCAAGGGCCGCTACGAGGCACACCACAAGGTGCAGATCTCCGACAGCGCGCTCGTCGCCGCAGCCACGTTGTCCGATCGCTACATCACCGCCCGCTACCTCCCCGACAAGGCCATCGACCTGGTCGACGAGTCGATGTCCCGCCTCCGCATGGAGATCGACTCCAGGCCCGTGGAGATCGACGAGCTTCAGCGCATCGTCGACCGCCTGAAGATGGAGGAGCTCGCGCTCGCCAAGGAGACCGACGACGCGAGCCGGCAACGCCTGGACAAGCTCCGCGAGGAGCTGGCCAACCGCCAGGAGGAGCTCAGCGGCCTGGTCGGGCGTTGGGAACGTGAGAAGGCCGGGCTCAACCGGGTCGGCGAGCTGAAGAAGCAGCTCGACGAGGCGCGCGGCGCAGCCGAGCGGGCCCAGCGTGACGGCGACTTCGAGGCCGCCTCCCGGCTGATGTACGGCGACGTGCCCCGGCTGGAGAAGGATCTCGCCGAGGCCACCCGGGTGGCGGAGGAGGCCGAGGCCGAGCCGATGGTCAAGGAAGAGGTCGGCCCCGACGACATCGCCGAGGTCATCTCGTCCTGGACCGGCATCCCCGCCGGGCGGCTGCTGGAAGGTGAGACCGCCAAGCTCCTCCGGATGGAGGACGAGCTGGGCCGGCGCCTCATCGGCCAGCGCCAGGCGGTACAGGCCGTCTCCGACGCGGTACGGCGGGCCCGCGCCGGCATCTCCGACCCCGACCGGCCCACCGGTTCGTTCCTGTTCCTCGGCCCGACGGGTGTCGGCAAGACCGAGCTGGCCAAGGCGCTCGCGGAGTTCCTCTTCGACGACGAGCGCGCCATGACCCGCATCGACATGAGCGAGTACGGCGAGAAGCACAGCGTGGCCCGGCTGGTGGGAGCGCCTCCCGGTTACGTCGGCTACGAGGAGGGCGGCCAGCTGACCGAGGCCGTGCGCCGCCGGCCGTACACCGTCGTGCTGCTCGACGAGGTGGAGAAGGCGCACCCGGAGGTCTTCGACATCCTGCTCCAGGTGCTCGACGACGGCAGGCTCACCGACGGGCAGGGACGGACGGTCGACTTCCGCAACACGATCCTGATCCTCACCTCCAACATCGGCTCGCACTTCCTGGTCGATCCCAACCTGGAGAACGGGGCGAAGCGGGAGGCCGTGCTGAACGCGGTGCGGGGTGCGTTCAAGCCGGAGTTCCTCAACCGGCTCGACGACGTCATCGTCTTCGACGCCCTCGGCACCGAGGAGCTCTCGCAGATCGTCGACCTCCAGGTGGCGCGGCTCGCCCGAAGGCTGGCCGACCGCCGCCTGACGCTCACGGTGACCCCGGCGGCACGCGACTGGCTCGCGCTCACCGGCTACGACCCGCTGTACGGCGCCCGCCCGCTGCGGCGGCTGGTGCAGTCGGCGATCGGTGACAAGCTCGCCAAGGAGCTGCTGTCCGGCGAGGTCCGCGACGGGGACGAGGTAATCGTCGACCTTGACGAAGCCGGTGACACGCTAAGCATCCGGCCCTCTCGGTAAGGTCTTCCCCACCATTGAGGCAAGCCGACCCCCGTGTTTTCCCTCGCTGCTACGTTCGGCGTTCGTCGGAATACCGTAAGCAACCAGGGGGACGTGGATGTCCAGGACATCACGAAGTATGCGGGGGCGGTGCGTCGTTCTGGCGGCGGTCACCGCAGGGGTGAGCTGGCTCGCGACCGGTCACGCGATGGCCGACGGCGCGACCGTGGCCGGCCCGTGCAAGCCGCAGAAGCAGAGCTCGCCGGCGAACCTGAGCACGCTCACGCCGCCGAACGGGGTGCTCAGCATCGCCGACACCGCCGGAGCCGCCGCCGGGCAGGGCCTCACGTCCATGCCCGGACGGCCTTCCACCCCGGTCAAGGGCGGCACTGCGCAGGGTGTTCAGGGCGCGTCGGGCAAGTCCGCCCCGGGCCGCCCGAGGACGCTTCCGGCCGCGCCCGACGCGTCGACGGTGCTGCCCGCCCTCCCGGACGGCAAGAAGGCTCCCGCGGGCGCCCAGTCGGCGGCGGAGACCGCGCAGTCCATGGCCAAGGGTGTGCCGGCCGAGATGCCGAACCCCGCTCCGGCGGTGGACGCGGCACAGTCCGTGGCCAAGCAGGCCGCGATGGGGGCCTCCGCCGCGACCGCGGCCGCCCAGCCGGCGGCGAAGACGCCCGCCGTCCCGCTCATGGCCATCGCTCCGGCGAAGCCGAGCGTGATGCACCAGGCGTGCACGCCGGAGGCCGCGGTCGCCGGCAACCAGCACAACCCCAAGGGCCGGCACGCGGAGGGGCACAGCAAGGACGCCAAGTCGTCCTCCCGTACGGGCGCGGAATTCCTTCCGGCTCATCCGAACGGCCGTCCCCACCACAAGGTGCCCCCGACCGTCACCCAGCCGGGCGACAGGCAGCAGGGCGGGCAGAGCGAGACGAAGCCGGCCGGTCCCGGCAAGGCCGGGCGTGACTCCGACACCCAGGAGAACGCCGGCGCCAAGGCCAAGCACGCGGATCAGGGACGCCACCACGACGCGGACGCCAAGACCCGTTCCACCGAAGGCGCCGACACCCGGACCGGTGTGGTGCACCCGAAGGCGCCGGCGCACCCGAACGGCGCCGTCCCGAACGACCTCACCGCCCCCGCACTGGCCAAGGCCGCGGACGCGCGCTCGGTGACCAGGCTCGCGAACAACGCGACCGACAGCACGATCCTGCCCTGACCCAGAGCACAGAGGACATCCCGGCCGTACGCCTTCGTAGCGGCCGGGACAGAAGGGGCCGTATGCCGCACGGCCCCTTTTTCATGCCGGCGCCTCAGCGGGCGTCACGACGTTCCCGGCAGCCCCAGACGCGGAGGTCCGGGCGCGGATTCAGCGGGTGACGTCGAGCAGGGCGTCGAGATCGTCCTCAGGCAGTCCGAGGTCGACCCGGATGCGGTAACGGGTGCGCAGCAGCACCTCCCGCATCGTGGTGCCCGACGCGCAGGCGCGGACCCCCTCGGTGGCCCACTCATGCGCCTCCTGCAGATCCCCGTACGCCACCAGCGTCTCGGCCACGGTGAGCGCCGTGGCCGGATTCCAGGGGCCCGCCTTGATGTCCGCGATGACGTCCCGGGCCTCGTCGGAACGGTCTAGCTCGAAGAGCGTGTCGGCGATGCCCGAACGGGGATCGATCAGCACCTCGCCGCCGTCGTCGACCGCGCTCCTGAACCGCTCGAGAGCGGTCACGGGGTGGCCCGCCTGACGCCACTCCTCCGCGGCCAGCACGAGAATCGCCGCCCTCGACACCTCGCCGGACTCGTAGCCCTGGGCCAGCGCGTCGAGTTGGGATGCGAGAGCACCGTGGTCATCGAGCAGGAGCGCCTGTTCGAGCAGTCGATCCAGCTGCTCATGTGTCACATGTGCCACAGACCCGAGGCTACCGACCTCGGACTGCCTTTGCAGGGACAACGGCAGGCATTCACGAAGCAACGATTAGTACACGTTCGCCTACGAATCGTGTCTCAGTACAGCTGACCGGGCATATTGCCCGCGCTGTCGTAATCGGAGCTGGCGGGGGGCGGCAGGTCATGTCCAAGCGGGTGATGGTCACTCTTGCGTCCGCCGCTGTCCTGTCCGCAGTCGTCCCCGGTATCGCCGGGTATGTGACGGCTCAGTTCGAGGCTCTCAACCAGGCACGCAAGGAACTCGCACGACTGCAGACCCAGCTGCGCATGGTCGAACTGAACGTCGAGCCCGCCGCGGCCGTCCCCTGCGGTCCTGGGACATCCTCCAACGACAACATGCGGGAACTGCAGGCTCCCCGGCACACGCACGTACGGCCGTGGCACAACTCCGCCTACATGGAGGCGATGCCGCCCTCGATATGGAGCTCCCTCGTGGTGCCGGACATCTCACGGCCGGCGGTGACCCCCTGGCCTCGCGAGATCGCCCACCAACCGCTGCGCTTCGAGCGCAGCGCCCGGGCGCCCCGCGACTGGCCCCATGATCATTCCGGCTGGGCCGAGCGCAACTGGCGCGAGAGGTAACCGCGGACCAGTTGTCTCGCCTCGGCGACGATCTCCGGCGCGCCCGAGGGGTCATGCCGGAAGGCGAGCTTGAGCACGGCGTCCCCCGCCTCGGCGGCCACGAGGATGGCACGGTCCACGTCCTCGCTGTCGAGCAGCCCGAACTCCTCCAGCAGCAGCGCGCGCAGCCGCCCGGAGATCACGGTGTTGTTGTCCGCTACCGACTCGGGAACGTCGAGCCCCACGACGTCGCCGAAGTGGAGCGAGCGGAAGCCGGGGACCGTTCTGTGCAGGTCGACGTACTCGTCGATGATCGCGTCCACCGCCTCCCACCACCCGCTGTAGTCGTCGGTGATGAAGCGGCGGCCGATCCTGGTCACGAACAGTTCGAGATTCCTCCGGGTGAGCGCCTGGCTCAGGGCCCGCTTGTCGGGGAAGAACTGGTAGACCGACCCGATCGCGACACCGGCCCGCTCGGCGACACGGGTGGTCGAGAGCGCGTCGTAGCCGCCCTCGTCCAGCAACTCCGCGCAGGCGTCGAGCATCCGCTCGACCCTGCGGGCACTCCGGCGTTGCGACGGACGCCTGCGCAGGGGTGTGGCGCCGAGCGCCTGCTCCCCGCCACCGCCAGAAGAACGTTCCACATCCTGTACGCGCTGGCTGGACACATACCCATCTTGCACGCGGATGCCGCCGAGGTCAGGTCTTACTCATGAGTCGCATGGAAAAGCCGGGGCGTCGCCTCACGGAGTGGCGTCGAGGCCGGCGCAACCGCGCAGCTTCCGGTAGTCGGCGATGCTCTGCTGCTTGGCCGCCCCGGTATCCGGGATGGGGATTCCGCCGCTGATCCGCGCGGGGGTCCACTGATCCTTGAGGACCTTCCTGCCGTTGATCGTCAACGTCAGCACACCCGTCCTGCCGGTCTCGGGACCGGAGTTGTAGAACGCGAAATTGCCCAGACCGTAATGGATGTAGGCGCCGTCGTGATATCCGCCGCCGAGCAGCACGTGGGCGTGGCTGCCCACGATGACGTCGGCGCCCGCCTTCTCGAGCTCATCCGCCAGGGATCGCTGGACGGACGTGGGGCAGGCGGCGAGTTCGGTGCCCCAGTGCAGGAAGACGATCACGGTGTCGGAGTTCTTCCTGGCGTCCCGTACGGCCTTGATCAGGCGCGGCTCGTTCTTCGCCGAGGCGAGGCCGCCCTTGTCCGCGGTGGCCGTCCACGCCTGGACGAACTCGTCGTCGAGGACCTGCGTCGCACCGATCACCGACACCCGGTTGCCCTTGACGGTGACGCGGTACGGACGGTAGGCCGCCGCCTCGTCCTTGCCGATGCCGACCACGGGGAACTTGCTCCGCTTGATCGCGCCGAGGGTGTCCTGCAGACCGCCCTCCATGTAGTCCATGCCGTGGTTGTTGGCCATCGTGACCACGTCGACCCCGGCCGCCTTCAGCGCCGTGAACGCCGTGGCCGGAGCCCGGAAGGTGAACTGCTTGCCCGGCGCGGGCGAACCGCCGGTGGTGATGGCCGTCTCGAGGTTGAGAGCCGTGAGGTCGGACTTGCGCAGCACGCTCGCGATCGGGCCTAAGGCCGTACGCGGATCGGCGTCGAGGCGGCCGCGCAGGACCCCCTCGAAGTGCACGTCGCCGGCGAAGGAGATCGTGTACGGGCGTCGCGCCGGCTTGGCCGGGGGCGACGTGGCGGGGCGGGCGGTCGCCTCCTGCTCCACCGGGCTGGGTGCCGGATCGCCCTGCGCGGCCGAGCAGGCGGCAGTGGCGGCGGTGGCGGCGAGAAGGAGGAGGGCGGGGAGGAGACGTCTCACGCCTCCAGAGCATGCCATCTCCTGCCGACAGAGGTAGAGCGACACCGGCAGGGGGCAAAGGTTTCGTCAGAAAAGACTGGGAGAGTTCCTTTACTTGAGTCATTCAGCTTTAGTGAGCTAGCGTGGTGGGTGTGGGAGACGCCATCCGACTTCGCCAGGCAGGGCTGCGGGTAACCGCCGCCCGGCTGGCCATCATGCAGACCGTGCGGAGCGGCGACCATCTCGACGTGGAGGCCATTCACCGTGGTGTCTGCGAGCGGGTCGGTCAGGTCTCCCTGCAAGCCGTCTACGACTCGCTGAACGCGCTCCATCGCGGCGGGCTCCTCCGTCGCATCGAGCCCGCGGGAAGCCCCACTCGCTACGAGGCCAGGGTGGGCGACAACCACCACCACCTCGTCTGCCGCGGTTGCGGAAGGGTCACAGACGTCGACTGTGCCATCGGGCACGCCCCCTGCCTGGAACCCGTGTCCAACGCCGGATTCGTGGTCGACGAGGCCGACGTCATCTATTGGGGGATCTGTCCCGACTGTCACCCCGTCACCGCCGAAGTCGCGGGCCTCGACTGATCCACGCGCTCACGTCTGGCTCCGCGTCTTCCGAAGAGCAATCCCGGAGGAACCGATGACCGACAGGCCGATAACCACCACCGACGCAGGGATTCCCGCTCCCAGCGACGAGTTCTCGCTGTCCGTCGGCCCCAACGGGCCCCTGCTGATGCAGGACCACTACGTCATACAGAAGATGGCCCAGTTCAACCGGGAGCGCGTGCCCGAGCGCGTCGTGCACGCCAAGGGCGGCGGCGCCTACGGCCTCCTGCAGATCACCGAGGACGTCAGCCAGTTCACCAAGGCCGACCTGTTCCAGAAGGGCAGGGAGACCGACATGTTCCTGCGCTTCTCCACGGTGGCCGGCGAGCTGGGCAGCGCGGACACCGCACGCGACCCCCGTGGTTTCGCGATCAAGTTCTACACCGAAGAGGGCAACTACGACCTCGTCGGCAACAACACGCCGGTCTTCTTCATCCGCGACCCCTCGAAGTTCTCCGACTTCATCCACAGCCAGAAGCGCCGCGCGGACAACCACCTGCGTGACAACAACATGCAGTGGGACTTCTGGACGTTGTCACCGGAGTCCGCGCACCAGGTGACGTTCCTGATGACCGACCGCGGCACGCCGAAGAGCTGGCGGCACATGCACGGCTTCGGCTCCCACACGTTCCTCTGGTACAACGCGAACGGCGACAAGTTCTGGGTCAAGTACCACTTCAAGACCGACCAGGGCATCGAGAACTACACCGCCGACGAGGCCGCGGCGCTCGTCGCGAAGGACGCCGACCACCACATCCGCGACCTGTACACCGCGATCAAGAACGGCGACCACCCGTCCTGGACGGTGAACGTCCAGATCATGCCGTTCGAGGCCGCGGCGGACTACCGCTTCAACCCGTTCGACCTGACCAAGGTGTGGCCGCACGGCGACTACCCCGAGATCACGATCGGCAGGTTCACCCTCAACCGCAACCCGGAGAACTACTTCGCGGAGGTCGAACAGGCCGCCTTCGAGCCGGCCAACCTCGTCCCCGGCATCGGACCGTCACCGGACAAGATGCTCCAGGGCCGGCTGTTCTCCTACCCCGACACGCACCGCTACCGCATCGGGCCCAACTACCTGCAGCTTCCGGTCAACCAGCCGAAGTCGCCCGTCCACAGCTACAACAAGGACGGCGCGATGCGGTTCAGCAACTCCAGCGACCCGGTCTACGCGCCGAACAGCGTCGGCGGCCCGGCCGCGGACCCGTCGATCTTCGAGGGCGAGGGCTACCACGTCTCGGGCGAGATCATCCGCAGCGCGTACGTGAAGCACGCGGAGGACGACGACTTCGTCCAGCCGCGGGCCCTGTGGGAGAACGTCCTGTCGGACACCGACCGGGCGCACCTGGTGGGCAACATCGTCGGCCACGCCTCGGCTCCCGAGGTCACGGGCGACATGAAGAAGCGCGTGGTCGACTACTGGACCAACGTGCACAAGGACCTCGGCCAGGGCGTCGCCCAGGGCCTGGGTCTCGCCTGACCCCCGTCCCCTCAGCGTGCGGCTTGCTCCCTTCCTCTTGGGCGCAAGCCGCACGCGCGTGTCGCACGCGTGCGGCTGCCTGTCGCACACACGGCATGTCGCCGCACTCGCACACGCGGCATGTCGCCGCACTCGCACACGCGGCGTGTCGCCGCATTCGCCCGGACGGCATGCGGCGGCCCGCTTATATGTCGAACTCGCCGTCCTTGACTCCACCGATGAATGCGTCCCATTCGACCGGCGTGAATACGAGGACGGGGCCCTCCTGGTTCTTACTGTCACGAACGCCGACCTGGCCGTCCGACAAAACGGCTATTTCGACGCAGGCGCAGTTGTTGGCACTGCGAGTGCTCTTCCACCAGACGGCGCCGGGCAGATCCGTAGAGTTCATTTATTGGTCTCTCCCCCCGGGGTGATCCCTCGTCGGGGCTTCCGAGGCGGCTCAGGATGGCTCATCGCCAGCGACTAAGACTTTTTTCCACGCATTTCCGAGAAGCCTCGACGCCGAGCGCCTTGCTTTCCAGGTAATCGAAGGCGACCTCATAGCGGTACACGATGGTCTCGTCCTCGACCAGGCGGCCGCCGAGGAGCGCCTCCAGATACACCACGTCATGGAATTCGGGCAGCTTGAGATGGCTGAAGGCTCCCGTGTTGATCGGGTGCTCGGCATCCAGGGGGAGGATCCTCAACTGGACGTTGGGGAGTTCCGAGACTTCGATCAGCCGTCCGAGTTGCTCTCTCATCACTTCGTCGTCCCCGAAACGGCGAAGCAGCACCGACTCCTCGAGCACGACAGAGAGGTTCAGCGGGCTCCGTGTACCGAGGACGGACTCCTGGCGGGCCATCCGGACCTCGATCCGGCTCCGGACCCCACCTGGTGCCTCGAGCGTGCTCCGCTGGCCGCTTTCCATCATGGCTCGGACGTATGTCTCCGTCTGGAACAGACCCGGCACCACCTGGGGTTCCCAGTCTCGTGCCGCCGTGGCTTCGGCCTCCAGCCCAAGGAATGTGGTGTATTCCTTCGGCAGAGAGTCCCGATACTCCTCCCACCAGCCCTTTCGGGTGGCATCCCGATGCAGGGCGAGCAGCTCATGGCGCTGGCGCGAATCTACCACGTAGATCACCAGCAGGGCCTCGATGTCGGCCTCGCGCGGCGAGGTTCTCGCCGTCTCGATCCGGCTCACCTTCGCCGCCGACCACCCCAGCTGCGCGGCGACCTGGTCGCCGGTGAGCTCGGCGCGCTCTCTCAGCCGGCGAAGCTCCTGACCGAGCCTTCGCCGGCGAACAGTGGGACTGCCATGATCCGGCACCCCGGCCGTCCTCCTTGGTCACGCCGAGCGGGCGCGCGCCTTCGTCGGGCCGCTTCGCGGTGCGGTGCAAATTGCACCGACACATGCACCGTACGCCTAAAAGATCCTTGCAAGTTTCCTTTCGCCAAGTATTGCAGCGATATCTCTCCTGGGTCACGATCGAGGCGGGAGGGGTTCCCGGAATTTCGGGGAGGCGCCGATGAAAAAGCGGCGGACGGCTCGGTGGACCGCTTCTTTCACATGGGCGACATCCGTATCCGACGACGGCATGGCCTCTCTCGGATATCGAGACGACGGGGAGGCGTCCGGCCACCGGGAATCATCACGTGCCTAGCGACGGCGACCAGGTCGCTCGCATCACGACGTGCCCGTTCGCGGGCCATGTTAAAGCCGGGCCGAAAGGCTGCCACCTGCCGACCCGGCGAGCACAAACGAGAACTCCACCTCGAAGCCACCCGAAAAGGAGTCTCCATGCATCCCCACGGTACCAATTGGTTATTACTAATCAAGACCCACATGAACATGGCGGATCAAGCTCTCTGCGCCGACCAGGACGGCTGGGCGCACGAACTCCGCTGGACGGTCAACCGGACCGGTTTCGGCGCCCGCCAGTATCGCGACCCGCGGTTCGACCTCGTGCGCGAACTCGAGGAGGTCGGCCGCGCCTTCACCGCGTGACGACGCCCGCCCGCCGTCCGCGTGTCCCACGGGCGCGCCCAGGCGCACCGCGGGGGCGTCAGGGCGCCGGGAAGCCCTAGAACTTAATTCGGTTCTGGGGCTTCCCTCAGTGGCGGCGCCGGTGAAGGATGGGTTCGACTCCCGGACCCAGGAGGCCGCGCATGTCGACCGTCCACCGGACCTGCCCGTTGTGCGAGGCCGTCTGCGGACTGACGATCACCCTCGACGACTCGGGCCGGGTGACCGATGTCCGCGGCGACAGGAAGGATCCCTTCAGCAAGGGATTCATCTGCCCCAAGGGCGCCTCGCTCGGCCGTCTCGACGAGGATCCCGACCGCCTGAGCGCGCCCCTCGTCCGGGCCGACGGCGGATGGCGGGAGGTCTCCTGGGAGGAGGCGTTCGCGGCCGTCGAGCGTGGACTGTCCCGCATTCCCGGCCCCAGCAGGGCGATCTACCTCGGCAACCCGAACGCCCACACGATGGCGGGCGCCCTGTACGGCGCACCTCTCGTCCGGGCGCTCGGAACCAGGAACGTCTTCTCGGCGAGCACAGCCGACCAGATGCCCAAGCACGTGTCGTGCGGCCTGATGTTCGGCCACCCGCTGTCGATCCCCGTCCCCGACCTCGACCGCACCGACTACCTGCTCATGCTGGGCGCCAACCCGCTGGAGTCGAACGGCTCGCTGTGCACGGCACCCGACTTCCCCGGCCGGTTGAAGGCGCTGCGCGGGCGCGGCGGCAGGTTCGTCGTGGTCGATCCCCGGCGGACCCGGACGGCCTCCCTGGCCGACGAGCACGTCTTCATCCGCCCGGGCACCGACGCCTACCTGCTCGCGGGCATCGCCCACACGCTCCTCGCCGAAGACCTCGTCACGGTCACGGTTCCCGCGGCCGGTCTCACCGAGGTGGCCGGCGCCCTCGCCGACTTCCCGCCCGCCGCCTGCGCGGAGGCCTGCGGCGTCGACGCCGCAGTGATCGTACGGCTCGCGCGGGAACTCGCCTCCGCCCCCACTGCCGCCGTCTACGGCCGCATCGGCACGTGCACGGCGGAGTTCGGGACACTTGCCCAGTGGCTGGTCGACGTGATCAACGTGCTGACCGGCAACCTCGACCGTCCCGGCGGGGTGATGTTCCCCCGGCCGGCCACGGAGGGGCCCGGGCGGCGCCGGCCGTACCGGACCGGGCGGTGGCACAGCCGGGTGCGCGGGCTGCCCGAGGCGAACGGCGAACTGCCGGTGGCGACTCTCGCCGACGAGATCGAGACCCCCGGCGAAGGCCAGGTCAGAGCGTTGATCACGGTGGCGGGCAACCCCGTGCTGTCCGCGCCGAACGGGACACGGCTGGACCGGGCGCTGCCGGGCCTGGAGTTCATGGTCAGCGTGGACCCGTATCTCAACGAGACCACCCGCCACGCCGACGTGATCCTTCCGCCGCCGAGAATCCTGCAGTCGGGGCACTACGACTTCGCGCTCCTCGGCTTCGCCGTCCGCAACTACGCGCGGTACTCGCCTCCGGCGCTGCCCCTGGACGGGCGGCCGTCGGAGGCGGAGATCCTCGCCCGCCTGGCGATGATCGCGTCCGGGCAGGGCGCGGACGCCGATCCCGCGCTGCTCGACGAGCTGATCCTCGACCAGACGGTGCGGGCGGTGGCCGACTCCGGTGCCGGCACGCTCCCCTCCCGCGACCCCGCCGAGCTACGCGGCCTGCTCGAAGGGGCGAACGGCGCCGAGCTGCGGCTCGACGCGATGGTGCGGCTCGGCCCCTACGGCGAGTGGAACGGCGGCCAGCTGTCGCTCTCCGAGCTGCGCGGGCACCCGAACGGGCTCGACCTGGGTCCGCTGGAGCCCCGCCTTCCCGGGCTTCTGCGCACCGCTTCCGGCCTCGTGGAGCTCGCGCCGGCCCCCGTCCTCGACGATCTCGTACGGCTGCGCGCCGGGCTCGGCCGCAAAGCGCCCGAGTTCGTGCTGATCGGGCGGCGCCACCTGCGGTCGAACAACAGCTGGCTGCACAACGTCGGACCGCTGGTCGGCGGCAGCAACCGCTGCACGCTCCAGATCAACCCCGCCGACGTCACCCGGCTCGGGCTCGGCGACAAGGCGCTGGTCCGCTCGGCGGCCGGTGAACTGGCCGTGCCCGTGGAACCGACCGACTCGATCATGCCGGGCGTGGTGAGCCTGCCGCACGGCTGGGGTCACGACGGGAGCACCCAGGCCGTCGCGGCCAGGAACGCCGGGTTCAGCGTCAACGCCCTCACCGACGAGACGGTCGTCGACCCCCTGTCGGGGAACGCCGTCTTCAACGGGGTGCCCGTCGTGATCGTGTGCCCCTGAGCACCGGTATCCCCGTAATCGCCGGACTCGCGGGCGAGTGGTGATCACAGGGCGTTAGGCTTTCGCGCGTGACGATCGCTCTCCAGGAACGACTCGACGCCCAGATCACCTTCGCCATGGAGATCGACAAGCTCAAGCGCATCATCCGCCGCAACACGCTGATCGACGGCTCGCGGCGGGAGAACGACGCCGAGCATTCCTGGCATCTCGGCATGATGGCCATGGTCATGGCCGAGCACGCTCCACCGGGAACCGATCTCGACAAGGTCGTCGCCATGTTGCTGGTGCACGACATCGTGGAGATCGACGCGGGCGACACCTTCATCTACGACCGCGTGGCGGTCGAACACCAGGCCGCACGGGAGCGGGCGGCGGCCGACCGGATCTTCGGAATGCTCCCCGAGGACCAGTGCGGGCGGCTTCGGGCCCTCTGGGACGAGTTCGAGGAGCGCCGCACGCGTGAGGCGCGCTTCGCCAAGGCGCTCGACCGGCTGGCGCCCATCCTGGCCAACCACCACAACGAGGGTGGATCCTGGGCGCTGAACAAGGTGACCGCCCGGCAGGTGCTGGAGAAGGTGCAGATCATCGCGGAGGGTTCGCCTGCCCTCGGCAAGTTCGCGACCCGGCTGATCGAGGAGTCCGTGGCCAGCGGCCACCTCGCCCCCTGAGACTCCGCCACCCTCGCCGAAGCCCTGCTGAGGCGTGCCGCCCCATGTTCGTGGCCGTGGCGGGCGGGTACGTGGACCCTGTTAAGGGGGCGAATGATGGAGAAGACGACAAGGCCGCGACGGACGGGCCGCCTGCCACGAATTGTCCCATCGGCAAACCTCCTCGACGGGCTCGAACGGACGACGGCCATGGATCGGCCGGTCAACGCGCTGTCCAAGGCCGTACGCCGCAGACTGGGCCCGAGCAGGCTCCGGGACGTGCTGCACGGGGTGCCCCTGGGACACCCGTTGCATCCCGCGATGGCGATGGTGAGCGCGGGGTGCTGGATCGCGTCGGCGGTGCTCGACGCGACCAGGTCCGACCCCCGGGCGGCGCGGACCCTGATCGCGACCGGCGTCGGCATGGCCCTGCCCACGGCGACCGCCGGACTGACCGACTGGTCGACGTTGCACCGGGAACAGCAACGGGTGGGGTTCGTCCACGCGATCATGAACGTCACCGCCACCGGCCTCTACACCGGCTCGCTGCTGATGCGGATGGCGGGGCGCGAGCGGACCGGCCGGGCGCTGGCGTTCACCGGCCTCGGGGCCGCCTCCGTCGGCGCCTACCTCGGCGGGCACATGGCCTACCGCCAGGCCGCCGGGGCCAACCACGCCGAGTCGGTCAGCCATCTGGTGCCGCTCGGCTGGCACGACCTCTGCTCGCTCAAGGATCTGCCCAACGGACGTCCGGTCAGAAGGCGCCTCGGCTACATCGAGTTGTTCGTGCTCCGCCTGGGCGACGGTGTGAGCGTGCTCGCGGACGGCTGTTCCCATCTGGCCGGGCCGCTCCACCAGGGCCGCGTCACCCTCGAGGGCGGGGAGCCCTGCATCGTCTGCCCCTGGCACAGCAGCGTCTTCCGCATCTCGGACGGCTCGGTCGTGCACGGCCCGGCGACGGCCAGGCAGCCCGCGTTCAGGACCCGGTTACGGCAGGACGGCGTCGTCCAGGTCCGCCCGGCCGACTGAACGCACGCGCGACACGCGGCTCCCGATCGTCAGCGGTTGACCCCGGACATCTGTGCGGCGTTGTACGCCGACCCTCGCCCAGCTGCCGAGCCGCCCTCAGACCTCGTCCGGCTTCGGGCCGTCCGCGGGGTGCTCGACCAGTGCGAGGATCCTGGAGGACATGAATCGCGCCGTGCGTACCTGCGTGCCCGTCCTGGTCACCTCACTGACCTCGACGATGCCCCGGCCCGTGCTGATCTCGACGCGGCGGCCCGCCCTGGTCGCGATCACTTCGTAGGTGCGCGGGGTGCCCCCCGCATCAATGACGATCTCCACCCAGTCGCCCTTCATAAGGGCATACATACCCTTTTACGACAACAGCTTCACTATCGCGACAGCGCCGACGCACACGATGAAGCCGCGAAGCAGGGCCGGGGGGAGCCTGCGTCCCACGCGGGCGCCGAAGAACCCGCCCACGGCCGAGCCGACCGCCACCAGCACCACCGCGAGCCAGTTCACGTCCGCCACCAGGATGAACAGCGCCGCGGCGGTCGTGTTGACCAGCAGGGACAGCAGGTTCTTGGCGGCGTTGATCCGCTGCAGGTGCTCGTCCAGGAACACGCCGAGCAGTCCGATCAGCACGATCCCCTGCGCGGCGCCGAAATAGCCCCCGTAGACGCCCGCGAGCAGGACGCCGAGCCACAACCAGGGCCCTCCGTGGGGATGCGGCGTCCGCCGGCCGGTCAGCCACCCGCTCAGCTTCGGCTGAAGCAGCACCAGGACGCAGGCCACCGCGATGAGGACGGTCACGATGACGGGGAAGGCGGCCTCGGGCAGGTTGAGGAGCAGCAGCCCGCCCGTCAGCGATCCCAGCACGGAAGCGGCGCCCAGCCGGATCAGCCGGCTCCGCTGGCCCTTCAGTTCGGCGCGGTAGCCCAGCACACCGGTGACGCCCCCGGGTACCAGCCCGATGTTGTTGGACACGTTGGCCACAATGGGCGGAACGCCCACGGCCAGCAATGTCGGAAATGTGATCAGTGACCCCGACCCCACCACTGCGTTGATCGCACCGGCCCCAATGCCGGCCGCGAACACGGCGGCGGCGTCCAACGGCGTCAAAAGCACTACTCCCTCGTACGGCTAACGCCTGATCGTAGGCGTCAAGCCGCACGGGATCGCGCGCGCCCCCTGATCGCCGCCTCAGCCGGCGGGGGTCGAGCCGTTCTGGTCGGTATGCGTCTGGTCCTTCGGCGCGGAGAACAGGCCGCCGAGGTTCTCGATGACCTTGTTCATCTCCGAGGGGACGATCCAGACCTTGTTGGCGTCGCCCTTGGCGATCTCGGGGAGCGTCTGGAGGTACTGGTAGGCCAGCAGCCGCTGGTCGGGCTTGCCCTCATGGATGGCGCGGAAGACCATCGCGATGGCGTCCGCCTGCCCCTTGGCCCGCATGGCCTGGGCCTCCGCGTCGGCCTGGGCGCGGAGCACGACGGCCTCCGCCTCCCCCTTGGCCTTGAGCACGGCCGATTCGCGCTGCCCCTGCGCGGTGAGGATGGCGGACTGCTTCTGGCCCTCGGCGGACAGGATCGCGGCCCGCTTGTCGCGGTCGGCCCGCATCTGCTTCTCCATCGAGTCCTGGATCGAGGCCGGTGGGTCGATGGCCTTGAGCTCCACGCGGTTGACCCGGATGCCCCACTTGCCGGTGGCGTCGTCGAGCACGCCGCGCAACTCGGTGTTGATCTCCTCACGGGAGGTCAGCGTGCGCTCCAGGTCCATCCCGCCGACGACGTTGCGCAGGGTCGTCACGGTCAGCTGCTCGACGGCGACGATGAAGCTCGCGATCTCGTAGGTCGCCGCCTTCGGGTCGGTGACCTGGAAGTAGATGACCGTGTCGATCGAGACGACCAGGTTGTCCGAGGTGATCACCGGTTGGGGCGGGAACGTGACGACCTGTTCACGCAGATCCACCTCGACCTTGATCCGATCGATGAAGGGGATCACCAACGTGAGGCCCGCCTGGAGGGTCCGGTGATAGCGGCCGAAACGTTCCACGATGCAGGCGGTCGCCTGGGGAACGATCCGGATCGTCCTGACCAGCGCGAGTCCAATGACGGCCACCGCGACTACGCCGAAGATGAGCAGACCCATCCGACACTCCAGTCTGTGAACCCTGACTGGAGGATATGTCGTTTTGGCTTTACGCGTGGATTAAGCGGCGATGTCGGAGAGTTGGGGGATCTCAGTACGTCCGGGCGTACCAGCGGCCCGTCATGCTCCGCTCCAGCGCCAGGGGCACGCCGAACGTGTGGGAGAGGTTGTCGGACGTCATCACGGACTCGATCGGGCCCTGGGCGACCGCGGAGCCGTGGCGGAGCAGCATCGCATGGGTGAACCCGGCGGGGATCTCCTCGACGTGGTGGGTGACCAGGACCATCGTCGGTGCCTTGGAGTCCTGGGCCAGGGTGCCGAGCCGGCGTACCAGATCCTCCCGGCCGGCCACGTCGAGCCCGGCCGCGGGCTCGTCCAGCAGCAGTAACTCGGGGTCGGGCATGAGGGCCCTGGCGATCTGGACACGCTTGCGTTCCCCCTCGGAGAGGGTCGCGAAGCGGCGGCGGATCAGGTGGGCGCAGCCGAACTGGTCGATCAGCTCGACCGCCCGGGTCACGTCGTTGGAGTCGTACTCCTCCGTCCACCGGCCGAGGATCGCGTAGGAGGCGGTGAGCACGAGGTCGATGACCTTCTCGTCCGGCGGCACCCGCTCGGCGAGCGCGGAGCTGGCCAGTCCGATCCTCGTCCGCAGTTCGAAGACGTCCACCTGGCCGAGCCGTTCGCCGAGAACGTCCACCGAGCCCTCTGTGGGGTACATCAGCGCACCCGCCACCTGGAGCAACGTGGTCTTGCCCGCACCGTTGGGACCGATGATCACCCAGCGCTCGTCCTCGCGCACGGTCCAGTCGATTCCGCGCAGCAGCGCCGCTCCATCTCGGCGGACGGCCACGTCCTGAAACCGAAGCACCTGACCGCCCATGTGGACCCCCTCCCGTGAATGCTCCACCAACTATGACAGGCCCGAACACTTATCGTGGATCGGGTGCGCATCGATTCACCGATCTCCGCCACCCTCGTTTCGTGGGGCAACGCCTGGCTGGCCGGCCACGTCGGTCTCGACGAGGCCGCCGACCGCGTCGAGCGGGCGGCGGGCCCCCAAGTGGTGGCCGACGACGCGGGCGAGACCACGCTCCGCGCCTTCCTCGTGGACCAGCGGATAGAGGGGCTCGGCTCCTTCCGGCTGGCCCTCCCGATCCCCGGAGACCCCCTCGGACTGACCGGACCCCCCGCTTTCAACGGCTCCGCCATCGACGCCGGCCAGGCCGTGGTGGCCGTCTACCCAGGGCGCTGCCTCGGTCTCGTGCCCGCCGAAGACAGAAGGGGATCGTCCTACTCGGGCATCCGCTGGACCGCGTGCGAGGCCTCGGCCGCCGTGCCGAGCCTTCCGTCGCTCGCCGAGGCCGAGCAGGCGTTGTCGGCGGCCATGCGGTCGGCCACCGAGGCGCTGCTCGGCGTCGACGGGCCGGCCCAGGGCTTCCCGGCGCTCGACACGGTCGACGACGCCCTCGCCCCCGGATATCCGGGCCGGGCGCACCGGGTCGGCGCCCTCTCCGCCCGGCTCGCCCTCGCCCTGCGCCTGGCCGACGAGCGCGGCCTCACGTCGGGGCAGCTCGCGACGCGCGGTGATGCCCTCCGCGAGCTCGACAGGGCCGTACGGCGGGCCCGGGTGGCCGCCCACCACGCCATCGTCGAGTCCGGCCAGCCGCAGACCTAGCTACGCGAGGCCGTGCCTGACGGCGTAGAGGGCGGCCTGGGTCCTGTCCTGGACGCCGAGCTTCATCAGGACGTTGGACACGTGGGTCTTCACGGTCTTCTCGGCCACGACGAGGTGGCGGGCGATCTCCCGGTTGGAACAGCCCGTCGCGATCAACCGGAGTACCTCGAGCTCCCGCTCCGTCAGGACGGCCACGGCGTCCGTCGCGGGGGCCTGGCCGGTCAGCATGGCCACGGCGGCCTCCGGAGCCAGGAGGACCTGCCCGCCGTGTACGGCCCTGATGGCCTGGACGAGCGCGGCCGGGTCGACGTCCTTGTAGAGGAAGCCCGACGCGCCCGCCCGCATCGCAGGAGCCACGTCGACCGGGTCGCTCACCGAGGTCAGGACGATCACCCGGACGCCGAGGCCGCCCAGCCGCCCCAGGGCCCCGAGGCCGTCGAGGACGGGCATCCTGAGGTCGAGCAGCAGCACGTCGGGCGTGAGGGACTCGGCCATCGCCACCGCCTCCTCCCCGTCGGCGGCCTCCCCGATCACAGTCAGGTCGTCCTGGACGTCCAGGAACGTGCGCAGGCCCTGCCGTACGACGGGGTGGTCGTCGGCGATCAGCACGCGGATCACGTGGGCACCTCCAAGCGGATCATCGTGCCGTGGCCGGGCCGCGAGTCCACGGCGAGCGACCCGCCGGCGGCCTCGGCGCGCTCGTTCATCGAGGCGAGGCCCAGCCCGCGCCCGCCGGTCTCGTCGAACCCCTTCCCGTCGTCGCTCACCTCGAGCACCAGCCTCGGCGGGTCGTGCGAGAGCCGTACGGCGATGCTCTCGGCGGCGGCGTGCCGCAGGGCGTTGTGCAGCGCCTCCTGCGCGACCCTGAAGACGGCGATCTCCGTCAGCGCCGGCAGGTCGCCGGGCTCGTCGCCGGCGAACGTGAACGCGACCGAGACGGGATGCAGGCGACCGAGCAGGTCGGCGTGCTTGCGGAGGGTCTCGACGAGCCCGTGCCTGTCGAGCTCGGCCGGGCGGAGCTCGACGATCACCGCGCGCAGCTCGGCCAGCGCCTCCCCGGCCATCCGCTCCACCTGCTCGATCTCCCTCGCCGCGCGTTCCGGGTCGGACCGCATCAGCGACACGGCCGCCCTCGCCGTGAGACGGAGTGAGAACAACTTCTGGCTGACGGAGTCATGGAGATCGCGGGCCACACGGGTCCGCTCCTCGATCACCGTCAGCTCCCGGCCGCGCTCGTACAGGCGGGCGTTGATGAGCGCGATGGCGGCGTGGGCGGCGAACATCGTGAGGAGTTCCTCGTCGGCCGCGGTGAACCCTCCCGGCACCCTCTTGTTCGACAGGAAGATGATCCCCAGCACCTGCTCGCCGTCCCGGATCGGCACACCGAGGAAGTCCTTGAGCACGGGATGGGCCCGGGGCCAGTACTCGAACCTGGGGTCCCTGCGGATGTCGGGGAGCCGCACGGGCGCGCCTTCGCGGAGCATCGCCCCGAGCATGCCGTGCTGCCGCGGCGTCGGACCGATGGCCTCCCACTGCTCGTCAGTGATCCCCTCGGCGACGAACTCGGCGAACGCGCCCTGGTCGTCCGGCACGCCCAGCGCCGCGTAGCGGGCGTCCAGAAGCCGCGCCGCCGACCGCACGATGACCTGGAGCACCTCACGGACGGACAGGTGCCGGGTGACGGCCAGCACGGCCGAACTGACGGCGTGCAGCACGGCGTCCCGGCCGGGCGCGGCCGCGGTCTCGGTGGTTTCCTCCGGCACCCGACCACCCTAAGCGGTGAGCACGCCGTGGGCCTCGGCCGTCGGCCCTAGGCCCATCTGCCGACCCTGGGCCCGGTCCACGGCCCGATGTGCGGCCCGCGCCCCGTTTTTAGCGTGAGGCCATGAAGACAGCACTCATCACCGGAGCCTCCCGAGGACTGGGACTGGCCCTCGCCAAGGCTCTCGCCGAAGACGGCTGGTCCCTGATCCTCACCGCGAGAGGCGAGGAGGACCTGTTCTCGGCGGCCTTCGACCTCAACGCCCAGGCCATCGCCGGAGACGTCACCGATCCCGCGCACGTCGCCAGGCTGGCGGCCGCCGCACCGGAGCTGGACCTGCTGGTCAACAACGCCAGCGATCTCGGCCCCGTCCCCCTGCCTCCGCTGTCCTGCCTCCCGCTCGACGCGCTGCGCCGGCTCTTCGAGACCAACGTGATCGCGCCTCTCGCGCTCGTCCAGGCGACGCTGCCCGTCCTTCGCAGGAGGAAGGGGGCGGTGCTCGGCATCTCGTCGGACGCCGCCGTAGAGGCATACGAGGGCTGGGGAGGCTACGGCGCCACGAAGGCCGCCCTGGACCAGATGTCCCACGTCCTCGCCGCCGAGGAGCGGGATCTCGCGGTCTGGTGGGTCGATCCGGGCGAGATGAGCACCCGCATGCTCGCCGACGCGGTCGGCCCCGAGGAGGCCGCCTCGGCCGCGTCCCCCGACTCCGTCGCCGCCACGCTCGCCAGGCTCGTCACGATCCGCCCCGAAAGCGGGCGCTTCACCAAGGAGGCGCTCGCCGTCACGACAGGAGCACGCGAATGAATCCGGGGACCGTCGATTTCGCCCTTCCGCCCGTCAGCGAGGCACACGAACCGCCCGAAGCACGCGGCCTCCGGCGGGACGGGGTGCGCCTGCTCGTCTCCCGGCGCGACACCGGGGAGATCACCCATCACACCTTCGCCGACCTGCCGGCAATCCTCTCCCCCGGCGACCTGATCGTCGTCAACAACTCCGCGACCCTGGCCGCGGCCGTCCGGCTCGACCGGCTCGCGGTCCACTTCTCCGGCACGACGCCGTCCGGTGACTGGCTGGTCGAGCTCCGGCGCCTGACGGCCACCTCCACCGCGCCCTACCTCGGCGGCGCTCCCGGGGAGTGGCTGCCCCTTCCCGGCGGAGCGACCCTGCGGCTGATCGCACAGCACACGCCCCGGCTGTGGCGGGCCCGTCTCGATCGCGACGTCCAGGCGTACCTGCGGGAGCACGGGGTGCCCATCCGCTACTCCTACGTCAGGCGGGACTGGCCCATCTCGGACTACCAGACGGTGTTCGGCGTGGAGCCGGGCAGCGCGGAGATGCCGAGCGCCGGACGCCCGTTCACGGCCGAACTCGTGGCGGGCCTCGTCTCCAGGGGCGTCGCCGTCGCCCCCATCACCCTCCACACGGGCGTGGCGTCGCCGGAGAAGGACGAACCGCCCTACCCCGAGTGGTTCTCCGTCCCGCGGCGTACGGCCGACCTGGTGCGTCTCACGCGCGAGACCGGGGGGCGGGTCGTCGCCGTCGGGACCACCGTCGTACGCGCACTGGAGTCGGCCGCACTGGACGGCCCGGTCCAAGCGGCCGAGGGATGGACGTCACACGTCGTCACGCCGGCCGGAGGCGTCCGAGTGGTCGACGGCCTGATCACCGGGCTGCACGAGCCCCGGTCGAGCCACCTGATGATGTTGTCGGCGATCGCCGGCGAACCGCTGCTCTCCCGCTCCTACAGGGCCGCTCTGGACGAGGGCTACCTGTGGCACGAGTTCGGTGACGCGCACCTGATCGTCTGACCCTCAGGCGGCGCTACGCGGCCAGTGACTGCGGGCGCGTCTCCACGACCCCCGCGCGGACCTGCGCCTCGGCGATCCTCGCGAGAGTCTTCCTCGCGCGGCGCGGCTCGCAGCCGCGGGGCACCTGGACGCCGGGGAAGAACGTGACCTCCACGACCAGGCCCTTGATGGCGACGACCCGCATGATGGACGCGATCAGCGAGTCATCGCCGACGTAGGACGGCCCGGTCGACAGCTCCTCACCCTGCCGGAACCGCAGCGCCATCGGCCGGACGGGCACGCCCGCGTCGATGGCCGCCTGGAACACGGCACGCCGGAACGTGCCCATCTCGCGCCCGCACCACGTGGTCCCCTCGGGGAAGGCGCACACCGTGTCACCGTCGCGCAGGGCGGCGGCGACGGCGTCGATCGCCTGAGGCAGGGCGGACAGGCGGTTCCGGTCGATGAACAGCGCACCGCCGCCCGTCGCCAGGGCCCCGATGATCGGCCACTCGGCGATCTCGCTCTTCGCCAGCAGCCTGCAGGGGGTGATGGCGGCGATCACGATCGGGTCGAGCCAGGAGATGTGGTTGCCGACGAGCAGCGTCCCGCCCTCCCCCTCGGGGACGGCGCGGGCCTCAAGGGAGCCCCCGACGAACGCGAACCCCCGCCGGGCCTCGATCTTGATCCCCAGTGCCCTGATCAGCATCCGCGACCACGCCATGGTGAACCGCTTGCGCACCGCCGTACCGCTCAGGCGGGCGACGAGGGCCAGCGGGATGCCCGAGACGATGACGGCGAGCGCGCCCAGCACCCGGGCGGCCCGCCGCAGCGGACCCGCCACCGCGCCGGGCTGGTCCATGCACTCGCTCGGCGTGCAGGGAGAGACCGGGAACCACGGCGAGGTGGTCACCGGCAGATGGACGATGTTGCTCACAGCATGTCTCCCAGGAAGTGCCGCAGGTAGCGCATGTCGACGTCGGCCATCGACAACAGAATGAGGAAGTCCGCGCTGCGGAAGTCGGGGTCGTGGGCGGGGGCACCGCAGACCCAGGATCCAAGCCGCAGGTAGCCGCGCAGCAGGGGCGGCAGCACGAACCGGTCGGGCAGCGGCGCGCCGGTGCTCTTCCACGGGTTGCGAGGGGTGACGCGGTACTGCTCCGGGCCGAGAGGCACCCGGTCGAGCACCCCGCCGGCCACGGCGCCGCCGTCGTCGAGGGGGACCGAGCAGCAACCGGTCAGGTAGCCGTACCCGCCGTCCACCATGTAGCGGGCGATCCCGGCCCACATGAGGCCGACGACCGCGCCCGCGCGGTGGTCCGGGTGCACGCAGGTGCGGCCCACCTCGACGAGGTTGCCCCGGATGCCCGCGAGATTGCCGAGGTCGAACTCGGCGTCCGAGTACAGCCGGTCCGACCGTCCCGGCGGCAGGAGACGGTAGGTTCCCACGACGTCGTCGCCTTCGCGTACCAGCAGGTGATCGCAGTACGCGTCGAATCCGTCGACGTCGAGCCCGCTCACCGGGGAATCGAGGACGGCGCCCATCTCCTGGGCGAACACCTCGTACCGCAGGCGCTGGGCGGCTCTCACGTCGGCGGCGCTCTCCGCGAGCCCGACGGTGTAACGACCGGTTTCAATGGAGATCGTCATGGGCGCGTCCTTCCTCAAGGTCTCCGGGACCATGACGTCATGCCGAAATGACTGTGATCTCTCACACGTGCGGCAGTGAGGCGTCCGCATGGTGAACCTCGTGCACAGCCGGGAGGCTTCGCCCAGTAACCTCAAACAACGTGAACCAGCGCACGCTCCTGATCACGCTCACCGGTCCGGATCGCCCAGGTGTCACCTCGCGGCTTTTCACCGTCCTGGCCGGGTTTCCCGTGACGGTCGCCGACGTGGAACAGGTCGTCATCCGCGGGCGCCTGACGCTCGGCGTCCTGGTCGCCTACGCCGGGGGACCTTCCACGGGCACCGGCGGCACGATCGGCGGGCTCTGGACCGCCGTCGAGCAGGTCGCCGCCGACCTCGACATGGACCTGGAGATCGCGACCGGCACCGCGTCGCAGGAGAAGCGGCGGCGGGGCCGGCTGCACGTCACCGTGCTCGGCGCGCCCCTGCTGCCCGCCGCCATGGCCGGAATCGCCGGGCGGGTGGCGGCGAGCGGCGCCAACATCGACCGGATCGAGCGGTTGTCCAGCTACCCCGTCACCTGCATCGAGATGGCGGTCTCCGGCGCCGATCCGCAGGCCCTGCGCGCGGAGCTGTCCGCCGAGGCGGCACTGCAGAAGGTCGACGTGGCCGTCCAGCGCAGCGGACTCAACCGCCGCGCCAAGAGGCTCATCGTCATGGACGTCGACTCCACCCTGATCCAGGGGGAGGTCATCGAGCTGCTCGCCCGGCACGCCGGTTGCCTCGACGAGGTCGCGCGGGTCACCGAGGAGGCCATGCGGGGCGAGCTCGACTTCGCCGAGTCGCTGGTCCGGCGCGTGGCCCTGCTCGAAGGGCTGTCTGAGCAGATCTTCGAGAAGGTCGTCAAGGAGGTGGTCCTCACGCCGGGGGCGCGCACCCTGGTCCGGACGCTCAAGCGCCTCGACTACCGCTTCGCCATCGTCAGCGGCGGCTTCACCCAGATCACCGACGCCCTGGTCGCCGACCTGGGCATCGACTACTCGGCCGCGAACACGCTGGAGGTCGTGGACGGCAGGCTCACCGGCCGGGTGGTCGGCGAGATCGTCGACCGGCCGGGCAAGGCGCGCGCGCTTGAGCGCTTCGCCGCGCAGGCGGGCGTCCCCCTCAGCCAGACGGTGGCGATCGGCGACGGCGCCAACGATCTCGACATGCTCGCCGCCGCCGGCCTCGGCATCGCCTTCAACGCCAAGCCGGTCGTACGGCAGGCGGCCGACACCGCGCTCAACGTGCCCTACCTCGACTCGATCCTGTACCTCCTCGGAATCTCCCGTGACGAGGTGGAGGCCGCCGACGCCGAGGACGGCGTGGCCTCCCGCTGGGACTGAGCGCTGGGACTGAGCTCCGCGACGCACCGCGGGCCCGGATTACCGCCGCCGCTTACCGCCGCCGCGCCAGGGGCGACCGTCTGGGGGCCAGGTCCGTCCCGGAGCGCCTGTACGGCTCTCAGGCGGCCCTCGCGGCCTCGGGCGTCACGTGAGCGAACGCGGACGTCGCGGCGTCGCACAGGCGGACGGTGTCCGCGCCCAGGGACCGTAGAGCCTGGTCGACCGCGGCCGTCCGGACGAGGGCCCGCCGCACCTCGGTACGCGTGTCGCTCGGGTCGGCGTCCAGCTCCGCGAGCCGTCGCTCCGCGAGACGCCCCACCGAGGCGGCCATCACCGCCAGCTCGCAGTCCACGTCGCCCGTGAACTCGAACGGCTCGCTGGTCTGGACGGCCTGCGCCGCCGCCTCCAGCCGCAGCGCCACCGTCTCGAGCACCCCGGGAACGTGGCCTGGATCGCCCGGCTCGTCCCGCAGAACCGAGGTGACGGACATCAGGTCGTCCCTGACCCGCTGGGCGACGTCCACGGCCTCCTCGACGGCGTACGGCGCCGTCCCGCCAGGCTCGTGCGCGATGTAGTCCAGGGACAGGGCCACGGCCTCCGCGTCCAGCCCGGCCTGCCTGATCCTGGTCTCGGCCCTCTCAGCGGACGACTTGCCCCGGCTCACCGCCGCCAGGGTGCGCGCGGCCGCGGCATGGCCCCTGAGCATCCTGACGACCCGGTCGGCCAGCCGCACGGTCTCCCCCCGGGGCCACAGCAGGCGCGTACAGCCGACGGCGATGAGCCCGCCGAGGACGGTCAGCACGATGCGGGACTCCACGACCCCGGTGCCCCCCGGCAACTGGAAGTCGATGAGCAACAACACGCACATGGTCATGAACGTCGACCAGTAGGCCTGATGGACCGACGCCAGCCCGAAGGCGAGCGCCGCGGACACTCCGATCAGCGCGGACAGCCACCAGAGGCTCGGGCCGAAATGGAGGATCCCCACCGTGACGAGCCCGCCCACCGTGCTGCCGCCGATACGCGCCCACACCCGGGCACGCGTCTCGCCGTACGTCGGCTGCAGGGTCACGAGGACGGCGATGACCAGCCAGTGCGGGTGGGGCGGCTTGAACAGCACGATGATCGTGGCGGCGAACGCCGTACCGAGCAGGGCGCGCAGGGCGTGCCTGACCCGGGGGTCGTCGAAGTCGAACGACAGGCGGACCTCCGGAGGCGGTTTGGGCCGCGCCGTGAGGGCGGGGAGCACCATGCGGGTGAAATGAAGCTCCCGGGCGGCCCCCTCAGCCTCCGTCAGGGACTTCCTGACGCGGTCGGCGCAGTGCCCGATCTGCCGCAGCAGAACCAGGACCAGCAGCTCCCGCTCCCCGTGCGGGCGGTCCGCCCGCAGCACGTTCACCCGGGCCTCATAGTCGGGAAGCGGGTCCTCGACGCCGAGCCCCTCACCGATGAAGGAGCGCAGGCTCCGGGCGAGGGAGTGCGTCAGATCCGCCGCACCGACCGTCTCCACGGCCGCGGAAGCTCGTTCATGAAACGCGACGAACATGCCGTGCGCGGCCACCGTCTCGTAGAACACCCGCCGAAGCGCCATGGCCACCTTCTCGGCGGGCCGTGACCGGCGTTGCCACCGGTGCCGGGCGTAGACGACCCGGGCCTCGGCGAGCGAGTCGCCGGCCTTTCGGCGGAGGGCGTCCCAGTCGCCGGGATCGAGCCGCGGATCCGCCGCGGCCTCCATCAGGTCGGCCAGCGCCTCGGCGGTCTGGGACAACGTGACGGTCAGCGGGCGGGCCCGCCGCCACGGCCAGGGAAGGGTGAGCGACATCGCGGCGAACAGGCCGCCGAGCACCTGGAGGCCCGTGTGCGGGAGAGGATCGAGGGGCAGCGGGTTGGCCGCCGTGAGCAGCAGGGTGAGCGCGGGCGTGATGCCGATGCGCCGTACCAGCACGCCGAGGCCGGCGAGCGCCGAGGCGGTCGGCACGATGAGCCAGCCCTCGCCCGAGATGACGATTCCGAGAACGGTGCCCGCCCCGAGCGACGCCACCACGCCGAGCATGAACGTCCTGCTCACCCGCGCCGGGTCGAGAATGGCCCGGCTGGCCACCAGCCACGCGCCCAGCCCGACGGTGGCGCCGCCGATCGGATGCCCGGTGACGACGCCTGCGACCAGGGGGATCACCAGGGAGGCGGCCCCGGTCAACCCGAAGCCGAGCGCGAGCCGGGTATCCGCCGGCCGCAGCGCTCGGACGGTGTTGACGAGCAGTAGGCGCAGATCGTCCTCCTGCCGGGATCAGGGATGGTGCGTGCGGACCAGACGTCCCGCCCCGGGTACGACCTCCTCCCAGGGCGCCGGAAGCTCGATCACGGCGAAGGCCCCCGGTGGGAAACGGTCGTCCTGGGTCCCGGTCAGGCTCAGCACGAGCTCGTGGACTCCGGGGTTGTGCCCCACGAGCACCAGGGTGTCCACCTCGGGATCCGCACGGCGGAGCAGCTCGAGCAGTTCGTCGGAGTAGGCCTCGTAGATGCCCCCCTCGTACTCGATGGGGGCGTCCAGGCCGAGCAGTTCGGCCGTCCGGCGGGTGCGGACGGCCGGGGAGGAAACGACGAGCTCCGGTTCGAGGGGCCTGATCAGGTCACCCGCCTCCCGGGCGTTGCGCTCCCCCCGCGCCGTGAGCCCGCGCTCCCGGTCGGCCAGACCGGCGACGTGCACGGCCTTGGCGTGCCTCACCACGATGAGCGTCTTCACCGGACCGCCTTCTGCGACGCGTTCGTCATGATCGTTCGTAATGATCAGGCTTCGGCGGATGGCGCCGGGGTGGCGGCGACACCCCTGAGCGTCATCCCGCCGCCCATACGGCGAGGCCGACGATCACAGCGAACATCACCAGCATCGCCAGCAGGACCATCGCCAGACCCCGGCCTCCGGAGGGTTCGTCCATAACAGCCCAGTGTATGGAGAGAGGGTCCCCCATGGTCATGGGGGACCCTCTCGTCATGGTTCCGGACGCCGGACGACTCAGCTTCCGACGGGCTGCGGAGCCTGCTTCTCGTGGTCGTTGTCGTCCGCGGCGGGAGCGACGACCGTCCTCCGCTTCGACACGACGACCGCGGTCACGACGACCGCGACGGCGACCACGGTCGCGCCGATGCGGACGGCCGCGTTGTCGGCGTAGGTGACGACTGCCGGAGCGATCAGCAGCGCGACCAGGTTCATCACCTTGATCAGCGGGTTGATCGCCGGGCCGGCGGTGTCCTTGAAGGGGTCGCCCACCGTGTCACCGATGATCGTCGCCTCGTGGGAGGCGGAACCCTTGCCTCCGTGGTGACCGTCCTCGACCAGCTTCTTGGCGTTGTCCCAGGCGCCGCCGGAGTTGGCCAGGAACACCGCCATCAGCGTGCCGGCCGCGATCGCGCCCGCGAGGTAGGCGCCGAGCGGCGCGTACCCGAAGGCGAAACCGACGGCGATCGGGGTGAGCACGGCGAGCAGGCCGGGCGTGGCCAGCTCACGCAGCGAGTCACGGGTGCAGATGTCGACCACGCGGCCGTATTCGGGCAGCTCCGTGCCTTCCATGATCCCCGGTCTGGTACGGAACTGTTCGCGGACCTCGAAGACGACCCGCTCGGCCGCCCGTCCGACGGCGCTGATGGCCAGGCCGGAGAACAGGAAGACCACCGCCGCGCCGATGATCAGACCGACGAGGACGTTGGGCGAGTCGATCGACAGGTTGAAGTTCGCGAACGGGCCCAGCGCGTCCTTGACGCCCTGGCCGGCCGTCGCCAACTGCCCCTCGACCGCCGTGCGGAACGAGCCGAACAGCGCGGTCGCGGCCAGTACGGCCGTCGCGATCGCGATGCCCTTGGTGATGGCCTTGGTGGTGTTGCCGACCGCGTCGAGGGAGGTGAGCACCCGGGCGCCCTCGCCCTCGACGTCGCCGGACATCTCGGCGATGCCCTGAGCGTTGTCGGAGACCGGACCGAAGGTGTCCATGGAGACGATGACGCCGACGGTGGTCAGCAGCCCGGTGCCCGCGAGGGCGACGGCGAACAGGGCCACGGTCACGTTGCCGAAGCCGAGCAGGAACGCCCCGTAGACCGCGCCGCCGATCAGCAGCGCCGAGTAGACCGCGGACTCCAGGCCGACGGAGATGCCGGACAGGATCACGGTGGCCGCGCCGGTGCGAGAGCTCTCGCCGATCTCCCGCACGGGACGGCGGTTGGTCTCGGTGAAGTAGCCCGTGAGGATCTGGATCGCGCTGGCCAGCACGAGGCCGATCAGCACCGCTCCGATGGCGATCAGGCGCGGGTCGGAGCTGAGTCCGGCGATGGCGGGGCTGACCCCGCTCAGCTCGGAGAAGCTCGACGGCAGGTACACGAAGGCCGCGACCGCCACGAGGACGGCCGAGATCGCCGCCGAGATGAAGAAGCCGCGGTTGATCGCCGACATGCCCGACCGGTCGCCGCTGCGCGGCGCGGTCGTGAAGATTCCGATGATGGCGGTGATGACGCCGATCATCGGGACGATCAGCGGGAAGACCAGGCCCTCGGTGCCGAAGGCCGCCTTGCCGAGGATCAGGCTCGCCACGAGCATGACGGCGTACGACTCGAACAGGTCGGCCGCCATGCCGGCGCAGTCGCCGACGTTGTCGCCCACGTTGTCGGCGATGGTGGCCGCGTTGCGCGGGTCGTCCTCGGGGATGCCCTGCTCCACCTTGCCGACGAGGTCGGCGCCGACGTCGGCGGCCTTGGTGAAGATGCCGCCGCCGACACGCATGAACATCGCGAGCAGCGCGGCGCCGAAGCCGAAGCCCTCGAGCACGCTCGGAGCGTCGCTCTTGTAGACGATCACGACGATCGCGGCGCCGAGCAGGCCGAGGCCGACGGTGAACATGCCGGCCACGCCACCGGTGCGGAACGCGATCCGCATCGCGACCTTCTCACCGGACTCGCGGGCGGCGGCCGCCACGCGGACGTTTCCGCGGACCGCCAGCCACATGCCGATGAAACCGGTCAGCGCGGAGAAGACCGCGCCGATCACGAAGAAGACCGAGCGGCCGATGGCCACGCTGGTCGAATCCGCGGGCAACAGGAACAACAGGAATGGAATGATGACGACGAAAACGGCAAGCGTCCGGAACTGCCGTGTCAGATATGCGGCGGCACCCTGCTGTACGGCATGCGCGATGTTCTGCATGCGTTCGGTGCCCTGACCTGCGGCTAGCACCTCTCGCACCAAGCCGCCCGCGACGGCGAGGGCCAACAGGGCCACAGCCGCAACTACGACGACGAGCGTGAGATGGGAACCACTAAGTGCCACCGCTGTGCTTTCGCCAGCGGCTAGATAGGCAGACATCCGTCCTCCTCGGCCAGACGGGTTTGGATCCTGCCCGGAGGGCGCTGCTGCGGTGTACCTGCCGGTCCTAGCGACGCACTTCCGGGTTATTGGCAAGTGCCGCTTCCGGTTGCATCCGCAATACCTTGGCCGGTGCCGGGGAGTCTACGCAGCGACGCCACGGATATGAAGGCCTCTCGCCTCGGTAATTAGGACCACGTCCAGTAATGGAGCAAGCTTTGCCCCGGCCGGTGGTCCTTTTGACCAGGTAAGTCAGGATGTCTGCCTCGCGCGTCACTCCTGTTACGGCGGGCCTTAAATGCGAGATTTCAGACGGCCATAATGGGCTCAATCATCGATGTCCGCCACACTGTCACCAGAAGTGACCGATTCTCCAATTACGGACAGGCCCTTTTTGGGGGTGGATTCCCAGCCCTCGCTGGAGGGGTTCGACGGGGCGCGCAGACCGGCACCTCTCGCTGTGTTACGGGCGGTCCTCGCAGTGCTGCAGGTGCTCCTCGGCGCCGTCAGCAGTGCCCCTACGGTGCTCCGACCGGCCCCCGGAGCCTCTGCCAGGCGCTCGGCCTCATCAGTGCGACTGCCGGCCGGTGCCGGCGCTGAGGTTGCCGGGCGGTGCCTGCGGTGCTGGGCGCTGCGGTTGGCGGACGGTGCCGACGCGGTGCTGGGCGCCGCAGTTGCCGGGCGGTGCGGGTGCTGGGCGGTGCAGGGTGCTCTGCGGGAGCCCGGCGCAGGTCCCCGGTCGAAGGCAGCGTTGCAGGCAGCGGGGAAGGCACCCGTGCGGGGTCGAAACCCGGGGAGGCGTCCGCCGGTCCAGCGGCGGAGGCGTGCGGAAAACCGCCCCCGCTCCCGGGGACGGGCTTACCGCTCACCGGTCAGATCGCTGCGAGTCCGTTGGCCGAGGCGGGCCAGCTCATCCTGATCCGCATGCCCTTGGGGCCGGGCACCACTTCGACGTCGTCCGCCAACCCCGCGATGACCGCGACACCGAGGTCCGCCATCTCGTCGGGCTCGAAGGCGCCGTCGGTCTCCAGGACGTACGGCTTCGGCTCCTCGCTCGGAGCGGCGTCGCTGACGGTCACCTCGAACCGGCCCGCGTCGTCGCGTAACTCGATGCGGACAGGCTCACTCGGGCAGTGAAGGCGATGGGCCTCCACCGCCCGCGAGCACGCCTCTCCGACGGCGAGACGGACCTCGTCCAAGATCGCCTCTGCCACCCCGGTGCGCCGTGCGATGGCCGTCGCGACCAGCCGCGCCGTACGCACGTGAGCCGGCAGGGCGCTGAACGTCAATTCGACGGTGGCCATGTTGGCTCCTCGGCCGTCACTTGTCCCGGCCGTGGGCTTCCTTGGCCTCTTCCACCGAGGCGTAGATGCCGAAGACCTTCGTGAGACCGGTGATCCGGAAGATCTTCAGAATGCGCTCCTGCGTGCAGACGAGTTCGAGTGAACCGTCGTGCGCCCGGACCCGCTTGAGCCCGCCGACCAGCACACCAAGGCCGGTCGAGTCGAGGAAGTCCACCTTCTCCATGTTGACGAGCAGGTGGAAGTTGCCCTTGTTGACCAGGTCGATCAGCAGCTCACGCAGTCTGGGCGCGGTGTAGACATCGATCTCACCCTCGACGTCGACGATGGTGAGACTGTCCTCGGAATGGTGGTCCAACTTCAGATCCACAGATCCTCCAGCGCCGTACTTGCGTAGGTCTCGATGCGGGTCGTGCATCCTGGTAGCCCCAGAACCATGACCCTGACGCGCGGCATTCAACCACGCTCCGACTCCGTGTCTATACGAAATCACGACTCCGGGCGACTCTCCCCGCAGATGGCAAACTGGAAACCAGTGACTCCGATTACTTCTCCCTCGGAACGATCAGGCGCCCTTCTCGGCCGCCTGCTCGCTGTTCCCGCACGCCAGCGGCGTGTCACCCATGTGGAGCATGTTCCAGCACGTCAGGCAGGTCAAGCCCGTTGGCCGGATTGGGCTCCGGAACTCCTGATTACGCGCTTGGAGAACCAGGGCGTCTCCGGCCTCTGGCAGCACCAGCTCGAGGCCGCCGAGCATGTCCACCGTGGCCGAAACGTGATCATCGCCACAGGGACGGCCTCGGGAAAATCCCTGGCCTACCTGGTTCCGGCGGTGACGGAGATCTTCTCCGGCGGCACCGTGCTCTACCTGACCCCGACCAAGGCCCTGGCGGCCGACCAGCTCAGGACGGTCAGAGGGTTGCGGCTGGCCCAGGTGCGCCCGGCCACCTTCGACGGCGACACCCCCGCCGAGGAACGGCAGTGGGTCCGCCAGCACGCGAACTATGTCCTGACAAATCCGGATATGTTGCACCGGTCGATCCTGCCCAGGCATGCGTCGTGGTCGTCTTTCTGGCGACGCCTGCGGCTGGTCGTGGTGGACGAGTGCCACGGCTACCGGGGGGTCTTCGGCTCCCACGTCGCCCAGATCTTGCGCCGGTTGCGCCGCGTGTCCGCCAAATATGGCTCTCGTCCCGTTTTCCTGCTGGCATCGGCGACCGCGAGCGACCCCGCACTCGCGGGAATGCGCCTGACAGGCCTTGAGATGGCCGAGGTGACGACGGACGCCTCTCCTCGGGGTTCGACCACCTTCGCGTTGTGGGAGCCCCCTCTGACCGATCTGCGGGGCGAGGGCGGCGCACCCGTCCGGCGGACGGCGACCGCCGAGGCGGCCGACCTTCTGTCGGATCTCGTGATCGAGGACGTCCGCACACTAGCGTTCGTGCGATCGAGGCGCGCCGCCGAAACGGTCGCACTGACCGCGAGACGCAACCTGGAGGAGATGGAGGCCGTCGACGGGATCGCCCTGCCGCTGGCGGCCGATCTCACGGCTTCAACGCACGACCAGGGGTTCGCCGATCCGGCCGGACGACGGGCCGAGGGGTTCGAGGAGCCCTCCCTGGCTGCCGGTGAGGAACTCGAGGAGCCCGCCCTGCCGTACGGACCGGGCCTGGCGTTCCCTGCGATCGCCGGGGACGGCGGCGGTTCCCACAGGGAGACGCAGCCGAGCCGAACCGGGCGTGAGCACGGCGGCGGCCTTCCCGGCGGAGCTCCGGTGGGCCGCTTGGCCGATCGGGTGGCGGCCTATCGAGCGGGTTATCTGGCCGACGACCGGCGGGTGCTGGAGAAGGCACTGCGTTCGGGAGCCCTGGTGGGCCTGGCGACGACCAACGCTCTCGAACTCGGTGTGGACGTGTCCGGCCTCGACGCCGTCCTCATCGCCGGATGGCCGGGCACCCGCGCCTCCCTCTGGCAGCAGGCGGGCCGGGCCGGGCGCGCGGGTCAGGACGCGCTGGCCGTGCTGATCGCGCGCGACGACCCGCTGGACACCTATCTGGTCCACCACCCGGAGGCGCTGTTCGGCCGTCCGGTGGAGGCCATCGTTCTCGATCCGGACAATCCGTACGTGCTCGCGCCCCATCTCTGCGCCGCCGCCGCGGAGATCCCGATCACCGACGACGACCTCGAGATCTTCGGCCCGGCCGCCCTGGACGCGCTGGATGATCTGGTCGCCCGCGGGCTGCTGCGCCGCCGTACGACCGGATGGTTCTGGACGAGCCGGGACCGGGCCGCCGATCTCGCCGACATCAGGGGATCCGGTGGGAGCCCGATCCAGGTGGTCGAGTCCGGCACCGGGCGGCTCCTCGGCACGGTCGACGAGTCGTCGGCGCACACCACGGTGCACACCGGGGCGGTGTACCTGCACCAGGGTGAGACGTTCGTGGTCGAGGAACTGGAGCTCGACGCCGGCGTCGCCCTGGTGTCCGCGGCCGAGCCCGACTACTCGACCTTCGCCAGGGACGTGACGGACATCCGCGTGATGGAGTCGCTGCGCTCGCAGGCGTTCGGCCCCGGGGAGCTGCATTTCGGCTCCGTGGAGGTCACCCGCCAGGTGGTCTCCTACCTCAAGCGCCGTCACCAGACCGGCGAGATGCTCGGCGAGGAGCCGCTCGACCTGCCGCCCCGGACACTGCGCACGCGCGCGGTCTGGTGGACTCTGCCTTCCGCCGTTCTCACTCCCCTCGTGTCGGACCCGGACGGCAAACCGATCGATCTGGGCGGCGCGGCCCACGCGGCCGAGCACGCGTCGATCGGCCTGCTCCCTCTGTTCGCCACCTGCGACCGCTGGGACATCGGCGGGGTCTCGACCGAGCTCCACCCCGACACGGGCCTGCTCACCGTCTTCGTCTACGACGGCCACGAGGGCGGTGCGGGGTTCGCCGAGCGCGGCTACGCCAAGGCGGCCGACTGGCTCTCGGCCACCCGTGAGGCGATCTCCTCCTGCGAGTGCGAGAGAGGCTGTCCGTCCTGCATCCAGTCGCCCAAGTGCGGGAACGGCAACGAGCCTCTCGACAAGGCCGGCGCCCTCCGCCTCCTCGGCGTGCTGCTGGGCTCCTGATCGGCTCTCTGGCTCAGATGCCGGGCTCCAGGGCTGGTCTCCGATCTGGACTCAGGGAAAACGCTCGAGTCCAGGTCCAAAGGCCGAGCCGAGCCGGGCTAGAGAGCCGAGCCTCCGAGACGCCTGCTCACGGTTCCCGGCGGCGCCGTCCGGTGTAGGGATCGTCGTCGTCGCCGATCCATTCGCCCTCCGCCGGCCGGTCGAACCTCCCCTGGTCGCCCTCGCGCGCGGGAACCCGCTCGAGAGGGCCGGTTCCGTCGGCGTCCACAGGTTCGGCGGAGGCCACCAGCACGGTCTGCGGTCTGCGGTCCCCACTGGCGGCGAGCACGATGGAGGGGCGCCGGGCGATGGTGGCGGCGGTGCCTCTGACCAGCCCCCATGTGGTCGTCGCTGAAGCCCCTGAAGTCGTCGGCGCGAGACTCGGGAGCCGACGGACCGCGGCCGGTGTCAGGGCCGGAACGCCGGTCCCACCCCCGCCGGGACCCGACGTGACGGCACGCAAGCCGCCCGTCCAGACGCGGCCGCCCGCCCCCACGGACCGGGCGACGCCGCCACCGGCGCCGATCGGCGCCGCCAGAGCACCGGCGCCGGCGTACGCCGCCTTGCCGCGCTTCAACCGGCCGCGCACGTGAGCGCCCAGGAGCAACAGCACACCGACCAGCGCGAGCAGGATGCCGATGCCGGGACCGCTGAGCAGTGAACCGGACGGCTCCAGGACAGGTTCGATCGCTGTGGAACCGGGAGGCGCTACCTCGGGTGGGCTCGCGTCGTCGGCATCGGGCAGTTCGGGAAGAGTGAGGCCGGCTTTCGAGGTGCCCCCGGTGAGTCGCTGGAGGGGCGGCCGCGACACGGCCGTGGCCGTCGAGCCCTGCGCCGGACCGGAGGACGCCGCGGAAGGCGACGTCGCCGGAGACGTCGCCGGAGACGTCGCGGTCGGCGTCGGCGGCGGCGCGGCCGGGATGTTCACGTAAGAGACCGCGGATCCGCTCGACGCGACGGTGCCGCCCTGACCGTCGGAACGCACCGCCTGGACGGAGAACCCGACCCGCTGGCCGGCCGCCCCCGCGGGAACCGCGAGGCTGGCGCGGCAGGGCGAGCTCGAGCATGCCGACCCCACCGGGATGGTCTGCGACTTCTCCGTCGCCATGTTGAAGACCACGTAGGACCGCAGGTCCGGTTCGGAACCCTCGGCCCACGTGACGACCACGTTCGACGGGCCCGTGAGCTCGGCGCCGACGGCCGAAGGAGTGGCCGGGGGGCGGCTGAGGGTGAAGGTGGCCGTCTTGTAGGTCTTCTTCGTGATCTCTCCGCGGAGGGACACCGTGAAGACGCCGTTCGGGGCGGACCCGGGGTCGAACGAGCCCTTGATCGTCTGGTTGAGACCGCCCTGGGCGACCCTCTTCCGGGATACGGACGGCCCTTCGACGTAGAGGCCCATGCTCAGCTGCAGGAGGCCGGTCTGGGCCGAGACCGTCACCGGACCCGAGGTCTTGATGATCGCTCCCGGCGACGGTGAGGTGATGCCGCTGGGGGCCGCGCTCGCCGGAGCGGCGCCGACCAGCAGCACGGACATCGTCGCGAGCGGCACGATCCCCGCCGCCACGGCCAGGCTGCGAAGCGCGATCACTGCCCATCCCTCCGTCAAGAACGGCCAGGAACCCGATCCCGAGGAATCTTCAGAATGACCGGGAGTAGGGGAAACCATAGCCAGTCGTCCAGTTCTTGGACTCGGCGTCCAAGAAGTCGTGATTCTATTGCGACGAATACTCACGGTCACGTTTGGTGCAAACCTTCCATAACTGGACATATGGCTGGGCCGTCGGCCGCTCAGAGCCTCGGACCGACCGGACCGGCCTTCGCCACCGCGACAGCCGTACGCGTGCCGAAAAAGGGGAGCGCGAAACGCACGGAGACCGAGACCGTGGCGATCCCCTGCGAAATCGAGCACCGATTCGCTCGCGCCCCGTTGGCGGTCGCCACGGTCCGCGCCCGCGCGCAGGCCTCACCCTGAGCGGTCGCCGCCCGGGCCGCCGCGGCCAGCGCGCTGAGATCGGCCGCACTCTGAGCGCGGAGCGCTGCCACACGGGCGACCCCGACGTCCACGACGGCCATCGTCGTGATCCACACCACGGCCACAACCGTGACCATCCACACCGTCGCCGATCCCTCGTCGCGGCGTCCCCGCCTCATGGCTCCACGCCCGGCTCGAGAGCGGACACGGCCGACGCGCTCACCTCGACGGCAGGCGAAACCAGGCCCCATCGGGGCTGGACCCGGACGGCGACCTGGACGCGAGCCACCTCCGCGTCAGAGGTGACGTCGACCCTCGCGTTCGCCGGAGCCGACCGTGCGACGGCCTCGCGGACCGCACCGGCCGACTCGCCCCGTGCGGCGGCCCGGGCACCCGCCCGGGCCGCGTCCACACATTGGAGTTGTGCGCCGACGACGGCGACCGCCCACAGCGAAGCGGCCAGCACGACCACCAGTGCGGGAAGCGCGACGGCCGTCTCCGCCGTCACCGAACCCCGCTCCCGCCTCGTCCGGCCGGCGCCCGCCGGACTCCCGGGCCCCGTGGAGCTCGTCTCAGCCACAATGCTCGGCACGCTCAACTCCTCCCTTGCGCTTCCTGGAATTCGCCACGCACCCGATCAGCCGGCCAGCTTGAGCGCCTTCTGAATGAGCGCGGAGAGCATCGACCTGACCTCCGCACTTGTCACGATCTTGAACAGCAGCGCGGCGAACCCGCAGGCGGCGATCGTCCCCACGGCGTACTCCGCCGTCGACATACCGGCTTCGGCTCTCGCGCGGGCTCTCGTGAGTGGTCCTTCCTCGGCCCGCGGACGGGTGACTGGACGGACGGCGGGCCGGGCCTCGGCCGATGATGCGTCCGCGCGCGCCCTCGCCTGGCCTGTGGGCAGGTCTCCCACGCAACCTCCCCCGCAGGCGAGAAGCGTCCACTGGACCCCCGCCCAGCGCCCCACAGCCCGGGCGGCGCCGACCGCACTCCGGACTCCGGACGTCCATGCCCCGGCAACGGGACAGCCGGCTTCCCGTCCGAACGGCCTCGCCAGGGCGGCGAGCCACCCCCGCACACGCGAGCGGACTGGAAGGGCCCTCCCGCCGCCTCCCTGAACCGGCGTCTGCTCGACTCCGGGGAGTGTGGGCTCCGCTCTCCGACTGACCATCGGACCTCCTGACACCGTGGGGCGGACCACCCGCCCGCGACCGGAGCCACGTTGCTGGATTTCGCGCCGCCGCCTTCTGGGCGAATCGGCTGCTGTGGATGAGCGACTCCCCGGCCGACACCTGTGGATTACGGAAAGACCGAGGTGAAGCGGCGTTTCCCGCCGGTCGACCACATCCACTGTCCACAGGTGTGGACGGTCGCATCCACAAGGTCATGCCTGCGGGAACCAGCGGACGGCCGGCTCGTGGCTGGCGGCCACCGACCCACGGGCAGTCCTCAGCGGAGTCACGGCAGGAGGATTTGCGCTGCCAGGCCCGCGACCACGGGCACGATCCCCAGGAACACGAACGCGGGCAGGAAACACAGCCCCAACGGAGCCACCGCCTGGACTCCGGCCTTGCGAGCCACTGCCGCGGAGGCCGCCCGTGCGGCATCGCGCGCATCGTCGGCCAGCCTCGTAAGCGCGTCCGCGACGGGCGCCCCGTTCTGCGCGGCCCTGATCATCGTCCGGGCCAGCGCGCCCAGTGGCGGTTCGCTCGCGACGACCGCCCACACGTCCTCCGGGTCGGCCCCGAGCCTCACCTGAGCCGCCACCCAGGAGAGCCGCTCGCCGAGCGGGCCGCCGAGGGCTCCGGCCGTGGTCTCGATCGCGCCACTCAACGGCTGGCCGGCCCGCAGGCAGGCCGCCACGAGATCGGCGGCGAACGGCAGATCCGCGGCCATCCTCTCGCGCCGCCGGCGGACATCGGCCGGCTCACGTCTGCTGACGATCGCGAACACGCCACCGGCGACGAGCACGCCCGCCGCCACTCCTGGAACGCCGCCCACGAGCAGGAACACGAGGAACCCCGCCGGTACGGCGACCACGAGTCCCGGCCGCGGGACGTCCCCTCCAGCGCCGTCGCCTCTGCCGGGGCCGCTCGGCGAACTCCGGATCGCGCGGAGCCGTCCTTCCGGGGACACGGGAGCCGGCCAGACCAGCACCGCGAGCGCGGTGAGAGCCATCGCGGCGAACACGATCATGTCGCGCGCCCTCCCGGCTCCAGCCCTCGGCTTCCGCGAATACGCGGCTCCCGAGCACCCGATCCCCGACCCTGCCCACGAACACCCGGTTCCCGGGTGCCAGGCCCCCGACTACCCGCGTTCCAGGTGCCAGGCCCCCGATCGCCCGGCACCCGTTCCTGCGCTCGCCCTCGCCCTCGTTCTCGCCCTCGTTCACGCCCTCGTGGGGACCGTCCCTGTGCTCGCGCGACAAGGCGACCGGTCCACCAGACGCCTGTCGCATCGAGCGCGAGGCCCAGAACCAGGCAGCCGACTCCTGCCGGGCTGCCGAGGAGGAACGACACGGGACTCATTCCGAGGCCGGCCGCCATGAGCAATCCCAGCAGGGGAAGGCCCGCCAGCATGCGGGCGGTCGCCCGCGGACCCGCCAACTGCGCGGTCACGTCCTGCCGATGCGACTCCGCGGCGCGCAGCGACATCGCCAAGCGCTCGACGAGCGCCATGAGATCGCCACCCGCGCTCGCGCTCACACGCCAGCAGGCGGCGAGCCGCAGGAGACCCTCCCCGCCCGGCACGGATGCGGCTCCGGTGAGGGCAGCCGGAACGTCGCCCCCGTCACGCGCCGCGGCGGCCACCGGCAACAGGGCGGCCGCGTCGGACACGGTCACGGCGGCGACCGCCCTCACCAGGGCCTCACCCGCCTGTTTTCCCGCGGCCAGCTCGGCGGCCACGGCCTCGCACAGCTCGATGCACGCCGCCCGCCAGGCCGCCTCCTCTGCCATCGGACGCCGGCGGTCGACCAGCGCCTTCCACACACGACGGCCCGGTCTCGGTTCACGCACACCGATGACCGCGGCCAGCCTGGCCTCCGGCACGCTCGGCCCTGTGCTCACCCAGGCGGCGAGCACGGCAGCCAGTACGGCTACGACGGCCACGGGAGCTCCGGACAACGCCGGCGCAGCGCGTCCAGGGACGGGCCGGGGGCGACCCGGCCGTCGCCCCCGAACGTCAGAGCGGGCACGGCGACCACCAGCCCGGAGTCCTGACGTTCGAGCAGGCAGACCTCCGCCACCCTGCGGCGGCCCCCGCCGGGATCGCGAACGAGATGGACGACGATGTCGAGAGCGGCCGCGATCTGACTGTGCACGGCCTCACGGGAGAGACGGGCCGCGCACGCGAGCGCTTCCAGCCGGGCGGGGACATCCGTCGCCCTGTTGGCGTGGAGTGTGCCGCAACCGCCCTCGTGACCGGTGTTGAGAGCGGCCAGGAGATCGACTACTTCGGATCCGCGAACCTCTCCCACGACCAGACGGTCGGGCCGCATGCGAAGGGCCTGCCGTACCAGATCGCGAAGACCGACACCCCCGGCGCCTTCGAGGTTGGGCGGCCGGGCCTCGAGCCGCACGACGTGCGGATGGTGGGGCCGCAGCTCAGCGGAGTCCTCGACGAGGATCAGCCTCTCTCCCGGGTCGGCGAGGGAGAGCAGGCTCGACAGCAGCGTCGTCTTCCCGGTGCCGGTGCCGCCCGTGATGAGGAACGCCTGCCGTGCCGCCACGACCGCCCGCAACACCGCCGCCCCCGCCCCCGTGACGAGTTCCTCGATAGTGAAGACGCGGCGTGAGGGCAGGCGGAGCGACAGGCAGGTGCCGTCGGGCGCGATGGGCGGCAACACCGCGTGCAGGCGCACCCCGCCTGCCAGTCGCGCGTCCACGTAGGGGCAGGCGTCGTCGAGCCTCCGACCGGCAGCGGCCGCGAGACGCTGGGCCAGCCGCCGGACCTCCTCATCGCCGGGAAAGGTGACCGCCGTGCGGCGCAACCCGAGGCCGTCGTCGACCCACACCTCGCGCGGCCCGTTGACCAGGACGTCTGTCACGCCCGGCTCGGACAACAGGCTCTCGAGAGGGCCTGCGCCGATGAGCTCCGCCTTCAGGACGCGGGCGATCGCAAGGACCTCCGCGTCTCCCAGGACCGCGCGCTCGGCCCGCAGGGCGGCGGCCACCTGCGCCGCGGTGGGCGGGACGCCCGCTCGCGACAGCCGTACTCTGACGGCCTCCGCCAGCTCCGCCGGAACGGCGTTCACCGTGGTCACGAGGTGAGGCCCGACAGCAGATCGGAACAGAACCGGCCGAGCGGTGATCGGCCGAGCGGAGGCGGATCGCCGCGATCCAGCGTCTCGACGAGGCCGCGCGACTCGGGGACGAGCCCCGCGCAGGGAAGGCCCAGGGTCGCGGCGATGACATCCGGCTCGATGCTCCCCTCCCGGACGACCATCCGCAGGTCGCCGGTGTGACGACGCAGCAGCGCGAGCGTCTGGGCGGCGGCGAGGGTGCCCCTGACATCCGCCTGGACCACCACCAGCGTCGCCGTCGCCCTGGACAGCGCCTCCGCCGCTCCCTCGCCCACCGCGCGCGGGAGGTCGACGACCACCAGGTCGCACCCGCGCCTGGCGGCGTCGAGCACGGCCCGCATCGCCTCTCGTGGAATGTCCGCCGGCTCGCCACGATGCCAGGACAACACCGTGAGCTCCCCGAACGTCGGCAGCGCGTCCTGAAGCGCGGCGAAGCTGACCCGGCCCTCCCGCCCGACGACGTCCGGCCAGCGGGCTCCGGTCGCCTCCTCCTGGCCGAGGACGACGTCGATGCCCCCGCCCAGGGCAGTGCTTATGTTCAGGATTTCTGAAGGTCTGTCAACGGGAACTTGGGGACCTGAGAGCTCAATTTGGGCTCGTCAGGCCTCGAGTTCGCCTCCAAGTCGGGATGCGGATTCTTCCATGATCCGCCGGGCTGCGGTCGCGTACCGGACGGCAGTGGTGTCGCTCATGCCGAAGACGATGGCCAGATGTAGCGGGTCGGCGCCGTTCGCGAGGGCCTCGTCTAGGTGCCGGTCGACCCGGAGTCGCTCCAGGGTCGCTGGCAGGCCCCGGAAATGCTTTCCCACCCAGAACAGGCTCACGGGCTGGGTCTCGTGGGCAGTCTGCTGGGTGATGAGCAGATGCGGATTAGCGGTGTTCGGCCAGCGTTGACGTCGGTAATCCAGGTATTCCTGTATCGCGCGTGCGGTCACGTGATCGAGTGGCCGAGTGTGATCGTTGACAGTCATGCGTCGGTTGGCGAGATCGACATCTTCCAATGTCAGCAGGCAGATCGCCTTCCTGCGCAGCGCGTGAATAGCGGCGAGGACGAGGATGATCCGGTGAGTCGGTGTGCCTGCTCGTTTGATCGCGAGATCGAGCTCGGCCTGGTCGAGTGGCACGCGAGCGCGGTCAAGCGTGCCTCCAGGACGTAGGCGTGCGGCTGGGTTGCGGAAGATCACTTTGCGGCGCTTCAGGCACCCGAACAGCGAGCGCAAGGCCAGGATGGTGTGCCTACGCGGTGTCCCTGTGAGTGGCTTGATGGACTCGTGGAGGTCATCCTTTGTCACCTCCCGAAGGTGGTCGTAGCTCTGTGACCAGTGCTCGAGAAGCGGGCGGACGTAGGGCACGGCTGCGTGGATGGTCCGCTCTTGTCGTGGCCGCCGACGGGGCGTTCCGTGGCGGAGTTCGTTGATCCAGATCAATACGTCGCTGCGGATGCCCGACGCGAGACCAGAGAGTGCGCGATCAAGCCACAGATCGAGCGCTGCGGCCCGATCGTCGATCAGCAGTCCAATCTCCTCGAGGACGTCACAGACGCGCTCTACGGGGAGCTGGCGGGCGTGGAGCGGCATGACTTCTGATCGGCGGAGCCGGCCGAAGCCGGGGTATGACGACATGAGGATGACCAGGCCCCGGCGGGTGCGCTGGGTGACCTCGGCGGACCACCCGCGGGCCTCGCTCAGGCGAGCAGCTATCTGGGTGGTGTAGAGCACCCACGGTGCCGTGTACTCCGCGTGTTCCTTGGTGCGAAACCTGGTGAAGTCGCGTGCTGGAGGCTCGAAGAGTTCGAGTTGTTCGTCTTCGGGGAGTGTGAGCCGTACGGCTGCTGGCTTGGACCGCGGCTGTCCGCGGCGGTTGCCGTGTGGACGCATCACGCTGAGCGCTCGGTCCATGTTGGCCAGGAACAACTGGTGGTGCCCCGAGAGGGCCTGCAGATACGGCATCAGCGGCGTGTGATAGTCGCCGGCTTCGAGACGGGCCTGGTGGCGACACAGGCGGCAGTAGCCGCGGTACCGGTCTCCCTTGAAGATCGGAACTGTGCGACCGCATCCGGTGCACTGGCCCATCTCGTGGTTGCTTCGCCAGTTGTGACAGCCCCCGCACAGGGTCTGCGGGGATGGTCCCCAGCTGTGGCAGTAGGGGCAACTGGTGGGCGGCTTCCGGTTCCGCCAGTCCCGCATGATCATCGGGGTGGCAAAGTGCGGCCACTTCGAGGCCTTGGAGTGACGTCGCTGTCCTGGCCGACGGCCTTGGCCGGGGCGTGAGGAATCGGCTGAGGGAGTTTGTCGGGTTCTACGACCAGAAGGTCTGAGGGGGTGCAGTTCAGCACGGCGCAGATGACCGCGAGGTCGCTGAGCTTGATGCTGGCCGGCTGGCCCGACCAGAGGTTGGACATCTTGCCGGAGCTGATCTCGAGGCCTCGTTCAGCCAGCATGCGCTGCAGGTGACTGGCCTTCCAGATGTCACGTTGTGCTGCCGCCAGGCGCAAGTTCCACTTGATGCCGGTCATCGGAAGAGTCCTTCAAGTCGACGTTGGGCGCGTTTGTCGGCGGCCACCCAGGCGTCTTCGACGTGGGTGCGATGTGGGTGTATGTACCTCATGGTCGTGACCACCCATTGGTGTCCGAGTAGTTCCTGCACGGCCATCAGGTCCATTCCAGTGGTGTAGAGCTGAGACGCGCAGAAGTGGCGCAGGACGTGCGGGGATAGCCGCCCAGCCCAAGCTGGAAGGTGCCGTTCGACGACTTCCTCGAGGGAGGCGCGTAGCCGGTCATCGCTGATTCGCCTGTTCCCTCCTGCGGCATTCTTCCGCTCCGAAGGGAACAGGGGTGCGCCGTGCCGGGTGTGATCGTCACCGAAGGCGCCCCAGACGTCCTCGACGTACCACCGCAAGGATGTGTCGGCGTCGTTGATGAGGGGGACGACGCGTTCTTTGGGGCCGCTGCCATGGGCTCCCTTACCCTTGCGGACATGTAGCTTGCCGAAGCGGCCGAGCTTCCACTTCACGTCATGGATGTCCAGGTGACGGGTTTCGTTGATGCGTAGTCCAACGTCCGTGATCAGCCTGAGAGCGGTGTAGTTCCGAGCTGAAGTGGCGAACTTTCGGCAGCTGACGAGATCTTCACGCCAGCCGGCGAAGAGCCGTTCGACCTCCTCGGCAGTGGGTGGGATGCGTATCCGTCCCTGGTGGCCTCCTCTCGGCCTGTTCATCTCGTCCAGGGGCGACTCGATCGCACGGCCGGTGAGGTTGTACAGCTCAACCTTGTGGCGTAGTTCAAGGTATTCGAAGAAGATCGACAGAGTCTGGGCCTTGCCAGAACGGGTGCTCGGGGCGGCCCCGCGGTGGACGGCACCTAAGTAGCGATCGACATCCGCTGGTTCGAGTTCCCATAGTGGCCGCCCGAACCAGCGCCGGATCTGCTCCAGGTTGGACCCGTCGCGCTGGATAGTGAGGTCCGACAACCCGCTGGAGGCTCGCGCGAGCACGAACCCTGCGAAAACGTCCGTCTCGAAGTCGGCCAGTTCCTCAGCGGTCGCGGGTACTCGCGACTCTCGGAGATCTCGCACTGCGGCAAGAGCCATGCAGCCATCCACCTCCAAGCTCACTTGGACAGCAGTCTTCCGCCTGAAGCTATGAAAGTCTCAGGAATCATGAGACTTTAGCAAACCGTTGAGAAGCAAGGGGATGGCTTCATCAACTGAGGTCAGAGGTAGTGAAGGGGTTAGGTAGGGCGAGGGCCTTCAGGCGAACTCAAGGGAGATGTAACTGGGTCGGCGTCGACGAGCAACGTCCTCGCTCCCGTCCGGGAGGACGTGAGGGCCAGCGAGGCCGACAGGACCGTGGCCCCCGCGCCTCCGCTGCCGCCCACGACGCACAACACGGTGCCCGACCTGGTCACCGGGTCGGCGAGCTCCCCCAGTTCCTCGACGAGAAGCCGCTCCTCCTGAGGCAGTTCGAGCACCGCCTGCGCCCCCACGGCCACACATCTGCGCCACATGTCCGGGTCGTCGTGGACCCGGGTCACGAGCAGGACGTTCTGTCGTGGCGGCGGCGCGACCGCGGCCAGAGCGTCGGCGAGGTCACCTCCGACGACCACGAGCGGAGCCTGGGTCCAGTACGGCCGGGCGTGGCCCGCCGCATGGGCGACGTCCATCTCCACTCCGGCGGCCGCGGCGACGCGCAGCAGATCGTCGAGCAGTTCCTGGTCGTCGGTGATGGCCAAGGGCCGGTGCATCGGTCTCTCCCTGTCGGTCGGGGAGACCACCGTGCTCTGTCCCGCATCCCCGGCCGATGCCCGAACGCCGCTCTGTGGACGAGCACCCGGCCTGTGGACGACGGCGGCACGCGCAGGCAGGCCGTACCGCACAGGGAATCCAGGACGGAAGAGAAAGCAGGCGACCCCCGCTGGGGGGGATAGCGGGGGTCGCCAACCGGTCCGGCTCTGGGGGGGTAGAGCCGGTTCCGTTTTAGAGGAAAGTCATTGGAAGGGGGCCACCGCGTGGCAAGTCGCACATGCTAGGCCTCCTTCGGAAGAGACACACCGTATGCTGCCCGATCAATATGAGGTTCGTCGAGCATCCTCTCTAAACTGAGTCAGTTTTTTTCACTGAGTCAGTCTCGACTGTGGACATCCGCGGCCGGTTCCGGTAGGGCCGCCCGTCACACCGAGTGAAATCGACAGCCCAAGCGAGCTCCAACGGTGGAGACTCATCCTTACCGCCATAAGACCATACAAATACCTGTTTCCGGAAGACTGTGATCCTCGTAAAGGTCTTGGTCTCGGGGTTTCCAACCGAAGCAATCGGACGTAGAAAGGGCTTACGGACCTGAGGGTCCGCGTACGGCCGCAGGGCACCCACGCGCGACCAGCCGCGGGAGGCGTGCCGAGACGGGCTTGACCCGGTCCGGCAGATTCGAGGTGCACGCTTGGTAACCCAGCGTGACGTACCAGGGACGGCGTTCCATCACAGGGACGCCGTCCGCTTTGTCTCCGGCTGATCATCTCCACCACCTCCCCGCACCTCCCGCCCCACCGTTCCCCGACCCTCGATCTCAGTCAGCGCGACAATGCCTCGCAGACTGCGGTGGTCTCGCGGGCTCCCAGGACCGTGGCCTCGGCGCAGTGCCGCACCCACGTCCCCACGCCGTCGGCGGTGCCCGTGAGATAGGCCCGCAGGCTCTCGCCGTACGCGTCGCCGAGGTCGGCGTGGCCCACCTCGACGGCCACGAGCGACTTGGGGTCGAGCCCGTGCTCCACGAGCGTCAGCCGCGCGGCCGCTCTGGCGACCACACCGTCCACCACTCCGAACGGCCGGAGCACGACCAATTCGGCGTGCACGATCGCCGACAGGACGAGCGCCGGCGCCTGCGAGGCGGCCGAGACCAGCTCCGCCAGCGCGCTCATCCGCGCCGCGGTCTCCTCGGGACCCGGCGCGGCGCCGATTCCGAGCGGGTCGGCGGAGGTCGGCGCAATCCTCGGCCGGCCGGGATCCGCGGTCAGACCGGTCGCCGCGAGAGTGTGCAGCCGGGCGAGGACCTGAGGAGGGGCGGACCGCCACGTCTTGCCGAGCCGTCCGAGCTCGGCGGAGGCCCGCAGCGCGCCCTGCACGACGGGGTCGGCGACCTCGCCCCGCCGGAGCGGGTCCAGCTCCACCTCGACGCCTTCCAGCGACGCGGAGGCCCGAGCGCCGCGGAGCGCGGACTCCGCCGACACCTCGGGGCTCCTGCGACGGAGCAGCCGGTGTCCGTAGAGGCGGTCGACCGCCTCCCGAGCCTCCTGGACGGCCTGGGGCACGCCGGGCAGCTCGGCGATGGCGGCCAATGGGTCCTTCACAGGGACCGACCCTACCGGCCAGTAGGGGTCGTTCGGCGAGCCGGTTGAGCCGCTGAGCGCATGAAATGCTCTTATATCCCTCTAAACGACTGTTTTATCAGCGACAGCGCTATTAACGAGGACAAGAGATGGTCACACCGGGTAGCCGTAGGCTGCCTGTGGACCTACCCGGATTACTTGTACTTTGCGCCCCTGGCCTGGTGAAGTGGGACACGACATCCACGGCTTGGCCGAGGCGGCCGAACGAAAGTGATTCCACAACGCTGTGAAGGAGTACGGAGTGGCCCCCGAGACCCCCGGTCACGAGACCCAGGAGACGCTGTCGAACCTGCTGAGTGAGACGCGGCGGTTCGCCCCACCGGCCGACCTGGCAGCGGCAGCGAACATCACGGCGAGCGCATACGAGGAGGCCGCCGAGGACCGGCTCGCCTTCTGGGAGCGCGCGGCCGAGCGGCTGACCTGGGCCCAGCCCTGGGAGACCACCCTGGAGTGGAATCCCCCCTTCGCCAAGTGGTTCATCGGCGGCAAGCTGAACGTCGCCTACAACTGCGTCGACCGCCACGTCGAGGCCGGCAGGGGCGACAAGGTCGCCTACTACTGGGAGGGCGAGCCCGACGGCGACAGCCGTACGATCACGTACGCGGACCTCCAGCAGGAGGTCTCGAAGGCGGCGAACGCCCTCGAGGAGCTGGGCGTCCGCAAGGGCGACCGGGTCGCCATCTACATGCCGATGATCCCCGAGCTGCCGATCTCGCTGCTCGCCTGCGCGCGCATCGGCGCGATCCACTCGGTCGTCTTCGGCGGCTTCTCGGCCGCGGCGCTGAAGAGCCGCATCGACGACGCCGACGCCAAGGTCGTCATCACGGCCGACGGCGGCTACCGGCGCGGGGCGCCGAGCGCGCTCAAGCCGACCGTCGACGAGGCGGTGGAGCAGTGCCCGAGCATCGAGCACGTGCTCGTCGTCCGCAGGACCGGCCAGGACGTCGCGACCACCGACAAGGACGTGTGGTGGCACGACATCGTCGACCGCCAGCCGTCCGAGCACGAGGCCGTGCCGCACGACGCCGAGGACCCGCTGTACATCCTGTACACGAGCGGCACCACCGGGAAGCCCAAGGGGATTCTGCACACCACCGGCGGCTACCTCACGCAGGTCGCCTGGACGCATCACGCGGTCTTCGACCTCAAGCCCGACAGCGACATCTACTGGTGCACCGCCGACATCGGCTGGGTGACCGGGCACTCCTACATCGTGTACGGCCCGCTCGCCAACGGCGCGACCAGCGTGATCTACGAGGGCACCCCTGACACTCCGCACCGGGGCCGGTTCTGGGAGATCGTCCAGAAGTACGACGTGACGATCCTCTACACCGCGCCGACGGCGATCAGGACGTTCATGAAGTGGGGCGACGACATCCCCGCCAAGTACGACATGTCCTCGCTGCGGGTGCTCGGGTCGGTCGGCGAGCCGATCAACCCCGAGGCGTATGTGTGGTACCGCGAGCACATCGGCGGCGACCGCTGCCCGGTCGTCGACACGTGGTGGCAGACCGAGACGGGCGCCATCATGATCAGCCCGCTGCCCGGCGTCACCGCCGCCAAGCCCGGCGCGGCGATGCGTCCGCTGCCCGGCATCTCGGCCGACGTCGTCGACGACCAGGGCGTTTCCGTGCCCGACGGCGGCGGCGGCTTCCTCGTCGTCCGCGAGCCCTGGCCGTCCATGCTCCGCACGATCTGGGGCGACGACAAGCGGTACATCGACACCTACTGGTCGCGCTTCGACGGGATGTACTTCCCCGGCGACGGCGCCAAGCGCGACGCGGACGGCGACCTGTGGCTGCTCGGCCGGGTCGACGACGTCATGCTGGTCTCCGGCCACAACATCTCGACGACCGAGGTCGAAAGCGCACTGGTCAGCCACCCGAAGGTCGCCGAGGCGGCCGTCGTGGGGGCGACCGACCCGGTCACCGGGCAGGCGATCGTCTCGTTCGTGATCCTGCGCGGCAACGTGGAGGAGAGCGACCACATCGCGGCCGAGTTGCGCGCCCACGTGGCCAAGGAGCTCGGGCCCATCGCCAAGCCGCGTCAGATCCTGGTCGTGCCCGAGCTGCCCAAGACCCGGTCCGGCAAGATCATGCGTCGCCTGCTCCGCGACGTGGCCGAGAACCGTTCGCTCGGTGACGTCACCACGCTCACCGACAGCTCGGTGATGAACCTCATCTCCGAGAAGTTGCCGAGCGCCAAGAGCGAGGACTGAGCCGGTCGGCCAGTCGGGGGCGCGGGTGCACGGCACCCGCGCCCCTTCGCGTGCTTGGGTAGCCTTGTCCCCAGGTGTGCCGGGAAGTCTGGTCGGCGAACTGACAGCAGCCGATCCGCGGGGGAGACGATGGACCGACCCACCCAGGGACGGCCGCCCAGGTCCGCGGTCGCCTACGCCCAGCGGATGGCCGAGGCGCTGCGAACGGAGACCATCGGCGGAGTCGTGGTCCTCGTCGCCACCGCCATGGCGCTGATCTGGGCGAACTCCCCCTGGGGTCCGTCGTACGACGCGCTCAGGAACGCCGTCGTCGGTCCGATGGACCTGACGCTCTACCAGTGGTCGGCTGAGGGCCTGCTCGCGATCTTCTTCTTCGTCGCCGGTATCGAGGTCAAGGAAGAGTTCGTACACGGCGAGCTGAGAACCCTCAAAAGAGCCGCGCTGCCGGTGCTCGCCGCCTTCGCGGGCATGGCCGTACCGGCGCTGTTCTACCTGGCGGTGAGCTGGGGCGTTCCCGGAGCCGCCCGAGGCTGGGCGATCCCGATGGCCACCGACATCGCGTTCGCCCTCGCCGTCCTCGCCGTGACGGCCTCGGCCATGCCCGCCGCGCTGCGCGTCTTCCTCCTCACGCTGGCCGTCGTGGACGATCTCGGCGCGATCACGGTGATCGCCCTGTTCTACAGCGAGAAGGTCCACGTCCTGCCGTTGCTCGGATCGGCGGCCCTCCTGGCCGTGTACGGGTTCCTCCAGCGGCGGCGGTTCCGCAACGTGGCCGTCTACGTGGCGCTCGGCCTCGCCGCCTGGAGCCTCATGCACGAGAGCGGCGTCCACGCGACGGTCGCCGGGGTGGTGTGCGGGCTGCTGACCAGGACCGGCGGCGAAACGGACGGCTCACCCTCGCCCGCGGGACGTGCCGCCCACTTCGCGCGCCCCCTCTCCGCCGGGCTGGCGGTGCCCGTGTTCGCGTTCCTCGCGGCGGGGGTGAGACTGGACCCGGCGTCGCTCGGCTCGGTCTTCACTGACAGGATCGCCTTGGGCGTCGTGGTCGGGCTGGTCGCCGGCAAGTTCGCCGGGGTGTTCGGAGGGGCCTGGCTGTCGGTCCGCCTCGGGTTCGCGCGGATCAGCGACGACCTGCGCTGGCGCGACCTCGCGGCGGTGTCGGTCCTCGCCGGGATCGGTTTCACGGTCTCCCTGCTCATCGGCGACCGGGCCTACCCGGGCTCCGATCGTGTGACGACGGCGGTGCTGACCTCCAGCCTGATCGCCGCGGCCCTCGCGTCCGCCCTTCTTCACGTGCGCGTACAGGCGCGAACACGACATGATGTCCCGTAGACGCAGATAGGAGATCGCAGATGCCCGAGGACGAATCGCTCGGTGCCCTGGTCGCCCAGGCCAGCAATCAAATCTCGACCCTCGTCCGTTCGGAGATCGAGCTGGCCAAGGCCGAGCTCAGGTTCGACGCGAAGCGAGTCGGCACGGCCGCCGGTCTGTTCGGGGCCGCCGCCTTCATCGCGCATCTGTGCCTCATCCTGGCCTCGTTCACCATCGCGTACGGGCTGGTCGCGCTCGGGTTGTGGACATGGGTGGCGTTCCTCATCGTCACGGTCTTCTACCTCGTGGTCGCCGCGGTGATGAGCCTCATCGGGTACCGCCGTCTGAAGGGCCTGTCGGGGATGAAGCGCACCGCCCGGTCGCTGAAGACCCTCGCGAGTGGCCCGGAGGAGGACGAGGCCCCGGCGGCCGCCCCCGCGACGTCCACGTCCACCCCGCCGCCGTACACCGGCCCCACCGCCGGGCAGGTCGGCGCACACCGGGAGTCCATCAGCGATGGCACTTGACGAGTCCGTGGTCCGGATCGAGGGCCCGTGGACCCATCGCGACGTCCACGCCGGGGGCACCCGGTTCCACGTCGTGGAGGCGGGTGAGGGGCCGCTGGTGCTGCTGCTCCACGGCTTCCCCCAGTTCTGGTGGACCTGGCGGCACCAACTCGTGTCCCTCCCCGCCGCCGGATACCGCGCCGTCGCGGTCGATCTCCGGGGGTACGGCGCGAGCGACAAGCCTCCCCGCGGCTACGACCTGCCCACGCTCGCCGTGGACGCCGCCGGGCTGATCCGCGCCCTCGGCGAGACGGGGGCCGTCGTGGTCGGCCACGACTGGGGCGGGCTGCTCGCCTGGACGATGAGCGTGCTCGACCCGAAGGTCGTTCGCCGCCTGGTGCCCGTGGGGGCTCCCCATCCCCTGCGGATGCGCGCGGCCCTGCTGACCGACATCTTCGGGCAGATACGGGCCAGCGGGCACGCCCTGGCGTTCCAGGTCCCGATAATGCCGGAACGCCGGCTGACGGCCGACGGAGGCGCGTTCGTAGGGCGTCTGCTCGAGGCGTGGGCGGGGCCGGAGTGGCCTCCCGGCGACGTGCGGCGCACGTACCAGGACGCGTTCCGCGTGCCGGGAGTCGCCCACTCGGCGCTGGAGTACCACCGCTGGTTCGGGCGCTCCCAGCTCCGGCCCGACGGGCTGCGCTACGCCAGGCAGATGCGAAAGGAGATCGAGGCGCCCACCCTGCAACTGCACGGGGCGCTCGACACGTGCGTGCTCCCCCGGACCGCCCAGGGTTCCAGCCGGTACGTCGCCGCGCCGTACCGGTGGCGGCAGATCGACAGGACCGGGCACTTCCCGCACGAGGAGCGGCCGGACCAGTTCGACACCGAGTTGATCTCCTGGCTCACCGACCCAGAACCCGACCGATGACTGTGCCCAAGCCCGCCTCCCCCTTGGGCGTGATCATGCACAAGTTCATGGAAAGGCCACCTGACCTGACCGCCCTCCGATCGTGATCATGCACAGGTTCGGCAAGAGCCGGCCCGACCTGCGAAAACCCCCTTCGTGATCATGCAAGAGTTCTCGATCAATAACCATGAACAGGCTTTCCACTGTTCGTGATCATGCGATGCGGAGAAGACATGCGCGACCGTGATGAAGCAGGCAGACCACGTAGTTCCCGTCCCCGGGACGACTTCGGCAGGCCCCTGCCGTACGGCACCGAAGGCGTGCCGCGCGTTCCGGACGACTACGCCCCGGACGCCCGGCAGGCGATCGACGAGGCGCGCCGCTATCTTGAGAGCGGCCACCCGTTCCATGCGCACGAGGTCCTGGAGGCCCGCTGGAAGACCGGCCCCTCCGACGAGCGGGAACTTTGGCAGGGGCTTGCCCAGATATGCGTTGGCCTCACCCATGTTCAGCGTGGCAACCCGTCCGGCGCCGTCGCGCTCCTGACCCGTGGAGCCGCCCGTCTCGGCTCGTACGGCTCTCGCAGACCGTTCGACCTGGATCTCCGGGCGATGACCCTGGCCGCCGACCAGATCATCGTTGAGATCGACTCGGGAAGCCCCGACGCGAACAGCGCGATATCTCGCATCGTGGGACATCTCAAGTGATCCCCGAGCTGGACGGCTGTGCATGATCACGCCCGAGGTCGGCGCTGGTCACCGGGCCTTTCCACGAGCTTGTGCATGATCACGCCCGAGGTCGGCGCTGGTCACCGGGCCTTTCCACGAGCTTGTGCATGATCACGGCCGGGGGTGAGGGGGTCAGTCGCATTCTTGGGTGCCTACGCGGGCTATCGCGGCACTGCCGTCCTCGGCGTCCGGCAGGACCTCCTCGGCCGTGAGCGCGTACCCCGTCTCCGGCTGGTCGGTGGCCGCCGCGAAGATCACGCCGAACACCTTGCCGTCCGGGCTGAGCAGCGGGCCTCCCGAGTTGCCCGGCTGGACCTTGCCCCGGATCGCGTAGACCTCCCGGTCGACCTTGCGGTGGTTGTAGATGTCGTACGACTCGGCCCGCTGCTTGACCCTGATCCTCGCGGCCAGCGGCGTGAACCCGTGGCCCTTGGGGTAACCGGCGATGACCGCGTCGTCGCGGCTCTCGGCCGAGTAGTCGAAGCGGAGCGACTGCACCTGCAGGTCAGGCACGTCGAGGATGGCGATGTCCCGGTCGGGGTTGTAAAGCACCACCCGGGCGTCGTGGCCCGCCCCCGTGGAGTCGGTGACCCGGAGATCCCGCGTCACCCCTGCGACCACGTGGGCGTTCGTCATGATCTTGTGGGGCGCGTAGACGAATCCGGTGCCCTCGATGCGCTTGCGGCAACTCGGGGCGGTGCCCTGGACCTTCACGATGGACTTGCGCGCCTTGGTCAGGCCGGGGCTGCCCTTCAGGACCCCCTCGTCGGGCGGCGCCACGTTCTGCCCTCCGATGGAGGTGATCACCTGTGGCCACTCCGAGGAGTCGACGAAGTCCCGGAACGGCTTCTGCAGCGCCCGTACGCCGCTGGGAATGGCGTCGTCGACGGTCTGCCAGACCACCGAGCCGTTCACCTGGTCCTTGATCATGGTGAAGCTCATCGAGACCATCAGCGAGCCGAGCAGCCACGCGATCACCAGGACCGACAGGCCGCTGGCCACCGAGCCCCCGAAGGCGTCGACGGTCTTCGCCGGCTCCCACGTCACATGGCTGCGGACCACCGCCCCGATGGTGGACGACGCGAACTGGCCCACCGTCGCGGCCAGGAACACCACCACGATGGCGAGCAGCGCCCGCTCCGTGTCGCCGCTCACGATCGCGCCGGCGATCGGTGGCGCGACGAACATTCCGAGGACGGCCCCGCCGACGAATCCGATGAAGCTGAAGGCCCCGATGATGAAGCCCTGCCGATAACCGGATACGGCGAAGGCCACCACGAGGCCGATCAGAATGAGATCCAGGAGATCACCGCGCACAGTTTCAACGGTATCCAGCCGAGCCGGTCATCGTGCAGGCGTCCCTCAGGTCTCCTCGATATCGTGACGTCATGGAGGCAGGGGACGGGCCACCCGAAGACGGTGAGGCCCAGCGCGAGGGGACCCGGCGGGGGCCAGACGGCGATCACGAAACCGGTGTCGACCAGCTGATCCAGGTCGCGCTCGGCGACAGGGACCCGGACGGGACCACACGGTGGCAGGCCATCACCGCGCTGCAGGCGCGGGGAGACCTGGAGACGTTCACCGTGGCCAGGCGGTTGTGCGCGAGCGCGTCCGCGAGCGAGCGGGTGCTCGGCGTGGACATCCTGGGCGAGCTCGGCCGTGACCGCCCGTTCGCCGACCGGACTCTGCCCGTGCTGCGCTATCTCGCGGTGAGCGAGAGCGATTCCCATGTGCTCTATTCCGTGCTGATCGCGTTCGGGCACCTGCGCGACGTGCGCGCCCTCCCGTCGGTGATCGAGCTCTCCGGGAGCGATGATCCCGTCGTCCGGTACGGCGCCGCCTACGCGTTGCCCAACGTCATGGGCGATCCGCCCGACCCCGCCGGGCTGTCCGCGCTGCGGCGCCTGGCGGCGGACGAGGACGACGACGTCGCCGACTGGGCGTCGCTCGGCCTGACGCTAACCTCGGGCGGCCAGGTCAAGGACTTCGGGCGGCAGATCCTCGATCCGTGACCGGTCCCACGGCAGCTCGAACCCCGTCGCGGCGAGGACCCCGTCGAGCACGCCGGCGGTGAATCCCCACACCAGCAGACCGCGGACGCGGAACGCCGGGTGGGACGAGGCTCCGGCGGGATACCGGAGTCGAAGCCGGTTGGCCGGGTCGACGAGCTCGGCGATGGGGATGCGCTCCACCGCCTCCACCTCGTCGGGAGAAGCCGCGTGAACCGCACACGGCGTGTGCCACCAGGCCAGCACGGGCGTCACTCGGTTGTCGCTGCGCATGACGTACAGCTCGGGCATGGTGCCGACCACCTCGACGCCCTGCGGGTCGAGTCCGGTCTCCTCCTCCGCCTCGCGCAGGGCGGCGCCGATCGGGCCGTCGTCCTCGGGGTCGAGACCGCCGCCGGGGAACGCGGGCTGCCCGGCGTGCACCCGCCCCTTGGAACTGCGCTGGATGAGCAGGATGTCGGGCCCTTCCGGCCCCTCGCCGAACAGCAGCAGCACCGCCGCACGCCGGCCGTCGCCGTTCGCGGGCGGCCGCAGCGCCGCGGGCACCCGGGTCCGTACGGCTCCCGCCGCCAAGTCGGTCAACCAGCCGGGAACCACGAGCACCTCCGATTAGCGCTGGCTCGGCCCCTCGGGGGCCTGAGCCGACCAGCCTGCCGTACAACGACCACGGACGGCTGAGGCTTCCCGCAGAGAAGAGGAAAACGCGCCCGGCGCCGGAGCCGGCCGGTCGGATTCAGGAGAACGGGCCGGCCTTGACGAGCTTGCGGGCCTCGTCGGGATCGGTGGGGCCGGTGCCGTACGACGGGCAGAGCGCCGCGAGCGGGCAGGCGCCGCAGGCGGGCTTGCGCGCCTGGCAGATCCGCCGGCCGTGCCAGATGAGCCGATGGGACAACATCGTCCACTGGGACTTGGGGATGAGGTCCCCGACCTCGTGCTCGATCTTCACGGGGTCGGTCTCCGTGGTCCACCCGAAGCGCCGGGACAGCCGCTGGAAATGGGTGTCCACGGTGATCCCCGGAACGTCGAAGGCGTTGCCGAGGACGACGTTCGCGGTCTTGCGGCCGACGCCCGGCAGCTTGACGAGCTCGGGGAGCTTGCCGGGGACCTCGCCCTCGTGCCGTTCGCAGAGCGCCTGGGCCATGCCGATGATGCTGTTCGCCTTCGCCCGGAAGAACCCGGTCGATTTGATGATCCCCTCGAGCTCCGCGCGGTCCGCCGCCGCGAAGTCAGCAGCTGTCCGATACTTCGCAAAAAGCACCGGAGTAACCATATTTACCCTTTTGTCCGTACACTGCGCCGAGAGGATCGTGGCGACCAGCAGTTCAAGGGGGTTGCCGAAGTCAAGCTCGCAATGGGCGTCAGGATAGGTTTCGGCCAGGATTCGATTGATCCGCCGGGCACGACGCACCAGAGCGAGCCGGGACTCGGCAGCCGATGGGACTTTGCGGGACACCCAGTAAGCCTATGCGGAAGGCGTGGGTCACAATGGCTAAGCACGGAGCCGACGACCGAGCGCGAACCACAGTAAAGGAGGCACCGTGAGCACCGAAGAAGTACTGAGCAAGGCTCCCCTGTTCTCCGCGCTCGACCCTGAGAGCGCCGCGGCGCTGCGGACCAGCGTCACCGAGGTCGAACTCCCCAAGGGTCGCACCCTCTTCAGCGAGAACGAGACGGGAGACCGCCTCTACGTGGTGCTCGAGGGCAAGATCAAGTTAGCGCGAACAGCCCCCGACGGCCGCGAGAACCTGCTGAGCGTCCTCGGTCCGGGTGAGATGTTCGGCGAACTGTCCCTCTTCGACCCCCGCCCCCGTACGGCGTCCGCCATCGCGTTGACCGACGTCCGGCTCGCCGGGCTGGGACACGACGATCTCCGTCCGTGGCTGACGGGGCGTCCCGAAGTGGCCCTCCATCTGCTGCGCGCCCTTGCGCAACGGCTCCGCCGCACCAACGACGTGCTGGCCGATCTGGTCTTCACCGACGTTCCCGGCCGGGTCGCCAAGCAACTGCTCGACCTCGCCGACCGCTTCGGGAAGAAGACCGACGACGGCATCCGGGTGCACCACGACCTCACTCAGGAGGAACTCGCCCAGCTCGTGGGCGCCTCACGGGAGACGGTCAACAAGGCCCTGGCCGACTTCGCCGGGCGAGGCTGGCTGCGCATCGAGGCGAAGGCCGTTGTGATCATGGACAGGGAGCGGCTCTACAACCGCTCGCGCTAGAGCGTCTTGAGGTAGTTGAGCTGGGCCGCGACCGACATCTCCGCGGCGGGCCACAACGACGTGTCCACATCGGCGTAGACGATCTCGACGATCTCGCGGGCGTCCCTGGCCCCCTGCCTGATGGCCTCGCGGATCTGGTCCAGCCGCTGCCGCCGGTGGGCGATGTAGGCGTCGAGCACGCCGATCGGGTCGGGCAGCACCGGCCCGTGACCGGGAAGCAGCGCCACGGCCTCCAGCATCTCGGCGCCGCTCCTCAGCCTGTCGAGGCTGCGGAGGTAGTCGCCCAGATCCCCGTCGTGGGCGATCACGGTGGTCCCCCGGCCGAGGATCGTGTCGCCGGTGAGCATCGCCCGGTCCTCCGGCAACCACAGGCACAACGAGTCGAACGAGTGTCCCGGGGTGCCGACGACTCGGATCTCCGTACCGCCGGCCGTCACCACGTCCCCGTCCGCGAGCCCCTCGTCGCCCAGCCGGTGCCGGGGATCGAGCGCGCGGACCGGCGCGCCCACCATCTCGGCGAAACGCCTGGCGCCGCCGCTGTGGTCCTCGTGGCCGTGCGTGAGCAGGATCGCCGTCACCCTGCGGTCGCCCAGGTGACCGGCGACCCGCTTGAGGTGCGTCTCGTCGTCGGGTCCGGGGTCGACGACCAGCACGTGGTCCGACAGGCCGACGACCCAGGTGTTGGTGCCGTCGAGGGTCATCGGCGAAGGGTTCGGGGCCAGCAGGTTGGTCGCGCCCGCCGTACCCGACCCGTCCGGGCCGTCGACCGGGATCCGCAGGCCGCTCATGCCGATTCCCGCTTCTGCGTGGGGAGGCGGTAGTCGATGTCGGGGACGTCGAGCACGACCTGTCCGTCATGCTCCCTGGCGGACGGCAGGAAGGTCGTGATCGTCTGGTCGTTCGAGAACACGTCGTCGATCCTCTCGAACGCCGCAATCTCGGTCAATGTATGAAATGTCGGTGGCATGAGCATGATTTCGCCCGCCCGGCTTCGCGCGAGCGCCGCGTCCGGAGTCATCCACGCCACGACGTCGGCCTCGCCGCCCACATCGCGCGTCCGCTGGCCCGCGGGCAGGGCGGCCACGAAGAACCGCGTGTCGAACCGCCGGGTCTCGATCTCGGGCGTGATCCAGTGCGCCCAGGACTTCAGCAGGTCGGACCTCAGCACGAGCCCGCGCCGGTCGAGGAACTCGGCGAACGAGAGGGTGTGGTCGACCAGCGCGAGGCGATCGGCCTCCCAGTCGTCGCCCGTGGTGTCCTCGACGACGGTCTCCGGGCTGGGCCCCGCGAGCAGGACTCCGGACTCCTCGAAAGTCTCCCGTACGGCGGCGCAGACCAGGCCCCTGGCCGTCCTCTCGTCGGCCCCGAACGCCTCACCCCATTCGGCGGGCCGGGGACCGGCCCAGGCGACGGCGTGGTCGCTGTCACGCGGGTCGACCGAACCCCCGGGAAACACGTAGGCGCCTGCCGCGAAGGCCATCGTCGCCTTGCGTTTCAGCAGGTAGACCTCGAACGGGTCGTCCCGGAGCAGCACCACGGTGGCGGCGTCACGGGCGGGGACGGGCAGGATGTGGCCGGCCAGGATGCCCCGCGCACGCTCCCCGAGTTCTCCCGGCAGTGGAATGCCCATGTGCGCCTCCAGCAGAACATCGCTCGGTTTCCGGCCTCATGGTATTCGCGCCGCCGTCTTTCTGGGGACAGGGGCGTGCGAGAGACAACCGGTGATCTTGCCCGAGGAAACTCTGAGAAGCCCGGAGAAACCTGGAGAACGCGGCGAAGGGGCCGGCAAGCGGCCCCTTCCCCGAGGATGTGCGGTGATCGCGCCCGCGAGCCGGGACGCGCCGCGAGTCAGGCGTGGAGTTCGGCGATGATCTCGACTTCCACGGGGGCGTCGAGAGGGAGTACGGCGACGCCCACAGCGCTTCTGGCGTGCTTGCCGGCGTCGCCGAAGACCTCGCCCAGCAGTTCGCTCACGCCGTTGACGACCTGAGGCTGCCCGGTGAAGTCGGGCGCGCTGGCGACGAAGCCGACGACCTTCACGATCCTCGCGACCTTCGACAGGTCCCCGGCCACCGACTTGATGGCCGCGATCGCGTTGAGCCCGCAGACGCGCGCGAGCTCCTTGGCCTCCTCTGCCGAGACCTCGGCCCCCACCTTTCCGGTGGCGGCGAGCTTCCCGTCGACCATCGGCAGCTGGCCCGAGGTGTACACGTGGTCGCCCGTCCGCACGGCGGGCACATAGGCGGCCAGCGGGGGCACGACCTCGGGCAGCACGAGCCCGAGGTCGGCGATCCGCTCTTCCGGCGTCGTCATCACTTGGGCCGCTTCATGTAGGCGACGAGCTGCTCGGGGTTGGGCCCGGGGACGATCGAGACGAGCTCCCAGCCGTCCTCTCCCCAGTTGTCCAGGATCTGCTTGGTCGCATGCGTCAGCAGCGGCACCGTGACGTATTCCCACTTGGTCATGCGCACAGGCTATCGATGTGTCAGGCCACGCCGCCCTCGCCTGTGCCGTTCCCCAGGGGAGCCTCGATCCGGCGGCCCTCCCCGGGCACATCACCGGGCAGGACGGCAGAGGGCTCGACCGCCGGCAGCTCGTCGATCGCCTCCTCCACGGGCTCGGGCTCCGGGTCCTCCGCCACCGGAGCGGGGGCCTGCTCGGCGGCGGGGGCCATCCGGTCGAAGAAGCGCAGCAGCTCGACGGGCAGCGGCATGACGAGCGTGCTGTTCTTCTCCGCCGCGACCTCCACGACGGTCTGGAGCATGCGCAGCTGCAGCGCCGAGGGGTCGGAGGACATCTGCCGCGCCGCCGCGGCCAGCCGCTTGGAGGCCTGGAACTCGCCGTCCGCCGTGATGATGCGAGCCCTGCGCTCGCGCTCGGCCTCGGCCTGGCGGGACATCGACCGCTTCATGCCTTCGGGGAGCGCGACGTCCTTGATCTCGACGCGCTCGATCCTGATGCCCCAGGGACCTTCTGTGGGCTCGTCGATGACGGCCTTCAGCTGGGTGTTCAGCGCGTCCCTGTCGGACAGGAGCTGGTCGAGCTCGGACTGCCCGATGACCGAACGCAGGGACGTCTGGGCGACCTGCGAGACGGCGTAGAGGTAGTTCTGCACGTTGACGACGGCCTTGATCGGGTCGATGACCCGGAAGTACACGACCGCGTCGACGCGGACCGACACGTTGTCCCGGGTGATGCCCTCCTGCGCGGGAACCTCCATCGTGACGATCTGCATGTTGACCTTCTGCATCCGGTCGACGACCGGAACGATCAGATGGAGACCGGGCCCTCGGATGTCCCGCCGGATGCGCCCCAGCCTGAAGACGATCCCGGTTTCGAACTGCTGGACGACGCGCACGCCGCGTGAGACGACGATGATCGCGAGGACGGCCAGGATCACGATGAACGGGAACAGCACCGACTCCATTGCCGGCATCTCCTTCGTGGGCGCGTTCGGGGGGATTCGCCCGTGAACCAAGTCTTACCCAATCGTCGTCCAAGCCGTCATGCGCGGTTCCCCACGAAGTCGACCGAGATGAATCGGCATATGACCGTTGGGTAGCCTTCGAAGCGTGGGCGAGTGGAGCAGGCCGGCCGACCGGCACAGCTGTGGCGGGGCCCGCGTGACGACCCCGTCAGGCAGGCCGGAGGAGGCGAAGTGAAGCAGCCAACCCACAGGAAGAGCACAGCCCGTGACACCGACTGGGAAGGTGTGCGACTGCACGTCGTGACCGGGAAGGGCGGCACCGGCAAGACCACGGTGGCCGCGGCCCTCGCGCTCGCCCTCGCCTCGGGCGACCGCAAGGTGTTGCTCGTGGAGGTCGAGGGACGGCAGGGCATCGCCCAGGTCTTCGACCGCCCGCCCCTGCCGTACGAGGAGCGGAAGATCGCCGTGGCGCCCGGAGGCGGCGACGTCTACGCGCTGGCGATCGATCCCGAAGAGGCCATGCTCGACTACCTCGAGATGTTCTACGGCATCAAGCGCATGGGCAAGGCGCTCACCCGGATGGGCATGATCGACTTCGCCACGACCATCGCGCCCGGTCTGCGCGACGTCCTGGTGACCGGCAAGACCAGCGAGGCCGTACGGCGGCGCGACGCGTCAGGGCGAAGGGTCTACGACGCGATCGTCATGGACGCACCCCCGACGGGCCGGATCGCCCGCTTCCTCAACGTCACCCAGGAGGTCGCCGGGCTGGCCAGGGTCGGCCCGGTCAAGAACCACGCCGACATGGTCCGGGGCGTCCTCGCCTCGCCGGAGACGGCCGTGCACTTCGTGACGCTCCTGGAGGAGATGCCCGTCCAGGAGACGCTCGACGGCATCTCCGAGCTGCACACGGCCAAGCTCCCCGTCGGGGGCGTCTTCATCAACATGGTCCGGCCGACGACCCTGCCTGACGCGGTCCTCGACGCCGCCGCCGCGGATCGGTTCGACCTGTCGGAGCTCGCCCTGGGGCTGAAGGCGGCGGGCCTCGCGGACGGCAAGGCCGACGCGTCCCTGATCGCCGAGTCGCTCGCCCAGGAGGTCGCGGAGCACGCCCTCCGTACGGAGCTGGAACGGCGCGAGCGCAGCACGCTGGACACCACCGGCGCCCCCCGGTACGACCTGCCGTTGCTGGCCGACGGCGTCGACCTCACCGGCCTCTACGAACTCGCCGAGGTCATCCGCAACCAGGGCGCGGCATGACGGTGACGCACCCGCACACCCACGCAGAAGAGGTTGATCTGTGAGCAGGACCGCCCCCGCGCTGGACATCGACGCGATCCTGGACGACGACGGCACGCGGATCATCGTGTGCTGCGGCTCCGGCGGCGTCGGGAAGACCACGACGGCGGCGGCGCTCGGCCTGCGCGCCGCCGAGCGCGGGCGGTCGGTCGTCGTGCTCACCGTGGACCCCGCCCGGCGGCTCGCCCAGTCCATGGGCCTCACCGAGCTCGACAACACCCCGCGCCGCATCATGGGCAACGGCACCGCGGACGACAGGGTCGACGCGGCCAACGGCGGCGAGCTGCACGCGATGATGCTCGACATGAAGCGGACCTTCGATGAGATCATCGAGGCCCACGCCGACCCCCAGCGGGCTCAGCAGATCCTGACCAACCCGTTCTACCAGTCGTTGTCGTCGAGCTTCTCCGGCACGCAGGAGTACATGGCCATGGAGAAACTCGGCCAGCTCCGCCGTTCGGGTGACTGGGACCTGATCGTGGTCGACACCCCGCCGTCGCGGTCCGCCCTCGACTTCCTGGACGCGCCGGAACGGCTCGGGCGGTTCCTCGACGGACGGCTGATCCGCATCCTCACGGCCCCGGCCAAGGCGGGAGGACGGAGCGCGTTCAAGCTGCTCAACGCCGGGTTCGGCATCGTCGCGGGCATGTTGACCAAGGTGCTGGGAGCACAGGTGCTCAAGGACATCCAGACCTTCGTGTCGGCCCTCGACGCGGTCTTCGGCGGCTTCCGGCAGCGGGCGGAACAGACCTACCGTCTCCTGCAGGCGCCCGGCACGGCCTTCCTCGTCGTCGCCGCGCCGGAGCGCGACGCCATGCGCGAGGCCTCCTACTTCGTCGAACGGCTGGCCGACGACCGCATGCCCCTGGCCGGGGTGGTGGTCAACCGGGTGCACCGGGCATCGGCCTCCACACTGTCCGCGGCCCGGAGTGCCGCCGCCGCCGAGGAGCTGGAGGCGCGCCGCGAGCACGACCTGACCGCCGCCGTGTTGCGGCTGCACGCCGACCGCATGCAGCTCGCCGCACGGGAGCAGCGGGAACAGGAGCACTTCACCTCTGCGCACCCCACGGTGCCGCTCGCCCAGGTGCCCGCCATGCCGGAAGACGTCCACGACCTGGCGGGACTGCGCCAGATCGGACGGCTTCTCGCGTCGTAGTCTCCGACGCGTTCGTCAAGATCACCGGGCCGCGCGGTAACAGCGATGTGACGGCGTGGCCACGGTGATGGATGGAGGGGGAGGCGCAGGGAGCGCCCGCCACGAAACCCGAACGGCCGGGGTGCCGGCCGTGAGATCAGACTGACCCGGGGATGGTGACTCGGGCCGAGAAGCCGCAAGGGTGTGCGGTGGTGCCCAGCCGGTCGGGGGTCAGCCGGCGATCAATTCGTTGGTGCGTTCGTACTCTTCCTTGGCTGATTCGAGCAGGTCGCGCCAGGAGTCGACGTCGGGTCGCCGCCTCAGCAGCGCTCTGCGTTCCCGCTCGGTCATTCCGCCCCAGACCCCGAACTCGATGCGGTTGTCCAGCGCATCGGCGAGGCACTCGGTACGGACGGGGCATCCTCGACAGATCAGTTTCGCCCGGTTCTGCGCGGCGCCTTGTACGAAAAGCGCGTCAGGATCCGCACCTCGACAGGCGGCACGGGAGGTCCAATCCGTGATCCACATGTTCGACCCCACTCCCCTTAGGTGGTCAGTCGTCACTTCGGCCGACGGGCGCGGGCGTCGAGCCTCCTGGTAGCAGTTGCCGCAGAGGAGAACGTACGCAAGGAGGCGATCGGACCGACAGTCCCCGGGGGGACCAATTTCTCGCATGGTCATGTCAGGCCATGTGGCCGGGAATGACTAGTCATCCTTGGGAATCAGTAATGCAAGCTGGTGCAATTGGTGCCGATCACGTGACCTATCCGACGTACGCTTGGACCCGTGCAAGCTAAGGGCAAAGGCCGGGCGTCGGCGTTCTGGAACCTTCTGCAGTTGATCGCCGCAGCCGGCGTGGCCGGTCTGCTGGCGGCGGCCATCGCCCTGCCCGCCGTCGGCGGCGCGGGCGTCACGGTGAAGTCGGCGACCGAGGCCCTCAGGCTCGCCCCGGAGGACCTGCCCGAACCTCCGCTGCCCGAGAAGACCACATTCCTCGACGCCAACGGCAAGCCGTTCGCCCAGTTCTACTGGCAGAACCGCGTGTCCGTGGGCCTCAACCAGATCGCGCCGATCATGCAGAAGGCGATCGTGGCGATCGAGGACTTCCGGTTCTACGAGCACGGCGCGCTCGACCTCGAGGGCACGAGCCGCGCGCTGGTCAAGAACCTCACCACGGGCGGGGTGACCCAGGGCGGTTCGTCCATCACCCAGCAGTACGTCAAGCAGGTCCTCTACAACACGGCCGACTCGGACGAGGCCAAGGCGGCCGCCGTCGCCCCCACCGTCTCGCGGAAGCTCAACGAGATCCGCTACGCGATGGCCATCGAGCGGAAGTACTCCAAGGACGAGATCCTCAACCGCTATCTCAACATCGCCTACTACGGCGCGAGCGCGTACGGCATCGAGGCCGCCTCCCAGCGTTTCTTCGGCAAGCACGCCTCCCAGCTCAACCTGACCGAGGCGGCCACGCTGGCGGGAGCCGTACAGGACCCGAACAGGACCGACCCGAACCGGGGCAAGGCGACCAGTGAGCGCCTCCTCGAGCGGCGCAACACGGTGCTGGACCGGATGGCCGAGCTGAAGATCATCACGCTGGCCGAGGCGGCGGAGTCGAAGTCGAAGAAACTCGGCTACAAGGACGTGGCGATCCCGGGTGGATGCGGGGAGAGTTCCTACCCGTACTTCTGCCTGTACGTCAGCAACGAGATCAGGAACAACCCGCAGTTCGGGAAGACGCCGAAGGCCCGCGAGGACTTCCTCAACCGCGGCGGCCTGACCATCAAGACCACGCTCACCCCGAAGATGCAGAAGGCCGCGGACAAGGCGATCAAGAAGTACGTCAGCTCCTCCGACAAGCCGGTGGCGTCCGAGGCGCTCGTCGAGCCCGGAACGGGCGCGATCCGGGCGATGGCGTCCAGCCGCAAGTTCGGCCGGAACAAGAAGAAGAACGAGATCTCCTACAACATCGTGGCGAACTCCGACCACGGCGGTGGGACCGGATTCCAGGCCGGATCGACCTTCAAGGTGTTCACGCTGGTCACCGCCCTCAAGGAGGGCCTGAAGTTCAGCGACGGGTTCAAGGTCGGCGGCACCTTCCGGGCCGGCGGCTACTCCGACTTCAAGAACTGCAAGGGCCAGAACGTCGGCGACCCGAGCGCGACGCAGCACAACTCCGAGGGCGGCGAAGGCGGGTTCGAATCCCTCCAGACCGGCACGTGGGGCTCGGTGAACACCTTCTTCCTGACGCTGGAGCGGAAGGTCGGCCTCTGCAACGTGGTCAAGACCGCCAAGGACATGGGGATCACCCGCTCCGACGGCGCCAAGCTCCGCGAGTTCCAGACCTTCACCCTCGGGTTCAACGAGATGGACCCGGTCACCGTCGCCTCCGCGTACGCCACGCTCGGGGCGCGCGGAAAGTACTGCAAGCCCATGGCGATCACCGCCGTCGTCGACCGGACCGGCAAGACGACGTCGTTCAAGCCGTCGTGCAAGCGGGCCATCGAACCGGCGATCGCCGACGCGGCGAACTACATCCTCGAGGGTGTGTTCACCAAGGGCACGATGTCCGGCGTGGGCGGCATCCCCGGCAGGGACGCGGCCGGCAAGACCGGAACGGGTGACCAGTCGCGGACCGTCTGGTTCGCCGGGTACACCCCCGACCTCGCCGGGGCGGTCAGTCTCGGCGACCCGCGCGGGCCAGTGAAGTACCCGCTCAGCGGCGAGACCATGAACGGGCACCAGTACGGCTCGGTGTTCGGCGCCACGATCCCCGGCCCGATCTGGAAGGCCACCATGACCTCGGCGCTGAAGGGGATCGACGCGACCAGCTTCATCCGGCCCGACATGTCGAGGTTCGGCGGCTGTAGCCAGGCCTGCGCTCCCAAGCCGCCGCCGGACAAGGACAAGGACAAGAACGGTCACGGCGGTCCCGGTGGGCCCGGCGATCCCGGAAACGGCGGCCCCGGCCAGGGCCCGAACCCCCCGATCGTCCCGCCCGCCCAGTGACGACGTGAAAATGCCCTCCCCGCCGATGGCGGGGAGGGCTTCGTCGTTCCTGGGTGAGTCCCTGAGGCACGGCCTCAGGGACTCAGGCGGGCCGTACGGACCCGGGGGACGGCCTCAGGTCTGTATGGCCTTGGCTTGGGGACGGCCTCAGGCGCTCAGGCGCGCCCGTACGGCCTGGGCGACCCGGCCGCCCTCGGCCCGGCCGGCGACCTTGGGGTTGAGGACCTTCATGACCTGTCCCATCGCCTTGGGGCCGGCGGCGCCGCTCTCCGCGATCGCCTCGTCGACGAGCGTGCCCAGCTCCTCGTCGGACAGCTGGGCGGGGAGGTACTCCTCCAGGACGGCCTGCTCGTCGAGCTCCGCCTGAGCCTGCTCGGCGCGGCCGGCGTTGGCGAAGGCCTCCGAGGCCTCCCTGCGCTTCTTCGCCTCACGGGTGAGGACCTTGACGACCTCGTCGTCCGAGAGCTCCCGCGCCGCCTTGCCCGCGACCTCCTCGACGCCGATGGCGGCCAGCGCCATCCGGATCGTCCGGAGCCGCACCTCGTCGCGGGCCTTCAACGAGGTCGCAAGATCGGCCTTCAACTTGTCCTTCAACGCACTCATGGATCCATCTTGCCGTGTCAGGGGCCTGGTTCTCGCCAGGTTATGTCTGAGAGGGGGACAGCGGTCGGGCATGATTGGCTGTGTGAGGAAAGCCGCCGCGATTCCCTTGTCCATCCTCGGTCTCGGTGTGGCCGGTCTCGGCTACGCGTCCATCGTTGAGCGGAACTGGTTCCGCCTTCGACGGTTCGACGTGCCCGTGCTGGCCCCCGGGCAGCGCCCGGTCAGAATCCTGCAGATCTCTGATCTTCACCTCACCCCGGGTCGCTCGAGGCTGATCAACTGGGTGCGGTCACTGGCCTCCCTGGAGCCCGACCTGGTGGTCAACACCGGTGACACGCTGGCCCACCCCGACGCGATCGGGCCGTACATGCGGGCCGTGGAGCCGCTCTTGGATCGGCCGGGCCTGTTCGTCTACGGATCCAACGACCTCTACGCCCCGCGGCCGAAGAACCCGGCCAGGTATCTGTGGCGCACGTCCAAGAACGACTCGCGGCAGCACATCCCCAATCTCCCCTGGGCGGAGCTGGGAGCCGCCATGACCGAGGCGGGCTGGGTGGACATGAACAACGCCACCGCACGGTTGAAGGTCGCTGACCTGGACGTCCATGTGGGCGGCATCCACGACTCGCACATCGACCGGGACCGGTACGACGAGATCGCCGGGCCGGCGCCCGCCGACGCCGATCTTCGGCTGGGCGTCATGCACTCTCCCGAGCCCCGGAACATGTCCCGCTTCGCGGCGGACGGATATCAGTTGCTGCTGGCGGGCCACACGCACGGCGGCCAGCTGTGCATCCCGTTCTACGGGGCCCTCGTGACCAACTGCGGAATCGACCGGGCGCGTGTGAAGGGGCTGAGCAGGCACGAAAGCTCCTGGCTGCACGTGTCCGCAGGTCTCGGGACCTCGCCCTACGCCCCGGTCAGGTTCGCCTGCCCGCCCGAGGCCACTCTGTTGACCTTGGTTCCCCGCCGCCCGGCCCGCTGACGCACAAGCACGCACAAAGTCCGCTAGACTTGCCGAGTCGCAGGGCAAAACGACCTGTGACACCGGGGTGTAGCGCAGCTTGGCAGCGCGCTTCGTTCGGGACGAAGAGGCCGCAGGTTCAAATCCTGTCACCCCGACCCAGAAGTAGCAGCTGAGAGGCCGGTTCCGATCATCGGAACCGGCCTTCCGCGTCTCCTGAGTGACTACGGCCTCGGAGGATCCGGAGCTCTCGGGGCGTCCACTCGGCCGGGTCCACCCCTTCCGCGGTCTTGATCGCGTTGCGGAAGTCGCGCCGGACGTCACATGGCCGCCTTTGCGCCCGACGCCGACCCCGACCTGCGGCGCCGCTACATGGCGATCATCTTCGACGGGCTGCGTCGGGAGGGAGCTCGGCCTCCCCGGTGAAGCACCCCCCGCCTCCTGAAAAGCGGCAAACGCCGCTGTCGCTCGGGGAACTCGGTTCGCGGGCAGCTGTGCCTGAGGAATTCGTCGAGCGACCACACGAGGTTCGGCTGATATTCGTCGGCCCCGCGTACTCGTAGCTACGCCGTCTCCCTATGCCAGAAAGCGGGTCGAACATGCCCGAGCTCAGTCGCAGGACGTTCCTCGTCAACGCCAGAGGTGCCGCGATCGCAGCCGGCGGTCTGGCCGTCGGCGCCGGCGCGCTGCGGCAGGCGGCCCCGGCTTCCGCCGCCGCCGCCACGTTTCCCTCCACCCCCTTCACCGTCGGCGTCGCCTCCGGTGACGCGCTGCCGGGCGCCGTCGTGATCTGGACGCGTCTGACCACTCAGCCGACCGAGCCCGGTCTGGGCATGGACGGCCAGGGCCCGATCCCGGTCGAGTGGACGGTCGCCGAAACGCCTGAGGCCCTCGACACCCGTCCGCATGCGACCGGTGTCTTCATCGCCGAGCCGCAGCACGCCTGGTCCGTGCACGTCGACGTCACCGGCCTGCATCCGGACACCACCTACCACTACCGGTTCCGCGCCGGCGACTGGGTCAGCCCGGTCGGCCGCACCCGCACCACCCCGGTGCCCTCGGCCGACGTCCCAGTCCGCTTCGCGATCCTGAGCTGCCAGAACATGGCCAAGCCCGGGAGCGGGATCTTCTACTTCAACGGCATCGCCGACCTCGCCACCCGCGACGACATCGACTTTGTGGCGCACCTTGGCGACTACATCTACGACTTCGGCCGGCCGGGCCACCTGCCGCCCCGGCAGATCCAGTCGCTGTCGGACTACCGGATCCGGTACGGGCAGTACAAGTCGCGGCTGGCGCTGATGGACATGCACGCCCGGTTCCCCGTCTACACCGTGCCCGACGACCACGAGTTCTGGAACGACGTGCAGGGCCGCGCCCCCGGCATGACTCCCGCGGAGAAGGCCCAGCTCGCCACAGCGTTGCAGGCGTACTGGGAGAACATGCCGCTGCGTGGCGGCCCGCCGGTGCTGGACGCCGCGTCCGGGCTGATGCAGCTGACGCTCCACCGGCGCGTCAAGTGGGGCTCGAACCTCGATCTGCTGCTCACCGACGGGCGGCAGTACCGGGCCCCGGGCACGATCCTCGGGCGGGAACAACTGGACTGGCTGCTCGACATGGTCGCCGGTTCGCACGCCGCCTGGACGGCCATCGGATCCGGCCAGCCGCTTTCGTGGTTCCCGAACTCGGGCGGCGGCTGGTCCGGCTTCGACGCTGACCGCAGCGAGCTGACGGACGCCCTGGCCAAGCGGCTGGCGGCCCGCCGGCACCGCGCCTTCAATCCCGTGGTGCTGAGCGGCGACACCCACCGCGGGATCGTCACGCACGTGCGGCAGCGGCGCAACGCGACGACCGCGCTCGTCGCCACCGAATTCGTCGGCCCCCCGGTGACCAGCAACAGCGCCACCGACTACGACAAGAACGCCGACACCGGCGCCTACCGCGCCTCCTACGCCTACGCCCAGAACGGCGAGCTGAACGCCTACCGCGGCTACCTCGACTGCGCGCTCACCTCCTCGGCCTGGACGTCGACGTATGTGCTCGGCAACCAGGTGGACCGGCCGAACGGCACCGTGAGCGCGACCGACCGCTGGCAGCTGGACAACGGCGCCGAGGTCGGATCGGTGCGCCGGCTCTGACACCGTGTGGACGTTCCCCGCTCCCGGCGGGAGCGGGGAACGTCAGGCCGGCGGGGCCGGTTCATCACCGACTGCCCGGCGCCGCTCGAGCAGCATGGCCAGGTCGCCCCACGCACCGTGCTCGATCTCGGTGATCACTTGGACCAGTTGCCGGCCGCCGGCGGCGAGTGAGTTGCCCACGGCCGGCCGCGCCTCCGACGGCGAGCGATATCCACTCCAGCTGCCGGTGACGGCGATCTCCACCAGGTCCAGACCGGGTCCGGCTGATCAGAGCAGGCTTGAGGTCGCGGTTCGAATCCCGCCACCCCGACCCAGTGGTACCAGCTGAGAGGCCGACCAGGCCCTCCATAAGGGAGTGGAGAGGACCGCATTTGCATCAGCCGTGCCCCTTCCTGCCGCTGAGGACTGCTGCCACGGTGGGGGCGTGCGACAACGAGCGGTGCAACTGCTGGCCTTGGTGCCGAAGAGCATCTTGCTGATGAGGGCCGCCCTGCGAAGGCAGCCCCGGACAGCCTTGGCTGCGGCGGGCTTGCTCCTGCTGGTAGCGCTGGTGTGGGTTCTCGGGCCGGGAGCGGCCTGGGTGCTGGAGTCCGTCGATGGCGTCACCGGTTTGGTAGGGAAGGACCGGGCCGAAGCGCTGGACGCGATACGAGGGCGGGCGTTGACCGTCACCACCGGATTGGCGGCGCTGGTGGCGGTGTATTACACCGCTCGCAACGCCGAGACCACCAGGCGCACCTATGAAGTGGGACAGCGTCAACTCGCGCTGAGCGAGCAAGGTCACCTGACGGATCGGTACACCAAAGCGATCGAGCAACTTGGCTCAAGCGAGCTGGCCGTCCGGCTGGGCGGCATCTACGCCCTGGAACGCATCGCCCGCGATTCGGCCCGTGACCACCCCACGGTGATGGAGGTACTCACCGCGTTCATACGCGATCCCCCACCTCTGGCCGCGCCCACGCTCGCTCCCGATGCCGACGGCCGAACAAGGGTCGAGCAAGCGGCATACCTCCGGGGTCGGCCCAGGCTTCGAGCCGATGTCCAAGCAGCGCTCACAGTCATCGGCCGCCGTACCGTCGAAAATGACGCTCAAGACCGCCGCATCGACCTGGCCGAAGCAGACCTGGCAGGTGCCGACCTCGCCGGCACCCGCCTCCACGGAGCGGATCTCGCCCAGGCCAACCTCACAGACGCCGACCTGAAGAAGGCGGATCTGTCTGGGGCGAACCTCTGGAGAGCCGATCTCACACGAGCCAACCTCACCGGTGCGAACGCGGCCACCGCCATCTTCGAAGGGGCGAAGGTGACCGGCCTGACGCTCGCGGGCGCCAACCTGCGTGACGCACGTTTCGATGGAGTGAACCTGGCCGGCTTGGAGCTCGACCATCGAGACGTCCAGGAAGCGATCCTCGATAAGAGGCCAAGGTCGCTCTCACCAGACATGGCGCTGAACCCTAATCCCGACGAGCCCCCATGACCTTGGCCTCCGCGACCTCCCTCTCCCTTTCCTGCTGCTCCCTCTGCCGCTGTAGGGCGTCTAGACAACGCTTGGACAGGGCGAGAGTTCGGCGAGACTTGCGAGTCTTGGTGTCGCCGCCGGCCCGCACCGACCGCCAGACAGCCACGTGGGGCGGTATGGGCGGCGTGGCGTTTGGGTCGCCTTTCGTATCCACGTGATCCCACGTCAGCGCCCTGAGTTCTTCCGTCCGCGCTCCGGTGAGCAAGGACAGGACGATTGTTGGGATACATCCCAGAACCCTCGGCTGCCTCCAGTACGGCTTCCGCCTGAGCCAGAGTAAGAGCCTTCGACGGGCGTCCCACCTTCCCCGTAGGGACCGAGCAGAGCGCCACCACATTCCGCTTGACCTTGTCGCGTGCCATCGCCCGCTTGATGGCCCGATTCAGGCACGAGTGAAGCCCCTGAAGTGTCCGCGTGCTCAGACTCAGTCATTCACGGCGCGCTCAACCGTGTAGTCCGCTGGCGCAATGGCCAAGCCGTCTTTGTAGTCGCGGATGATCTCTTTGAGCTTGGTCTTGGCACGCCCGCCTTGGCGCACGCATTGGTGAAGCTGCGGCGGAAATTCGACGGTTCTACCGGCCGGCCGCTCGAGTGACCTAGGACTTACTCGTCTATCTCTCACGTGCGGCCGGTCTCTGAGGTGAGGTCGGTCTCTGCGGTGCGGACGGTCTCCGGCGGGCGGTCAGTAGTAGCCCTTCTCGCCATCGACCAGTTCCCTGATGGCGTCCAGGTGGCCGGCGTGCCTGCCGGTCTCCTCGACCATGTGGATCAGCATCCAGCGCAGGCTCGCCGCGGCCGAGCGGTAGTCGGGGTGCTTACCCACGTCGTCCAGTGAGTGGGCGGCGACGATCTCGTTTGAGATCCGGCACTGGCGCTCGTACTCGTCGAGGAGCTGCGCCAGCGGGACGCCCTCGACCCGCATGTCGGCGTCCTCCACGCTCTCGTCGAACTGCGGGTTGCCGCCAGCGGGGCGCCCCAGGAAGAGCACCTCGAACCAGCAGTGCTCGGTCCAGCGCAGGTGCGAGACCAGGCCCGCCATGGTCATGAGCGGCGAGGTGGGCAGCACCGGCCGGTAGGCGTCCTCCTCCGACAGCCCTTCGCACTTCCACTGGACGATCGCGCGCTGCGTGTCGAGCCAGCCGACGAGCTGGGTGCGTTCGTCAGCGACCAAGGGCGGACGTACGCGAGGAATACTCATGAGGGCCGACACTACTTCGGCGATCCTGGCATCGCACGATATTTTCTGCCGCGCCGTTAGATTAGGGGTTCTGGAAGGCACCTTCAGGGTTGGCGGGAGAGCGGCTGCTGATCATGGCGTACCCGGCACGCGGCGACAAGGAGATCGTCTACTGCCAGAAGAGGTGAGCACCGCCCGTCCCCGAACAGTGATCGTTTGGCTTGCCAGTAAACGGAGCGCCAGGGATGTTGAAGGGCCTCATCACGGCTGAGCTGCATGCACACCTACCAGGCCAACCGTAAACGCGGGCAGGCGGGAGAGCGGAAGCCGTACAGCAGCAAATACAGCAACGAGACCACACGACGCCTCACACTGACCACCACCACACGCCGGAGCAGGCCGAGGAGATTCCCAAGTGGTGACTGGCTCCCTTTTGCAAGCAGGCTGTCAGGGCGACGTGCCAGCTCAAGCCCAAGGACGAAGCCGAATAGACCCGGGCGGGACCTAACGAAAACCGCAGGTCAGCGCCCCGATTTTGGGTGACTAACTGAGTGACAACCGCCGCGAACGTCGGCTAACAGCCGCGATCACCGAGCGCTCATCCGCGCAGGTGAAGGCCAGTATCAGCGCCGTTAGCGACGTCCCCCGGGTTCCTTCGGGACGAAGAGGCCGTGGGTTCAAATCCCGCCACCCCGACCCCGTAGTACCAGCTGAGAGGCCGGTTCCGATCATCGGAACCGGCCTTCCTCGTTGCTGCCTAAAGCCAAGGGACACCTACTCCCCCGATCCACAGCACACCCAACGTGCAAGAGAACCACCCGGCGAAAGCGGCCACCGTACCGGTGACCATCGCCGAGCGCACCCGACTCACCGTCATGATGGCCAACGCCACCAGCGATCCAGGCAGACTGACGAGCAGGAGCAGCACACCAACGATCACGGCGAATATGAAAACGTCTGTTCGGGACGTCTGCCAGCACTCCAGCGTCTTAGCAGTACACGACCGGAACGGTTCAGACTGGTCATCCACCCCTACCGACAGAAACAGAATGACGACTGTCATCGCCACCGCAAAAGCTCCCGCATACCAGGCGGCCATGACTCTTAGCCCTCGACGCACCGGGACAGGTCCCGTCGCTCTGTCCTGCCGAACTCGTGCATCATCCATGGCGGGGGCGCTGAACCCTGGTCCCGACGAGCCCCCATGACCTTGGTCCCTGGAGCGGCATTGAACGAGGCCGACGGGGTCACCGTGAGTACCGTCGAACATATTCCTGCCAGTCATGTTCGTCGCGGCGGTACACCTCTTCGGAGAGAACCAGGTCGGTCTCTCTGGTGAAGCGGAGGAAGTCCGGGTCGAGGCAGTTGTCCCAGTCATCGGCGCAGCGGTGCTGCCAGGCGCGACCCCACACGTCATCGTCGTCCTCGCGGACGCGGTGCACCAGCCGGCCCCGCCAGCGGTACTCGATCAAGGTCACACCCGGGTGCTCGTCGGCGAGCGGGGCCAGCCATGGGGGGTCGATGCTCGTCAGCGCGTCTCCCGACTCGTTCGGAGTCGTCGGTGTGGGTAAGGCCGACGGGACGGGCGCGGGCGGTTCCGTCGCGAGGGTGGCGCATGGACCGACGTCCGCGCAGCGGTCATTGCCCGTGCGGTAGCTGCCGGCGACCGGCAGCCGCCAGGAGCCGTCGGAACCGCGCCGCCACGGCTCTTCAGCCGCTACCGGAGGCCGCTCACCTGTGGCGATCACGCGCACCTCGTCGAAGCCGTACCGGCAAAAGCGCCGGGGGCCTTCGTTGACGTCTTCGCTCCAGATCTCGTCCTGCTGCAGGCCCCCCTCGTTGTAGTGCCGGCCCCAGATCGTGAGGTACCGGTGCCCCACCTGTTCCTCGCAGAAGTCCACGATGTCGGGGCTCTTGCCCCCGCCGTACTGGATGTCGGCGTGCTGCCCCGCCGGTGCCAATCGGATCGAGACGGGAACGTGGTACGAACCGTACGGCCCGAGCAGCTGCCGGGTGATCCACTGCGCCTCGGCCTGGTCGATCTGCCGGTCGGGTAGTGCGTAGACCCGGACGGAATCCGTGAAGATGTTCGACACGGCAGGCGCTTCAGCCGAGCTCGGAGATCAGCCGGCACAGGGTGTGGAACGCCGGTTTGGGGGAGTAATCGTCGCGCAGAACGCCGAACCGATGAAAGATGTCGTCCTTGGAGCTGTCGGCGTCGCGCAAGGTGAACAGCTCCCAGTGCGTGATGTTCAGCTCCGTACGCAGAGCGTGCACGGTGCGGATGACGGTCTCCAAGGCGGCGGCCTGCTGCTCCTCCGGCCGATCCGGGCCGGTCGGCCAGCCGTTCTCACAGATCCGGATCGGCACTGAGGCCGGGATGCCCACCGTCGCCAGATCTCGTTCCCGGAAGTCCCGCAACATCTGCTCGACGGCGGCCGGCAGTTCGTCCGGGCCCAGCCTCGGGCCGAAAACGTCCGGGTAGATGTCGATGCCCGCGTAGTCGAGCGCCGCCGCGAACTCCACACCTCCCGTATCGCGGACCTCGGCCCAGAAACCACCGGTCGCCGGATCGATGTCGGGGACCACCGCGAACCCGATCTCCACCGTCGCCCCCGCCTCCCGCTTCGCGGCCGCGCCGGCCAGCACCCCCTGCACAAGGGCGTCCAGCGCACCGGGGAAGGCCCCATCCGCGGCGGCACCGGCCCAGGTCAGGTTCGGCTCACCGGTGACCTGGAGCGCGGCGAACTCCCGCCCGTGCCGGATCACCACCTGCGACACGAACGAAGCCCAGGCCGCCACATCACCACTGGGATCCCGGTAACACAGCACCATGTCGAGCGGCACACCGATTCCGGCGAGCTGAGCCACCTGCGCGCTCACCTCCGCGGTCGACTCAGGCCCGGACCAGACCACGTACATCCGGGGCAGGAGGGCCTTGCCGTCCCCCTGAAGTTCGCCGAGCGCGCGCCCGATCGCTTCGAAGTCGTCGAGCGGCCCCACGGCCAGTCCGTCCGGTCCACCGGCCATCCCCAGTGGAAAGACCCCGAAAACCAAGGGAGCAGTCATGCCCCGACTCTAGATCGCCTTCTCAGCGAGTATCCACGCTGCATTCCGGAGCAGACCTGACTCCTCAATCACATGTGATTTATCCGAGACGCGCTCCGCGCCCCTTCTCACCTGTGCCGCAAGAATCGGTTCCGGTTCTGGAGATCTATTGACGTCAACCGCGCGTTCGCTGAGCATGCGGCCGGAGCAAAGGGGCTGCGGTCGCGGAGGCACTTCGAGACCGTCGTCATCGACCCTCGGTGAGGATGCGATCACGCACGACTGAGGCCTCACGCGCCGACGAATTCGTGACCAAGATGCTGTTCGCCGAATGCCGAATAACGGTTGCCGAAATGTCCGTGCCGAGCAGTAATCTTATGATCGTTTCTGGGCGTCTACCAGAACACAGACCACGGTGGGCCGACGCCACATCCCTCGCGCGCGGCGAGCACCGTGCTTGATTCGTGCATTGTGGAGGATCGACTCAGTGAGAAGCACCACCGCCCTCTCCGCGGTGCTCTCGGCGGCACTTTCCGCGTCCTTATTGGTCGGGCCCAACACGGCCCTCGCAGACGACGAGCCGACGCCGGCGATCACGGCGGCCGCAGAGACGCCTGCCCCATCGGAAAGCCCCGCCCCGACAACGACTCCGACTCTCACCCCAGCCGCCACGCCGGAGGACACCCCTCCCCCGGCCGACCTGACTTCCGAGGAGCCCCCGCCTTCAGCCGACCCCACCCCCACACCTACTCCCACCCCGACCCCCACCCCGGAGGAGACTCCGTCCTCGGCCGACCCGAGCGAGCCGACCGACCCCACAGAGCCGGGTGACGACGAGCCGGAGACGGCCGTACACCCCACCATCGGCAAGGTGGCCACCGTAACCGGGGACAGCGGAATCCTCGAGGTGGCCGCGTCCTCCGACTCGGCCATCAGCACGCTGAGCGCGACCATCACCCGGGACGGCTCCGCCCCTGTAACCGTGACCTCGTTCACGCTGGTCACCGGGGTCGCCGCAAACGGCGTGTGGCGCTCGACGCGGTTGAAGCTGCCCGGCTACGGCACCTACTCGGTGAGCCTCATCGCCGAAGACGCCGACGGCGACCAGAGCAGCAAGGAGGCGCACGACGCCGTCGCCTTCCGGCGTGTGACCCGAGTCAAGCAGCATCAGATCACCCCGACGACGCTCGACTTCCTCCACCCGAATGCGACCGCGACCGGCAAACTCGCCACCTTCGATCCAGCCACCGGAGCTGAGACACCGCTGCCTGGCGTGCTTCTGCACCTGACCATCGGGCACTACGGCACGTCGGCCGTCACCGCTTCCGATGGAAGCTACCGGCTCACCACGACGGCACATCCGGACAACCCGGGCAAGCCTGTAGCCATCACCGTCGACGGTTCCGACCCCAACGCCGAGGGCGGCTCCTGGACGACCTTCGATTCGGTCACGGTCCCGTCGAGGCTGGACAAGACGCGGATCAGGCTCGACAAGACCAGCCAGCGGGTCAACTACGGAGTTACGGTCACGGCGAGCGGAATACTCGAATACCTGGACGGCTCCACCTGGAAGCCCGCGCCGGGCGTCCCCGTGAGAATGGGCGACTACGCCAAGGCCACTACCTGGTCGAACGGTCGCTTCACGCTTACCGACCGCTACATGGCGGGCGGAGACGGCATCCGAAGCGTCGAGACCGCCCAGGATTACACGGCAAGTCCCTTCCTGGTCCCGTCGAAGGCCACTTTCGCCCTCGACGTCGTCCAGAGTGTTTACCTGTGCCTGTGCACGAGTTGGCTGAGCGAGCTCTCCGAGTTGCACATCCAGGGCAACCTCAGCACCAGCAACTACAAGATCCCGGCCAACCGCAAGGTCTACTTGCAGCAGTCGAGCAACGGCAGCACCGGATGGAAGACGCTGGGCTGGTTCACGGCGTCCAAGAGCGGCTCCTACAACCTCGACGCGTGGGTCCAGCACCCCAAGGGCTACTGGCGGCTGTACCTCCCCGCCCAGACCGATTACCAGGCGGCCTACAGCAACAAGGTCCACTACTCGCGCATCGAGACGCGGATCGTCAGCTTCAACGCCTCACCTGAGCCGGTCCGCAAGGGGCGCTACGCGACCGTGAAGGGCACGCTGCAGAAGTTGTCGGGCAGCAAGTTCGTCAAGGTCACCAAGCAGCGGATCTACATCTACCACCGGGCCAAGGGCAGCAAGACCTATCGGTACCTGGGCTACACCAGCACCAATTCCAAGGGCCAGTTCAGCAAGAAGTTCAAGGCCACCAAGGACGGCTACTGGATGGCCGCCTGGTTCACCCCCAACTCGCACTACATCAACGCCTACAGCCTTGAGGACTACGTCGACGTCCGCTGATCGACCACGATCCTCCTCGGCCTGACCCTCGTGCCGGCACCGATCTCGGTGCCGGCACGAGTCGTTTTCCATCGGGACAAACGGCCGCCCTTACTCTGACCGAAGACCTCCCGCTATAGGCTCGCCTCTATATGCCCGTTGAGCTGCGGTGGAGGACATGCGCCCCTGGATGGACCTGGTTCGCCCCGCCCGGCCGTACACGCCGCGGGCCATCGCCGGGCCACCTCGCACCCGGCAGGGCTCACTTCGGCCGCGGTTGTCCATAAACCGCCTAAATCTAAACAAGCAGCCCATAAGGCCATATATCGCGGCAATAGCGTCGAACATGTGGTTTAGAGGATTTGGAGCATCATGAGTAAGGCGGCTCGGCAGTCGGCCCGCGAGCGGGTCCGCGAAGAGCGAATCCGGCAGGCCCAGAAGGAGAAGCGCCGGCGGATCATCGTGTTCACGTCCATCGCCGTGGTCGTGGTCGCCGCGATCGTGGCCGGCGTCCTCGTGCAGGCGAACAGGACCAAGCCGACGTCGTTCTCGGGCACGATCGCTCCGATCACGGTCCAGGAGACCGGCACGGTCACCATGGCCCAGCCCGGGGTGACCAAGCCGGTGCTCGACATCTACGAAGACTTCCAGTGCCCGATCTGCAAGACGTTCGAGCACATCAACGGCGGCCTGGTCAAGCAGTTCGCCGCCCAGGGAAAGATCAAGGTGGTCTACCACCCCATCGCCTTCGTCAACCCGCAGGGCTCCCTCCGGGCGGCCGCGGCGGCGCAGTGTGTGCCGAACAACTCCTGGATGGCGTTCCACGACGTCCTGTTCGCCAAGCAGCCGGACGAGACCGTCGCCCTGACGATCGACGATCTCAAGAAGTTCGCCGCGGAGGCGAAGATCACCGATCCGACCGTGCTGTCCTGCATGGAGTCGCAGCGCTACGCCGGCCAGGTCCAGCAGTTGACGCAGACGGCGCTGGCGTCGATCCAGGGCACTCCCACGCTGATGCTCAACGGCCAGAAGGTCGACGACAACGACGCGCTGACCTCGTCAGGCCTGCGCGACGTCCTGGAGCAGGCGACCAAGTAGCCGCACGGCGGCGTCCCGCCTCCAGCGAGGCGGGACCCACCGTACACCACCGGAAGACGCCACTCAGACGACACGCCAACACGACATGTTGGGTGTGACTTTCTCCGAGCCCCTATATATGGTGTCCCGTGCAGCTGGTTCGGCCGTCCATCCAGGGCGGGCCGAGGCAAGAGGGAATCCGGTGCGGTCGTGCTCGCGTGCCCGGCGCGCGAGCCTCGCCAATTCCGGAGCTGCCCCGCAGCGGTGATTGGGAACGACCGCTGTCACATGCACTGGATCCATCCGGCCCGAGCCGGTGGCGGTCCGGGAAGCGACAGCCAGTAGGAAAACGGCGTCCGCCGTACCGCCCATGAGTCCGAAGACCTGCCAGCGCGCCGCGCACGACCACGTGTGCGCGGCAGGTCCGAGGCCGCGCGGGACGGCTGACGGCTCCGGCGCACGCCCTCATGGGCGCATGCGCCGGCATGCCTCCCTGCGCGCCGATCGGACCTCCGATCAGAGGGTCGCGAGGGGAGAGCTGTGACGCTCACAGAGGGTGTTTCGACGACCGGTGCCGAGGCGCCGCACCGCACGCAGATGCGGGTGCGCAAGCGCGACGGTTCCACCGAGCCGGTCGACGTCAACAAGATCGTCCGTGCGGTCGAGCACTGGGCGGGGGACCTGAACGACGTCGACCCGCTGCGGGTCGCGACGAAGACGATCAGCGGGTTGTACGACGGCGCGACCACCGACGAGCTGGACCGGCTGTCGATCCAGACCGCCGCCGAGATGATCGGTGAGGAGCCGCAGTACTCCCGGCTGGCCGCCCGCCTGCTGTCGGGATACATCGGCAAGGAGGTCCGCGGCCAGGGCATCGCCTCCTTCAGCCAGGCGATCCGGCTCGGCCACGCGGAGGGGCTCATCGGCGACTCGACCGCCGAGTTCGTCGCGGCCGCCGCCGGCGAGCTCGACGACGCCGTCGACCCACGGGGGGATCTGCGGTTCGAGTACTTCGGCCTGCGCACGGTCTACGACCGCTACCTGCTGCGGCACCCGGTCACCCGGCTGGTCGTGGAGACTCCGCAGTACTGGCTGCTGCGCGTGGCCTGCGGGCTGGCGCACAACCCGGCGGAGGCGATCGAGCTCTACCGGCTGATGTCGTCGCTGGCCTACCTGCCCAGCTCGCCGACCCTGTTCAACTCCGGGACCCGGCACAGCCAGATGTCGTCCTGCTACCTGGTCGACTCGCCGCGCGACGAACTCGGCTCGATCTACGAGCGATACGCGCAGGTCGCCCACCTGTCGAAGTTCGCCGGCGGGATCGGCATCTCCTGGTCGAGGGTCCGCTCACGCGGCGCGCTGATCCGCGGCACCAACGGGCAGTCCAACGGCATCGTCCCCTTCCTGCGCACGCTCGACGCGTCGGTCGCGGCGGTCAACCAGGGCGGCCGGCGTAAGGGCGCCGCCTGCGTCTACCTGGAGCCGTGGCATCCCGACATCGAGGAGTTCCTGGAACTGCGGGACAACACCGGCGAGGACGCTCGGCGCACCCACAACCTCAACCTGGCCAACTGGATCCCCGACGAGTTCATGCGCCGGGTCGAGGCCGACGGGGTGTGGTCGCTGTTCGACCCCGACGAGCTCCCCGAGCTGCCCGACCTGTGGGGCGAGGAGTTCGATGCGGTCTACCGCGCCGCCGAGGAGCAGGGCCGCTACGTCCGCCAGGTCAAGGCCCGCGACCTGTACGGCAAGATGATGCGCACGCTGGCCCAGACCGGAAACGGCTGGATGACCTTCAAGGACGCCTCGAACCGGCTGTGCAACCAGACCGCGGAGCCCGGCGACGTGGTCCACCTGTCCAACCTCTGCACGGAGATCATCGAGGTGTCCAGCGACACCGAGACCGCGGTGTGCAACCTCGGCTCGGTCAACCTGGCCGCGCACCTGGCCGGCGGGGACATCGACTGGGAGCGGCTGCGCGCCACGGTCGGCACCGCGGTGACGTTCCTCGACCGGGTGATCGACATCAACTACTACCCGAGCGAGCAGGCGGCGGCGAGCAACCCCCGCTGGCGCCCGGTCGGACTCGGCGTCATGGGCCTGCAGGACGTCTTCTTCGCGCTGCGCCTGCCGTTCGACTCGCCTGCCGCGAAGGACCTGTCGACCCGGATCGCGGAGGAGATCTACCTGACCGCGCTGGAGACCTCCGCGGGTCTGGCGGAGCAGTTCGGCGCTCATCCGGCGTACGACCGCACCCGGGTGTCCAGGGGCCGGTTGCAGCCCGACCTGTGGGGTGTGACCGTCACGCAGACCGAGCGCTGGGCGGCGCTGCGGAAGCGGATCGCCGCCCATGGGGTGCGCAACTCCCTGCTGATCGCCATCGCCCCGACCGCCACCATCGCCTCGATCGCCGGCTGCTACGAGTGCATCGAGCCGCAGGTGTCCAACCTGTTCAAGCGTGAGACGCTCAGCGGCGAGTTCCTCCAGATCAACACCGCGCTCGTCGGAGAGCTCAAGGCCCGGGGCCTGTGGACGCAGGAGATCAGGGACGCCATCAAGCGGGCCGAGGGGTCGGTGCAGGGCATCGAGGCGCTCCCGGCCGAGCTGCGCGAGCTGTACCGCACCGCGTGGGAGTTGCCCCAGCGGGCGCTGATCGACCTGGCCGCCGCGCGGGCGCCGTACATCGACCAGAGTCAGTCGCTCAACCTGTTCATGAGCGCGCCGAGCATCGGCAAGCTCAGCTCGATGTACCTCCACGCGTGGAAGTCGGGCCTGAAGTCGACCTACTACCTGCGGTCGCGGCCCGCGACCCGCATCCAGCAGGCCACGGTCGCCGTGGCCAGGCCCGCGATCCCCGTCGAGGAAGCCGTCGCCTGCTCCCTGGAGAACCCCGAGTCCTGCGAGGCCTGCCAGTGAGCGCCGCCGATCCCAAGGAGAGCCCGATGTTGCTCGATCCCGGCATGGACCTGACGTTGCGGCCCATGCGCTACCCGCACTTCTTCGAGCGTTTCCGTGACGCGATCAAGAACACCTGGACGGTCGAGGAGGTCGATCTGCACTCCGACCTCAAGGACCTCGCCCGGCTGTCGCCGGCGGAACGGCATCTGATCAGCCGGCTGGTCGCCTTCTTCGCCACCGGCGACACGATCGTGGCCAACAACCTGGTGCTCAACCTCTACCAGCACGTCAACTCGCCCGAGGGCCGGCTCTACCTGTCGCGCCAGCTGTTCGAGGAGGCGGTGCACGTCCAGTTCTATCTGAACCTGCTGGACACCTACGTGCCCGACGAGACCGAGCGCTTCGCGGCCTTCGACGCGATCGAGAACATCCCCTCCATCCGGCGCAAGGCCGAGTTCTGCTTCCGCTGGATCGACTCGGTCTTCAACCTGCGCGAGCTGCGCACCCGTGAGGACCGGCGGGCGTTCCTGCTCAACCTGATCTGCTTCGCGGCCTGCATCGAGGGCCTGTTCTTCTACGGCGCCTTCGCCTACGTGTACTTCCTGCGGTCGCGCGGGTTGCTCAACGGCCTCGCCTCCGGCACCAACTGGGTGTTCCGCGACGAGTCGATGCACATGGCCTTCGCGTTCGACGTGGTCGAGACCGTACGGCGTGAGGAGCCGGACCTGTTCGACGACGAGATGCGGCGCCAGGTCAGCGAGATGCTCGCGGAGGCGGTCGACTGCGAGGTCCAGTTCGCCGAGGACCTGCTCGGGCAGGGCGTGCCCGGCCTGTCGCTGACGGACATGCGCGCCTACCTGGAGCACGTGGCCGACCGGAGGCTCGCCCAGCTCGACATCCCGCCGCTCTACGGGTCGAAGAACCCCTTCGCCTTCATGGAGCTGCAGGACGTCCAGGAGTTGTCGAACTTCTTCGAGCGCCGGGTCTCGGCGTACCAGGTCGGGGTGACCGGCACGGTCACCTTCGACGACGATTTCTGAGCGGCTACTTCTGACGGCTGCTTCTTAAGGGCCCGTCAACCGGCCGGGGGCGGCGGCATCACGTCCCCGGCCAGCAACTCGGCGAGGTGGTACGCCCTCGCGGAGGCGAGCTGGTCGAGCTGGGTGCGGCAGGAGAAACCGTCCGCGAGCAGGACCGTGCCCTCGCCCGCCTGCCGTACGGCCGGGAGGAGCCGGGTCTCCGCGACGGCGACCGAGATGTCGTAGTGCCCCCGGACGACGCCGAAGTCGCCCGCGAGGCCGCAGCACCCGCCGACCGACGTGACCGAGGCTCCCGCCCGGGTCAGCAGGGCCCGGTCGGCCTCCCACCCCATCACCGCGTGGTGATGGCAGTGCGGCTGGGCCAGCACCTCGACGCCGCCCAGATCGGGCGGCGTCCAGTCGGGCAGGCCGCTCAGGAACTCCGCGAGGGTCCTGACCGAGCCGGCGACGAGCCGGGCGGCGCGGTCGTCGGCGCCGAGCAGCTCCACCGCGTCCGAACGCAGCGTGGCGGTGCACGAGGGCTCGAGCCCGACGATCGGCGTGCCCGCCTCCGCGTACCGGGCCAGGGCGTCGACCGTACGGCGGAGCCTGCGCCGGGCCGCGCCGAGCTGCCCGGTGGAGATCCAGGTCAGCCCGCAGCACAGGGACGAGCGGGGCACGGTCACGGAGAAGCCCGCGCCGTTCAGCACCCGGACGGCGGCCTGGGCGATCCGCGGCGAGAAGTGGTCGGTGAAGGTGTCAGCCCAGAGCAGCACAGGAGGCCCCGCGCCGTCCCCGTCGTGCGCCTGCCGATGGAAGGGACGCTCGGCGAAGGCGGGCAGCGCACGACGGGCGTCGATCCCGGCCAGGCGTCTGACCGGCGCGGCCGTGAGCCGCCCGCGAAGCACCGCGTTGGCCGCCCGGGGAGCGAGGCCGGCCAGGCGGGCCCAGCGCGGCAACCACCCCAGCGTGTAGTGGGCGGCGGGACGGAGGCGGCGGCGGTAGGCCTGGTGGAGCACCTCGGCCTTGTAGGTGGCCATGTCGACGCCCGTGGGACAGTCCGACCTGCATCCCTTGCAGGACAGGCACAGGTCGAGCACCTCACGCACCTCGGGCGCCCGCAACCCTCCCGGCAGCGCGCCGTTCACGGCCTCCTGCAGGACCCGCGCCCGGCCTCGCGTGGTGTCCTTCTCGTCACGGGTGGCCTGGTACGACGGGCACATGACGCCCCCGGGGGCCACGGACACGCATCTGCCGACCCCGGTGCACCGGTGCACGGCGGCGGTGAGGCCGCCGGGGTCGTCGGGATAGCGGAACGCCGTCCCCCGGGTGGCCGGGGGCGGCGGCACCGGCCGAAGGGCCGCGTCGACCGCGGCCGGCCGTACGATCACTCCGGGATTGAGCACGTCACCGGGGTCGAAGACGGCCTTGGCGGCGGCGAAGGCGGCCAGCGCCTCCGGGGAGTACATCAGCGGCAGCAGTTCGCCGCGTGCCCGGCCGTCGCCATGCTCTCCGGACATCGAGCCGCCGTGCGAGGCGACCAGTCGCGCGGCGTCCAGCAGGAACTCGCGGAAGACCCGCACCCCCTCCGCCCGGTCGAACGGGAAGTCGATGCGTATGTGCAGGCAGCCGTCGCCGAAATGTCCGTACGGCATGCCAGTCAGCCCGTAGCCCGTCATGAGCGCCTCGAATCCGCGCAGGTAGGCGCCGAGACGCTCGGGCGGGACGGCCGCGTCCTCCCAGCCCGCGTGCGCGGGCGCTCCCGCGGGGGTGCGCGCCGACAACCCGGCTCCGTCCTCCCTGATCCGCCAGACGACGGCCGCGAGGGCCGGGTCGGTGACCAGAAGGCTGCCGGCCGCCGCCGCGTCCGCCTCCAGCGCGGCGGCCCGCGAGCGGAGCTCTTCCACCGATCCGCCGCCGAGCTCCACCAGGAGCCAGCCGCCCCCCGCCGGAAGCGGGGGCACCCGGCCGGGACCGCGCCGGGTTCGCACCGCGTCGACGATGCGGGCGTCGATGCCTTCGAGGGCCACGGGCCGATGGGGCAGCAGAGCGGGCACGGCGTCCGCCGCCGTCGCCATGTCCGGGTAGCCGAGCACGACGAGCACGCTGTGCGCGGACGCCTCGACCAGGGAGACCTCGGCTTCGAGCAGCACGCCCCAGGTGCCCTCGGTGCCGACCATGGCCTTGGCCACGTCGAAGCCGTGCTCGGGGAGCAGGTGCTCCAGGGAGTATCCGGAGATCTGGCGGCGGAACCGCCCCAGCTCGGTCCGGATCACCGCGAGGTTCTCGCGGACGACCCCCTCCAGGGCGACGAGAGTGGGCGAGTCGCCCGTGCCGCGCCCGGCGGTCAGCCGCTCGCCGCCTCCGGTGAGAACGTCGAGCGTCAGGACGTTGTCCGCCGTCCGGCCGTACGCGAGCGCCCGCGATCCGCACGCGTTGTTGCCGATCATGCCCCCGATCGTGCATCTGTCGTGCGTCGAGGGATCGGGCCCGAAGCGCAGCCCGTACGGCGCCGCCCGGCCCTGCAGCGTGTCGAGCACGACGCCGGGCTCGACGACCGCGGTCCGCCTCTCCGGATCGAGCGACTTCACCCGCCTCATGTGGCGGGCGAAGTCGAGGACCAGCCCGGACCCGACGGCGTTGCCCGCGATGGACGTCCCCGCGCCGCGGGAGGTCAGCGGCACCCCCTCCGCCGCGCAGGTCGCGAGGGCGGCGGCGACCTCCTCCGCGTCGCGCGGGAAGGCCACCACCGCCGGGGGCACCCGGTAGAGCGAGGCGTCGGAGGAGTACTCCGCGCGGCGTCTCGACGAGGCGTCGACGTCGCGCACACCGGCCCGGCGCAGCGCCGCGGCCAGTTCGGCCGGCTTCAGGATCCCCCCTCCCCGGCATGCCCATGCGTGTGCGTATGGGCGGGAGGCTGATCGCCCGCGCGCAGCGGCGCGTTCTCGTAACGCCCCTCGTGGGCGATGATCGGGCGCCGGTCCCCCGCCAGCTCGGGATGGCGTTCCTCCAGGTCGCGCCGGGCCTCGGCGGTCCGCCGCAGCTCGGTGACGTACTCGCGGTCGCCGCCGTATGTGCCCCGCCAGGTCTGGGGCATCATCGCGGCGGGCGGAGGGGTGCGGGCGGAGCCTCCGATGCCGAACCGGCTGGGGACCTTGCCGGTGGCCGCGCCGCAGTGCGGGCAGTCCGGCAGGGGCGCGGAGAAGGACTGGATGACCTCGAAACGATGCCCGCCGTCGCAGCGCAGCTCGTATATCGCCATGTCGTCACCTCACCAGAGCGCGATCGAACGGGTCAGGATGCCCGCGACGTCGTCCTCGCCCACGGGCCGGGGGGAGGTCGCGAGCAGCCGCTGCTGCTTCATCGCGCCCTTCACCAGCGCGGGCACGTCGGTCTCGTCGTAGCCCACGCCGCCGATGCCGTTCGGGATCCCGATGTCGCGCATCAGGGTCATCAGCACGCCGGGGAGGAGCTCCGCGAGATCGTCGGGCTTGTCCGCCGCCGGGTCGAGCAGCTCGGCGGCGCGCAGATGCCGCTCGGGCTCGGCCTCGAACGTGAACCGGAACGCCTCGGGAGCGGTCAACGCGACGGCCATCCCGTGCGGCACCATCGGCTCGTCGGCCGGATAGCCGTCCGGGTGGAAGTCCCTGACCCGCCCCGCGATCGGGTAGGCGTTGGCATGGGGGATGTGCACGCCCGCGTTGCCGAAGCCGAGGCCGGCGAAGGTGGCGGCCAGCGCCATGTCCGCCCGGGCCGCCGCGTCGTCCCCATGGCGTACGGCCCTGCGGAACGAGCCGGAGAGCAGGCGCAGCGCGCGCTCGGACCACATGTCGGCCACCGGGTTCGACCCGCAGTACGGCACCCGCTCCTCCGGGCGCTTGTGCTCGAAGGACGTGTACGGCCTGGCCGTGTAGCTCTCCAGGGCGTGGCAGAGGATGTCCATCCCCGCCGCCGCGGTCACCCCGGCGGGCTGGGTCAGCGTCAGGTCGGGGTCGACGACCGCGAGGACGGGGCGCAGCCGAACGTGGCTGATCCCGGTCTTGACCTTCTGGTCCAGCACGTCGAGCACGCAGATCGTGGTGCTCTCCGAGCCCGTGCCCGTGGTCGTGGGCACCGCGACCAGGGGCTTGAGCGGCTGGGACGGCGCCCGGCCGCCCCCGACCGGCGCGTTGACGTAGTCCATCAGCTCGCCGGGATTGGTGGTGAGGAGGTTGACGGCCTTGGTCGTGTCGATGCTCGACCCTCCCCCGACGGCGACGAACGCGTCCCAGGGGCCGGACGCGCGGGCGTACTCGATGGCGGCGGCCAGGCTCTCGTCGGTCGGCTCGACGTGCGCGCCGTCGTAGACGACGGCCTCCATGCCGTACGCGGCGATCTGGTCGGCGACCCGCTGGGGCCCGCCGGTGGCCGCGACCCGGGGGTCGGTGACCACGAGGACGCGGCGGACGCCGTACTGGGCGAGATCGAAGCCGATCTCCGCCGACGCGCCGGGGCCGAACTTGAGCGCGGGTGCGCCGTAGGTGAAGACGGACTCGGGATTGGCGGGAGCGTTGTCCACGGCCGCCCCCTCAGCTGTAGAACCCGTGGGGAGCCGTGCGCATGGCGCGCAACTGCTCCGCGTCGTGACCGAAGATCACATCGGCCTGCGACCTCTCGGCGATCGAGCGGATCTTCTCGACGGAGGCGTACCAGGCGTTCAGGTCGTTGACGATGGCCGCCGGGGTGGCGGGCGGCCCGTAGGAGTCGCCCAGGTAGACGGCGTCCGAAGTGAAGATCATGGTGCCGGATTCCGGGAGGTCGACCCGCATGGCCATGGTCCCCGGAGTGTGCCCGGGAGCCTCGATGAGCGTGACGCCGGGGAGGATCTCGGTGTCGCCGGAGACCGTCTCGAAGTCGAGCCCCTCGTAGTCGGACTTCAGGTGGGCCCCGTTGAACGCGCCTTCGTAGCCGAAGGCGAACTCCTTCTCCTTGTCGTTGCAGACCAGGCGCGCCCCGGTGCCCGCGAACATCCGGACGTTGCCCGCGTGGTCGAAGTGCAGGTGGGAGAGCACCACGTAGTCGAGGTTCTCGGGGCTGACGCCGAGCCGGCCGAGGTTGGCGTCGAGGTACTGCTCGTCGGAGACCTGGTCGTACGGGAAGAACTCCTGAAGGCCGGTGGGGACCCAGCGGGTCTCCCAGTCACGAGGACAGCTGGTGTCCCACAGGAGGGTGCCCTCGTCGGTCTCGACGAGGACGGCGTGGGTGGTGCAGGAGTACCACTCGACCGGCTTGTCCCGCTCGGTTCTGGGTCTGATGGAACGGCCCGGCTTGAGCAGCAGCCAGGTCAGGTCACAGCTCATCGCTCCGCAGTCGAGGACATGCACTTTCATGACCATTCCTCCGGTTTTGCACTGTTACCAGCAGATTTCCGAATCTGGCATGTAGCATGCTGCATGTCAACGATGGAGTAGAACGATGTTCGGGGCTAGGGTCCCCCGCCACCGATCGAGTTCCGGAAGGTGCCCAGTGCTAGCGGTCGACGGCGCGTCCAGCCTCACGGAGCAGGTCATCGAGTCCGTCCGCGAGGCCATCCACTCAGGCGAGTTACGCCCCGGCGAGCTCTATTCGGTGTATCGGCTCGCCGCCCAGCTCAACGTGTCACGCACCCCGGTCCGTGAGGCGATGCTCCGGCTGGCCGAGGCCGGCATGGTGCGGTTCGAGCGCAGCCGCGGCTTCCGTGTGCTCAGACGCGATCCCAGGGAGATCGCCGAGGTGTTCCACCTTCGCCTGCTGCTGGAGGTGCCGGCCGCCCGCATCGCGGCGGGACGGGCCGACCCCGCCCTGGTCGAGGCCATGCGCGCCGAGCTCGACGCCATGCGCGCCGCCGCCGGCGACCACGACGAGCCCCGTTTCATGCGGCACGACCGCGCGTTCCACGAGCTCCTGCTCACCGCGGGCGCCAACCGCAAGCTCGTCAGCGTGGTCGGCAACCTGCGCGACGCGACGATGACGCTGGGCGCCTCCACCCTCGACCGCTCCCGGGCCCTGGCCGACATCGCCGCCGAGCACGAGCCCATCCTCACCGCCGTCGAGGCGGGCGACGCCGACGCCACCGGCCGGGCGATGCGCTCCCACATCGCCCACACGGGCGAGCTGCTGCTCGCCCAGGCCACCGCCGAGAACGGCGTCGCCGCCGCGCCCGAGGACGTCGATCTGATCCACAGCACGTGACCGCGCCGCCCGGGTGAGCACGGCCTATCCGCCCAGCAGGTCGTGGACCCTGGCCGCGTACGCCCGGGGATGGGTCAGGTTGCCGTTGTGGCCGCCGGGGAACTCCTGGGCGTCGACACCGAGCAGAGCGGCGAGCTCGACCGCGCAGCGGTGGTCGAAGACCGTCCGCGGGGTGGCCCGGCCGACCGCCGGGATGATCCGGACCGGTGAGCCCGCCAGTTCGCCGGCCTCCAGCGTGTCCTCGACGACGGCGGCGAAGTCGTTCTCGACGAAGAACGCGAAGTTCGCCTTCCTGCGGTCGTCCATCGGATGACGCGTGATGTCGGGCTCGGTCTCCTGGGCGACAGGGTCGATGCCGAGAACGCGTGCGACCTCGGCGAACGTCGCCGTCAGCCCCTCCCGCCGGTAGAGGTCCCGCAACTCGAGGAGCTCACGCTCCTGCCGGACCCGCAGTCCGCCAGGCAGCAACCGGGGTGCGACGGGCTCATGGGCGATCAGCATGTGGAGCACCTCGGGGTGCTCGATCGCCAGATGGAGCCCGAGGACCGCGCCGAAGCTGCAGCCGAGCATGAAGGCGGGCTCGTCGGCCACCTCGGCCAGCAGGCGCCGCACGTCGCCGGCGTGATCCGCCACGGTGGCGCCCGCGGCGGGATCGTCGAGCGTGCTGCGGGACAGGCCGCGGCGGTCGTAGGTCACCACCGTGTAGGCGGCCGCCAGATGGTCGACCATGTCGCGGCTGCGTCCCGCGTCTCCCTCGCCGCTCTGCGAGATGAGCAGCACCGGCCCGCTGCCGCGAACCTCGTAGTAGAGCCTCGCTCCGGGCACGCGCATCATTTCGGCGGTTTCCATGAGCAGTTCCTTCCGATCAGATACATCACTATTGATGCATCTCTTTAGATGTATCATGAACGCATGAACGGTGTCGAGCTCTTCCTCCTCGGACGGACCCTGATGAAGATCGGGGAAGAGGCCATGCCCACGGAGGGCGTCGGCCCTCAGACCACCGGCGTTCGAACCGTCCTGGTGGTGGTGAGCGACCTGAGGGAGCATCCGGAGACCTCGGTCGGCGAGATCGCGGCCCGCACCGGCCTCCCGCAGAGCGCCGTGTCGGGCGCCGTCGCCCGGCTCAAGGAGGCGGGCTCCATCGTGACGGAGACCGATCCGCGGGACCGCCGCCGCGTCCTGATCCGGCACGCGCCCGAGGTCTCCCCCCGGCTCGAGCAGGTACGCGCCTCGTCGATCGAGGGGGCGATCGCCGCGGCGGCCGGAACCGACGACCCCGGTCAGGTCGCCGAGATCGTGGCCATGCTCCAGTCGCTCGCGCAGCGGTTGTCCCCCGGGAGCGCGCATCGGTGAAATCACCAGTTGTCGGCCGATGCGCTAACCCGGACGACATTTCCCTTTGAGCGATGACATGTCCGGGTAACACTGGGGAGCGTGTCTCGCGCCCCCCGGACTGTTCAGGCACCGGTGCTGCGCGGCCGTCACGAGGAGCAGGAGTCGCTGCGGCGGTTGCTCGCCGGCGCGCGCACCACGTCGGGCGGGGCGCTGATCCTGCTCGGCGCGGCCGGAATGGGCAAGACCGCGCTGCTCGACCTCGCCGCGGCGGAGGCGCACGACTTCACCGTGCTGAGGGTCTGCGGCGTGGTGCCGGAGGCGCAGGTCGCGTTCTCCGGGCTGCACGGCCTGTTGCGGCCTGTCACGACGGCGCTCGCGGCGCTGCCGCCCGCCCGCGCCGCCATCCTGCAGAGGGTGATGGAGCTGGGCGTGGCCGACGCCGGGCTCGCGCTGCCGGCGGCGGCGCTCGACCTGCTTTCGGCCGTCGCGGCCAGGAGACCTCTGCTCGTCTGCGTCGACGACGTGCACCATCTCGACGCGGCCAGCCGGGACGTGCTCTTCTTCGCCGCCCGCCGCGTGGCACGGGAACGCGTCGCGCTGGTCTTCACCGCTGACGCCGGGTACACCGGCCCAGGCGGTGTGCCGTCCCGCGTGCTCGCGCCTCTCACCGGCGACGCGACCCGGGAACTGACCGACGACCTCTCACCCGTACGGCTCGGCGACGACCTGCGCGTATCGCTGGAACGCGTCGCCCAGGGCAACCCGCTCGCGCTCGGCGAGCTCGTCGGCTCGCTCACGCCCGACCAGCTGACGGGCGCGGCCCCGCCACCGGAGTCGCTCCCTCCGGCCGGGCGGTTGTGGCGCGCCCACGCCGACCGGCTGGCGGGCATGCCCTCCGGCACCCGTGACCTCCTGCTCCTCATCGCTGCCGACCCGGACCTGGACACGGCGACGCTGCTCCGCGCCGCCGGCCCGAGATGCCCGCTCATCGGCCTCGAACCCGCGGAGAGATCGAACATCGTCCGGGCGGCAGGAGACCGGTACGTCTTCAGCGAGCCCGCCATGCGCGCGGTGGTCTACGACGACGCCTCAGCCGCCCGGAGACGTGCGGCGCACCGTGTGCTCGCGAACCTCCTCGACGCCGGCCACCAGCGCCTGCGCCGGGCCTGGCACCGTGCGGCGGCCCTCGACGGCCCGGCGGAGGAACTGGGCGACGAGCTCGCCGCCGCGGCCGAGGCGACCCGCCGCCAAGGCGGCCACCCCGAGCCGTTCCTCGCCCTCGAACGCGCCGCCGAGCTGACCGAACGCGGAGACGTCAGGGCGGCGCGGCTGGCGTCCGCCGCCCGGCACGCGTCGATGGCGGGCCGGCCCCAGCACGCCAGGTCGTTGCTCGCGCGACTGCGTTCGCTGACGATCAGCGAGGAGACGCGCGGCCAGGCGGAGCTGCTCCAGGGCAGCCTGGAGTTGCTCGCGGGAGAGACGGCGAGCGCCCACGACAAGTTCCTGGCCGCGGCCGGGTGGCTCCTCGACCGCGACCGCGCGCTGGGCATCCGCGCGCTCGTGCGCGCCGCCGAGGCGAGCTACTTCGCCGGGGACAACCAGCGGTTCATCGCCATCGCCCGCCAGGCCGCGGCCGTGCGCCGTTCCGACGACTCCGCCGCCACCCAGCTCATGTTCGAGTATCTGGCCGGCCTGGCGGCGACCTTCAAGGGACGGCACGCCGAGGCCGCCGGGCCGCTGCGCCGGGTGTTGCGGCTCGCCTCGTCGGTCCGCACTCCCGCGATGCCGGTCTGGGCCGGCGTCGCGAGCCTTCTGCTCGGCGAGGACGGGCACGCCCACATGCTCGCCACGAGAGCCGTTGAGGTCGCGCGCAACCGGGGAAGCGACTCCGCGCTGCCGCACCTGCTGGAGTCGGTCATCCAGGCCGAGATCTGGATGGGCCGCTACGACTCCGTCGCCGCCAACGCCATGGAGGGTCTCCGGCTGGCCCAGGAGACCGGACGACTGAACGCCGCCGGCCACCACCTGGCGTGGCTCGCCCTCACCGCTGCCGTCCACGGCGACGAGGAGACCTGCAGGATCCGGGCGCAGGCGGCCTTCGAGCTCGCCGACGCCCACGGGCTCGGGGTCGCCGCCGCACTGGGCAACTGGGCGCTGGCCCACCTCGACCTCGCGGCGGGCCGCGTGGCCGACGCGGCCGCCCGGCTGGGGGCCGAGCGCAGGAACAACCACGTCGTGGTGCGGGTCATGGCGACCCCCACCTTCATCGAGGCGGCCGCGCGCACGGGTGACCGGGAGCAGGCCGCGGCGGCGCTTCGGGTGCTCGGCCGATGGGCGGACAGCACCCGAAGCCCCGACCGGCTCGCGCTGGCGATGCGCTGCCACGCACTCCTCGCCGAACCGGGCGAGGCGGAGCGGCTCTTCCACGACGCCCTCGACCTGCACCAGCAGGGCTCCTGCGAGTTCGAGACCGCGCGCACGCAACTGCTGTTCGGCGGCGCCCTGCGCAGAGGGCGGCGGCCCACCGCCGCCAGGCGACATCTGCGCGAAGCGCTCGAGACGTTCGAACGGCTCGGCGCCCGCCAGTGGGCCGAGCAGGCGGGGGGCGAGTTGCGTGCCGCGGGCCAGACCGTCCGGCCCGCGCTCTCCTCGAAGACCGACCAGCTGACGGCCCAGCAGCTGCAGATCGCCCGGCTCGTCGCGGACGGCGCCACCAACCGCGAGGTCGCGGCCCGCCTCTATCTGAGCCCGCGCACCGTCGAGCACCACCTCAGGAACATCTTCGCCAAGCTCGGCATCCGCTCCCGCGTGGAACTGGTCCGGCTGCTGTCATGACCCGTGCCACCACACCGGGTCAGCCCACCGTGTCGCGACAAGGCACGTGATTTCGCCGATGCCGGGGTGACCGGGCGACCGAACAATGGCGACGGTCAGCAGCCATCGGGAACCCCCACCCGGCGCGAGCCGTCCACCGCACTGAACCGGACGGCCGCCTGCGTGGCTCCCCACCTACCGCAGGGAGCACAGCAACGTGCAGCCACGGATGATCCCCTCCCGTCCCGTCACCCCCTCTCCCGCCCGGCGCTCCCGCGCCGCCCGGTTGGTCGCCGCCGTCGGCCTGGCGGTCTCCACGGTCGTCGGCGGCGTCGCCTTCGGCACCGGCGCCCAGGCCGCGGACAACCCGTACGAGCGCGGCCCCGCTCCCACCAACGCGAGCATCGAGGCCACGCGCGGCCCCTTCGCCACGGCGCAGACCTCGGTCTCCTCGCTCGTCACCGGATTCGGCGGCGGCACCATCTACTACCCGACCGACACGAGCCAGGGAACCTTCGGGGCCATCGCGATCTCTCCTGGATTCACCGCGAGGTGGTCGAGCCTCAGCTGGCTCGGTCCCCGGCTGGCCTCGCAGGGCTTCGTGGTCATCGGCATCGAGACCGACTCCATCTACGACCAGCCGGACAGCCGGGGTCGCCAGCTCCTGGCGGCGCTCGACTACCTCGTGCAGTCGAGCTCCGTGCGCAGCCGGATCGACTCGAGCAGGCTCGCCGTGGCGGGTCACTCGATGGGCGGCGGCGGCACCCTGGAGGCCGCGGCCTCCCGGCCGTCCCTGCAGGCGGCCATCCCGCTCGCGCCGTGGAACACGACCAAGAACTGGTCGGGGGTCCGCGTCCCGACGATGATCATCGGCGGCGAGTCGGACACCGTCGCCCCGGTGTCCTCGCACTCGGAGCCGTTCTACACCAGCATCCCGGCGTCGTCCGAGAAGGCGTACATGGAGCTCAACGGCGCCTCGCACTTCTTCCCGCAGACGTCGAACACCACGATGGCGAAGTACATGATCTCGTGGATGAAGCGCTTCATCGACAACGACACCCGTTATGACCAGTTCCTCTGCCCGGCGCCGAGGAGCACCGCGATCCAGGAGTACCGCGACACCTGCCCGCACGCCTAGAGATCAGCCGGCACCTGCCGCCTGGCGGCCCGCCCGCGCAGGTGCCGGCCCACTTCGGTGACGACCGTGACAGTGATCGCGATGCCGAGGCCGAGCAGCAGCCCCTTGAACGGATCGTCCTCGAACGCCATGCCGCCGACGAATCCGATCAGCGTGGAGTACACCGCCCACGAGACGGCGGCGACCGCGTCGAAGAACGAGAACCGGCGCAGCGGATACCCGGCGACGCCGGCGGTCAGCGTCGCCGCCGTACGTCCGCCGGGGATGTAACGAGCGACCACCAGCAGCAGGCCGCCGCGCTCCGCCAGCGCCCGTTCGGCCCACTCGAAGGCGGCGCGGCCCCGGGTTCCGGGCCCGAATCGCCTGAGCATCCGGCGCCCACCGGCACGACCGATCAGGTAGGAGACGTGGTCCCCGGCGAACGCGCCGAGCGCCGCGGCGGCGATCACGAAGATCGCCTCGGGCCGGCCGGTCGCGGCGAAGACGCCGGCGGTGATGACCGCGGTCTCACTGGGCACCGCGGGGAAGAAGCCGTCGACCAACGCGACCGCGAAGAGCGCGAGGTAGACCCAGGGGGACGTCATGACCTGTCTGAGCAGGTCGAGGATCGCATCGGTCATGATGACCGACGCTACGGACGACGGCCTGCCCGGCACCGCGGACGAACGGCACCGCCCACCCCCCACCTTCGGCAGGGGCCTGGTGGTCCTCACGGAGGAGGGCGGCCCGCGTCCCGGCTTGTAGCGTCGAGGTCATGACGCGATGGATCCGCCGGGCGAACAGCCGGGAGATCTTCGCCGACCTCCTGCTCTGGGCCGTGTTGTGCCTGCCGATCGTGCTTCCGCCCCGCGACCCCTACGCCTGGGAGCCGCTGGCCGGCAACACACTGGTCCTCGTCGTGCTGGCGGGCATGTCCGTCGTGACAGCCGCCGTTCTGGTCAGCCGGGCGGCGCCCCTCGCCGCCATGTCGGTCGTCCTCGCCCTGGGGCCGTGGCGGGCGACGGATTCGCTGGCCACCGTCCAGCTCTGGCAGTTGGGCACCGTTGTGAAGGTGGGGCCCGTGAACGGGTTCACGCTCGCGATCGTGGCCTTCAGCTACCTGGCCGGACGGCGGATGGATCGGCCGCGCGCCGCCCTGCGGATCTTCGGTGCGATCTTCGGCGTCGGGGGCGCCATCGCGCTCGTCGCATCGTCCGGTCCCGTTCCACAGGAGACCGTCTGGGTGCCGATCCTCTCGGGTGTGCTCATCAGCAGCCTGGTGCCGTGGGCCGTCGGACGCCACGTCCGGAGGCGGGTCGAACGGCGCGCCCACGAGCGGCACATGGTGGCCGGTCAGGCGAGGCTCCGCGAGCGGGCCCGCATCGCCGGGGACATGCACGACTCGCTCGGGCACGAACTCGCGCTCATCGCGCTGCGGGCCGGCGCGCTGGAGATGTCGCCCGACCTCGACGACCGGCATCGGGCCTCGGCGGCCGAGTTGCGCGCGGCGGCGGCCGCGACCACGGAACGGCTCCGCCAGGTGATCGGGATGCTCCGGGAGGACGGCGAGCCACCGCCGCTAGGCCCGCACCACGAGGACATCTCCACGCTGGTCGAGCGGGTGAGGTCCTCGGGGATGCCGGTCGAGCTGACGGACGCCTGCACGCTCTCCCGGCCGGAGGCGGACGACGACTGGGAACGTTCGCTGGTGCGCAACGCGGCGTACCGCGTGGTGCAGGAGGCCATCACGAACGCGGCCAGGCACGCGCCGGGGGCGCCCGTCTCCGTGGTCATCGAGCCGGGTCCCGGATCCGTGACCGTGTCGGTCTCCAACCCGGCGCAGGCGGCCACGATCGGGGACGGCACGGGCCTGGTCGGGCTCCGCGAGCGGGTACGGCTGGCGGGCGGCGCCTTCCACGCCGGATCGAGGGACGGCAGGTTCGAGGTGGTCGCCCGCCTGCCGTACGACAGCGAGTAGGTGGGATCAGTAATGATCAAGGTGGTCCTGGCCGACGACGAGGCGATGATCCGGGCCGGAGTCCGGGCGATCCTGGCAACGGATCCGGAGATCGAGGTCGTGGCCGAGGCGGGCGACGGGCGGGAGGCCGTCGAACTCGCGCTCGCGTGCCGGCCTGACGTGGTGCTCCTCGACGTCCGCATGCCCGGCCTCGACGGGCTCGGCGCCGCGGCCGAGATCCGCCGTACGTTGCCGGACACAGGGGTGGTGATGCTGACGACGTTCGGCGAGGACGAGTACATCGCCCGCGCCCTGGGCGCGGGAGCCGGGGGGTTCCTCCTCAAGTCGGGCGATCCCCGGGAACTGATCGCCGGGGTGCGTGCGGTGGCGGGCGGCGCCGCGTATCTGTCGCCCGAGGTGGCCCACCGGGTGATCACCCGGCTCGATCGGGGACGGATGCGCCGTGCGGCCGACGCGCGTTCCCGAACGGAGGGCCTGACACCACGCGAACGCGACGTGCTGGCCCTCCTGGGCGCGGGCCTGTCCAACGCCCAGATCGGCACCCGCCTCCATCTGGTCGAGGGGACCGTGAAGGCCCACGTGAGCGCCATCCTGGCCCGCCTCGGGGTCGGCAACCGCGTCCAGGCCGCGATCCTGGCCTACGAGGCGGACCTGGTGGAGCCGGGGTCCTCCTCCGGGGTCACGAACGGGGTCACGAGCGGGGTCACGAGCCCCACACGTACCCGGTCACCCTGACCACGCGGGCCACGACCACGGTCACGTCGTCCTTCGGGTCATGGCGGTAGGCCGTCCGCAGCAGGACCTCCGCGCACGCCTGTGGTGCGGCGTGGAAATACCGGCCGACGACCGCCTGGATCTCGGGGAACGACAACACGCCGGTCAGGCCGTTGGAGGCGAGCACCACCAGGGCGCCCGGCCGCACGGCCGTGCTCTCCACGTCACCGGCCACCTGGTCGGTCGCGCCCACGGCCCGGACGATCGGGTCCAGCCCGACGGAGTGCGGGGTCGTCAGCATCTCTCCCTGGTCGGGCGTGGTGAACAGGAAGATGCTCCCGCTGCCCACGTGCGCGGAGACCAGGGCCCACCCGCCGGCGACCTCGGCGAGGAGCACCACGTCGAGGGTGGTCGCCATCCCGGCCAACTCGGGGACCTCCTCGCCCTTCCCTCGAAGGGTGGCGTTGGCGAACTCCAGGCTGTCGCGGAGCGCCTGCCGGGGATCGGGCGTGTCCCCCGTCTGGTCGGCCACGACCGCTCCGAGAGCGAGGGCCGAGGCCCAGCGGCCCTCCGTCGCCCGGGTGATCCCGTCGGCCATCGCAATCAGCTGTTCCTGGATGAGGTACCCGTCCGCGTTCTCCCCCAGGTTCCCCGCATTCGTACGGCCGGCCGCGTCGAACTTCACCAGGGGGACGGGACGCGGCCTCCCGCCCGGCTGTGGACGTGCGGCCCGACGGCCGATGACGTCGGGGCCTCGCCGGGGAACGCCGTCGTCCAGCGCCGGGCGGGGTGAGGCGACCAACGGGGCGAGCGGCAGGCTGGACCAGTCGCGGCTCCCCGCCGCGCCCTCACCGTCCGTGCCGCCGGCGTGGGTGTCCCCGTCCGGGTCCGACAGTGGCTCACCTAATAGGGGCTCGTCGAACGGGGGCTCGTCGAACGGGGGCTCGTCGAACCCGGCCGCATCGAATCCGGTCTCGCCGGGGCCGGGGTCCTCCGAGGCGGGGTCCTCCGAGGCCGCGCCGCTGCCGCCTGTTGTCGCCACGGGCCCTGCCGGATGAGCCCCCGCGGCGACGCCCGGCACGGGCTCGTCGCCCCCTCCGCCCAGCCGCTCACCGTGCGGCGGCGTCCGCCGTTCCATGCCGCGCGCGTACTGGACGCCCCTGTTCTCGCTGGCCGCGAACGCGATGATCCCGCAGATGACGAGACCCGCCACGACCGCCGAGGCCGCAAGCGTGACAATCACTCAGCCCGCTCCAGGGGTGTCGCCGACGATCTCTCTACCTCTTTCTCCCGAAGGTCCGTTCACCGGCCGCTCGGCGAACACAGCTCACTCAGGATCGGCCGCTGACGGGCGCGCCCGCATGAGGTCCAGCCCCTAATCGACCCGGAAAGGGCCGAAAGGGCATTGTGATCGCAAAAGCGGCTCCTGCGATAGGTCCCCTCACTCCTCACCGGCGATCAACCTCCCGATGCGGGTCTCCCACAGGCGGTGGGGATACCGGCCAGTAAGGATGACGCTCCGGGGGCGGATGAGGTTCACGATGCCCCCGGAGCGGCGGCCGGGGCCGGAGGAGATCTACGCGAGGCGCGCGGGGAAGCCGCCCGTGGCGACCGGGCCCCAGCGGGTGGGGGTGACGCGGAGCAAGGACTTGCCCTGGCGCTCCATGGCCGCGCGGTACTCGTCCCAGTCGGGGTGCTCGCCTGAGATCGAGCGGTAGTAGTCCACCAGCGGCTCCAGAGCCTCGGGCATGTCGAGCACCTCGGCCGTGCCGTCGACCTGGACCCACGGGCCGTCGAAGTCGTCGGACAGGACGACCACGCTCACCTGCGCGGACCTGCGGGCGTTGCGGGTCTTGGCGCGTTCGGGATAGGTCGAGACGACGATCCTGCCCTGGTCGTCGACGCCGCACGTGACGGGCGACGCCTGCGGGTGACCGTCACGCCGTGACGTGATGACGATCGCCCGGTGCCGTTCCCGGAGGAATTCGAGGAGTTGCTCACGGGTGACGGTGTCCGTGGTCGCGATCTTTGGGCTCATACGGCCAACTCTAATGAGCCCTTTGCCCTCCACTTGGACCCCAAAATGCCCAGAAACTGGCGGAATCGGGGTCGAGAGGAGGAAAAGGATCTACGTTCAGGGGCGCTTGCAGGGATACGCACTACCTACGTAGGGCGGAATGGGTACCGATACGGGGGTTTTCCCCGTGCTCTACCAGCACTCGGACGCGACATGCTGAAAACGTCGTCAAGAAAGTCCCATCTGACCTCAGCGAGGACCAAGGGAAACGAATCATGTGCCAGCACCAGCCTCCGTGCCCGCCCGCCACCGCCTCCGACCGTGAGGCGGCCCACCTGGTCGCCTTCCACCCCGAGCAGGGATGGGGTCTCCTTTGCAACGGCGTCGTCCTGTTCGACGACACCGGCGAACTGCTCCCCGACGGCAGCAGCATCCCGGCCCACCGTGCGAGCGTGGGCGTCGCGGCATGAGCCACGTCATGACGTCTCACCTGGCCAGGACGGGAAGTCCGCCGTGGCGCGTGGGAACGTCCATGTGTTTCTCGCCCGTCCGTGACGAACGCCACGCCGCCGCCAGAGAGCGGTGGACGGCCACCCGCCGACGGCATCGTGTGATCATGGTTGAAGGACCTGAGGTGCAAATGTCGTTCTGGCCGCTGGCGGCCAACGCCCGTTCCGTCGCCAGGGCACGGCGACTCACCCGCGACCGGCTTGCGGCCTGGGGCATGGACGACGTGACCGACGTCGCCGAGTTGCTCGTCAGCGAACTGGTCACCAACGCCCTGTGTCACGCGCACGGACCGGTCGGACTGACGCTTTCCGCCATGGAGGGCCTGCTGCGCTGCGAGGTCGAGGACGCGGGGACGGTGCTGCCGAGCGCGTACTGCGCGGGACACGACGACGAGGGCGGCCGCGGCCTCTGCATGCTCGACACCCTGGCCTGCTGCTGGGGCGGGGCCCGCACGCCCACCGGCAAGGTCATGTGGTTCGAACTGCCCGTGCATACCCCCTCCGCTCGCTGAGCCACGCGGCGACCTGCGCCCGCGAGTTGAACCCCAGCTTGTTCAAGATGTGCTCGATATGCCCCTCGGCCGTGCGCTGTGAGATCACCAGCGCCGCCGCGATCTCCTTGTTGCTGAGCCCCTGTGAGACGAGTTCGGCGATCTCCGTCTCCCTCCGCGTCAGCGGGGCCAGCCGAGCGGCCGGCTCCACCGGCTTCGCGCCGACCGCCTCCTCCTGCAACGCATAGGTGATCGCCTCTTCGTACGGCAACGCGGCGCCGTCCCTGACCGCGGCCCGGAAGTCCTGCTCTCCCAGCGCCCGCAGGGTCTGCGCCTCGCATTCGTCGTGGTAGCAGGCGAGATGGCCGAACCCCGACAGCGGGGCGCCCAGCACACCCCACGCCTCCTTCAGCGCACCGAGCAGCCGGGCGGCCCGTTCGAACCGCCCCTCGCCCGCGGCGATCCAGGCCAGCGTCTCCAGGCCGATCGCCACTCCGAGCGCGTCGTCGAGCGCGTCGTTGAACCTGAGGCTCTCCTTCTCCAGCGCCGTGGCGCGCCGGACGTCGCCGAGCCGCCAGACCCCGATGCCCATGGCCGCCGTCGCGTACGCCCGGTGCCACTTCTCCCCATGGGCGTCGCAGATCGCCACGGCCTCCTCGGCGTCGGAGACCGCCAGCACGTCCTCCCCCACGACGGAGTGCACGAGGGACCGCCGGATGAGCGCGAGCGCGAGGCCGAGCGGATCCCCGGCGCTCCGCTGCCGGTCCACCGCCTCGTGGTGCAGCTTGATCGAGGTCTCGGCCTCCCCGCGGCAGGTGGCGACCATGCCCTGGAAGAGGGTGACGTAGGCGAGCAGGCTCTCGGATCCGAGCGCCTCCGCCACGGCCCCCGCCTCCTCGATCAGGGCGGCGGCCGACGGGATGTCCGCCTGGACGAGGGCGACCCACGTGGCGGCCCACAACGCCCTGCCCCGGCCCTCGTCCGGGACCGTCTCCCGGGCCAGGCCCTCCTCCAGCCAGCGCCTGCCCTCTCCGAGGTAGTAGCCGCTGATCCAGTGGTAGAGCAGGTCGGTCGTCATCGCGAGGCCCTCGCCGCACCGGCTCGGCTCGGCGAAGGAGTACTCGAGGGCGGTGCGCAGGTTGGCGTGTTCGGCCGACAGGCGCAGGAACCAGTCGACCTGCGCGGGCCCGAACAACTCGGCGCGCGCGCGGGCGGCCAGCCACCGGTAATGATCACAGTGCCGCCGCCGCAGCGCGGGCTCCTTGCCGGTGGCGAGAAGACGCTCCCTGCCGTACTGCCGGACGGTCTCCAGCAACCGGTAGCGGACCGCTCCGCGCTGCTCCTCCCTGGCCAGCACCGACTTGTCCACCAGGCCGGTCACCACGTCGAGGACGTCCCCCCTCGGGATGCCGTCGCCCGAGCACACCTCCTCGGCCGCCTCCAGGTCCAGGCCGCCCGCGAACACCGAGACCCGCTGCCACAGCAGCCTCTCCTGCTCCGTGCACAACTCATAGCTCCAGTCCATCAGCGCCCGGAGCGTGCGCTGGCGGGGCAGCGCCACCCTCGATCCCGAGGTGAGCAGGCGGAACCTGTCGTCCAGCCGGGCGAGGACCTGCTCCACCGAGAGGGCGCGCAGCCGGGCGGCCGCGAGCTCGATCGCGAGGGGCAGGCCGTCGAGCCGGCGGCAGATGGCCGCGACGACCTCCTGGTTGTCCGGCGTCACCTCGAAGTCCGGCACCACGGCCGCGGCACGCTCGGCGAACAACTGGATGGCGTCGGACTCCACCAGAGCGTCCGACGCGAGCGGCGAGGCCTCGCGGACCGGAAACGGGGCGAGGTTGAGCGTCTGCTCGCAGGGGATGCCGAGCGGCTGCCTGCTGGTCGCCAGCACACGCAGCTCGGGAAGTGCCCGGACCAGCGCGTCCACGAGGACGGCGCACTCCGTGAGGAGGTGCTCGCAGTTGTCGAGGACGATCATCGCCTGCCTGTCCGCCAGATGCTCGACGATGAGGTCCAGCGGAGACAACCGGGAGGCGTCGCGGATCTCCAGACCCTCCGCGACGGTCTGCTCGAGCAGGTCGGGCTCGTCCAGCCCGGCGAGCTCGACCAGCCAGACGCCGTCGGGGAACTGCCTGCGCGCGTCGGCGGCCGCCCGCAGCCCCAGCCGGGTCTTGCCCACGCCGCCCACGCCGGTGAGGGTCACGACTCGCGTGGCGGACAGCAGCCGACGGACCTCGGCCATCTCGTGCCGACGTCCCACGAAACTCGTCACCTCGGCGGGCAGCCCCAAGGGCCGCCGCGTCGAGCCCCCCGGTAGTACCGCGGTCATACCGCTGTCGGCACCCCGATCCCGCGCGAATTATGCCCTGCCATATTCAGGGTACATTTCTGCCCCAAACCCCGCTGATCGGGTTTGACCAGGCACTTCTCGCCGCCTAGCGTTAAAAATCATGGCCGGTACGGCGTTCGCGCGGCAGGTCGGCAACCTTCCCGCCGACATGACCAGCTTCGTGGGCCGCAGGCACGAGCTCGCGGAGATCAGGCGGCTGCTGTCGGTCTCGCGCCTGGTGACCCTCACCGGTGTGGGCGGCGTGGGCAAGACCCGCCTCGCGCTCCGGGCGGCGTTCGAGCAGCATCGCGCGTTCGACGAGGTCTGGCTGGCCGACCTGGGCACGCTCGACGACCCCGCCCTGGTGGGCGAGACGGTCGCGGCGACCGTGGGCCTGCGGGACCAGACCGCCGGGTGCCCCGTGCGCGCGCTGTCGGATTTCCTCGCCTCCCGCCGGACCCTGCTCGTCCTCGACAACTGCGAGCATCTGCTCGACGCCGTGGCCGCGCTCGCCGACACCCTCCTGCGCGGCATCCCGGAGCTTCGCATCCTCGCGACGAGCCGGCAGTCGCTCGGAATCATGGGTGAGCGCGTCATGCGGGTCGCGCCGCTCCCGGTGCCCGAGCCGGACGGCCCCAGGACGCTGAAGGCCCTGGAGCGCTACGACGCGGTCACCCTCTTCATGGAGCGCGCGGCCGCCGTGCTGCCCGGATTCACGCTCGACGACGGCAACCGCGAGGACGTGGCCACCCTCTGCCGCCGGCTGGACGGCATCCCGCTCGCGATCGAACTCGCCGCCGTCCGGCTGCGGACGTTGTCGGTGAGCGGGCTGGTCGAGCGCCTCGACGACCGCTACCGCTGGCTCACCGGCGGGAGCCGTACGGCGGTGCCGCGTCAGCGCACCCTGCACGCCCTGATCGACTGGAGCTTCCAGTTGTTGTCGCCCGCGGAGCGGACCTTGTGGACGCGCATGTCGATCTTCCCGGGCCATTTCGACCTGGAGGCCGCCGAGGCCGTCTGCTCAGGCGACGGCATCGCCCAGGAAGACGTCCTCGACCTCCTCGACGCCGTGGTGGACAAGTCGTTGCTGCTCAGAGAGGAGCACACGGGCGACGTCAGGTACCGCCTGCTGGAGACCCTGCGCGCGTTCGCCAGGGCCCAGGAGGGCGGACCGGATGAGCGTCCGGCGCTGGCACGCCGGCACCGGGACTTCTACCTGCGGCTCACCGGCAAGGCGGCGGCCGAGTGGTTCGGGCGTCGCCAGGTCGCCTGGTACACCCGGCTCAAGCTCGAACAGGACAATCTCCGGGCCGCGCTGGAGTTCTGCCTGCGAGAGCCGGGTGAGGCCGCGGCCGGGCTCCGCATGGCCACCGACCTGCACCGGCCTCACTGGCTGCCCAACTCGCTGTTCATCCAGGGCCGCCACTGGATCGGCCGCATGCTCGAAGCGGAACCCGGCCGCACCGAGGCCCGCGCGCGGGCGTTGTGCGGCGCGGCCTGGCTGGCGTTCGCCCAGGGGGACGCCCCGGCGGGCGAGCCCCTGCTGGAGGAGGCCGCCGACCTGGCCCGCGAGGTGGATGATCCGGTGAGCCTGTCCCTGGCGTGCCTGGTCTCCGGCAAGGCCGCGCACAACCGCGGCGACTTCGAGGGCGCGGTCCCGCTCCTCGAGGAGGCCGTCACCCTGCTCACCGCCGCTGGGGACGGCTTCGCGGTCGCGGCCGCGCTTCTCGCCCTCGCGGACGCGACCGGCTGCCTCGGGGATCCGGTGCGTGCGGGCGACCTGTTCGAACGGGGTCTCGCGTTGTCCGCCGATCATGAGGAGAGCTGGTGCCGCGCCTGGACTCTGGCGATATACGCCATCCATCTGTGGCGGCAGGGCGAGCACGAGCGCGCGACGGCCGCGGCGCGGGAGAGCCTGCTGCTCGGCAGGGCGTTCGACGACCGGCTGAGCCTGGCGACCGCCGTCGAGGTCCTCGCCTGGATCCTCTCCGCGGAAGGGCACCATCCGAAGGCGGCCCGCATGCTCGGCGCGGCCGACGCCATCGCCCGCACGGTCGGCGTGTCCACCCTGCGAATGGGACGGTACGTCGAGCAACACGAGGAGTGCGTCGCCGCCCTCGAGAGTCAGCTCGGCGCCAAGCGACTCGCCCGCGCGATGCAGCAGGGCGGCCGGTTGACCCTCGAACAGGCCGTCGCGGAGGCACTCGGTGACGAGCAGGCGGGCGAGGAACCGGAGACGGCCGCCTCCGCGGCGTCGCCGCTGACCGCGCGCGAACTGGAGATCGCCGAGCTGATCGCCCAGGGGTTGAGCAACAAGGAGATCGCCGCCGCCCTCGTGGTCGCCCAGCGGACCGCGGAGGGCCACGTCGAGCACATCCTGGCCAAGCTGGGCTACACCTCTCGCGCCCAGATCGCCGCATGGATGACCGCCCAGAAAGCCGAGCACGACCCGGGGGGTTAGGGGGTCAGCGGAGGAAGGCGGCGGCTACGCCGGCGTCTACGGGGATGTGCAGTCCCGTCGTCAGGGAGAGATCTCCTCCGGTGACGGCGAAGACGGCGGCGGCGATGTGCTCGGGAAGCACCTCGCGCTTGAGCAGTGTCCGCTGCGCGTAAAACTCACCGAGCTTGTCCTCCGGCACGCCGTAGACGGCCGCGCGGTTGGCCCCCCACCCGGACGCGAAGATACCCGAGCCGCGCACCACGCCGTCCGGGTTGATCCCGTTGACCCTGATGCCGTGCGCACCCAGCTCGGCCGCGAGCAGCCGCACCTGGTGGGCCTGGTCGGCCTTGGCCGCGCCGTACGCCACGTTGTTGGGCCCGGCGAACACGGAGTTCTTGGACGCGATGTAGACGATGTCGCCGCCCATGCCCTGAGCGATCATCACGCGTGCGCTCTCGCGGGCGACCAGGAACGAGCCACGCGCCATGACGTCGTGCTGGAGGTCCCAGTCGTCCGCCGTGGTCTCCAGCAGGGACCGGGACAGCGACAGCCCCGCGTTGTTGACGATCAGGTCGATCCCGCCGAAGGCCAGCACCGCCTGCCGTACGGCGGAGACGATCTGCGCCTCGTCGGTCACGTCGACCTGTACGGCTGTCGCGACGTCCTCGGGCCGGTGGGCCCTCGCGCCGATCTCCGCGGCGACCTTCTCCGCGGCTGCGAAGTCGCGGTCGGCGACGACCACGCAGGCTCCCTCGGCGGCCAGCCGCCGGGCGGTCGCGGCCCCGATGCCCGAGCCGCCTCCCGTAACCAGCGCGACCCGCGTGGCCAGGGGCTTGGGCGCCGGCATTCGGCGCAGCTTGGCCTCCTCGAGCTCCCAGTACTCGATCCGGAACTTCTCCGACTCCTCGATCGGGGAGTAGGTGGACAGCGCCTCGGCACCGCGCATCACGTTGATCGCGTTGACGTAGAACTCGCCGGCCACCCGGGCGGTCTGCTTGTCCCTGCCGAAGGAGAACATGCCGACGCCCGGCACGTGCACGATCGCCGGGTCGGCGCCGCGCATCGCGGGAGAGCTCTCGGTGGCGTGCCGCTCGTAGTAGGCCCGGTAGGCCTCGCGGTAGGCGGCGTGCAGTTCCCTGAGGCGGCCGATCACGTCGTCCACGGGAGCGTCCGCCGGGAGGTCGACGACCAGCGGGGCGACCTTCGTCCGCAGGAAGTGGTCCGGGCACGACGTCCCGAGCGCGGCGAGCTCGGGATGCCGCTCGCGGGCCAGGAAGTCCAGGACCTCGGGGGTCGCGGTGTAATGGCCCACCTGGGGAGCGTCGGTCGAGCACAACCCGCGGACCACCGGGAACAGGGCGGCGGCGCGTTCGCGCCTCACCTCGTCGGCCGGCGGTTCGTAACCCGGCTTGACCGGCCCGAACGGCTCGGGCGCGCCGTGCTCGGCGATGTACGCCTCAGCGGTGCGGATCATCCACAGCGAGTTGGCCTCGCACTCCGCCGACGTCTCGCCCCACGCGGTGATGCCGTGGCCGCCCAGTACGACGCCCACGGCCTGCGGGTTGGCCTCCTTGATCCCGGCGATGTCGAGGCCGAGCTGGAACCCGGGCCGTCGCCACGGAACCCACACCACCCGGTCGCCGTAGATCCGCCGGGTGAGCTCCTCGCCGTCGGCGGCGGCGGCGATCGCGATGCCCGCGTCGGGGTGGAGGTGGTCGACGTGCGCCGCGTCGAGGAGGCCGTGCATGGCCGTGTCGATGGAGGGCGCGGCGCCTCGCTGTGTTTTTCCGGACCCCGCCACCCCGCCCAGGCCGAAGGCGCAGAAGTCGAAGGCCGCGACCATCTCGTCCTCGCGCTCGACGCCCGGGTAGACGGCGGTCAGCGCGCGCAGCCGGTCCAGCCTGAGTACGGCCAGGCCGGCCTCGGTGAGCGTGCCGAGGTCGCCGCCCGACCCCTTGACCCACATGAGCTCGACGGCGGTGCCCGTGACCGGGTCGACGGCCTCACCCTTGGCGGAGGCGTTGCCTCCGGCGAAGTTGGTGTTGCGGGGATCGGCCCCGAGAGTGTGCGCGCGCTGAAGCAGCTGCTCAACCGGCATGGTCATGATATTTCCCCCTATATCGCTGAAACGCGCTGGTCAGGCGCCCCAGCCGGCCTGTGTGCCACCCACACGTTCGGTCCGGATCTTCTCGAAGTAGCCCGAGCGGGCGTAGGCCTTCATCGGGTCGGGGTCCAGCCCCATCTCCTCGCGCAGTACGGCGAGGATCGGGCGGACATCGGTGTTGTACGCGTCCATCAGCACCGCGTTGGCGCCGAGCACGTCGCCCTCCGCCTGCGCGGCGGCCAGCGCGTCGGCGTCGACGAGCAGCGCCTTGGCGGTGGCCTCCTGGACGTTCATGACCGAGCGGATCTGGCCGGGGATCTTGGGCTCGAGGTTGTGGCACTGGTCGAGCATGAACGCCACATCGGACGTGTACCCGCCGCCGCGGATCACCTCGTACATGATCCTGAACAGCTGGAACGGGTCGGCCGCGCCGACCATCAGGTCGTCGTCGGCGTAGAACCGGGAGTTGAAGTCGAAGCCGCCGAGCTTCCCCTCCCGCAGCAGGAACGCCACGATGAACTCGATGTTCGTCCCCGGCGCGTGGTGGCCGGTGTCCACGACCACCTGCGCCTTCGGCCCGAGGCGGACGCAGTGGGCATAGGCCGTGCCCCAGTCGGGCACGTCGGTCACGTAGAACGCCGGCTCGAAGAGCTTGTACTCCAGCAGGAAGCGCTGGTCGTCGCCGAGCCGGTCGTAGACGGCGGAAAGCGCCTCGGCCAGCCGGTCCTGCCGGGAACGGATGTCGTCCTGGCCGGGGTAGTTCGTCCCGTCGGAGAACCACAGCTTGAGGGTGTCCGACCCGGTCTGGTCCATGATGTCCACGCACTCCAGCAGGTGGTCGAGCGCCTTGCGCCGCACCGCCGGATCGGGGTTGGTGACGCTGCCGAGCCGGTAGTCGTCGTCCTGGAACACGTTGGAGTTGATCGCGCCGATCCGCACGCCCAGATCCGTCGCGTGCCGGGCGAGGTCGGCGTAGTCGTCGACCTTGTCCCACGGGATGTGCAGCGCCACCGTCGGCGCAACCCCCGTGAACGCGTGCACCTGGGCGGCGTCGGCGAGCTTCTCGTACGGATCACGGGGAACGCCCTCCTGGGCGAACACCTTGAACCGCGTGCCGCTGTTGGCGTACGCCCAGGAAGGCGTCTCGATGTGCTGCCGCCGCAACGCCGCCTTGATGTCGCTCATGGAATCCCCGATTCAGTCGAGTCAGTTTCAGTGCAGATCAGTCGAGATCAGTCGAGATGGAAGATTTCGCGGAGGCCGACCATGCCCTCGTCGGGCGCGCCGTCGAGCTCTTCGATGAAGGGCGCCATCTCCGCCTGCCATCGGGTGTTGACGTCGCGCTCGGCCATCGCGGCGCGGGCGGCCTCGAAGTCGTCCGTCTCGAGGTAACCGACCAGCAGGCCGTCCTCCCGCAGGAACAGCGAGTAGTTGTGCCAGCCGGTCTCGCTGAGGGCGGCCCGCATCTCGGGCCACACCGCGGCATGCCGTTCGCGGTACTCCTCGATCCGTTCCGGCCGGACCTTCAGCAGGAAGCAGACACGCTGCATGGTGGAACCCCCCTGGGGGTAGGGCGTGCCGACGCGCGGCACGCCGTACCCGCCGATGGCGAGAAATGGCTAGAAGTCGAAGTCGTCGACGTTGCTCGCGTCGAAGGTGAAGGGCGGGCCGAGGATGACCTCGCCGTCCTTGCCGACGGTGAACTCGCCGAGCTTGCCGGCCGTGAACTTCTCACCCTCGGCGCCGGTGATCCGGCCGGAGACCAGCGAGGCCGCGGCGTAGCTGGCGAGGTAGCCCAGGTCCTTGGGGTTCCACAGCGCGAACTTCTCGACGGTGCCGTTCTTGACGAACTCGCGCATCTGGTTCGGCGTGCCGAGGCCGGTGACCACGATCTTGCCCTTGTACTTGGAGCCCGAGACATAGCGGGCGGCGGCCGCGATGCCGACCGTGGTCGGGGCGATGATGCCCTTGAGGTTCGGGTAGGCCTGGAGCAGTCCCTGGGTCTCCTGGAACGACTTCTGGTCGTCGTCGTCTCCGTAGGCGACCTTGACCAGCTTCATGTCCTTGTACTCGGGCTTGGTGAGCTCGTCCTTCATGAACTCGATCCAGGTGTTCTGGTTGGTCGCGTTGGCCGTGGCCGATAGGACCGCGATCTCACCCTTGTGGTCGATCATGTCCGCGAGCATCTTCACCTCGCTGCGGCCGACGTCCTCCGAGCTGGCCTGGTTGATGAAGAGGTCGCGGCAGTCCTTGGAGGCGTCCGAGTCGTACGACACGACCTTGATGCCCTTGGACCTGGCCTGGTTGAGCGGGCCGCAGACCGCGTTGGCGTCGTTGGCGGAGATGAGGATGGCGTCCTGCTGCTGCTGGATCAGCGTGTTGATGTAGGAGACCTGGGACGACGCGGACGCGTCGGAGGGGCCGACCTCCTTGGCCGTTCCCTTGTACTCCGCCGCCGCGTCGATGCCCGCCTTGTCGAGGATCGTCAGGTACGGGTTGTTGATCTGCTTGGGCAGGAAGGCGATCTGCAGCCCCTCCTTGATCGGGGCGTTCGGGTTCGCGGTGGCCGCCGCCGTCTGCGCCGGCGCCGCGGGCGCCTGCGAGGAGGCGGACTCCTTGGTGGTCCCGCCGCAGCCCGAGAGCCCGAGCGAGACCAGACCGACCATGGCGACTGCCGAGGTGAACCTTCGCGAAGAAGTGAACATACGTGTTCCTCAGGTGGTGGGAGGGGTGGGCATGACCGGCGATGGAACGCGTCTCCGTTGCCGTGCCACGGCGACGAGACGTGGGGTGATCACTGAGATGACCAGCAGCAGTCCGGTGACGACGGACTGGATCTCCGTCGACACGTCGTTGAGCATGAGGAGGTTGCGCAGCAACCCGATCAGCAGCACCCCGGCGATGACCCCTCCGAGCGTGCCCTTGCCCCCGTCGAAGTCGACCCCGCCGAGCAGGACCGCGGCGATGACCGCGAGCTCGAGGCCGCTGCCGTTGTCGGCGCGTGCGCTGCCGTACCTGAGCGTGTAGACGACGCCGGCGAAGGCCGCGACGAGCCCGGAGATCACGAACAGGACGAGCTTGATCCGCTTGACCCGGATGCCGGCGAAGTGGGCCGCCTCGACCTGCGCGCCGATCGCGAACAGCGCCCGGCCGAATCCCGTCGCGTGCAGCGCGACCGCCGTGATCACGGCGAGCACGGCGAACAGCGCCACGGGGTACGGGATCGGCGTGCCCGGCACATCGTTCACGGTCAGGTTCACGTATGACTGGGGGAACTCCGCGATCGCCCGGTCACCGAGCACGACTTGCGCGAGCCCCCGGTAGAGCGCCAGCGTGCCGATGGTCACGGCGAGAGACGGGAGCCCCAGTCTGGTCACCAGCAGTCCGTTGACCAGGCCGCACGCCGCCCCCACGACGACCACCAGGGGGATGATCGTCTCGATGGCCCATCCCGCGTCCCAGAGATGGCCGACCAGCGCACTGGACAGGCCGAGGACGGACGCCACGGAGAGGTCCACCTCGGCGGCGACCACGAGCAACGTCATCGCCAGGGCGATCAGCGCGATCTCCCCGAGGTCGCCCAGGGCGAACGAGAGGTTGCCGGCGTTGGCGAACTCGGGCGACCCGGCGGCCCCGCCGGCGAAGACCAGCACCAGCAGGACGCCGACCAGGACGTCCCACCGGAGGAACCGGCTGAGGGGAGCACGCGCGGAGTTCGCGGTCGTCACGTCAGGAGCCATGTCACGAGCCATGTCACGAGCCATGTCTGGCGTTCCTCCTCCGGAGTATCCGCGCGACGCGCAGGGCCAGCACGCGGTCCACGCTGATCGCCAGGAGCAGCAGCGCCCCGGTGATCGCCTGCTGCCAGAACGGGTTCACCTTGAGCACGACCAGCGCGCTCGTGATGGTGGTCAGCAGCAGCGCGCCCAGGGCCGCGCCGTACACGGTGCCGACGCCGCCGGTGATCGCGACGCCGCCGACGACGACCGCGCTGACGACCTGCAGTTCCCAGCCGTGGGCGTCGTCGGCGACGACCGTGCCGAAGCGTGCCAGCCACAAGACCCCGCCGAGACCGGCGAGCGCCCCGCTGAGCAGGTAGGCCGCCATCACTCGGCGCCGCACCGGCACTCCGGCCAGGCCCGCTGCCTCCGGGCTCGACCCGATCGCGTAGAAGTCCCGCCCCGAGGCGTACGAGCGCAGGTAGTAGCCGACGGCCAGCATCACGACACCGGTGATCAACGGCAGGTACGGGATGCCGAGCACGCTGCCGTTGCCCAGCGAGAGCACCGACCGCGGCAGGTCCACCGCGTTGATCTGCCGGCCGTGGGCGATCGCGTGGTCGAGGCCCTGGATGACATAGAGCGTGCCCAGGGTCACCACGAGGGCGGGAACCTTGCCGAAGCTGACGAGCAGGCCGTTGACCAGGCCGCACACGCAGCCGATCACGATCCCGAGCACGATCGCCACCCCGACGCCGAGCCCGCGGTTGGCGGCGAGGACGTCTCCGACGGTGAACGCGACCAGCCCGACGACCGAGCCGACGGACAGGTCGATGTTCCTCGTGATGACCACGAAGGACTGGCCGACGGCGAGGAGCGCGAGGATCGAGGCGTTGAGGAAGATGTCCTTCAGCCCCTGGGCGGACAGGAAGTTGCCGTTCGCCGCCGCAGTCACGGCGACGAGGACGGCGAGCGCCGCCACGATGCTCAGCTCCCTGGCCCTGAAGACCAGGTCGACGATGCCGCGGGTGCTCCGCCCCGCTGTCACGGCGGTCATGAGGTCCTCCCGGCCGCCGCGGTCATCACGCTCTCCTCGGTGGCCTCAGCGCGCGGGATCTCGGCGACGAGCCGGCCCTCGTGCATGACGAGCACCCGGTCGGCCATGCCCAGGACCTCGGGCAGATCGGAGGAGATCATCAGTACGGCCATGCCGTCGGAGGCCAGCTCCGACAGGACCCGGTGGACCTCCGCCTTGGTGCCGACGTCGATCCCGCGGGTGGGCTCATCGATGATCAGCACCTGTGGGCGGGTCGACAGCCACTTGGCGAGGACCACCTTCTGCTGGTTGCCGCCGGACAACACGTTCACGGCGTCGGAGAGCCGGTTGAACTTCAGCTGCAGCCGGATCGCCCAGTCGCGGGCCCGGTCGCGCTCGGCCGCACGGGAGATGACCGGGCCGCGCCGGAGTCCCTTCAACCCGGTCAGCCCGATGTTGCGCTCGATCGACTGGTCCATCACCAGGCCCTGCTGCCTGCGGTCCTCGGGGACCAGGGCCACGCCCGCGGACATCGCGGCGGTCGGCGACGCGGGAGGCAGCCGCCGCCCGTTCACCTCCACCCACCCGGCGTCCCAGCGGTCCACGCCGAACACGGCCCGCGCGACCTCGCTGCGCCCCGCGCCCACCAGGCCGGCGAGGGCGACGATCTCACCGCGGCGCACCTCGAAGGAGACGTCGGTGAAGACGCCCTCGCGGGTGAGCCGGTCGACCTTGAGCGCGACCTCGCCCGTCGCGGCGTCGAGCTTCGGGTAGAGGGCGTCGAGGTCGCGGCCGACCATCCGGCGGATCAACGCCTCGTGGGTGAGCCCGGCGACCGGCTCGCTGGCGATCCAGGCGCCGTCGCGGAGCGTTGTGACCCGCTGGCAGAGCTCGAAGATCTCGTCCAGCCGGTGGGAGATGAACAGCACGGCGCAGCCCTGCTCGCGCAGCGCCCTGACGACGGTGAACAGCCGCGCGACCTCGTTGCCCGACAGGGCGGCCGTGGGCTCGTCCATGATGAGCACCCGAGCGTCGCGGGACAGCGCCTTGGCGATCTCCACGAGTTGCTGGTCGGCGATGGACAGCCCGCGTGCGGGCTGCTCGGGATCGAGTGCGACGCCCAGGCGGGTGAACAGCTCGGCCGCCCGTGCGTGCATCGCGGCGCGATCGATCCGGCCGAGCGACGCGCGGGGCTGGCGCCCGATGAAGATGTTCTCGACGACCGAAAGGTCGGGGAACATCGTCGGCTCCTGGTAGATCACCGCCACCCCGTGCCGCTGGGCGTCCGCGGGCTTGTGGAACTCGACGGGCCGCCCGTCCATGAGGACCTGGCCCGAGTCGGGACGGTGGACGCCGGAGAGCGTCTTCACGAGGGTCGACTTCCCGGCCCCGTTCTCACCGGCGAGAGCGTGGGCCTCCCCGGCGTGCAGTTCGAGGGAGACGTCGCGCAGGGCGCGGACCGCCCCGAAGGACTTGCTCACCCCGGCGAGCGCCAGAACAGGCGGCGCGTCCCCGGTCCCCGGCCCGTGCGGCGCCGTCGCTTCAGCCGCTCCAGTCACGCGTCACACTCCTTCTCGTCCTATGGGCGAAAAACGTTTTACAACGCGGTTCCCGGAAGCTAAGCCGGGGCCTCGGACCTTGTCAATGGGTAATGAAGAGGCCGTTTCCGATGTGTTACGCGCCCTCCGGAGCGAGGGTCGGGAGCTCCAGATTCGACGGATCAGGTAAGGTCTGGCCAAGATTTGCTAACACGTTTTAATGGATGAGGATGTGAGGAGGACCGTGGGGACAGTCAGCATCAGGGATGTCGCCACCCGGGCCGGGGTGTCACCCGGCACCATCTCCAACGTTCTCAACCGGCCGGAACGGGTGGCTCCCGCGACTCGCGAGCGCGTCCTGCGCGCCATCAGGGAGCTCGGTTTCGTCCGGCACGGCTCCGCGTCGACGCTGCGGGCGGGCCACAGCCGCACGGTCGGGTTGTCGGTCATGGACATCGGCAACCCGTTCTTCACCGACATCGCCGCGGGGGTCGAGGAGGCGGCGAGCGAGCTCGGCTACGCGGTCATCCTCGGCAACTCCGCGGGCTCGCGAGCCAAGGAGGAGCGCAACCTGCTCGTCCTCGCCGAGCAACGGGTCCGGGGCGTGTTGATCACCCCCACCGACGACGATCCCGCCCGCCTCGACGCTCTGCGCGACCGCGGCATCAAGGTGGTCCTCCTCGATCATCCGGCCCACCGGCCCGACCAGTGCTCGGTGACCGTCAACGACATCACAGGAGGCCGGCTCGCGGTCTCCCACCTGCTCGAACGCGGCGCACGCCGAATCGGCTACCTCACCGGCCCGCGCACGCTCCGCCAGTGCGTCGACCGCGGCAAGGGGGCGGCGGGAGCGGTGGCGGCCGCCGGCCTCGACCCCGACACGGTGCTCGATCCGATCGAGACCCCCGCGATGACGGCGAAGTACGGCCAGCAGGCCGCGGAGCGGCTGCTGGCCTCCGGCAGCCTGCCCGAGGCCATCTTCTGCGCCAACGACCTGCTCGCCGTCGGCATGCTGCGCGGTCTGCTCCAGGCCGGGGTCAGCGTCCCGGGTGACATCCGCCTGATCGGATACGACGACATCGACTTCGCCGCCGCCTCCGCCGTGTCGCTGAGCTCGATTCGGCAGCCGACCCACCAGCTCGGGCGCATCGCCACCGAACTGCTGCTCGACGAGTGCGACCATCCGGACACCCACGCCCACCAGCAGGTCGTGTTCCAGCCCGAGCTCGTCATCCGCGAGTCCACCGGTGGACGGAGGGACCCGGCAGAGCCCCGACCGGAGGAGACCAGATGAGCGTCTACGCGGCGGTGGACCTCGGCGCGTCCAGCGGCCGGGTGATCACCGTCCGGATCGACGGCGACCGCGTGAGCGTCGACGAGGTCCACCGCTTCACCAACCGGCCGGTACGCGCTGCGGGAACCCTGCACTGGGACATCCTCGCCCTGCACCAGGGCATGCTGGACGGCCTGCGCCTGGCCGGCCAGGTCGACTCGATCGGCATCGACTCCTGGGCGGTCGACTACGGCCTGCTCGACGGGGACGGGCGACTCCTCGGCAATCCCGTGCACTATCGCGACGGGCGGACCGTCGGCGTCGCGGAGAGCATGACGGACACGCTGGGGAACGCCGAGCTCTACCAGGTCACCGGGCTGCAGTTCCTGCCGTTCAACACGATCTACCAACTGCTCGCCGAGCCGCTCCTCGATCGCGCGCAGACGTTGCTCATGATCCCCGACCTGCTCACCTACTGGCTGACGGGATCACGCGGAGCCGAGGTGACGAACGCGTCCACCACCGGGCTCTACGACGTCCGGGCCGGGACCTGGGCGTCGGGGCTGGCCACGCGGTTGGGCATCCCGTCCGGCATTCTGCCGGAGCTGCGCAGACCGGGAGCGCCTTCCGGAACCCTGCGCGCCGAGATCGCCGAGGAGACCGGCCTGTCGCCGGCGACCCCCGTCACCGCGGTCGCCTCGCACGACACGGCCTCAGCCGTCGCCGCCGTGCCCGCCCGGATCGACCGGTTCGCGTACATCTCGTCCGGGACCTGGTCACTGGTCGGCCTCGAGTCGCCCCACCCGGTCCTCAGCGAGGAGAGCAGGCTGGCCGGCTTCAGCAACGAGACCGGGCTCGACGGCACGATCCGCTACCTGCGCAACGTGATGGGCCTGTGGATCCTGCAGGAGTCAGTGCGCGCCTGGGGTGACGGCGACCTTCCCGCGCTGCTCAGGGCGGCCGAGCAGGCTCGGCCGTTCCAGGCGCTGATCGACCCAGACGATCCGGCGTTCCTGTCCCCGGGCGACATGCCGGCCCGGATCGACGCCTACTGCGTGCGAACCGGCCAGCACCCCCCCGACGGACGCGCCGCGACCGTCCGCTGCGTCCTGGAGAGCCTCGCACTCGCCTACCGCCGCACGATCGACGACGCCGTACGGCTCAGCGGCCAGAAGGTCGAGGTCGTCCACCTGGTCGGCGGCGGCGCGCGCAACGCGCTGCTGTGCCAGATGACCGCGGACGCCACCGGCCTCCCCGTCGTCGCCGGCCCGGTCGAGGCCGCGGCGCTCGGCAACGCGCTCGTCCAGGCCCGCGCCCAGGGCGTGGTCACCGACATCCGCGATCTCGTACGGCGGGGCGAGCAGCCGATCACCTACCAGCCGAGGGGCGACCAGGACACCTGGACCCGCGCGGGCGCCCGGCTTCCCTTCCACTGACGGACCGCGTCAGGAAGTGCCGAGTCGTTGCAGCAGCCGCTCGCGTCTGGCCTCGAGCGTCTCGATCAGCGACTCCTGCTGCTCCGCATTGGTGATCACCGTCGCCATCTCGGCGGCGTCCGTCGGAGCGTCCCAGCGCTCGCCGATCTCCTGCCGGATGGCCGCGGCACTCTCCCGCAGCCTGACCAGCTCCGCCTCCACTTCCCGCAGCCGGTCCCTGATCTCCACGTCGTCCATCGTCATCCCGTCCTCGTCAGGTCAAGACCGTTCCCCCCGCCTATTCCGCGAGAACGCGGGATTAATCGAGGACGGCCGTCAACCGAGGCTCACATGGCCCTGAGCGACATGCCAGTAATCGCGTGACTCCACGGCGAGCCCGGCGGAGTCGAACCGTACGATCACGCAGCCGGCGAGCGTCACCGGCCCGCCGTCCTCTGACGACAGGACGACGAACTCGGCCACCGCCGTGTCCCCGTCGACGAGCGGCTCGCCGAAACGGACGCTCTCGACCCGCTCGTTCTCGAATGACCATCGGATGTAGTCCGCCAGTTCCTTCCGCCCGTGATGGACCGGGCGGAACGGCATCGAGCGATGCCGGCAGTCCTCGGTGTACAAGGAGAGGATCAGCTCGACGTCGTGTGACGCCCAGCCCCGCTCCCACGTGCGGACGAAGCGGCGTGCGGCTTCCCTGATCTCCATGGGGGCCGGCCTCCGGCTATGCGAACGAGCCGATGTACACGGTGGTGTTGGACGCGCGGGCGTCCTGCGCCGCCGTCAGACGACCCGCCAGATAGGACGGCATGATCGAGGCGGCCTCCTCCGCGGTGAAGAAGCCGTAACCCTCGAGTTCCTCCGCCTGCAGGACGACGCTGTTGCCGTCGACCACCGTGCCGCAGTCGAACAGGAAGTGGACGAGCGGCAGGGGGCGTTCGTCTATCGGGGGAACCCAGTGGACCACCAGCAGGCGACCGACCGGAGGCTCCAGCCCGAGTTCCTCCAGCACCTCGCGAGCACAGGCGACGTCCGGCGACTCGCCCTCGTCGACGTGACCTCCGGGCCAACCCCAGTGATCCCGGTAGTTGGGTTTGACGAGCAGGACACGGCCGGAAGGGTCGGTGATGAACCCGGCCGCGGCCGCCACCACCTTGCTCAACCCGGCGTAGAAGACATCCGCGGGGATCACGACGACGCCTGACCGGAGAAGGAGCGCATGGCAGGAGCCTAGCCGGGGTTCCCCGAGACCTGGCTCAGGGACGTCCCCTAGATCTCGAGCACGAGAGTAATACGCCGGTCGCAGGACGTCTGATCTGGTCAGCGGGCCCGATGTGCACGCCTTGATCGATTTCTACGGTTGAGGCATCCACTGAGGGAGAGAGCATGAGACGCCGTAAGAACCTCGCCGCCTCGATCGGCGGCTGGAGTGCCCGCCATCGATGGTCGGCCCTGCTGATCTGGATCGCGTTCGTCGCCGCGGCGACGTTCGTGGGAAGTGCCGTCGGCACGGCCGAGATGAAGAGTTACGAGAGCTCCAACGGAGACTCCCGTCAGGCCGAGCAGATCCTGGACGGCGCGAACTACAAGGACGTCGCCAGTGAAGTCGTCTTGATCCAGTCGCACACCGGAACGCTCACCACGGGTGATCCCGCGTTCCGCGAGGCCGTCATGGGCGTGAAAAGCGCGGTCGAGGCCACCGGCCAGGTCGAGAACGTGCGCACGCCGTACGACAAGGAGCCCTCGCCCGTCACCCAGGACCGGCGCACGACCCTGGTCCAGTTCGACATGAAGGGCGACGCGGCGACCGCCGGCGACCGGATCCAGCCGGTGCTCGACGCGGTCGCGGGCGTGCAACGGGCCCACCCCGATCTCCGGGTCGAGGAGGCCGGCGGGGCGAGCGCCGACAAACTGGTCGGCGAGGCGATCGACGAGGACTTCGTGCGGGCCGAGCAGCTGTCGCTCCCGATCACCATCGGCATCCTGCTCGCGGCGTTCGGCGCGTTGCTGGCCGCGCTGGTCCCGGTCGCCCTGGCGATGACGGCGATCTTCTCGGCCACCGGGCTGCTGGCGCTCACCAGCCAGCTGCTGCACGTCGACTCGGCCACCAGCAACGTGATGTTGCTGATCGGCCTCGCGGTCGGTGTCGACTACAGCCTCTTCTACATCATGCGGCAGCGCGAGGAGCGGGCGAAGGGCCGCGACAAGCGCACGGCCATCGAGATCGCCGCCGCCACGTCCGGCAGGGCCGTCCTGATCTCCGGCATCACCGTCATCGTGGCGATGGCGGGGATGTTCCTGACCGGCAACGGCATCTTCATGGGCTTCGCCGAGGGCACGATCCTCGTGGTCCTGACGGCCGTCGTCGGGTCCCTGACCGCCCTGCCCGCACTGCTCTCGCTGATCGGCGACAAGATCGACGCCCGGTTGATCCACGGCACCGTCCGCACCGTCACCAGGGGAAGGGTCGGCTGGCGGCGCATCCTCGGCGTGCGAGGCGGCGAGAGCCGGCTGTGGGGCGCGATCATCGACCCGGTCCTGCGTCACCCGGTCATCTCCGCGGTCCTCGCCGGCGGTCTCCTCGTCGCGCTCGCGATCCCCGCGTTCAGCCTGAAGACCGGCGCACAGACCATCGACGACCTGCAGGGCGACTACTCGATCGCCGAGACCTTCAAGCGCATCGACAAGGCGTTCCCCGGCGGAAACGAGCCCGCCGTCGTCGTCGTCAAGGCCGCCGACGTGACGACCCCGCAGTTCACCGCCTCGATCGAGGAGTTCAAGAAGCAGGCGCTGGCGACGGGCGAGGCGAACGAGCCGATCAGCGTACGGATAAATCCGGATAAGACGGTGGCGCAGATCGCCATCGGCATCAAGGGCACCGGGACCGACGCGGTCTCGGAGCACGCCGTCCACACATTGCGCGAGAAGGTCCTCCCCGCCACGATTCCCGGAGCGCACGTCACCGGCGGCACGGCGGGCTCGATGGACTTCGACGAGCAGCTCCGCCGGTCGATCCCGCTCGTGTTCGGCTTCGTGCTGCTGCTGGCCTTCGTCCTGCTGCTGATCTCGTTCCGCTCACTTGTGGTCGCGGTCAAGGCCATCCTGCTCAACCTGCTGTCCGTCGCGGCGGCCTACGGCGTGCTCGTCCTGGTCTTCCAGCGGGGGTACGGCGAGGGCCTGCTCGGCTTCACCTCCACCGGCTCGATCACCAACTGGCTGCCGTTGTTCCTGTTCGTGATCCTGTTCGGCCTGTCGATGGACTACCACGTCTTCATCCTCAGCCGGATCCGTGAGGCCTACGACAGGGGCATGCGCACCGAGGACGCGATCGCTACCGGCATCAAGAGCACCGCCGCCGTGGTCACGAGCGCGGCGCTGATCATGGTGGCGGTGTTCTCGACCTTCGCCACCCTGTCGCTGCTGACGTTCATGCAGATGGGCATCGGCCTGGCGGCCGCCATCCTGATCGACGCGACGATCGTCCGGGCGGTCCTGCTGCCCGCGACGATGAAGCTGCTGGGCGACTGGAACTGGTACCTGCCGCGCTGGCTCGACTGGCTGCCCCAGCTCTCCCACGGCGATCACGACGACGACGGCGACGCGCGGGAGGAACGGGTGCCCGCCCTCGTCGGCTGACGGCGCGGCCTGCGCCTGGAGGTCCACCAGCTGGACACTCCAGGCGCAAGCCGTACATATCGGTAAAATCCTCAACTATGGGACGAAGCGGTGGAACGCGTAGACCCTTGATCTATTGGACCGCCGGCGTCGTCGCCTACATGATCGCGGTCTTCCACCGGCAGTCCCTCGGCGTCACGGGCATCGACGCCTCGGCCCGCTTCGGTGTCGGCGCGACCGGTCTGTCCATCCTCGCCATGGTGCAACTGCTGGTCTACGCGGCGATGCAGATCCCCGTCGGAATCCTGGTCGACCGGCTCGGCTCCAAACGCATGTTGCTGGCCGGAGCGTCGGTGATGGCGCTCGGCCAGCTCGTCTTCGCCCTGGCCGCCAACCTGCCCGCGGCCGCCGCCGGCCGCATCCTCATCGGCTGTGGCGACGCGATGACGTTCATCAGCGTGATCCGGATCATCACCGTGTGGTTCCCCCCACGGCGTAATCCCGTGATCGTGCAGCTCACCGGACTGCTCGGCCAGCTGGGCGCGGTCGCCTCGGCCGTTCCGCTGATCACCTCCCTGCACGCCAACGGCTGGACGCCCACCTTCCTCGGAGCCGCCGCGCTCGGGGCGGTCTCCCTCGTCGTGGTCGGCGTGGCGTTGCGCGACCGGCGGCCCGAGACGGAGACGGCCGCACCCGCGATGCGGGCCGCGTGGGCCGAGCCGGGCACCCGGCTCGGGATGTGGACGCACGCCGCCACCCAGTCGTCGGCCGCGGCCTTCACGATCCTGTGGGGGTACCCGTTCCTGGTCCAGGGCCAGGGGCTGACCCCGAGGACCGCGGGGCTGCTGCTGACCACGATCACCGTGCTGTCGATGATCTGCGGGCCGCTGTTCGGCTTCCTCGCCGGGCGGTTCCCTCTGCGGCGGTCGTGGATGGTGCTGACCATCATCAGCGGCACCGCGGGAGCCTGGACGCTCGTCCTGCTGTGGCCGGCCCCCGTACCCCTGTGGCTGCTCGTGCTGCTCGTGGTCACGCTCGCGACGAACGGGCCGGGATCGATGATCGGGTTCGACTACGCGCGGACCTTCAACCCGGCCGAACGGATCGGCGTCGCCACCGGCATCGTCAACGGCGGCGGCTTCGTCGCCTCCATGTCGGTGATCGCCGCGATCGGCGTCTCGATGGACGTCCAGGGCGACTACCGCTGGGCGTTCGCCGTGCAGTATCCCGTGTGGATCCTCGGCGCCGTCCAGGTCCTCCGCTACCGGACGCGGGCTCGCCGCCTGCCGCGTCTGCGGCCGGCGACGAGCAACGCCTGAGGCGCACCTTGGGGACCTCCGTCACGAGCGCTGGTCGCCCCGCAGGTGCCGTGCCGCGCTGACGAGGTTGGTGAGCGCCGCCTCGACCTGGTCGTACGTCCGGGTCTTCAGCCCGCAGTCCGGGTTGACCCAGACCCGGTCGGCGGGCAGCACCCGCAACGCCGCCTTCAGCGCGACCTCGATCTCCCAGGTGCTCGGCACCCGCGGTGAGTGGATGTCGTAGACCCCCGGGCCGAGACCCCGTTCGAAGTCGCCGATCGCCTCCTCGTCGAGGATCCGCGCGCCCGACCGCGCCGACTCGATGGTCGTGACGTCGGCGTCGAGGGCGTCGATCGCATCGAGGATCTGGTCGGCGTCGGAATAGCACAGGTGCGTGTGGATCTGCGTGCGGTCGCCCGCGCCGGACGTGGCTCTGCGGTAGGCCGCCACGGCCCACTCCAGATAGGCGTCCTGGTCCTCCCGGCGCAGCGGCATGAGCTCGCGCAGCGCCGGTTCGTCGACCTGGATGACCGTCACCCCGGCGGCCTCGAGGTCGCGCACCTCGTACCCGATGGCGTCCGCGACCTGGAACACGACGTCCCGCAGGGGAATGTCGTCTCGGACGAACGACCACGCGACGATCGTCACCGGGCCGGTCAGCATGCCCTTGACCGGCTTGTCCGTCAAAGACTGCGCATGATGCGCCCACCTCACCGTGATCGGCTCCGGACGGCGCACGTCGCCGTACAGGATCGGCGGCCGAGTGCAGCGCGAGCCGTACGACTGCACCCACCCGTTGCCGGTGACCGCGAAGCCGTCGAGATGCTCGGCGAAGTACTGCACCATGTCGTTGCGTTCCGGCTCGCCGTGGACGAGCACGTCGAGCCCGAGCCGTTCCTGCAGCGCGACGGCCCGCGCGATCTCGGCGCGGACGAGGTCGTCGTAGGCCGCCTCGTCCAGTTCCCCGGCCGCCAGCGCCGCCCGGGCCTCGCGCAGCTCACCGGTCTGCGGGAACGAGCCGATCGTGGTGACCGGCAGCGGGGGCAGGCGCAGGTGCTCGGCCTGCGCCGCCGCCCGGACCGCGTACGGGCTCCTGACCAGCATGTGTTCCGGCGTGTGTTCCGGGGTGTGTTCCTTCGCGGGTTCCGGCGCCGCGTTCGTCTTCGCCGGTTGGCCCGCGGCGGGTGTGGTGGGCCCACCGACCGGCGCGGCGTTCGGTGTGGCGGCCAGGAGGGCGGCCAGCTCGACCACCTCGGCGACCTTCTGGTCCGCGAACGCCAGTCGCCGCCGCACGTCAGGATCGAGCCCCGGTTCGAGATCCAGGTCGTACGGCACGTGCAGCAGCGAGCAGGACGTGCTCACGACGACGTGCCCGGCCTGCTCGCGTACGGCGAGCAGCGTGGCCAGTGCCCGTTCCTGGTCGGTGCGCCACACGTCACGCCCAGACACCACGCCCGCGACCACGGTTTTCCCGGCGAGCAGGGCCTTTCCGGGTCGCGCGGTCGTTTCAGGGAGCGCAGCCTTTCCGGGGAGCGCAGCCTTTCCGGGGAGCGCAGCCTTTCCGGGGAGCGCAGCCTTTCCGGGGAGCGCGGTCTCGTCAGCCGCTGCGCCGATGCCGGGGACACTCCCGGGGACACTCCCGGCCACCAGGTCGAGGCCGATGGCTTCGACCGGCGTGGCCGCGAGGACCGGCAGGGCGTCGCCGAGATCTCCGAAGTACGAGGCGACGAACAGGGCAGGTCGGTCGGCCAGGCCTCCCAGTCGCTCGTAGGTGGTCCTGACGGCGGCCAGTTGCACACCGGTCCTGTCGGTGACGAGGGCCGGCTCGTCCAGCTGGACCCACTCGACGCCCTCCGCGGCGAGTTCCTGAAGCAGTTCCTCGTAGACCCCGAGTACATCGGCCAGCCGATCCAGAGGGGCGAATTCGGCCGGCGCGCCCGGAGCAGCCTGCGACAGCAGGAGGAAGGTGACCGGGCCGACCAGTACGGGCCGCGTCTCCAGGCCCAGTTCGCGCGCCTCCCGCACCTCGGAGAGCGGCTTGGTGGCATCGAGCCGGAACGAGGTGTCCGGCCCGATCTCGGGGACGATGTAGTGATAGTTCGTGTCGAACCACTTCGTCATCCGCAGCGGCGCGACGCCCTCCGCGCCCCGCGCCATGGCGAAGTAGGCCTCCTCACTGGTACCCCCCCGATATCGATCAGGGACGGCGCCGAGCAACACGGCCGTGTCGAGCATCTGGTCATAGAGCGAGAACGTCCCGGACGGCAGTGCACCCAGCCCGAGCCCGTCGAGCCGCCGCCAGGTCTCTTCTCGCAGTCGCCGTCCCGTGCTCTGAAGGTCCTGGTACGTCGAGCGGCCGTCCCAGTACGACTCCAGTGCCCGCTTCAACTCCCGATGGGGCCCGATCCTCGGATAGCCGAGCACAGTAGAGGCGGGAAAGGTCGGCGGACGCGCAGTCATGATGGCTCCCTTGGCCGTTCAGGGTTCGGACGGACGCATCCTGCCCATCCGCTACGCACGATCGCCTATTCCATAAGCGTGGCTTATGCGTCTCACGAGCAGGTTGCAAACTCCTGCGCATGCGACCCCCTCGCGCCGGGACTCCCGTCCAGGCACGCGTGAATACCGCAGGGGGCCCGCCAGCGGACGGCGAGGCCTGCCCGGCGCAATGGCCGGGACACTCGTCCAGGCAGGCAGGAACACCGCAAGGAGCCCGCCGGCCAGTCGAGCCGCGCATCTCGGGCATTGGACCCTGGGGCCCCTGAACCTTGGAGCCACTGGACCTTGGGCAACCGTCATCGCCGATCGGGCCCACCTCGGGACCCCCCCTAACGTCGATCATGTTCGCGTGGGGTGGTTGATGCGTGGTCCGGTGGTTCGGCCGGTGTAGGTGAAGGCCCAGCGGTCTTTGCCGGCTATCCGGCGTTGGTAGTGGTGGGGGCGCCGGTAGCGGTCGCGGTTATGGAACTGGCACGCCGGTCCGAGCAGACGTAGGTCGGTGTGGCCGCCGTCGGACCAGTTGTCGGCGTGATCGATCTGGCACATCATGGCCGGCAGCGGGCATCCCTGGA
>NZ_BOOP01000012.1 GCF_016863295.1 Planotetraspora phitsanulokensis
ATCTCCCACACCGGCAGCAGCTGCCCGGTCGCGAGCAACAGCCCAGGCACCAGACGATCCACCCGCTCACCCAAGCCCGCCCACCCGGCGGCCTCGTCCACTGGCTCGTCCTCCGCCCCCGGATCAGGCCCTGGCGCCCAACCCGGTGCGTCGTCTGATCTCAGCCCTGAGCTCGGCCCAGGCTCTCGCTCTTCCCCAGGCGCCGGTCCCGGTGCGTCGTCTGGTCTCAGCCTCGGCTCCGGCTCGGCCCTTGATTCCGGGGCTGACTCCGTCTGGGGCGCGTCTCCTGTGGCCGGCTCATGCTCTTGCTGCGGGTTGCCGGTCTTCCGGCCCGTCTTAACGGGGTGGTCATCGGGCAGGGACTCGGCGTTGACCAGCACCAGCAACTCGGTACTGATCTGCTGCTCCAGCAACGCCATGAACGCATCCGCGTTCCGCACCCGCAACGGCCGCTCATCACCCTCCACCTTCGGCCGTGCGTAGGCGTCCAGCAACGCCCGCAACCGCGCCGCCGCCTCCCGTGGCAACCGGAACTCCCCCTCCAGCCCACCTGAACCGGTCGGCCGCACCCGCAAAAACCGCCGCCCGTGGTCAGCCTCGGACTCCTTGTCCGCCTGCCCCGGATCCAGAACCTCCCGCAGATACCGGCCCGCCCGAGCCACCTCACCCGCAGTCGCCCGATCCGCCAACCCCACCAAAATCGGCTCAGCCACCCCCGCCTGCTCATCACTGAGCCCACTCGTCGCCGCGCAAATCGCGGCAACCTGCCCCTCACTCAACGACCCCTCAGCAAAACGAGCCCGCACCACCGGCAACCGAGCCAACTCCATCGCCAAACACACCAACGACGACGCCGACCCCGAACTCATCCCACAACCACCGCGCAACCAAGTCCGCGTACTGGCATGGCCATGCGCCCTCGCCTCACCAGCGCCATGCACCCGACCCACCCGCGCCGCGATCGCCGAAATCAACCGATCCCGCGCGTACACCAACTCCTCCACCTCGGCCAGACACACCGCCGCCGACTCCGGCACCTCCACCCCGGCCAACTCCACCGCGACCCGCCGAACCTCACCCACCACCACCCACGAGGGGCGGCCAGCCGGGCCGTCATCGCCCTGATCAGCGGACGAAGACCCACCATTGGTGGTCTGCTCATCGGCGGGATCGAAGTGACGAGCAGACGAACCATCCGACCACCACCCCGACGAACGACCCACCCCAGACACCCAATCGCCACCCGCACCCGGCGCCCGCCCCACCGGATCAACGATCTCGAACAACTCCCACCCCCGGAAATACGATTCGAACACCTGTATGAATCATTTCACGGAAATGAGCGCCGAGACAACTAGTACCAGTGAGTAGTTAGAAAAGAAGTGCGAATGATAAACCCCATTTGTCCAGCTTGATCAAACGGCGACAATTATTCGATACGCACCAAAAGGCGTTTATCGATCAGGCGTTTTTGCATAGAAAAGCGCACGAAATGCGCAACGCGAACGAGCGGCTCGACTCAGTGCCGCCTCACCCCGAGCGCCGCCTCACCACGAGCACAGCCTCCTCCCGAGGGCCGTCTCACCCCCGGGGCCGTCTCACTCCGAGCGCCGTTCGCGCCCACAAGCGCAGACCAACGATCGGGAGCTCTCCGCGCTATCGCCCTCTGATCAACACGCCGCACGTGGAGCCGCACGCACGGGGCCCCGCAAGTCGCCGATCGGGGCACCCCAGTCCATCACCACTGCTTATGGATCGGCAGCGATGGCCGGTCATACTGGAGCATGGATTCCGGGCCGCCGCTGCGCGACATCGGCTGCTTCGCCCTCGTCGCGCGGCACCTGAGCTTCTCGCGCGCCGCGACCGAGCTCGGTGTCTCACAACCCGCAGTGAGCCAGGCCATCGGGAGGCTCGAACGGACCCTGGGCGTCCGCCTCTTCGACCGGACCAGCCGTGACGTGCGGCTGTCACACGCGGGCAAGGCGCTGCTGCCGGACGCGGAGGCGCTGCTGCAGGCCGCCGCGAGGTTCTCCGCCGAGGCGGCCCGCCTGGCCGTACCGGCCGGTCCGACGATTCGCCTGGCCTATCCCTCGCTCGTCGGGACGCTGGCGGCTCGGATCGCCCGGCGTCTGGCCCACCGCAGGCCCGCGATCGACGTGGAGCTGCTCGCTTCCGGCCGGAGCGACTCCCTCACCGCACTGGCACAGGGAGAGGTGACCGCGGCCATCGTCGGGACGCCGTTCCCCCTGGGATTCACGACTGCCGCCCGCTTCCATGTGCCGGTGGCGCATCTGGCCGTCCCGGCAGGCCACCCGCTCGCCTCCAAGTCCCGCCTGCGGCTCGGTCAGCTCGCCCGGCAGAGGATCGTGGTGCCGCGTAACCGCCCGCCGGGTGGGATGTGGGCCAGGGTCGCCGCCATGCTGCCCGGCCCCGATCAGCTCCACGTCGTCGCCGGCGACCTCGACGACTTCGCGGCCGCGCTCGACCTCGTGGCGGCGGGAGCGGGCCTTCTGCCGACGCCGTCCCTGCTGGTCGGCTCGATCCGCCGGCACGACGTCCACTTCGTTCCGCTCGAGTCGGCAGAGCTCCGGATGACCTTCGGACTCACCTGGGCAGGCGAGCGGCCCTCTCCCGAGTTGATGGCCCTCGTCCAGGCGACCCAGGAATGCCTCTGGACGAGGTGATCGCCCTATCGCACCGGGACGAACGCCTGAGAGAAGTGGCCGGGAGCGATGACCGCGGCGCGGTCGAGGAGGGCCGAACGGCTCACGACCGCACGCTCCGGATCCTCGTCGTACGCGTAGTGGATCGTGGGGTCGGCCAACTGGACCGGATGGAGCACGGCGTCGCCGGTCACGATGAGGTCGCCCACCTCCACGCACTGATGCCCCGGCGTGTGACCCGGGGCGTGCACCACGCGAACGCCAGGCAGGAGGCTCGCGTCGCCGTCCACGACCTGGATCGAGTCCCGCAGCGGCTCGACGACCTGGCGGCGCATCGGATCGCCCACCCAGTCGAGCTCGGTCCGCTGGATCACGTGGCGGGCGTTCGGGAAGACCGGCACGCCGTCCTGGACACATCCGCTCGCGTGGTCGCTGTGCAGGTGGGTCAGCACGACGACGCCCACGTCAGCCGGGCCGACGCCTGCCTCCGCCAGTTCCGCGAGCAACCGGCCGGGCACGGGTGCCCACCCGGCCGCGGGCGAGTCCGTTCCGCCGATCCCGGTGTCCACCAGGACCGTACGGCCTCCTGCCCGCAGCAAATAGCAGTGGAAGTGGAGCACCCACTCGGCGTCGTCGGCGAAGGAGCCGCCAGGGAACAGTTCGGGCAGCGGCTTCCTGATGCGCTCGCCCATGGGCCCGACGGCGTCGCAGACGGGGACGATCTCGACACCGGTCACGATCTTCGGCTCGTACGGCATCGCCCCACCCTAGAGCGCCCGCCCCTAGAAGGTCACGAGCGGATCTCCGATGAGGTCGGCGACGAAGTTGACGAAGAAGAACCCGAAGAACAGGAAGTTCAGCACCAGGATCACCTGGTGGTACCAGCGGGACCGCGCTGCGCGGGGCAGCCTGCGGTTGAGATAGATCAGCAGGAACGGATAGAACAGCGCGCCGAGGTTCGACATGTTCGCCGACCACTGGACCAGACTCACCGGAAGCGCCAGGTGCAGGATGATCGCGATGATCACCATCAGCACCAGCATGAACGGGTAGTAGAACCGCCTCGGGTCCCCCTCGACCATGGCCCGCAGCCGGGGGCTCGTGGCGTGCGCCGCGTCGGTCGCCACCCGGACCATGCCCTCGAAGATCCCCAGCTGGGTCGAGAAGAGGATCAGCACACCGAGGACGAGGGCGATGTAGAAGAGCACCCTGCCGTGCTCCTGCTCCAGCGCGCTCGCCACGAAGGTCGGCACGTTGGCCTGGGTGGGCGTCTTCCCGCTGATCTCCACGGCGCGCGCCATCAGGATGGTCGGCAGCAACATGCCCAGGATGGCACCGACGAAGAAGATGCCCCACATGTCCGTGAGCAGCAGGCGGTACCAGCGACGCCACCGGGTGCTGTTCGCGGGGTCGTCGGGGAAGGTGACGCCGCTCGCCAGCATCTGCGTGCGCCCGCCGCGCATGCCGGTGATGTGGCCGACCCGATACCCCATTCCGTAGCCCTTGTCGCGGTAGTGGCCCATGACGTACCAGTTCAGACCGGACGCGAGCGCGGTGAACCCGGCCAGCGCGCCGAGCTGGGTCGCGGTGATGCCGGCGGGCGGCGCGGCGGGGGTGACGAATCCGCGGATGCCCTCCCACCACTGGCTGAAGGGCACAACGAACAGGTCGATGAGCACCAGGGCGGCCAGGATCGCACCGACCATCACCCAGTTGGCCAGCTCCAGTGCGCGGCTGATGCGTCGGGCGCTCGCCGTGATGAGGAAGACGAGCAGGAGCAGGGCGATCGCCCAGATGCGTGGCTCCTCTGCTCCGGCGGGCGGCACCTCGCCGTGGACGAGCGCGTAGACGCCCTGGCCGGCGGACGCGGCCCAACCACCCGCTATGAACGCAAATATCACGATGAAGACGGAAAGCGGGACCCATAACAGGTAGCCGGGAGGCACCCGTCCCCAGCCGACCACCGGCGCCTCTCCCGTGGCCATCACATAGCGCGAGCACTCGATGTTGTAGAAGGTCTGGAGCACCGCCGAGACGACGATCACCCATCCGACTCCGACGAACCCGTACTGCCCGACGGCCTGGGGCCCGAGCAGCCACTCGCCGCTGCCGATGGAGATGCCCAGGGCGATCAGGCTCGGACCGAGCGCGTACTTGAACAGCTCCTTCGGGCCGATCCTCCGTACGCCGAAGACCTCCTCGGGCTCCGGGAGGTCGTCCACCGCGAGATCGGGACGGCTGACGCCGAGCGGCCGGGTCTGCCCGACTTCCTCTTTCATGAGGGCCTCCTGGGACGATGACCCCCGAATCGATGACCCCCCGGATCAACACTGACTACCTCGATCATGATTCGTGACTGGTGTCATGACAAGACATCGATGTGATCTGGATCACGCCGGATCCTCACCATGTGAAACACAATCTGAAACACAATCTGAAACGCAGTGCGAAAGACCGTGCGCATACCGCGTCACGAGACGGTCACCGGGACGGGCGATGATGGACGGATGCTCGCCGACGTCATCGATCTCCTGCTCTGCCCGGTCTGCGGCGGCCGGCTGACTCTTGCGCCCGGCACGGTCCGCTGCGACGGCGGGCACGCCTTCGACGTGGCACGCCAGGGATACGTGAGCCTGCTGACCGGATCGGCGGCACCGGGCACGGCCGACACCCCGGCGATGGTCGCGGCCCGCGCGGACTTCCTCGACGGAGGCCACTTCGCGCCGCTCGCGGACGCGGTCGCGGCAGCGTGCGGGGCGGCGGAGGTCATCGCGGACGCCGGGGCCGGCACGGGCCACTACCTGTCACGGGCACTCGACGCCGCGGCGGCCGGGGCGGTCGGGCTCGCGCTCGACGTGTCCAAGCACGCGCTCAGGCGGGCGGCCCGGGCGCATCCCCGCATCGGCGCCGTGGTGGCCGACGTCTGGCGGCCCCTGCCCGTCCGGGACGCGAGCGCAGACGTGTTGCTCAACGTCTTCGCACCGCGCAACGCCGCCGAGTTCGCCCGGATCCTGAAGCCGGGCGGCACGCTGGTGGTCGTGACCCCCGCCGCGGGCCATCTCCGCCCCTTGGTCGACCGCCTCGGCCTGCTCTCCGTTGACGCGGACAAGGAGCGGCGGCTCGGAGAGACCCTCGCGGGACGGTTCGACCCGGTTGCGCAGGACGATCTGGAGATCCCGCTGGCGCTCGGGCACGAAGCGGTCGAAGCGGTGGTCAGGATGGGACCGAGCGCCTGGCACACCGAAGGCGACGCCCTCGCGAAGAAGATCGGGGAACTGCCCGACCCGGTCCACGTGACGGCGTCCTTCCGGTTGACCACCTGGGTGGTACGGAAGTGACAGGAGGGTCTTCTGACGGGAAATTCCGCGCGAACATCCACGATTTGTCGGCCATTTTCCACTTGTCCGGGACATACTTGACCGCAACCCCGCCATAGGACAGGGGAGGGCCGCATGAAGGCCGAGGAACGCTGGCAGTCCAGGTTCCGGGCACCACGCACGACCCTGCCGATGTGGGCACGCCAGGCGCCGCATCGCGCCGTCTACCGCAGCAACGCCTCCGGGGCCTGGGAGATTTACGCCTGGGACCGTTCCACCGGCCAGGCCCGTCGGGTCACCGACCGGCCCAACGGCACCTCGTACGGCGCCGTCGACCCCACGGGGAACTGGATCTGGTGGTTCGCCGACACCGACGGCGACGAGTTCGGCGTGTGGATGCGGCAGCCCTTCTACGGCGGTCCCGACATCCCGGTGCCGATGCCCCCGGGGAACCCCTGCGGCCTCGGTCTCGGGAGCAACGGCGTCGCGGCGGTCGGCCGATCCTCTCGCGGCGGCTTCGACGTCCTGGTCACCGATGGCGAGGGAGAGGCCGTCCCGATCTACAGCCATGACGAGTTCGCCGCGGTCGTCGGCATGTCCCTCGACGGATCGCTCATCGCGATCAACCACAGCGAGCACGGCGACGCCCTGCACCCGGCCCTGCGGGTGCTGAAGACCGACGGCCAGGTCGTCGGGGAACTTCACGACGGCACGGGGAAGGGCGTCACCGGCATCCGGTTCGCCCCGGTTCCGGGCGACCGCCGGATCCTCGTCCTCCACGAGCGCCGCGGCCGCCGCGAGCCGCTCGTCTGGGACCCGGCCACCGGTGAGCAGCGCGAGATCTGGCTGCGGGTGCCCGGCGAGATCACCTCCGACTGGTACGACGACGGCCGCGCGCTGCTGATCATGCACAGTCATCGCGGCCGCACCGAACTGCTGCGGTACGACCTCGCCGGTGGGGGTCTCACGCCGATCGAGAGCCCGCACGGCGTGATCGAGGCCGCCGCCCCGCGCCCGGACGGCTCGGTGGAGTACTCCTGGTCGAGCGCCGCCCACCCCCCGGTGATCAAGTCGAGCAGCGGGCACGTGGTCATCAGCCCCGGGCGCACGCCTCCGCCGTCCGTGCCGCTCGAGGACATCGACGTGGACGGACCGGGCGGGCGCATCCACGCCCTGGTCTCCCGTCCGGAGGGGCTCGTCCCGCCGTATCCGACCGTCTTCCTGTTACACGGGGGGCCCGCGGCGCAGGACGACGACTCCTTCCTGCCCCCCGTCGCGGCCTGGGTCGACAACGGCTTCGCCGTGATCCGCGTCAACTACCGGGGATCCGTCGGGTACGGCTCGGCCTGGCGGGACGCTCTCCACGGCGACGTGGGGCACATCGAGCTGGCCGACGTCGCCGCCGTCCGCGACTGGGCGGTCGACCGCGGCATCGCCGATCCGGATCGGCTGGTGCTCTCGGGGTCGTCCTGGGGCGGCTACCTCACCCTGCTCGCTCTCGGGACCCAGCCCAAGAGCTGGGCGGCGGGGATCGCCGCCGTGCCCATCGCCGACCACGCGGCGGCCTACGAGGACGAGGCCGAGGGGTTGCGGGCCGCGCATAGGGCCCTGCTCGGCGGTTCCCCCACGGAGGTGCCCGAGAGGTACGCCGCGTCCTCCCCGATCACCTACGCCGACATGGTCCAGGCGCCCCTGCTGGTCCTCGCGGGCGAGAACGACCCCCGGTGTCCCATCCGCCAGATCGAGAACTATCTGAGCGCGCTCGCCGACCACGGCCACGAGGCGTCGGTCTACCGGTACGACGCCGGCCACGGTTCGCTGGTCGTGGAGGAGCGCATCCGCCAGATGGCGGCCTCGCTCGACTTCGCGGTCAGGGCGCTCGCAGGACGAGGATAGCCAGGTCGTCGGCGCTCGGCTCCGGCGCGAAATCCTGTACGGCACGGCGGATCCGCTCGGCCACGGCGCGGGCGGACAGGTCCACGCATTCGGACAGGAGCTTGGCCAGCCCTCCCTCGTCGTCGAGCAGTCGTGAGCCCGAGCGTCTCTCCGTCACGCCGTCGGTGACCCCGAGCAGCACGTCTCCCGGCGCGAGGTGGACGCTCTCCTCGCGGAAGTCGGCCTCGGGGAAGACGCCCAGCAACGACTGGGGCTGGGCGACCGTGTCGACCACACCGCTCGGCCGCAGCCGCAGCGCCTCGGGATGCCCGGCGGAGACCAGGCTGACGTCGAGCCCGTCGGCCACGCGGGTGATCTCCCCGTGCAGCAGCGTCAGGAACCTCGCCCGCTCCCCCTCGTCGAGGATGGCCTGGTTCAGCCGGTCGACCACGTCGGCCACGCCGTACCCCTCGCGGGCGAGCAGGCGGAGGGTGTGCCGCGCGAGGCCGGTGACGGCCGCGGCCTCCGGGCCGGTGCCGCAGACGTCTCCGATGGCGAACCGCCAGACCCCCTCACGCATGGGGAACAGGTCGTAGAAGTCGCCGCCGACCTCGTTGGTCTCACCCGCGGGCTCGTAGACGACATGGGAGTCCAGGCCGGGCGTCTTGGGCTCCTCCGGCGGCAGCAGGCTGCGCTGGAGCGCTCGGTTGGCCGCCGCCTGCTGGGCGTACAGGCGGGCGTTGTCCATCGCCAGCGCGGCCCGGCGGCCGAGGTCCTCCGCCAGTTGCAGGCCCTCGTCGGGAAAGCGGTCCCGCCGTCCCAGGCACATGATCCCCAGCCGGCGGCCCCTGGCGGTCAGCGGAAAGGCGAGCGACTGCCATTCGCCCATGTGCAGCACCGCGGGGCCCTCGCCCGAGGGCATCTGGGTCTCGCCCAGGAGGTCGCGGAGCGCGTCGATCTGGGCCTCGTCGGCGTGCCAGAGGTAGGCGGGCCGCAGCGGCCCCGACCCGTGCTCCGCCGTGTAGACGGCGCACCAGGTGGCGAGGCGGGGGACCACGATCTGCGCGATGATCGCCGGGACCATGTCGGGGTCGAGGGTGCCGGCGAGCAGATCGCTGGCGTCCGCGAGGAAGCCCAGCCATCCCGGACCGGCGGTCGTCTCCGCGACCCATTCGTCGCCCATGCCCGGCGCGCCCCCCGGCAGGTCGATCCGGGCCCAGCGGGTACGGGTCGACGCGGTGAAGGTCACCCCCCAGGCGACGGCGTCGGCGGGCGGGCCGTATGCGGTCGAGCCGGACTTCTCCCTGACCTCGACCTGGACGGACTCGCCCTGGTGGATCCACACGACGTCGAACGGCTCGCCCGAGACCTCGGCCACCAGATCACGCGCCAGGCCTTCCGCCTCGGCGCTCACGGACATGACGGCCCATGCGGTCATCACTTCGCGAGTGAACCGCACGGCAGCTGGTACGGCCGTCTCTCCTGGCGCGAACGACGCGGCCAGAACGGCACGAGGGGTACTTGTCACCGCTTCCGTGCTTACCACAGATCCGTCTGACCCGGGGTAAAACAAGGGGGCACCCCGCGCCACGGAACGTGACAGACTGGCAAGGAGTCCGCCCCCCGAAAGGCCGCTGTGCCTCACCTGCGGCGCTAGAACCCCCAAGGGGTGAAGGAGGCCACATGTCGCCCGTCGGCGTTGAGCTGGCCGGAACGGAACGGTCGTACACCGAGTCCGATCTCGCGCCAGTTCTGGAAACCCTCATCATGTGGCGCGACGGCGACTTCCGCCGGCGCGTCCCGCACGCGCCCCCCGGGATCCTCAGCGAGATCCGCCTGCTCCTCAACGAGGTGGCGGACCGGCGTGAGCACCTCGCCAACGAGCTGACCCGGGTCCGCCGCGAGGTGGTGAAGGAGGGCAGGTTCAACGAGCGTCTCACTCCGGGCCCCGGCGTCGGCTCGTGGGCAGAGGGCGTCGGCTCCGTCAACGACCTGATCGACGCGCTGGTGACGCCCGTGAGCGGCGCCGCCGACGTGATCGACGCGGTGGCGAAGGGCGATCTGTCGATGCGGATCGACCTCGACCGCAGCGCCAGGGGCGAGGTGCGCCGGCTCGGCAAGGCGATCAACGGGATGGTCGACCAGCTGGCCCTGTTCACCTCCGAAGTGACGAGCGTTACCCGGGACGTCGGCACCGAGGGCAAGCTCGGCGGGCGGGCGAACGTGCGCGGGATGTCCGGGAGCTGGCGCGATCTCACCGAGTCGGTGAACACGATGTCCAGCCGCGTCTCGGCCCAGGTGCGCGACATCGCCGAGGTGACCACGGCCGTCGCCCGGGGCGACCTGAGCCGCAAGGTCACCGTCGACGCGGTCGGCGAGATGTTCGAGCTGAAGAACACCGTGAACACGATGGTCGACCAGCTGTCCGCGTTCGCGGAGGAGGTCACCCGAGTCGCCCGCGAGGTCGGCACCGAGGGCAAGCTCGGCGGCCAGGCCCAGGTGCGGGGGA